>CAZQVE010000015.1:0-2640 GCA_964596695.1 uncultured Candidatus Saccharibacteria bacterium | reverse complement strand
GTGCGGCGGGCCGGCGACGGAGATGCACGAGCTGCGCTTCCGTTCGCTCGGCGGCCAGCGGTCGACCGAGAACTCCATCGCGGTCTGCACCGGCATGGCAGGCGGAAAGAATTGCCATCGGTATCTGCAGTCACACGCGATCGAGGTGGAAGGGACGAACGCAAATCGGCGGCTCATCTTCCGGTGGAATCTGCCACCCGATGTGAAGCCGCCTCACAGGATTCGGTCCAAGCGGTGGAGTCAAAACCGCGAGGACTGATCGAGGTTCGCGCGTGGGCCGGTGCTCGGGCGGCGCCGGGGGATGGTCCTGGCCGGGTTGAGGGGACCTGATCGGGACCAGACGTGCCGCGTGCGCGGTCGAGTGACCGTGCCCTCACGCGCGACGGTTTCAGGAGGAGAGAGCGAACGATGGCAGAGACGAAGACCTATCCACACGGCCGCCGTGGGTTCGCGGAGGCCGGTCGCAAGGGCGGCATGGTGAGCCGCGGCGGGCCGCGGGAAGCTGCCGGCGGAAGCGAGCGCGTGATGGAGCAGCAGACAGCGAAGTTCGATGGCTGGGCGGTACTGGAGGTGTTCGGGCATCAGCGGTTCGCCGGCTACGTGACGACCGAGGCGTACGGCCAGGCCGTGCTCTTCCGCATCGACGTGCCAGAGCTGAAGGCGCGGGCGCGCACCACGAAATCGCCCGGCTACTGCAATGGCGACTACTGCCCAGCGGGCACGGTCGTCCAGGAGGGCGCGGTCGCCGGCTACACGAAGTTGTTTGGCGCTGGTGCGATCTACGCGATCACGCCCTGCACTGAGGCGGCCGCGCTGGAGGCAGTCGAAGAGATGCAGCGGCGACCAGTAATGAAACTGACGTTGCCGGAGCGACCCGCGTTGCCGGCGAGCGGCGTCATCAAAGACGGGGCGTACCTCGATCCGGTCGAAGACGACGAAGACGATGAGGATTCGGAGCTCTGAAGGCAGGCGCTTTTATCTAGGGATGTTTGGAAGATGCCGAGTTATCGATTGCTCCACACGAACTGCCGCACGGGCCGCAAGACGAAGGCGCTGAGCGACGTCGAATATCTGACGTGGCTGGCCTACCTGCTGTCGGCAGATGACTTCGGCGTCTGTCCGGCATCCCCCGTGAAGCTCCAAGGAGACGATCCCCGGCTTCGTGGCAAGGCCACCAGGCTTGTCGCGAAGTCGATTCAGGCCTTGCTCGATTCGGATCTGGTCCGCCAGTTCGAGGACGGGACCGAGGCGTATCTCTACCAACCGGACTGGCAGGAGTGGCAGCGAATCAAGTATCCATCCGACACCAGCTATCCGCCAGTTCCCGCGACACTGTTGGCGCGTTGTCAGGAAAAGACTGTCGCGCATTTTGTCGAACGTCATCCCCAACGTTTGACCGTATACCGAGACCCGATCGCGCTGCTAACCACAGCTAACGCTAACGCAAGCGCTCATGCTTCTGATCCGGATGGGGGTGTGGGGGAAACCGGCGGCCCCCACCCGATCAAGGCGCTCCTGACGGAGCACGAGCGGCTCTTCACGGCCAGATACGGCCAGACGCCGGCGAAGTACGGGGCCAGGGACGCGAAGCACGCGAAAGAGCTCATCGAGGCGTACGGCTTCGATCGCGCCAAGGCGATTCTCGGGGCCTTCTTCGAGAGCCGCGACTCGTTCATCGCGCAGTGCGGGCACGGCCTGGGGCCGCTCGTGAATGGCACGGTGCAGAACAAGCTCATCGCTGAGATGTCCGGGCGCAAGCCGATGGGCGACAAGTTCGACGGATTGCGGGAGTTCGTGGCCCGTGGCTGAGCACTGGAACCGTCACGACGACGCGGATCGTGCCGAGTTCGCGCGGTATCTCCAGCCGCTGGTCACGGCCTCTCGGACGCAGAACTTCACTCGCGCCGAGGCGTCGGTCTACCTCATCACGCTGCGCGATGTGCCGAAGGACGTGCTCGCGCTCGGCGTGACGCGCCTCATCGAGCAGGGCATCACGTGGATGCCAAAGCCGGGAGACATCAAGGCGGTGTGCGTGTCGGTCGTGAAAGAGCGCCGGTCGGTTGCCTCGAAGAAGGCCGCAGAACTGAAGGCGGACTGCATCCGGTGCGATGGCTCTGGCTGGGAGCGGATCGAGCAGGACGGCGTCGAGCACGTGAAGCGTTGCTGGTGTGTGACGCGCGGCCTTGAGCTCGTCGCAGAGGCCGGTGAGCCGCTGGCGCTGCCTGCGCATACCGAGAGCGAGGACGTCGCGTGACTGCCATCGTCTGCGCATGCGGCTGCGGCCGGTCGTTCAAGCCAAAGCGGACGACGCGGCGCTTCTTCGGTCCCGAGTGCGTACTTCATTGGAAGCGTGAGTCAGGCCAGTACTCGGAGGCGGGGAAGCCGGGCGGGCGGAAGGCGGGAGCCATGCGGCGGCGCCAAGTGCTGGCGATGTGGCGAGCCAAGTTCCCTGGAGTGCCCGAAAGGGCGGCCCGTGAAATCTACCGACGCGGCTACATGAGCGGCTACGAGTTGGGCTCGCAGCGGGGATACCGCAAGGGCTTCGCGGCCGCGTGTGGGGAGCAGAACGAGGACGAGAGGCGATCCGCATGAGCGCGCAGCAACTGGCGATCGACTGGACCAGAGAGAGGGACTGACGGG
>CAZQVE010000014.1:1379-4534 GCA_964596695.1 uncultured Candidatus Saccharibacteria bacterium | reverse complement strand
CAGGCCAAACAGGCAGTAAAACAATTCAATCAGTTAAAGGGCGGATCAATGGCCGAAGAGTTACAGAGGTTTAAAGTAGAAAACAACAATCTCAAAACTATTCTGTCAGATGTAGATAGAACATCTTTAGAAAAGGAAGGCTACAAAGAGATTGAAGTTCTCAAACTAAACCAGGATACAACAAGAATGATCCAGGAAGTATCAGGTAAATCTCAAAGAACGTTCTTTTTGTTGGTCCATCCTAAAACAATGCAGATAAAAGCAGCCAAAACAGATGTTCAGATGCATATAGTCCAGGCTCGCAGAAATGCAGGATTAGAGTAGGAGGCTTAGACAAAAAAATGTATCTCAAAGAACTGGATTCAATCTCCTATCTATCTTTTGATAGGCGAAATAAAATTCTCCAAGGTGTTGGCCTTTCTAGAGGCTCAGATTCCGTAGCAATACAAACAGAATCAGGAGGTCTTGAAAAAATCAAAGCAGGAAAATTCCCTGTCATGTTTTTTGCTAATACTAAACTAAAGGTCCAATCAAGACAAAAACATAGAACCGATAGAGCAGGTTATGATCTTGCTAGACTACAAAAACGTGTGACTGCGTTGCAATCCACAATAAACAGCAACGACAAATCTCGCAGCACACAAGGACCCAACAATAGTGACTAACGACTTTACAAGGCTCAGAGATACCGATCTAAACAATCCTGGAGAACTAATGAAAGAGGTTCCGATGCTATCTTTTCAATGCAAAATCTGTAAAGAGCAGGTAGCAGAGGTTAGCGATAAATGGGTTAATGAAGATATTCTCTATGGTAGACTAGAAAAATTTGTAATCTACTGTAAAAAATGTCATGATGATTTAGATGCGGTCCAGGCTAGATTACAAGGCCATGCTACATCAATATTCTTTACAGATGAACAGCTCTGTATATTACAGAAAATATTAGAGCGAGAAAAACAGGCCTACCTAGATAACAAAACATTTCAGCAATCTCTCAAAGAAACCTATGATCTGCTTGATGCAAATGACCAAAGAAAACTAGAGGTTCAAAAATATCAAAATGTGGGAAAGATGTATCGCAAGGTAAACAACTCAATGTCTGATCTAGGATTATTTTAAAGTGGCTAGCTGTAAAGGTATCTGCGAAAGATTCAAGGTCCAAAAATCAAAAGGAATGAGAGGATCTCCCTATCTTTGTGGTAACAAAAGATGCAAAGTCTGCAATGTTTACGTTCCCAAAACCTTTCCATCTACATTCTGTCCATGCTGTGGAATGAAATTTGCTCTCAAGCCCATATTACTAAAAAGGAACAGAGACAAATACATCCAATCAACGTCTAAGTCAAAACCAAAACAAATCTCGCTATGACAGAAGGTTGGAAACACAAAAAAGCCAAAGAAATCATAATGTTTGAACTTTCTTTATACTTTAACGTAGTAGAGGAAGAGTTTTTCATGCCCGTTCCAAATTCTGAAAGGGTAATGGGAGATTTAAAGGCCAGGTCAACAAAATCCTACTCACTTGATATCTATGCAGAGGATCCTATCTGGAGAAAAATAGAGAAATTAGAATATCAAAGAATAGGAATAGAGATTGATGGAGCTGTAAATCACATGAAAACTAAAGCACAGTTTAGAAGAGATAGAGCACGATCAAAATATCTTTGTGAGTATGAAGTTTATGAAGGATTGTTAATAGTTAGATTTGACTCTGACTATGTGGTAGGCAAAAGTTTTAGAGATCCTCGAAAAAGTTTCCTTCCTAGACCCAAATTGACTCCCCACGAGATATTAGAGGAAGTGCGAGTTACTCCAAGGAAAATTTTTGCTTGAATAGTAATTCATCATCTTTGATATTACAAAGACAAAATCAGAAGCAAAAGCAAAATCAAAAGCAACAACAGGACCAAAACCTCCAGTGTGAATTATTTGTAGTCTTTGATAAGAACACTCTAGCACTGGAAAGAAAGAAAAAATACAAAGAAAGAAGAGCAGGAATATTTGTAGATACTAGAAAGGTTTATCCTCCCTTCAAAGTGGACAAAGACCTATTCTTTTTATGCGACTATCCCAACCCTGAGAATCAAAATAAACCATGCAATCTATTCTTTGGAGCTGACAAAAGCGTTTACGCTCATTATTCTAGGGTCCACAACAAGCAAAACAATCCAAACAGAATAAGAATAAGAGAAAAAATACAGCATGTATTATTTAACATAAAAAGACTAGTAAATGCGACAAAGTGCAAGCGTCACAGATCACATAAAAAAACCTACAAAACTCTTCCTAAACAAAAGCAAACTACACTCTTGGAATTTCAATAAAAAATGTCTTACAAAGAACAACAAAGCATAGATGGAGATTTTAATACTCCTCTGTATCTTTTCAACTATCTACACGAATTCTTTCACTTTGAACTCGATCCATGTGATAGCGGAAATAACTGGCTAGGATTACATCATACCTTCACAAAAGAGCAAGATGGATTAAAACAGGATTGGGGTAAATACAATGCCTTTGTTAACCCACCATACGGAAAACGAAACGAAAAAGAATGGATAGATAAATGCTTAGAGCAATACCAAAAGTTTGGAAAAAATATCTTCATCCTTTTACCTGCAAAAACAGAAAGTGATTGGTTTGGTGATTTGATGGAGTATTCTGATATTGTAATATTTCCCACACCTAGGGTTCAATTCGTTAAGGATGGAAAAACAAAGAATGGAAACAACATAGGATCAGTGATTTTTGGACTCAGAGAAAGAAGCAAGGAGGGAATCAATCAAATGATTTATTTCAAACAATTCCATAGAATGGTTCTAAGATCAACTGTATATATTGACGGAGAATATGGAAATTATACAGTGTTTCCAAAACTCAATATACTAAAGCAACAGTTTGCTCCTCAAGCAACAATAACTAATTCCACTACAACTAGCTAGTATGATACCAAAACACAATATAACCTTAATAAGCAAAATGAGTGTAGTTACTAATATTATGACTTCAACAATGGAAAACTCGATAGAGATTTCAGCAAGAGACCTTGAGCTAAGAAATGACAGAATTGGAAACATGATAGTAGACAAATCACATACAGCAATGAGCCAAAAACTAGAAATAAGAACACTATCCCTGGAGTATGCTTCTAACCT
>CAZQVE010000014.1:0-1279 GCA_964596695.1 uncultured Candidatus Saccharibacteria bacterium | reverse complement strand
TTAGAGCAAAATTATGAGAATCCTTTAATCAAAGAAAGGCTAGCAAAATATTTCGCCCAATATGAAAAAGAGACTCGAAAAGAAAAGCAGCAGACTAAAGACCTTGATAGAATCTGCATGGAGCATCCAGAGCCTCAAATCACATCATTTTATGAGGCTCTCAAAAAACTATCAAAGACAGCAGACATAGCAGCTCAGAGAGTTCTAAACTATCCTCCAATAGACGCACATGATGATCAATACTATACTAGAGCAGTGTTACTTTATCTCAAGTGGCTTGAATCCATTGCAGACTTAAAACAATCCCGATCTAACTATTCATGGATTGATATTCAAATAGAGAAAAACTCACAGAGCACTCATTCAGCAATGAGCAAGTCAAAGATTGAAGCAATGAGTATCAAAATAAAAGAACTCAACGGAATGTTAAGAAAAGTTACTAGAGAACAAATCGATGCTAAAGAGGCTGAAATAATTCAACTTGCCAAAGACCTAATCACTATGGCTCCAGAAATAACGGGAGATTTTACCTGGCATATTATCAGAGAAGTATTAGACGAACTAATAGAGGAAGGCCACCACTTGGTTTTACCTGTAGCCATTTCAGTTATTGAGAAACTTGGACCTATCCTGATAGCATTTGATCACTATAAAGACAAATACCAGGCTGGATGGAATGGAGGTTTTCATCTACGTAGACATGAAAAATTGTCAGAGAGTGCTTTTGGTAACTCTACCTGCGTATAAAAAAATAAAGTATGAGTAACAATAATAATTTTGATAAAATTCCTTCTCCAGATGATGAAGAGCTTTTAAATCAAGAATTGCCCGAAGAGGACCAATACTTTGATGAGGAGGAAGAATCTGAGCAAGAGGATGAAGAGGAGGAGGAATTAGTAGGCGACATTCCAGATGAGGATGAAGAGGAAGAGCTAGAGGAAGATTTAGAAGGTAAAGATAAGAGTAAAGACAAGAGTAAAAAAGAAAAAAAACCTGGGAATTTCTTAACAGATTTAGGCATTGAGGACAACAAAGAGGATGATAAAGAAAAAGAAGAATCTACAATCTCTGCAAAATCAAACGCTATTGAGGCTTTCTTAAGAGAGTTTAAGGATCCAAAAACAAAGAAATTCAAATATTATGAAATGATAATGTCCTTAGCTTACAACTCTGATCCTGTAATACCACTAGACTTTAACGATTTACTTATCTTCCCAGGCACTGAAAACATCATCCCTATTTTTTATGAGGATATTGATGCAGCTCTCCTTTCAGCTAG
>CAZQVE010000013.1:2273-7796 GCA_964596695.1 uncultured Candidatus Saccharibacteria bacterium | reverse complement strand
TCAACTAATAACGGAACTTCAATATCAACTCCAGGACAGCCAGGAGCCAACGGTCAGCCTGGATCAAATGGACAGCCAGGAGCAAGCGGGGTCAATAACGTTTATGCTCCTGGATATCAAGGCGTTCCTACCAACCAAAACAATAATCCTGATTTGGGAGGAGGCTTAGGCACAGGAATGATGATTAATAGTAACTCTTCCCTGGTTGCAATGAATAACAACGGTAAAAAAATGATAGTAGATGGCAGGACAGGAACCGTAATAATGCTTAATGGATCTTCTAGTTCTAGCAATTCTAACACAAATACTGGAGGCTCATCAAATTCATCAAATAATGGAGATATAGTAGGCCAAAACAATAATGTAAATGTTGATAACGATACCAACAACAAAAACAATGTCTATGCTCCTGGATCTAATGGGATTATTCAATCCCAATCTAATAGTAGTCAATCGGGATCTGGAGGAAATTACTACTATCAATCACAAACAAACAACGGTCAAACAAGAGTAAATACAAACATTCCCATGACTCCAGGAATGATTAATCAGAGTGCAGCCTCTAGCGGATCTGTGCCTACATCAGGATCCTTCTCTAGCGATTCACGTTCCAGGCTATTAGCGAGGGGTGATCCATTTGGATTCCAGACTAGAGTAGTCCATGAGACTCCTGTAGAGGTTAACATAGACCTGGAGGGAATCCGAATAGCAAGAAAGATACTAAAGATACTCACAGAAGAAATGGGATTCGGATCGGGATATTATGGCTAGATAATTTAGCAAAATTATTACTTCTCAATATTTCTTTTTTAGATTTTTAGTTGTATTGGTCTTTTCTAAATATGGTTATACTAAGAAAGGTTACACTCAGATAGGATATACTGCTGAGGATTTTGACAAGTATTGGACCAACGCTAATCTAAGATACTGGAGACCTAGAGTTAAAATCTATAATCATGATGGGGATACTTTACTCCATGACTATAACTCTTTTTCTAACAGCAACGACATAAACATAGAATACGCTCAATGTTCTGAGCAAGTAGGTAACACTGGAAATTTCACTATAAGAATAAGAGATGATGAGCGAAACATAGACAGATCCAAGGTTGGAAACGCTAACAAGATAATAATACAAATGTCTCAAAAAAACGGTGAATGGAAAAACATTAGTTCTGGATACGTTGAAAACATGCAGGTTAGCAGGGATCGCTCAAATGGCTTAAAATATACTTTGGCTGGTTTTGGCTCAGGTATTATCATCCAGGAGACCCTCTCCTCATTTAAGAAGGCTGCTTATCCTATCAGATTTGGCTCCTCAAAACCTGACACAAATGATCCTAACATGAAAGTGTATAATCTTGTTAAAGCCATTTTAAAAGATACAGATCACCTAGTCTCCTCCAAAGTCTCTACCAAAGAGAAGGGGGGCTTTGATATTGATACTCTCATCTCTAAAGACGTTGATGTATTTTTACCAGAGGTTAGAACAAAATACCAACCACAAGGCCAGACTATAAATTTTCTAAATGAGAGGGCTGGGAGTATATGGGGAGTAAACGCATCTGATCAGGTCTGGATGTGGTATCCAGGCTCTAAGCATTGTGGTGTTACCCTTAAAACTTTTAAAAAGAATGAAAAAAGTTCTGATTATGCTTGGAATACATCTTACTTTTTTGGACCATGGAATTATTCAATGCCCATTGACTCTGACACATTCGCTAATGTTTTGGTATCCATAGCAGGAACAGAACCTGTGCCAGGATCTCAATCCACTGAAACGGGAAATGAGAATGATGGAACCACTATAGGAGATGATGAGCCTTGTCAACAGATACCTATCACTATCCCTGATCTTACAATGCTTGGAGTTATACTGATGAAAATAGGAGACCTCACAGAAAATTTTGTTAATGGTCTTTTATATGCAAATTTAAGCGGAAAACCTTCTACTGATCCTATTGCGACATTCAAACTGGATGTCTCCCATCTTATAGACGGTATTGCAGCTCCATGTTATACCAAAGATATTAGACCTACAACCACTAATTCAGGCACTCAGATTCAGGTTGGAAACTCTGTCTTTATGTCTATTCAGGCTACATCTCAAAATAATCTCAATTCACAGGGAAATAATATAGTTTGGATGCATAACGGCCAAATCATAGTAGGAAATACTACTCCATCAGGTTCTCGCCCAAACACAAACCCAACCCCAGGCTCAGAACCAAAACCTCCATTTACCATTGAGGAGGATTCTAATACCTATACATTTGCTACCTTTTACAATTACCGTACAAAGGTCATAGTCAAGGATCCTCTCTCTATTGCTAGATATGGAGAGGTAGAAAGATTCATAGACATTAACTGGACCACAGACTTTAGGACCATTAATGATCTGTTACTATTAATGCTTGAATACACTGCAAAACCCAAGATGATTTTTAATGTTGAGAAGGTTAGTATTCCTGCAGCATCTGAACCTTTCCAGGTAGGCAAAAACATTACTGTTATCGATGATATATCTGGATTAGGCAAGGGCACAAACACTATAGCTGATATCCTGGGAGTAGGTTATGAATTTGATGCATATTCTCCAGATTCGGGAGTAGGAACCTACTATTGTGATATTAGCATAGGGTCCTTATACGATTACCTAGTCTATGAAAATCTAAATGTGGATACTATCCAGGAGTTATCCTGCACTCCTCCCCTCATCTAATTAATTACTTCTCTAGTTTTTAGCTCTCACTTTTCATTTTATTGATTAATTACGATCCTTTTTGGTCACGCTTATTAAAATGGTCCAGAGGCAAGGGTAAGAAATCCCTGCAGGAACCCAATAAACCTATAGACTTTTTCTCCTTAGTTGATCAGGGCTTTGTAGCTACCTGGGATATGAACACAGGAGCAGCTATTAAAAGAAGGATTGATGCTGCTAGAGCTGGAGTCCTTTCAGAACATCAGGCCTTTAGATACCTAAAAACCTTGGATGAGGTAACACTGCGTAAATACGAAGATCAGACAATAGACTATCACAAATATGATGGCCTGATACCGCTAGAAGGTTCATACAAATATGACAAAATGACTACCTACGGACTATCTCTATTCTGCTCCCTAATCGTTCAAAAAAATGTTATTCCAGTAACGAACATGGCTGCTGGAGATGGGGAGCTAGAGACTACAGATGACTACATGGACATATTGGCTGCAGAACAAGTTAGATACAAATTTTCTGATAATGGATACATAAACTCTTTAAACAAGTTAATCCGCTATCAAATGACTTTTGATATTTTGGAGGATTCTTTTACTGTAAAGGAGATTGGCCTGTTTAATGTTGACACTTCTAACACTGGACCCATGATAGCTCGAACAACATTTGATCCTGGAGTAGATCACATATATGGCGAGAATTACTTTACTGCTAGTTATATAATCACTACCTTGAGTGCATAAATACTGTTATGAGCTGGCTATTTAATGCTCGAAGATACAAACTAGATTTTCCTACAAAGTTTCAGAACCTAGTTAATCAATTCAATGCTAAAGTTACTGATGATTCAGCAGATGAAGGCGAAGACCTACAAACATCAACAGAGGGAAGCGTAGCAAGAAATTACCTCAAGTTCTGTGACTTTGATTTGGCCTCAGTAAAGACCTTTGATGATGATACTCCCGCCTCAATGCTTGCTTTTGAGCCTGATTTTGACACTTGTAAATTATTCATAGAATTTGATAGTTTAGGTAAGGAGGTTACGGACTACTCAGGCTTTAATCACCATGCTAAAACTTTCGGGGTTGGGCGAGTTCACAACGGTATAGACTACGGACAGGCTCAAAGTGTAGAAATGATTTTAGATGGCAGGTCCTGCTATGCTGAGATATCAGATAGTGAGGATATTCAAATATCCAGTATAACGGATAGTTTTTCTCTTTTTTTTAGGTTCTTGCCTTTTTCCTTAGATAAATCAGGAGGATACAGACAGGTAGTATGCTGTAAAGTTGATACTGCAGATACTGATTGGTGGTCCTTTGAGATATCTGAGAATGGAAATGCTCGCTTTAACATGGTATTAGACAGCACAGAATACACTATTGTTACTCCTGACTCTGTAATTTCAGCTACCTCTTACTCTGATCTAAATACCGAGTCAACAAGATATGACGTAGCAGTAACATTTGATTTAGATACAGATACTCTAAAACTCTTTATCAATAATACAAAATATGATACAGTTTCAAATACACTAGATACAGACACTCAGCAACCCGATTCCTCCCTAAATAATAATCTCATGGTAGGTAGATGGGCGGATATTGTGGACCCTGCTACAGGCGAAAAATACGCTGCTAGAAACCTCTCTAAATTATACCATGGAGTATTTCAGCAGCTTAAATTCTTTAAAGACAAACTTGTTACTGATGATGAGGTAGGCTATCATTACACAAACAAACTTTCAATAAGTGATATTCCCTTTGGACAGGTTGCTTTGGGAGGCACAATGATATTAGATGAGGATTCATAAAGTTAGTTATCAAATCATTTCCTCCTTTTTTTACTATTTAGATAATTAAATTGGTTAGCGGTGCTCCTTTTCAGGCAGGGAAATTAATACCTGTCAGCGATTTAAATAAAAAAACAATTTCACATACAGATAATCTTTCTACTGAGGTAAAACTACCTGGTAGTATTTGGTATAACGTAGCAGATAACGGATCCTTTCTTAAGGATGATGTAGTAGCCTGGAACATTGATGAGGATGCTTATGTTTTTCTTTCAATGGCTAAACACACTCATGACGCAGATACAAACGCAGCAGGAGGCTCACTCAAGGATATTTTTGCTAATAACATTACCAGTTTTCTGTATTTCTCAAAAAGAATTGGTATATCCATAAACGACTTTATGAGTATGGGTAGTGGTGGCTCAGCGGGATTGGACCACACATCAGGAGCCATAGATATGGAGGCTACAACTACTAACAACTACAGGAATCTGCATCTGATGGGTATTCCTCTCACCTTTACAAAATATTCAGTGGCTGAGACTGATATGCAAGTTACTGGAGGCACGACTGCAATATTTGCTAGATGGGGGATTGGAATGGAAGCATTAAACCTAACAAATGATTCAGATGAAAAATATGGGATTGAGAGCTGTGCTGCAACAAACGGAAATTGGTTTTTAGTATCAGCAGATGGGAGCACGAGATCCCAACAAGATAGCCTAAAACCCTTACTAGGTGATAGCGATCAGCAAACATATAGAATAGAAAACAATGTAGGAGTCTCAATAGACTTTACCTATGCTGATGATTCTGCAGTTTCAAAAACAACAAATCTTCCTATAGAAAATAGTGCTCCAGTTAACAACATAGTAAATTACGGAATTAAAACCACAAACACAACAGCAAAACATCTCTTTATCTGGGGATTGGCCGTAGTAGGAGAGCGTTAAAACCAAGAAATGAGTTTTCAAAGCACTGATTTAGGATTCTTTTTCAGTACTGGAGGAGG
>CAZQVE010000013.1:0-2173 GCA_964596695.1 uncultured Candidatus Saccharibacteria bacterium | reverse complement strand
AAGAAATGAGTTTTCAAAGCACTGATTTAGGATTCTTTTTCAGTACTGGAGGAGGGAACGGGGATGATAGGGAGTCTAATTTAGGAGGAGCCATATCAGACACAGAGATAGAACATTCAAAGTCTCAAAATTGGTTTCCAGATATTCCTAGGGATGTAGTTGGAGCTGTAGGCTCTACTGGAACATGGGCTGTATATGCTCCCTTTTATGTTAAAAATAAACACGACTCAATAAGTATAACCAAAGTTCAACTGACAATAGACCACAATCCTTCAAACATTAATCTCAGCATACAGATGGGTTTTGATCCTGCTGGGGTTAATGGTTCCATGCAAACTATAGATGACATAACAGACGCTCCTACAGGAGTAACATTTCATGATCCTATTGTATGTACAACATCATTTTTTGGAACCTGTTATCAATGGTCTACTACAGTATGGAATGTGGTTAGTACTTCAAATTTTGCTCCAGGGGATTATTGCGGTTTATGGGTCAAAATTTCAGGTCCAAAAGGGCTAACCTCCATTCCTGTTATTAAATTTCAGCTAAAGTGTGCCTTTACTAGACCTGCATAAAATTACTTCTCTATTCTCATTTTTTGATTTCTTACTTTGTAAAAAGATTTGGCTACAGATCCATTTGGACATACTAGATTAAAACCCTCTGTATCGGGAGGCGAGTTTTTTGTAATGAATAATAATAATTGGGAGGGAGATAGCAGAATCTACGGAGGTAAAAACGGAGATAGTTTTCACACAAGCGGTGGATTTACTATCTGTGATGCTTCTGATTTCCGAACTAATATTGCGGTATCCACAGGTTTTGATGATGATGATTGTACTCAAAATCAGCAAACTATGGTCGATAGAGGCTATATGCAATCTCCAAATGATTGGAAAAATGTAGAGTTTACAGGAACGTTTAAGATTTTTGATTCTTCCTCTGATAATTTAACTATAGGATTTAGGGGAGGACGGCACACAGGAGATGGAGGACCCAGAGGCTGCACGGGAACTAACTACAAAGTCGGTATAACTATGAATAGTGGACGTATCAGACTAAGAAAAGAGAGCTGGCATGTTTCCTATCATGATTGTAAGGAAACCACTGTATCGGGTTGGAGTTCTAATGATGGGGAATTTGCTCTCAAAATTTTAGTTTACAATTCCTCTGATAATCAAAATGTTACTATTGAAGTATATTTAGATAAAACAAACAGTAATAGTTTTACAAAGGTCTTATCTTTCACAGACTCAGGCCAGGTTAACTCAGATGCTGATGAGTGTGAGTGTGATGATGATGGTCAGCCTCTAGTTTGGGGAAGTCCTACAATCCTGATTAGGGGAGATGAGGGAGAATTTGGCTGGAAAGATATTACAGTATATGAAATAGATCCCTTTGGCTCTGGAGGCGGAGACACAGGAGGCGGATCACCTTCTAGCATTGGATACTCCGTCACCTCTGTAACAGCCTCATCAGATGATGGACATGGACCAAACAACACAAGAGACGGATCCTTTGATACTAGATGGAGTGCTTATGCAGATACCTCAGCAGGTCAATGGATTAAATACGATCTGGGTTCTGCTAAACCAGTTGACGAGGTTAAAATAGCCTTTTACCTGGGAAATGAAAGGACCACAGATTTTCAAATTCACACGTCCACTGATGGGAGTTCATGGACTCAAAAGGTTAATGATTCTTCATCAGGAAATACCACAGGCTTTGAGTCCTTTACATTTGCCTCTACATCAGCTAGATATGTTAGGATTACAGGATTTGGTAACAGTTCTAATGATTGGGTAAGTATAACTGAGGTAGAGATTCATGGTGCTGACTCTGATCCAACAGGAGGCGGGGGAGATGATGGAGGAGGTGGAACCCCTCCCCCAGAAACAACAGCAGACTTTAACATATTAGAAACGATATTCTCACTTGATTATAATTCTATAGGTTTGTGCAATCCTGCAGGAGTAGAATAGCAAATTAATAATGAAATCTTAAATACATTACTAAAAAAGAATAGCTAGTATGAATAATACGAATAAAAATAACAAGCTAGTAGGTTCAGCAGCAGGTAACAACAACAACAAAAAAACAAAGACCTGGAAAGACCGCTATCACAGAGCAGTAGTAGACGCTAAAACCTATGCAAAATTTGTAAAGGCGT
>CAZQVE010000012.1:0-11660 GCA_964596695.1 uncultured Candidatus Saccharibacteria bacterium | reverse complement strand
GACCGTTGGCTCCTGGCTGTCCTGGAGTTGATATTGAAGTTCCGTTATTAGTTGATGTTCCGTTAGCGTTTGTTCCTGGCTGTCCTGGTTGACCAGTAACACTTCTTTGAACCTCAAACTTGTGATTCATTTCTCGTGTAAAATCTTCTGCAAATGGCATAGTGCCTGGAGATACCTTGACTCTTTCTTTTCCAAATCCTTCTCCTACTAAAAGCATTTGAGGTTTATCAACAAGCATGTTTGTTCCGAATTGTGCTCCAGAAGGTTTTGAGCCTACAGTTTCAATATGGTAAGTTATGGTTCTGTCTATGTTAGGCAGGCTTTCAACAGCGGATTTTAGAGAGTCTACATCACTTTCAGCGTTTTGAGCGGATTCACCTATTTTGTCTACTGCGTCAGATACTTTACCAAAAGCAGAGGCCATAGCATCACATGAAGATTTAACAGCCCTCTCTAAAGCCTGAATAAGGTTTTTACCGTCATCTGCTGCTTTTCCAAATTCCTGATCAACTGCCTCTGAAACTAAAGATGGGTATTCAGCCATATTATCAAAGCTTTGTGAAACTGATGAGTCTAATGCAGTCATTAAATTAATACCGTCATCTGCAGCTTTACCAAATTGCTCATCTACAGCAGCAGAGAATAGTTTTGGATGTTCGGCCATCGCAGTAAAAGAGGCCGAGGACGTGTTTATCATCTGGCCCATGGTGGTTCCAAAGTTAACCTGTATTGCTGAAAATGATGATGTAGACGTATTGATTAACTGTCCTAATATATCGCCAAAGAATCCTTGAAATCCTATCAAGTAGCCCTCTGAAGTTGTTACACCTGTTGACACTGCAACAGGGAAATTAACCTCAAATGTTTGCTGTATTACTGCTCCTACTCCTCCCAATCCTACTAAAGCCTGACGTAATTTTTCAACAGGATCTTTAGCATTGCCTGTAGCTGTTGCTACCTCATCCGCTGAAAATCCTGCATTTTCCAAAGCTTTAGCTGCTTCATTCGCAGGAACGCCAAGGCCTGTTAAGAAGGTCATTGCTTCGCCTGCACTCTTATTCATTGTAGCAAAGTTAACAGCTATATCATTGGCTGTAGATATCCAAGCATCTTTATTCATGATGTTTTCAGGCTTGTTTAGATTTTTCAGCTCATCCATGATATTACTCCAGCCTTTCTGTACTATACTTCCTGATTCGTTAAACTGATCCTCTACTTTTTCCATCGTTTCACCTAATCTTTCTGTTACTGCGCTTTGAAGCTCAGACATATCTACTCCTCCCTGTCCTATTATGACCTCTTGATTCATGACCCATTGAAAAGCCAATGAAAAAGAGTTTTTGACATTCTCTACTGCGTTTTGAGTATCTGCCTGAACCTCAATTACTAGTTTCTCATCGCCTGTGAGATTATCTCCCAAAGTCTCCTCTATCTTGTCAAATGCCTCATCAAGATCATCACCTCCCTTTTTGAGAGCCTCAGCTACGCTATCTATGGCTGAATCTGCAAACTCTGTAAAAGAATCTATCATGGCTTGAACTGCATCGGGAACCCTTTTTGCAACAGCTATCCAGTTTTCTAATGCGTCGTTAGAAAGACGGGTTGCGTCTACATTAGCATTCATAGATTGGGCCTGTTCAACTAGGACCTGATTCGTTCCTACATATTCACCCCTTAACTGATCCATCTGTATAATGTGCTGCGCTGTTTCAACCCTACCTTTTGCTAGACCATTGTTAAACTCTATTTGAGCAGCTTCTGCGTTTCCTAAGGCTGTCTCCAAAAGTTTGAACTGCCCGTTTAGGTTTGCTGTCTCTGTAATGGTATCATCGAACTGTTTTACTATTGCTAGTTGACCCTGAGCAAAAGCGACAGATTGGGCCTCCCCTGATTCTAGTTGCAAAGCATATTCTTGAAGCATTCCCGTAGTGTTTGCTACCTCTACTTTTGCGTCTAGTAACGCTTTTCTTTGTTCTTGTTGGCCCAGAGTAAAAGCATATCCTAAAATGGTCCCCTCTTTTACTTGAGCAGCATATTCAGTCAGAGAGCCTTTGTTTGTTTCAATCTGCATCTGCATATCTTGTAGTGCTTTTCTTTGTTCTAGAGTTCCTTTTCTTTGGAGTTCACCTTGCAAATAATTATTTTCTAAAGCTAAAGCATTTCCTTCTAAAGTGTTGGTCAGTTCATCATTGCCGCTTTTTACCGATCCTATTGCTACGGCCATTTTTCCTAGCTGTTCTTGGTTTCTTAAGATTGCAGGATTGATATTTTGCTGACCTCTCAAAAAGGCTATTCCTGCTTGACCCGCCTCTCCTGTTTTGTCCTTTGCGCCTTCAAATGATGTTTGTAGTTTGTCTAGTGCCTCTGATTGTTGTTCTGCAGCGGTTTTAACAGGAGTCATCGATTTAGCAGCATCTTGTTGAGCTTTGATAAATTCGTGGGTTCCCTTTGCTGCTCCTGAACTTGCAGTATTAGTGGTCTTTATGGCTGTTGTTTGATCTAAAGCATAAGGACTTTGGTTTTGTGGGGTAGGAGTTGGAGCAGGAGTGGGAGTGGTATTTCCTGTATTTGACGGCGTAATAATATTTTGTTGTGGTTGTTGTTTTGGAGCAGGCGCAGGGGCAGGAGTGGTTTTATTAGTAGTGCTTGGACTAGAAGACTTTGTGACAGGTTCAGACAGTATTTCGTTTAACCTTTGGTTTACAGCGTCTTGACCTGCTTGTACACTTTCTTTATGTTTTTTGTTTGCATCTGCTACGGAGCCTTGTTGGACATTGTTATCTGTGGTAGTATCCTGACCCTGTCCAAAAGCAGTGTTTAATGATCCTTGTATTGCAGCTCCAGCGTCATTGATACCCTTTACTATTTGGTCCCAAACATCCTTACCCAACTGATAGGCTGCATCAAACAGCCCTGCAAGTTGTAATTTGTTCCAAATGTCAGTAGCTATTGGTTTAACCCAATCAATGATACCCATGATGAGGCCACCTACAGTTTTGGCTATTGTTGTCGCCCAGATGATGAACTGAGCAAATCCAAGTTTATCCCATACAAATGCAGCAATATTATTGATTCCTTCTGCAATTCCGTTGATAGCGGTCTGAATGGGGGTAACGAGATTGGTTTTAACCCAAGATGTAAGAGTAGTCCATGAGTCTTTGAGTCCGTCTAGTAGTCTAGTTCCTAATTCGGTTCCTATTCCTACTACTGCAGGTCCTATTGTTTTCTTTATTCCATCAAAAGCGTCTAAGACTATTTGACCTAATGTTCTAAGTGATTCAAATATTATCCCTGGTAGTGCCTCAAATGATGATATGATGAGATCTGTTGCAGTTTTATAATCTCCTCTACCCAGGGCATCAACAAACTGGTTCCAAGTGTCTGCAGTAGCCGTGAGTTGTGTTTGTAATTTCCCTGCTGCTTGAGCAATATCAGTTCCCAAAACCTCAGCAGTATTTCCTAGTTCTCTAACCATTCTGTTATTAGAATCCTGCATAGAGTCTACAGTCATTTCCCAAAGCTCACCCATGTGCTCAAATCCAGTGGAAGCATTGTCAAAGTGCTGTTTTGCTTCCTCGGCTGACTCTCCAGTTAGGCCTAGTTGTGCTCCGATTCCTTGTAGACCCTCCAAAAAGGGATACAAAACAGGAACAGCCTCTCCAATGCTGTAGCCTAGCTGTTCTAGATTCGTTCTAAATCCCATAAAATCTGTAGCAACTGCTGCCACAGCCAATCCCACCGCAGCGATAATAGCAATAAAGGGACCTGCTGCTAAAAGCATAGAACGAAAGCCTCCAGCTACTACAGGCTGAACAGTCGAGAGAGCACCCATCTGTTTTGTTGCTTTCATAGTATAGGATTCAGCACTGGCCATAGCACCTCCTACCGCTCCTGCTGCTAGTCCAGTGTTTCGTAACTTTCCAGGGATAGACGATAAAACATTTGATAGACCTGAAAATGCGTTAGTGATGTTTGTAGCAGTCATCACTCCTTTTAGTTTGGTCCAAGCACCGCTAACCTGAGCTATTGTTTCTTTGTATTTTAGTAAAGCAGGAACAGCAGAAGACATTATTTCAGACGCTATCATTGCCTGCATAAACATCATATTGTGCTGCTGAGCTGTAGCCTCTCTCTGTTCAAAAGCCAATCCACGAGCTATTTTGGCTTCTGATTGAGCAGCCTGTTGATACTGGTGAGAGGCTTCCCCATGTTCCTTTAACGCTTCTGCAGTTCTGATATGGGCCTCAGCTAGTCTTTCTTGCTGCATCTTTATATTTTCTTGAACTAATCCAGAATCAGACATGGTATTTGAAAGCATCATAAATCCCATTCCCAAAGCGGATACATGGCGCATGTTACTAATTATGGCGTCTGTGCTGCCTTTGGTAGATTTAGTATGCTGCTCTGTGGCCATGTTGTTTTGATTAAGAGCGTTGTTGTTTTCAAAAATGGCCTCGTCATACATTCTCGTATTAGCAGTAGCATTTCTCATCGTGTTGGCTGTTTGTTGAGCGTTGCGGTTTAGGTTCATCATTTGTCCTTGAGCCCTTCCTAAAGTGGCTGAGGTTTGAGAGAAAGCCTGATTCATTCTCTGAGTGTTGGCTGTAAGGTTTGCTTCGGCTGCTGATGCTTGTTGAGTGGTTGATACTGTCTGTTTTTGGGCGTTCATGAATTGGTTTAGTGTTGTTTGACCCTGCCTTAGCGTATTGACATTTTGCTGCATAGCCTGACCGAATCTCTGAGCACCTTGAGCACCCTGATTAAATCCTTGATTAAGAGTGTTAAAACCCCTGCCAAAATTAGTAAATAGATTATTATAAGCACTCATTGAATTCATTGAGGCCTTAAACTGAGCATCCAGTGTTTTGATTACATCTGCAAATCTAGTGAGTTTCGAGATGGTTTGATCTATACCTACATCTCTTGCAGTAATAGTGATTGGAAAATCTCCAGAGGATCTACTAGAGTTATTACTAGACATGGATTACATTTAAGAAAAGAAGGAAAACTAACTAGAGAAGTAATAATAATAAAATTAATAAAATTAGACTTTTTTTATTTTTATTCAGTCCAATAATCTATGCAACCTTGAGCGGATGTTAATAAAATCTCAAGTTCAATATCCGATAAATTGCGATCTGTATTATCTTCCATTTGAGAAATTGCATACTGATAATTTGGTCCTTCTCCATCCTCAAAACCTTCCTTTCTGTCCTGTAATAGTGCTACAGTGGTATCTTTGGTTATATCACCATGACACAACATTTCATTGTTAAGCTCGACTCCAAATGCAGTATTATTGTTGTATTGACTAAAAATGCCCAGGGATAATATAGCTAAAACCAATGTAATTCCTGCGATTTTCATTACATTAGTTATGTAACTAGCTAGCTATATACTTTAATTGAAGATTATTCTATTTGAAAAATCTATCTAGTCTAGACTCTTCTCCTACTTTTTAGTTTGGATTTTATGCGGTTATATCCGTTAGTAGCAAAAGGCCTAGGCCTCATTCTTGAAGTTCCTCCGTTTACGTAGCCAGCATAAGGAGCACTAAACTTTATTTGTGCCAAAATACCTTTTCCTCCTCCCATCTTAAAAGATCCCGATCTTCTAAGCCTTCCTGTTCTGTAGGGAGCATCCTTTATCATCTTGGGGAGTTCTCCCTCCATTATGCCTCCTACATACTGCTGAGTCTGAGGCCTCAGATTGGTAGCAATACTTCTAACACCTGATTGTAATTCTTCGAGTCCTTTAATGTCAAACATATTTTTTTCTGCTAATAATTAAAATGAAAATAAAGAGATTAGAGAACAGAGACAACATTGCTATTCCTACCTTGGAAATTAGGTCTGTAACCTGAGCCTCCTCCGTCATTATTGTTTAGCCTGTCTCGCTCTTTGTTTTCTATCTCCTGTCTCTTTGCTCGTCTTAGGAGATACATTTTCTCAAATTGTGTTATGAGTAAAAGATGATCTCTCATTATTGTTTTTGTGCCAAAAAATCTCCAGGGAGGCACAGTTTTTTTGAATGTTCGCCATGTAGACCAGGCCTCATAATAGGTTTTTTCCTTTACTGTTAGAGAATTCCAGACCCTAAGAAGCATCTGATTTTTTCTCTCTACTGTTTGAGGGTCTAATTGGTCCTCAGGTAGTGTGGTTTGAAACTCTGCTAGCTCAAAATTTTCCTCAACTGATTTGTCTAAAGGTATGATGAGAAGGTCTAGGAGTAGACAGAGTTTTTTGATGTCTCTACTAATCCGAACTGTTCTCGGTATTGTCCTGCCTCAACTGCGCTAGTAAAGGATGTAGTCTCTACCCTAGCGTATGTTTTCTTTCCTATACCAAAGTAGTAAAAAGCCATGAGTTTGTATAGTTGCTCAGATTTTTCAGTGATAAGGTCTGAAATTCTTGCAAAGTCGGTATCTGATAAGCCTGTTACGCTTTTATCGTTCTTTACCAATTGAGGAGGGGTAACAATCCCTTTGTCAGACACTGAGGAAGTGGCCAAAGATTTAACTCTCTGCAAGTCTGCAATTTCAGCTCTTAACTCATCTAAACGCACATGGACAGCATTTGGAACCATTTTCATTCTAAAGATTTGCCTATCACACACAGACTTGATATATTCCTCTTGGTTTGTATTTTCTGCTAGACTTGAATCCTCCTCTGGGATTTGGTCAGCCTCTGTGTTTATATTTTCATCTTTGAATAACAGGATCTCATGTTTGTCTTTTCGTGCTAGCTGAGCTATAGCGTTTATACGTTCTCCCTGAAATTGAGCGAACTTTGATTGGATCTGTGATTGATAGTAGCTGTAATCCTTTCCTCCCTGACTTGTATCCCCTTCTGCACTATTTACAAAAGTAGATGGATTGTTGTATTCTTCTTTCTTTTGATCCGAGCTATTATTATTATTCGCCTCAGCCCTCAAATCCATTGTTACAGCCTGCTCAATACTCATGATAGGACCATTGTTTTTGAAATCAAAATTTCCTCCTAAAACTGATTTAACTCCCTTACGATCAGAGTTTTGCTCTCTTTTGAGGATTTTGTTTTGTATTTTTTTAATCTCTTCTGGAGTTTTGCCCTGGAGTCTTGCTTCCTTGTTTAATTTGATCTGTTGAATCTTATCCCTAAGAATAGAATCGTTATAACCTAAATGATTTTTTTGTTCGTTGTTGTTGTTTGTATTGTTAGCGTTGTAGCTAGACATAAAATAGAATTTTAGAAATTAGCTATAATGGAACTAATAATAGAAAATAAAAAAGGATTATTGGTTAAGTCAGAGCCAAAAGGTCTGGAGTTCCTGCTACTGACTCTCTTTGGAAATTTTTGCTATTTCCTTCCAGGTTAAAGGTCCTTGAATCGAACCCTAAATCTGTTATAGTCATTGAGGATGAATTGCTTGCATCTGAGCTTATGGAATAGGTTCCGTCTACTAAGGTTAGGTCCATAAGATAGTCGTTAAACGTTCCATCTTTGGCCCAAATATCAAAGTCTAATGAGGCTTCCCAGATTGAGGCTCCCAGGTATTCCACAGAATCACTACCGTTAGGGGATACTGCATCCAAATTCTGATTCACATCAAATTTGATTCTGTCGGTTGGAATGACTACAGACTCTATTGAGAATGGGTCAGATCCTCCAGCTAAAGAAGTCCATGGAGCAGTAGCGGGAACATCGTCCATGTCCAGATATGTGGGAGTTGTTATACCCATATCATCTAAATCATCTGCGTAAAGGTAAGAGGCCATCCATCTGTAGTCTTGTCCTACCATGGCTCCTCCATCCTTTGATACTTCAACAGAGATTTTGTCTGTCTTTACTCCCTGCAATCCAAAGTATTTTTCTGATCCGTTTAGCTCCATTGACCACATAATAGACATGCTTTCTGCATTGTTTCCAGATGAAGAGGATTCATTAGCTACATTTACACCGTATTTCATCATAGTAGAGTTGTAAGGTCGATATCGGAATGCTCCAGCAAACACCTCCATTAACTTTGTTTGGGTGACAGGGGTTCTCTTACCGATAACCCTAACTACCTCTTTTTGGATACCAAAGTTAGGACTAATTCCCGTAACATCGCCTAATAATTTCCAGGTTCCAGATGCAGGGGTAACACCATAAGAAGTCTCTACGATAAATTGTGGTGGTTTTTTTAATTTCCAAGCTCCAGTAGGTTGCCAACTGATAACCATATTTTTACAAATAAAAAAAAGTAAAGTCGAAAGAATGAGAAGTAACATACTTTTAGTAATTATAATTAATCTTTATAGCTAGATTGTTACCCTTCTTGGCTATTGACTATAAAATATGCTAGCGGAACAATTTTTTATAATGATTGTAAGTCTCTAGAAAGGACTCTAAACTCCTTAAAAGATAAAGTCGATTTGATGATTTGTGTTGATGGGAGATTTAAACACTTTAAGGGATTTGGATCTGATCTATCTACTGATGGGTCCAGAGAGTTAGTAAACAGTTATGATAATACAATGTTGATTGATGTTCCTAATTCCTACGAAATACAAAAAAGGACAGCATATTTGAAAGCGTGTGAATTAGTAAAGGCTGAATATCTTTTGATAATTGATTCAGATGAGTATGTTTATGAGCCAGAATCTGATTGGGAAAAGTTCGATAAAACAGTAGATGAAACTTGCTTTTCAGTGCAGTATGGAAAGTATAACATATTTGGAATATACACAGAGGTTAATAGCCCAAATTATGATTATATCGTTCATAAAATTACAGGAAGAGACAAGCCATCTACATCAAAAGCAGGAGGTCAAAAACAATGGAGATATCATCCTAGGCTGTGGCACTACCCTGCAGATATGGAGTATAACGGAACGCATTATATGTTTAGAAATAAGAGGCCTGAGAATCCCCTGCATGGAGAGGAAAGCAATGCCACTGTCTGTATTATTCCTCATCTAAAAATAGCACATGATCATCTATTACGTTCTAAAGAATTTCTGGATTTCAGGCTAGACTATCAGAAATGGCTAGTGCCCTTCGAGCAAAAAAAGATGAAAAGATTCAGAGAGGTTTTTGGTAGATTGCCTGACAACTATGATGAGTTAGATAAATGGCAGCCTATCTCACAATCAGAAGCAATACAGAAAGGTTTAGTGAGAATCAAATAATAAAGAAAAGCAGGGAATAGTATTGTTTTTTGTTTTGTCATCTGTTGTATAGATGTTACTACTCCCCGCTATATTTTCCTCCAACGAAGGAAAAGCCGTAACAATTTTAATTTCTTTATCCTCAGATATGTAGAGTAATCTTGTATTAAATTATGAGTAGTTTAGAAAACTCAACTGAGGAGATTAACAAAGTAAGGTTTAATCTGGGAAAGACAGCATCAAGTAACGTTTCAGATGCAGAGATAGATGTAGCCTTGACCGCTGCAGACGGAACCGTATTAGAGGATACAGGTTTTAATACTGAATCGGATCCTGTTTATGAAAAGCCTGAGGTAATTAAAAGACTAAAAATATTAAATGCTACTGCTGATCTTTTAATTGGTTTTGCAGACAAGGTAGAACTAAGAGAATCAATCCTAAAGGAGATCAGAGGTATAGTCAAAGGTATCACTACCCCAGAGCTTTCAGATGATGAGGATGAAACAATAATCACAGGGATGGATTATTCTACCTATCCTCTCAATCAATCAGGAGGTAGTTATTGGTCTGGAGTTAAACAAAGAGAAGTCAGAAGGACAGGGAGATCGGACACTACTTTTGTTTCGTGGGGTCAATACTAACTATGAGTAATAATTACGGAGCCGTAGGCACTACCCCTTTAGCTCCTATGGAGACTAGCCCTGAGCATCTCTTAGCAAATTTACTCAAAGACAATTATGATGCTGATCTTACAGGTATAACATTCGCAGACATTGCCTATGAAAAATGGTTTTCAGGGATGGGAGATATAGCCATATATTTTCAAGATACAGGCCACGTTAATGTATCAGACTCTGTGGATCATAATATCCAGGACTTTCACCACTATACCGATATCCATCTTTTTGCTAGGTCCAGAAATGTAGACTATGATAACTCTGGAGAGAAAATGATTTTCGATTTAGAAAAGTGGATAATTAAAGCGATAAACCAGCACAAAGAAGATTTAGCAGATAAGGGTATTCAGTATATGGAGTTTGAAGATTCTAGAGTAATGCCTTACTTTATGGGAGATGAGACAGACTATGATAATCTAGTAAACAGAAAAATAATATCAGTGTGTATGTATATTAGATACATAAATAATGCTACTGCTTAGAGGAGAATTTCTCAAGCAATTCTGATATTTTTTGTCTTACTATTCCATGCTTTTCAGCATATATATAGTCTATATTTTGGACATTTTCTAGGTTGTTAAAAGCTATATAGTCTTTAACAAATTCCTCTGTGCCTGCTCTAACCTCAGCAAAGTTTGCTCCTGATGCGTAGAACTCTAAGGGAACGTCTATGATTCCTGGCACGTCTAAGAACACTTTCACTTTTATTGATAGTTCGGATACCATTTAATTAGTCGAAAATTAATAATAAAATGTATTATATTACAATCAAGCTACCCCTTCTGAGAACAATGGTTAACATAGGAATAGAAGCCAACCTACCTCAACTAGCAATTTTAGCAGCAGTTTTTGTAGGAAATTTCTTAGCGACATTGCCTGATTTCTGGAAAGAAAAATTCAAGTTCGCACAGTTCGACATCAGTATCTTTTTTGACTACAAATTCTTAGGCACAGCAATAGTAACAGGTATAGGCTCGTTTACTTTTGTATCTGCTTTGATGAATACAATAGATCAGCAAATACCTCAAAACACTACTTTGGTATTTGCATTGATATCGGCATTTACAATAGGGTATTTGGGTAACAAGGGAGCTAACAAGTTATTGCCATCACCTAACCAGGAACAAAAGAAGGAATTAGAAGAGAAACTAGAAAAGGAGATAATAGAAGAACACGAAAATCAAAAGATGCTAGCAGGATTCAAATCAGGACAAATACACGTATTTGATGGAGAGAAGTTTAAGCCTGTATTAGAAAATAGTACAGTAGTAGAGGAAGAGAAAGGAAATGATTCAGGAACTCCTTAACCCATTTTTTTTAATCGCTGAAACAATAATTATAGGTCTGTTGATTTTAAGCTATAAAAAAATCTAAATTATTTTTTTACTCTGGATTCATAACATATCTTTTTGTAAACCATTCATCATATTCATCGTATTCTTTTCCCCATGCTTGAGCTATTGTTATATCGAGTAATTCTTTATCCTTGTATGCTTTTTGTTTGATAATTTCTCCCAAAGGCATAGAAGGGTTATTTTTGGCTGTTACTATAATGGAGTTCCAGATTTCCATCAAGTCTCTATTATCAAAGTCCTCTGCTCTTAATGCGTTATCTATCCTCTTAGCTTTATTTCTGAATTTAGCCCATAATGCTCCTACTCCTCCAATTGCAGGTCCTCCTATTGCTGCTAGCCCTGTGAGAAAGTCATTGAATGAGTTTCCTGATATCCCACTATTTTGAATAGCAGCAGCAGGAATAGCAGTAGCGTTAGAAATTTGTAAAATTAAATCTGAGAAGTCTATCATTATAAAAATAGCTAAATAAAAAATAGGATAAGAGAGCTAGTTAGTAG
>CAZQVE010000011.1:0-12648 GCA_964596695.1 uncultured Candidatus Saccharibacteria bacterium | reverse complement strand
ACATAGCGATGCGTGGTGTCATATTCATGTCACTCACCGTGTCTGTGCGCAGTGGCGCAGATAGGGGACAGCTTTCCACGCGACAACGAAGCCATTTTTGTCCGACTTCCAGGCTTCTTCGTCGTAAACTCTAAGTCGAACTATACTTGTAGACGAATAGTGTGTTACCTTTCGGACCGGGGGGCAGTTCCCCGCAGCTCCACCAATGAAAAGACCCGATGCAAATCGGGTCTTTTCATTGGTGTTAGGTGCAATAGTGACGGTGAAAAATAAGACAACCACCTGCGAGTAGTGGTTGTCTTAACGTGGAGTGTTGACTTGTTTGTTTTTGGCCTCTGTATAATTTTTTTATTCAGAGACTACCCCTATAATATGACGCCATACCGCTTGTGTCAACATGTTTCTTCTATTTTCTTAAGTAAAAAATACTACGGCTTTTTGGGGCAAAAATACTGAACGAGGAGGCGAACTTTTAACCGCCCGTGCCGAGTGAACGGTGACAAGGCCATGCCATCAACGGTATAATAGAACTAGCGTAAAACAAGGAAGTGTATGGATGATAACGAGGGACAGAATGTTCAACCGTCTGCGCAGAACGGCACCCCTCGTTTGCCCAGAAGCTATAATTTTTTAATACGTCTGAGCAGAAGGCTTGGTGCGGTCGCGACGCAGTCTTCAATCGCTAATGACGTACGATCCTTTTTGGGCGGAGACACGTCTATTTCTACGTCTGAACGAAGATTTAGAAATGTCGTGCCAAAGCTACTATTTTCACGTCTCCTCGTCGGCACGAATAACAAAACGGCAGTATCAGACCCAGGGCGACAGCAAACGCCAAAAGTTAAGCGGGAGAACCTGAAAAAGATCGTATCCCAGTCTCACGAGGTGCTGATGTCGGCGAATACCGTTTTTCCGGTCACGCTCTTTCCTGATACGGTCACGGTAGACAGAACCAAGGTAACTATTACGCGACGGGACTTTTTCTGGTCATCGGACGTGCTGAGTATTAGAATCGAAGACGTCCTGAACGTGCAGGTCTCGGTAGGTCCATTATTTGGTTCACTGACGATCGCGAGCCGCGTCATGAGCACGGTGGATCACTTTCAGATAAATCATTTTTGGCGCAATGACGCGATTCGTCTTAAGCACATTATTCAGGGTTACGTTATCGCGCAGCACAATAAGATTGACACGTCTCATCTTAGTAAAAAGGACTTGATTGAGACGCTTGTAGAGCTAGGGACAGATTCAAATGGTCAATAAATACAACATTGTATATAAATCAACAATGGGGTTTATAACAGATGTAAATACACAAATACTCTAAATAGAATGTCATAATTACACCAAAATGTATTGACCAAGCAATGTGCTTATGCTATATTTTCTTTAGGCTTTCACGACACGGAAATGCCTGGTCTTAACAAAAAATTTGGCAGCTCATCGATAGCGACAATAAATATATAATGCTCTGCATCTCGCGAAGCACGCACCTTCAATTGACGCTATCGAAAGGCTTGGCCCAATTATAGGCCTCAAGCGCCTAATGAAAGTACCGATACACCTAGTTAAACCTTGTTACAGGGGTTAGATAACAGCGTGACTACTAGGTGTATCGAGGAAACATTAGAAGGACATGCTCCCGTAAGGGAGCGGTCAGAAAGTCACCAGTGGCAAGCTGACTATTGGAGCACGCGCCCTACTTATTTCTAGCGGCGGTTGTAGCAACCAAGTCACATAGGCTTGTCACTGTGACCCAAGATAACTGGTATGATAGGTATATGTTAGCAAGGTTACTCGTGGTCACAGGTCTCGTAGCAGCGGGACTTCTTTTGATTCTTGTGACTACCACAACTCCGGCCGAGGCGGGGGCGATGGGTATCCTCGCTATGTTTCTCCTCAGTTACGTCACCATACTTTGTATGATGACGTTTTTGATTTTCGGCGTAGCTTTAATGTTCTACAGGGCGGGTCGGGAGCTTCGTTTTTTTCGTAAGAAGCACCAGATAAGTCTCAAAAAGTCATATTACTACTCATCTGTTGTTTCACTGGCGCCGGTTATTATTGTCAGTCTTCAATCTGTGGGCGGCGTAGGAATCTATGAGCTAAGCCTCGTGGCTTTATTCATTTTTTTGGGTTGTATATATGTGGCGAGAAGAGTTGCGTAGTGCGATAAATAAAGACATGGTCATGATATAATTACAGGTATGAATCCCGAGCTTCCCGCACCACAAGTGCAGCCAGAGCGGCAACCTGCCAAACCGGAAGGTGGTGAGCAGATTGTAACCCCTGAAACCAGTGGTGAGGGTTCGCATGAACGTGAACAAAATATGAAGCAAGTGGATCGTGAATCCACCCCGCCGCCAGTGGTAGCAGCTCCACTTCCCGTACCCGTTCCTGCTCTTCCAACAGTTAATACATCGCAAACCGATGATACATCGGGTCCAACAATAGCAAACGACGATGACCTGATTGAAAAAGAGTGGGTAGATAAAGCCAAGAAGATTATTGCAGAAACACAAAATGATCCCTATACACGCGAAAAAGAAGTAAATAAGTTGCAGGTAGACTATTTACGAAAGCGGTATGGAAAAGAATTAGGTACCTCAAATTAACTGCTTGCGCTAGAATAGAAGTATGGCGGGCGTTTTCATTGCAGCATTTATGGTTCTCTTTATCGGAACTGCTCTGATAATTATTGTATTTACCCAGTACAAAAAGACCATGCGAGAGGCGAAGAACTATGAGCGTGGACTCAAGATGGTGCCTATGTTCATCCATCTTCCTCCTTCGAGTGAGGATATTGAAAAGGGCGGTAGGGATGAACGAGACCTGACAGAAGAAGTACTGTCAGAAGCTCAGGTCATGTACAACATTATCGCCAGCACGGCTACCAAGGGTTTTAAAAACAAGATATATGGACAGCGACATATATCGTTTGAAATTGTGGCGAAGGGCGGGCTGGTTCACTATTACACGGTGGTACCGATTGTTCTCGTCGACGTAGTAAAGCAAGCTATCGCTGCGGCGTATCCCTCTGCGCGCCTCGAAGAGGTGAGCGAACACAACATCTTTAGCGAGGCGGGCAAGATGAGCGGGGTAATCGGAGGTGAATTTACACTTAAGAAAAAGTTTGTTTATCCGATAGCTACCTATCAAGAGACAAAACGTGACGCTGCAAGAGCACTTTTGAACGCTCTCTCGGCGGCATCTAGGGACGATGGTGTAGCGATTCAGTTCCTGGTTCGTCCTGCTGGAGACGGTTGGGTACGGGCGTCGATTAACGCAGCGAAGAAAATTAAAGATGATAAATCAAAAACCAAAGGTCTTGGTATTAAAGGTGCCGGTGGAATGGCCGAGCTCCTATGGAAGCCGCCCGAGACTCCTGATGAGAAAAAGCCAGAGGAGAAACAACTTACTTCTCTAGAGGAGGATACGATTAAGGTTATCGAGGAGAAAACTCGATATCCTGCGTACGAGGTTTTGGTGCGGGTTGTCGTGTCATCAAATACGACCGAACATTCACAGGGGCTATTAAAAAATATCGTTGCCGCCTTCGCACTGTTTGACTCACCAAGCTATAACGGATTTAAGTTCAACCCCTCTAGGGATATCGAAGAGCTCGTGACCGCCTTTATATTTCGCTTTTTCCCTCAGACGGTGAATCACAACATCCTCAATAGTGTTGAGATGGCGACAATTTTCCACTTGCCAGACCAAAATAGCATTCCTACATCGAAGGTGAAGCGTCAAATGTCCAAACAAGTTGACGGTCCAACGGAATTGACGGAAAAAGGACTTCTTATCGGAGTGAATGAGTATAGGGGGGTCAAAAAAGAGATCCGCTTGACTGAAAACGATCGCCGTCGTCATACGTACATCATCGGACAAACGGGTGTAGGTAAGTCGGGCTTTCTATCGAACCTTGCTTATCAGGATATGCATGACGGACGCGGGTTCGCATTTATTGACCCGCACGGGGACGTAGTTGAGGATCTTCTGGCTAATATCCCCAAGGAGAGGGTCGAGGATGTTATTTATTTCAATCCGGGCGACTTAGAGAATCCAATCGGTCTAAACCTGTTTGAACATGACGATGAGGATCAGAAAGATTTCTTAGTTCAAGAAGCAATCAATATGCTGTATAGCCTCTATGACCCAGGGCATACGGGTATCGTTGGACCACGGTTGGAGCATATATTCCGGAACTGTGCGTTACTTCTGATGGCCGATCCTAATGGCGGTACCTTTATCGACATTCCAAAACTGCTCGTAGATGACGCGTTTATGAAATCAAAATTGAAATACGTTACTGACAGGAATGTTCTTGATTTCTGGACGAAGGAATACCCCGCGTCGCAGCGATCAAACGAATCTGGTGAAGTAACGAGCTGGGTAGTGAGTAAGTTCGGTCCATTCATGTCGAACACGATGATGCGTAATATCATGGGTCAAACCAAGAGCGGGTTCAGTATCCGAGACATCATGGATAAAAAGAAAATTTTGCTTGTGAACCTGTCGAAAGGAAAAATGGGAGAATTGAATTCAAAGCTCATCGGTATGATCTTCGTGATGAAATTCCAGGTCGCCGCGATGGCGAGGGCGGACATGCCCGAAGATCAGCGTGAAGATTTCTGTTTGTTTGTGGATGAGTTCCAAAACTTCGCAACAGAAAGTTTTGAATCTATTTTGTCCGAGGCGCGTAAATATCGTTTGAACCTTGTGCTTGGTAACCAGTTCATGACGCAGCTGACTGATAAGATCCGAGAGGCTATTATCGGTAACGTCGGCACCGTCATAAGTGGTCGTATCGGTGTAACGGATGCCGAGTTAATGGTAAAGAAGTTTCAACCGGTTTTCGACGCGGAAGATCTTACGAAACTTCCTAATTACCAGGCAATCGCCTCTGTAATGATCAATGGAGTTCCTTCTGCGCCGTTCAGTATGTCCCTCTTGCCGCCAATGACCCAGCAGAATGCGCAGCTTGCCGATGCGATGAAGCGATTGTCGGCCACTAAATATGGTCTTGCCCGTTCGGTTATCGAGAAGGAAATATTCTCGCGTCTTGAGCCGCCAAAGCCGCAGAGGCCAGCGATTTCATCTGGTGGACAGTCACCAGCTCAAATGAAGCCATCGGGCGGAGGCTCGTTCTTAGACGAATGGCTAGCTAAACGACAGAAGTTGGCATCGCAGCCTCAAAGACCGCGTCCAGCGCAGTCACCGTTTAGCTCGGGTCCCGCGACTCCATCTGGACGACCCGCCCCTTCTCCTGTTCCAGCGAATAATGCCCCAAGTGGTGCGGGATTAACTATGCCAAGTAACACCACTCCTCCTATGGGGCGAACAGCCCCTCCACCCGCCGCGGCTCCGGTTCAGCCGGCTCATCAGCCTCAGCCAGCACCGCCAGTGCCCGGGCCGCAGACGAGCCCCCCTCAGCCCGAAGCCCAGGTAACGGCGACGCAACCATCATCACAGCCGCCTGCACCCGACAAAAAGCCAGAGGAGACACCAGAAGAGGAGCCTCGACAAGATTCTCAAGAACCTCACGAAGTAAGCATACGCTTGAGATAGGGTTTGGTTTGCTGCTATTTATGTCCGCGAATCATGACGGAAAAATAATCGTATAGTATCCCGACAATCCAACCCAAGACAAAAGCGCCGATTGTCTCGAAACCTGATAGCTGGAAGCCGTAATACTTGGATACGAAATAAAAGACAGTAATCCCTATAAAGGCGGCGATACTACCGCTAAGCATGGCGTTTGGTCGTGCGATCGTAGAGCTGACAAGGTCGGCTGTCTTTTCGATTGGTTTGCTGTGTATGAACCTACTAACGATTCGTTCAGACGTATTCATTTCGTTTTCGGCATATTTCATTTGGGATTTGAAACTTGCGGCTAGCTGTCTCTTCGTAATAGGTCCGCGTCGTTTTTCGATTGACGATGCGGATTTATTCTTCTTGTTCGTTTCTTGTGCTTTCGTAGCCAGTTCTTGAGCTTTTGCTAACACCTCTCGCTCTGACTGGTGTTTCTTCTGCTTACGCTCAGAGCGTTCCACGGCGTTTCGTATAGCCTCATGTCGTTCATGCGCAATCTCACCGAACTGTTCTACGTCAGTAGCTTGTTCATGTAGATCTGCGTTTCGTATTTCTTTTTCCGACACTTTAACCACCCTGTTTATGCTTAGATTATACCAGTATTAAAGTTGTGGCGGATGATCCGTATCTCTTTCTTTAACTGCCGAGTTCTGATTGCAAAGAATGAGACGATGAGAGACAGCGTGGCGAGAAAGATAAGAGTTCCGCCGGTTCCGACCCCGGGTAACTGAAGAAAAGCACTCTCGAGCCCCTTTGCCAGAGGACAATCAACCTTCGTTTGGTGTGCATTTCCAAAAGTAGCTGTCAGTTCACAGTCAAAGGATTCCGGATTACTAACACCCGTCCCTGTCGCTGGCAAGGAGGCGAGTAATTGAACGATAAATGTTCGCGTCTGGAACTGTCCGGGACCCAACTCTACGCTAGGCCACGAAAGTGTATCCTTCGTCTGGTCGAGACTTCCGCCACCGGCATCGATAAGCGTACTGTATTCAAGGATGTCAGAGATTCGAAGGCTAAAGTCGGCGGTAGTAGACATATGGTGCGGATTTGAGGCCTTCAGCGTGTAACTAATCTTATCGTATGGTTTCGCTGTTACGCTCTCGGAAGGAAGATTCTGCGTAAGATTCTGTGCGCTAATAAGCTTTACAGCGGTTGTTGTGTTCGCGCCGACAGGGTTAAATGTGCTAGGAACTCCACGCGTGGCGAGGCTGCCGCTCGTCTGGATAATACCGAACCACCCGAGAGCGGCTGAATTACCGATCCACCCCCTAAATGAGTGATGAGAGTCACTGATTTCGGTAAGCGGACTGAAGTATCGCACGCCCACACCGCCAACGCTTCGAGGATATGACATACTGATTTCTTTACTCGATGAGCTTAACTGACCGTAGCGACTCATGACGTATAGATCGTCGTTATTCTTGATGGTTCCGGGGTGGGCTGCGGCTATCTCCGACCTACTAATACCAACAGCGCTGTAAATGTCTTTGACATCATCTTCATTGTGGTCGTAACGTGCGAGAAAGTCATTAAGGTCACTCACGCCTCCGCGTATGATATCTTGCTCACTTGACGCATTGGCTGATTCCGGGGGAGAGAAGAGTGCCAACGACTGCATAATAAACGCGAGCGCAACGAATAATACGGTTACTCGGCGGGTGACATCTTCGCCGCGTAGACGTTTTGCATAAAACCCAACTTCCGTAATAAGAGCAGGACTATATGGTAGGTTTGAAACAAGCTTCCTGAACACGTTTTTGTTTGTTTTAAATACCTCTTGGCTATTAGATTAGCATAAGAATTGTGTTCAGTACAAGAGCTTGAGCGAGTAATAGTTTTGCGGTATAATGGGGAAAATGTAAATGGCTAAAAGCTTGCAGTGAGGGAGTAATGGCACAAAAACAGACCGCTGATGCTTATGACGCGTCCCAAATCCAGGTGCTCGAGGGTCTTGAACCTGTTCGTAAACGTCCTGGTATGTATATCGGAAGTACCGGATATGACGGTGTTCACCACTTAATCAAAGAAATTGCCGACAACTCCATTGACGAGGCAATTGCTGGATACGCATCGCGTGTCGACGTGGTGCTACTTGAAGATGGTGGAATCACAATAATTGATGATGGTCGCGGTATTCCCGTCGACAAACACCCTAAAACGGGTCTTAGCACACTAGAGACGGTATTAACCGTTCTTCATGCTGGCGGTAAGTTTGGCGGCGGCGGTTATAAGGTTTCATCCGGCCTTCATGGTGTGGGATCGAGCGTAGTGAACGCACTCTCGACACGTCTCATTGCAGAGGTTGTTCAGAAGGGTCAGCTGTATCGTATAGAATTCGAACAGGGCGCTGCAAAGGCACCGTTAAAGAAGATAGGCAAGACGGATCGTCCAACAGGAACGAGTATTACCTTTTATCCGGATCCGACGATTTTCAAGGAAACAGTTGAATTTGATTACAAATGGGTGGTTGATTATCTTCGGCACCAGGCCTACTTAACGAAGGGCGTTTATGTGTCTGTTCGCGATGAGCGTACCAAGGAGAGGGCGTCGTTCTATTTTGAGGGCGGTATCCAAAGCTATGTAAAGCACTTGAACATCGGCAAAGACGTCATATCCGATAATATCTTCTATGTCGAGAGACAAGTCGAAGATTCGATGGTCGAAGTCGCCGTGCAGTATAACGATACGTTCGTCGAGATGGTGAAGCCGTTCGCCAATAACGTCCTTACCCCTGACGGGGGTACTCATCTTGTCGGCTTTCGCGCTGCACTAACGCGCGCCATCAATGATTACGCGCGCAAGAATAGTCTGCTGAAAGAAAAAGAAGACAATCTAACAGGTGATGACATACGCGAAGGTCTGACGGCTATTATCTTGGTGAAGTTACCTGATCCGCAGTTCGAGGGACAAACAAAGAACAAATTGGGTAACCCAGAAGTCCGCCGCTATGTCGAGCAGGTAATGAATGAGTACTTCTCATATTACCTCGAGGAGAATCCTGAGGTTGCTAAAAAGATCGTTGGCAAGGCGCTTCTCGCCGCACGTGCTCGCAAGGCCGCTCGTGCAGCTCGTGATAACGTGCTGCGTAAGGGTGCGCTGGACGGCATGGGACTACCTGGAAAGTTGTGGGATTGTTCAAGCAAAAACGCCGAAGAAAGTGAAATCTACATCGTTGAGGGTAACTCAGCTGCGGGTTCGGCCAAAGAGGGTCGAGATAGCAGAACGCAGGCTATTTTGCCACTTCGTGGTAAAGTTCTCAACACTGAACGCGCCCGGCTAGATAAGATGTTTGCAAACAAAGAGATAGTAGCGATGATCCAAGCCTTTGGCGTGAGTATCGGTGATACGTTCGATATAAACGGCTTGCGGTACCATAAGATCATTATCATGACCGATGCCGATGTCGACGGTAGCCATATCGCGACACTGTTGCTCACATTCTTTTTCCGCTATATGAAAGAGATTGTTGAGGGTGGCTATGTCTATTTGGCAAAACCGCCGCTCTTCAGCATCAATAAGGGTCAGAAAAAGCAGTATGTTTATGACGAGCAGTCGCTCGATAAGGCGCTTGACGCAATTATCGACGATAAAAAAGCACGTGGGATCGCTACGGATGCATCTGAAGACCGTATCAAACAGGCGGGCGTTACAGTTTCGCGCTTTAAGGGTCTGGGTGAGATGGACGCCGAGCAGCTCTGGGATACAACGATGAATCCCGAAAACCGAGTACTTATCAAGGTGGATGTAGAGGATGCTGAACGAGCTGATGCGATATTTACGAAGCTCATGGGAGATGATGTCAGTTTGCGTAAGAACTTTATCCAATCAGAAGCGAAAAATGCAAAACTAGAGGAACTTGATATTTAGGGGTTATTACTATGGATGATGATAAGACAATGAATACGCCAGTAGATGATTCGTCAGTTGATGATGAGGTGCTTGAAGATGTGTCCGTAGAAACTCCCGGGGTCGAGCATCGCACACTTGAGAAGGTGATGGAAGACAGCTTCTTCCGTTATTCGATGAGTGTGATTATTGACCGTGCTCTTCCTGATGTGCGTGACGGACTAAAGCCAGTGCATCGACGTATTTTGTACTCGATGGAGCAAAATAATAACCGCTCAACCGCCAAATTCGTAAAAAGCGCGTTGATTGTCGGTGACGTAATGGGTAAATATCACCCCCATGGCGACTCGGCAATCTATAACTCGATGGTTCGTTTAGCCCAACCGTGGTCACTTCGGTACCCGCTTATTCAAGGTCAGGGTAACTTTGGTTCGATGGATGGCGACGAAGCTGCCGCGATGCGTTATACCGAGGCGCGTATGGCGAAGCTGGCAGACGAGATGTTGGCTGATATCGACAAAGAGACAATTGACTTTCGGGATAACTACGATGGATCACGCAAAGAACCGGTCGTGCTGCCCGCAAAGGTGCCAAACCTTCTCCTTAACGGTCAGATCGGTATTGCTGTCGGTATGGCGACTAATATTCCGCCGCACAACCTCGGTGAGCTTGTTGACGCCACAATTGAATTGATCGACAACGAAGATGTAACGATTGATGACCTCTTGAAACACGTCAAGGGTCCAGACTTTCCAACTGGTGCTACTGTCTATGGTGGCGCACCGATGAAACAGGCGTACATGACTGGTCGAGGAAGTGTGACGATGCGTGCAGTTGCTGATATTGAAGAGACCAAAAAAGGCCGACACCAGATTGTAGTGAGCGAGGTTCCTTATGGTGTAAATAAAGCGACACTAATCGAAAAAATCGCCGACTTAGTCAAAGACAAGAAGCTGAACGGCATTAGCGACTTACGAGACGAAACAGCGCGTGGTAAGGTGCGCGTGGTTATTGAGCTCAAAAAGGACGCCTACCCGAAGAAACTTCTCAACCAGCTATATAAGTTGACGGCGTTGCAAGCGAGCTTTAATTTCAACATGCTTTCACTGGTGGATGGCATCCAACCACGTATTATGGGGCTCCAAGAGATGCTCCAGGAGTTTGTGAAACACCGTCAGAAGGTGGTTCGTCGCCGCACCGAGTTTGAGTTGCGGAAGGCAAAAGAGCGTGCCCATATTCTTGAAGGCTACAAGATAGCCCTGGATCATATCGATGAAGTTATCAAGACGATTCGTGCCAGCAAGACGCAGGATGAAGCCGAGAAGGCGTTGATTACCAAATTCAAGCTAAGCGAAATTCAGGCGAAGGCAATCCTCGCTATGCAGCTACGCCGTTTGACTGGACTCGAGCGTCAGGCCATCGAAGATGAATTAAACGAGTTGCTCAAGATGATTAAGCGGTTTGAGGAAATTTTGGCCGACGAGAAGGAAATTCTCGGCATCATAAAGGCTGAACTCCTGGAGATGAAGGAGAAATATGGTGATGAGCGCCGTAGTCAGATCATTAATCACGAGCTTGGAAAGTTCAGCGACGAGGAGCTCATTCCCGAAGAAGATAGTGTCGTACTTTTGACAACTGAAAACTATATCAAGAGGACATTGTTGAGCGAATACCGACGTCAACACCGTGGCGGTAAGGGTAGGCGTGGTATGACAACGAAAGAGGAGGATATCATCGATCAACTTGTACCTGCAAGTACGCATGACTTCCTATTATTCTTTACGAATCGCGGTCGTATCTTCCGGCTAAAGGCCTATGAGGTGCCTGCGGCAAGCTTGCAAGCAAAGGGTGTTGCGGCGGTTAACCTCTTACAGCTTCAACCAGAAGAAAAAATCACCTCAATCATTCGTCACGAAAAGAATGCGAGCGATGAAGGCTACTTGTTCATGTCAACACTGAAGGGTACTGTCAAAAAAACTCCCCTGAAAGACTACGCAAACATTCGTACGAACGGCTTAATTGCAATTAGGCTGGACGAGGGTGATGAGCTGCGATGGATTCAAAAAACAACGGGCGAGAACGATGTTATTATTTCAACATCAGCCGGTCAGGCGGTTCGATTCAGCGAAAAGGATGCTCGTCCAATGGGTCGCGCAGCGCGTGGAGTACGCGGTATCCGCTTGCGTCCAAACGATCAAGTTGTCGGTATGGATATAGTCTCCGATGATGAGCGTAAACTGTTAGTCGTGAGCCAGAACGGTTATGGTAAGGCGACGAAAGTTGCGAACTTCCCACCTCATAAACGCGGCGGTATTGGCATAAAAGCTGCTGTCGTGACTGCGAAGACCGGACCGATTATTACTGTTCGTACTCTTGATGAAGATGCAAGCGAGGTATTACTTATATCTAATAAAGGCCAGGCAATTCGTGTTGGGCTGAAGGATATTCCAACTCTTGGCCGTACTACCCAGGGTGTTCGCATTATGAAGCTTGGTGATGGTGATGCGGTGTCGTCACTCGGCCTCATGCCGGAGCAAACCAAAGAAGAGGAAGGTGAAGAATAGTAGTGACCGTTGTGTCGCCATACCTCCTTGCTATAGCTATCGCATGGATTGTCGCTCAGGGTAGCAAATTCATCATTAGTAGTGTCAAAAACCAAGGTTCCATTGATTTTCGTCAGCTCTATGTGTCTGGCAATATGCCAAGTAGTCACAGCGCCACGGTTATCGCGCTCATGACGATTGTGGGCCTCAGGGACGGCGTTGAGAGCGGACTATTTGGCATCGTAACACTCTTGGCCGCTGTTGTTATGTATGATGCGGTAATGGTACGGCGGTCAACAGGAGAGCAGGGAGCGGCAATCCAAGCGCTTATCAAGGAGAGGAAGAGTAGTGTTCATTTACCGCGTGCGGCCAAGGGGCACGAACCGCTGGAGGTAACTGCCGGGGCGCTTATCGGTCTTGCTGTTGGCCTGTTTATTTTCTTCGTAACACAATAGTAAAAAAATCTCTTGACGATAACACCTTTTAACGATATGATTGATAACAGTCTGAATCGCCAGTCACTATTTAAGAGGCATATGCGATATCCAACGAATGCGAGTTGAACAGATGGTATACAAGCCACTTATCATCTATGGTGCGTGAGTGGAATGTTCATTAACAGTTTAGTTGTGCAATATCATCGTCAGTTTATTTGAGTCTGACA
>CAZQVE010000010.1:0-14011 GCA_964596695.1 uncultured Candidatus Saccharibacteria bacterium | reverse complement strand
CAACCGGAGCGGCTAGCGCCGCTCGCGAGTGTTGCGTTTTGGATTGGAATCTAAGTATACATCATGAAACAATCAAACTCCACACTCGCCACTACCCTGCTCATACTCGCTCTTGTATTTTCAGTTGGAGGGGCAGTTTATATCGTGTTTTTCAGTAAAGGTGCAATATTCACGCTAGCCGGGCTTGTCCTAGGAGCTATCGCCTACAAAAAAGGCGCCCATAAAACACTCGCCACCGTAGCTATGGTCGTCGGTGCACTCGGCGTACTATGGGCGGTTTTCGAACCCGTTGTATCCAAGTAGATTCCAGATTCGACATCCCTCGTTCCAGCCCACTACTAAGAGGTGCGACCCTTTAGTGGCGGGGGTGTCTGATTTATCTGTTACTAGGGCTGTTATAATTGTGCGAGCATGAGTACGAAAAAGCCCGTTAGCCAGTATCCTACCACTTTTTATCGTGTTTCTCTCAAGGCCATTATCCGCAACGATAAAGGTGAGGTACTTTTGAATAAAGAGGGTGACTCGGATACATGGAGCCTGCCTGGCGGCGGCTGGGATCACGGAGAGACCGAGCACGAAGCGTTAGCTCGCGAACTACACGAGGAAGTCGGCTACACGGGAGACTTCACCGCACAGATTATAGGTACGGATGTATTTTGGCTCGAATCAAAGCAAGCATATCTCCTATGGCTCGTATACGAAGTTGTCACGGAAAATATGAATTTTAGTGTGGGTACAGACAGTAGCGAAGTTGCATTCGTTAACCCCGCAACGCTCGACATTGATACGATGTCTCATGAAATCGATTGGATCAAAAGGAATCTAGGCTAGCCGGAGCCAGTCGTCAATCGACAGATCTTCGGCGCGGGCATCGGGCGAGATGTTTGCTTTTACCAGCAGCTCCTCGACTTCAGGCTTGGATACGCCGAGGCCGCCGGACAACGAGCTGCGGAGCTTCTTGCGCTTAGCAGAGAAGCCGGCTTTGACCATGCGGAAGAAGGCCTTCTCGTCCTCCGGCTTCACGAGTGGCTGCTCGTAGGTTTTGAGAATGACGACTTGGCTGTCAACTTTTGGCGGCGGCGTGAAGAGTTCCGCCGGTACGACATCACCCAGACTCGCCTGCGCATATACTTGCGCGCTGATTGCCAGGACACTCATGTCACCAGGCTCTGCTGCTATGCGTTCGGCGACTTCTTTTTGCACTAACAGCACGGTAACCGACGGCTTGTTGTCTGCCGTCATGAGTTTTTGCACTATCTTGCTCGTGATGTAGTACGGGACATTGGCCACGACTTTATAGCCAGCCGGTAATATCGATAGGTCGAACGATAAGATGTCTTCATTCACTACTTCCAGATTTTTACCAGGAAACTGACCGGGGAGCTTACATGCCAGATCAGGGTCGAACTCAACAGCGAGTACTTTGTCGGCCTGGCGTAACAGCTCGGATGTCAGCGTTCCGAGACCGGGGCCGATTTCAAGGACGGTGTCGTCAGCGGTCAATTGCGCCGACTCTGCAATGTGTACCAATATGTCGCGGTCATGCAGCCAGTGTTGTCCTAGTGATTTATCGGGCACAACTAGTACTCACCCAGTATCGCCAAGGCGTAGTTTATACGCATAGTTTCGGCACACGCACCACACCGCTCAAACTGATTCTGGAATATTCTTGTAGCTTGTATCGTGTCGTTTGTCGCGCGGATATTATTCAAAACCTTGGAGTAGGGACCACTAAGTTCGTACCACAAAAACTCTAGCTGTGTCTGAATAGTGTACGGATTTTCCCTCGCTAACAAATTCGCTTTGCGGCTACCGGTCCACTGCGCCAAACCATCGCCACTAGTATTAAACCCATGTTCCTGCATAAGGTTACCCATAATACCCGCCACTTGTTCTCGGCTAAGCCCCTTGGATATCAAGAACTGCCAGGTCAGGTCGCGATTTTGGCTAGGCGTAGTGACCACGGGCATTTTAGCGCCGACTATCTCTACTTGCTCTTTTGGTTCTTGCAGCACGACGGTTTGGATAGTCTTGCGGCCAATCTCTTTGCCACCCCGCATCGTAATCTCATAGGTTACGCTCTTTTTGCCGTTCACACCTGGCGTTTTCACGTGCTTCCAGCCAACCGGATGATCAAGGTCTTGGATTTGACGGACGGGGAACGGAATATCTTCCTTGACAGTAGTAGTCTGTTCGCCTTCACGCCAGATCGCAACGGTCATTCCGGCGGTCAGCGGCGTGTCCGAACTTACCGACAATGTGTCGCTTGGCGCCAGGTGAATACCCTTGGCGGCGAGCATTTTACCGACAGTTCGTTCCTGGCTATAGGCGGTAATAGCAGTGCCGTAAAGGGATAGCGTAAACTGCGTCGCGCGGTCAATCGTCAATATCTCACCCGCGCCGTCTGCCACGACATCGCTGCTGGCAGCAAGCGTCGTACGGTCTTCGTCGCGAAGACTGATTCCTGCTGCGGCCGTAATACCCTCGGGCGTCTGGGCTGCAGTCATGACCTTTTCACGAATTACGCCGTCAACGACGATAACCGGACGGGCGCGGTATATATTGACCGTATAGTCAGTCGCGACAAGTTGTGAATCGAGTCTCGGCTCTACCTTATCTTCGCTAACGACTGGTATATGAGCGTCTTTTAGCGCGTCACGGACGGTCTGAGCATGCGTCAAAATAACTTTTTCTTCGCCCCTATCGTGAATCGTTACGAGACGGCCGTCGCGCGCCTGATCCGTCGTGGAGGCATCGACATGGTTAAAAATACCAAAGAGTAGCGCCAGCAAGACAACGCCAAGCGCCAAGAGATGGTATCTACCCATACGAAGAGAAGGAAATGGTATTCTCATATATAAACGCCACAACGCGTGGAGTCTCTCTATTGTACTGCACTATGCGAATGGGAGCAAATAATCACCCCTGTTAATTCATGGGGAAATATTTTGTAATAGCCGTTGTCGCCAACCGCGAAATCGGCTCAGGCAGCTCGGTTCTTTTGAACCACTCGATGTGAGCAATTTCCCAGCGGTTAGCCGGACGAGCGGGCAGAGACGAAGCTTTGACGCGCAGCACGAACAATGGTGCCTTATATGTCACGGAAATCTGCGGACGAGCGAGTGTCGTCGCGTAAACAAAATCACGCTCGGGAGCCTTGATACCGGTTTCTTCGAGCAGTTCTCGTTGAGCGGCCACGGCCAGCGCTTCCTTACGATGCGCGCCGCCACCCGGCAGTGTCCATTTACCGTCACTCACGACACCCTTTATGAGCAGAACCTCGTCGCGTTCGTTCACCACTAGTATACGTACCCGGGGTCTATCGGTCAGCAAAGTGTAGAATCGTAAGCCAATAATAAAGAGCGGACTCATACCTCGACCGAGAGCCAGGTATGCCCGCCGCCTCATAGTTTTTCGAGCCGGGCATATTCGGCATTCAGTTTTTTGACACCGCCACGATCAAAGCGAATAGTCACGGCGAGTCCGTCGACTTCCATGATTTCCCCCTCGCCAAAGGCGGCTGCTCGCACCCGGTCGCCAAGTTCAAACGGTAGTTCGTCGCTAACAAAGTCATCTTGAGTCCGGTCGATGCCATACACTGGCTGCGGTTGAGACATAGCAACGACTTGATTGCCCATATCGGCGATAAAGCGCGAAACGTCGTTATATGCCCTTTGGCCAAACTGCAATCGCGCCTGCGCATATGTCAGGTGTAGCTCTTCACGCGCACGCGTCATGCCGACATAGCACAGGCGTCGCTCCTCTTCCAGCTCGGCAGGACCAGCCTCATACACACGGCTATGGGGGAAGATTCCTTCTTCCATCCCCACCATGAACACTACCGGAAATTCCAGACCCTTGGCTGCATGTAGCGTCATGAGCGTCACCTTGTCACCACCGGCCGCATCGTCTGCGCTCGATATAAGCGCGGCTTCTTCCAAAAATTCCGGCAGATCAGCAAAGACTTTGACATCCGAGATAAGCGAACCGATATTTTCTTCGCGCTCCTCGGCCTGCGGCGTGCCGTCGCGAAGATACTGACGGTAGCTTGTCAGAGTTAGCAGCCGCTCAATGATATCCGACGGCGCCGCTTGGTCTGCCAATAAACCTTGCAGCTCACGTATATGACCGCCAAGTGCGCCGAGTGCGGTCTTGGCTCTTGGCGTCAGACCGTCGGCTTCGTGTACTCGGTTCAAGGCTTCGACAACATCCAGCCCGGTACCACCCTGCCACGTCAAAAATCGCTCTAAGCTCGTCGCTCCGACACCACGTGTCGGTACGTTGACGATCCGACTGAAACTCATACGATCGCTCGGCTGGTAGACAAGACGCAGATAAGCGATAACATCCTTGATCTCTTTACGATCGTAAAATCGGACGCCGCCAACCAGCTGATAGGGGATTCGTTGCAATCTGAGCGCCCGCTCCAGAGCCGCCGACTGCGCATTCATGCGATAGAGTACTGCAAACTCACGATAATCCCGAGCTTTCATACCAACCTGCGTCGCGATTCGACCGGCCACCAGACTCGCCTCTTCTGTTTCGTCGTACGTAGCATGGATCTCTACCGGTGCGCCTTCGCCCTTATCGGTAAACAACTTCTTATCCGTCCGGACTTTGTTCTTGCTGATGACAGCTTGCGCCGCCGACAAAATCGCATTCGTCGAACGGTAGTTTTGCTCCAGCTTTATGACCGTCGCGCTCGGATAGTCGCGCTCAAAATTCAGGATGTTCGTAAAATCCGCACCGCGCCAACTATAAATCGACTGCCAGTCATCACCGACTACACAGATATTTTGCGACTCATTCACAAGATACTTCACGATTGCATACTGGGCAGCGTTCGTATCTTGATACTCGTCGATAAAAATATGTTTGAAATGTTGTTGCCATTTGTTGCGAATGTCTTTGTGATCACGAAGCAGGCGCACTGTCTCGATAAGCAGGTCATCGAAGTCCAACGCACCTGCCTTTTTGCGCAATGTCTCATACCGCGCGTATATCTTGGCAATCTGTCGCGCCTGTGGATAGCTCGCATCTGCTTCCATATCGCCGGGTGTTTTCAGCTCGTTCTTGGCGTTGCTAATAATACTGCTCACGGCACGCGGCTTGATCTGCTGCGTATCAACCGATAGGTCTTTCATTGCGGCCTTGATCAGACCCTGGCGATCGTCTTCGTCGTAGATAACATAGTTTGTTTTGATGTTGATCGCCGCGCCGTCCTGACGAAGCAGGCGTACGCAGATACCGTGGAACGTACCCATCCACGGCATGAAATTGCGAGGAGGGGCTAGCTCCTCCTCCTGAAGCCGGTGCGAGGCACCGCTGACTTCGGCTCGCGTAAGCCTCCATACTCGTTCGCGTAGTTCGCGGGCGGCTTTGTTGGTGAATGTCACCGCCAAAATTTCATTTGGCCAAACTGATTCGTGCTGCATAAGATAGGCGATACGATGCGCCAATGTTTTGGTCTTGCCGCTACCAGCACCCGCCAAAATCAACAACGGTCCGGACGTTTGACACACAGCCGCGGCTTGCGCCTCGTTAAGACCCTCAAGAACAGAGCTCATTGTGAGATCCTTTTCAAATACGAAAAATGTGATTTGGGTGTAGCTGCTGATTGTTCTCGTGACAAAAAGTAGCCATAGCTACTTTGCGAAGCGAAACAATCAGCAGATGCCCCAAGCGCACTTTGCAGCAGAAGGGGGGTGTCATAACGAGCTCTCACCATTGTTTTAATTATACAGGACTACTTATGGCTTGGCGAAGATAAAGTATGCTGCACCGGCCGCTGCCGCTGCGAGAACGATGATTACTAAAATAACGACGATAACACCCCAGCCGGACTTTTGTTTGGCCGGATGGCTGAGCGGTTGATGATAATTATTGACATCATAAATTGCCCCGGACGCATCGCTAGGTTCGGTCGGCTCCTCGGCACTTGGGGTAGGAGCGTCTGGCGACAAGTTATCAGCATCAGCGGATTCAACTGCTGTAAGTGGATCAGGAGACGATGACGACTGTGTCGTATCTGCAGATTCTATGGCTTGCAGCTTTTGATCCTGAAGTGCAGCTTCGACATCAAAATGTGATGCATCAAGCGGACGCTGTTCATCTTCAGTCCCATCGACCGTCTTTTTTTCCTCATTATTAACAGGCTTGGTCTCTGCGACTTCTTCTGCCGGTGCTGGAGACTCATTCGCAGCACTTTGTGGCGTATCGCCGCCAAGCGGACGCTTCTCGACCTTCGCATCGGGCAAGAACGGCGAACCGGAAAGAGGAGAGCTTGACGAAGAATTAGTCGAAGACGACGCGACAGGACGAGGTATTTCCGAAGAAGCGGGACTCTTCGTGGCGGGCTCGGGAATAGTCACGCCCGGGGTGGAAGCTCCAGGTCGCATATCAGCCGAGGGATGAACCATATCCATGAACCGTCCGCTATCAGGACGCTTTACGCCACCGTTCGTAGAACCTGGAGGCGGGGTTTCTGGTTGCGCCACCGGCTGCTCACTAGCCGCCGTGGCGACTTTGGGGGTCTCAGCGGATGATGCGGAACCGATATTCTTGACGTCCGCCTTGTCGCTTATGTCCGCTATCGTCTCGCCGCCAATCTTTTCAGCCGCTTTTCCAAGCACGTCATATGTCGGGATTTCGTTGGGTTTTAACGTCGCGTTAATCGCGAGCGTATTCGTTTTTCGGTGATCTTCATCATCTTCTTTTGGGGGCTGATTGCCCGCGCTACCCATCAATGAGCTCACAGCTTTGTCGAGCTCGTCAAAATCTATGTCAGTGGCCACTATGAGAGCCCTCCGAGTGATGAGCCACGGCGGCGATCGTTGCAAAACTCGATACCGACAGGCTGGCACCGCCGACCAGTAGGCCGTCAATACCGTCTGTATTCAAATATGTAGCAGCGCTGTCTGCTGTCGCGCTACCACCATACAAAACACGGATCGTCGCTGCTGCTTTGTCGCCATAAAGATGCGTTATCTGACGCCGGATAGCTGCTGCTGCTCGCTTGGCGTCGTCGGGCGAGGCATTGTTGCCTGTACCTATCGCCCAAACCGGTTCATAAGCAATGACGATATGTTCCAACTCCTCGCTGGTGACATTCGCCAAGCCTCCAAGAAGCTGGTCATGAATAACGTCCATTGTTTCGCCCACCGAACGCTCATGTGCCGTCTCGCCGACACAGAGAATCGGGCGAATATTATTGCGAAGAGCCGCCTGGACCTTACTACGGATTTCCTTGTCGTGTTCATGAAAGATATGCCGACGCTCGCTATGACCAATGATGGCGTACTCGACCAGACCGCGCAACTGCGAAGCCGACACTTCACCGGTAAATGCGCCGTGGTCACGCCAATAAAGATTTTGCGCTGCCAGCTTGAACTGCCGGCGGTCAATCTGCAAACTCAGTGGTTGCAGCGCTAGCATGGTCGGTGCTAACACGACTTCGACATCGCGGTGCACAGCCACTTCCGCCGCTAATTTGTGTATGAAAACACTGGCGTCATGAACGCCCATATTCATTTTCCAATTCGCGACAATCAGTTTCTTTCGGTCCGGCATTTTAGTTATGCTTTCTTCTCGCTTATTTTATCTTACTTTCTCGCCTCAAGCAAACTCTCCACCCCGGGAAGTTTTTTGCCCGCCATCAGGTCAAGGCTTGCGCCGCCTCCAGTCGAAACATGCGTAAAACTGCCGCCTTTCTTCGCATCCCACTTCAAAACAAAATCAGCCGTGTCGCCGCCGCCGACGATCGAGGTAATGTCGGAGTGGGTAGCGAGCGACAATGCAATACGCGCCGATCCGTGGGCAAAGTTTGGAAACTCCGACATGCCGACCGGGCCGTTCCAAATCACCGTCCCCGCAGACTCAATAACCTTGCAGAACTTTTCGATTGTATCCGGTCCTATATCAAGTGCCATCTCGTCCGTTTTAACATCTTTTACCCGTCGAACCGTACGCGGCTCCGCATCATTGACCTCCTTGGCGACCGCCACATCCGTAGGGAGGACAACAAAATCGTCCGCCGCTTCGCCTACTTTGGCGTGCGCGGCAGCATAAACGCCGTCTAACGTCTCTTTCTGATCAGCCTCAACCTTGCTCTTGCCCAGTGTCACACCCTTGTATGCCAGAAACGTATTCGCCATAGCGCCACCGATTAATACAGTGTCAGCTAAGTTAACGAACCGTTCCACCACTTGAACCTTGTCGCTCACCTTCGCTCCGCCAAGAATAGAGACGAACGGACGCTTGGGGTTTTCCATCGCCTCAGTTATCGTGACATATTCCTTCTCTAGAAGCAGGCCGGCAACGCTCGGCAGTTCCATAGTAATTGCATGCGTACTAGCGTGTGCCCGGTGTACGACGCCGAACCCGTCCTGTACAAAGTAGTCTGCCTGTGCCGCCCGTGCTATTCCCTTGGCAAACCCTTCATCATCCTCCTCCTCTCGCGGATCAAAACGTAGATTCTGCAGCATGACGATACTGCCCTGAGGTGCCTTCTTCACGGCTTGATACGCCGCATCGCCAACGATATCATCGACAAAAATCACCTCTTTACCTATCAGCTCGCCTAATCGTTTGGCGGCAGGTTCCAAACTGAACTCCAAATCATGCCCCTCAGGACGACCCAAATGGCTGATAAGTACCAGTGAGCAGCCCCGATCCAACAGATATTTCAAAGTTGGCAAACCGGCACGAATACGCAAATCGTCATCGACCTTCCCGTCTTTCAGCGGTACGTTATAATCTACCCGTATCAACACACGGTAGTGCTTGCCGTGGTGTAGCGGTAAGTCGTGAATTGTCTGTTTGAAAAATCCCACCCTATCTAAATCTCAAATCTCAATTTCTAATTTTTACTATGTAAAAACCGTTAATTGTTACTTTTATCTATCATGATAATAATCGATTTCTTCTCTTATTACCAGAAATTTGTTTTGTTGGTATATTTTTATAATAATTGGCAAACGCACTATTATGTAGTATAATATCACTACATTCTGTCGTCGAGGTGAGGAAAATCAGGATGTCGAATGAATTGAACAAATGGGATGTCGAAGACCCAGACGGATTCACCGAATGGGAACAAGAGCAGATCGATAAGGCGTGTAGCGCACCAGTGCCTTTTGCCTCTACCGTTATGTTCCTGGGTCTCCTCTGCACCCTCCTCTTATTGGGATTTCTTTTTTGAACGCCCTGGCCCGTCTCGAAGTTGAGCCCCCGCTCCTTCGCGGCGGGCTCAACTTTTTTATGCGCACTTTCAGATAAAGTGTCTTGTGTTCTATGCATAAATATGTATAAATATATCCATTCCTGGGGAGCCGCAACCTGTGGCTTTTTCTATAGGACGCAACTACAGAAATTGGAGCAATATGTTTGTATGGTCGTGGTGGGTATTTGCCACCATCGCAATGTACATATTCATTTTCGTCGTGCCCGGCAGACTGTTGGCGAGGCTGGTCTTCCCCAATCCCAAGAAATGGGAGAAGAGAGCGTGCCGCATACTTGCCGTCTCGTTCTACCTCGTCGTCATCAACCTGCTGACGTACGCGTGTGGAGCGTTCAACCATTGGGAGAACTCACCCGTCACCGATGCCCAGGTTGCAAAGCAGCAATTTGGTTTCGAGGAGGGCGTAGCCTATCCAATGACCTCACTGGGCAGATACAACCTAGTGTTCGTCGTCGATGGCAAATCGTGGGACATCCAAACACCCCCGAACTCACTGCGCACCATCATCGAGAGCAGGACGCAACCACCCTCAATCTCGTTTGATATGCCCGACAAAGAGGCGATATACGACCTGCCCGACGTGAACATGAATGACTTTTTCAGGGGTCAACACCAAGTCCGACACGACATGCTCGACTGCAGACCTGTCATCAGGAACCTGGTGTTGAGCAAACAATGCACCGACACGGTGACTGAGTCATCCTGGAATGGTAATCCTACACCATCCGGACTGACCGGATGGATCGGTTGGAACATGGGCGGTAACCACGCCGGCGTCTTGCACGCGACCATGGTCATGACACCCGAGATGCACGCCGAGCTGATTGGAAAGATTGGCGGCTAGCTCCAACATCAACGAGCCCGTCTCGAAGTTGAGCCCCCGCTCCTTCGCGGCGGGCTCAATTTCGTTTACTCTAGAACTCTTACTCTAATCGTATCCGTCCCGCCGACAAGTCCCGGCTGGCGGCCGCTGACGATAACGACAGTTACCGGTGATTTATCACCAAAAAAGTCATTTTCTTGCAACTGTTTGGCTAGTTTCAGGCCGGCCTTTTCGCCGTCTGGCCGTACATATGACTTGTTTGCATAACTCAGTGCAAGCTGCTGCGCCGCGCGCGGTTCGCTCGTGACACTGATGATTGGTAGGTCGGGTCTATGAGCAGCTATATTGGCAGCCGTCCCGCCGGACTTCGTCTCTGCTATGATCGCCGTCGCGCCTACTTGGTCGGCCAAACCAACCACCGACAGACTAATCGCATCGCGGGTAGACTTCTTGCCCCTTAATATATCAGTTAACGGCGCAACACCGGTGTGTTCCTGAGTATAGAGAATGACTTTTTTCATGGCCGTGACAGCCTCAATAGGATACCGACCATTAGCCGTCTCGTCACTAAGCATGACCGTATCGGCTCCTTGTACGACAGCACTGGCGACATCACTCACCTCGGCGCGAGTCGGTTCGGGGGCGTCAACCATACTTGCCATCATCTGCGTGGCAACGATAGACAGTTTGCCATACTTACGGCAGAGCGCTATGATCTTGCGCTGAACGATCGGTACCACCTCGGCGCCCGCCTCGACCGCTAAGTCACCGCGCGCCACCATAACACCGTCGCTGGCACGAACGATCTTCTCCAGCTCGTCACCCTTGATAGCAGCTTTCGTCTCAATCTTGGCAACGATTTGCGCCGTCGAACCGTGACTAAGCAAAATCTGGCGCAAATTATTGATATCGTCAGCTGATTGCACGAAAGAAAGCGCCACATAGTCGATATCTTTGTCGGCGCCGTATTCCAGGTCTTTCAAGTCTTTATGCGTCAAGATATCGCCGCCAAAGTCGGTATCGGGCAGATTAATTCCTTTGCGACTCATCAATACGCCGTCGTTTTCTACCCGTACGGTAATTGTTTTTTCGTCTTTGACCGCCATAACTGTCGTACGCACTTTGCCGTCGAACACATAGAGCGACTCGCCTGGCTTTACCTTTTCGGCGAGGTTATATTGAACCGGCAGCGTTTGCCCGCCGTCATGCTCCGCGTCATACGCAAGCGCCAGTTCGTCACCCTGTTTTACCTCTACGTTTTGTGTCAGATTACCAAGGCGGATCTTCGGTCCTTGCAAATCCTGCAAGATCGCTACGGGCTTGCCCTTTTTCTCGCTTGCTTCGCGAATCCATGGAATCACGCGGTCGCACTCCTCGTACTTTGCATGACTAAAATTCAGACGAAAGCCATTCACACCAGCGTTGATTATTTGTTCAATCATCTCCGGGCTATTGATTGGTGGACCGACGGAGGCAAGGATTTTCGTTCGCTTAAAAAGGACGCTCATGTGTCCATTGTATCATAATGACATCTGTTAAAAGTAAGTAAGGTCCGACCAGCACGAATATTATCGTGCTGGTCGGACCTGTGTACGACGCCGAACTACCCGGCGTGGTTCGTGACGTTCGCGACCTGCGCCGGCGTTGCCACCACCTGCGAAGTCTCAACTGTCGATTGCGCCGATGACGGTTCGCCATATGTGTGGTACAGACGGACAACCGAGAGTCCCATGAAGACAAGCACGGCAGCAATCGATACGACAGCCACCACGAACGATAGCCGATGCCCCTTCGACTCCTTGAACTCCCTCGGCATTTGCTTCCGGAGGGGATAGAGGAGGTCGTTGACGTGTTCCATGGCTGGATTCATCGGCTTTCCTCGGTACATACCCTTGTTCATATCCCTCTCTCCTCTCGATCATGGGGACGTGATGTTTTTACCATACTACCTTATAGGCATACTGTCAATTCGGGCGTTCAAACTAAAGCGACCCCGTTTGTGTAGCATAAACTACACAAACGGGGTCTCTGGGTGTCACTCGTGAGCGACGTAGACCACCACGAGCGTCTTGTCACCGCTGCGGAAATGTTCCGCCGCGACCGGAGTGTGACCAGCGGTGCCAACTGCGAACTGCGTCTTGTAGCGGTCGCTCGCGACATACTTGACTTGCTTCAGAGCCGGCATGCCGGGTGACACGTCGTAACCCACGAACAAATCCGGCACCGGTACATCGGCCGTGATGACGACGTTCAACGACGCATCACCTGCGACAGGCACCGGGAGTCCGCTACCCATTGCAGCGACATCACCATCGGTATAGCCGACCGAGTAGCCGACGTCACCTGGAGAGTCGACGACGAACGTGATCTGGTCGAAGCACTCGTGACGACCCTGTCGGATATCGACGATCTGGGCGTCAGGCGAATCGAACTGGTACACGTCATCTGCCGTGTTCCACGTCGACGGGTCGACATTGCCTTCGACACACGGATCCACCGGTGGATTCATCGTGTGAGCCGTCTCCGTCGGTGGAGCTGGCTTCGTGACCGTTACTGTCGATGGCGGCGCCGTGACAGTTTCTGTCGGCGTGATCGGCGTCAGTGTCGGTGCTCCGGTCGTCCCCAGGACGCCAGAATCACCTCCGCCACCACACGCGGCCAATGTAAGCGCCGCGACAGCGGCACAAGGCAACAAAAGGAACTTCCGCCCTTTCATGTGCCCACCTCCTATAGTCGGGAATCGGATTTGCCCAGTATACCTCAGATATTTATCAGTAACAAGCTTGTGCCGTGCCATTCAGTCTCACCTGTCACAATAAATTAGTGAGTTTATGTACCCCTGTGCATTGAATAGAACTGTGTGTTATTCACTTTATACACTCTTCAAATGCACAAAGTGAATATGACAACCGGACTATAGATACCAGCTGCCATATTCACGATCAGTTCCCCTCGCCCCAGATGAGTCTCTGGTGCGAGAAAACGACGGTTGGCAGCAACCGCAGGGTGGTCGCTGGCAAGAATTGCTTGATACTGCTGTCGGGGGCAATTCCAGCGAGAGTGATGAGCTGATCCATCAAGCACTCAGGATCGAATCCCGTAGAAAGGGCGAACCCCGATCGTCGCGCCATATCCACAGGGTGGGTGGCGTACGCCTGAATGCCCGCAGGAAGATGTGCGATCAACGCGCGTTTCAGGGCATCGATCTCTTCTTCGGCTGGGTACTCGGTGGGTGTGCAGAGTTCTGCAATTTCTGGCGGATCAGGGAAACGCTCTTCAAGCTCCTTGTTGAACTTGATGCTGTCTCTGATCGAGACGGCGAAATAAATCGCCGCTGCTTCCTCGGGACTGGAGGCGGTTTTAACCGCTTCGGTAATTTCCTCGAAAGTCACGATTGCTCCTTCGGTAGTTGACTGGTATAGTCCGGTTGTCAAGGTTCTCCACTGATCTCTCATCAATAGAGATTCTTATAATTATAGCATAAACATAATAAAATTGCAATGTATAAGCAGAGCCATTCTGCCTACGTAAAGTGCTCGTGCTTGGTGATCTCACCGGTCCAACGCTTCGATGTTCTCGCTATTCTAGCGGCGAACATCGGCTAGCAACTGTAAAATCATAGATTTGACAATAGTCGAACCCTTCGGTGTTCAATTCCTGCGAATAAATTCGCCTATAGAAAATAGCTCATACCTAAGGCATGAGCTATTTTCTATGGTGATCTCACCGGGACATCGCTCCGTTTCACTCCGCTCCTCCGCTTGCTCATTCTGGCAAAAGTAAACTTTTCCAGAATTTCACTGTGCTGCGCCGAACCCGGATTCACGCGATACTTTGTATCGCGCACCCGGGTTCGATTCGCCGCGCGAGCATCATCCAAGAAAAATACCCATCCGAAGATGGGTATTTTTCTTGGTGATCTCACCGGGAATCGAACCCGGATTGCCAGG
>CAZQVE010000009.1:0-28418 GCA_964596695.1 uncultured Candidatus Saccharibacteria bacterium | reverse complement strand
GCAAGAAAAAATCGCCCATTCGGGCGACAATTCCGCAAAAAGTTGCAATTTGGTACCCCGGGCAGGATTCGAACCTGCGACCTTAGGCTTAGAAGTCCTCTGCTCTATCCAGCTGAGCTACCAGGGCGCAAAACGCGAGGAGGGGCTTGCCCCTCCGCTGCGTTTTCGAAGTAAATTCGCAAACACAGCTCCTCCCCCTAAAGCTCGCACAGAGTGCTCGTGGTGGTGCCATTAGTATGACGGCGAAACGAACAAGAGGGATATACAAATTATACCGGTAGTTCTCTGATTTCACAAAAGTGGGGGATGAGTCTTGTGTCTACATCCTGATAGATATCGAGAACCCTGCACATGCTGGCAATAAGAAGTCCGTGCGTGAACCATATGTCCTCTTCTGGCGGATTTTTCAAGACTTCTTCGGCGGCTCGCAACGCGACTACCGGCAATATGTGAGCTTCTTTTATCTGCGCCTTATCTTCAAGCGTAAGTCCGTGGCCGATTTCGTTGAGCGATTCGTATGGGCGCAGGGTGTGAAAACCGGCGAAGTTTGCCGTTTCCCATGTACGGCGCATTTTGGATACGGCAACGATGGTATTCGTCGGATCGATCGCGTAGGGCGGTAATCGTAACATACGTCCAGCATTGGCTGCATGGATAATTCCTTCGTCCATAAGACTCGCGTCCGGATTACCATACGCAGGCGTGCCGTAGTTTTCGCGGTTGTTTGCCTGGGAGAGACCGTGGCGGAAGACGAGTTTACTCATGGGGGTATTGTAGCACTTGGGTAGCGAGACGACGACACCTTCCGCCGCGCCAGTCGGCGAGATGGCGGTCGCTTCGCCTTGACGGGCGGCGAGACGGCGCTCCGTTTCACTTCGGCGGGCGGCGAGCTGCATCCATTTCGTCGCATGCTCGAAACTAAGAGGTAGTTTCTGCGCGTGCTCCTCATGAGCGAACTCGCATCTGGCTCACCTTGTTCGCTGATGCGAGTTCTATCCACACAGTCTCATACCAAGAAAATAGACCCTGGCGGGCAGAGTCTATTTTCTTGGTGCGGGCGGCGAGAATCGAACTCGCATCACTTGCTTGGAAGGCAGGTATATTAGCCATTATACGACGCCCGCAGACTCTCACAATTATAGCAAATTTTGTTATAATTAAAGTGTAAGTAGGATTAAATTATGATAGATACAAATGATCATGGCGGTAAGCCATTCGTTATCAACATCGAACAGGCAACGGTCGAGAACGACAAGTTTCGCGTAGCTAAATGGACGGGCAGCAATCTACAGATGACATTGATGAGTATTGATGTCGGTCAGGATATCGGTTTGGAAGTGCACGGGGATCACGACCAGTTTCTACGGATAGAGCGTGGTGACGCGCGCGTGGAGATGGGTCCGAGCCAAGATAACCTCAACTTTCAGCAAGCGGCTGCCGATGACGATGCGATTTTCGTCCCTGCCGGCACATGGCACAATATTATCAATACGGGCGATGAGCCGTTGAAGGTGTACTCGATCTATGCGCCATCAGAACATCCGTTCGGTACCGTCCATAACGACAAGGCAGCCGCCGAAGCGGCGGAACATGATTGATGGCGGATCTCAATCAGTTTCTCAATCAAGATTTGTCAGCCGACGACGTGGCGCATAGTAGCGGATATGCCAACGCAGCCGGTGGCGCTGGTGCGGGCGGCTTATCTATGGAGCAGCGGCGCAAGCTACTCAACCAACCGCGCGTAGTAGGTGCCTACCAATATTCGCGCCTGGGCAGACAAGGTTCGTCGTCAAAAGCCCGAACCGCCGATCAAAAGCACGGTAGAGTGTATGACGCAAGTAGTGACAACTTCGTCGACAAGGCGAGTACTAGTAATCGCCAGCACGGTGGTGTCAAAGACCCGAGTCAAGTTGACACTAAATCGGTTGAGCGTCGGCAGCACTTTATCGAACCGCCAACACGCAGTCACGATCCTTACGCCTGAATTTCTCTAAATTTTTACTATACTTTTGTAACTATTTTTACCGTCAAAAGTTATCTACGAGCTCATAATAAAATTGTGTTCGAAATCGAACACGATTTAAAATAACGGGCGGGGTAGGAGGCAAGCAATGTCATATTACAACGTACCACAAACATATTCCCACACGTATACAAACAGTCACGACTACTCAAACAATAGGCATTGGGGTAACAGCAATTGGAACAATCACCGGTACGGAAACGGGTGGACTGCCATGAATTGGGCCAAGAAATGGTATCCTGGCTGGAATGCCTTTCACTATCGCTGGCATAACAATTGTTGGTGGGTATACATGCGACAAGGACATCACTACCGAACCGTATGTATTGGCTCGAACTACAATTGGCATTGGTACCAAAACGGCTATAGATGGTAGGGTAAATCCCAAATAAAATAACAGATCGAAGGATCTGTTATTTTATTTGGGGCGAATGATGGGTCATCGCTCTAACCACCCCCGCTCCTCCGCTTGCTCGTTCTGGCAAAAGTAAACTTTTCCAGAATTTCGCTACACTACGCCGCCCCCACTCTCGCGTCAGGCGTAGCCTGCCGCCGTGGGTTCGATCTCATGTATAACAACCCAAAATAAATAAGCCCGTAAACGGACATATTTATTTGGGGCGAATGATGGGAATCGAACCCACTACCTTCGGAACCACAACCCGACGCTCTAACCAAGTGAGCTACATTCGCCACGTCCATAACTACGCATCGTCACCCTGTCGTCCAGCACAACTGGCCGTGCCGGTGACTCATGGCGCATCACTGCGTTAGCGGTTCCAGTGCTCGCGGCGCCGTATCGTGTATACGGCTTGCTGCGCGCTTCGCCGCTGCCTTGTGCTGCATCCATGTGCGGTAGTTATGGAACCTACTATAGCATAACTACCACTGTTATACCAACCTCTAACTGGTTGTTTAAATTTCGCGTACGGTTTCTATATGCGCGCCAAGACTGTTTAGGCGGTTGGCGAAATCTTCGTAGCCACGGTTGATCGAATAGACATCGCGTAGGATTGACTCGCCGGGTGCGGCTAGCATGGCTAACAGCACGACGACAGACGGGCGCAGGGCTGGTGGCGCGACGATGTCGGCTGGTTTCCATTTGGTTGGACCAGTAATATACACGCGGTGCGGGTCGAGTAGCTCGACATTAGCGTTTAGCTTACTGAGTTCGGTGAAGTAAATTGCGCGGTTCTCGTATGACCAGTCATGAATCATGCTTCGGCCGCGTGCCGCGGTAGCAATCAAACCAAGGAACGGCAGGTTGTCCATGTTAATGCCCGGAAAGGGTAGGGCGTGCAATTTGTCTTTAGCGGCGGTTAACTTGGAGTGCTTCAAGTGAACATCTACCAGGCGAGTATGACCGTTCAGAGCGGCGTATTCGTCAGAAGTGTCATACTCCAGACCCATCTCGGCGAGTGTCGCCAGCTCAATCTCCAGGAATTCAATCGGTGCACGTCGTATGGTAATCTCGCTATCAGTTACGACACCAGCCGCAATGAAACTCATCGCCTCGATTGGATCCTCGGCTGGGTGGTACTCGACATCTTTGTCGATATGCGGCACGCCGGTGATATGCAGTGTCGTCGTTCCGACGCCGTCGATTTTGACACCGAGTTTCTGCAAGAATATACAGAGATCTTGGACGGCATAGTTAGCACTGGCGTTGCGGATAGTGACGGTGCCATTATGTAGGGCTGCTGCCATGATGACGTTTTCGGTTACGGTGTCGCCACGTTCGGTCAGGACGATTGGTTTAGTAACCGACCGTGGTGTCGCCGTAGCGTCGTAGTAATCTGTCGTCGCCTCGACCTCCAAGCCGAAAGGGCGCAGCCCGGTCATGTGCGGTTCGACGGTGCGGGTACCTAAGGAGCAACCGCCTGCGAACGGCAAATGAAAGTTTTTATACTGGTGCAGGAGCGGGCCGAGAAACATAATAACGGTACGGGTTCTCTTGGCGGCGTTGATGTCCATATTGCTGAGGTGCAAGTGCTTGGGCGGGATGATCTCCAGGTCGCCGTCATCGTTAAGCCAGCGAACCTTGACGCCGATACTCTGTAGAACTTCGATGATACGGTTGACCTCTTCGATCTTGGCGACGCGGCGCAGGGTTGTCTTGCCGTGGTTGAGCAGGCTGGCGCAGAGCAGAGCAACGGCAGCGTTCTTGCTGGTCTTGACGTCGATACTGCCGCTCAGCTTGTTGCCGCCGTGGACGCGGAAGTTCAATTTACCCGTTTGGTTGAACATCATAATATCATGGGATAATACATCGCTGATTCGAGCAATCATCTCTAGGCTGATGTTTTGACCACCCTTTTCGATACGATTAATAGCACTCTGGCTCGTACCAAGTGCCTCTGCTAACTGGGATTGAGTAAAGCCCCGGTGCTGGCGGCTCTCCTGGATCAGGGTGCCGATTTTGACCTTGTAGTCTTGTGGTGTCATAGCTATGATTTTATATCATCTATGATATATTGTCAATTCACTGTGCTATTCCGGAGCATCCAATAAACATTCAATCGAATGTTCAACTCCCCGAAATCTTATACACATTATGTCCGATCGGACATAATGTGTATAAGATTTTAATGATGGGTATGGGGTTTTGATGATGTGGGCGGGGTGGTGGGATGAGGTGGTATAATTAACACCAGTTATGAAGGATACGCAGGTAGCTGATTTTATTGCCGGTGAAGAGCGTCGCGAACGCGACGGCTTAGAGCTGATTCCGAGTGAGAATTACGTTTCTGCCGATGTGCTCGATGCGCTTGGTAGCGTGTTTACCAACAAATATTCGGAAGGTTATCCGGGTCGGCGCTACTATGGTGGACAAGAGTTTACCGACAAGGTCGAGCAGCTAGCAATCGATCGTGCCAAGCAACTCTTCGGTGCTGACCATGCCAACGTACAGCCACACTCCGGCGCCCCAGCCAACGAAGCGGTATATAGCGCATGGCTAGAGCCGGGCGACACAGTGCTAGCCATGGAACTGAGTCATGGTGGCCACTTGACCCACGGCGCGCCGGTAACGCGTAGTGCACATCTATACAACTTTGTGCGCTACAAGATGAAAGACATCTCAACCGGTGAGATCGACTACGAAGAGCTTCGCCGTCTGGCGCTGGAGCACAAGCCCAAGATTATCCTGGCTGGGTTTAGTGCCTATCCGCGCGAATTAGATTATGCCAAGTTTGCCGAGATCGCTCGCGAAGTCGGTGACCAGTGTCTGCTCATGGCAGACATGGCGCATATTGCCGGGCTGATTGCTGGCGGGGCTGCTCAGAATCCGTTTAACTACGGGTTCCATGTCGTGACTACGACGACACACAAGACATTGCGCGGTCCGCGCGGCGGACTTATCTTGAGCAAGGGTACGGTAAGTAATCCGCTCAAAAAGCCGGAGAAAACGATCGAAAACATCCCGACGCTTATCGACCGGGCGGTTTTTCCTGGTATGCAGGGCGGACCGCATATGCATGTTATTGCGGCCAAGGCCGTGGCATTCGGTGAGGCGTTGCAACCGGAATTCCGTGATTATGCGGCACAGGTAGTCAAGAATGCCGTGGTGCTGGCGGACGAGTTACGTACACGCGGCTTTCAGCTCGTTACCGGCGGTACGAGTAATCATCTGATTCTAGCGGACGTATACCAGTCCTTCGGCGTTGACGGTAAGGTTGTCGAGCAGGCACTGGACAGAATCGGCCTGACACTGAACGCCAATGTCGTGCCGGACGACAAGCTTCCGCCGTTTAAACCGAGCGGTATACGCCTGGGTACACCGGCCATCACCACCCGCGGTTTACGCGAGGAGCACATGGCGCAACTAGCCGAATGGATGAAGCAAGCTATCGACGCCCGCGACGACGAGGCGGCACTTACTCAGCTTCGCAGTGATGTAAAAGCTTTTGCGAATCAGTTTTCGTTGCCGAGCGATAAATAGTTGTTCTCAGATGACGCTAGTTAATAAACTGTCTCACAATAACAATAGAGACCTCAATGAGGTCTCTATTGTTATTGTTATTTAGGGACTAGCCGCAGTCTGCTCCAGCGACTGCGTGATTAAGAGCACCCTTTACGGTGTAGTAAACCGAGACACCACCGGTACAGAATTTAACGTAGTAGGTAGGTGATGTAGCTTCTTCACCGGCCTTAACATTGGTTGCCGTTGCGGCCGTCGTGGATAGCGTAATTCCCGATGGCATTTTCGTGTATGAACTCGTCGTACTAAAGTCATCTTTATCAGTGTTCAGGGCAGTCGGGTATGAACCTGTGTCGGCATTGATAGTCTCGGCAACTTTACGGATACTGTCGGCGGTTGACTTGTATTTCGTGTCGTTCGCCTGAGCTGTGATACCGGAGTATGCCACGAGAATGATTGCGGCCAAGATACCGATCACGACGATCACGATGATAAGCTCGACGAGGGTGAAGCCTTCCTGTGAGCTCTTGGTGCTTAGATTTGGTAGTTTCATGTTAATTTGATGCCCCTTAAATTAATTTCTTATATTGCAAGTGTACTATAGCCATAAACGTTATGCAAGCATTTTAAGCTAGAGGTGATACAGGGGTGGGCGTGAGCTCTAATGGCTCCTGCTCCAGAACAATCTGGAATTTGTCGCGGACTTTGCCGATGATTTCTTCGCGGGCGGCGGCAAGGTCGGCGTAGCTACCGGCGGACTGGTTGACTAGGACAACGGCATTGCCGTCGTGAACCTTCATACCATGTATGACTTCGCCCTTGAGGTTGCAATTTTCGATGAGCCATCCCGATGGGATCTTCACGGTGGCATCATCTACGGTGAAAGACGGCATGTCGGGGTATGTCTTGGCGAGGTCTTCGGCCTTCCATTTCTCGACGATGGCGTTCTTGAAAAAGGAGCCGGTGTTGGGAAGCCGGGCGGGGTCGGGAAGCTTAGTGGTTCGAATATCGAGCACGGCGTCGCGAATGATCTGGACAGTAACGGCCATAGTGCCAATCTGCTTGGACTCAAGATACTTTTCGATAGCATCGTAGAACGGTGGTTCGGGGCGTTTCTTATTTAGCGTCAGCGTGACACGGGTGATGATGTAGCGGCCGGTCGCCCCGCCTCGGAAAATACTGTAGCGATACGAAAACCCGCAATCGTCCCACTTGAGCGTGACGAAACTATCGGTCGTGGTGTCGTATGCCTCGAGCGATATGAATGTATCGGCCAGCTCCTGCCCGTATGCGCCGATATTTTGTACCGGCGCGGCACCGACAGTGCCCGGAATACCGGACATGGCTTCGATACCGTGCAGGTTACGGTCGACGGTATATTCGACCAGGGTGTCCCAGATCTCGCCGCCGCCAGCCGCGATAGTGGTGGTGGACGCATTGTCGTCGAGGATCTCAATACCCATGATACGGTTGCGGATAATGACGCCTGGAAAGCCCTCGTCATGAGCTATAAGGTTGCTGCCGCCACCGATAACATAGACAGGTTGGCCAAGCTTTTTGCTGTTTTGGTAGAGCTGTTGCAGCTCTTCGTCCGAGCTAACATCGGCAACATAGTTAGCATTGCCACCAAGGCGCATGGTCGTAAGGGTACTGAGTGGGACGTTGATCTTGACGTTCACAGTGGTATTAGTATAGCTTAAGCGAGGTATAAATGGTACAATAACAGATGTAACTCACCCGTAGCTCAGTGCCTCGGCGGCTTGCCCGTCGAAAAATCATAATGTGAGCATGCTCTAATCCGGTACGAGCAAAAGCCATGTTGTTGTATAGTTAGGGTCAGTGTAGAAGCAAATTGAGCACCCGTAGCTCAGTGGATTAGAGCATCTGTCTTCGGAACAGAGGGTCGTAGGTTCGAATCCTTCCGGGTGTACCAAGAAAAACAGCCTATTTTCGGATGGGCTGTTTTTCTTGGTTGATTCACACGGCGAAAGAGGACGGTATTTACGAAAATAGTAAAAAATGGTATGGTATATAGTACACGCTGTGACAATCGCAGCCGCACCTTGGAGGTAAAGCGTGAATCTGATGGATTGGCTGCCATGGGCTCTTTTGGTCATGGTAATCGCGCTCGCATGGCACAACCCGTTTCCGATACCGTTCCGCGACCGCGGACACCGGTGCATGGGCGTGCCGAACGAAGACGCTGCTGTGGCAGTTGGCCGCGTACTGGCACTGTGCCGACTACGCGAGAGATATACGTTTGACATGGAGTCAGACGCGGGCACCGTGATTCAGACTGTTTTCGATGACGACCGAACCGTGCTGATGCGAATCAGGGGCGTGGAACCTGCGCCGAGTCTCACGGACAAGTTGCCAGAGCGTTTTGGTCCGTGCGCACTGTCGCTGACGACGTGGAATCCGCATAGCAAGGCCGTGGCCGCAGCTGAGATATTGCATGGCGCTGGCTTCGTAGCGGAGGTACTCGAGAATTTCGTACCGAGCCTTGGCGGCAAATTTGTCGTCGTGCGCAGTAATGCGTTCGACGGGTGGGATCTAGCGTTCCGTCGCCCGGTTCCATTCATGGGCAAACCGCCAGAAATGCGCAAGACTCTTGGTTAGGTCAGATAGTCCACCAACCAAAAGGGAGCACGACCTTCAGGTACGGCTCCCTTTATATTTTGTTTACCTAGTGCAACATATAGGCGGCTGGCGCGGGCAACTGCGCTTTGATGTGCTGAATCTGCCCTTCGGTAATAAACGATTTGAGCGCATCCCAGGCGGAAGAGACTTGTCTCTTGGCATAATCTTCCTCCACGTTTTCCCTGTCCATAAATTCATGGATGAGGTCTTGGTGCCGCTCGGCGTCGCTGGCCATTTCGGTACCGAGTGCTACTTCTTGCAGCTCGGCCGGTAGCTGGCTGGCGAAATCTTTACGCTCGCCATCCTCGAGCCGTTCGGCGATACTCTCGACCATTAAATCAAGCGCCTCCTCGGCTTCGCTTTCGGAAAAACCGGCTTTTAGTTTCATTCTGTGAATGAGTTCTTGGTAACCCATATTACCCTCCTTTTGTTAGTTGTTATCTTATAGTAAGCCGGTCATGGCTTTCGTACAGTTAGGTATTTCACATGACCTGTATGTTTTTGTTAAACTAAGAATAATGGCAGATACTTCTCAACAAGCGATCGAAAACGAACATATCATCCGCTCGGGACGCATGTCAGCGGGCAATGGGCACGAAGTCTATTGGGTGGACTGGGGTAATATTGAAGTGAAACAGCCGATTTTTTACCTGCACGGTGGTCCGGGAAGCGGCTTCAGCGAAAGTGACTTCGACAAGTTCGACCCGAAAAAGCATCGTGTCGTGTTCCACGATCAACGCGGGTCTGGACGCAGCACACCGTTTGCTGCGACGGAGTACAATACGACGTCGGATTTGCTGGCTGACATAACGAAGCTAAAAATCGAGCTTGGGTTCGAAAAAATCTCGCTTTATGGTATATCGTGGGGGTCAACCCTAGCGTTGCTGTATGCGATTGCCAACCCGGCCGTCGTCGAAAAAATGTTGATAGGCGGCATTTTCCTGGCACGTGAAATCGACAAAGAATTCTACTTGCAAGGCATGATTGCCTCTCATTTTCCGGAGGCGTGGGACAGGTTCGTGTCACCGGTACCGGAAGATCAGCGTCATGATGTGAGCGGCTACTACAAACGCATGATGTTTGAGGGGAGCGAGGATGAACGCAAACGGTTTGCCCGCGAGTGGATGACATACGAACAATCGATCTTGAAACTGGACTATCGGCCGGAAAAGGCAGGGAAAGATCTGGACGACTTCGCGTCAGAATCGCTGGCGTATCTGGAGGCACACTACATCCTGAATGATTGTTTTATAGACGAAAACTACATATTGGACAACGCGCATAAACTGCACACTATACCGCAGATCGTTATCGTTCAGGGTCGCTATGATTTTATCTGCATGCCGCGGGCAGCATATGAGCTGCGACAAAAGCTGGCCGACAATACCATACTGCAGTTTGTCATGTCGGGTCACTCCAGTAGTGACACTGTCCAGCGCGAAGCCTTGCGCGCTTATATCAACATGCTGTGGTAGCTGTTATCTGCCGCTTTACGGTACAATAAATGACACGCCCCGTTAGCTCAACTGGATAGAGCGTCGGTTTCCGGTACCGGAGGTTGCAGGTTCGACCCCTGTGCGGGGTACCAAAATTATTGACAAACACCCCCGTAAAATGCTATTCTACCCAAGTCGTTTCAACGACTCACTACGGATCAGTAGCTCAGCTGCCCGTCCGAGGCGCTTGTCGCCGAGTAAAGTTATAAAGCACTCGGTGCCCTAACCGTACTCGGAGAAGACTTCGGTAAATAATTGAGTCGTACATTTCATATAATTATGGGCCAGTAGCTCAGCTGGTTAGAGCACCTGCCTCTTAAGCAGGGTGTCGAGAGTTCAAGTCTCTCCTGGCCCTCCAAATAAAATGTCCATCTTTGTGATGGGTATTTTATTTGGTTGAGTTTAAGAGGTTTTAGCCGATTGCCTTAAATATACGCCCCGCACCGCCGTGCAGCCAAAAGGGCCAGCGAGCGAGTCGTGGTAATAAGTTCAGTAATGTCGACCTGTTCGCGTGGGCCATGGGCAAGGCGAACATCGCCTGGGCCGTAGTGCAGAGTGGGGATATTACCCATGCCAGAGTAGAGTCGTAGATCGCTTCCGTACGGAGCGGCGCCGAGGAGGGCGTCGCGGTGTTCGATTACATTAATAGCATCGGTCATTTCCTGTACGAGCGGGTGAGCTGTGTCGATACGACCGCTGGCGAACTGGCCCCCTTGCCAGATGACTGTAACAGGATGGTCTTTTAGCCAAGGGTCGCTAGCGCAGACCTTGGCGACGGCTTGTTCGAGTGCTGTCCTCGCGGTGGCTGGCTCTTCGTCGAGGATAACCCCGACTCGCCCTTCGGCGATGAGAAGATCTGGTACGCTACTAGCCCAGTCCCCGGCGCGGATAATGCCGATCGAGATCGGATATGGCAAGCGGTTGCCCTTATAGAGCCGGTCGGTACGCGTATTGCGAGTACGCTCTAAGTCCGCGATAGCGGCGTAAACGGGCAAAAATGCGTCGATAGCGCTGTGTCCGGCGAGGCGAGAACTGCCGTGCGTGGCGAGCCCATGAACTCGCAGTTCAAAGGTCAACGCTCCGGCGTTGGCGACGATTACTTTGCCACTGGTAGGTTCGGATATAACCGCGGTTTCGCCACGATGGCCGCGCAACATCGTCGCGAAGGCACCAAGGCCACCGTCCTCTTCGCTGACAACTGAATGTACTGCAAACGGTCGTGCGAGCTTCACGCCGGAGTTCACAAGAGCAGCTGCCACTGCTAGATTTGCGGCGACTCCTGCCTTCATGTCGCACGCGCCGCGGCCATGGACGGCGTTGTCTTTGATAAGACCGCTCCATGGGTTGAGGTCTTCCCAGTTATTGAGATCGCCTGTCGGTACGACATCGACGTGCCCCTGCAAGATAAGTGCGGGTAGCTCGGTTGATGATCCGAGTACGCCGACGGTGCCGTAGCCCTCATGTCGAGGGGCTTCGGTACCGGGGAAATCTGGATGGGCGGCCAACTCGTCGAGGTCGAACTTCCAGTGATCGACGTCGAAGCCGAGGTCGGTAAGACGCTTCGCCATTCCCACCTGAAGTTCGGATTCAGCATCGGTCCCAGTCACGCTGGGGACCTGAATCATCTTTACTAATGATTCTACTAACGCATCTTCGTCAATCGCGTCAAGAACCCGGGCCTCGGCGCGCGTGACTTTACCTGTCACGGTAGTGGTGGGACTCATACTAACTTTGGTAGGCATAATCTGGTACTCGAAGGATATCAGATATTGGAAGAAAGTTACAGTAGTTTCATTTGGTCTTATTCCAGCGGGCTGGCGTGACGCAGTTTGTCTCGTGCGGCATTGTTGCCGGCTCGTATGGCAGATTCTATGTCTTGGTTGTGTTGATAATCCAGCGTGACGGCCGCGCTGAAAGTGTCTCCGCAGCCGACGGAGTCGATGACTTCCTCAATAGGCACAGGTGTCGTGCCGACATGTAAAACGTCGCCGTTACTACGTACCCAGCTGGCACCCGCGTCACCTTGGGTGAGGATAATTTTCGTTGATTTGTTTTGTGCGGCCCATGTTTTCGCGAGAGTCTCGGCCTCTGCGGTGTCATCTTGTGAAAACATAACAAGGTCAAAAAAGGGGAGGATCGTTGCAGCTTCGTGAAAGTCTCTGTACGCCACTTTACCGTCCTCGGTCACTTGTCGCAGATATCCCTGCGGGAGAAGTGCCGTAATACAGCCGGACTTTTTCAGCGCGAGCAGCTTGGCTACATATCCGGGTGCGTATGTGGGAAGTAGCGGGGCGAGCATGATAATGTCCGCTTGGGCTATCCGCTCTTCGAGCGCGGAGGTGAGCTGGACCGGGTCTGCGTGTTGGTTATGTTCACAGCTCTGTACGCGTCCGCTTTCGTCGCTGATATTTTTGTATATTAATGTTTGCTCGTCGTGCGCGTCGTTTATGAGATTAACTGCGTGCGAGTAGGGAAGAAAGTCTTTGCCGTAGGGCGCTATCAGCGAGATGGACGCTTCAGTATGTCCGTTGAAGTATGCGGCCATATACATGAGCGCTGACCCCCAGCTAGTATAGGTAGTATGCTCGCTTACATTATGATCAATGCAAACATGACCAACCAATAAAATATTCATTGATTCAGTATACTACGTACTTAGAACACGGGTCCGCGTTGATAAGGGGTGACGAACCGGAAGCCGCTCGTAATAGTCGGTGTTGTGCTATCGATGACAAAGCTGTTGCCTAATTGCCCGCTAGTACCTGCGCCCCAGCAGAGAATATCGGCGTTAGCCACACTACAGGTGGTTGAGGTGCCTACAGAGATATTCGTTGCAACTCTGCGAACCCCGCCCTTGATCGTTTCTCCGCCATTGATAAGGAGGGGAACGAGGCTGTTGGCGACGCCGCCATTGCCAAGTCGTCCATTAGCGCCCGCGCCCCAGCACCAAATGTTACCGTTTGTCGCAGAGTGATTGCCATTGATAACGGCGCAAGCGTGTTTATCACCAGCCGACACGGACGTCGCGTAATATCCGCCCGCCGCACTGCTAATATTAGTGGGTACTGACCTGTCGAGGGTCGTATTTGTTCCTGTTTGACCGAAATCACTTTTGCCCCAGCAGCTGACGGTCGCATTAAAGATACCGCAGCTAAAGTCGCCACCAGCTGAGATACCACTGACAGAAGGTCGCATATTGTTCGGGCCCTTTGGCCACCCAGCGGTGCCACCGGTGAGCAACGTCGGGTTGCTATCCGTATTGGCGTTGATACCGAGACCGGTTCGTCCGTCTTGGTTCCACCCCCAACAATAGGCGTCAGCGTTTGCAACGGCACAGGTATGATCGGCACCGGCAGAAATCTCCGTAGTAGACATGCTCGTCGTTAGTGCGCCGTGTCCGTTCACGAGGACGGGTGAGGTGTGCAGCGTATAACTACCATCGCCAAGCTTTTTATGGGAATTGTTACCCCAGCAATAAGCTTGGCCGTTAGCGATGGCACACGTGTTGTCGATTCCGGCGCTGATGTCGGTGACACGCTTACCGCTTAACGCACCTGCCACGGGTTTAGCGAAGTCTGGTTCGTCTGTCGAGGTTGTCGTACCATTACCGAGCTGCCCATGAGAATTATCGCCCCAACAGTATAGTTTGCCGTAGACAATCGCACAGGTGTGGTTCTTGCCAGCGCTAACATCGGTAACGTATTTGTTTACAAGGGCGGGGACTGCTTGGGGCTGGGATACGCTATATTTATCTCCCATACCTAGCTGACCGTGAGAGTTGTCGCCCCAGCAAAATAGCTGTCCGTTGGCAATACCGCAGCTATGATTATCACCGACACTGACGGGGCCGTTTGCTGCGTATGTCCCAGCCGCCGTGCCAATTGCTGAAGGCTTGTACGGCTTGGCGATCGATGTACCAAAACCGGCGCCCCAGCAGAAGAGCTGACCGTTTGCCGCTAGACAACCATGGGTCTGTCCGGCGGCGATCTTTGTTGGGATTAGTCCACTGAGTCCGCCTGTCTCAATGAGGGGGTAGAAAGATTTGTATGCGTGTAACGTCACACCCGTACCGGTGTAGGTGTTGAGCGGTTCTCCTGTACATTTGGCCACACCCCTATCGATGATGCAGTAGAGGCCGTCGACACCTCCGATAAGAGGAGCACCGGCTTCGTTATCACCATTGTCGGAGTTGGTAACGTCCCATGTTGATGACATGCGCCATGGCGCTCCCCACGCCTTACCCAAGGCGACATCAGACCAGAATAGGCCAAACGCCGGAGTTGTGCCAAAACACACGAAGTCCGTGTGTGCCATCCAGCAAGCCTCATTTGCGGATAGAGCCCACGAATCGGGGTCGATGAATTTACCGGCCAGCGCGCTTCCGCCGATTGTCGATGTGTCGTAGCCGTTACTGAAAGTCGCAATGCAGGGGTTAAAAGGGATGATAGTTCCGGCAATTCCGTCATGCCAGTTTGCTTCCGAGAATTGTCCAAGCGGAGGAATCCAACAGTGTATAGGTAGCGGTGCCTTCACTCCCCAGCAGATCGCTTTGCCCTCTGCCAGTGCGCAGGTATCGTGGGAGCTGGCGCCAACGCGTATGCTTTTCTTGCCGGAAAGTACCTGACCAGTGTTCGTGTAGCCGACAGTGAGATGTGGCGAATAATAAGTCGGATAGGTGTAGAATCCTGTAGGTATACAGATAATAAGACACGCCTTACCCATGCCTCCACCGGTGTTTTGCCGGAAGCCACCGTCGCCCCAGCAAGAAACGGCTCCATCGTCGGTCAAGGCGCATGTGTGTGGATATGCACCGGCGAACGGCCATATGATTGCAGCTGGATTGTTCTTAGACGCTGTACTTATGTCGGTGACGATATGTCCACTTAACGGTCCGGAAGATACTAGGGGCGCGTTATCTGTCGGTTGGCTTCTCGTGGAGTGGTTGCCGGTACCTAGCTGTCCGTAGGTATTGCTACCCCAGCAGTACGGTGCGCCGTCAGCAATAACGCATATGTTGCTGAGTGAGACAGAGACCCTCGTGACTGTCTTGCCCGCGATATCTCCTCCGACAAGCGCGGGTGTTCCACCGGGTGACCAGCAGTATAATTTACCGTTTGCAATCGCGCAGTCAGACGAGTCATTTCTGATATGGGTAATCGATTCACCGCTGGAGACCGGAAAAGTCGTATAGAGCCCGCCAATATTCATCTTGTCAGTTGACGTGTATGTCTTGACGACAGTGCTGCCGTTGAGTATCTCGACAGTACCGGTCGAGACTATATTGTCTTGGGCGTCCGGCTTGGAGACACTGAAGGTCGAGCGCCATTCGGTGCCTTGTTTGTACAAATATAGTGAGCCACCGCCATTGTTACCGCTACAATCCGTCTTGGGCGTCAACGTGGTCCACTCTGACTGGCTATCCTTGGTTAGACAGCTGTTAGCATATTCAATGCCCGATCGAGCAGCTTCCTGAGCTATCATGTTGTATGACCGCGCGTTGAGTGCATCGCTGGAGTTGGAAATAAACTGCAGGAATGTGCCAGCGACGATAGATACGCCCAAACTCAGAAGGATAGTTGCTGGTAGGAGGAAGCCTCTTTGCTGTCGTCTCATAATATGATCCCCTCATTCGTCTGACTGACCATACGAACTGTTGTATATTGGTTCATTATACATAGAGCATAAGTATTTTGCCAAGAATATCTCATGAGCCATTCACCCTGGTGATTCGTAATGAGCCGCTCGATGTAACGGCATTGGATCCGTTGCCGTTTTTGGCGGTAAGCGTTATGACGATACTACGGGCGTTCCCCGGGGCGGCACTATTGGTGTATTTTGTGTGCGGCGGGCTACCGCCATCACTGTCAAGAGGAGTTGTACTACTGGAGGTTCCGTAATAATCGACGGTAAATTTAGTGACGCTTGTTGCGATGACTGCATCGACTCCTTTGCAGGCGGAGTCGGTGTCACCGACAGCGCACGTCTGTTTTTGGCCGATACTGTATCCAGAACACGGCGTTGTGGTGTTTCTGAGCAGTCGACGATAAAGTGTGCCGTTACTGACAAAATAGACATAATTGTTTGTCAGGGGCGTCTTACAGCCAGTTCCACTAAATACAAGCGTACGGGCGCCAGCGGTATCATTTCCCTCATCGATAGTCGTCGCATAATTCGTCGTGATTAGCGTTCGTTTGCCGCTGCCGTCGCCAGTCCAAGACCACAGCTTCCCTGTCGGGTCTGTGATTGTGTTTGCTTTGTTGAAGGCTGTGCTGAGCGAGATATCGTGCTCGATCGAACGAAGCGCGTTATGGACATCGGTGTATTGGATAACTTCTTTAGTACCTCGGACATTTGACTGGTACAGGTCATCTAATGGCCCAAATAGCAATACCATCAGTATAGAGCCGACAACCATGACGATGAGTAGTTCGACGATAGTAAATCCCTTTGATGAATCTGAACGAAAGCGTTTAGTTGATGTACGCCGCATGGCTCACAGTCTCCGATTTATAGCTTACGATTGAGATAATCTCTGCCGGCATCGCACTGGCGCAGCCGCGTGGGTATAGTACCTTCAATGTTTGGGTTGTTCCTGGTGGTAGCTCTGTATCATCCAGGGATTCGGCACTCAAACCGGCAGTTGACCATGTCGGCGTACCACCCGAGGTGTCAGTGGCGACGATACTGCCGGTGGCTGAGCTGTTAGCGAGCGGATTGTTCGGGCTGCTACTGGTATTGATACAGGCCGGCAAGGTGACGGTTGTTTTCGAAGAGATTTTACGGAGGTTGGTCCGAGCGATATCGTTAGCCGTGGCTCGGTGAAAGACAGATGTCTGCTGTGACTGCGATGAGAAGAACATCTGGAAAAACAGTGTTAAGAAGAGTGCCATGATTACCATTGTCACCACCATCTCAATAACGGTAAATCCCTCTTCTATTTCGTCTGCCACCATAGTGCTATTGCTAATGATAACAAACCCCTTATCGTTTGCAAACCATATATGTTGTATGAAAGTTTACAGCGATAACAGTTCAGAAAGAGCATACTATGATTGATAAACACCAAACAGCTAAGTGAATGAGGTAGCCGGTTGAGAAGGCTAAAGGAGGATATATGAATGACCGAAATCAAACAAGATTAGCAAGTGTATTAACGCTGCTAGCGGGCGTATGGGTAGCAATCTCACCGATGTGGATACCAGTTACGGGAGCCGCGCTCACGAGCGTCATTGTCACAGGCATTGTTATCGCGCTCGCGGGGGCTATCCAGTTCTTTTGGGAAAATGTTCTTCCGAGCTGGGTCGGCGGACTCGCGGCGGTATGGCTGTTTCTCTCGACGTTCGTATATGGTGTCGGAACAGCTGCAGCCTGGAACCAAATCATATCGGCTATCGTAACGATTATACTTGTCTACTGGGATGGCTTTGAGGTCGCTCAAGTTGAGCGCCATCATCCTGGTCACGCATAGAGTCGACAGGCTATAGGTACCCAAATGAAAATCCCCGATCTTACGGGGGATTTTCATTTGGGTGGGTTAGGCTTTCTTTTTGGTTGTTTTGGCCGACACTGATTTTTTGGCTGACGGCTTTTTCTTGGCGGGCCATTGAGAATCGTCGAACCCGAGCCAGATCATCCATACGATCGGCAAGAAGATTGCGACGAGTATGAACCAATCTTCTTTACCGAGTTTTTTACCGATATGGTACATAGCAATATACATGTAGATGAAACCGATAATACCGACGAAAGGAATGAGCATAAAAACAGCCCAAAAGCCTTGTTGTTTGCCGAGCTCCATAAGCTTCCACATATTGTATACCGGCACCCAAGCGACCCATTGCGGTACGCCGGCCTTTTTAAAGATACGACTAAGAAGGTATGCCTCGACAGCGTAGGCGATAACGACGAAGACGAACAAGAACAAAAGCACGGCTCCAGCAAGTACTATATCTGTGTTCGAAAGCACGGGGTCGGAAGAAGGGTACGTGTAATCGTAGTTCATTTTTCTCCTTAATTTGTGCTTGTTCTACGTATCTTTATTGTAGCATAACACCGTGATATGCTGATAGTGATGACTAAGTTTCTCAATGGCCGCGAACTGGCCGATTACATAAAAGAACGACAAGCCCGCCAAGTGCGAGCACTGCGACAAGCACATCATGTTCTTCCGAAGCTGGCAATCGCGCAGACGATCGACAGCCCGGTGATTGATTCGTATGTCCGGATGAAAAAAAATTACGGCGCGGATATTCTGGTCGATGTCGAGGTCTACAAGACTGATCAGCCCGACCTGCCGGGCGTGATCGAGCGCTTGAACGACGATCCGTCAGTACATGGGATTATTATCCAGTTGCCACTAGCCGATCCTTCCGAAACCGACAAGTCAGTAAACGCGGTCGTACCAGAAAAAGACGTGGACGGGCTCGGAGAGCATGCGACGCTTGATCCTGCTACGCCGTTGGCGATCGACTGGTTGCTTGCTGGTTACAACATTGATTTGAAGAGTAAGAAAATCGCCCTGGTCGGCAACGGCCGCTTGGTTGGTGCGCCACTTTCCAAGATGTGGCAAGCGAGCGGGCATGACGTGACCGTGTTTGACGAACATAGCAAAGATATGCGCGAACGGCTGCCGGAATTTGACGTTATCGTGACTGCGACTGGCGTACCAGGTCTGATTACAAGTGATGATGTTAAGTACGGCGCAGTTGTCGTTGATGCCGGAACGGCGAGCGAACATGGCAAGATTGTCGGTGATACGGCACCCGAAGTACGTCAGCGCGATGACGTGACAATCACGCCCGAAAAAGGCGGCGTCGGTCCGCTGACAGTGACAGCACTGTTTGACAATGTTATCCGCGCTGCGCAGGCAACCGTAAAAAACGAGACGGCTACGAAGCAGCAATAGTCGAGTGGAGCTCGACCCTTACCTATAACTGCAATGCTTCTTTGACGCGTTCAACGACTTGGCTTGGTGTCAGCTCAGCCTTGACGATGTAGCTATGGATACCGAGTTCGCGAAGCGACTGCGGTGATTCCTCGATGCCGGTATTTGTCAGAATAATGACAGGTATGTTGGCTCCCCAGGCTTGACCCCGAATCTGCTTGAGCGCTTCGTCTCCGGTCATTTCTGGCATTTGAAGGTCGAGTAGGATAAGGTCGGGCATAAATGATTGCACCATAGCGATACCCGATTTACCGTCGTCGGCCACCTGGACTTCGAAACCGTCGGCCTCGAACTTCATGCGGTACATCTGATTTATAACGGCATCGTCTTCGATAATTGCAATTTTTGTCATACTGGTTAAAGTATAGCATAATGCCTGTGGTACGATAGGTTTTAAATAGAAACAGGGGGGAAGAAGTTCTTATGGAACTGTTTGACGGTGAGGGTCGGATTGATGCATATGTAGTGGCACGCGCTGACACGTATGATTATTGTTGTTTTTCACCGGAGCAATCGCCCGAAGGCGCGTTGCTTGCTCGACAAATCCAGGCGGAGAGTTATCTGAATATGCGATTCGTTCGTCCGGAAGGCCTGGTGCGGCTACCGGGGGGCGAAGTGGTCTTGGCACCCGACATTGCTGATCCATCTCACGGGTCAGTAGCCGCGGCCGATACTTGCTGGACGGAGTACAGTATGGGTAGCGAAAAGGGGAGTTCTGATATAGATCCAGCCACGGGCAGACTGGTTGCCTGGAAAAAGTACTACGCTCCGCTCGACAAATTGCCATCATACCTCTTCGGAAAAGACCACCTGTGGCCTGGTGTCGAAGAGGAATTACGACGAATTGACGCTGATCCGCGGCTGCAGTTAGCCGAGCCGGAAGGCCTGGGTAAGACGAAAAATGCTGGTCCTGGCGTGGTGACTGAATTTCTCCGCAACGAAGTGCAGCGGGCGTTTGTCAACGGAAGGACGACGGGTGTCGGCGAGGTTTGGCTAATGGGCTTGGTCGAAAAAACAGTCTTTCGGGTCTGGCAACGTGACTGGGGGACGACAGCAGTTCGACAGGTGGGAGATCCGAAGCAACTTGCTCACCTATATGTTTATGACGACGTGAAACTGGTGCCGACGATCATGGACATCGATAACTTTTTTATGAACATGGCAGACGCGATTACGGCGCCGAATAATCCACATGCCGACAGGCACTTGCGGAATTTCGTCTACATGGCAGAGGGGGTAGACGATGCCACGCTTGGCAAATGGCTGGCGGACTTTCGGCAAGAAGCACGGAGTGCTATCGAATCAGCAAATTGACAATCATAAATAATGAAGCCATAATGTAAATAATAAAAAGAGATAAAAAGAGGCAGTCGTTTTCAGTGAGTATTACCGAACAGTTCCGATATTCCGACACATACAAACCTCCCGAACGCCAAGACTCCTTCCATATCCATTCATTTACAGAAGACGTCGATCCAGCCTCTGCCCTTATGGCGCAGCATGTTCACGCCGAAAGTTTCGTCTTGGCGCGATTCGTTCATCCTGACGGGCTGGAAGAAATAAACGATGACGGACGGTTGTATTATCGGCTTCCCGCCGACCTGGATAAGTCCAGAGGTAATGACATTACGTACGTGCTTGCCTGTTCGAAAACCGAACGGCGCGACCTATTGACGGACGAGGTCGTGCTAAACAGCGCAACGTGGCGCATGCACGACATACCCGAGGGAGGTAGCCGCGAAGATTTGCCGGCGTATATACTGAGCAAAGATTCGTTGTATGACTGGGGCGAACAATATTTACGCAGCGTTGATGAAAACCAGCCGCAGTACATGCTCCGTGAAATTGCTGCGCTCGGCAGGTCGCGCGGCAGTGACCCCGAGGGGATTTTTGAGATTATTCGCGACGGAATCCACCAGTCGCTTGAAAATGATCGTCATGAGATATGGTTCTTCAGTATCGTTGACACCACCTACAGTTTTTTGAAGCGTGAATTTGGCGAACAGGCCGTATTGCAGGTCGGTAATCCGGTCGCTATGGATGACGAGCGGGTAAATCCAGACGTACGCCTGGTACCTGTCGTGACCGATACGAGGAAGTTTATCAGGCAAATCTACGAAAGTGCCATTAGTACGAACGGTTCGGATACGCATAAAGACAAAGACCGCCAACTGAAACGGTTCCGGTTTTTTACCGATGGGCTTTCGGATGACCAATTAGATACCGACATGGCGATCATGAGGCGCGCTATAGTAGAAAATTTAGGATAAGGAGGCTGTAATGGCGGGTATTGAAAGACTATTAAAAGAGAGAAGCGTGGAAGAGCCGAAATGGTCTCAACCCGATATGTTCAAATTGACAGAAGCTGACGCCAGCGAGGAGTTGCGCCACCGACTATTGAGCAACTGGAACATACAAGTTATCGACCCGATTCAGACAATTGCCGAAGACTTGTACGAGATGCACCATCCTGACGGCAAAGATGACACCGCGCAAAAAGAGGCGTTCGTGTCAGACATTTATCGGCAGGGTGCTGGCTTCGGTACTTGGGTGCACTTCCCGTGGTCAAACAAAGTCGTACGATTTGCCGACAAGCAAGATCATCAGGAACTGAGGACATTTCGCAACCGAAATCTTTTCACACCGGAAGAGCAGCGGGAATTATTATTGGCGCGAATCGCGGTTATCGGCATGAGCGTCGGTAGTGCCGTAGGAGAACAACTGGTGACTGGCGGTGTCGGTTCAGACATGCTGTATGCAGACAGAGATACGCTGTCGGTACCGAACCTGAACCGTATCCGATCCGGTATGCCTGCGGTAGGTACGACCAAGGTTGATATTGCCGCTCGGAAAACAAGCGAACTTGATCCGTATGTACGACAGACGCATTTGAGAGACGGCCTAACCCGGGATTCGTTAGCGCAGTTGGAAGCATTTAACCCAGACGTCGTGTTCGACGAGGTGGATGACTTGGGTGCCAAGGTGGTATTGCGGCGGTTTGCAGCCGAACACCGCGTGCCGCTCATCATGGCAACGGACGTTGGTGAAAAATCAATGATTGATGTCGAACGGTACGACACGCAACCGGACACCAAAGCGTTTCTCGGGCGTATTAGCAGTGCGGATGCCGACAAATTAGCGGACGACCAGCTGAGCGCCGAAGAAAAGAAACGCTTGATGGTGAAAATTATCGGTATTCGGAACGCGTCGGCGCGTCTGCTCGGCTCGCTTGTCGAGATTGACAAGACACTTGGCGGCTTCCCGCAGCTTGGTTCGACAGCCGCGATGGGCGGTGCCTTGGCAGAACTGACTGCCAAGGAAATTATCCTGGGGCGCGGTCCAAAATCCGGTCGCAGCGTGCTTACGCCACGCAAGGTCATCAACATGCCGCAACCCGATCCGCTCGGTGAACGAGTACGAACCGTTTACGGCGCATTGAAACGTTCTAAATAAGCATAGCCATATTTCCCCCTCTGTTCTATACTGAGGTTATGATTGAGTTTACAATCATGGCGGTAAGCATCCTCGTGAGCACCGTCATAGGTGTTTTCGTCGTGACTAGAGATGTCAGGCGATTGCTCAATATCGTGTATGGTCTTCTGACAGTAGCCTTTCTAACTATCGCGATCGCGAATTATATGACGATCAAGCCGAGCGTCGAGGCGTTGACGTACATACGTGTCGTCGTGTGCGCAACCACAATCGCCATAGGGTTGTTGTATATTTTGACGCGACTCTTGCAGGCTGATAGCAACGGAGCGATCCGTAAGAAAAGTGTGATTCTAGTATTGCTGGCGTCTGTCGTCGTGGCAGTGGTTGACGCGACCCCGCTCGTATTTAGTCGTCTTGTTGCCGACGCTGCGACACCAACGCCCGTTCCGGCATGGGGTGCGGCTCTCTTTATCGGTCACTTCGTTATCGTCGTCGGCATGTGCCTTGCTGTTCTTTTCAGGGGCGCGAGTACGACAAGGGGGACAAAGCACGGGCAACACGTCTACGTATTGATTGGAATCGTGCCAATCCTCTTCTTTGCGCCCGTGACAAGTTTTATGTTGCCGGTCTTATTGCACACAACCAGCTTTATTATCCTTAGCCCGCTCTATACGACGTTTTTCGTCATTATGGTTGCCTATGCGATTGTCAGACACCAGCTGTTTGATATAAAATTCGCCGCCGTGCGAAGCGCGGTGTATGTGCTGACACTGCTGACTCTTGCGGGGATTTATTACGCGTTTGCCTATATTGTTTCGGTGACGATAATGAAGAGCCATGTGTCGACAGGCGTCAGTATTAGCCCCGCTAATATTTTGATGGCACTCGGATTGGCATTTATGTTTCAGCCGATCAAACAGGTTTTCGACAAGATTACTGACGACATTTTCTATCACGACAACTACAAGACGGAGGCGTTTTTCAGCAAACTCAGTACCCTCTTGACGTCAACGACGGATCTGCGCGGTCTGCTCGAGAGGGCGTCTCATGAAATTGCTACGACCTTCAAGGCTGAGCAAGCGTTCTTTTTCCTCCACTATACAAATACCGTTGAACATCACATGTCAGCCGGAACGCATGGTCATTCCAGTCTGCCGATTCGTGATGTGCGGTTGTTGGACGAATACGTTGCGACGAACAACGACGCGATTATCCAGGTGGATGACTTGCTATACAAGAGCCAAAAGTTGCGGCGGATGCTACAAAGCCATCAGATAGCGCTTGTCATGCCTTTGCGGAACGCTGACAAGGTCGCGGGATATCTTATACTGGGTGACCACTTGAGCGGCAACTATACCCGCCGTGATCTGAGTGTTCTAACGGCTATCAGTAATGAGCTGGTGATTGCTATCCAAAACGCATTGTCGCTGCATGAAGTGAAGGAGCTGAATGCCACGCTGCAACAGCGGATTGACGTCGCGACTAAAGAGCTACGGTCTTCCAATGCTCAACTTAAACATCTGGACGAGGTAAAGGACGAGTTTATGAGTATGGCGAGCCATCAACTTCGTACGCCGTTGACCAGTGTCAAGGGCTATATCAGTATGGTGCTCGAGGGTGATGCGGGCAATATTTCGCCGCGGCAACAAAGACTACTCCTCGAAGCGTTCAAGGGCAGCGAGCGGATGGTCGGGCTTATTAGTGACTTCTTGAACGTCTCACGACTACAGACTGGCAGGTTCATGATCGATAGGACACCTTTTGACATAGGTAGGATAGTGCGGCAAGAAGTATCTGACCTGCAATTAATTGCTGCCAGTCATGGCATAAAACTGCGGCTTAAGGCAACTCGTGAACAGTTAATGGTCATGGCTGACGAGTCAAAAATCCGGCAAGTTATCATGAATTTTATTGACAATGCCATATACTACTCACCCGAGAACAGCACGATCGTTATCACCGTCGAAAAGGTAGCTAACGATGTCGCGGTGACGGTTGTCGACACTGGTATTGGGGTACCGCAAGAAGAGCAGGCGCGGCTGTTCAATAAATTCTTCCGCGCCAAGAATGCCCGCAAGCAGCGACCTGATGGGACGGGTGTCGGCCTGTACCTTGCCCGGAGAGTAATAAAGGCTCATCGTGGATCAATTATTTTTAGCTCACAGGAGGGCAAGGGTAGTACATTTGGTTTCCGCTTGCCACTTGAAGAATCACAGGTCGCACAGCCTGCTGCCGAACCCGAACCCGAGCCAGCCATCGCTACAAAATAATCGTTATAATTCCAATGATAATCAAAATGACAACGAGTATGATACCGGCGACAGGTAGCATAGGCTTGAGAACTCGCCGATGATCGATCCACCATTGATGGGCAGGGTTACGCTTGACCGCGCTGACTTTCGTAATCGTTGGCCGTGCTGATACGCTGCCTTTGTACTGCTTTCGCCGGCTGGCTGATCGTTTTTTCTTAGAGCTCATTACTACTATAATACCGCTAAGCACGATAGAAACCAAAGGCAACCACGCACAAACAAATAACCCCCGTATAAAACGGGGGTTATTCATGGAGTTCGAGCCCACACTCGATAGGGGGAGCGGTCAGACTCGAATTAGCGTCGTAGCAGATTGCGTACACGTTCGCTGGTTACAGCGTAAGCTGCAGCAGCGGTTGCAATGCCGAGACCGACGAAGGTCGCGACACCCGTATTGATACCAGTGTGTGGTAGCTCAGGTGGTGTACATACTTTTTTGACGACGACGTTAGCCGTGTCGCTTTTTGAACCGTTTTCGGTGTTTGCGCTGGCGCTATTGACGAGCGTATCGACACCGCAGGCACCCTCGGCGACAGCCGTAAACTTCACGTAAGCTGCACCGCCCGGGGCGTAAGAACCGACATTGATGCCGCCCTTAACGAGCTCATCACTGTCAACCTTACTCCATTTGTTGTCCGTCTTTTTGTTGGATACATAGGTAGTACCAGGAACGTACTTCATGCCCTTTGGAAGGTTATCTTTGACGATAACGTTGTCCTGTTGGACAGTACCGACGTTCTTGTACTTGATGCGGTAATCCACCTTGTCGCCAGGTTTGACACTTACAGATTCGCTGTAAGCACCTTTGCCGGCTAGGGAAACTACTTTGTTTACCTCGAAGTTCGGTTGGTCCGCTTTGACGCGGAATTTGACGTAACCCGAGTACTCGTTACAGCCGGGAACAACACCGTCCAGGCTGCTAAAGCCAAGCGGTGCACCGGTTGTCATCATCGTATCTGCCAAGTGCTGGCCGTTTGATGCGCCGAAGTTGGTAATGACGGCCGAGTTCGGTACGTAGCGAAGTGCGATGTCACTCGAAGCGGTTACCTTGGCATCGTCATAGACGGTACCAGGATTCGCGTTGCTCGCGCTGATGTAACCGTTGATGTAGCCGGTCTTGCCAGCTTTGACAACAGCAGGCATCTCGGTACGCAGTTTTACGTTCTTGGCGACGCCAGCGTAGTTATGCGCGGCATCGTTCAGAGTTGATGAAGCATTGTTGTGGTAGTACACGTATACTTCATATTCTTTGCCAGCCTGAAGCTGGACTTTGTCGCTGAAGGCTCCACCGGCTGCCGCGTCACGGATCTTGACGAAATCACGTTCGTCGCCGTAAGCAGGGTTGTCGGTAATTGAGTTGAACACAACATGATCAGCCGGATGGGCTGTCGTGTATGTTGGGCGGTCAGGTCCCCATGCCAACAGAGCGGCAGGAACGATGATCGCACCAGCAATCGCTGCTACGAGAACAGCAAGTTTTGGTGAACGCTTAATAGCGTTAAAAAATGCTTTCATACATTCTCCTCTCCGATAGCCCACCTATCGAGAATTAATTTAATGTTTTGCTACGAAACTAATTGTTAAGGCTCGCCGCAAATCAGATTGTTATAAAACAAGGGTTAACCCCGGAAGCCAGCGAACTGGCTCCGGGGGTCTCCCGTACGACTATTCAGTTATTACGACTCAGCCCACCGGCGTCACGTCGGTATCCGCGGGATCGTCAGGCGTCGGTGCCTGAGGAATCGGCGGAGCCTCGGTGTTGACATCCGGTGCGGGCGTAGTTGCCGACGGTGCAGTGACTTCCGGTCCGGCGGGTGTGCCGGGTAGGGTTGTCCCTGCCGGAGTCTCCGGAACATGAGGCGGCGATGCGCTCTCCGTGACCGTACCGTGGGCGTCGGGATCGTGCGGATACATACTGGTATCCGTGTCCTTCGGCTTCAGGCATTCCGGCGGAACCGTACCCGGGGGGCACGGCGGCGGCGGAGGCGGCGTGGTCTCTGTCGTCGGCGGAGGAGGCGGTGTCGTCTCTGTCGTCGGCGGCGGAGGGGGAGGCGTCGTCTTTGTCGGCGGCGGCGGAGGCGGCGTGGTTTGCGGCGGAGTTGATGGCGGAGGAGGTGTGAACTTCACGAGCTCCGGCGCCGAGAACTGCTCGTCGCAATCCAGCCGGTACAGGCGCTCACCGTGTGTCTTCGTCTTGACGACGAGGACGAGGTGCAGCTCCGGCTGTTCGCCCCACTTGGTCATGTGCGGCAGCTTGGACCGATCACCCGAGGGGTCGGGAATCATGCCCACCGAGTCGTACCGAGTCGTCCCGTAGTCACGCAGCTCAAAGCCGGTGATGTCCTGGAAGACCTGGTCGACAGCGTTCTGCCACTCAACTGGGTTGGTGTTGAACAGTTCGGCCTTGTCCTGTGCCACCACGGGATCGAAGTTCTTCGGTTCGTCGACCGTCTGTCCTTCGAACGCGTGACCGGACCATGCCGGGTCGCAGACCCACTTGGTCCACCACCGATCCCGAGCGATACGAGCGCCTTCGTCGTTCAACGGTACGCTCAGCTTGGGACCCATCGCATTGGTGCCCTCCGGGGCGTCGTACGCCCAAAAGTGCTTCCTGCCATCAGGGCAGGCGGCGGGAGCCAACGCATCGGCAGAAGCCAGGCCGACAACCTTCGGCGCGTCAGGTGCGGCGGAGGCGGGAGTCGACATCGATGTCGATGTGGCATCATCCGAATTGCTGGTGACAAGCGCGGTAACCAGTACGGCGGCAGCGATTGCTAAGATGCCAATCACCGCTCCGGCGACGACAGCCCAGCTTCGTTGCTGTGGCTCGTCGGCTACCTTCCTGTGAGCAGGCGGACGGTAGTCCTCCTGTCCCTGATTTTCGTTCTCTACCATGTGGTATCACTTCCTTCCTGGTCATGGGCTCGCGGACGCGAGCAGAATTGTCCGCATCCGCGGTCACTGCCCATGGTAGGGGAGCAGCTAGCTGAACCATCACGCGGATAGCTCAGCTAGCTGCTCACTCTGTAGAATGAAGCGACTGTAATAACTTTTCGTATATGTACGGGAATGCTGCATAAGCAGCGCGAATATTGCAAGACTACCTCTTCTTGTCTTGCAGTATTCGCGCCACTTACACAGAACCGTGTACTATAACAATCTGATTTGTTAAGCGTCCACCGCTACGCTGAGTCTCCACCTCAAGTAACTGTCTGTATTAATTTAGCACAAAATGCTTAAAAAGTCAATATACACACAACAAACTTGGCGTAAACACAATAAAAATTTATAATCTTACCATAAACAAATAACAACAGGGGTGGACAAAGCAGCTATCGTCTGGTATAGTGGGCAAAGTTGAGAAAACGTACCGTATACAGCGCGTCTTCTCACCAAACCCCTATTTTCCCCGATATCTATAGATAAACGGGACGCAAATTTCAGAAGAGCGCAAGGATGTACTAGTGATGGTTCTTGTTGCTCTTCGCATGAAATTTGAAGGGATAACAATTTATCGTGACTAGGACACCAGGCTGCCCGAACGGGTGAAGCAAAATATCGCGAAATACGAGAAGTGCACGTTACAATCAAATACATGGTCTCATCGTCTAACGGTTAGGACACCAGGTTTTCATCCTGGCAATCCGGGTTC
>CAZQVE010000008.1:0-33781 GCA_964596695.1 uncultured Candidatus Saccharibacteria bacterium | reverse complement strand
AACTGGAGAATGGCCATACCGTTCTGTGCCACATATCGGGCAAGATGCGCAAGCATTACATCCGATTGGTGCCGGGCGATAGCGTGGAAGTTGAGTTAACCCCATATGATCTCACAAAGGGTAGAATCAGCTTCCGCCTAAGGGACGAACCGCGGCCTTCGCAGGCTGCGTAAGTCGCTAGTAAATATTAATTAATTAGGAGTTTTTGTTGCGCTCATGAAAGTTCGTGCAAGTGTCAAAAAAATCAGTCCGGATGATCAGTTGGTTCGCCGTAAAGGCCGCCTCCGAGTGATCAACAAGAAAAAACCTAAGAACAAGCAAAGGCAGGGTTAAGCATGGCTCGAATTGCAGGGGTTGTAATCCCAGCAGAGAAGCAGGTGCATATCGCGCTGACATACATTTACGGTATCGGCTCGAAGCACTCTCGAGACATCCTTGCGGCGGCTAAAGTTGAGCCGACCACTCGGGTAAAGGATCTCACCGAGGCTGAAGAACAACGACTTCGTGACGTTATCGACAAAGACTACGTCGTCGAAGGTGACCTCCAGCGTCAGGTAACAAACAATATCAAACGGTTGAAGGACGTTAACGCTTATCGTGGTCTGCGCCACAAGGCCGGCTTGCCGGTACATGGCCAACGTACACGTACGAATGCTCGCACTCGCAAGGGTCGCGCAATCGCTGTAGGCGGTGCTCAACCTAAATCGGCGTCCAAGACGTAGGAAGGATCGGAAATGGCAGAAGCAACTACTACAGCATCCGCTAGCCAGCGGACTTCGTCTCGCAAGAAACAGCGCCGTTCTGTTCCCGCTGGACAACTTCATATTCAAGCAACATTTAACAATACTATTGTCAGCTTCAGCGACAAAAAGGGCAATGTCATTGCGGCTAGCAGCGCCGGTGCGTGCGGATTCCGTGGCAGCAAAAAGGGCACAGCCTATGCTGCGCAGGTGGCGTCTGAAAAAGCCGCTGAAATCGCTAACGGCCAGTATGGCCTAAAGAGCGTTGACGTGTTCGTCAAAGGCGTCGGCCTTGGTCGTGATGCGGCTATCCGTGCTATCGGCGGTGCCGGTATTAACGTCGATAGTATTACCGATGTCACCGGCGTTCCGCATGGCGGCGTCCGACCGAAGGGAGCGAGGAGAGCGTAATGGCACGAGATACATCACCTATCGTTAAGCAGTCGCGCCGTGAGGGCTATGCACTGCACCCTAAGGCGCACAAGATCATGGTTAAAAAGACCGGTATTCCAGGTCAACACGCCCATGGTCGTCAGGGAAAGCCAAGTCTCTATTTGACTCAGCTCCGCGAAAAGCAAAAGGTTCGCCGTGCCTACGGTTTACTGGAGAAGCAATTCGCCAAACTAATGACTGAAGCGAGTCGTCGCCCGGGTCTTGCCGGCGAAAACTTGCTACAGCTTCTTGAGCTGCGCCTCGATAACACCGTTTATCGTGCCGGTCTAGCAACGAGCCGTCGTGCTGCCCGTCAGCTTGTCGGTCATGGTCACTTTATGCTGAACGGCCGCCGCGTCGATATTCCGTCAATCCGCGTCAAACCAGGCGATGAGATTACTGTCCGTCCGAAGAGCGTAAAATCCGGCTATTTTAGCAACATTGACGAAGTCGTTAACAGCTCGCTGCAGGTACCCCTCAGCTGGCTGAAGAGCGACGTGAAAAAACTCAAGATCGACGTCACAGGCCTTCCGAAACGCGAAGAAGCTGAGGTGGATATCAACGAACAACTAATCGTCGAGTATTACTCGCGCTAACAAGGAGCCCGCCCATGTCAAAAGTCATACACAACCCATTACTTGCCGCTGTCAACGAGCATAGCTCCACGAGCGCCGAGTTCGTTATTGAACCAATGCACGCCGGCTACGGCAACACGCTTGGCAATAGCTTGCGCCGCGTTTTGCTGTCGTCTGTCCGCGGTGGCGCGATTGTCGCCTTTCGCGTAGAGGGTGCTACCCACGAATTCACGACGCTACCAGGTGTTAAAGAAGATGTCGTGGATATCATGCTGAACCTCAAGAATGTTCGGCTAAAAGTTCATACTGACGAGCCGATTGAACTGCGTCTAGAGAAGAAAGGCGCCGGTACTGTTACCGCTGCTGATATCAAGACGTCGGCAGACGTTGAAGTTGTCAACAAAGATCAAGTTATCGCTACGATTGACGACCCCAAGAAGTCAGTTCTCATGGATCTCGTTGTCGAGTCTGGCCGTGGTTACCGCACGATCGAAGACAGCTCTGTCAAGCGTCTCCACAGCGACATGATTGCTCTCGACGCTGTCTTTACGCCTGTCCTTCGTGTCCGCTACAAGGTTGACAGCACGCGTGTCGGCCAAGAGACCAACCTTGACAAGTTGCTACTGACCATCGATACCGACGGTACGATTACTCCTCGTGAGGCATTCGAAGAAGCCGCCGCTATCTTGGTTAACCAATACACGGCACTCGCTGGCAGCACGACCGTTGAGGCCGCGCCAGCACTTGGTCACGACGAAAGCGAGGAATCTTCCGAGCTAAATACTCCTATCGAGGAGCTAAACCTGACTGCTCGTACGGCAAATGCTCTGGTCAACAACGATATCCGTACCGTTCACGACCTTGTTACCCTGAGCGAGCAAGACCTGCGTGAGCTGAAGGGCTTTGGTAGCAAGGCACTTGATGAAGTCAAAGATAAACTGGCGGAATTGGAGCTCTAGAGATGCATCGCCACGGATATAAAGGCCGCAAATTCGGCCGCGAACGAGACCAGCGCCGAGCCCTCATGAAGGGTCTGGCAACCAGCCTGGTTGAGCATGGCGAGATCGAGACGACACTGCCAAAGGCAAAAGAACTCGTCCGATACATCGAGAAGCTCATTACTAAAGCAAAAAAGGGTGACCTAGCTAATCGTCGCCACGTTATCGCTGGTCTGAGCACACAAGCTGCTGCCTTCAAGCTAGTAGACGAAATCGCACCGCAACTAACGGGTCGCACGAGTGGACATGTCCGAGTCGAGCGTACGCGTCTGCGTGTTGGTGACGGCGCCCAAATGGCAACCATCGGCTTCGTCGATGAGCTAAAGCCAGTAGAGAAGCCGGCAAAAAAGACTACGAAGCCCGTTGCGACCAAATCCGCCAGTAAGCGGACTGCCCCTAAGAAAACTGCAGGAGCAAAAGCATGAGTAAAGTAACCACCACAAAAACCTTCTCACAGAAACCGGCCGACGTTTCACGCCGTTGGATCTTGATTGACGCCGCCAGTGCGCCACTGGGTCGCGTTTCAACGGAGATTGCTAAGTACCTAATCGGTAAGTACAAACCGACGTACACTCCGCACGTTGATGGGGGCGACTACGTCGTCGTCATAAACGCCAAGGACACCGTCGTGACTGGCAACAAGGAAAAGGGTAAGATCTACTACCGCCACTCGGGCTTTCCGGGCGGTATCAAGGATGCTACGTTGGCGGAAGTTCGCGAGAAATTCCCAGAGCGCCTTATCGAAAATGCCGTTAAGGGCATGCTACCAAAGAACAAGTTGGCAGACGAGCGTATGAAACGGCTCAAGGTCTACGCCGGTGCCGAGCATAACCATGCTGCTCAAACACCAGAGAAAGTTGAGGTTAAATAATGGCTGACAAGAAGTATTTTTACGGTCTAGGACGCCGCAAGAGCGCCACTGCCCGCGCACGTTTGTATAGTGGCAAGGGTACGATCACTATTAACGACAAGCCAGCTGCCGACTACCTGGAAGGCAACAAGACGCTTCTCGCTGAGATCACTGATCCATTAGCACTCGTCGGCAAGCAGAAGGACTACGATATCACTGTCCTTGTATCAGGCGGCGGCAAGGCTGGTCAAGTTGACGCAATCAAATTGGCAATCGCCAAGGCAATTACCGTCGATGCGGCCGACCTACGCGGTACGCTGAAGAAAGCCGAGTTTCTGCGACGCGATCCTCGCGAAAAGGAACGCAAGAAGTACGGTCTACGCAGTGCTCGTAAACGCGAACAGTACTCAAAGCGATAGACATACTACGCAAAAGCAAAAATACACTCTCTCGGGAGTGTATTTTTGTTACGCACAATAAAAATGCTTATGCTTGTGTCTACTACGTCCATCGGCAATAATACGTTTATAACAACGGAGGGGTAATGGCAGAAACACGGCACTTCAAAGATCAGGCGCTGGATCGGCTTTCAAGCGGTGGATATAATGTTGCGCAATTTGTTAGTTATGACGTTGACGGTAATCAACGATACTCACGTACCAAGGGTCAGGAGCAGAATCACGACTTTGGTTCGCAAGAAGCAGCTGTCGAGTATATGCTCGCCCATACTACCGAGGAATCCGTCAATGTACGCAGTTATGCCCCTAATGACCCCAAAAGCAAGCCCTTCGACTATGGCCTGAAAAGAGTCGAAGACGCCATGGCGTCATTGCGCGCCCGCGCTAACGAAGGGCTGCATACGATCGTTAACGAAACAGTTGATATCGATGACGGCGGTGTTTCTGGCGTCGCCTTTGGCAATGTCATTGAATTTGCACCTCACGACACGCCGCGTTGCGTCGAAAAGCCAGGTACGGTTCAACTGTCACGCGCTATGGGATCCGAAGTCATACGAAAAGTATACGGCTTCGCACCAACGTTCGCCGCTGGACCCGATACGCGTATCGAGTTCAGCGTACACCCGCTCCGACACGGCTACAAAGACGAGCATACGATCATCTGGGAGGCCGAAAAGGCAGATGGTGCGCCCCTGCATGCAGAGCTTTCTTGGCCGAATCGCATGACGGATATGCTAGGTGATAAGACATTCGGACTACTCGTAGCAGACAGTATCGGCCTACGAGTACCTCGTACAGAGGTGTTTAACCGTACGGTCGCGCCTTTTAACTTCGGTACTCCTACCGGAAATAACGAGTCCTGGCTACGAACCGCGCCTAACAAGCAAACGCCCGGACTATACACGACGACCAAGGGCTGGGTTGATCCGTTCAAACTGATGGCAACCGAGGATCCTACCGGTGAAAACATCGCGACGATTTTGCGACAGGACGGTATTGATGCCAAGTTTAGCGGTGCTTGTATCATGGGTGCCGATGGCCAGCTGCTTATCGAGGGGACTGGTGGCTTCGGGGATAACTTCATGGTTGGCGAGCAAGAGATCGTAGCGCTACCCGAATATGTGGAATCAGCCGTATACGATACCTACAAGCAAGCGAGTGATCAGCTCGGTCCGGTGCGCTTCGAATGGGTATATGACGGTGTATACACGTGGGTCGTGCAACTACATCGTGGCGTCAGTGCATCAGCGGGTGAAACGATCTTTCCGGGATCCGACGATGTCGATTATATCCCCTACGACACGGCAAATGGCCTAGAGGGCTTGCGTCAACTAATCGCGGAAAACAAAGCTGGAAAGGGTATTACGCTTGTGGGTAACGTAGGAATTACCAGTCATTTCGGTGATCTGCTCCGAAAAGCTCGCATACCGTCACGCATCGAGAGAGTAACGAAACAATAACACTGTCCCAGCGCACAAAACCAGCCCTTGGGGCTGTTTTTGCGTACGAAGAAGTGGTATAGTGACGGCGTAACCGTAATGAGGGCAGGTCCCATGGATCTAGGTTCGATAGATAGACTCTCTCGACACATCAAAAATGTGCCTCGTATTGAAGCGAACCTCGCAGCCCTTACTCTGGAGGAGATAGACGATCTCCTCGAGGAACGTGTTAGTCATGCCTCTACACGCTGGGAACTATGCAACCACAGCTTTCGCATGCTATTCATGGCAATCAGCAGGGGTAGCAGACTGCCTATTGACAGTTTCGAGGTGAGGCTTGCCCGTGAGGAGATAGGGGTCGATTCTATCGACACCTGGGCGCGCGTATGGCGTGACCGTAAAAACGACACGTTCAATGTCAAGCCGTTCACCCGTAACGGTCGTATTGAGGACCACGGGTTCCAGACCGAACAGTTCGGTGACACATTTAACTACCGATATGGTACGTACAACAGTAAATCAGCCAAGCTCGAAGTCAGTCATGACACGCCCGATCCGATCATTAGGCTGACCCGTATCGAGGGCAAACTGGTCGACAATATGACACTCTCCGCCAAGTCGATCTATCTGGGGGCCTTAGAGGACATAGTTATGCCAATGCTTGATAACACCGAAGAGACACTCCAGCTTATCTGCCAGAGCGCGCTTAATGAGCAACTTAACCCAGACCTTGCCGCCAGACTTCGACTCGACAACCTTGTCGTTAATAAACCCCTTGAGATTTAGCGATAACTATGATTTAATAAATGTAATGAGCAAACAACTGATAGCAACACGCGCATATTGGTTTACCGGCAGTAATTCTGGCGGTTTGTTCCGTGTTTTGTAAACACATAAAAGACATCGAAGAGACCGCCAGAAGGCGGTTTTTTAAATAAATCAAGGAGATACAAGATGGAAGATGAAAAACAAGTACAAATGCAAAAGCGCCTTGCGCGTAAACAGGAGCTCGATGATCTGCTTGAAAGCGGTGAGTTGACACTTGAGGATATGCGTGCGATTTCGCCAAACGAGACGTCGCCTGAACACCACCAAACACTTGTGAGGATACTGAGCGGCCAAGCTATAGACTCGTGCGTCTCCCTCTACTGAGGACGTAAAACGTACAAGCGCTACACGTTTAAGGTATAATAAAAGAAATATGAGCAAACCAGTTATCTTAACAGGCGTTCGCGCCAATAATGAGCTCACCATAGGTAATTACTTTGGTGCCATGCTACCTATTATCGAGATGGCTAACCAAAGAGCTGGCGAGTACCAGGTAAACATGTTTGTCCCCGACCTGCACAGCTTCACGACCCCAATCAACCACGACGAGCTGCAGGGGCAGATCATGCACAATGCACGACTTTTCGCTGCTGCCGGTTTACCGCTTGATAACGACGACATCTTGCTCTACCGCCAGAGCTACGTGCCCGCACACAGCGAGCTGACGTGGATTCTTGATTGTTTTACCGGCATGGGTGAAATGGAGCGCATGACACAGTTTAAGGATAAATCGTCTAAGCTTGGTGACGACCGCGTGAGCGTTGGCTTATTCAATTACCCCGTGCTCATGGCGTGCGATATCCTGCTCTACGGTGCACAGTACGTGCCGGTAGGGGATGACCAAACGCAGCACTTGGAATTCACGCGTGATATTGCCGGACGTATGAATAGCCGGTTCGGCGAGCTATTTACCGTACCGCACTCGGTCGACAAACAGCATGAATTTTTCGGCAAGGGTCAAGGCCTACGCATTATGGATCTCATGGAGCCAACTAAGAAAATGAGTAAATCCGATGACACCGGCAAAGGCGTCATATTTCTGACCGATAGTCCCGAAGAAGCGGCCAAAAAGGTCATGAGCGCCACTACCGACGACAAAGCGAGCGTCAACTATAACCCGATAGAACAGCCCGGTATCAGCAACCTGCTACAGATCCTAGCATTGCTGCGGGGTAAGCCGCTCGACGAAGTCGAGGTGGGGTTCAAGGGTCAGGAGCGCTATGGCGACTTCAAACGCGTGGTCGCGGACGAGATAGAGGCCTTTCTTACCGATTTTCAGACGAAACTGACCGATGTCGACGACAACGCAATTATCTCTGCGTTTGAACGCTCAGAATCCAGGGCAAATGAGCAGGCCAACGCGACATTACGACGCGTGCAGCAGGCTGTTGGCTTGCGACCGAGGCAATAATATGGGAGCACCTTGCTTATGAGGCTGGATGCATACCTGGCGCAATACTGGCCCGAGTACTCTCGCTCTACATGGGCGAAATACGTCAAAGCTGGCTATGTAAAAGTGAACGGAGCGGTCGAGACGAGTGTTAAACGCACTCTGGAGGAGGATGACGAGGTTACCACGGAGGTACCCAAAAAACCAACTCACAACGATGAATCATTGCCTGTCATCTATCGGGATGACAATGTCATTGTCATCAACAAACCCGTTGGTATCTTGTCGCATAGCAAGGGAGCGCTGAACGATGAGTTTACTGTAGCCGATTTCTTCAAGCGCTTTAGCAAGTATCACCTGGATACAAACCGTCCGGGCATCGTCCACCGGCTTGATCGCGATACGAGCGGGGTACTGATAGGCGCGTTAAACGACGATACGGCAAAGCTGCTGCAGCGACAGTTTAGTGACCGCAAGGTACATAAGACATACGTTGCCGTCGTTGACGGAACACCGAAGATGGAAGAAGCCCTCATAGACCTGCCGATCGGTCGTAATCCAAAACACCCTAGTCAGTTCCGTGTCGATCCGAACGGTAAATCCGCCCGGACTCTCTACAAAGTATTAGCTACGAACGGCAAGCGCAGTCTTGTTGAGCTTCAGCCCCAAACTGGCCGGACACATCAGCTGCGCGTCCACATGGCGCATATAGGCACACCCATCCACGGCGACAAAGTGTACGGTGAGCCTGCAGATAGGCTATACCTTCATGCTGCCAAGCTTGAGCTTACCATCCCGAAAGGTCAGCGTATGCTGTTTACCGCTGACGTGCCGCCAGAATTCGCCGCTATGGAGAACGTATGACCCTTGACGACGTACTTTTGCACCCCCGTACGCAACGGCTGGTAGAAAAATTAGCCGACAACCTACCGCATGGGCTTATCATCGATGGACCGACCGGTAGCGGTGTTGCGACCGTCGCCAGAGCGCTCGCCCACCATGTTGGGTCTCCAGACCTCGTGCTATTACCTAAGAAGAAGGTGAAAAATGAGTTCATCGTTGATGCGCAGGACGGCAGTATTATCATTGATGATATCCGGTTACTCTACGAACAAACACGCACTAAGCAACGCGGCCACCAGATATACATTATCGATACCGGCAATAAGTCCATGACGAGGGCGGCGCAAAACGCCTTTCTGAAGCTACTTGAAGAGCCGAGAGACGGGGTGCATTTCATCATTGCGACACACCAGCCCGACAAATTACTTCCGACCATTACCTCTCGTACACAACGACTGACGCTACTTCCGGTCACCGACGAACAGACCCAGGATCTTATTGATCAGCTAACCGTCAAGGATCAAACGAAACAGGCTCGACTAGCTTTCGTCGGGCGAGGGCTTCCTGCGCTTATCAAGCGTCTGGAGGGTGATAATGAGCTGTATGAAGCGCGCGTGAAAATCATGAGTGATGCTAAGGCTATGTTGGGCTCTGACCTCTATGCAAAACTGAAGATAATCCACATGTATCGCGATAGCCGTGCCGACGCACTAACCTTATGCGACGACATGAATCACCAGCTACGAATTGTCATCAAGAGCCAACCCGAACCACGGTATGTACGGAGCATTGCTCGATACCTGGAAATCCGACAGCGTATCGCCGACGGCGGGAATATCAGACTACAACTGGCAGCCGGCGTATTCTAACGACACCCTGTTGTGATATAATAGTTACTAATGTTAGGTCTCCTTGTTGTCGCAATTCTCGGTGGAATAGTTATCTACTTTCGAAGTCTTCCAAACGGTCCGAGTTTAGATTTACCAGTCAAATTATCTGATAAGTTGGACAAACTATGGGAAGTTGCACAGCAATCTCTCCGTGAAAAGAAATATCTCCGCGCCGAAAAGGCGTTGCTGACTATCTTGCGCGTCGACGAACGTAACGCCACTGCCTATAACCGTCTCGGTATCTTGTACGCCAAACAGCAGGCATACAAAGACGCTATCGAATGCTTTGAAATCGCACAGTCTCTGGAGCCGAGTGCAAGTAGCCTGCATAATGTTGGACTGATTTATTACGAAACGGGTAACTATGTTAAGGCAGGACTAGCGTTCGAACAAGCACTTGCAATGGAGGGCGACCTGTCCGCTCGTCATATTGCATACGCTAAGGTACAGGAAAAGCTAGGCAACAACAAGAAAATGATTGAGTCACTCGAAAAGGCCGTAGAAATCGATCCGATTCCACAAGTGTTGAATATCCTCGCGGACGCATATGAGCGGACGGGACAGGATGAACTGTCGATGGAGCTGCGAGAAAAAGCCGCTCGTATGATCTTGCCTCCGGGCAAGCCGAAACACGTCGCCCAGCCGCGAAAGGTCATTTAGTTTAGAACTTATCGTAACCACTCTTGGCTATCAACCCACAGCAAGAAAAACGTCCTATGTATCAGATTATTCGTATAGTTTGTTGGTGACCGGTGGACGTTTCCCTGTGTGACGACGCCCTCGTATGGCTTAAGTCTTGTCGTGTCAAACAGCTCTGTTTCTATGCCTTCGTATATAGCATCGTTCGAAAAAAGGTTCTCGGTCTTGCGTGAAGCCCATAGTTTCTTATACTCCCGATCTCCGTCAGCTCGTGATCCGGGTATGAGAAATTCCGTTGTAAAGTTACTAGCCGCCATAAAGACGATTGGACGCACCTTATTGAGGGGTCCGTCCGCATGCCACGAGCCGGAGCCGAATGTCTGCGCCATCCGTGGTAGAACTGCGCGTGTACGGATCGAATGACCGATAGCATTTGGTAGCACACCCGTCTTTTCACCGACATATTCGCATAAGCCCTGGGTGACATCCGCAAGGATACGAAGTAACGGAATGTTATTATTGCGAACGTCCTGGCCACGCTCCCACGTTTCTAGCTTTGAGGGCGTGTCGGGGTAGGTAGAAGCTAGCTCCGCGAATATATCCGGATCGATCTGCTTAATCCCGGTAAGATGATCGGGCCTCTCTAGTTTGAATTGATCGGACAGAACCATAATTGTAGCTGCTACTGTATCACTAATACGAAAATTTACAACCTTGCCGTATGCCTCCGCCTCTGATAGAATACATGTTGAGTACAGCTCTTTTTTAATTTTAAAAGATGTGCTGCCTTAGCTCAGTACGCTACAATAAATATATACGCCGCTTTAGCTCAGTTGGTTAGAGCAACTGTTTTGTAAACAGTAGGTCCTCGGTTCGAGTCCGAGAAGCGGCTCCACGAGCTGGAATCGTGTAGTGGCAATCACAGGAGACTGTAAATCTCCCGCCTTTCGGCTTCGTAGGTTCGAGTCCTACTTCCAGCACCATGAAAAATGTCAGTCCTTAGAGACTGGCTTTTTTCATGGTGCGACGCGACCAATCATCCGCCCGGTGTTGACATTACGTAAAATTATAGATTAAAATACCTTTGTTGGACGGATCGTCACGACGGCAGTCCGAAGTACAACATCCGCATCGAGTTAGGAGAGATTATGTTGGCAAGAGCATTCGCGACGGCACTGCTGTCAGTGTTAGTTATGTGCGTAACCTTCATGGTTCTGGAAGGCCCGCGGTCGGTTACGCTTATTGGCGCGATCGCTTCCGGCGTATTCATCGGGGCAGTCCTCATTAAGAAGGGCTGGGAAACGTTCTTCTCTCCCGCACAACTTGAGTTTTACCGCTCCCGGTAGTACATTTCGCGAAAACGCCCGCATCCGTGTTGATCAAAACCGGATGTGGGTGTTTCTTTTTTATGATACTTTTACCCAATCTGTTAATTTGTTACAATATGTCGAGATACACAGCGACGGTTTCTGCGTATCATGCCGCGATAGCTCAGCTGGTAGAGCGCATCCATGGTAAGGATGAGGTCTCGGGTTCAAGCCCCGATCGTGGCTCCAAGAAATCATTTACGGTGAGCTGTTCATATGAACGGCTTTTCATATATAAGCGAAGAGGGTAACTACTATGGCAAAAGAGATGAGTGAAGCCAACATACTTCGAGAACTAGAACCAGTCGTCGAGAATCGTCTGAACTGGCACTTGAGTAAGGTAACCAAGTGGAATCCCCATGACTACGTGCCATGGAGCGAAGGAGGTAATTACTATGCGCTCGGTGGTGAAGACTGGGAGCCCTCACAATCCAGACTTGGTTCTGCCGCTATGTCGGCGATGTACATAAATCTTCTGACCGAAGATAATTTGCCATCATATAACCGAGTGATTACCGAGACATTTGGTTATGGCCTCGACAACCCTTGGGCAGCTTGGGTAGATCGTTGGACTGCCGAGGAAGCCCGCCATGGCATCTCTATGCGTGATTTTCTCGTTGTTACCCGCGCTATCGACCCAGTAGAGCTTGAGTATGCTCGGATCGAACAAGTTACGAGGCATTTCAGAAGCGACAAATCGCCCCTCGAAGGCATGGCCTATGTCACTATGCAAGAGCTGGCAACCCGTATAGCGCACCGCAACACGGGTCGCGAAAGCGAAAAGGACGGCGAACCGCTAGCCAATAAACTGCTCGGCCGCATAGCGCTGGACGAAAATTTCCATATGATCTTTTATCGGGAAACTGTTAAATCGGCGTTTGAGATAGCGCCAAACCAGATGATGCAAGCTGTCGCAAAAGAAGTTACAGAGTTTCAAATGCCCGGCACAACTATCCCCGGTTTTGAAGAACATGCCAAAACCATATCAAAGGCTGGTATATATGACGTCCCTCTCCACGCTTATGAAGTCGTCGAACCCACGCTAAAAGAATGGAACGTCTGGCATCGCGATGATCTTTCAGGCTCAGGCGCAGAAGCCCGCGATTACCTTGGTAAATTTATCGAAGAAACACTGAGTCCGTTTGCTAACAAATTCATAAATAGCTGGGAGAAAAAAGGCCTCAAACACCCGTATCTGCCTAGGGCTAAATCGCGAGGCGCAGAATAGTAAAAACCTCTAGCCATACAGGGGTTTTTATGCTAAAGTAGATAAAGTTGTAAAGAATTAGGTGAATTAACTATGGCAAAAAAGAATACGAAGCGGAAATTGGTTGGACTCGTCAGTGACCTCAGCGGTCACCGTACTTACTATACGACCAAAAACGGTCAGACAACGACAGACAAACTCGTATTGAAAAAGTACGACCCTGTTGCACGCAAACACGCCACCTACACAGAGACGAAGAAGTCTCTTGGTCGCAACGAAGTCAAAGCCCGTAAGTCTTAATCAGACCTCTATGCAGAAAAGAGAAAGTCTCCGGCTGCCGAACCTGAATCCGCCGGAGATTGCTGGCGTTATAGATCCGGATACCCTAGAAAAGGCCGCTGCAGCACATAGCGACGAGGAACATATGCGTACGGTATGGCGACCCGAAGATCAACGCCGCAGTGACCGAAACAAGGAGTTCCAGGAGTTGATTATGCCCGTAACGGATATGATCATTAATCATCTTGGCCGTCAGCCAAATGCAATCGACTACTATATGCACGACAGTCTCGTATTCGGTGGCGCCTCTCAGCGTATCGGACGGTGGCATACTGACACGCCGTTATGGTCAAGCCCTCCTTCATTCAAGGCATTTTTGGTGGCGAACTTTATTCCAACTAAATTTTTAACTATTCCCAAAGGTTGTGACGAAGCCGTATTGAACCGGCGCGCGAAGGCATTGGCGCGTCTGAGCAGCATGGGCTGTAATATGCACGAAATATATGAAGCAGCCGAAACAAACGACCGACTACAGGTATATCAGCCGCAGCCAAATGAACTTGTGTTTAATAATGACAATATTCACTGCTCACCCAGAGCCGACGAAGTAGGACGGCGAATATGGTTGATTGCACACCCCATAATTAGTGATCTTCCGTGATCGTATCGAGCAAAGTCGACAGGTATTCCGCCTGACTCCAGCTCAGTGGTGCTGGCGCAACCATCGAGTGATCTGCGGGGTTGATCTGCTCGGACATAACACCGGTTTCCATAGTGACGCTCTCTACCCATGCCAAGATAGCTGACGCGAGGTCTGATCGGTCGGTTTCTAGGTAATATTGTGCCATCCATAAAGTCGGAATAAACCACCAGTTGCCGTCAGAGTCAGGATTAACCCTGTGATAGTGGTCATCCTCGTACCGCGGATAAGCCTCGACGCCCGGGTCGGAGCGCAACTCTTGTGCGAACGTTTCTACGGCCGCGGTCAGCTCGGGGGAGCCAACCTTGAAGAGGCCAAACATGAACGGTCCGAATATACTACTGGAATCTATCGTCGCGTCATAGGTAATCTGTTCGCCAGCAATCCGAACCCCTTTGTAGAACGCCCCCCTGTCAGCGTTATATAGGTATTTGCGAGCGCTCGCCTGGATATCGTCTGCAGCTGAACGCCAGGCAACGGCATTCGCCTTGTCATCTCTTGCCTCAGCTAAATCAGCTGCACCATGAAGCGCCGCGTAGACCGTAGCAGTCGTATAGGTACTCGTCATGAATACCTCTTCCCATAAATCATAGCTTGGTTTTGGCAGTCCTGTCGTTTCGTCAATATACTCAGACATCCAGTTTGCCATAGGAACGACCATCGAATCGTAAAAATCATGTAGAATTCGTGGATCTTTTGCTGTTTTGTAGAATTGTGCGAGTACAAAGACCACTAACGCCGTTTCGTCCTCCTGGATGGGAGGAGCAGTAATATCACCCTCGTGGACATATGAATGCCAGCTAGACCCCAGGCTACCGTCCGCACGGAATTTGTGCATCAGATAACCACTTGGGTGCATGACCCGGCGGCAAAATTCAAAGAACCTATACGGCTCTTCGGTGTAGCCCATACGAATGAACGGCCACAGGACATGCGCACCGTCACGCGGCCAACAGTAGGCATAAGTATCACGGTCATAATTAAGCATAGATGTATCCGTACTGGCGATGACAGCACCGCGCTTATCGAGCTGTGACTTGACAATCATGACGCTACGGAGGAATGAGTCGTGATATTCGGGATCTATTTTAGCCGCCGCAGCCATAGCGGGTTGAATCCATTTTGCCCACCATTCAGCAGTCTGGTGCAGGCGTTTCGACAGTCCGTCGTGCCGTATTTGCTTGTCAACGTCCAGCGCTTCGCGCAGCGATGACCCGGCGGTAACCCAATAATGAACTCTTGCCGAACTGTGCGCAGCTATCTTTAGACGGAATCGTATAATCGAGTCGACCCTGCCATGCTCGACATTACCTCCGGATAATTCACCATCGTCCGCGTCGCGATACGTACCATCGTGACCTTCGATTCCGAACAAGCCGATGCTATGCTGGTCGAATGGCTCGTCGCCATGTAGTCCAGAGATAATAAAGGAATGGTTGCCACGATAGTGTAAGATCGCATTGCTGTCGGGCAGATATTGAGCGGTATCAGTATTGCTTCGTGAATCGCCAATGACGAACGCCTGATGCATGAAGAGCCTGATCTCGCGAGGCTTGTCGGCCATATTAACGACATGGATATTACGCATGAACGCACACGTATGCGCGTCGACAAAGTCATCGATTTCGAGCAGTACCTGCAATGATTGGTTTTCGGCGATAGTGTGACCAATGAGCGCTCGGGTCGGATAGCGGAACTTAAACGTCCATTCGCCCTCATTATCTAGCCAACTCAGTTGTCCATCAATCCATACGCCGACACGATGGCGAGTGTGGTTACCTTCGGCATGATTAGTAAGACCCACATAGGGGTAGTAAAAGTCATGGACAAGACCCCATTTGTTAATACCAACATGTAGTTCACCGTTGCTAAGTACGATCGGACGTAGCATTACGACCTCATAGCTTTCCCACCCGTATGCATCATCAGACGGCGTCTCCTTCGTGTGCCTCGACAGGAGTCAGACCGCCCAGGCGATGGTGCTGCATAAGCCGTAACCTAACGTCACGGATGGCGTTCATATAGTACAGGAACGCGTCGTACGGCGAATCATACGGACTAAAGTACTTGTGAACATCCCCATCGTTTTGCCACTTAGTAGCCATGTAATAAAAGTGGTCAGAGCTCTGCAGCAAGCGCCAATCATGGATGAGCGCGTCATCGAAGCTCCGCAAAACGTCATTCTGAAGCTCATAGAGATACTTCAGAGACTCCTGCTGAATAGCATTGCCCGACCATGCGGACAAATCACGCTCGCTGTCAGCCCAGGTGACGGTGTGTGGCATAGATAGCTCACCAGCCGCATCGAACTCTTCGGCAGCAGCCGTTACAGTGGAGAATTTATTGTCCGCACTGGTAAGCCATGTATCGACAAAACCTTCGAAAAATGAGAAGATACCCGTCTCAGCCCACTGGTGCTCACCGAACGTTTCAAAGTCCATGAAAAGATTCACGAGCGGACCTTCGGTGCTAGAGGCAACCCACTGTGCGTACTTCTGCGCCGTAAGCGGCCATTCATTCCAGGCCTTATCACCAAAACGGAAAGCTATATCATCACTCAAACGGTAATTCTTAAGAAGAAGTTTAATGTCTCTAGTGTTTGTCGGCCGATACACATAATTAGGACTACGCCATTCCAACACATCATCCCACCCCTCGGCCAGGATAGCCTTGTATCCGGCTCTGTCGGCCCACTGCGCAAGTTCGTCGTTGTACGCAAGCTCGGTGTTACGAAATGCCGTTGGCGTAACATTGAACACTTCTTTGATTTTTTTGCGATGCTCAGCCACCTGAGCCTCGAACTCCTGACGATTATAGAAGAATGCGAGGCTGTGGTAATACGTCTCCGCGACGATTTCCACCCGACCGGTCGCGACAAGCTGTTTAAAGGCATCCAGAAGGTCTGGAGACCATGCTTCAGCTTGTTCGATAAAGTCGCCGCTGATACTAAGGGAAAATGAAAACTCAGGATGACGATCCAATAGCGTTTGCAGAAGCGTCGTCATTGGCCAGTATGACTTATTGGCGACCTTGTGAAATAACTTTTCGTTATTGAGCTGACTATCGTCCTTTAGGCCGAAGTACGTATGTTGCTCGCCGATATCAAACACGCTATATGGTCGTACGCGGTAGGGCTGGTGTACGTGCATATAGAGGGCGACGGTCTTACTCATGCCGGAACCTCACCATGAAGCTGACCATAGAGCTGAACGCACTTTTCGGCGACGTCTCGCCAAGAAATACGTGCATACTCCTCCTTGGCACCGCGGCGCAGCGTGGTTGCCAGGCTAGGGGAGAGCGCGATACCTACTAGCTGCTCGGCTAGCCTATCTGTGTCCCAGTAGTCATAGCGGAGAATATTATTCAGCACCTCGCCAACACCAGACTGCTTACTGATAATAAGCGCACTATCGTGGTGCGCCGCCTCAAGGGCTGTCAGGCCGAACGGCTCACTAACAGAGCTCATGACAAAAACATCAGCAACGGAGTAAACATCACGCCACTGTTTACCACGGACAAATCCGGTGAAGTACACCTTATCTGAAATTCCCAGGCTGGCGGCGAGTGATATCAGTTCGTCGCGTTGCTCACCGTCGCCGGCCAGTAAAAATACGAACCGATCATATTTTTCGCATGCCTTCGCAGCCGCCCGCATGAAGTGCGTAAGACCCTTCTGAACCGTAAAGCGCGTCAGCGCTGCGACGACCAGATAGCCTTCTTGGCGCAACGCCTCAAAATAGCGATAATCCCGCATATCGTATTCGTATGGTAGAAAACTGTCGACATCGATTGCGTTATGGATGACCTCGACACGATCCGCCGGAACCCCGTACTTATCGACGATAATCGCTTTGGTGATGTTACTGACAGCTACGATCCGATCGGCCATATCGAGAGCCATTTGCTCGATCTCATGAACGATTGGGTTGCCGTAGCTTTCGCCAGAACGATCAAATTCCGTAGCATGCACATGAACGACGAGCGGCGCACCAGTGAGCTCCTTCGCCCGGACTCCGGCCTCCATCGTTAGCCAGTCATGAGCATGTATCACTTCTGGCTGTACCTTTCTAGCGAGCTTCTCGACAAACTTTACGTAATGTTTCTGCACGGCGCGCATAGTCGACAGGTCACCAGGATCAATATCACCAGGATTCAGTTCGGTGACATATTCGCTATCGTAGCTGCCCAGGTGAACACCCTGCTCGGGTGCAAGATCCGTCGCGTTATGTATGGTCATAAATTCGACGCCAGGGTGCTCGGCGGTGTATGGGAGAACAAAGTCAATCGTGGCGCCCTGTATCGCCAGCGCTTTGGACATATGATAGCAAGCAACACCTAAGCCACCGCTGTTATGCGGGGGAAGTTCCCAGCCAAGCATAAGTACCCTCATCGTCTGTGTCCCTATGATCGGCAGAAGCCGATCCCAGTATTCCTTTGTTTCATTTTTGTAATTCACTCCAAGTATAACAAGGCGCTAACGTTTTTACAACGATAATTCCGCTGTTTTACCCTCGGTACCGTATGGTACAATTATGCAGTGTAAAGGGGCATAGTACAACGGCTAGTATAACGGTCTCCAAAACCGTAGATTGAAGTTCGATTCTTCATGCCCCTGCCAAGAAAATACGATCACATTTGTGGTCGTATTTTCTTGTTTGTTGCTATGAAGATCGAACTTCAATCGCGGCTGCTCCAGCAGACGCCAGATTGGAGTTCGACTACTGTCATAATCTATGATTTGACAGTAGTTAGTTGATGGTAGAGCTAGCATAGCTATACCATCTTGCGTCGGATTCATGCCCCTGCCATAGAATTTATCTTTATTAATTTTTAACAGACCAATCTGACATTAGAACCGCCGACTGCGGTTCCTCTGTCCTGATATTGCATTTTATTATTTTTATGCTATAATTTTATAGTTCAGGTATCACCCTGGATGTGACCCGTCTATTACGACGAATGGAGATTAACAATGAAGTGGTCAAGCTTTAAGTCGTTCGCTGCGAACAACTACGAGCTAGGACATATCGTCGACCGGCACATCGGTCCGCCCTTCGGGTTCGACACCCTCAGCGCAAAGCGCAAGTGGGTGGAGGACAGGGTGCTGCGTGTTCGTGCCCTGCCGTGGGATTCTCTCAATTTCGATATGAGGGGATTCAGCTGGTCGTGGGGCAAACTTGAGCTGTGGGTGCACTTTCACATCAAGAACGAAGAGCCCCGAGCCATCCGCCTAAAGAGTTCATCTGATCTCAGGCCAGAAGCATCGCTCCGCGAGCTCATTGAGGAGCTGCAACAGTGGCACAGCAAAGGCTGGGGAAGGCCCGCCGGAGAGTGCCCGAAATGGGTGACACATCCCGGCTACCATCCGATGGTCGTCGAAGCAGTCGTCTTCCACGTGGAGGACTGGCAACCGGGCGGTATCTCCATCCAGTCGCTCGACTTCTTCATACCTCCGAAAGGAACCACTCTGTAGCACAGGTCGCAAGAGCCCGGTAACCACTCCGGGCTCTTCGCACGTCCTGCAATATCAACTCGAGTCTAAAAGCGTAGACAGTGCTCTGCCATAGAATTTATCCCCGTTGACATCCAACAGGCCAATCTGACATTGGGACAATAGTCGGTGGTTCTTTTGCCATGAGATTGTTTTTGTAAAAATTATGTCATAATGGCATTAGCACCACGAAAGTGTTGTGAACTCAGACATCAAGGAGTTGAGGTGAAAGGCTACGGCAACATCAACGATCCGGTGTGGTTGAAACTCACGTCATACGGACAGACAGTTCTGCGCGACTGGATCGAGAACATTCCGGTTCCGTCATCATGGACATCCGCTGACCGTGAAGTCGTCATCAAGATGCACGACGCAGGAGAGGGGTGGAGCGAATTCCAAATCTGGGAGCTCATGCAGATCTTTGGCCCGAAGATGGACCATGGAGCGGAACAGATGTTCGAAGACAACGCTATCTACTACACACATCCATTACGAGTCTGACGCGGCCTCGCCATAGGACGCAGGCCGCAAGAGCCCGGTATCCCCGGGCTCTTTACACACCCGAGAGCGTCAAACTCACGTGCAACAACCACAGTTATTTATACCTAGATGACTGTGGTTGTTACAAAAAACCGTAGAATTTTACCCGCAAAAAGGTCGTTTGATATGCCTTCTTTTTTCTGGTAGACTACCGACAACGAGGACGGAAATTCCGTCAAGCGTAGCACCTTAGGAGGTGAACAGGATGCTTAGCTTCATAAGTCAGAACCTTGGCTGGATCGCAGGCATCCTTGGGGGTGCCGGCGGTGTTGCAGCTTTCTTTAAGTCCTTTCGTATCGTTCGTGAGTACGAGCGAGGGGTCGTTACACGGTGGCGCAAGGTCGTACGCGACTCGGATCCCGGTCCAGATTCAGACGGGGCGAAAGAATACACCGGTTTTCTATTTCGTCCCCTCGGCGCATATCGTATCGAGGTGGTGAATGTCGAGGAACGTAACGATTCCATCAACCTCGATGGTATCGAGCGCCTGACAAGAGATGGCGAGCGAGAGAAGTGGCAGCTATCTGCAACTATCAAGTCCCGCGTGACGCCCGGGTATGTCTTCTCAGCAAGCACGTGGAAGCTTGACGACCTCGGTGAGTTTGCACGTGGTGCAATCAGTAGCGCAATCCAGAGCTATTTGGAGAGGACGCCAGTCGAAGACTGCTCTCGCTCGGATCTTATCTATGTTCCGTGCGAAAGTGAAGCTCGTGCCGGACTTTTGGAGCACGGTGTTACATGGACGAAGTTGATGGTAAATCACTTTGCACGTTCCGACGCAGAAGTTCAGGCTCAAGCGATTCGCAAAATCGGGAACGTCGTTCCACTGCGACCCGAGGCCGCCTAGCCATCCCAACCCTATGGCTCGTCCCTCCCGCTACCATACGGTGGCGGGAGAGGCGAGCTTTTTCTATTGAGCGGCGGGGGCGGCTTCCGACTTAGGCTCCTCCGTGGGATCGGCGATCTGCTCGGCTACCGCACCCTGAGGAGCGGATAACTTACGTGTCTTTAGCGGCAGGACGAAACTAAACCTTGACCCGCTGTTCAGACGACTCTCTACATCAACCTTCGTGTCCAGTTTATCGGCTAGTTTTTTGACGACGTACAAGCCCAGCCCGGTTCCGCTCGACTCACGCGTACGGTAATCCTCACTGCGGTAAAAACGCTCAAACACATGCGCTAAGTCGGACTTACTTATGCCAATACCCGTATCCGAGACGAAAAACTCGACGTAACCGTCAGACTTTAGCTTGGCACCCAGTGTTACAGAGCCCTCTTTTGTATACTTGATCGAATTTGTCACGAAATTCTGGAGAATTTCTTCCAGATACAGACGGCTTGTTTCAACTGACGGCAAGTTTGCTTCGGCATCCAGGTTCAGGTGCAATGATTTCTGTTCCGCCTCGTGCGTGTATTTTGTATAGAGGTTGTGTAACAGCTCGTTAAGATCAATCACCTCAGAAATGTCACCAACGCCACGCTCAGCACGCGACAGAGTAGAGAGGTCGTTAATCATCTTTGCCAGATATACCACTTGAGAATGTGCGGCATCGGCTGCGTCCCTCAGCTTGTCGCCCGACGTTCCACGTTCTTGTAACAGCAATAGGTTGCTCAAGCTACCCTCTGCAATAGCAACGGGCGTACGTAATTCATGGCTGGTAACGCTGATAAATTCGTCCTTTTCCTCTTCCAGAGTCTTTTGTTTGGTGATGTCACGAATAATCAGCACGACACCGTATTCCTCACTATCGTCAAATGTGCTACGGATACGCGAAATTTGTATACTCAAGTGACGCGTGTCGTTTTCTGCTGCGACCGACAAATCGTCACGCACGCTTGAAGACTTGATTTCCGCTATCATGCCGCGAACGCTGACCGCCTTGTTGTCGCCATCGACTAGCTGAAGTATCTTGTCGATATCCCGGCCTATCAATGACTGGTTCGTATCAAAAAACACTTGCGCTGCGGCATTTTGTGAAGTGACGCGACCATAACGATTGAGCGTCATGACGGCGTCGCTAATACTGTTCAATAGCGTGTTCAGACGAGTAACTTGCATCTGCTCAGAACGCTGAGCATTGGCTAGGTCACGGTTCTTTTTGTTGCTGCGCATAATAACGCGTACGAAAAGAAACGAAAGAAATACCGTCAGCGCAATAACAAGAACACTCAAAAACCCATAATTTATCAACGAGGAGTATTCATCGACGATACGCGTCGGAAAAAGAGCGATATAGAGCGCACCGATAACGACGAGCGTAGCGATACTGGCAATAAAACCCCGCCATGAATAGTAGGTGGAGGCCACCAGTACAAGGATCGACCATGCCGTCGTAAACGGGCTATACGTCTGGGAGAAAAAGAGAATCATCACCGCCATCGACACGTGTAACCATACGAGTGCCGGGAGTTTTGCTTGTTTGAATTTCGTTGCCAAAAAAAGTAATACCGGCAAAATAACCAGATTAGAAACGAAGGTAAACGGAACGACCGGCATGTAGTCATCAAACGCCACGACGCCCACGAATAGCTGAGTCGCGATCATCACAGCGATCAGCAAACAGACCAAGCCGATACCCGCGGCGAGCGGTTTCGTCACTACATTGGTTTCGTCGGTCATGCCACCAGTATACAAACTGTTTACGTTTATTGCCAATTTTGCGTAGACCCCTGCTACATATTTTTGGTATACTAGCAACAACATGAAATCACTTCAGCTTAGCCAACCCCACCTCATCGTCACGATCGGTATACCCGGAGCAGGTAAAAGTGAATTTAGTAGTAAGTTCGCGCAGACATTCAACGCACCTTGCATCGACTATGCGGAGCTCAGACAAATGGCCGGAGACGACAAGCTGGCTGCCCAAATAGCAAACTACGCCCTTAGTCAGCTGCTTCTCACTCGACAGACTATTGTGATTGATGGTCGCGGCGACAAGCTTGCCGATCGACGAGAGCTAGTGTCCCTCGCCCAAAAACACGGCTATAAGCCGCTATTCGTTTGGGTTCAGACCGCGCCTGCAACCGCCGAACAGCGTTCCGTACACGCCAAGACGGCAACCATGACGCTTGAGGAATTTGACGCGAAAGTCGATGAGTTCCAGAACCCGTCTTCGGCCGAATCCGTACTCGTTATAAGTGGTAAGCACACGTATGCATCTCAAGCGCGCGCGGTTCTGAAAAGATTGGCGGCCGAACGTCCTACCGTTGAAAAAACCAAGATCAAGCTTCCTCCACCCCGACCGCTGCCGACTCGCGGGCGAATAACCCGGTAGGTGTTTATGCCAACGATTTTTGACGACGAATTCGGCGAAATAACTGTTCGCCGCAGTGTTCGTGCACGATCCGTACGTATCAGCGTTGCTCCGGACGGCACGTTACGCGCGTCACTACCACCGTATGCGCCGTTACTCGTACTTCGCAGGCTCGTCAAAACGTCGCGATCACAGCTACGTAAAATGCTCGAACAGCAGGCTCCGACGTATAAGCTTCAGGACGGCATGACAATAGGCAAGAGTCACAAGCTTATCGTCGGCAAGTCTATTCGCACCAGCGTCCGCCATAGCGGACAATCGATTGTCGTCGCGTTGGGTCCTGGCGACAGCCTGGAGCATCCGGCCACCGAACGAATGGTTCGTGACGCCATTATTACTGCGTTACGCTCCGAGGCCAAGAGTTATCTGCCCCGCCGCTTGAAATACCTAGCGGAACGGCATGGATATAGCTACGAGAAGTCTCGCTTCTCACATGCTAGTAGCCGCTGGGGAAGCTGTAGCACCAGTGGAACGATAAGCCTCAATATCGCGCTGATGAAGCTCCCGCACGAGCTGATTGACTACGTCATCATCCATGAACTGTGCCACACTAAGCAAATGAACCACTCGCCGAAGTTCTGGCGGCTCGTCGAAAACGCGGATCCAAGCTATAAGCTCCACCGAAAACTACTCAAGAGCCATAGCCCTACGATTTAACAGAGGTGCTTCGTTGCGGCTTGATGGATATTGGGCGACCCTTCCAGGTGACAGTACCGCGCTTATAGTGGTAGGTACTGAGAACGAGTAGCCATATCTCTTGTACGATAGTAAGCGGTATGAGCAGTGCTCCCGCAACTCGATAATGAAGCCATATTTTGCTGAGGTAAAAATACGCTATACCGAACTGCATGACGATCGGTGTTACTGCCCACGGCTGCCACCATACGACTATGTACGGCGTGAGAGTTACACCGAGCAACACCATGAGCCACAATACTTGCAGAATGTACGCATCGCACTGCGGGTAGAGAAGACGAATGCTCGTCTCTATCTGTGACGAGTATTTCTTTTCGTAACGGAGCCCCAACCATGCGCTACTCAACACAAGACGATACTTGCGTGCGCCCGAGAGTTTACGAGCGATAGCTGTCTCGAGCAACATCGACATTGGCAGCGTCTTATCGTTTGCAAATTCATCCAATATGAACTGCCGTTCTACCATCCAGGCACTGCTTACTCCTCTTGGGTGGTTCGGCGTAAATCGCACCATCGTCCAGAAGTGCCGCATCGTGGTCATGAGAGTACTCGTTTGCCATGCGTCATCTCTGATCGGTAACACTGATAGCATCTTTGCGTCGTGTTTTAGGAGGTAGCTCACCAGCCGTGCAATCGTGAAGCGCTCTATTAGCGTATCGACATCCATGAAGAACACATATTTGCCGCTAGCCTCGTGTGCCAGTATCGACTGCGCGTAATTCTTGCCAAGCCAGCCTTCGGGCAACTGCTTGCCCTCGACAAACCGTACGCCAGCATGAGCAAATGACTTGATTAGTACAGATGTGTCGTCGCGTGAACCATCGTCCAGTACGATAACCTCTAGTTTCGGATAATCACTCGCCACGACCCGCTCAAGACACTGTGTCATAGCATGCGTTTCATTGCGTGCCGCTACGCAGACGCTTATAGTCGGTAGGTCCTTAACCTCTGGCTTCAAATCAGTGGGGAATCTGAGCAGCTTAAAGGCATACACCAGTCGCGATAGCACTACTAAATCCACCACCCCGACTATCGCCATAAGTATAAGCGTTGTCATTACCTCCATGATACCATAAGCTTTACCTTGATGTACCGCTACATGGTACACTTTTGTATACAAAGAAGGGGAAACATGGAGAAGCAACAAAACCCGCTATTGAGCGATCCATACTACCGGAGATGCCTGGAACTAGCTACAGCATCACCATGCCAAAAGATGGGCTTCGGTGCACTCGTGGTGCTCGATGGTCTCGTCGTCGCCAGTAGTGCTAATAAACACATCCCGGAGCTCTCGTCACTCTGCGATCCTACCTGTATCCGTCTACAAATAACCTCAAGAACTGAGTCGATGATCGGCGCTTGCGGGCACGCCGAGGAATGGGCGCTGCAGGAAGCCAGGGACAGCGACATCAATCTTCGTGACTGCGACCTATACGTGGCCGGAGTCAAGGCTAACGGCGAACCATACATAAAGGATGAGGCTGATCACACCTGCCTCAGATGCGCGGTACAGATGAATTACGCCGGTATCAAGTCCGTACGCGTTCCCGTCATCGACCGCTGGGTCGGCATTAGCACGGCTTACGCGCTAAAAACAGCAAGTAGCTACGCGCTGGGAATCAAGAAAGTGGAGAAACAAAGCAATATCAGCAAGGAGCAGCTCGCCAAAATACTGGAAGAGTCCTGGGATAAGCAAACGTCTGCTTCGGAAGAATGGTCACCTGCCAACAAAGCCCTTGGGCAATGCGCCGTGACGGCGTGTGTCGTGCAGGATTATCTGGGGGGCAACATCCTCAATACCACTGCAACATTGCCCGATGGAACGCCCGATTCGCATTACTACAACCTTATCGATGACGAAGAAGTTGACCTCACCCGTTCGCAATTCCCCGAAGGTACGACGTTCACTGACGGCGCACCCAAGACGAAGGGCTACGCGTCCACTAGAGAATACGTATTGTCACATCAACCAACGAATGACCGTTACGACATATTGAGACAGCGGGTCGCAGCACAGATTTCTTGACATATTCGCCCCTGTCGACTATAGTCTTAGTTGACAGTCTGCCTAAGCAGACTATTTTAATAGGCACTATTTTTATTTGCTTTAAGTGAGCGGAGGACGACGTGGCAAACAAGGCCAAAAAGACCAAAAAGACATCGGCGAAACGCGAAGATGACGCAAATGTTGTCCGAATCCGAGCCAGTGCACCGGCGGCAAGCGCCAAGAACAGCGAGACAACCGAAGCAGCTGTCACAACCAAAGTAAAAGCCGTCAAGACAAAGGTTGCAAAAGCGACAAAAGAGCCGAAAGCTCCAAAAGCCACCAAAACCAAGGTAAAACGAGGCAATATCCTCTCGCGAGTCATAAAGGGTATCAGTGGCTACTTTATTGGCGCATGGGTAGAATTACGCCAGGTTCGCTGGCCTAATCGCCGCGCCACCTGGAGCCTCACCGGTGCCGTGATTGCCTATAGCGCGTTCTTCGTACTTTTTGTCCTGCTCTTGGACGCCGGGTTTAAATATCTATTTGATCTAATTTTAGGAAAATAAGGAGACATAATTAATGAGTTCAAACCGCTACGACAGTACCCGCCAATGGTATGCAATCCATACTTATAGTGGTTACGAGGAGAAGGTGGCTGACAGTATTCGTCAGCGTATCGAGGCTGTCGACATGGCCGATAAAATCTTTGACGTCATGGTGCCAAAGGAGAAGCAAATCCAGATCAAGAATGGTAAGCGCAAAGTTGTCGAAACCAAGATTTTTCAGGGTTACGTGCTTGTCGAGATGAAGTTGACCGATGAAACATGGTATATCGTCCGTAATACGCCCGGTGTTACCGGCTTTGTAGGTAGCGGTACCGAACCGACTCCCGTATCTGACGCCGAAATCGGTAAGATCAAAAAGCGCATGGGTGTGGAGGATCCGAAGCACCATATCGATTACTCCGAAGGTGAAGTTGTCAGTATTACTGACGGTCCGTTCAAAGGTTTTGACGGCGCGATCAGCGAGATTGACACGCAAAAGGGCAAGATCAAGGTCATGGTCAGCATGTTTGGTCGCGACACGCCCGTCGAACTGGACGCGCTTCAAGTCAAAAAAGTATAGCGATAGCAAATGCAAAAGAAGGCCCGGCATAGCCGGTCTTTCTTTTTTATGTTATAGTAACAACGCTCCTAGCCGGAGAGAAGGTTAACATGGACAAACTACGGGTACGAGATTGGGTGACAATCGCCGTTGGAGTCGCAACCGTCATCGCCGCGTGCATTGTCGGCGAAGAACGAGACCACCTGACCAAGCAACCCGACGGTACATACAGGTAGCCGGGAGGGGACACTCATGACGAAAGGCGACATCCACCTCAGGGGCTTAGCTCTACGCGAGCAGAACCGTGAGTTTTTCGAAACACTACCCAAGGCCAAAGGCTACACCAAGCGTGAAGTGATTGGCGGCTACGTCAAAGCGGGAATTTTCGTACTGGAACTCCCGCTGGTCGCCTACTGCATACTGAAAGGTGTGTTGAAACAGCGCAGGCGTCGGGCTCAACGAGCCCGCGATGCCGCGGCCGTATAACACATCAAATCGTATTTATTGCCAGCACTCATAGGCTAGGAGCCTGGCAACTCTCCGGATCTATTGAAATTATTCTTTATCTCTGTTATATTTACTAAGTTACGCACTAAATATTTGCTTCAAAATTATATTTAGTAATCAATCAAGAAAGGTTTTTAGGTCGCGCTTTATACAAGGCGACGTCGAGAAACGGACTGAGCTGTATAACATACTGCGAAGAAGTATCGGAAACGTCAACGCGGTAGAAGGCACGAGATAAAAAGCTATTATGGCAAAACAAGTTATTGGTAATCTAAAACTACGCATTCCAGCAGGCCGGGCGACCGCAGGTCCTCCGGTTGGTTCAACCCTCGGTCAATGGGGTCTGAACATGATGGACTTCATCAACCCATTCAACGACGCCACCAAAGGCGACATGGGCAAGGACGTCATCGTTCACATCAAAGTTTACGAAGACCGCACGTTTGACTGGAAGAGCCTCGGTCAGCCAGTCGATGACGCGATTCGCGCCGCTATCGGTATCAAGAAGGGTAGTGGCAAGCCACACGTTGAAAAGGTCGGAAAGATTACTCGTGCGCAGCTCGAGGAAATTGCTAAGGCTAAAATGGATCAGCTGAATGCTGTCGACCTCGACGGCGCTGTTAAAACCATCGCCGGCACCGCACGTAGCATGGGCGTCGAGGTCACTGACTAATCGCTGTCACCCTAAGTAGAAAACTATAAAATACTCCTCAAACGAGGAGTATTTTTGAATAACAACAGCCTTTCATTAGAGATTTTTCGAGTCTCAAATGACGCGAGTACGTCGTCAGACACGATGAAACCCGTACTCATTGCCGTCCGTAGTCTGGAGGAGATAACCGTTCGGCCATCATCGACACAAAGCTTGGCAAGATAGCGACGGGGTATAGTATCTTCCCGCCAACATTCAAAGAGATATAGACGAAAAAGTACCAAATAGGGTGTCCTTTTTTAGCACGCTACTGTTATAATAACCTTAAACAATAAGGGGGCGGTATGGATACGGACCACGAGCACGGCGATAGTACGCAACATATACCTATCAATAAGAACAAACAGCGCGACGAAACCAAGGATGACACAAGCAGCGAGGACGAAGAAACCTCCGAAATGTCAAAAGAATTCGATGAGATCGTCTCCTCGACGCCCGCTGAAACGCAGGATGTGAAACAGTCGGTACAACCACAAGAACCTAAGACACTCCAAGAACCTCAAAAGTCACCGGCGCAAGCGCCCACGACTCCTAGCAAACTCAATAAGTATTTCCTCTATACACTTGTGGGCGGACTCGTGATTTCTGCACTTATCTCAGTCTTCGCGGTACTTGCGGGCGAATTTACTTCTGTCATGTCGCGTGCACTCGAAACGACCCTCTCCATGGCGTCGCATACCCTCCTCATACTATTCCTGGTGTCAGTCAATGCAAGGCAACGAAGCAAAACCAGAGAGCTTCTCATCAACGGCCTAATGATTATTATTGTCGCCAGCTTCATAACGTCTACTTTGGGGATATGGGGAGGAGTCTTTACTGGGCGCTCGATTGCGGACATGTACCTCCTATATATCTACAGTTTCTGTGCGCTTTTATGGACGTATTTACTCTTGAACATCGGCGAGAATCTACTCGACAAAGCAACTCGTATCCTGAGCCTTGTCTCTGTCGGCTTCACGGCTGTGTTCTACTTGCTACTCCTCCCGACAATATTCACGCACTACCCATACAGTCTGCCAGAGTTTTATTATCGGTCTATGGCAGCGACTGTCATTTTTCTCGCGACATCCTCAGTGTTGACGGTTGTATTTCATCGCATCTATATATCCAAGCACCCGGAGATAAAACCATCAACAAAAGAACCGGCATGGGATATCATCGTCGCATGCATTGCTCTGTTCGTAGGCGCACTCATTATATTCGCACTTATGGCTACGCTGTCGGCACATAACTCATACGATACTTCTCGCAACGTTGATACGGTAACGCAAACATCCGAACCAAAGACAACTCCTTCCGTCCAATCAACAAGCCCCTGGCCGCGCCATTCGACGACATACGACAACGATACGGTAACGGACTGTTCAAGACTGGCTGCATTTCAGAAGCCAAGGGTACTACAATACGTAAGCACGTATATTTTCCTTTCGCACAACCCAGCACAAAAACAGATTACCTCAGCGTGGTCGGATAATGGCGCTATCATGAGCCCCGTATCATACCAAGGCACTCTGACGGCGGTCGACGCTAACTGCAGAAGTATCGATGTCGACACACTGAAGTCTGGCGATAACGTAAAGTTTTACCTGCGTGTCGGCTATTCGAACTTTTACCGCGATGCGCTCGTCTTCGTTCAGAAGCTCGACTAATATGATATAATACTCCTCAAACATGGAGTATTATTGTGGAGTATATTAATCTCAAAATGCTGGACGAATCTCTCAGCGATATTGATATGTCCCGTCTTCCCGAGGATAATCTCGAGCAAATCGTTGAGGAGGCCGCCGACCCGATTCTCTGCGCACGCGCCTTGCAGAAGTATGTCGAAGGCAAGTCACCCGAGGCTCAAGAATCATTTCTTCGCCGAGGAATTAATCAGATGAGCCTTCGCTTCGCATATGACTACATGAACCGTCCCGTACAGATAAGTATTGAAGATCACTTTGACATCGCAGGCTCAAACGAAGCCGCTGACTTCATGGAGATTCTCGCGATACTACAAAGCGGACGCAGTGTTCGTGCCGGTGGTAAAATGTCACCCTTCGAGAATCATTATTATATCGATCCAACAACAAGAGAGAAACGACAGATACTCTCGTTAAGGCTTCATAGCCCGGCATTTATCGACCCCGAAAGAAAAGACGAGGGGAAAGTCGTTCCGCTTGAAAACTACATTACTATACCGGTAACGGCCATTAGTGATTACGCCATAGGGGAGCGTGTCTAGCGACGAGCATATACCGATGAAAAATACCAAAAAACTATCAGTCGAGGTTCTCCGCGACGAAGCAACACCTGATGTAGACATTGGTCATGTTCTCGTCGGGCTGAACGGTCTGGAGCAGATCATCGGGGATCTCCAGCTGCTTGGTACCGACCGCCAGATTGCTATAGCCGACCCAGACAAACAGATAGATAACACGACTACCTCATGGCAGCGTAGCATGGCAGACTTGACGATTACCGTTACCAACCGGCAAATCATGTCAAAGAACGCAAGCTACACGACTACAGGTAGGGCGCTGGTTACCCCAGACAGACTTACACCACTTGGCTTTCGCTCTGCAATCATCAGTACGTACGGGTGTCTTCCGACCGAAATCGAGGAAACGACCGAACACGAGACCGCCCATATGTTAAATCTAAAATCATTTGGTGAAACATGGGATAATGACGCTCACTGTGCGGATAAAGGTTGTAAAATGCACGCATACCACGAACGGTATGTTCAAAAAATTAAATCGACAAAGTTTACGGAAAGAGTGAAGTCGCTTTGGGCGCCGAAGTTCGAGTATGCTTATGATGAACGTTCATTTTGTAGTGAATGCGCCTCGCAGCTCGGTGCCAACGCGTTTAATCTGCTCGCATACAAGCACGGTAAGGATCTCCCTATGTGTATCGTTTTTCCTCGTGAAACACGACTTATTTCTTCATAACCGTGTTGCATAAAACAACAAAAAGGATATAATAAACACTATTAAAAGGAGCACTCATGTCATTTGAAGCGGACTTCGACTCATTCTTACAAGGTCACGACGAATTGACCTCTGAGGTAAACAAATATAATGCTATTCCTATTGCACGAAAGGGTAGAGACGACCCTTTGTACGTCGCGCAAATGCTACAACTTGACCTAAATAAAGCTCCTGAATACGCCGACACGATGGGTGACTATGCAGTCGAAACGCTCGACAACCTCGTGCCGCTATCAATGCTCGAAAACAGACTTGCCATAAGCACATTACGCCTCTGCGCACTCGACAACACGACATGCCAGTCACTCAGCATGAGCGGTAACATGCTCGTGTCGGGGGTGTATCAAAAGTTTATATTTGATACGTTCGACGACGACCTTTCGATAGCTCTTCAAGTAACTGACCCTTACTTTATCGACCCCGAGATGTATATAACACCCGGCTCATTGCTACAGATCAACAGCCTCGCCATACCTGTTGGAGGCATCGAACAGTGGCGGCTCCTGCCACGTATCGACGAAAACTAGAAGTGATCGCGAATATGTGAATAGCTATAATTCCAAGTAGCGTTGGCTTTCTTGTGCGGATTAAAGATATGCTGCGGATCAAAGATGTTCTTCGTCTCACGAAAGAGGTGTACTATTTCCTTGCCATACATCTGCTCCAGCCATGGACCGCGCACGAGTCCGTCGTTGTGCTCGCCCGAAAGCGAGCCATGATACTTAAGAACCAATTCGTTAACCTCTTTCATGGCGGGCATGATTTTCTTGCGGTCACGTTTGTCCTCAAGCTTCATTAGAGGAATAATATGGAAGTTACCGTCGCCCATGTGACCAGCAATCGTCGCGAAGAGTTTATACTTCTTGATAATCTTGCGAATCTTTGGCAGGAACTCCGGCATATACTCAGGGCGAACGATCAAATCATCGATAAACGGCGCCGTATGCTTGTCGTGTACCTTGCTACGAAGCAAATTAAAACTCTGCCGACGCATAATCCAAAACTTTTCACTCTTACTCTCGGTAGGATCTTCCTCGAAACCATTAATCTCATATCGTCCCCTAAGGTGGCCGAGGTCTTTGTGTAGTGCACTGACCTTGTCGCGTACTTCTTGCTCAGTATCTCCGTTGAACTCCACCATCAAGATTAGTTTCGGGATACCGCGGAGCATCTGCAAGCCGTCAGGAATCAGGCTGAAAAGCAGATGGATGAACTTTTTCGGTCCAAGCATCTTAAGGAAGCTCGGCATAAACCGGATGCTTAGCCATAGTGTCTTGTCATCGAAACTCTCGAATGTTGCGGGATTATACTTAAGCACCTTCGGGATAAGCTCGCCAAGGGCGTCAATGTCGCGCATAAATAGCACCAGTAGACCTGAATGTTTCTTGCGCGGCACCAGCTGAAACGTCGCTTCCGTCACGAAACCAAGCGTTCCTTGAGCGCCTATAATCGCCTGCGACAAATCGAAGACTCCCGTTTCGCGATCCCACACATCCCATAATCGGTAACCGGTAGAATTTTTGCTGACATTTGGCTTGGCCGCCTTGATTGCATCGTAATTTTTGTCGATCAGATGGAATAAATCACGGTATACCTTGCCCTCAAAATCTTTTTGCGCCATCTTAGCGTCAAGTTGCTTTTTGTTCAGTGGCTTGACTTCGCGCTCCACGCCGTCGGCGAAGACAAACTTCATATGAGGAACATATTTCTCAGTCTTTCCGAATTCCAGCGACTTTTCACCGCCGGAGTTATTATTTACCATACCGCCGACGCTGGCTAAGTCACGGCTAGCGGGGTATGAGGGCAGTAGTTGATTACCGGTTTTCTTATCAAAATCACGGAAGAGCATACCTGGCTGTACAGTAGCCTTATCTTTCTTTAGATCGATAAATTTATTGAGATGGCGGTTAAAGTCAATGATTATCGAATCGTTTATGGCGGCACCTGACATGTCTGTACCAGCGCTGCGTGCGGTCAACGACAAGTGTGCGTCGTGAGCCTTACGTTCAGCGACGATCTTTACTGCGGCCGCAACGTCAGCGGTAGTTTTCGGCGCAATGACAAGTTTTGGTCTGATTTCGAACATACTAGCGTCGTGCGAGTATGTTTCCAGCGTGGCTGGCGAGTCGTCGACATCGCCTGAAAATCCATGCTGAGCAAGGGCTTGTTTGATTTCGTTCATACTTTAAGCATAATAGGAAACCCGACAATGAGCAAGCTGGCATAAAAATACACCCTTGCGGGTGAGTGTAGTCAAGTGGAAGCAACTGCGAGAGCTCCACCCCGGCGCGCGTGAATACTCAACGCGCCGGGGCGGCTCTCATGATGGTAGATCTAGACGAATTCGGCGGGGAACACGTCAGGGATCTCGGGCTACCGGAACCCGCCGAACCCCTTGAATATGTCGTCGCCGAACGGACGACTTGGCTCGTCGGGAGACGGAGCGGCATGCTCCACTTCGAACCGAAGTGCCAACAGGCGCTCCAAGACAAAGAGACGCGACGCTTCACCAAGCAGACTCTTGAACTCCGCCTCGGTCATGCTACGAGGGTCTTCCTCGAGCACGTCGATTTGCGCGCCGATAATACCGATAGCGGCTGCTATCGGCGTACGATTTTGATCAGTCATCTGATCAGGTCACCTTCCAATCGTTGCTTCCACTTGCAAAAGATCCATCTCACCGGTACGTCAATCATCTTTTCATGTCGTTCATTTCGGTGAAACTAGAGTTATTATAGCATAATTTCTATGGTATTTCAACATACGCGTAGTAACTCACCACCTTTGCAACACATCTTGATTCAAAAAAGGTAGGCGTCC
>CAZQVE010000007.1:0-50050 GCA_964596695.1 uncultured Candidatus Saccharibacteria bacterium | reverse complement strand
TGCTTGCGCATCTTGCCCGATATGTGGCACAGAACGGTATGGCCATTCTCCAGTTCGACTTTAAACTGAGTATTAGGCAGTGCTTCCACGACCTTACCTACCAGTTTAATAACTTCCTTTTGACTCGCCATAGTTAACAACGGTTCATTATACACAAAAAATCGAGGAGAGTAAAGGGTTTCTAGCAAATACTTTCGCGTCTTTACCGCGACCCTCTTCGCTATGCAGCGAAATGTAGTTCTATTGTAGGCAAAACGCTCGTTGCCGTCAAGCCTGCCCTCAAATAAAGTAGGCCCCGTCCACGAGGAGCGAGGCTCTACTCATGGACGGGGTCTGTCCGGGCGGGCAACTGTGTTAGTTAGCCCCTCTGGAGGCTGCGAATCCTCTTGAGGTTGGACGAGTACCGCTCCAACATGAATTCTCCAGTCGATGCTTGATAAATCAGCAGGGGGTCTTGCCTGTCCTGATCGACATGGAACCGGGTCAACGTATTGATAAACGCTTCCTGGATCCTGTTCCCGGCTCCCATCTCGACCGTACGCCCAATGGCTTCGACAGAGAGTTTATACAGCACACCCATCGCCTCGTTGTAGTACTGACCCTTTTCGCCGAGAAGATCATCGACAGTACGCTGATCCGCCCACACGCTCATGCTGACAGTTTCGTCGGTTGCGTGTCTCCACTGATCGACCATGTCGCGGACAAAACTCTCCATGACAACCGGAATCCCGGACTTGGCAACGATTGCCAGTGCCGACCAGATTTCTCCTTCGGGGTTCATGAATCGCATTAGATTACTCCTTCGTAAGGTGCGTCGTTCGTACTTGACGTGAGTTACCGTTGTCTACTTATGCCGAGCGCCCAGTCTCCGTCCTTATCATGGCGAGACTTCTGATACCCGACGAAAGCCAGCCCAAGGCTGGTGAGTTCTTCACGAAGATCCGACCCCTCAAGGAGTTCGGACAGCTTCTTCATGACAATGTCGATGTCATCTCCGGACGGATGATATCCAGGGCTTATCTGGCAACCGAGGCTATGAACCTCAGCTGCGCTCAAAACATCGCCGCACTCGGCATACCGACCACCGATAAGGGCGGTCTTAACCGTTTCGTCGCTTGATTCGATATCGGCTCTGTGTTGAGCCAAATGCTTGCCTACAGCAAACTCGATTCGACATAGAATCACCTCGTCAAGAGACGGATACTCTCGCGCCAGTAACCTGGCTGACGCTTCGGCAATCGACAATTTAGGCTTAGTCGTTGGCATAGTAACAGCCTTCTTTCTGTACGCTGGTTTACCCAGATGAGAAAATTATGACATGTATCACAGACGGTTCAAAGCATGAACATAAAAGAGAGCCCCGTCCGAAAGGAGTAAGACTCTACTTTCGGACGGGGCTTTGACCTTCGTCACAGCTGGTAGGGATCGACGCCAAATACTTCCTCGTAAGCGACCCAGCTCACATGATTACGCCGCCGCGTCATCATGACTGCGTTATCGCCTCGCCACACGAAGCTGAACGCGCCGATAAGCCGTAGCTCTCGAAGCACCTTGGCGATCGTGTTGACCGGCAAGCCGACCTTGGCGGCCAACACATCCATGTTGACGTAGTGACCGGATGCAGGCAGCGAATGGAGAACGCGACTGAGGACCTTCGGTGGCGTCGGGTTACTGTAGGCGCCCATCGTACCGAAAAATACTCGGATGCATGCTTCCTCTTGTGGTCGCTTGGGCTGACCCTTGACGTAAATGCCGCTGGTATCGTGACCGCTGAGAATAAGCGCGTCGATGGCCACAAGCTCCCTAATGGCCTTGCGGACATCCGCTTCCGTGAACGCAACGCTCGTGCCGCTCCAGACACGGTTCACCATCTCCACTAGACTGCTAAACGAGATCCACTTCCGTGGCTCTCCGCAGGCAGCAAGGTGCCTCTCGATAGCTATGGTGACATCCGTCAAGAACGCCACGGGGCATGTCGCTTGTTGACCCATATCATTCCTTCTGTCGTGTAAGGGCGCGGACTAGTGTCCGATAGAAAAAGTATGACAGATAGAGCGTACTGGTCAAACCACAAGCGATTACGCCTAAGTAGCAAGAATAACTCCAGTCACAACTACTTTCTTTCTCAACTTTGGCAAGCTAGTCAAATTATATCGTCTTCGGTGTCGCCTCGTAAGTATCGAACCGTGCGCCGGTGCGACACTTGATTAGCCGACCTATGCTAATTACCGCCTTCGGTGACAACACGATAGGCTCCGGCCTCTTCCTCTAACGCGTCAGCTTCATCGCGCTCCGTCATCGCATCGCGCCCATGTTCCTCATGTACATAGCGACCGCCGCGGAACCAAGAAGCCAGCGCGGCCAATAGATAGAGGATCAGTGAAAAGGTAAAGGCGATACTAAGGCCATACATAAATGGCTTGGATATAAGGTCGGGGAAGAAGTGCTTACCCGTGATGATATCCTGGTTGTGCTGCGGCAGAGCGTGAAGAGTAGCGGGTGGCAATAGCTCGCCCATGGGGTTGTAGCCGAGAAATGCCGAGAAAAGACTTGCCACAGGAGGCGCGTTTGCAACCTGTACAGCCACAGTTTGTGGCACACCCTGCCCCTCAAGCCCCTTGGACATAGTCGAAGGCAACGAGTTACTGAGCCCAACGATCATCAGACTAAAGAATATACCGATACTCAATACCATTCCTGCATTCATGGTGGTTGCGCGCACTCCGCTCGCTTGACCCCTCTCGCTAGCTGGTACGGAGTTCATTATTGCCGCGCTGTTCGGGCTGGCGAATAGTCCAGAACCAACGCCATTGAGAAAGATGATGAAAGCGAACAGCCAGTAGGGAAAATCTGCCGGCAATAGCATGAGCAGCAGAAAGCTCAATGCTCCAAGTACCATACCTCCCGTCGCGAAGAGTTTGGCACCGAATTTGTCACTGAGATAGCCCGAGATCGGACCCGATAATAAGAAGCCGGCTGAGAGTGGAAGCATAAATATACCCGCCCAGAGCGGCGTACTCTCAAATGAATAACCGTGAAGAGGCAACCAAATACCCTGTAACCAGATGATGAGCATAAACTGCAAACCGCCCCTTCCGATAGCAGACAGCAAGCTTGCGAGATTTCCCATAGAAAATGCCCGGATCTTGAAAAGTCGTACGTTGAACATGGGGTGGTCGCTGCGAAGTTCAACGATGAAAAACGTAGCGAGAAGTAGTATGCCGATACCGAGGAATGACAGTACCCGGGGACTGAGCCAGCCCATCAGCTCGTCTCCATACGGTTGAATACCGTAGTTGATTCCCACAAGAACTAAGATGAGCCCAATCGCAAAGCTCACATTGCCGATCCAGTCTATCTTGACCCGCTTTTTCACCGCTGTCTCGTGAAGCATAAGATATGCCCATATCGTACCGATAATACCTACGGGGACGCATATCCAGAACACGAGTCGCCAGCTAATATCCGCCAAAAGACCACCAAGTATAAGGCCAAGGAACGACCCGCCAATTGCCGCGACGCTGTTTATACCTAGTGCAAGCCCGCGCTGCGTCGCGGGAAAAGCATCCGTCAGTATAGCAGTTGAATTCGCCATAAGAAGCGCACCGCCGATACCCTGGACAACACGCATAAGAATAAGAAAAAGTGCCGCTTCTTCACCCTGGCCGGGGGTCAGCCCGAGAGCGATCGACGCCAGCGTAAATATAGCAAAGCCGAGGTTGTACATCTTGGTGCGTCCAAACATATCGCCCAGCTTGCCAAACGTGACAACAAGCACTGCTATACAGACGAGGTACCCCATCAGCGTCCACAGGAGATAGTTAATATTATCCGGCTGTAGCGGATCGAGTCCGATACCGCGAAAAATTGCAGGTAGACTGATGATAACGATAGACCCTGTCGCAGCGGCCATCAGCACACCGAGAGTCGTGTTGCTCAGTGCAACCCATTTATAGTTTGGCCCCTGTTTCCACTTGTGTGATTTGTTCTTCATCTTTTGTAGCATATTCCCCTAACCCTCCAGTTCCTTTTCGAGATTCTCAAGCATTTGTTTTCCCACCGCTTTCATCGTTGCGGCTGCTGTTGGATCTATACCGTCAAGCAGCACCTTCTCCATAGCCGGACCTGGTGGAGGTATGGTTGCGAACAATCGCTCCCCCTTCTCTGTTAGTCTGATGTCCTTGCGGCGCTTGTCGGCAGTATGACTCACCCGGTCAACCAAACCTTTCGCTTGCAGCGTGTCGGCAATTCCACTGAGAGTCGCTGGTTCAACCTGCATCTTCTCAGCCAACTCACCTGTCGATATACCGGGGTTGGCAGACAAATGGTGCAAGACAACATACTGTGTCCGCGCCAAGTCGTAGGGCTTTAGACGCACGTCCAGATTCTGGTACAGCAATATCGCAAGGCGCCTAATTAGCTGCACTAGTTCATTGTGGGTTTGGTTCGACAAGATATTCTCCAATAATTAGGTACCTAACTATTATACTGCTGATCATTTCAGATTTTCAAGTCGTTTTATGTGTTGTTTGTTATTGCGCTACGGCGCGTATGAGGATTCGTTTGTCAAACACGTGGTCGCGCGGCACCCAGTTACCCGCACAGGTAATCAGTCCCAGCCCCTCCCTATCGGAGTCGTATGGTGTCATCAAGCGTTTCATTCCAGTGGTATTAGCGTCCTGTAATGATTCTGTCTTATTCTCAACAACGCTGTAAGTGAACCTTTTTCCGTCTCCGCGCTCAATGATGATTTTGTCGCCAGTCTTTAGCTGATCCAGATGTACGAATACACCATCGCGACTAATACCCCCGCTGTGACCGTCGATCAGAACCGAGCCATATCCTTGACCCGGAAATGCACTTTTCTTGTACCACGCCGTATCGCTAATGTTGCGCGGGGTGTCCAGAACATTATCCTCCGTCAGACCAACACTCTGAACGCGCGCTTTTGCAATGCCAAGCGCGGGGATGCTGATATAGCGCGGATGAAACTTGGGTACGGTATAACTTTCAACCTGCTCATGAGTCACGGGTTTTTCGTCCACGGAAGGGTCTGCCATAGCAGACGCGGGCAAGGGCACTATCGGCGGTTTTTCGCCGGTCGTAAACCAACGGTACCCAAACCATCCCGTCATTACAATAAGGACGATAAATACCAGTATAAACAGCCACCGTCCAAGATGCAGTTCTCGCCTATGCTCTATATATAACCCCGCCATTTTGCACTATTGTACCACAAATTAGCATAAACGATAAGCGTGCTACAGGTGTGTCTCTGCATCTTGATTATGAGTACAGATTATGTTACAGTTACCGTCAATCGGACATTCGTCCGTTTTGTAATTTCCAGACCACTGATTGGAGAACCATGAAGTTCCAGAGGATGGTGATCGCAGTTCTAGCGATGCCTGTCGCGGCCACAATTGGCTTTAGCCCCCCTGTTGGCGCCACATCCACACCAACGGTTAGTACGGGCGTTGTCCAGTTCGCTCCCGAGAATGGTCACGCTTCGCCGTGTGAACCGATCAAGACCGATCGCTGTCAGGATCCGGCAACAACACCTGCGCCTGTCCGGCAGAACGATCCATCCAGCGATGATGGCATGCCCTGGTGGGGATGGCTGATCGTGGTTGGGTGTTTTGTAGCATACGGGGGTCTCATGTGCCTCGTACAATCAGGAAACAAGAGTGGAGCCTTGAATAGCTAAGAGCTCATCTGTCCCGTGTCCACGTAGAGCATCGCTCCGTTGAGACACGGGGCTTTGTTCTTTTTAGCAGTCTTGTATTCAAAATGATGCGTATATTTACTTGTAATCGTACCGGGACAAGCCGCGCACGTAGGATTATAAATAGCAGGCGCTATTTATAATCATCGTAGGTGACCATTAGAGCGCGCGAGTTGATCTGGCGCAAGCTTTCCAGCGCAACAGAAACGACGATCAAGATACCGGTACCACCAATAGCAAGGTTTTGGATGCCTGTTACGCCGAATTGGGCAAAGATGTACTCGGCGATAAAAGGCAGCACTGCAATGACACCTAGTACGAACGAGCCGAACAAAACGAGCCGGTTTACGGTACGGGCTAGGTATTTCTCTGTCTGCAGACCCGGGCGAACACCCTCGACAAAGCCACCTTGTTTTTGCAGATTCTCGGCAATCTCGTTGCTGTTAAATACGATACCTGTATAGAAGTACGTAAAGATAATCACCAGTAGGAAGTAACTGGCCGGATATATGAGCGCGTTCCAGGTGCTCCCAGTAAACGCACCCGGTTGCGGCGCCTGAAACCACACGATGAGATTATTCGCAATATCGAGGTACTGCGCGTTGTTTGTCGCCTTTAGCACTTGACCGACGAATGCTGGCAAACTGAGGAACGCAACCGCGAAAATAACAGGAATCACGCCAGCTGCAATCATCTTGATCGGCAATATACTCTTCACCCCGCCATAGCTACTGTTACCCTGAACACGCTTGGCATAGTTAATCGTAACGACACGCTGCGCCTCGTTGATTTTGACAAGCAAATACAGCACCATTAGCGACGCAAGGGTAATCGCGACCGTCACCCAGAACGTTACAGGGTCGACCGGGAGATGGAACCAGCCAAAGACGCTCAGAGAACCGTTTGACGTATTGAAAAGCGATGCGCCGAGTGACGCGAGAGTGTTCGGCAATTGACTAATAATACCAGCGAAAATCAGCAGCGAGATACCGTTACCTATCCCCTGTTCTGTCATCAATTCACCAAGCCACATAAGTAGTATTGCGCCCACACTCATCGACAAGACGGCAACAATCCACTCTACCGGACTCGCGCTGTTAAGTACGGTTGTATTGCCGGCGAGAACTGTCTGCCGCAAAATATAAATAAATGCTATTGACTGAACAACCGCCAACGGCACGGTCAGCAGACGTGTCCACTGGTTTATCTTGCGTCGTCCGGATTCACCGTCCTTATGTAGCTCTTCAAGCTTCGGTATAGCCTTGGTCAAGAGCTGCGTGATAATACTCGCAGTAATAAACGGGCTTAGTCCTACTAGCACGATAGAGAAGCTAGCGAGCGCACCACCAGACAGAAGGTTTAAGAACCCACCGAAATCACTAGCGTTCACTACGCTGTCAATCACTTGTTTGAGCTTCGTCGGCTCAGCCAAAGGCACGGGGATGTGCGCAAGGAATCGATATATGACGACGAGCAATAGAACGATACCAAGTCGTTTCTGCATATCACGGTTTTTAAGCGATTTAAAGATTGTTTTCCAGTTCATAAAATTAGTCGATGGTCATTAGTAGTTGGTAGATAGTGTTTGTAGCCTCTCGGTTTCTACCCATTGTACTATATTCTCTACGAACAGTTAAACCCCGATCTTCGCAGAACGGAGTTTAACGACAAATCATCAATTTCTGTCCGGGGGGCGCATCGTGAGCACTTTTGATAGACCGATATAAAACAACGCCCCAGACGGAGCGCTGTTTTATATTTTTCGTTCTATTTGTCCGTTTTTGCTTCGCCATCTAGCTTGGCGGATTCTTTGGCTGACTTCTTGATAGGCGTAGGTACCTTTTCAAACGTACCGCCAGCCTTAGTGATAGCCTCTTGGACTGATTTGCTAGCTGCTTGAACGCGCAGATTCACCTTGCCCGTCAGCTCACCGCGAGCGATGACTTTGACCGTATGAAACGGCGTCGCGATATAGCCGCTTTCAAACAACAGCATATTATCAACGGTCTTGCCCTTGAAGTCGTTCAGACGATCAAGATAGACGACCTGTGCTGGCGTGCGCAAGCTCTTAAACCCACGATGCTTCGGTACGGTCTGAACCATTGATGTCTGACCGCCCATAAAGTTAGCACCGAGTTTCTTGCCGGTACGAGAGCCTTGACCCTTCGTACCGCGACCCGCAGTCTTACCGCCACCGGCAGCAATACCGCGACCGACACGTTTCTTTGACTTGTTCGCAGAAACCTGGAGTTCGTTGTACTTGGTCATTACTTAGTCTCCTTGTCCGCCTTAACTTCTTTGGAAGTTTTGGCAGGCTTTTTTGCGTCCGCCGAAGCACTCTTTGAAGTTTTTGCGGATGCGTTCAACCACTGATCACGAGGCACGAGGCTTTGAAGGGCTTCGATAGTCGCGTAAGCGATGTTAACCTTGTTGGTACTGCCAAGGCTCTTAGAGAGCATATTACGTATACCGGTCACGCCGATAATCTGGCGAACCACGCCGCCGGCGATAATACCGGTACCCGGAGCAGCCGGCTTGATGAGTACCTGTGCGCCAGAAACCTTGATTTCGACATCATGCGGAATCGTCTCATTAGCGATAGGGACTGTAATCAGATGCTTCTTAGCAACGTCAGTTGCCTTAGCGACAGCGGTCTGGACGTCCTGCCCCTTGCTAACACCTACACCAACCTTGCCCTTGTTGTTGCCGACAACCACGAGAGCCTTGAAACGGAAGCGACGACCACCCTTGACGACGCGTGCGACACGGTCGATATTGATGACAATTTCTTCAAATTCTTTTGGCTCTTGCGGAGCCATGTTCCGACGGTCATCGCGTCGGCCGCCACGTTGGCCACCGCGTTGCTGGCCGCCTGACCGTGGGGTAGTCTGTGCAGTTTGCTCTGCCATACTAAATCTCCAATCCTTCGTTACGTGCAGCGTCCGCGAGTGCGCTCAGGCGGCCAGCATACTGGCGGCCATTGCGGTCGAACACTGCTTTTTCAATCTTTGCCTTCTTGGCTTTTTTCGCGATATCGGCACCGACGAATGCAGCCTGTTCTTTCAAGCTACCGACCTGTTTACGACCAACGGTCGTGCTCGCTGCAAGCGTATTTGCAGCAACATCATCAACCAGCTGAGCACTCACGTGCTTGTTACTGATAGTAACTGTCAAGCGCGGACGCTCAGCGGTACCGCTAACTTTCGCGCGAACGCGATTCTTACGCAGGCTTTTGTTCAGTAGTTTCTTTGCAAGATTACTCATGATTACTTACCTGTCTTCCCCGCCTTGCGCAGAATCTGCTCATCGGCGTATTTAATACCCTTACCCTTATATGGTTCAGGCTTCTTCAGCGAGCGAATCTCCGCCGCAACTTGACCGACCTGCTGTTTGTCGATGCCGCTGACGGTAATCGTCATCTTATCGTTAGTGACCGTGACGCCCTCAGGTGCCTTGTATTTGACCGGGTGGCTGAAGCCGAGAGCCATATCGAGCTCGTTATTACTTGCAGACACACGGAAACCGACGCCGTTGACCTCAAGCTTCTTTTCGAAGCCTTTGGTAACGCCCTCGACCGCATTGTTTAATAGTGCGCGCTGCAAACCGTGCTGGGCCTTAGCAACGCGTTCGTCATCCTTGCGGGTGACAGTTGCGACACCGTCCTCGACTTTGACTGTCACGTCACTCAGATGCGGTACTGTGAGAGTCCCTTTTGACCCTACGACAGTGATAACATCTGAGTCGACCGTGATTGTCACGCCTGATGGAATCTGGATTGGTAGTTTTCCGATTCGACTCATCTCTTACCTTTCGTTACGAGCGAGCGAAATGTGTTTATTTCGTGGCTGTAGCACCTCGTGGCGCCGTCGCAAAATCACCCGATTTCACTCGCAAATTATTATCTTGGTAATTGTAGCATTTTTAGGGAAGAATAGCAATCAAGTGGCTATATTTGCTCGTCTTTGTTCACTATTTCTGCCACACGGGTTGCCAGCCTGTTCATCCGAGCATACCGTATGGGCGCCATTTTTGCTTCCTGACACGCCAGCTTAAGAACCCTTTCGTCCAAATCTTGTTCAGACAGCATGTTCTGAAGCGTTTCCGTGATCTGCCCGGGCGTAAATCCGTAGTCGATTAGGGAGGAGGCTGTGTGCCGTACCCAATAATGGGCGCGCGAAGCTGTGTCACCCGTGCCGAACCCTAGATCTATCGTATCTATGGTTGGATCTGACCGATCCCGATAATCGCGTGGTATATCCATTCTAGTAAACCTTCGTCTTTCCGATTCGACTCGTGATTTTACTTCCTTAATTATCTTCCTGTTCGTCCAGGGCTTCTAGAGCCTCTTCAAGAGCATCAATGGTTGCAATGTGTTCCGCCGGCTCTTGTACCTCTTCGAGGGTTATGTGTTCAGGGGTTTCCGCTTCCCCGGCTTGCTTTCTTGCCTCAAACGCTGCAGCCTCTTCCGGGGAAAGCGGTGTTGCTTCTAGCGGGTATTCGCGTAGACTAGTTTCTGACATCTTAGTAAACCTTCAACCTTCCGATTCGGCTCGTGACTTAGCCTTTCTTTTCTCGTAACTTTGCAGCGGTTTGCTCTAACTTCTCGGCAATTTGATCTTCGATACCGTATTTCTCAGCCTGATCCTCGATTTTGACGAGCGTTTCCGCCGTCCATGCAAGTGTAGCCTCGGTAAAAAGTGGTTTGAATTCATCCGATGTTGAGATGTGCTCGCTTAGCTCTTCGGTACTCATCCTATCATCCTCCGGGATGCGTTCGCCGGAACGAGGCGTCCTATACCATGCGTAGTCTGTATGTTCACGTTGTTGCTCAGCCATCTTAGTAAACCTTCAGCAACAGCTCTCCGCCAAGACGCTGCTTAACAGCCTCCTGACCTGTAATCACACCCTTGGATGTGCTCACGAGCACAAGACCACGGCCAGATTTCACCTTAGGGATATCAGCTGCCTTCACGTATACACGGCGACCGGGCTTGCTCAGACGAGTCAGTTCGTTGATGACGCTGTTCTCGCCAGGCTTGTTAATCGTGATGACCAATGTGCCACGAGGCTTGCCCGCCTCTTCCTTGACGTCCGCCAGGTAGTTGTTGGCTTTTAGCTGTTCTGCGACAACCCTCTTGAGCTTACTGGTCGGAACACGAACTTCGGTTTTACCAACCATCGTCGCGTTACGGATACGGGTCAGAAGGTCTGCGATTGGGTCTGTAGATTGTAGTGACATATCGTTTCTCCTTTCCTTTACCAGCTACTCTTTGTTATACCGGGGATTTCACCCTTGCTTGCTTTTTCGCGGAAGTTGATGCGGGATAGACCGAATCGGCGCATGTATCCGCGTGGACGGCCACTGAGCGAGTCACGATTCTTCCAGCGAGTTGGGCTGGAATTGCGCGGCAGCTTCTGTAAGCCCTCCAGGTCACCCAGCTCTTTGAGCTCAGCGCGCTTGGCGGCGTATTTCGCGATCATCTTCTTGCGCTTTTCGTCACGTGCGATCATTGATTTCTTAGCCATTAGCGTCGACCTCCTTCTTTTTCAAACGGTAGACCAAATTTCTCTAGTAGCGCACGGCTCCGCTGGCCAGCGGAGTGCAGATTTCCATTGTTTTTGATAACGAACGTAATCTGCATGCCATGAACCACCTGTGTCTCTTCGAATGTTAGTTCGGTAAAGATCGACTGGTCATTCAGACCAAGATTGTAATTACCGCTCTGATCAAATTTTAATCCGACACCATGAAAGTCACGGACACGAGGCAACGAAACGTTGACCAAGCGGTCGAGGAACTCATACATACGGGCGCCGCGAAGCGTCACAGAGACGCCGATGGGTGCACCCATTCCAGCGCGGATCTTAAAAGTAGCAATCGACTTCTTCGCCAGCCGCTCTACAGGAACTTGACCGGTTATCTTCGTCAACGTGTTTTTTACGGCTTCAATATGTGCTTTACTGTCTTTGTTTTTGCCGGTTCCCACGCTGACCGTTATTTTCTCTAGCTTCGGTACCTGATGTACGTTCGCCAGGTTCAATTCGGCCTGCAGTTCCTTGACGTATTTGTCTGCGTACAAGGCTTTCAAGCGAGGAGCCGGGGTAGATATAGTCTTTGCCATATTACTTTTACCCGCCAGAACTTTCTTATCGGTAGTTTCGCTCATTACTACTTACCTCCCTTTGAAAGTTTAGGAGGGTGAATCTCCTTATTCTTAGCCTGACGGGCAAGGCGAACCTTGGCACCGTCGGTGTTCTTGGTATAACCTACACGGCTGGTTTTGCCGGTCTTTTCGTCAACGACAAGTGCAACCTTGTGTAGTGATGTGGGGACGTGGATGTCCTTCTGGCCGCCAGTTGGATTCAACTGCGTCGGTTTTGTCTTGCGGTGCATAACACCGAGACCTTCCACGAGAACAGCGTTCTTCTTAGGCAGGACAGCGACAACTTTGCCGGTCACGCCTTTGTTCGGACCACTGATCAGCTTAACCATGTCGTTCTTGCGGATTCGATTACCCATATTAGAGTACCTCCGGCGCAAGACTGATGATCTTGGCGTAGCCCATGTCACGCAGTTCACGAGGAACGGGACCGAACACGCGGGTTGCCTTCGGGGTCTTGTCATCATTGATAATCACGGCAGCGTTGTCATCGAATACAATCGTGCTGCCATCTTTGCGTTGAATCTGATCGCGTGTACGAACGATTACAGCTTTCTGAACGCTTTTCTTCTTGACGTTACCCGTGGGGTTGGCGTCCTTTACCGAGCAAACGATAACGTCACCAACGCGAGCGTAGCGGCGGCGAGTACCACCCAGTACGCGAATACATAGGATTTCGCGGGCACCGCTGTTGTCAGTTACTTTGAGGCGAGACTGCTGCTGGATCATGCTTCGCCCTCCTCGGCCTCTTCCTTCTTCTTAGACTTCGCGACCTTTTCTACGGGCGCGACATCTTCCTTCAGCTCAACGCTGCCAACCGATTTTTGATCGATATGATCAAGCGTAAAGCTTTTTGTCTTGCTGATCGGACGAACTTCTCGAACGGTGACTTTGTCGCCCTTTTTAGCTTCGTTATTCTCGTCGTGAGCCGTATACTTGCGGCTCACAGTGTACTGCTTGCCGTACAAAGGATGTGTCTCACGGCTGGTCACCGTGACGGTGATGGTCTTATCACGAACATCAGAGGTAACGATACCGGTAAGTGTTTTGGCCATCTTACTTTTCTCCTTTCAATTCTTCGGCGCGAATCGCTGTCTTGAGACGAGCGACTTCTTTGCGGGTTAACGTAATCGTACGCGGATTGACCAGTTCGCCAGCGCGGTGGCCTTTGCGCGCTTCCAGCAAATCGTTTTGCTTGGCGGCGAGGTCTTTTTGCAAGTCAGCCAGAGACTTGACTTCCTTTGCTGCAACTGCGGTCTTGGTTGTTTTTACGGTCTTTTCAGCCATATTACGCCTCCTCCCGCTTGATGAACTTGGTCTTTACTGGAAGTTTATGGCTAGCGAGACGCATAGCTTCGCGAGCGACTTCTTCTTGAACACCCTTCATCTCGAACAGGACAGTTCCCGCCTTGACTTTAGCGGCGAAGAACTCGGGGTTGCCCTTACCGCTGCCCATCTTTACATCCTGCGGTTTGCGAGTACGCGGGGTATGCGGGAAGATCCGAATCCAGATCTTGCCACCACGTTTGATGTAGCGGGTCATCGCCTGACGAGCAGACTCGATTTGGCGCGATGTAATATCGTTGTTGCTCTGAGCTTGAAGTCCGTAGTCGCCAAAAGCGACATAGTGACCGCGGGTAGCAACGCCAGCGTTCTTGCCTTTGCGAACTTTACGGTACTTGGTTTTCTTCGGTAGAAGCATTACGCGTCACTCCTTTCACCCTTGTAAATCCAGACTTTGACACCGATGATGCCGACACCCGGTGCATTGGCACGAGCAGAGTGAAAATCAACATCGGCGCGCAGCGTATGGAGCGGTACAGAGCCCAGGATAACCTTTTCGCGACGAGCCATCTCAGCGCTGTTTAAACGACCAGCTACTTGGATACGGATACCCTTGGCGCCAGCGTTCATGGTGTTCTGCGCGGACATCTTAACCGCGCGGCGGAAGTTGATGCGGCGCTCAAGCTGGCGTGCGATATTCTCGGCAACCAGTTTAGCGTCGAGCTCAGGCCGCTTGACTTCTTCGATATTGATACGAACCGGCAGGCTGGCCACCTTTTCGATCTGTGTCTTGAGCTCGGCAACGCCCGCACCGCCACGACCTATCACAACACCAGCTTTGGCAGTGTGAATAGTTACGGTGATAAGGTTGGCAGAGCGTTCGATTTCGATACGGCTGATCGTCGGACGAGATGCGAACTTCTTTTCGATCAGTTCACGAATCTTGATGTCTTCATGCAGCCACTTGGCGAAATCTCTTTTGCCAGCAAACCAGCGAGAACTCCAGTTCTTGTGGACCTGCAGGCGGAAGCTGATTGGGTTAACTTTTTGTCCCATTACGCACCCTCTCCTTCTAGCACACTCATAAGGTACCTGAGGGAAGCCCTAATCTCCGCTTCTGTCTTCGGGTCGATGGGGCTATTGATGTCGATAGATTCAGGGTTTGGCATTACTTCTTCTCCTCTTTCTTGTCGTCGGCTGCTTTAGCGGCGACCGGCTTCTTCTTAAGCTTTTCTACGCCAGACACTTCGACCAAAATGTGGCTGGTTTTCTTTTCAAACGGCAGTGCGCGGCCGCGGCTGGCTGGCTTGTAGCGGCGTAAGCGTGGACCAGTCGTGACGCTGAGCGTCGTGATAGTCAGGCTCTTGCCATCCAAACCGTGGTTGTTCACCGCATTAGCTTTGACACTTTCGATAACTTTTTTGACTGGCAAAGCAGCGCGCTTTGGAACGTGTTCCAAAATAACGAGCGCGTCAGCGACGGTACGGTTACGTACCAGGCTGGCTACTAGGCTGACTTTGCGAGGTGTTTGATCAACACCTTTGGCAACCGCACGGACAGTAAATAGTTCAGCCATTACTTTGTCTTCCCTCCGTGCTTACGGAACTTGCGAGTAGGGCTAAATTCGCCGAGCTTGTGGCCAACCATGTTTTCGCTGATCAAGACGGGCACGTGTACGCGACCATTATGAACGGCGATCGTACGGCCAACCATCTCAGGCGTGATCGTGCTAGCGCGAGCCCAGGTTTTGATAACGGTACGGTCCTCGAGGCTCAGAGCGGCTACCTTTTTAGCCAGCTTGGCATCGACGAAAGGACCTTTTTTCAGTGATCGACTCATGTCTTACCTCTTCCTCTTCGCCTCATGGCGTGTTCTTACTATCAGACCGGCGACGTCTTTACGGCGACGGGTGCGGTAACCAAGAGTCAGCTGACCCCATGGCGTACGCGGAGCCTTGCCGGCACCATGACGACCACCATCACCACCACCATGCGGGTGATCCGCGGCGTTCATAACGACACCACGTACTGTTGGACGGATGCCCTTACGGCGCCTGCGACCGGCGGAACCAATTTTGATATTCTGGTGTTGAACGTTACCGACGACTCCGATTGCAGCGGTAGCCTCCAGACGGAAACGACGAACTTCACCAGATGGTAGGCGGACAGAAGCGTAATCGCCCTCCTTGGCCATCAGCTGTGCTTTCGTACCAGCGCTGCGAACCATCTGTGCGCCCTTGCCGGGTGTCATTTCGATCGCGTAAATCTGAGAACCGACAGGTATCTTGCTCAGTGGCATACGGTTACTGGCTTCGATAGGAGCTTTTTCTCCACTCTCAAATGTCTTGCCTTTTACCATGCTGGTATCAGCAAGGACATAGTGATACAGCCCGTGCTGATCTTTGACTCGTGCGATACGCGCACTGCGGTTAGGGTCGTACTCGATTTCCATGACTGTCAGCTTGAGGCCGGCAGCTAGGTTGTGGTTGACCAGACGATGGTGGCGTTTGACGCCGCCGCCGCGATGGCGAACGGTGATACGACCGGTGTTGTTGCGACCGGCGTTTTGCTTCTTACTCTTCAACAGGCTTTTCAGCGGTTTACGAGTCGTAATATCGCTCAAGTCCTGTGAGGTCATACCTCGGCGAGCAGGAGTAGTTGGGTTGTATTGCTTAATTGCCATTACTTCTTCTCCTCTTTCTGCTCAGATTCTGCGAAGACCTTGATACTGTCGCCCTCGGCGAGGGTAACATAAGCCTTCTTAGTGTCTTTGCGGTTGGTCGTGCCCGGGTATCGGCGCTTGCCACGATTGAATCGGACAGCCTTGCCGCTTTGAACAGCCGTGCGAACACTGACAACCGTGACACCGTACTGCGCCTCAACGCTTGCAACGATATCATTCTTATTGGCGTCAAGCGGTACATTGAAAACGTACACGCCATTTTGACTCTCAGCGTAGGCCTTTTCAGTCGCACGTGGGTAAACAAACAAAGTACTCATATTACGCCTCCTCCGACAACAGCCAGCTCTTTATGACCGGGACTGATTTGGTTGATAATACGACATGATCGGCGTTCAACACGTGGTAAACACTGATGTACTTCGCGCTCAATAGCAAGACGTTCTGCAGGTTAGAGGTCGCACGGATTAGTTCTGGCGTCTTCTCCTCAGAAGTCACAACGAGAAGAACCTTGCGATCCAGCTTATTAGTCTCGAGGAATTTAGCGATCTCGGCAGTCTTGCCAGTTGTCTTGACGTCTTTGACAACGATCTTCTTGGCCTTGTTCGCTAGTGTTAATGCCTGGCGAACAGCCACTCGCTTGCTTGTCTTACTGAGCTTCTTACTGTAGTTCTCCTCGCCAGTCGGACCAAAGACAACACCACCGGTGCGCCAGATCGGGTTACGAGTAGAGCCGAAGCGGGCTCGGCCGGTGCCCTTTTGGCGCCATGGCTTCTTGCCACCACCACTTACGAGACCGCGAGTCAGCGTCTTGGCACTGCTCAAACGGTTGTTTGCCAGATAGGTGTCATAGGCCAGCTTCAATAGCTCGTGGTTCTCTACTTCCACGTTGAATACGTCTTTTGGCAACGTTACGGCTCTTGGAGCTGTTGTTGCAGGTTTTTTGGTAGTATCAGCCATTATGCCTTACCTCCAATTTCTACTAGCCCCTTGTTGGGACCAGGAACAGCGCCCTTGAGACCAATCAGGTTGTTCGTCGCGTCAACATATGCGACTTCCAAGTTCTTGACCGTCACACGATCATGACCCATACGGCCTGCCATACGCTTGCCTTTGAAAATCTTTTGCGGATACATTGATCCGATCGATCCAGGCTTGCGCACGTTACCATTGCCACCGTGTGTCTTTTTGCTGGTGTTAAAGTTGTGCCGTTTGACGGTTCCCGCGAAGCCCTTACCCTTGCTGGTACCGGTGGCGTCGACGATATCGCCAAGCGTGAACTGGCTGACATCGATTTTGTCACCGACCTTGAGGTCTTCGGGAAGCGTATCAACGCGAAATTCCCGAATGTGCTTCGGGGTCACTTGAGCTGGTTTAGTGTGTCCAGCTACGGCCTTGCTCAGGTTCTTACCCTCACCAAATGCCACCTGAACCGCGTTGTAGCCGTCGCTTTCGACGGACTTGACCTGAGTCACGGTCACGGGGCCGGCTTGGACTAACGTCACAGGTGTTGCAACGCCGTCATCGCCGATGATTTGGGTCATACCAATCTTGGTACCGAGAAGTGCTTTCATAGCGCTTTGCTCCCATTTAAAACCTCCGGTGGCGAGTAGTATCCGTGGTAGGACTTGCTCATTCACGCGGAAGCGAGTTGTTATTACGTAATAAGTTACCAATCAAATGTATCACAAAGATAGAGGTAGGTCAAGGGTCTTTTATCTGTTGCGTATTTATATGCTAGAATAGTCCCGCACCTGCCCGCCTCAAGGCAGCAGAACGTTCCTTTCGACACGAACCAGGAGTACGACAAATGACTCAACCGTTTAGCCCATGCAGCGAGCATTGTAAAACGCCGGAATGGTGTTTCGAAGATGGTGGCTGCGGCGCCAATTACTTCGCCAAGGTCGAACGCCACGACGAGGAGCCAGACGATTTCATCTGTCCGGAGAGTGTCGCGTGTCCGACGCAGGCGTCGTGTGATTCGCGCGGACTATGCCTGCGCCAACACCTGTTACCATCCGCATAGCCTCATACAGGCTAGCCACCCTCCGGGGATGTTCGAACGCGAGAAGGTACAGGAAGTCACCCCGCGGGAGCGGTCCGAATTGTTGCCATGCAACAAATTCGGACCGTTTCAGCGGGTTTTTCTTTTGCTAAACAACGATACCTGCGGGTACGAAGTAGCTGATAATCATCACGACCAGCAGCACGGCGAACCATATTTTTCGATCATACGGATCTTTCTCGAACAATTTGATACCAACAAGGGCGATTAATGCTCCTAGTGGGAATGCTCCGAAGGGTATACCGTTCCAGCTCATAGGAACGGCGAATTTCAGCCACAGCGTACCAAGTATAACTACGACGACAAGTTTCAGAAAATAAACGCCATCGCCCTCTGCCAGGTGCTGCACTGTCCGCCGTCGCGGACGATTGCGGGCATAGGTTCGGTGTCGTGCTTTTCGTGTTTGTGTTTGAGCCATTTTTTCTATCATACCATAAGCGATTCGCAAGACAAGAAAGCACCGCAAGAATACAAATATGGGGCGGTCACGGAGCATGAACCGCGTCGTATAAAGGATACGGCGAGGGAGTACTGGAATAGCTAAAGAAGTAGTGCGCCTTGCGGTGTTTTCGACTACATTCGGATTTCGGCGTCTACGCCAGCTGGCAAGCTGAGGTTTTGTAGACTGTCGATAGTCTTCGGTGTGGCGTTGGTGATATCGATGAGGCGTTTGTGAACGCGCATCTCGAATGTTTCACCACCTGTCTTGTATACGTGCGGGCTCTTCACGACAGTGTAGCTACTGCGTCGTGTCGGGAGCGGCACTGGGCCGGCAATCGTAGCGCCGGTACGAATGGCCGTGTCGATGATTTGTTTTGCAGATTGGTCTATAACCTTGTGGTCATAGGCTTTCAGGCGGATGCGAATACGCAGACCTTCTGCCTTTTTCTCTGATGCTGCGGCTGCAGACATAGGATGTCTCCTTCTAGAGCCCAGGGGCTCTGGCTATACCGTAACCTTGACTGGTTTCGTGTCTCTTGGCTCACTCACAGACAAGTTCTCGGTATGATTAATTAATACAGAGTTATTTATAGCATGTTATGGCGCTATGGACAAGGCTATAGACAGATGTTATCGTGGATTGACCTACTAAGATTAGGAGTACCCGTGTTCACAAAGATTGCCGCAGTTATTTGTACGCTAACCTGCTGCATACTGCTTGTCGGTTGCGCAACCGACGAATCCGCTCCATCGACGCCCGCCCAATCAGTACATAAGGGAAATACCGACCCCAAGGTTGATTGGGTCTGGGTGTGGGAAAAGGAAACAACCATAAAGAGGTGTGACGGGACAACTATGGTGTATATGCACACTGGTGGTTTTCGAGAGTCTTCTCCGATTGCAACCGTCGCAAACGCCAAGGAATGCATCTAGTCATTACCCGCCGACCATGTCGTAGGCCCGCCAGGCCTCCGTGGTCTGGCGGGTTTTCGCTTTGCAATAAAATATAGTATAGTAGCAATAATCCCAACCACCCGTCGAAGGAGTACCTAATCATGGGATATGTCACTGACAAAGCGCGCCTAGCGGCGAATCGAGCGGAGGCATTGAGATACCAGGCGGTCCAAGCGGAAGTCGAGCGGCGAATCGACATGCTGGAGCCACACATACCGTATCTTTCCCGTCGTCTGCAAAAAGATGTAGAGCGCCAGCTTCTGAAGGGACCCGTCCCTTTCGCGGTTGTTGTATTTAGTTCAGACTACAACGGCCGAATTCGTGATCTTCGTGATTATGAGACCTGGAGAGCGTTCGTCTTTAAGCGCAAGGATTGTCATCGTGCTTATATGAACAGCGAGGATAACAGGGAGAAGGTATCCCATGATGTCGAGGAGTTTCTCGTCAAGAGGCTCCAGTCACATGAGGACAGGGTTTCGGCTATCACGCTTGACTGGTTCGCCTCTGGCCCGAGCAATGTACACCAAACTCATTTCATGAGGGTACATTTCTCGCCAGCGCTCACCTAACCCGCCAACCACGTCGAAGCCCGCCGGGCCTCCGTGGTCTGGCGGGTTTTCGCATTTTGCGAAAACATGGTATAGCATAGTAGTCTAGTTACTACTCTAGGGAAAGTAGAAGCACATGTCACAACAAGTTTGCCAGAATCTCACCGACGAGAGCATCCTCGAAGTGATCAGACGGAAGCTTGGTCATCTTTGGATCATTTCGGCCGATCAGTTGACAGCAGAGACTCGTTTGGTCGACGACCTCTATCTCACGTCATTAGATCAGCTTTGACTTGGTCACCGATCTGGAGGACACCTATGGTGTCAACCTCTCTGGAGACAAATTGGTTCGTGCAGAAAGCATCGGAGACCTCATCCGGCTAATTCAAGCGCGTACCGCCCATTGAGCAATGTCGATATCGCGACCTGGTAGACTACCACCCCGTACCAATTGCACGCAAGCTGTCTGTAATCAGACACCGGTGCGATGTGAACCGGTGCGGGGGGTTTCGCATGCCATGAAAGCATTATATAATTATATTAGTCCCAACAACACGTTATAAGGAGCGTAATGGGAAGTACGCGAAAAGGAAACCGGTCAAATCGTGCTGCGGCTACTTCTTGGGGCACTACCGAGGTGGAAGTGCACATGCATAGCATCATGAAGATAGTCAGCGAGAGCGTCCAGTCTGCCCTTGAACAGGACGATCACCCTATCGAGAAGGTGTGCGGTCTGCTCCCAGCTCGCGAGATACCCCTCTGGGATGCAGTGCACGATGCAGCAGCTCAGAGCCGAGTCCTCGTTGAGATCCGTGAGACTCATCCCAAAGCGCATCGAGTCGAGATTAAATATCGGCCTGACTTGAGAGGCTTTCTGATTTCTATATGGTTTAACCCCCCGCTCATCTGAGTCATCGACTTGTCTTTGTCTCTCATCTGCTGGTTGAGGTGAACCTGGACGGTTTCGCCCAGCTCTGTAGTGCAGTGGGCTAGCCCCGCGTCAAGTTCCATGCATGCAGCCCATAACTAGGCTGCATCGCGATATAAACTGGCGCGGGGTTTTACATTTGCAAATCAAAAAGAGCTGTAGTGTTACAGCTCTTTTTGGGTGAGTATGCCAGACTATTTAGTGATCTTTGTCACGACACCTGCACCAACGGTGCGGCCACCTTCGCGGATAGCGAATCGAAGACCGTCATCCATAGCGATCGGAGCCAGAAGCTTGACGCTAAAGGTAACAGTATCACCAGGCATGACCATTTCTTTGTCAGCTGGAAGCTCAACTTCACCCGTAACATCAGTTGTACGGAAGTAGAACTGTGGCTTGTAGCCCTTGCTGAATGGAGTGTGACGACCACCCTCTTCCTTCTTGAGGATATAGACCTCTGCCTCGAACTCAGTGTGAGGAGTTAGCGTACCAGGCTTTACGACAACCTGACCGCGTTCGATTTGCTCGCGCTCGATACCGCGAAGCAACAGACCGGCGTTGTCGCCAGCTTGACCTTGGTCGAGGTTCTTCTTGAAGGCCTCAATACCGGTTACAACTGACTTCTGCGTGTCGCGGATACCGACAATCTCAACTTCGTCGTTCAGCTTGATAACACCCTGCTCGATACGACCGGTAGCAACAGTACCGCGACCCTTGATCGAGAATACGTCTTCGATTGGCATTAGGAATGGCTTGTCAAGATCGCGCTGAGGTTCTTCGATGTACTCGTCGAGAGCTTTGACCAATTCCATAATCGCGTCTTCAGATGCAGCATCGCCTTCAAGAGCTTTTGTAGCAGAGCCCTTGATGATTGGAGCGTTGTCGCCATCAAAACCGTTCTTGGTCAGCAGTTCGCGAACGTCCATTTCAACCAGTTCGACGAGTTCTTCGTCAGCAAGATCCATCTTGTTGAGGAAGACAACGATCTTCGGTACGTTCACCTGGTGAGCGAGCAGTACGTGCTCACGAGTCTGTGGCAACGGACCGTCGTTAGCTGCAACCACAAGAATTGCGCCGTCAATCTGTGCCGCACCAGTGATCATGTTCTTGACGTAGTCGGCGTGACCAGGCATGTCAACGTGAGCGTAGTGGCGCTTTTCTGACTCGTATTCCTGGTGAGAAGAAGCGATGGTGATACCACGAGCTTTTTCTTCCGGGGCGTTGTCAATGTCCTCGTAGTTACGAGGCTTGTTAACGTCGCTTGGCAGTTTCTTCGCCAGTACGTGGGTAATAGCTGCCGTTAGTGTTGTTTTACCGTGGTCAACGTGACCCATGGTACCAACGTTGACGTGCGGCTTACTTCGATCGAAATCTGCCATTTAGGTGATTCTCCTGATTATTATTATAATTATCGCGCAAATCCTGATTAGCCTTGATAAGGCACAATTCTAATACAGACTTTGCGGCGTATGAAGATAATTGTACAGGTTTTTACCAGTTAAGTAAAGAGTTTCGATCACTGCGCCAAAGGGAGCAAACCAGAGTTGGTATCCAGCCCGGAGTCAAGTCCTGGCGACAGGTAACGAATGGTATTAATACGGTATCTCTCCGGGTGTTGGTTAAGCAGCGCGTCGATAGCACCCTGCGGTCGCTCGGGGCCACCAGCATGGGCAGACGTCAGTTTCCTGAGTGTATCAATACGATATTCCACGTCCCTCTCCAGTGACTGGCTATACACGTGTACCGAGTGGTCGGTGTTAACCGTCAAGTCTTTCGGGGAAGCGATATATGTTATGCCGTTGGGAATCTCAGTACCGAACTCATGCAAATCAATATCGGCGACATTATTGTGCCGCATGAATAATATCTGATCTCGGCCTGCGCTAAAGTGAATCATGGCCGCCGCCCCCAACCGCTCTCGAACCTCTTCCCTAAGCACTTCCGGCGCATGATCGATCTTACCCATACGCCTCCCTGCCGATATCAAATGGTAGAGATTGTTCGTTGAATACGTGACAGGAAGAATCGTCGCGAGACCCATCGCTAACTTCTCACTGGTACTGAGGTCGTTCTTGCCGGATAATGCGCTATCGAGAACCACTCTGTCCACAGGACCAAATTCATCACGGAATCCCGAATCCGAAAAGAGCTTCGAGACAAGTAGGCCGCCCATTGATAGCGCATAGATACGTGCTGGCCTGTGACCGTCTAATTTTCGCGCTTTCAGCCACTCCTCACGAATTGAGTCCAGCGAAAAACCCTTTTCCGGATGAACCGCATAGTGGGTCGTGCCCATATGTTCGAAATGCCTATCGAGGTTCTTGCCAAGTATGTGACCTTCGGCATTGTAGCCGGGCACGGTAAATGTCGCATAATCTCCTGGTCGAATATTACTAATAACCTCCGCCTTGTCACTCCGTCCTTTTTTGCGGTCATGTAATGTTGCTTGTGTCTCTGCAACAGCACAGGCACCCAAGATGAGGGTGCCTGTTTTTACTACACGTTCTACTGTATTGATAATTTCGTGGTTCACGATGGACGAACTCCTTTAGAACCGCATGAGGACGATTATCGAGAGGAAAGCTGTTCCGATTCCTGTATACTCCCTTTTCTAGCAAAATGCAACTGCTTATGAGTGATGTCGCAGTGCTGCATGACCGATCTTGAGCATATGCTTCTCGCGGTAGTGATCAAACTCCTCGTGATTGATGCCATGTGTCGCGATAAACGAACTCAACCGTTCCGATCCGATGAAGTGCGGTAACATAACGTAACTGGCACCAAGCTTATACAGCTCTGCCGCGTCACCGTAGTTAGACGAATAGCAAACAATAACAGCCCGATCATTACGGCGACGGACGTATTTAGTCAGTGAAACGTTCAGTTCGTGGTCGCCCACCGTATTGACGAGTAACTTGATAGACTCAATATTCAGCTCGGTCAAAAGCTCGGGGTCGGTCGCGTCTCCATAAAAGTAATTGATGTTCGCTCGCTCCAGCTCCTCGATTACTTCCGGGTCATAGTCCACCACCACGAACCGTTTCTTGAGCGAGCGAAATGTTTTCAGGTATTGGTGGCCGCCGTTATTGTAGCCAACGAGGACAAGTGGGTAGCTTTTCTTTGCTCCATGATTAGTATCTGCTGCGCTTGCACGCTCAAAGAGCACGAGGCGATGCTCCAAGTGCCGGTAGATAGCATTGTCATACTGCATAAAGTACGCCGATACCGTAATCGTAATCAGCGCAACCAATGTGATGACCGCCGCTAGCTGGCCGCTCACGAGACCGTTCGTCTCCGCTAAAACAATCAGAATAATCGAAAATTCACTGATTTGCGATAGGTTGATGCCAGTCTTGAAGCTCGTGCGGCGCGTGTACCCCAATATTCCCAACGACAGCATGACCGCCAATGGCTTGATAATAAGCACGACAAGTGACAACGCCAGTGCGGGTATAATAGCCGTCGTCAAACTATCGAGTTCCATATGTTCACCCAGACTGATAAAGAACAGGATCACGAAAAAGTCACGAAGCGGTTTGAGTCTGGCGATTATTTGATTAGCATACGGCAAATGCGCCAGGGCAACACCGGCGAACAACGCGCCGATCTCGATTGAAAAGCCGATGTAGTTGACTATCGTCGCGACCCCAAAACCCCAGGCCAAGGCAAAGAGAAACAGTAGCTCTTGCGACTTGGCGACGGACTTAGTGACCCGCGGCAGTACATGGAGTGACAGAAGTGCCAGTATTCCGGTAACGAATAATCCCTTCAAAATCAGAAAACCGATATCCACGGCGTCCAGCGAACCTTTAGACCCTGCGGCAACGAACAGCAAGGCAAACGTCGCTACTATGTCATCAAGCAGGATGACGCCAATCGCAATCTGTCCATTGAGACGCGTTATCTCCTTTTTGTCACTCAAGATCTTCGCGATGATAATCGTACTGCTAAAGAACATCGCTAGGCCAATCATGAGAGATTCAACAAGGGTAAAATGGAATGCACTCCCCACCAGGAAGCCTATCGTACCGATGGTAAAGAGCAGCGCCGCGGCCGTGAGAAACACCGGCTTGCCAAGCTTGCGTATGACCGTTACGCTCAGCTCCAGACCGATAATAAAGAGTAGCAGGGCAATACCTATCTGGCTGAAGGCGTCAAATGCCCGAGTGTCGCTAACCAGATTCAGTAAGCCGGGACCGATAAGAATACCCGTCAGTATATAGCCGATAATCAAAGGCTGTTTCAGGAGCCTCATCGTAAAAGCAATCGCCGCTGAAACGACAATAACCACCGACAACTGCGCGAATATATCACCCGGCATTAGCTTGGTATCCTACTCATAAGCATATTACTGTTACAAGTATAGCAAATCAAAACGCCGCTTCGTGTATGAAAGCGGCGTTTCGTTGATCGATCAGATACTATTTCTTTCTCTTCTCTATGATCTCTTGCGCGACGTTCGGTGGAACTTCCTCGTAGCTTGCCAGCTCCATAGATGAAGCAGCACGGCCCTGGCTCATCGAACGAACATCGTTCGTGTAGCCGAACATGCTGGCGAGAGGCACCATGGCGCGAACCAGCTTGGCGCCACCCTGTAGATCTTCCATAGCCTCGATACGACCACGACGACTATTCAGGTCACCAATAACGTCACCCATGAACTCCTCAGGTGTCGTGACTTCGACTTTCATGACTGGCTCCAGAAGAACGGGTTTCGCCTTTGGAATACCCTCTTTCACCGCTAGAACACCAGCCAGATTGAAGGCAAGCTCACTTGAGTCAACGTCGTGATAACTTCCGTCATACAGCGTCGCCTTGACGCCAATCATCGGATAGCCGGCGATAACGCCTCCGTCAAGCGTGTCTTTAACGCCCTTTCTGACAGGCTCACGGTATTCCTGCGGCACGACACCGCCCTTGATTTCGTCGCCCCACTCAAAGCCCTCGCCGCTCTCGGTCGGCTCAAAACGAATCCATACGTCACCATATTGACCACGACCACCGGTCTGCTTGGCGTGCTTACCTTGTGCCTCGGCAGTTCCGCGAATCGTCTCGCGGAAGGCAACTTGTGGCTCACCAATGTTTGCCTCAACATTAAATTCACGTTTCATGCGATCAATGTAGATATCAAGGTGTAGCTCACCCATGCCACTCATGATTGTCTGTCCCGTCTCTTCGTCGGTATGAACACGGAAAGTTGGATCTTCTTCGGTCAGACGCTGCAAAGCGATACCCATCTTTTCCTGGTCGGCTTTGGTTTTCGGTTCGACAGCAATGCTTACAGGTGGTTCTGCGAAGGTGATGCTTTCAAGCATGATAGGATGCGCAACATCAGAGAGCGTATGACCGGTAAAGGTACCCTTGAGACCTACGACAGCCGCAATGTCGCCGGCGCCAATACCATCGATATCCTCGCGCTTGTCGGCATGCATACGGACAACGCGACCGACACGTTCCTTTTCACCGGTAGTCGTATTTAATACATACGAACCGGCGCTGAGCTTACCGCTATAGACGCGGACAAAGATAAGTCGGCCAACAAATGGGTCGGTTGCGATCTTGAACGCCAGTGCCGCTAACGGCTCACTGTCGTCAGGATGGCGCTCGATAACGTCGCCGCTTTTCGGGTTAGTACCCTGAATTGCCGGGACATCAAGCGGGCTTGGCAAGTAGTCGATAACGAGGTCAAGAACCTTCTCAACGATGACACCACGACCATCGCCACCAGTGACGAGGTAGAAGTCACCGGCCAGGACGCGCTTACGCAGGCAAGATTTAAGATCCTCGACGGAAATAGCGTCCTCTCCCTCCTCTAGATACTTCTCGAACAACGCATCGTCAGCCTCGACAGCCGCCTCTACGAGCAGACTGCGGGCGTTCTTGGCCTTTTCCAGCATATCCGCGGGGACATCGCCAACTTTGAGCTCGTGATCAGAATAATCGTCATAGGTGTACGACTTCATGTCAATGAGATCGACAACGCCGTTGATCTCCTTTTCGAAGCCAATCGGCAAGTGAATAGGCAGCGCGTGCTTGCTCAGACGGTTATGGATAGTGTCAAGAGATTTGTAAAAATCACCGCCAATCTGGTTGATCTTGTTAATAAAGCAGATACGAGGCACGCCGTACTTGTTAGCCTGGCGCCATACGGTCTCCGTCTGCGCTTCAACGCCCATCTTACCGTCAAATACGGTAACTGCGCCGTCGAGCACACGTAGTGAACGCTCCACCTCAGCGGTAAAGTCGATGTGACCTGGGGTGTCGATGATGTTGATCTTATGGTCTTTCCAGAATGCCGTGACAGCAGCAGAGGTAATCGTGATACCGCGTTCGCGCTCCTGCTCCATCCAGTCGGTTGTCGTTTCACCTTCGTGGACGGCTCCGATCTTGTGACTCAAACCAGTACGATACAAGATGCCTTCGGTTGTGGTAGTCTTGCCGGCATCAATATGCGCGATAATACCTATATTACGATAGTCCTTCAGCGGGACAGTTTTTTGTGCCATAGCGTTGTAGATTCCTCTGTAGTTACGTATTATTTAGCTATTTTTTGCCATAAAAAACGGCCTAAAATAGCGCTTTAGCAAAATTATAGCAGATAAACCTCTGTTTAGCTAGTATCTCGTGTAACCGCTAGGTCTCAACCGCGTCTGACAATTCAAGGTACTCAATGATTTCGCGCAGTACACCTTTGTCTAGATCAGACGTGTAGCCATAATGCCACAGTTCTTGGTTGCGGCGCGCCTCGGCACCATACTCGTCCCCACTGTCGGCAGTTACAATCGTACGAAGCTTGGCTATGGCGGCCAACACGCGGGCAACTTTCGACGTATTGCCCCAAAAATCGGGTTGCTTGTCGTGGGTCGCCAGATCGATAATCGTTTCAAGCACCAGCAGCTCCTTGTAGTTGTCTTCGTCGAACTTTTCCAAGCCAGCCTCCGCGGCTTCGATGTACGGCTTATCGGCCGGATGGCTGAGACTAATGATGCCACAACCGGGAGTGACTTCGTCAAAGAACTGCATCCACGGATCATCAAACGACAATTTATAGTGAACGCGTAGTTCCGCCTGAGTGGCCTTCTTTTGAGCCGCTACCTGGTCGGAATTGCCGTTCATCTCATCATGGAGCAAGCCGACCGCTCGTGACACGATGATTCGCTGGACGCGACTCTCGCGTACATATGCCACGACGCCCATCAGGGCTTTATCCAAATACGGCAACGTATCCGTCCCCTCGGAATCTTGTCTCATCCAAGAGATGTCAGCCAAGGCGTTTTGGTAGAACCGCTCGATATAGGCGGTGCGACGCGTGGCCTCTCCCGCCTCATCCTCGTCGATCAATCGCGGCATATCTCTCTCGTCCAGCTGGTCATACAGCTTCCAATCGAGAGTAGTCTCCTTCATCTCACGCTCCAGTCCGTCACCCTCCTGTTGAGACTCGTCGTCTGCTATGCGCGCATTAAAATCAGCCCACTCTTGATCAAGTTGCTCCTGACTGAACAACTCCTCATACGCAGGGTCTTCTCCCCCTGAATTAAAAAAATCCGCCTCTGAACTCATTGGATTCTATCTATATCACTCTCCATTGTTTAATACAAGCTTATGGATTATGTTATACTGCAAGGCAGTTATGTATAAAAAATATGGAAACAAAATGATGTGTTTTTCGCCTCCGGTAATGCTGGCGACCCTCGTGCTCGAATTTGGTTTAGCAATTTATGTAGCTTGGCGCTATAAGTCATCAGCTATTTCACGCCTCGTATTCGCTATTTTGGTATGTTTGGGCACCTTCCAATTAGCTGAGTACATGATATGCGGCGGGCTGGGGCTTGGCCATATCGAATGGGCGAAGACTGGTTATGTGGCTATAACGCTCCTTCCTGCGCTTGGCCTGCACCTTGTCGCGACGATCGCTAAAAAGGACGCTAAGCCATTGATTTTCCTTGCTTACGGGACCGCTCTCGCATATGTCCTGTACTTCCTGGCTGCAAGCGGCTCGGTCATTGCGCGGGAGTGTGCCCCGAACTATGCGATTTTTGATGTTCATGGCGCTGGCGCGCTCCTCTATGGCGTGTACTACTACGGTTGGCTATTAGTTACGATTGGCTGCGCGGCCGTGTGGGCCGACAAAACCCCTAAGGTTGCGAGTGCGTTACGCTGGACGGTAATCGGTTACGGAGCCTTTATCGTTCCAACAACATTCGTCAATATGGTTGACCCTTCAACGATCGCCGCTATTCCTTCTATAATGTGTGGTTTCGCGTTCATCTTGGCCGCTATACTGGTAGGACGTGTACTGCCGCTCACGAAAGCACCTACTGTCCGTAGCAAGAAAAAGTCTGCTCCGACTAAAAAGCGCCGCTCATGAGAAGAATAATCCATGCGTTCGACAGAACTATCGGCCGCTGGATGACGAAGTTTCCTCGCTGGGTACACCCGATTATGCTCGTCTTTACCTGGCTCGGCGAGCCGCCCTTTACCGTTGGCGCAGCCGCTGTGGTGTTTGGTTACGGGTTCGCGCTCAATAAGCCGATCTACGAGACGGCCGGCGTTATTGCGTTTGTCACTATCGCGATCGGCGGCCTGCTAAAACTGCTCTTACGTAGACATCGCCCAATCACGGATTATTCCAAAAAAATGTTTATCAAGACATTCAGCTTTCCCAGCGGTCATGCCGCCGGGTCACTTGTCAGTTTCGTAATGGCGGCGCTCATCATTGGCAACCGTTGGCCAGCGTTACTCGTCGGCGCCGTTACTATGGCGCTTGTCGGCTGCTTTATGATTGGACTGTCTCGCGTTTATCTAGGCGCCCACTATGCCAGTGACGTTATCGGCGGCTGGATTATCGGCACTGTCGGACTATGGTTTATATTCACTAATTTTTATCTATAATTCGTGAAGTTCGTTACGAAGTCGAGGTCAGCTGCTCGTACGGCCGCCATGACAGCTTGTAGCTCATCCTTACTGCCACTCGTCACACGAACGGATTCACCCTGAATCTGTGTCTTTACCTTGGGAAATCGCTCTTTGAGTAGTTTCGTTATGCGCTTCGCCTTGTCTTGGTCGAGACCTTCGACGAAGGGAACTTCCTTGGTGGCCTTCATATTACTTTCCGCGACAGGTTTCGATAGGTCGAGTACTTTGCTGCTCACTTCACGCACGGCGAGTTTTTTACGAATAATATCAATAACGGCATCCACTTGCCATTCGTTGCTACCGGTGACTATAAAACCTTTTTTGTCGCCCAGCCATTCTACACCGGCAGGTGTTCCCTTGAAGTCGTAACGATTGGAAATCTCACGCTCGACTTGCGCGTGAACATTGTTCATCTCGGCCTTGTCGTATTCCGAGACAATATCAAATGAAAATGTAGCCATGTATCCAGTATAGCAGCCTCCTGTCTCGAAAATATACTCCATGGTAAACTATGGTTATGGTAAAGATAAGCAAGAACGAAGAGTTGGATACCGACGTTCGATTTCTATTGTCAAATGAACGAACACTCCTCGCATGGATCCGTACCAGCCTCGCTATCCAGGCTGGCGGCATCGCTCTGGCAGCATTACACCAACACAGCCCCTTCCTTGGTATTGCCGTCTTGGTACTCGGTATCGTCGTCGCACTTATTGGCTACAACCGCTACCGCACCGCGGACAAGAGTATTCGCGAAGGACATCTACCACCCTCCGGCATCGTTCCCGTATTGCAAGTTTACGGTATCGTCGCGATCGCCGTTATTTTAGCCGTCGCGCAGATAACAATTTTTCGTTAGATTACAGGATTAATACTACTATGAAATACAAAACTCTCGCCCCGGCAAACGAAGTTCGTGACCATATTGACACGATGGCCGAATCCATCGTTAAAGATCTCTCCGACGAGAAACCACTGTTCGTTGCCCTATTGCGCGGCGCGGCGCCTTTTGCGAGCATGTTGATGTTTGCAATCACCCGTCATGCACCCGATTTTCAGCCCGAACTGGACTATATGATGGTCAGTACCTACGGTACTGGCCGTCAGGCGGGCGAACCACACATCGTCACCGACCTCGCACCCGACACGTCCGTTTCAGGGCGAACGGTTGTTATTATCGACGATGTTCTCGACAAAGGCATCACGGCGCACTTCGTGACCGCTCACATGGAGTCTCGTGGCGCTACCAACGTGAAGCTAGCCGTCCTTGCGCGCAAAGATACTCGGCGTGAATACGGTATCGCCGCTGATTATTGCTGTTTCGACCTGGATGACACTTGGCTCGTCGGTATGGGGATGGACGATGCCCAGGCGGGCAAAGAGCATCATCGTTGGCTCAATGCTATCGCCGAAGTCTTGCCGTCAGATTAACGTGACTTTGACTGATTAAACTCTACCGCCTCACGTATAAGCGCCGTAAGAGCTGTGTCGTCTACTATGTCGCCGTCATGAAATTCAATAGCACGAATATCAGTGCTCTCAAGACGTGCATTGAAGAGTTTGGCCGAGTCCTTCAGATACGCCCCTTTGGCAAACAATAGCTTGACGTTATCTTTCCATATTTCGGCGAAGCACAACATGCCATCGTATTCCCAGACCGGCAATCCCTCAGGTCGAGAGGGCGTTTTCCATTTCACCGCTTCGACGACACGAGGATCTGCTGTCGTAATCACGGAACGTAGCTGCGTAAGTATCTCGCCCTTCCAACCACCTTGTATTTTGATTATGTCGTCTATTTGTCGAGAGGCCGATACATCATCACTCATAGTTTCATTATACATAAAACAAGATCTCCGCTAAAGAACGGAGATCTTGATACTCGCTACGGTTGTCAGCGGTTTCGCGGAAAGGCGCATCAACCTACTACGCTGCGTACGGAAGGTGTTTAACGAGCGAAGTGTGCAAAGGCGCGGTTCGCCTCTGCCATCTTATGCGTGTCTTCCTTCTTCTTGAAAGCAGCACCGGCTTCGTTATACGCATCAACGATCTCAGCGGCGAGGCGTTTCTCGTATGGCATGCCGCTGCGTGCGCGTGCAGACTGGACGAGCCAGCTAAATGCGAAGTGCAGTTGACGATGACCCTGGATAGCAAAAGGAATCTGGTAGTTCGCACCACCGACACGACGAGATTTGACCTCGAAGTTCGGGGATACGTTCTTGAGAGCTTTCTCAAACACTTCCAATGGCTCTTCACTGTCAAGCTTTTTGGCGGCTTGTTCAAGCGCGCTGTACACAGCACGCTCAGCGACAAGTTTCTTGCCATCGAGCATAGACTTGTTGATGAGGCGCTGTACGAGTACAGACTGGTACTTGCGGTCTGGTTTAAGCTCGCGCTGGAGCTTCTTAGTGACTTTACGAGGCATTATTCTACATCCTCCTCTTCATTTGCAGCTAAAAAGCAACCTGCGGTTGCCAGGCACTCGTTCATAGCCTTGGCACCTTCTTCTGATGGGTATTCCAGTTCGATACCGTCCTCGACAATCGTATAACCCCTGCCTGCATCAAATTCATTAAAAGCGTCACATGCGCCGTATAGGCACGTTCCGGTGGTAGCTTCGATAGGACTAGCCATTACTTGTCCTCCTTCTTCGCACCGTACTTGCTGCGGCCTTGCTTGCGCTTGCTCACGCCCTGAAGGTCTAGAGCACCACGAACGATGTGATAACGCACACCCGGAAGATCCGGTATGCGACCGCCGCGTACGAGCACAACGGCGTGCTCCTGGAGGTTGTGACCTTCGCCGCCGATGTAAGCCCAAACCTCGTGACCGTTGGTCAGGCGCACACGCGCGACCTTACGCAGAGCCGAGTTAGGCTTTTTCGGGGTCTTTGTTGTTACTTTGACGCAAACACCACGCTTAAGCGGAGAGTTTTGCTCATAGTAGCGAGTCTTGAGCGCATTGTGAATACGACCAAGTGCCGGAGACTTGGACTTCTTAGCTGCGATTTTACGCGGCTTGCGCACTAGTTGGTTAATGGTAGGCATGTATAAAAAATACTCCTGTTGTTTACTTCTTATTGTAACCGCCCGGGTCAGCAATCCCTTGCGGATCGTACGTAACTTTCACTGTAGGGCGAAGGGTCAAATACGATGAAACTCACCTGTTATCCTAGCAGATTACAGGTGTTTTGACAAGCCTCGCGGCAACCGATACAATGAATTTAACCATAACAAGAACAAAAAGGACGCAATGGAAAACAACCCGAACGATTCGCAGCCAGATAGCGAGATGGACGCAAACTCCAACAAAGACATGCCTATGGGTACCCAGGCCGTGGAGTCAGAGCCGGAGCCAACCCCACCGTCGATGGCCGCTCAACCTTACATAGTCCCGCCAAAAAGTAGCAAAAAACCCCTGATTTTCTTCATTGTATTTGTCTTTGTTGTCGTGTTCGGCCTGATTGCCTACTACTTCGCAATGACCAATACCCCGAAGAAACAAGAGGGTGTGCTCTCTAGCCCCACTCCCGCTCCTGCACTCAATGCGAAGACAACTATCGCTCAGATAAAAGCCTTATCGCCGTTCAACGGTACGCTACTAGACGTTGCAAAAACTGGTACTGACTACGGTGAGACATCAAATGGGATGACCGTGTACGGTATCGACCCGTACCAGTCAGAGGGTATGGACTTCGCAACGTTTCCGCAAGAGTCCTTCGGCACCGGTACCAAAGGTGACGCCGAAGCAACCGCCGCCGACTATAAGGTCTTCTCCAAATTTTTGGAAAACCACAAGTTTACGTTGACAGGTTCCAGGGAGGGAGAGCCTGGCGAAGTAGGTATCACCAACGCAACCTACGAGTCTGACAGCACCATATGTAGTGTCGTCAACTTGGATCTAACAGAGACGAACAGTACGTTCGTGGCCGGTATTGGCTGCGCGGATATCTCCTCGTACAATGCAGCAGCCACTGCGATAAAACCTCTGGGGACGGCGCTGACAAGCAGCCCGTCTTGGGAGGCCGATTCCCCGGCAAACAAAACACTTGTACTCTCAGGTCTCAAGATAAGCGATGGTGCCGATGGTCACAAAAACGCAAGCTTGACGATTTCCCGCGTCGGAGCAGCATCAAGTGCTGGTCAAGGGCTCTTCTACCAGGAGCCGGACAAAGATTGGGTATTCTTGAAACTGACACAGGATCAGGATGGTCTATACTGTTCGGATATTACTACGGAGGCGATAAAAAAGTCGTTTACCGGCCAAACATGTTACGACATGACTATGCAGAAGACCGCTAACGTAGAGGCGCTAGCGGTCTCTACTGAAGAGTAGAGAGCACCGCACTCGTACATTAAGCAAATAACCCCGCCGGAGCGGGGTTATTGCATATTTGCCTGTTTGTCTTACTCTGCGAGCTCGAGATCCTCGGCAATCTCACCAGCGAAGTCTTCTTCTGACTCCAGTGTAGCTTGGTACGCCTCGGCGCCGGTACCGACCGGAATCTTACGGCCGATGATGACGTTTTCTTTGAGGCCATGCAGATGATCGGCGCGACCACTCGTGGCGGCGTTGATCAACACGCGAGTCGTGTCCTGGAAGGATGCGGCCGATAGCCAGCTGTCGCTCCAGATCGAGACCTTCGTGATACCAAGTAGCAGCTGTGTATAACGAACTAGCTCTTTGCCCTCGGCGGCGAGCTGAGCGTTCGCATCGACGACGGCAGCCTTACCGACGATATCACCCGTAACAAACGAGCTGTCACCCGGATCCTCAACCTGTACGCGGCTGAACATCTGGCGCACGATGATCTCGAGGTGCTTATCGGCAACGTCTTGACCCTGTGCGGCGTAGATACGTAGAACTTCGTTGATGATGTAACGCTGTGTTGCTTCAGTACCCTTGAGCCGCATGAGATCATGCAGGTTCAACGAACCGATTGTCAACCGATCGCCCGCAGCAACCTGATCACCCGCTTTTACGACGAGTTGTGTGTTGCCTGGGATTTCGTAGCGAACAGGTGCACTGGCATTTGCAGCCAGAACGATGGCGTCTTTTGTTACCTTGACTTCTCCGTCAAATGGCGCGACAAGTGGTTTTGCCTCACCCTCAGCGGCAGCGAGGACGTCTCCAACCTTGACATTACTGCCAGATTTGACACTAGCCGTACGGCCTTCGAGCGGTAGTTTTTCGGAGTGACCATCGGCAGGCGTGACCTGAACGACGTACTTCTTGCCGTCTTCCCATAGGTCAACCGTACCGGTTACCTCAGTCACGTATGCCTGACCCTTTGGAGTACGAGCCTCGAACAGCTCTTCGACACGAGGCAGACCTTGAGTAATGTCTCCACCGGCCACACCAGAGGCGTGGAAGGTCTTTAGCGTCAACTGCGTACCGGGCTCACCGACAGACTGTGCTGCAATAACACCGACAGGCTGTGCATTCGCGACCAGTAGGCCTGATGCCATGTCGATGCCATAGCTTTTTTGCGGGATACCGTGCAAGTTCTTGGTAGATAGCACGGACTGGATGGTAACGCTGTCAATCTTGTCGTCAGCCTCGATCGCGTCCGCTATCTTGCGAGTGATCAACTCGTCAGCCTTGATATGACCAGGTACCTCTTTGGCGGTGTAGCGACCATTCAAACGGTTGGCGAAGCTAATCATCGTATCCTCAGACTCAGAACGATAAATCGTAAAGCCTTCGTCGTCGCCAACTTCATCTTCTACAGTGAAGACGTCTTGCGACACGTCGACCAGACGACGAGTCAGATAACCCGAGTCGGCAGTCTTGAGGGCGGTGTCGATCAGACCCTTGCGCGCACCACGGGTCGCCACGAAGGCTTCCAGTGAGCTCAGGCCGGCTTTAAATGACGAGCGAATAGGCAGCTCGATTTCACGGTTAGTAGCGTCAACCATGATACCGATCATGGCGCTTGCCAGCTTAACGTTACTGATGTCACCACGAGCACCTGAGTTGACCATGACAGAGATGCTGGTGTCCATCGTTTTAAGCTTGTCTTGCAGGAAGTCAGTTACCTTGCGGTCAACATTTCGCCAAGCAGCGACGGTCAAGTTGTAGCGCTCGTCGTCGGTGACCAGACCTTGGTCGAACTGGTCAGAGATAAGCGCCGTCTTTTCGTCGCCTTCAGCGATAAACTGGGCGATTTCGTCAAAGTGCAGATAGTCATCCTTACCAGTTGATACGGCTGCGACTGTCGCGAAACGAAACGCCAAGCCCTTCATACGGTCAGCAGTTTTAGCCGTCTCTTCGGCACCATACTGTTCAAAGATATTCGCTAGGACTTTCTTGAGCTGCTTCTTGCTCTGAACGTTGTTGTCGTACGGATAGTCCTCAGGAAGAATCTCGTTGAAGAACACGCGTCCGAGGGTCGTAGCGCGGATTTCACCCTTGGCGTAAACACGGATCGGCGTCTGAAGCTGAATTGTACCTTCGTCATAAGCCATCTCGGCTTCATAGACAGAACTGTATGCTTTTACCTCGTCGGTTTGCGCAGCGGGCTTGTCGTATGTCAGGTAGTAGTTACCAAGGACAACGTCCTGACCGATGTTGAGCACTGGCGCACCATCAGCAGGCTTCAGCAGGTTGTTCGTTGCTGACATCAGCTCGCGCGCTTCGCGTTGCGCCTCTTTGCTGAGCGGCAGGTGAACCGCCATTTGGTCACCATCGTAGTCGGCATTGAAACCGTTCGCCACAAGCGGGTGTAGCTGGATAGCCTTACCCTCGACGAGTTTCGGCATGAATGCCTGGATAGACAGACGGTGAAGCGATGGAGCGCGGTTCAGAAGGACGTATTTACCTTCGATAACAGCATCAAGCGCGTCCCAAACCAATGCGTCACCAGCTTCGATCAAACGAGTAGCGCTACGGATATTGTGCGCATGCTCGCCACGGATTAACCAGCTGATAACAAACGGTTTGAAGAGTTCAAGCGCCATCTGCTTTGGCAAACCACATTCATTGATCTTCAACTTCGGACCAACGACGATAACTGAACGACCCGAGTAGTCGACACGCTTACCGAGCAGGTTCTGGCGGAAGCGACCCTGCTTACCCTTCAGCATGTCGCTGATGGACTTCAGGCGTCGGCGGCCACCAGTCGCGTTGACGGCGCGGCCACCACGGGCAGCACTGTTATCCACGAGGGCGTCAACAGCTTCTTGCAGCATCCGCATCTCGTTGCGGCGGATAACCTCCGGTGCGTTGAGGTCGATGAGCTTCTTGAGACGATTGTTTCGGTTGATAACGCGACGATAAAGGTCATTAAGGTCGCTTGTCGCAAACCGGCCACCGGTCAGCTGCACCATCGGTCGAAGATCGGGTGGAATCACTGGCAGGACTGTCAGTGTCAAGCTGCTTGGCTTGATACCGGCGCTGTGCATACCCTCGAGCACCTTCAGGCGCTTGAGAAGTTTCTTCTCGCGCTGACCCTTGGCTCCAGCAACTTCTTCAGTGAGTTGAGCAATGAGTTTTGGCAGATCGATTTCATCGAGCAGCTGCTTCAATGCAGTACCGCCCATTCCCACTGTAACGAGTTCCTCGTACTCCTCTGGTAAGTTTCGGTAGTCAGTCTCATTCATGAGCGCGCCCTTGACGAGGCTGTCGAGCTGAGCTTTCTTGACGTTGTAAGTTTCGTTTAGCTCTTCAATCTCCTTGGACTGTTGAGCGGCGAGTTCCTTGACATCGGCGCCATCAGCTTCAGCTTCTTTCTCGTAGCGCATCTTGATAGCGGCACGACCAGCTTCAGTTTCAGCCTCTAGGTCGGCGAGCATTTTTTCGCGCTTTTCTTCGTTAACGCCCAGGATAACGTAGCTTGCGAAATATGCGACGCGTTCAAGATTACGAACAGTCAAACCAAGCAGCAAACTCATAGCGCTCGGTGTACCGCGCATAAACCAAATGTGCGCTACTGGTGCAGCCAGGTTAATGTGACCCATACGTTCACGACGTACGATAGATTTTGTAACCAGCTCGCCATTCTTATCGACGGCAGCTTCACGGGAGCGTACACCCTTCAGCTTGCTATCGTGCGGGTTGATATCTTTGACTGGACCGAAAATCCTTTCGCAGAACAAGCCGTCGCGTTCTGGTTTCTGGGTGCGGTAGTTAATCGTTTCCGGCTTCGTGACTTCGCCGTGGCTCCATTTCAGGATGTCATCACTGCTGGCGACAGCGAGGCGCACAGCGTCAAAGTCAGCGATTCCGGTGCCTGCAACAACACGTGACATGGCTATACCTCCTCCTTTATTTCTTCTACTTCATCTATGTCCTGAACACTGAGACCGTCTTCCGTAAAGTCAACGTCATCAGCCTCGTCGAGAACTGTTTCAGCATCGTCATCATCGGCAAGAGCAGCAGCTGGAACGGATTTGTCGTCAGGACCAGCCTCGGCGATGATCTCTTCAGCGTCAACGACATCGGACTCGTCAAGCAAGTCGACACGCAAGCCGAGACCTTGGAGCTCTTTCACGAGGACGTTAAAGCTCTCTGGCAACTTCGGACCAACGATTACTTCGTTCTTGATGATCGATTCGTATGCTTTGGCGCGACCGTAGACATCGTCAGACTTGATCGTTAGCATTTCCTGCAAAGTAGTGGCAGCACCATAAGCTTCGAGCGCCCACACCTCCATCTCGCCGAAGCGCTGACCACCGTTTTGCGCCTTACCACCAAGTGGCTGCTGGGTGACCATAGTGTATGGACCAGTCGAGCGGGCGTGGATCTTATCACTGACCATGTGGTGCAGCTTGATCATGTGCATCACACCGACAGTTGTTCGCTCTTCAAACGGTTCGCCGGTGCGGCCATCGTATAGCTGACTCTTACCGTCTTCTGCGTAACCGGCCTTTTTTAGCTCACTACTAATCACGTCGTTTGGCACACCGTTAAACGGAGGTGTCGCAACTTTGTAACCAAGTGCGCGAGCAGCCATACCCAAGTGGGTTTCAAACAGCTGACCAATATTCATACGACTCGGGACACCAAGCGGATTCAGAACGACATCAACCGGGGTACCGTCTTCCATGAATGGCATATCTTCCACGGGAAGAATACGGGCGACAACACCCTTGTTACCATGACGGCCGGCCAGCTTGTCGCCGACGCTGATCTTACGCAGTTGCGCGACAAAAATCTGAATCTGCATCAATACGCCGGCTTTGAGTTCATGGCCGTTTTCACGGCTGAATATCTTCACGCCGACAACCTTGCCGCCACCTGCGTTGTTCATACGTTGAGAGGTGTCACGGACATCCTTAGCCTTTTCACCGAAGATGGCACGGAGCAGGCGTTCCTCAGAACTCAGTTCCTGCTCACCCTTTGGTGTAATCTTACCGACGAGTACATCGCCAGCCTTTACTTCGGAACCGATTTGAACGATACCGTTTTCGTCGAGATGGCGCAGTGATTCTTCGCTAACGTTCGGAATATCGCGAGTTACGATTTCAGCGCCAAGCTTCGTCTCGCGAACCTCGACATTGTAATCCTTGATGTTGATGCTGGTCAGACCATCATCCTTGACGAGACGATCAGAAAGAACGATTGCGTCGTCCATGTTGTAACCGCCCCAAGGCATGAAGGCGACAGTCATATCACGACCAAGTGCCAGCTCGCCATCAGCGATAGATGCACCTTCGATCAGAACACTCCCCTTCTTGACCTTGTCGCCGCGAGCAACGCGGACCTTTTGGTTGATCGAGCGATCATCATTGCTCTTCGCAAAGTGGATTAGCTCGTACTTCTTGACACCGTCGGCATATTTAACATGAACTTCGTCACCGTCGGCACGGACAACTTCACCCGCACCCTCGGCGCAGATTAGCTGACTCATATTCTTGGCGATTTCAGACTCAATACCCGTACCGACTGTTGGCGCCTCAGGCGTCAAGAGTGGAACGGCTTGTTTCTGCATGTTCGATCCAGTCAGCGAGCGGTCGACACGGTTCTTTTCGATGAATGGCACAAGCGCAGCGGTTGATCCAAGAATCTGCTTGTGTGCGGCATCCATATACGTGACCTGGCTCGCGTCAACCTGCTCTGGCAGCAGACCGTTACGGGCACTGACACGGTCAGTGGCAAACTTACCGGTCTTATCAAGCGGCGCACTCGCGTCAGCAATAACTTCCGTTGCCTCTTGGCTTGCGTCAAGGTACACGACTTCGTCAGTAACCTTGCCGTTCTTTACCTTAAGATATGGCGTTTCGATGAAGCCGTATTCGTTAATACGCGCATAGCTGGCAAGGTTGAGTACCAGACCAATGTTGGCGCCCTCAGGCGTCTCTACCGAACAAAGTCGGCCATAGTGCGTCGGGTGGGCATCACGAACATCGAACCCAGCACGTTCGCGAGATAGACCGCCGGGACCCATAGAGCTAAGGCGGCGCTTGTGGCTAAGCTCCGCGAGCGGGTTGGTATCATCCATCAGCTGCGACAATTGGCTGCTCGCGAAAAATTCACGGACAGCGGCAACGACCGGACGAGCGTTGATTAGCTGACCGGGCGTGACGGTTTCGATCTCGCTCATAGACATGCGATCCATGGCGTTACGCTGCATGCGCAGCATACCGACGCGGAACTGGCGGGCAACCAGTTCGCCGACGAGCTTGACTCGGCGGTTATTCAAAGCGTCGATATCATCCGGAAGATCCTGCGTGTTATTGAGCCGAATGATCTCACGAATAATCGCGATCAAGTCGCTCATTTGGAAGACACGGTTTTCGGTCGTGTTTGGGAGTTCCACGCCAAGGCGCTGGTTCATCTTGTAGCGACCGACACGGCTGTAGTCAAAGCGCTTGAAGTCAAAGAACATGCGCTCAATCATGCTGCGAGCATTGTCAACAGTAGCGAGATCGCCTGGGCGGAGGCGGCGGTAGACTTCAATCAAAGCCTCGTTGGAACCACGAGCAGGGTCCTTCTCGAGTGTTGCTTCGATAAATTTGAGATCGCCATTGTCGACATCATCAAACATCGTCTTGATTTCGCTTACCTTACTGTGGCCGAGGGCGCGCAACAGTGTAGTGACTGGCAGTTTACGACGACGGTCAATCTTGACGTAGATTGCACCACCGGGAGCGGTCTCAAACTCGAGCCATGCACCACGGCCAGGAATCAGTTTGGCGCCATAGAAGTTACGGCCAGCAACGTTGTCTGCCGTAAAGAATACACCGGCACTACGAATAAGCTGAGACACGACAACACGCTCGGTGCCGTTAATAATAAACGTGCCGCGGTCAGTCATCCATGGATAGTCACCAAGATAAATCTCGTGCTCCTTAACCTCACCGGTAACTTTGTTGGTGAGCTCGACGTTAACATGCAACGGCGCATCAAACGTCAAATTGTTTTCTTTCGCGTCCTGTTCGCCATGCTTCGGGTCGTCGAAGTGATACTCCTTGAACCGTAGCTCGAGTTTTTGCCCAGTGTAATCCTCGATCGGATTTAGTTCGGTAAATATTTCGCTCAGGCCAGTCTCGACGAATTCACGCCAGCTGTCCTTTTGATGAGCGATGAGATTTGGGAGTGGTAACGCCGTGTCGTCCTGCGTAAAAAACACGCGACCACTACTATTCGTAGCTTTCGCCATTCATTCCTCGCTTTCCGCTGCAATGCGGATATGGTTAGTTTAGTGATCTGGCCCGAAGATTCACTAGGCTTGGTTCGTCTCTTTTCCGCCACAAAAACGAGACAATAGAATACCAAGCTATTCTGCTTCTTGATATGTATTGTGATACTTCCGGGGCAAATAGTCAAGACTTTTCCATAACAAAATACGCCCATTTAGCGAGCGTATTTTGTTGCGTGCCGTTCGTCTACTTCCGTGTCAGGAACGCTTTCGCGAGTTTGCCTGTTTCATTCAGTGAAATCTTGAAGAATTTTGAATTCTCTTGATGGAATCCAGTGTTCCTCGTGTGAACAAGCTTTCCGGCTTTGGTAAAGTCAGTGACCTCCTGTGCCCATGCGTTCGAGAATAGCTTCGCATTCGCTGAAGCGATAGCTCCAGTCAACGTTGCAACGGCATGAGGATCACTACAGTGCGCCTTCGCTACGTCAAGCGCGGCCGTGATGGTTTCTACTAGTGTCGCCACCATGTCCGTAAGTGCCTTCTGGTGCGCTTTTACGAGCGCCAACATATCCTCGCGATATGACGCACGATACGCGTCAATATTCGTTTCCCACGTATGGAGAGCGTTGAGCATGTTCGTCTTATATTCCTTAAGCGCTGCTGCACGTACCTCGGTCTTCTTGATAAAGACCCCGGGGCGGTTAGAAAACGCGTTAAGCGTTCCGACAAATGCGCTTTCACCTACCTGGCGCAGGGAAGTAACAGCTACGTCCTCAAGCTTCCAGCCGTTTTGCATAAGGTTCAGCTCAAGTTGAAATGTGTTCTGCAAAAATTGCTGGCTCGAGTGCATCGTACCAATACTCGCCGAGGCGAACAGCTTGATTGAATTACATTTTATCGTGTTGATAAATGATGTTGCATGAAGTGGCTGTGCAAAAAGTACCGAAAACGCGACCATAAACGCCATCGTAAGCGGTACCAAACGAAGAGTCAGTCCACTAGTCTTTAAGTTGGTCTTCATTGAGATTCCTTCCTACGCTCGTTGCAGCAGAGGTCGAGTCAGTTATAAACCTTGTGTCATCGCTCTTTTGCAGAGCTTCTTCCTGCTTTTTAATGCTATCCTTCAGAGTCTGCGTAACTTCTTCTTCGGGCGTCAGAGGTTTGTCCTCCTTCTCCTTTGCCGCTGCAGCGGCAGCTTCATCAGCCGCCTTCTTGTCATTTTGCATTTTGTCGTACCAGAACCAGCTGCCGACGGCAGCTGCAACGACAACGACAATCACTACCAAAACAACGACGAGCTTTTTATGTGATTTTCTCGACGTGACGACTTGCGACGCCAAATGACCCGTGTCAGGCGTGCTTGACGTGCTGGCAGAATCATCCTTCGTATGTGAATCCATACACTTCCCTTTACGTTAACGCTTATATGTCCGCATTATAGTCGAGGTGTTGTTTATTTGTAAATAGTTTTTATGCTTTTCGCTACAACTTCGTATAAACAAATAAATAAGAGCCCAGAGGGCTCTTATTTATTTGTTTAGTAGGTTCACGCCTTAGTTATAACCTCATCGACCAAGCCGTATTCGACGGCTTCTTTAGCGCCCATCCAAAAGTCACGATCGGTGTCTTTCTCGACCTTACTGAGCTTCTGCCCGGTATTCTTCGCCAATATTTCGTTTAGACGTTGTTTGAGAAATAGTCCTTCGCGAAGCGTAATCTCCTGGTCGGATATCTTACCCTGCGTACCGCTGGATGGTTGGTGAATCATAAGACGGCTGTTGGGCAGCACGAAACGCTTACCCTTGGTACCGCTTGATAGCAGGAAAGCACCCATGCTCGCTTGGACACCAATGCCGATTGTCTGTACGTCCGGCGCAATGTACTGGATAGTGTCGTAGATGGCAAAACCATCATAGACGCTACCACCGGGGCTATTAATATAGAGCTTGATGTCCTTTTTAGAATCTTCATAGGCGAGGTGCAGTAGCTGCGCGACAACCACATTGGCGGTGTGCTCGTTGACGTCTTCACCAAGAAAGATAATGCGTTCATTTAGTAGACGGCTGTAGATATCGAAGGCGCGTTCGCCATCGCTTGTTTGCTCAATAACGGTTGGGACCAAATAGTTCGTTGGTTTGCTCATATTACGAGTATACTGCAAAATTAGCACTCACGTCAACAGAGTGCTAATTACAGGAGAGGGCTTCGCCCTACTACATACAGCCGCTAGGCGTTTAGTTCGACGAGGCGGTCAATCGTCTTGTCGGTCAACAGACGGTTGGCAATATCTCGTTGGAGTTCAGGTGACGTAAAGTCTTGGCCGGACTGCTTACCGTATTGCTCTTGGTATTGGTTGATCTTAGCGGCCAGCTCTTCATTGGTCGCAGTCACCTTCTCAGCCTTGCTTAGCTCGGCCAGTACCAGGCCAGCCTTGACCCGGCGTACTGCAGCATCATGCACCTCACCAGCCTGCCATTCCTCACGGGTCAGCTTCTTACTGCCCAAGTAGTTGTCAAGCGTTAGACCCTGGTAGGCTAGATTCTGCGTCATATCTTGTTCGATTGAGCGCGCTTGATCTGCTGCAAGAATCTCCGGTACCGGCACCTTACTGACCTCTGTCAATTTAGTAATTAGCTCGTCTTTAAACTTGTCATCAGCCTCGCGTTCGCGTGATGCCGTCAGCTCGCGCTTTATATCATCTTTCAGTTCCTTGACGGTCTTGAACGGACCAGCCTTAGCGGCAAACTTATCATCTACCTCGGGTAAAACAACTTCCTTTACAGCCTTCAACTTGACAGTAAAGACAACTTTTTGCCCGGCGAGAGACTCTGCGTGATAATCCTTCGGAAACGTCAACGGCACATCAAATTCCTCACCGGCTTTGTGACCGACGAGCGCCTCTTCAAAGCCAGGGATAAACTGGTTCGAACCAAGCGTTAATGTGTAGTCTTTGGCGCTACCGCCATCAAACGCGACGCCATCGCGTTTACCTTCGAAGTCAATAACTGTTTCATCCCCATCTTTAGCAGCACGCTTAACTTCCTTGCGCTCGGCGAAACCTTTACGCATTCGTTCGATAACGTCATCAATATCAGCAACAGCAACTTTTGCGACAACCCTCTTGACTCCAAGTTTCTTGTAACTGCCTAGTTTTATCTCAGGTATAACTTCGACCTCAGCAACGAATTCCAGCTCCTGGCCAGGCACGAATTTCTTCACCTCTACCTGCGGGCGGTCGAGCGCTTGGATGTTCTGCTCCGTGAAGGTCTGTGAGACAGCTTTACTAAGCGCGTCATCAAGCGTTTGTTGCGCGAGTGCGTTCAGGTCAACGTGCTTCGCAGCGACGCTTGCTGGGACTTTGCCCTTGCGAAAGCCGGGAGCCTTCACAGTCTTGGCAAGCTTCGTCAACGCAACCTTCTCGGCGTCGGCAAGCTCTTGTTTGCCGACAGTAATCGTAACGGCAACTTTGGTATCGGATAAGTGTTTTATGGTGGATTTCATACTCGGACTACTATATCAGACACAACAGATACACGCAAAGGAAGACCCCGTGTCCCGCTCTGACTGAGCAGCGGGAGCACGGGGTGTTCTTGGAGCGTCATCACCAGGGGTGAGCGCCGTACCAGGGTGGATTCAGGTACCAGTCCCAGCGACCGTTTTCACAGCGCCAGTCCCAACGCCAGTTCACCTGCTGAATAGGCACGAGAACAGGTGGAAGTCCGGCAGGACCGCCTTTCCACACTCGATGTCCGCAGTTGCTACCGTGGTAGTTGTAGTTGACACCGACATTGCCGAAACCGCAGCCGCCCCAGGGATTTGCGCTCGCCGTTGGCGAGGTGATACCCAGAGTGACAGCTCCAAGTGCGCCAGCGATCATGGTCGAGACCGCAATCTTTTTCATCCTCCGAATCACGGGAATCACCTCCTCTCGATCGAAGAATCTGGCACTTACTATTATCACTGACAGCGGGCATATCAAATGTTAAAAAAATTACTAATTTAACAGGGGTGTGTGTATATGGAAAATGCTCCGTGTCCCGCCGACGCATAACGCGGCGGGGCACGGAGCGGTTCTCGGATCCGAGTAGCCGACGAACCACCACACCCGCTAGGGGGCAGGTGGCGGAGGCGGAGGTACTGGATAACAGTTCCATCCGCCAAACCCTAAGACGAAAACAGCATCACAGTGCGTATGGCTGCCATCGGGTAGATACCCGTAATCGCACACCGACCAACTGGTCGTCGGTACGGTACCACTACTGCAACCGTCTGCTTCCGCCGTCGGTGCATTCACCGCGGCAATCACGGAACCGCCTACAAACAGGCCGGCGCCGAGAACTCCCAGAGTCGCGACTTTCATCGCTGCTATCTTTACCATTTCCACACCTCCTTCGGCTGGAAACCCCTGGGTACTTATTATGATATGAGCTTTCTCTGTGGCAGGCAGTAAAAAATCTACTAGCGCGTACTTGTAGACTGACGACGGTCTTTAACGCGACCGACAACTTGTTCGAGGGCAAGCTTCTCTTCGTTTGCCGTGGCGGTTTCTTTCAACGTATAGACGCCTTGTTGAACCTCATTCGCGCCGATAAAGAGCAGGAACGGAACGTCTTTTTTGAGAGCTGCTTTAAGCTGCTTGTCGAGTTTGCGCCCGGTCGTATCCACCTCAACAGAGACACCTTCGCTGCGCAACTGGCGCGCCACATCCAACGCTGCCTGGACGCTGTCGTCGACAACGACAACCCCGACTTCCGTCGTAGAACGAAGTTCGGGCAGGAGATCGTGCGAGCGCAAGAACAACTCTGTCGTCGTTAGTCCCGGTGCGAACCCGACAGTTGGCACGGGTTCGGCGCCAAACAAGCCCACGAGCCCATCATAACGACCACCGCCGAACATCGCACGATTGTTGTCCGGGTGCAGGTCGAACACCTCAAACACCATGCCCGTGTAGTAATCAAGGCCGCGCATGAGCGTGATGTCAAACTTGACGTTAGTGACGCCAGCATGCTTCAACCGGCCGAACAGTTCGTTCAGTTCCGTCACGAATCCAGTCTCCTGTAGCTCGGCGGGCAACTCCTCAACAGAAGACGCGGCCACTAGACGCTTGAGCTTGTCCAACCCTTCGTCCACCTGCTCGTTACCAAAAATCTCAGCAGCCTGCTGGGCGAAGTCATCAACAGAAATTTTTTCTTTGCGATCAAACAGCTTGATCATAAGCTGCGCGCCAACCGCGTCCAGACCTAGGTATTCCGTCATCATGTGGTTGATCAGGTCGCGATTATTCACGCGTATCACGTACATGTCATCGCGCGCACCAAAGGCGGTCATGATTTCATATGCCAGTTCGATAATCTCGGCGTCGGCGTACACGCCTTCGGCGCCGAAAAGATCTGCATTCAATTGCCAAAACTCGCGCTCGCGACCGCGCTGGGGGCGCTCGTAGCGCATGAAGTTAGCGATACTGTAGAGCCGAGCCGGATAAGCCAGCTCCTGGCGACGTGCGGCCACCATACGACTAATGCTTGGCGTCATCTCTGGGCGAATCGCAACTGTGCGGTCACCTCGGTCAGTAAAACTGTATGTTTGCTCGCTGGCCAGCTCTTGACCCGATTTGGCGGTGTAGACTTCCAGTGGCTCTAGGAGCGGTGCGCCGTACTCCTGGTAACCATGAAGCTCTGCTACCCTCTGCCATGTGTCAAAGATGTAATTCTGTACTCGTTTGTCTTCGGGATAGTAATCCCGGGTGCCTTTATAACCTAGGGGAGAGAGCGTACTCATAACCAGATTATAGTAGCATTTTTATCTGTTTGATACTAGTCAGCGTTTAAAAACGGAGCGGAGCAATTCGCGTCGTGATGATACGTACGCCGTGCCTGCTCCCACGAGGCTGCCCAAGCCGAGGATACCCATAGCTGCATTGTCAGAATCAGAGCCGGTCTCTGGTAGTACAAGCTGATCGGAAGGATAAGAGGCGGGCGTACTTACGATGGTCGATGCTGTTTTGGCGACAGGAGCCTTGGGCGAGGCAGCGGCTTGAGTAACAGTCACGTTTGCTGATGCGTTTGCCGTCGCGGATGAATTGTTGTTGTTGGTATTGTTATTGTTATTCGTTACTGGTGCAGGGCTTGGGCTTGGGCTTGGGCTGGGGCTAGAGTGGTAATAGCCGCCGTAGTAGTAGGGGTACGAGTTACTATAGTAATTGGTATACGAGCCACAGCCGCTGTTACACCGATCTTTATGGTAGTAGCCGTTGTAGTAATACGGATAAGTGCTGCTGTAGTATTTCGAATAGCTCGTCGTTTGCGGGTATCGGTAGTAGTATCCGCCGTAGTAATACGGGTAGTTGCTGGAGTAGTAGTTCGTGTATGAACCGCAGCCGCTATCGCATCGGTTATGATGGTAGTAATTGTTGTAATAGTACGGATAGTAGCTACTGTAACTGCTGCTATAGCTTGGATAGTTGTCGTAGGTATTCTTATAGTAACTACCATACGAGTTAGTAGGATAGTATGAGCTATAAGAACCGTTATTGCCGTACGTATTATCGTAATAACTGCTATACGATGTGCTGGGATAATACGAGTCGCCATATCCATATGTACTATCGTAGTAATCACTATATGAAGCAGCATTCGCCTGAGTGCCGGCTCGTATCAGCGAGCCGCCGACAGCGATACTCGCGAGCACCAGGATGAACCCGGCCGCCACGATTACCCAATTAGAGCGCATGTAGTTAATGTGGTTGGCCACCCCGTGTATGCTTGGCATAGTATTTCCTCCGTTATCCTACATCTATTTTCTCAGGGAAATACCAGACCTTGATGTGAAAAAACTTACAGTGCATGCTGCTGTAGCCACGCGTACATGGCTATTCCAGCGGCAACGCCGACATTAATCGATCGCGTGCTACCGAATTGTTCGATTGCGACGACTGACTGGCAAGCGCCAACCATCTCTTCGCTCAGTCCTGGGCCTTCGCTGCCGAACACCAGCACGGCGTCTTGCGGAAATACAAAATCATGCAACGGCACGCTCCCCGCGATATTATCAATTCCGATAATCGGACGATTACCGACGGCCTTTACGAAATCCGTTACCGTCGGATGATACGCAACGTTCATATATAAATCAGTCGCCATAGCGCCGCGTTTGTTCCATTGTCGCCGCCCTACGACGTGAACGGTTTCGGCATTGAAGGCGTTGGCGCTTCTGACAATCGTACCAGCATTGAAGTCACGTTCGAGATTTTCAATAGCGACATGCAGCGAATGGCGCCTTGTATCGAGCGTCTCTTTGATTTTCGCAACGCTCTGACCGCGGAATTCATCGACGACATTGCGCGTGTCGCTTTCAGTCGTAACCTCTTTGTCCATATCTCCAGTCTAGCAGTTGTGTTATACTTTTAGTAACCAGAAGGATATTTATGGCAAACAAATCTCCGAGGCATCGCTACGAGAATAACCCTTTTTTCATCGCCAGCAATGGTATTACCCTGCTAGCGAACCTGGCAAGCGGCGTATTCATTCTCTATCTTGTCGTATCTCTTTTCACCCTACTCACCGACAGTTTTACGCCTTATCCAGGAGAAATCTCCGTTAATCATTTCGTTACTGCAGTCAACGGCTGGACGCCTAGCGACTGGGTTCTTATCACCGGGTCTGGTTTTATCATCGGACTCGCCTTCGCATTGGTCTTTGCCTTGTTTGGCGGCGTGTCCGCCTATACTTCTGCACGTCTCGCTCTCGGTCAAAGAGTTTCGCTCGGCACCGCTTTTCGCGAGGCGTTCGAGCGGCTCTGGAGCTTTTTGTGGCTGCAGATCATCATTGTCGTCAAAGTGCTGCTATGGTCGCTTCTCTTCATTATTCCAGGCGTCATTATGGCAGTCCGTTACAGTCTTGCAGGTGTGGCATTCTTTGACGAACGCAAGAATCTCCGCGGCAACGCCGCCGTCAAGGAAAGCTTACGACTCACGAAGGGTGCCTGGATCACCACCTACGCATCACACACTTTGTTCAACCTCTTGTCACTCGGGGCAATCAGTAGCATCGTTTCAATGAGCGTCAACGCAACCCTTTATCAACAATTTGATCAGTCCAAGGCTAAAAAGCCCGAAGCACACTGGCTATCGTGGGTAACACTCGTACTACCCTTTGCAATCTTAATGGTTTTAGTAGTCTTTACGGTGGCTATCGCCGCCATAGCCAGCCTCATCAGCGCAACAACCTCGTAACCATAGTTGTGAATTCACCCCTGATAGGCTATACTTTGCAGAGCAGACGTGGCGGCTGCGTGAAACGCAAATTATTCGTAGACGCGAACGTCTTAAGCAAGTGTCCAATCCCTAACGAACGCAAGTGAGCTTTAGGGGGAGGGGCGAAGTTCTCGAATTCACTTCGAGAACAAACGGAGGGGCGAGCCCCTCCTAAAAGGTCACGCAGATGTGGCGGAATTGGTAGACGCGCTAGCTTCAGGTGCTAGTGCCCGCAAGGGCGTGGAGGTTCAAGTCCTCTCATCTGTACCACGAAAAGATCCTCGGCCGAAAGGCTGGGGATTTTTTCGTGGTAACTGCTTAGTCTGACTTGAATCTCCACGAAATTTGCTTTAGCAAATTTGAAGTGGAGGGTCGCACAGTGCAGCGAAATTCTGAAAAAGTTTACTTTTGTCAGAAATGAGCAAGCGACGGGGGCTTTAGCCGATAGTTCTCTCCTCTGTACAACTACGTAGAGAACTCAGGACCTTTGCAACATCTCGACAGGTGTCCGTAACTGTATGCC
>CAZQVE010000006.1:0-55837 GCA_964596695.1 uncultured Candidatus Saccharibacteria bacterium | reverse complement strand
AGGACGCCTACCTTTTTTGAATCAAGATGTGTTGCAAAGGTGGTGAGTTACTACGGTCGACAGCATGGCGGCGCGTAAGACGATCTGGTCCGCCGTCAAGCGGAACTACGAGGAACATGGCAACGTGAGCCTCTACATGGATGGTCGCATCGGTGCTCTGCAGATGCATCTGTTTACGGTGGAGCCGTTCGATGGTGGCTGGTATGAGAAGCCGGAGATACTGTTCGACGACGACAAGGCGATGGATCTGCCCTGCGGGCAACGTGCCATCGTCTACCCGGCCGGCATGCTGGCCAATGTCATCGCCGCACAACTGGCTGCGTTCAGTCGCAACGAGCGAATCTACCAGCAGGTGCTCTCCAACCTCGGTGTGCTGAACTTCATGAAGTTCGGTCCGATCGGCGGATAAACCTGGGAAGGGTCGCCGGTGTCACGCTATGCGTGGCACCGGCGAATTCCCCCTTTTTTATGATTATTTTTATACAATTCATGTATGGCGATAACCATAAAAAATGAAGTACAATGGGGACAATGCATTCAGCTCACCCCTTCCGAATTTTTGCCGTATCGGGTTTCCTTACCCTAGTATTAGCGGTTGTCGTCGCGGTTGCAGGGGGTATCGGCGCGTTGTGGTTGTACGCCGTGTTGGTATTGCTTGAGGTGACGTTTAGCTTCGACAACGCCGTCGTTAACAGTAAGATTCTGACAAAGCTCAGCCCGCTGTGGCAGACATTATTTTTGACTGTTGGTATTTTCTTTGCGGTCTTCGTAGTCCGGTTTTTGCTCCCTATACTCATCGTCATGCTGACGGCCGGTATCGGTGGCGGCGAAGTAATCGACCTAGCACTGAACCATCCGGTTATATATGGTCATGAACTCGATAAGGCTGCGCCGCTTATCGATGCATTTGGCGGTACGTTTTTGCTCATGATCGGTTTGTATTATTTCGTTGACCGCGAAAAAGACGTGCACTGGCTGAAAAATCTTGAACGCGGCCTTTCGCGGGCTGGCAATGTCCGGTTTCTGAAGCTCGTCATCATGCTCATTGTCGCCGGCGTACTGTATGTGACCGTTGAGCCGGATGTTCAGAATGCTGTCCTTATCGCAAGTCTGCTCGGTATTGCGTTGCACGTAGGCCTCGAAAGTATCTCTTCGTTTTTCGAGAAGCGCAATCACAAAGCATCCAAGGTAACGCATCAGGTTGGCTGGGCGGCATTTGCCTCGTTCATGTACCTCCAGGTGCTTGATGCATCGTTTAGCTTCGACGGCGTCATCGGCGCGTTTGCTATCACGAATAGCGTGCTGCTTATCATGACTGGCCTCGGCGCTGGTGCGTTGTGGGTTCGCTCACTGACCGTTTACTTGGTTCGCACTGGTACGCTTGCCAAATACCGCTACCTAGAGCATGGTGCACACTGGGCGATCCTGGCGCTTGGTCTTGTTATGTTGGTCAAGTTGTACCACGTTGAACCGCCTGAGTGGGTTACTGGATCACTTGGTCTGGTATTTGTCGTGACTGCTGTCGTGACGAGTATTCTCGAAAAGCGACGAGAAAAGGTATAGTAGCTTTATGGAACTACTATGGATGATAATAGCGATTATCGTGGGCAGCTCGGTTTCGCTGCTCGGCGGCTCGCTGATATTTACAACTAAGAAGCGGCGCGACAAGGCTATACTGCTTGCTATGCCGTTCGGTGCTGGCGCATTGCTTGCGGCTGCGTTTTTCGACCTGCTCCCCGAAGCATTCGAACTTGGCGACCCGCGTGATCTGCTGCTTTGGACGCTCGCCGGATTTATATTCTTCTTCTTGCTTGAGCGCAGCGCTAGCTGGTTTCATCATCATCATGAACACGATGCCCATATGAAAAACGCTAGCCAACGCCGACTAATCGTGCTTGGTGATCTGATGCACAACGCTATCGATGGCGTCGCTATCGGAGCGGCGTTCCTGGTGGACCCACCGCTTGGATTCATCACGACTATTGCCGTCAGCGCGCATGAAATTCCGAAAGAACTTGGCACCTTTGCCCTACTGCTTTCACGTGGCTGGAAGGACAAGATTGTACTGCTCGCCAATGTGGCAACGGCTGTAGCAACGATTATCACGGCCGTCTTAGTCTATATGCTTGGCAGTGACGAGAAACTGCCCGTAGACGTACTTCTCGCCTCGACGGCCGGGTTCTTCCTGTACGTGGCCGCCAGCGACATTATCCCAGATATTCACGAGCAGCCGCATCGTGTCGGTATACTGCAAGCCATCACGCTGGTTGTTGGCGTCGTGCTCGTCGGCACTATCATCACACTGCTTGGAGTCTAAAGAGTGTGACTGGTAACCTCGTGACCACCCGAAACGAAATCATCGATAAGCTCCGCAATTTTTGGAAAAATATCAGCGTGTAGCTTCTCCGCTTCCTCAACGCTGAATTTCGACAAGACGAAATCATACGGACTCATCTTGCTTGCGAGCTCGTTATGGGTTCCCACGCGGATACGAGCGTAGTTCTCACCCAGGTGGGCGTTGAGCGATTTGATACCATTGTTACCAGCATCGCTACCCTTTTCACGCGTGCGCAGCGTGCCGAACGGTAATGCAAGTTCATCATGCACGACTAGTATGTCGGTCGAGTCGACTTTGTAAAAATCAGCCAGCATGCGAGCAGACACTCCAGTTTCGTTATAGTATGTCAGCGGCTTTACGAGCAGCACCTTCTCTGTTTCGTCGCTTAGTTCGGCAATAGCTGCATTATATTTCGACTTGGTCTGGAACTGAACACCTTTTTTATCCGCGTAGAAGTCCAACGCCAAAAACCCGACGTTATGACGGGTCTTTTCGTATTCCGTGCCTGGGTTGCCTTGAGCGAAAACGATCTTCATAGCTACTCTATTCTACCCCAGGAGATTATCGGTGCAAAGGGGTGAGGCAATACGCCGTCGTCGATACCTGGACGATCCGAAAAAGAAACGAGCTCGAAAAGCCATGAACAGCCGCGCGATACGCAACTCCAGGGCTATTAGTAATAGAAAAACACAAGCGGTATACTGGAAGCATCATGGCGCATAAAAGAAAGTCCAAACGATCTGGCCGTAAACATAACGCCAATCAAAAACTAGCCTCTCTTTTCAAGATGTCTCGCGAACAGTTAGCCGCTCGTAAGACTACCGGTGGCGGTGTGCACCAGACGGATCCGCGTCGCAAACCCCGCGGCGAGCAAAAGCGCCGGGCACTTCATGATCAGTTGTAGCGCAATGTTGATTGCATGAATGCAATATGTATTATATAATTACCTAGTCTTGTCGAATCTCATGAGAGGTGTTTAACAATGAATCCGCTTAAGGTAATGATTGTTATTGTTATGGCGATCATTGTGGTCGCCACGCTGTGGGTCGTTCCCCTCTGGCTGTGGGTAATCAGCATAGTGATCGGGCTGGTCCTTGGCCTTTCGGGACCACGCGATGGACGCGGACGGGTTCGGAGTCGTCGCTACAATCAACGGCGTTAGTCGAGGATGCCGCAATGTATACGAGGAATACCGGCTTGTCCCCGCTGTGGGACCAGCTGTTGAACCGAACCTGTAACTGGCTCGACATGCTGGCGTGCTACGTCCGCATTGCAAGACCGCGGAAGACAGGGAACGCGTTATTTGGTCGTTACCAAGACAGCTGACGCGTTTCTGTTTTTACACCCCAGGTGCGCGAACGCACCTGGGGCTTCTCTTTTTTGTTATGTTTCTTCGGCTGTTTTTTCGCGTTTGTATTTCTTGGTCACGGGCGTTTTGCCAGCAGCGATGCGCTGTTTATTGCTTTTCACCTGCTTTTCATCGATAAAACTGAATTTAATTGGCGTACCGGAATAGTCGTAGGTCTCACGGAGGAGTTTTTCCAGGTAGCGCTTGTATGACCAGTGCACGAATTTCAGGTTGCTGCCATGAATAACGAACCATGGTGGCGTAGTGTCTGTCTGGACGATGTAGCGCAGCTTCGGGTGGGTGTTCTTGAGCCCGGCGGGCGGATGGGCGGCAACGGCTCGCTGTAGCAGATCATTCAGGACACGGGTTTTGGTTTCTTGCCCTCGCCGCGCGTCGATGTCCAGTGCTAGCTCGAATAATTTTGTGACGTTTTGTCCGGTGACGGCAGAGGTAAAAATAAGCGGCGCCCATGGCGTAAAGTTGAACGTACGCGCTATTTGCGGTGCGATAGCATCACGCGTGTAGGCGTCTTTGTCCTCTACGGAGTCCCACTTGCTCACGACGATCACCATACCCTTGCCTGCCTCGTCGATAATACCGGCCAGACGCTGATCTAATTGCGTGTTTAGCTCGTTAGCGTCCATGAGGAGGAAACAGATATCTGCTTGTTCGATGGCCTGTAAGGTGCGCAATACGGAGAACTTTTCGATTCCAACCTCTTGCTTGCCAGGTTTGCGCATACCGGCGGTGTCCAAAAGCTCTAGGTCGCGACCCTTGAATTTTACCGGCACGCGGTTGACGTCACGGGTGGTGCCGACGACATCGGCGACGATAGCCTGCTGCTTACCAGCGAGCGTGTTAAATAGATACGACTTGCCGACGTTTGGTCGGCCGATGAGTGCGATACGCAAGACATCGTCGGGCACATACTCACTCTTGGCGGGGATATGCGCGACGATTTCGTCAAGAACGTCGGTGATACCGCTTTTATGTTCGGCACTGGTTCGGATAATAGTCTTGATGCCGAGACGGCGGAATTCGTCATCCTTCAGGCTTTCCTTCAGGTCGGCTTTGTTGGTAACGAGAACGACGGGCTTCTTACTCTTTAGCGCCTTTTTGGCGATCATACGATCCTCGTCGCTGGGGTATTGCGTACTATCAACGACCATGAGAATAACATCAGCCGTGTCGACAGCCTCAACGATCTGCTCCTGGATACTCGCTTCGAACTCATCGTTCGGGTCCTTCAGGCCAGCTGTGTCAACCAGCCAGAATTGGTGGTCGCGATAGTCTACCTTGCCAAGCACGCTGTCGCGGGTCGTACCCGCTTCTCGCGCCACGATTGCCTGCTGCGCGCGAACCATACGGTTAAACAACGAACTCTTGCCGACGTTCGCTTGACCGATGATTGCAACTGTAGGGAGTGATGAACTCATAACCTAACCATTATAACAGAGGTAACAGGTATTGACAACAGTCTAAAATTTTATTGTTATTACTTTATAGCGCAAACTACAGCGAGCCTTCAAACTCCGTTACACGATAATTCATGCGTCCGTCTGGATCTTCACCCCAGGTCGAGACTGCCATCATCAGGTGGGATGGCGTACTGTCCCAGCGGATAAAACCGCCATACAACGACCACTGCTGATCCCAGTCGACCTGAACCTTTTCCTCGCTCCAGGGGGCGCCTATATACGGAGCTGTGCGAGTCACGATTCGCGGCATATCCGGTTCAGGGGTATCGGGATTGTCGCTAAGGTCGAGATAACTCATGACCCATATACTCTTTTGCGGGTCATCCTTGTCGATCAGTTTACGGAGCGACGGCTCGCCGAAGTGTCCTTCCAGGATTGGTTGGCACTCGCCTCCCCATCCATGACCGTTGAAGCATTCGTAGGCATCTTTTTCCAGCATTTTATCCCAGGGTACTCGCATGAGCATCATCGGACCCTCTTGCCTGCCGGCGCGAGTAGTGATGATGTAAACCATGTCGCCGTCGCGCTGCATCGACCACATTTGGAATGGGTCGGTATTGTCGGCATTGTTTTCCCATGTGGGTCCTATGCGCTGAAAGTGCTCGCCGTCATGACTCCATGCTAGACCAGCGTAATTCGTTTCCCAGCCCGCGACACCGTCGTTGTCCCAGTTGTTAATGCTCATGTATGATACGATCGTGTCGCCGGTCTCGGGAAAACTGATGCCGTCGTTCGGGATGACCGTGAACTCGCCGCCGTGATTGTGTCCGTTAGGGATAATCTCTGGCGCCATACCGTCGCCATCGACGCCGACCGCCCTGGTAAATATCAATGGTTGATCGGCGCTAGCCGGAGTGTCGGAGCAGAGCATAACTGGCGAACGCCAACCATTCGGCACTATCGTTGCCCCCGGGAGTTCGGTGTCGAATGTATCACCAAAAATCGTGCAGGTGTCGCCGTCTGTCGAGCGGAATGATATTCCCAAGTCTGTGCCGCAGACGCGCCACCGCGCACAGGGATCTAAATCAGCGCCGGTCATTCTTTCCACCTCGACGGCAGGTTCCGTGGAGCCAGGCAGGTCAGAGACAAAAGACTGCGTAGAAGGTTCGAGTGGTTGAACGGTGAGCGCCGGCGCGAATACTGCTGCGCTGATTGCTATCCCACCGACGGCGCGTGCCGTCCAGAGTGACACTTTCTCTCTCCTCTTTTCCCTACTCTTCGCCCGCTCCATTAACATGAGCACTATTATACTCGCTTTTGCGAAGTACTTCACAATTTCTACAGATATAAGGGGTGTGGTGATGATTTTATATTTTCGAAACAGTCTCGCAGGCACCCGGTTGCAGTGCGCCTAGATGGTACGCGCCGAAGTCGGTGCGGTGGAGGCTGGTAACGGTATAGCCAAGCGCAGCGAACGTACGGCGAATCTGACGATTGCGTCCTTCGCTCATGGTGACGATCCAGTTTTTGCGGTCGTCGGATATTTTTTCGAGCGTTAGTTTGCTTTTGCCGTCATCAAGCTCAACGCCAAAATCGTTTATCATCTGCTGATGGAGCGGCTCTAGCTCCGCGTCGAGTGAAATCTCGTAGCGCTTCACCTTATAGTGACTCGGGTGTGTCATCTGTTGGGCGAAATCGCCGTCGTTAGTAAGCAGGATAATACCGCTACTATCGCGATCCAGCCGTCCCACGGGTTTGAGATTGTGGTGTTGTTTGGGGATAAGGTCGTAAATTGTCGGGCTATCGCCTTGCTGCTTTCGCGAACACACGTAGCCGCGTGGCTTATTGAGTGCTAAGTAAACGAACGGTACATCCGGTGTGACAGGCACACCGTCGATGGTGACACTACTCTTCTCCTCGACTTGTGCGCCAAGGATAGCGACCGTACCGTCAATACTGACGCGACCACTACTAATCAACTCGTCGGCTTGACGGCGAGAAGTACCACTATGGAGCGCCAGATACTTGTTGAGGCGCATAGGAAAGTCACGTTTCACTTGGTTATGATAGCATACCGTTCCCTATGGAGCAGGTGTGCCGTCGGTTGGAGGGTTGTCGCCTGAAACCGGTGGCGTAACAGGTGGTTCACCAGCTGGTGGTACTCCGGGAGCAGGCGTCTCGGGATTTGCGACCGACGTAGGATCGGATACTGGTGGCAGGCTGCTGGTCGGAGCGGGCTCGGTTTCAGGAGTAGCGCTGATTTCGTCGACCTGTGAGCTAACGATAGGATCAGCAGTTGCCGATAGTTCTTTGCTGATTTGATCACCTTCTTCAGGAGCAATGGCCGGTGTAGGATCGGTCGTCGACTGGTCGGCGGGCTCTTCGGTTTTCGATTCGTCGTCAGGATGAACGATCTGTTCGCCCAAGTTTGTCGGACGAGGTGACGAAAACGGTGCGGTTGGCTGCGGCAATGCTGTTTCAGTCGGCTGTGGCGGCAATGGTCCGGCAGATTCGTTACCTGGCGAAGAATCTGATGTAGAAGGTGCCTCTGTGTCGGCGGGTTCTGCGGGTGTTTCTGCGGGCGCTGTCTCATCGGCGGGTTCTGGTTTCGTCTCTTCGGCAGGTTTGGCGTCCTCTGCTGGTTTCGCCTCTTCGGCGGGCTTGCCATCGGCGCTTGGCGCTACGGGGCCGGATCCGTCACCGAGAACTTCGTGTACAGTGCGGACGACATCTTCGATACCCACCTGGGACTTAACCAGGTATTTGTCGGCACCGAGTTGTTCGCCGCGGGCGCGTTGGTCGTCACTGCTCAGTGCGGTCATCATGATAACCTTAATGTCGCGTGTTTCGGTGGTGCTACGCAGGATATCCAACATGTCAAAGCCGCTAATTTTCGGCATCATGACATCGCTGATGATTAATGTTGGTTTTTCCTTGATAGCCATGGCTAGCGCTTCTTCGCCGTCGCCGGCGGAAACGATATCGTAACCCTCTGCGAGCAGGCGGACGCCATAGATCTCGCGCAAACTTTTATCGTCTTCTACTAGTAGTATCTTTGTCATATCCCCTCCATTTTACTAAAGCGTTTTGAAAATTACTATACTTCTTATGTTTTTAACGTTTCGGGACGCTGATTGTCCGGGTGTTTACAGATGTGGGCGGTTGAGGCGCTGGTTGCTGTTGCGCGGCGGATTGGAGGTTGGACGGCATGTTTTGCCACGCTGTCGGAAGAACCATGGGGTTTTGCGGCCGTAGCGGCTCCGGCGCGGCGGCGGTCTGAGAATCACCGACCAGAGGGTCGCTATTATGTTCGACTACGGGTACGGGAGCCGCCGAGGGTGCTGGTGCGGAGGGTGCGGTCGGCGGGGTTGGTGTCGTGGGCGCTGCGGGTTGCGTGGTCGGTTGTACGGTGGGTTGTGCGTCCGCGGTCGGCTTTGAACGGTTCATTATAATAGGCGTACTAAGAGCTTCTGCTCGCTCGCTCTCCGTCATCGCGCTGTTGAGTGTTGACTTCGGGTCGTTTTGCTTTTCGGTAGTACCTTCACCTACGGATGTCATGATTTCGCTGGGTTTGATACTCTCGCTCGACGCCGCCTCGATCAAGCGTTGAGCCTCTGCGTGTGATATACGCGGCAATTCGATAGAAAACGTCGAACCCTTCTTGTATTCACTATCGACCCATACTCGGCCGCCCATTGCTTCGACCAGGCGTCGGCAAAGGTATAGCCCCAGGCCGGTACCGCCGATCTCACGGGTATCGGTGTTGTCGACACGGTAGAATTTTTGGAACAAATGCGGGATGTCTTCGGCGGGAATACCGATGCCGCTGTCCTTGATCGAGACAACGACGTGATCCTCATTGCCCTGGACATCGATCATTACTTCCCCGGCCGGAGTGTATTTGATGGCGTTTTCGACGAGGTTCGACAACACCTCGCGGAGATGGTCGGCGTCTAGATCGACATAATAGACAGGGTCAAGGCTACGACTACCGCCGTTGGCTTCGCCGTCAGTGATTGGTTTGAAGAACAGTCGGAGGTTCTTCTCCTCTGCTTTGGCGCGAAGTCCCTCGACGATATCGCTCGTAAAGGTGACCACGTCGATAACTTTCGGGTTGTTTTGCAGGCGGCCATCGTCCGCCTTGGTAACGTCCAAGAGGTCCTGGAATAGTCGACCCAGGTGTTCGGCGGCTTCGTGAGCTTTCGTGATAAATTCGTGAGCCTTTTCGTCGATTTTCGCCGTGGCGGGGTTGAGCGCCAGACCTAGGTACCCCTCGATTGAAGCCACCGGCGTACGCATTTCATGGCTGGCGGTACTGATAAACTCCGCTTGGGCGCGTTCTTCGGCGCGCTCTTTGGTGATGTCACGAAATACAATAATCGCGCCCGATCCGATACGCCCGATCGGAGACACGACGACCTCGGCTTCTATCTTCTTGCCCGAGCTGGTCTGAAGCCGCAAGTCGTTGCGGCGCTTAGGCTGGTTCGTGGTCAAGACTTCGAACACGGGGTCGGTTGATTTGCTCAGCTCGTGACCGTCGGCTGCAAGAAGCTGCAGGACTGACTTGTAGTCAAGACCTAGTGCGTCCTGGTGATCCCAGCCGACAATTCGTTGCGCCGCCGGGTTGATCAGCTCGATTTGTCCCGAATTATTTATCGCGATCACGCCGTCGCTGATGGCGCTAATCACGACATCGGATTTGTTGGATACCTGGTTTAGCTCGTTTGCTAGGTCGTAGTACGCACGCTCTTTCGTCTTGTCGGTGCTGGACTTGCCGTGCCACAGGACGTAGCTAATAAGAAGCGGTAAAAATCCGGCGAGCACCGCGGTCACCAGCAGGTTGCTTTCCATCTGTCCGGTAACACCAGCCCAGACAGTGTAGCCTGCGAGTGCCGTCACGAGGAGCGCAATGATGGAGACGCCGAAAATACCGCTAAAAATCGCAGTCAGCATCCATAGCGCTATGAATGGCGAATTGGCCGACCCGGTTTGCAGTGTCAGAACGCCGACGGCGACGATAAGAAACACGTAAGCTGCCAGTGCGCTTTTGTTGCGTAGTTTCTCGGGAGCGAAAAAGTACGCGACAACTGCGACAACCAGACCAGTAATACTGATACCCGCCACGGATATCGATACGGAAAATGCCGTATCGGGTTGGCTAATCCCCTTGATATTCGTCCACGCAAAAAGCGCCAATATAATGGCGTCAATCAAAGCAATCGCCTCGCATACGCGGCGATGCCAAAACGGTGTTAACGTTAGCGGTTTAATAGAGGCCTTCCCCTTTTTTATGATGACAGGCTTAAGCAGTATTATGGGGCAAAGCTGCAATCAAGACAAGGGGTTTTATGGATGAAATTGCATGCCGAGCTGGCGCTGGAAGGAGCGCTTCATACTGCGTACGACATTGTAGGCTGTCGCAAGGTCGGCGAGTACCTTGTCCGCTTCCATATCGTCACGGTAGTCCATCATGGCGTACATCTCTGCTTCGGTGAAGGAATCGATGGTCTCTAATTTACGGGCTGCGCTTGAGCTAAATTGTGTATCGGCGGCAATGACGAGGGGTCTATCCTGTATTTCAGACCGCTCTTCTTCACTGTCATCGTTTGGTGACCAGATATCGCGTTTGAATACGATGGTCGAACTACTGTCATCTTCGATTTGCCGAGGCTTGCACGTGCAGGTGCTGCTGATTTCGTCGTCTTCTTCGTCGGTGTAGGTTACCTTTTCGTGGACGCCTAGCTCATAATCCTCGTTGTCGATATTTATATCGATTATTTGCTCCATGGTGGAGGGGCCGCCGTTTTCGACTGCCTCGATTCCCTTTAGGCCGTAAGCATCCTCGGCGATATGGACTGGCAGCATTGCGTTGTTGAGCGTTAATTCGTAGCTGCAGGTGAGATCAATAATCTTACGGGTAGTGCGGCCATGGATGCGCGGCAGCCGGCGTGCGGTGAACCTGTAAGTCTCTATCATGTACGGCGTTGGCCACTTTCCGTCGTACTCCGGATCGGACATGTCGCTGAGCTGGAGAGGTTCCTCTTGGTGTGTAATAAGCGTGAAGCCGCCAGTCGTACCGTTTCTGAAGCCTTTGTTCACCTGTGCGGTAGAAAGAAGGTCGTTAAACAGATTTTTGGGTGATTGCTGTTTACGGCTGCTCATAATTACGTACACTTTACCATATTTTTGTGTATTTGCCAATGTAGAAAGTGCTACGGCCGCTGGCGCTTCGCCTAGTCTATTTGTACGTTGTCGAACGGTGTCAAAAAATCAAGAAGCACCGTGCCTCTGACGGCGACACGGGCATATTTGAGTGGGTGGCGCGCGATTTTTTCCTCTGGGGCGTATAGCTCATCGAACATATCCTCTACCCTGTCTTCGGGTAAATAGTAAGCAAAGCCTTGGTCGCCAGCGACGCACTTTTGGTATGTCATATATCGTTTCGAGCCGTCTGGCAATGTCGTCGTCGTGTCAGCGGCCAAACCGATTTGCCGTCCAGTAATTTCGGGTATATTGGTCGTCGTGTAGCGCACGTCAATAAGCGCCTGCGCGGGGTCTGCCAGTTGTCCTGCAATGACACCATCATCTTCCATGCGCATACCGTCAATCTCTTCGCTAAGCAATGTCACAAAAATCGGATCGCCAACTTTGAATTGGCCGAAATAGCGGGGTTCGGTCGAGCGGAGTTCGGCGTACTTTTTTACTCGTCGTGCTCGGTCTATGCGTTCAACGGCGCGCAGTATAGAGTCGGCACGCTTCTCAAAATCGCTGTTCATGGCAATAGTTTGCTATGAACGGCGGTCGAATGCAAGCGTAAAAAGAATGTGCCGTCTACTCTGTGACGGTAATGCCGTTCCAGAATGCCACGTAGTCGGTGTAGTCTTTGCCGACGCGCTCGGTGGAGCCCTCTTTCGGCTCCGGATAATACCAGGCGCCGAAGTCGTTGGTTTGGCCGTTCACGACCACGTCGTAGTAACTCGCTTCGCCCTTCCATGGGCATGTCGTGTGGTGGTCGCTGTCTTTGTAATACTCACGTTTGATAGTGCTTGGCGGAAAGTACCAGTTGCCCTCGATCCGAATCAGATCTTCCTTGGGAGCTTCCGCGATTACCGTGTCGTTCCAGACTGCTTTCATATACTAAGTATAGCATAGCTCTGACATCGACTAACCTTAGGCCGTCTCTCCTTTGGTATAAATTGATTTTTTATCGAATAAATGATACTGGTATGTATCAGCAATCGTTTCAGACACCCCGCAAACAAAAGAGCTGTAATGCAAGAAACGGTCGAACATTGGAAAGAACGTCACAAGGTTCTCCGCTACTACAAGTGGATTTTCTGGTGCGTCCTCGTTCCGACGGTCATCGTGGACTATCTCGTCACCCAGCACACCGACTACGCGTCGACCTGGGTCGTGTGGCTCGTCAACTACGTCTGGACGGCATCGATCGTCGCCTTCGCTTCGAGTCTGCTCTGGCTGATCTCCTAACCACTTACACGCCCCGTCACGCAATAGCACCCCGCCACTGTGTGACGGGGTGCTATTCTCTGTAACTACTGTTCCCAGGCGAAGTCTGGATGGCCGAAATGCCCGTAACGGGCGGTCGGTTCGTAAATCGGGCGTTTCAGGTCGAGAAGCTTAATGATGCCGCCGGGCGACAAATCATAGCCCTCTACCCGTTCCTCGCGACCGTCTACGACCACGGTCGCCTCTAGCGGCTGGTTGTGGCCGATGGCATAGGCTAGGTACACGTACACCTCTTTGGCGTTTTCTTTTTTCAGGTAGTCGATCGCGACTTTACGCGCTGCATAGGCGGCCGAACGGTCAACTTTGGATGGGTCTTTGCCACTAAAAGCACCGCCGCCAATCGGGATTCGCGGGCCATAGTTATCGACCACTAGTTTGCGACCCGTCAAGCCGGCGTCGGCGTCAAAGCCGCCTACATTCCAATCACCGGCAGGGTTCGCGTGGAGCTCGACTATACCATCCTTGGAGTTCGCGAGTGGTTCATGTTTGAGCCATGTATGTACTTGTGCGGACAGCTGATCCGAGGGTGCGTTCTGAAAGCTCGCGACGATCGATACGACCTTACCGTCTTGCAGTGTTACTTGCGTCTTGCCATCGTACGGCCAGCGTTCGTAGAGGTTTTGGTTGAGCCTGCGTGCCAGTACGACTTCAAGCGGCAGCAGCTCTTCGGTCTCACTCGTAGCGTAACCGACCATGATGCCTTGATCCCCTGCTCCGCCCGTGTCCACGCCGCGGGCAATCTCGTGGCTCTGGGCAAAAACATGTTCGATCACTTCCACGTCGCCTGTAATTCGTCGGACAATCTCCGCGACGTTAATGTCGGATGCATTTGACGTGACTTCGCCAGTGACAAAGACGGTGCCGTGGCCACCAGCTACATCGATAGCGACGCGGGCGTCGGGATCCTGACTCAAGTGTGCGTCCAGGATGGCGTCAGAAATCTGGTCGCAGATCTTGTCCGGGTGTTTCGGACTGACCGACTCAGCTGTTCGATAATTTGGCATAAAAATAACTCCTTTTCTGTATCTTTCCGCCCGCGCGGTGAGACAAAGGAGTTTTCATACTTATCTTCCCGCTTGGGCTAGAATTGGCACCGTGCTTATGCTGGTTGCCGGCAGGTCGACGAGCTAGTTCTCTCGCTGCACTCTTGATACGTTTGATTTAGTAATGTACTCGCCCATCATATCAGAAAATCACCCCGGCCGCCAGTGCGAACCGGGGCTATATCCTGAGTCGCAAGGACACGCATGTCCTTGTCTAGAATCGCGACCATTCCGCAGTAAACGGAGCGAAGAAAACGATACAAGCGATGGCAGCGATTAAAAAAGTCGCGGACAAAAAGGCCGCGCTGATCACGTACGACCGGCGCGGGCTCTAAATAATTTCTGGTTAAGCAGGGTGCGGATGATAAATCCGCACCCTGCTGTCCACGTACTGTCAGGAGCCGAAGAAGCGCTTGTGGAGTATGTCGTACTCGGCGATGGTCGCTTCCTTGTGGTGAAGACGTCGCTTGCTCTCCTCGATATTGTCGCGGAGGCATTTGACCAGGTGGTCTGCGATCGCGTAGGTGTACGGGCGAGGACTGTAACGGTAGGTATCACCCGCCAGTTCAGCCAGCCGTGTACACATCTTCTCTGTCGAACCGTGCTCCGTAAACAGCTTTTCGTCGTGCAGTTGGGATCCGTGATAGACGATCCACTCGCCTCGCCAGGTGATGAATAGCTCGATGTCGACATCGCGGCCACCGGTTACCGGTGACAGCCGTAGCAGCGGTGCGTATTGGATTTGGTAGCCGAGGAGGCTCTCGTGCCTTGTCACCAGACGCAAGCACGGAACGTCGCCGTAACCTGAGGCTTCGGCTAGCTTGTGCCAGCGGCCGTTGTCACGAGTCGGGTTGATTGCGTTTTTCATCAGCCCGTAGCTGGGCAGGCTCGAAATCTCCGACTTCACGATCTCGACAGTTCGCGCCAGGTACTTGAGATCCAGACCCATGTCCTCCAACGTGAGAGGGTGTGGCGAGGTGCCGCGAATCAGAAGTCCTTCAAGCAGTTCAGAGTCAGTTGGCTTGCTCATGCCAGCTCCTTTATTCGATGTGAACGTGCAGCTCCTCTCGGGGAGCCGAAGTAACAGATGTCACTCTGCAATAAGTATCAAATGGAGCTAAGCTGATTGCAAGCACGAGCGTCTACGACACGGACGAATCGGTATCGGGCTGCGGGTCCTCAAGGGCGACCGAGCCGATTTTTTGCGCCAGTTCAAGATTCATGAGCATTACTTCTGCACGCACATAGGCGGTTTCCAGTAGACCCTTAAAATCGCTCCAGTCGTCTCGATCCGGACGGAACACGCCCATGTCCATGAGGAGCACATCGGCTTCTGGTGTTTTGTCTGCGAGAGACTGCTGGTAATGATCGAAGTTCTCGTAATACTCAGGTATGACCATGAAATACCGCTTATCGGTGTCTAGTGAATAACGCGTGATAGTAATCGGATCGGTTTCGTTGCCGCCTTCTATCTTGAGGCCTATGATAAAGTTCGCTCCCTGAGGTGAGACTTGTCGGGTGACGGCGTAACGTTCGTATTGAACGCCCATGTCTACCATCCAGTCGGCACTGTCATTCATGCTGAATTGCAACGCACCATCAATGAAGGTATTTGCAGCCGCAACTTCAGCGGGTTCAAGGACGAGGAATTTCGGATGTTCTAAGTATTCATTCATGTGCTCTATTTACACCTTTTATATCTGGAGAGTCAATTATAAGAGTTCTGAAATATCCCAATCATTGCCACCGCGGATTGCTACGCGCCCGGCTTGCTCATGGAAGGCTCGCAGGTTATCGGTAGCAGTCTTGCCGTCTTCGAGGATACCGATGAAATCTTGCCAATCCTGCTCGGTGCCCAAGTATTGTTGCATACTAGCCATAGCCTCTATCGATTCACGTATAAACGTAGGATCAAGGTCGGGTATGGCTTCCACTCCCGCGTCGGTCAATGTGCCGCGAATAACGATAAAGCCGCCCGTCTTGGTATCGAGTATGTATTTCGTTCGTGTGCCCTCGCTAAAGACATCTTGCGAAGCGAGCAACACGACGTCGCTTTCATGCGTAATACGCACGTGCGTCGCAAATCCTGCCTCGCCTATCCAACATCCAGAATCATCGAGTGAGTCTTCGAGAACCTTCTCAGACAAGTTTATCGTTGCGGTACATTCATCCTTCGGGATGATTAAGTACTCGCCGTTTCCATCAGTAAGGAATTCAGACATAATGGCATTATATCATATTTCGTTAGAAATATCAATACACCGCTTGTGTTTTTATTGTTCTTCCAGGTATTCCAGTAGCACGCGAGCGTGATTGACTTTCGGGTTCTTGGCGGCGTAGACCAATGTGAGAGCTGGGTGGTCTTTGGCGCGTGCAAGGAGCTGGTGCGGCACGCCAGAGCTGTCTAGTTCACTGAGGTAGCGGGCGCTGAACTCTTCAAACTTTGCTGGGTCGTGGTCAAACCAGGTACGTAGCTCGGGGCTTGGTGCTATGTCCTTGCACCATTCATCCAGGGCGAGCAATTCTTTTTTGACCCCACGCGGCCATAAACGGTCGACGAGTACGCGGTAGCCATCGCTGACGGTCGGTTCGTCGTAGGCGCGTTTGATACGTATCTTCATATATCTATCATACGTCATATCGATATATGGACACTAGCGCTGCTTTGTGCCATGATATATGCCATAGCCGTAACCACGGCTTGTATCTCTGGCAATCAGGAGGTGAAATGTCGGTTAAATCAACGGCATCCGCCGCGGTTTCGAAGGTGGTCGCAATCTTCCGTGTCAATAGTTACCTGGTCTCGTACAAGAAGTACAAGACCAGCTACGAACTACGGATGGTGTTGCCACCGAGGGTGGTGGAAGCCGCCGCGCAAACGGGAGTCAACCAATCGCATTCGTCGCGTCAAACGGTAGTGAACCAATTCGTCGACGGTGTCAGGCGGTCGTATCCCGACGCCCAGAAGTTCAAGCTGGAGTTGTTTCAGTACTCACTTCTGTCCTTCGGCGAACCGCGTCGCGCTACCCTGCGTCAACACGTGCAGTACTTCGTGCTGGCACGGCTCGGATATCCGGGCGCCCTGCTCGTGACCGAGACTCGCTAGAGTCTCGGCGCGAGCTTTTTTATACGGAGGTTTAGGCGCCGTGTTCGCGATGGATAATAAAGCGGTTGACGACGTCGGAAGTATCGGCCGTATACATGTCGATAATGTCTTGTTTGGCCTTGTCATCGCTGTCGGCCAGTAGTATTTCCGCTATACGCGTACGCAGTTCGACCGCCTCGCGCCGGTTAACCCCCTGCCCCTCGGCGATATTGAGCTGTTTTTGCGACATGTCAGCCATGCCGAACGCCTCCACGATGTAATCGACACGATCAATCGAACTGTTCGCGGCGAACAAGTTGTCCATATAGTACAGAAAATGTGTATGTGTCACCCTGTCCTGATGATCCATCATCATCATTCGGTACGGGTTGCTGCGATCTTTCATGTAGTTGTCGATTGCGTCGCGGCGATCCATGATCGTCCTCAGGTACGACAGACGATACGATTCAAACGGCTGTTGCTCATACAGCTCTTCAAAGGTCGGTTCGTTCCATGATTTGTCCAGCTCGTTCAGGAACGCGACATCTTCCGGTGTGAATCCATCAAATTGAGGCATTTCGGTCATATTATGCAATATTATACAACCAATGTGTACTAAAAGCAACTTTACTACCATAATACTGGGTGCGTATAATGGCTATCATGAAAAAACTACGCTATTACGACCTCATCCTGGCAGTCTTTGCCGCCGTGCTGTTGATATCCAATTTGTCGGCCACCAAACTTATCGCTTTCGGCCCGATTATCACCGATGGCGGCGCCATACTATTTCCGTTGGCGTATATTTTCGGAGATATTCTCACGGAAGTGTATGGCTACAAATACGCCCGCCGGGCAATCTGGACAGGCTTCGGAGTTATGCTACTGGCGATATTTTCATTCACTGTCGTGCGCTATATGCCGGGCGCGGCGGAATATCATGACCAGGCAGCATACGAGGCGGTACTTGGATTCTTTCCACAGATTGTCGTCGCAAGCCTCTGCGCGTACTTGGTTGGCGAATTCATGAACTCGTTCGTTCTCGCCAAGCTAAAGATACGTACCAAGGGTCGCGCGCTATGGCTTCGTCTTATCGGCTCGACGCTGGTTGGCGAGCTGTTCGATACGACAATTTTCGCTTTTATCGCCTTCGGCGCGGTGCTGCATGGCTGGGATATGGTTGGCTATATTGCCGTCGGCTGGTTGTTTAAGACTGGCGTCGAGGTTGTGCTGTTGCCAGTCACCTATCGTGTAATCGCCGCGCTAAAAAAAGCCGAAGGTATGGATGCCTACGACAAAAAGACGAACTTTTCACCGCTGCGTATCGGCGTGGAATAATTACGCTTCGCGGTGCAGGATCATGTTCGCCAGGTTGGCGAAGGCTTGCAGGTACTCGCTCTTAAACGGCATGGCGGCAATGGCGTCGTGCGCCCGGCGCTCATAAGAGTCAATTTCTGCTTGAACGATTTTCAGGCTGCCGCTTTGTTGAATACATTTTTTAACCAGGGCGACATCCTTGTCGGTCATGGCATGGCCTTTGGCGAGCGTCGTGTCGAGCATACGACGATCGGCGGCGTCCACGTGCAGATATGTTTGGCGTAATACTTCGGTGCGCTTTCCTTCCCGGATGTCGCTATCGGATGGCTTGCCCGTAGCGGTCTCATCACCAGTGACGCCCAATACGTCGTCGACGAGCTGGTAAGCGGTGCCAACGGCCGTGCCAAAATCGCGTAAACTCGCGAGGGCTTCTTCGTTGCCGCCAGCCAGTAACGCCCCACTGACAAGTGGTCCGCAGAACGAATATTCAGCGGTTTTGTAGTGAGCGATTGTCGTCGTGTCGGCTGTTTTCGGATCGTCCAGCGTGGCCTGGACGTCCAGTAGCTCGCCGCCCGCCACGGCGAATGTCGCTGCTTCGAGCTGCTGCTGAATCAGCTGCTTTACCGTGTTATCGAGGCGGCTTGCCATGACGATATGGTGCGCCGCACTGAGTGCTAAGTCGCCTGCAATCAGCGCCGTGCTATCGGCAAAATGCTGCGCGTCAGCCGACTGTCGATACGTGCGGCGGTAGACACCGGATATGTTCGGCTGCCCATGACGTTTGTCGTCGCGGTCGATGATATCGTCGTGCATAAGCATGCAGCCGTGCAGCAATTCCCATGAGGTGGCGACCGCCAATATGTCGTCATCCGGCGATCCGTCACATGCAGCGTGTGCCAATCTCGCCAGGTGTGGACGAATCCGTTTGCCGCCGGCTGCAAAGTAGCCGCGCATTACTTCCCATAATTCGGCGTAGGCCGGACTTATGGCTGCAGCTCGTGCGGTTTGCTGTCGGCAGAAATTGTCCAAAAACTCATCCACGGACTGCTTTGTCTGCACGAGAGGCGGTATGTTGGTGGTCTTTGCTCTCTCTGTGCTCATCTTCTTCACTATAGCATGATGCCCCTATGGGCTGGGTGTACGATTGCAGTGTGGCTATATCAAGAATGCGTGTTTTCGGACGGGTTGCTTGGCGCGATACCTCTCGTAGAAGACGTGAGAGATTCTTTGGGTATACCGTGTTTTTTTATGTAGGCGCGTTTAATCTTGGATATTTCCGTTCGAATATGCTCTGCCTCTTCGAGATTGTCACGATCCAATTTGTCACGATTATTGTCGAGGATGTCAGAATTCTGCATTATAGTGTACTCCTTTAGTGCAAGCCGGCTTGTTCTGTTTGGGAGTAGCTACAATATGTAGATTCTTCTTTTCGATGACTTTACTATCATTAGTATAGCACGTATTTCAGGGCTGGACAACGCTGGCCCACTCGCCGAACTGCTTCCAATGGTCGAGGCTTTCGCCTGCTGAAGCTATGTCGCCTGCTGCGAGCTGTTCGGCCATGGTTTGTCCGCCGTAGAGTACGACCAGGCGTTCGAATGATTCGGTGTCGTCTACCCTGCCCCTCGGTTCGTCGACGAACCGGCCGGTATAGGTCGAGACGAAATGCTGCAATTGCTCACCGTCAAAATACGCGACGTGCTCGTGACAGTAAATCGTTTTGTCATCGTGACGCGCCATCAGCGACTGCCAGTCGGCGGCGTCCAGCCATGCGGAGATATCTTTCATATAGCCACCTGGAAATCCGCCTAGTGCTGGGATTTCCCAGCTTGTGTCGGACACGACCACGGGTTTGCCAACGACTGCGAATGCCGCGCGCGCCTTCGCTTGAGCGATGTCGGCCGGATCGTGGTGCTGAATTTCGTCGATTTCGACCGATACGGGCGTGACATCGATGTCGTATGATTTCAGCGTCGCGGTTGCCTCGCTGATTTTTCGCGAGTTACTGGTCGCGAACAAGATTTCTTTCATACGTTTCAGTATAGCAGTGATATACTTTAGATAAGTGATGAAATGGCCTTTCAGTATCCGTCGTCGAGAAGAAAAAGCTGACATGTTGCAGTCGACGTTTCCGGGCGTTGAAAAATTCGGTGAAACCCTGACGCCGAACATGCGTGCGCTGCGGTTGGCGATGACAGTCGGCGATCTTATGCTCTCTATGGGCGTACCTGCTAGCCGCGTGGTGTCACGGTCGCTCGACATCACTGAAGCCTACTGTAAACGTCCGGTTCATATCGATGTCAGTGCCAACACGATTATGCTGTCGCAGCTTCGGGGTATTGATAAGGAGCCGCTCACGCTGATTCGTCCGGTGGTTCCGCGCGATATCAACAACATGACGCTCCAGCTGGTCCAGAAGCTGGTTTATGATATCAGCAAGGGTCAGTACAGCCTGTACGACGCAGAAATACAGCTCGACAAGATCCTCAAGGCACCGATCGTCTACCCCGCCTGGATGGTGACTGCTGGAAACGCTGCTATCGCCGGCGGCGTGTCGATGATGTTTTCGGCTAACTGGCGAGTGTGGCTACTGACGTTCGGTATCGCTATCATGGTTGATCGGCTGGTCGCGTTGCTCGCGAACAAGGGGCTACCGACGTTTTTCCGTCAAATCTGCGCGGCGGCGTTCGTGACGATTGCGGCGGCCATAATCAATCAGTTTACCAAAGACGGAATCGGCTTCTTCGCCGACATGCATCCGACGCTTATCGTCGTGGGCGGTATCGTTATGCTTGTTGCTGGCTTGGCAATTGTTGGCGCGTTTCAGGACGCCATCGAGGAGTATTACGTCACGGCTAATGCTCGTATTCTCAAGGTCGTGCTGCTCACTATGGGCATTGTGGTCGGTATCTTGATCGGTCTGTACGTCGCCGCCAAGATCGGCATTGGTATCTATGTGTCGCCTGATCCGCTTCGCCTTAACACGGCTGGGTATCAGATTATTGGTAGCGCCGTGGCGGCAGCAGGATTTGCCGTGGGGACGCAAACGCGTCTGCGCGCGGTCGCATGGGCGGGAATCATCGGCGCGTCCGCTTTGATCGTTATGTTCATCGCGATGAAACTAGGCGTGTCGGTCGTACCGGCCAGTGGTTCCGCGGCCGTCGTGGTGGGCGTTGTAGCAACCATATTTTCGCGTCGCTGGCGTACGCCCTCGACGGGTATTATTGCCGCCGGTATCCTGCCGCTCGTTCCTGGTCTTATGTTCTTTAATGCGCTTATGCAGCTGGCGAACTATCCGCCGGGTGATCCGCTCTTTGTCCGAGGTGCATCGACACTGTTTGCTGCCATCGCGACGGCGTTGGCGATTGCTATCGGCGCGTCTATCGGCAGCATGCTTGGTCGTCCGCTTCACCACCAGCTTACTCGTCAGCGCAACACGCAGCCGTTTGCCGACTTTATGCTGAATCAGCTCAAACCAAGCCATAGACATCACCTGGCGCGGCTGACGCTTATGCGCGGTCTTGGACGCCTCTGGCGCCCCGACGCCGAGAAGAACGCGAACGAAAATAAACCGTAACTATAACTATTTTTTATTTTTCTTTTCCACAGGGACGCTATCCCGTATACTGTGTCTATGAATAATTCTCAAAAACTCGAGGGAACGAAATTAGAAAACTTTACGCCGCAAGGAGCAGTGGCTGAGCTACAGATAACCGACGTGTCTTCCGGTGCTGGCGAAGAAGTGCCAGAGGGCGCGACGATTACTGCGCACTACACAGGTGCGTTGGTGGCGGACGGAACTATCTTTCAGTCGAGTCACGATTTTGGTCGGCCGGTCACCTTTCCGCTTAACGGTGTTATCGCAGGCTGGACACAAGGCGTACCCGGCATGAAGGTTGGCGGCACGCGACGCTTGGTCATACCAGCAGCGCTCGCTTATGGTGCCAATAGCCCGTCCCCAAATATTCCGCCAAACAGCGACCTGGTGTTCGATATCGAACTCATATCAGTTCAGCGTTAGCTACCCCCCTGATTTTAGTGTATTTCCTCACTTTAGTGGTATACTGTCAACATGCCAAATAACAGGTGGGCGGCGATCTACGAAGGACTCTTCGGTTTGGTCGCGTTCGGTGCCCTTGCAATTGAAAATATTGTGCGCTCGGCCCGTGGAATCAACGTTCTCACGGACATCTGGTACTACTTCACGTACCAGTCTGCCGCGGTAGTGGTTATCGCGTTACTGGCAAGCTCCTACTCATACTGGACAAGGAAAAACTGGGCATGGCTCGACCCGTTCCGCGGGGCGGCTACGCTCTACTCGGTCATCACCGGCGTGGTGTTTGCCGTGCTGGTGCACGATGCATCGCCGGCATACATGATCGACCATCATATTCTGCATCAGCTGATGCCGGTCGTGATGGTCGTTGGTTGGCTCTTTCATCAACCGTCGGTGCGAATCACGCTTGATCGGACGCTTAAGTGGCTGTATTACCCGTGGGCATATGCCGCATTCGCGTTGGTCTGTGGTGCCGTCGGCGGGGTTTACCCCTACGACTTTCTGAACCCGACGGACAGCGGCTACCGGCCGGTGTTTATCACCATTGCGGTGTTAACGCTGTTCGCGATGGTCGTGTCGTGGGTCATGGTGTGGCTAATGCCCCGCATAACTGACTGGTTACGAATGTTCGCGATGGTCAAATCCGGCGCGTAGCCTTCCTGTCTAGAATAACCGTACTCTTCGGAGTACGGTTATTTTCTTTGGCTTGTGTCATAAAAGTGAAGAGCCCAGCTTCACGTGGGGTTCCACGTGAAGCCGGGCTTCCGAAGGGGTACTACCTGGTGGCACGGCTGCGCAGTGCGAGCTGCGCGGCACCGATGGCGGTAGACAGCGTCTGATAGGCGCGGCCGTAGGTCGACATCTGGCGCTTTTTGAACAGCGTGCGGCCGCTTTTCACCTCGGCGAGACTTACGCCGAGCGCGCCAACTCCAAGCACGAGGCTCGTCGGACTGGGCTTCTTGCAGTTCTCCGTATTGCGCGGAGGCTGCATGGTGTTCGTCCGCCGGGCGATTTCCGAGCTCGAGACGCGCAGGCCGACCGTCGTCAGCGCGAGACCGATCAGGTGACCGATGTTGTCGATGATCGACAGTCGCCGGCCGTCTGCGTAGATCATGTTCCGCTGACGGAGCAGCGTGGTCGACAGGTGGACGGCGCGGAGCGTGTTCATGCCGGTGGTCATGACCAGATCGGTCGTTGACAGGGACTGCGTGCTCTTCCGTACTTCCTCGAGGATGTCCTTGGGCGACGGTTCGGGAGGATTGCTGGGTGACATAGAGGGAGTCTCCTTCGTGTAGAGTGCGATTCCGGTGAGTTCCGGAACGTCTTTTACATTATAACACTTATGTTAAGTAAATGCAAGTATTATAGGGATCGAGTGAGATTATTCGGCACCAATCTGTATGACTTCACCGCCGATCTTGTCGCGGAAGTAATTATCGTGGCTGACATAGATGATCGCACCCGAATAGCGTGCGAGTGCCGTTTCCATCTCTTCGATACTTGGGAGATCAAGGTGGTTGGTCGGTTCGTCCAGTATTAGCAGCTGCGGATCATTCGCGAGCATCGCGATCAGCTGAAATCGTGCTTTTTGGCCACCGCTGAGGCGGCGCACGGGTACCTTGCCGTCACCCTCCGTGAACAAGTAATCACTCATGAGTGATCTGATTTTCGTGGTGGTAATCGCGAGCCCGCGATCCATATGCATCTTTTCGATTGCCTCTTCGAGCGGCAAGCTGAAATATGTCGGCGATACTTCTTGCTCGTACACGCCTATGCGTACTTGCTTGTCGACAGTTAATTCGCCATCAAATATCGTGACTGATTCGTCACCAAGTATAGTTTTGATCAGTGTCGTTTTGCCGGCGCCGTTACGTCCGCGCAGTTCGATCGCTTCGCCTTCACGCAGGTCGATGTTCAGTCCGTCGAACAGCGGTTTATCATAACCAAGACTGAGTCCGCGAGTGGCGACCAGTACATGCTTGCTGCGGGAGTCGTCGTTTTTCAGGTTGATTCGAACGTTTTTCGCTTTGAACTTCTGGTACTGCGCGGCAGTCTTGTAGTTCAGGTCGGCTGCTGAATCCTTGTCTATCCAGAATGTCGGCTTCTCTTTCGTTTGCAGTTCGGCCAGTTCTTTGCGCGACTGCTCTTCCAGCCGTTTGAACCGCTGGATGGTGCTTTGGTTGCGCGACTTCTCTTTCAGTCGTTGGTAGTCGATAACTTTCGCCTTGAGGTTTACGATTCGCCGTTCGATCATTTCAAACTCGTTCATTTGACTTCCGGTGCTGACGGCGTTTTGTTTCAGGTACGCATCGTAGTTGCCCTTGAAACTTTGCGAACCGCCGTCTTTGAGTTCGACAATCCGGTCAACCTCGCGTAGTACGTCACGGTCGTGCGTGATGACCAGTACGCTCTCGCGAGCGCTTTTCATCCAGTCGACGAACTGCGCTTTGGCGACGTAGTCCATGTGGTTGGTCGGCTCGTCGATTAGCGCCAAGTGCGCGTCAGAATGCATGATCTTCACTACTTCAACCAGTCGTTTTTGTCCGCCGGAAAGTGTACTGAATTGCTGGTGCGCGATTCCGCTCAGCTGAAAATTATCCAACTCGCGCTCGATCTGATCTTCGATCTGGTAAAAGCCTTTGTCGTCGAACCGCTGCAGCGCCTCACTGTATTCGTTGATCATCTTCATGTTGTCGCCCATCGTGGCGGGATATGTCTCGATGACGTGGCTAAGCTGGCTATACTCGGGGAGCCCCTGTAGCACATACTGCAGCACAGTCTGGTCGCCCACGTCGTGGTGCTCCTGTTGCGTCGCGACCACGACTACACCCCTTTTGTAGATAACCTCGCCGGCAAAGTCTTTGTCCGTACCGGCTAATATGCCGAACAGTGTCGATTTGCCGACGCCGTTGCGACCGATAACCCCGATTTTTTCGCCGTCATTGATCGTAAACCTCACATTTTGCATGAGGCTTTTCGGTCCGAACGATTTTTCGGTGATGGTAATATCGGCAATCATAATACGGGTGCTCCAATATAGACCATAATAACACCTTAGTCACCTCTGGTCTAAGGTGTTAAGTACGGGTTCGCAAGAAGAAAGCCCGGCGACTGTGTCCTCGTGCGTTTTATCGTGCCTTGCGGCGCCACGTCTGGAAGCGGAATGTTATGCCGTTTTCGGTCACGGGCTCAGACTCTTGTACGAGCTCGAAATCCTGAGTGTATTCCGGGAAGAATTTGGTACAGTGGAAATCGGCTTGGATTTGCGTTAGTAGCAGCTCATCGGCAAAGTCCAGCGTGCTAGTGAACAGCCCTGCCCCGCCGATGTTTTGGATGGTTTCGCCTTCGTGTTGGGCGAAAAATTCCGGCACGTCGCCAACGGCGACGAAACCGTCGCGTAGCGGCTCTGTCTGGCTGGTCGCCACGTAGTTCGCCCGGTCGTGCATAGGCTTCGAAAATTCACGGTATGTTCCCATGCCCATCAAGATAATCCCTTCGCGCGTCTGGTCGCGAAAGTACTGTTTGTCCGACGGCAAATCCCACGGAATACCGTCGTCTGTCGCGAGTCCACGTTTTTCGTCGATTGCTGCGATAGATCGAATCATATGCTCAGCATAAACGATTTATATATATTCGCCAATGACTAAAAGTCGGCGATCACGATCTTGTGCATCTGCATCATGCGGGCAAAGGCGTTGGGTCGCTGCATGAGCTCGCCCATGTTTTCGGGGATTATCTGCCAGCTAAGTCCGTATTTATCCTTGCACCAGCCGCATTGTTCAGACTCGGGTACGCTGGAAAGTTTTTCCCAATAGTAATCAATCTCTTCCTGGTCTTTGCAGCTTACGGCGAACGATACTGCTTCAGTGAATTTAAATGTCGAGTCGGCGTTGATTGCCGTGAAGCGCTGACCGTCTAGCTCAAATTCCACGCTCAGCGGTTTGCCTGCCATGTCCAGCTGAAAGTCCGCTAAACCCTCTTCGGCGCTGTTCGGATAATATTCCGTGTTTAGTACCTTGCTGTTTGGAAACACTGATACGTAATAATCAACCGCCTCCTTAGCGACGCCATCGAACCATAGGTTGGGAACTATTTTCTGGGTCATGCACCTTCTCCTTATATCTGTCTCTATTATACCATCTAACGGGGGTAACAACGAGCGGCTCTAGCACCCTCGGGCTGCCGGCTTGCCGAGTTGTGTATAATGGGGAGCAATAAGCTACTACGGAGGAACTATGGCGCTCGAAAAGACAACGCTCGACAATGGATTGACAGTATATAATGACCGCGTACCGGGCGCATGGAACAACGACGTGACAGTCTTTGTACCCTACGGAAGCGTCGACGAACAGTCCGGCCACGAAGGCGTAGCGCACGTGTTCGAACACTGTGTGCACCTAGAGACGGACGATTTCAGTGATCGTTCAGCACTGCAACGCTACGAGACGAAACACGGCATGCTGACCAATGCTAATACGGCTTTTACGCGGACGCTCTACTATGCTAATGGCCTGGATCTCGAGCCAAACATGCACTATCTCAGCCAGATATTGCAGCATACGCATTTTCCTGAGGATGCAGTAGAACACGAGCTTAAAGCGGTACGGCGAGAGATGGCGATGCATCTCGACAGTGCCGAGGAGGCGCATGAGTATGCCGCCTATAATGCCACGTTTGGTCTCCCTTATGGCCGGAGCATCGGCGGCTACCATGACAAGATTGACTTCGATGTCGACACGCTCAAAGATCTACACAGCAAATATTACAAGCTGGGCAACATGGCGCTGATTGTTAGCGGAAAGGCGAAGCTCGACGAAGTCGTACAGCTTGCTAACCAGTATTTTCAGGCAGACGAGGACGGTTCGTTCCAGACCACCACTCCTCCGCCAGCCGTATGGGGCGAACATCGGCGCACGGGGCTTGTGCGCGACGACTCGCACAATGTTCAGATGTACGTGAGCTATCCTATGTCGTCAGAGTTCCGCGACAAGTTTAACGAACGGCGTATCGAGTTCGGCGTGGCACAGTATGCGCTGGCCATGGCTTGCTTTGAGCGTATGCGTTACGACAAAGGTATATCATATGACGGCTCAATCCATATGAGCACGGACAATCACCCTAACGCATGGTCTATTGTTGGCGGTGTTACTGTCGACGCGGAAAACGTCTCCGTGGCGTCTGAAGTGTTTGACGAAACGTTCCGCAAACGCGGAAGTGACTTCGGCGACGAAGAGCTGCAAGGCATATTGGCGCAGCACAAGCATTCCGTCGCTCGGCAGTTGCAGAACACCGGAGTTAGGATTCAGTCACATGTCAACAATCTGGAGGCATATCGCGAGCCCAAAGACGTTCGCAAAGCCATGCGTAAACTTGACACCGTAAAGACGGGCGACATACGTAGGGCGATTGACGAAATCGCCGACTACGCGGCCGTCACGCCGCAGTACACGCACCTTACCGGTACGCGTGCCGCTATCGGCGACGTCGAGCGTGTTATTGATCAGAGCGAGATAGCGTAGCAGCCTTCTCGTCGACGAATCTTTTGTATAAGTTCGGGGTTATGACCTTTACGGCGTCATGCAGGGGCTGTATGTATTCGGTCACCTCTTCTTCGCTTAATTCCGGCGATAGTACCATCATCTGGAAATACCGGATATTTCCCATCTCCTTGGGTAACCGAGGAATCGGCAGAAGCTCCCCATGAGTCTTGTAATGTTCGAATCGTTCCAAGAAGTGAGCCGTCGACTTTTTTGGATAACCGAAGAGTGCACCTAGCTTGTATTCAACTTCATGATTTTCGGCGTAAGACTCTATGGTGTTATTGTGCAACGCCTTCGTCGCGAGTGTGTCGTTCATCTCATCGATAAGCTCTTGATGACGGGAGATCGTCATACTGCCGTATCCGTCTTCTTCACAGATAAGACCCAGAGCCTTGACGAGGTCTTTGGTTTGGTCGTAGTCCTCGTCGGCTAGCTCGCCGATCAGCCCAACCGGCTTTACTCCCGCGAACACTCCTATGGCATCCACGAGTTCCGCCGCCCTTACGTCGCAAGTATCGAGTCTCTCGATCGCGGCTATTATTTCGTCTGTAACGGGTACCCGCTCATCCCTCACCTCGTGTAGTAACTGGCTGATAGCGAAAGTAAACAGCTCGCCGCCATCCTCGATCTTTTCAATATACGTCATGCCGGCGCCCTATTGCCGCTGTAATCAAAGATATTTCGTCCTACCTGTTCGCCGCAATCGTCGCAGGGGTCTTCGCCACGTCCGGCAGACGATACGGCAAACATCAAGCAGTCAGGACATGTGCAATGATACAAGTTGAGTAGATGGAGTATTTCGTGCTTGGATGTATTTCTGATGCTTGGGGCGGTTGCGGTATCGACGATAGCAAACGGTTTGCTGATCCCGCGCGGGTATGCGATACCGACAGTACGGAGATCATCCGCCATGATCTTTGGCTCTTTGTACTCTACGAAGCAGCGGTCTGTTAGTACCAGCCCGAAGTCGGCATCGAAATTAACTGCCGCTACGTGGTCTAGGTTGAGCTCGTGTTGGTTATCCTGCGCTGTCTCATTGTTTTTCGGACTGAGTCTAAGCAGACCGTTTCTCGCTATGACTTCGATAGGTCCGACGACCTGCTGCAGCTCTTCAAGTGCGGTAACGGCAGCATCAATAGATGGATTGAGTGCTTCCGCATCTCCGAACACCTCGACGCTGAATAGTGGCTTTCGGCTCATATTTTGTATATCTTATCATGATATACAGTTTTTTCAATCCTGCGCTCCTCTTGCGAGCAGCAGGTGCTACTTACGTTCGGATTGACGTGGATTTTGCGGCACGATAATCCAGAGCAGCACGTATGGTACGAAACCGGGCAAGCCGCCTGGCAGGAGTAGTAACACCGCGATAACGCGGATGATTGCAGGGTCAATATTGAAATACTCAGCGAGTCCACCGCATACACCCGCGATCATGCGGTCTTTGCGTGAACGATATAGTTTCTTTGGTTGTTTAGCCATATATTTATTATAACAACAATTACTGTGCGCGACGGATGCGCTGAGACGGCGGTAGTGTCGGGTCAAAGGTGTTTTTCCATCGTCCTCCGCCGGTCATTATCAGCTCCATGGCTGCGTCTCCGACCATGCGTTTCGAGTTGATATCGAGATAGGTTGTCGTCTCAGTAGATTGCGGTTTGCTGGCAGTCGCGGTGATTTCCTTGACAGACTGTTCGTATTTGGTCGCGAGCTCGGTTGCTATGTTCGCGTTGAGCGGACGCTGCTTGCCCCCTGCCGACAGGGTCGCATAGGGGCTCAGTATTACCCTTCCGGCAAGTCGTACGAACTCTCTGTCGACCATAGTCTGCATGACCTCTTCCATTACGATCCGATCGATGCTCATGATCGCGAACACTTTGTCTTCCAGCGCAGCCTGTGCTGCCGTGTCGGTGTCGATTTCTTTGCCGTCTGCGTCGGTCCGGTATATTTTGTGCGCGTTATTGCCGCTTCTTTGTATGGTAATCTGGTCAAGCTGTTCGTCGTTTTCATATGTCACCAACGTGAACATTATGCCCGAGGCGCCAAAATCGTGCTTGCTCAGATTATAGCGCGTACCGTCGGTGCCGACAGCCCATTCGGCAACGCGTTGCGTTTTACTATGAGGACTCGCCTCGCCGATCCTGCCTATAATGGCGTCGGCTAACTCAAAGACGTGTGTCTTCGGTGCGATAAATTCATACGGTTTGATAGCGCGCATAATGTTCACTATTGTAAGGGGTGCGACGTAAAATACAAGAATAAGCAGCTAGTAAATACCAGCTTATTGTCGAGGTGGCGACAGTCTCCGAATTGACCTTTTGTATAGCTTATGGTATAATCATACCAGCACCAATTATCCTACTACGGAAAGGTAGCGTGGTGAGCAGATTACTGGCGGTAAAATGCGGCAATACGCGGATACTCCAGGTGAGCGCCGACTTCGAGATGAGCATGGACACGGTCATGCTCTCCATGAAGAACGGAAACCCCATCGAGGTTGCGGTGGACGGGCTTGACGAACCTTACGTCAAGATCGAGAAGCTGAAGCTCGGCCAGGATGAGTGGAAGGTCCCCCACGTCGTGGGCGAAATCGCCGGAGACGGCGGTTCCGTTGTCAACGCAACCCTCTACGACAACCCGCTCGAAGCCAACCCGCTCAATCTCAGGTAACCCCGAGAAAGGATCTCTATCCAGAGAAGCCCCTCGGGGCTTTTCTTGTGCGCTAGAATGCCTGTGTTGTAAGCTGCTGCGACGTCCGCACCCAGTCGAGCCGATCCAGAATCGCCGCTTGCTGCTCCGTGGTTGCTGGCTTGACGATCTTGTCGCCGTCGTTTGTACCGAGGATGCCGTACGTATGCGTAAAGAGGATCTTTTTGAGCTCAAGCTTTTGCGCCTGCTCTAAGCAATCGTCATGATATGCCGCGCACTGCTCGCCGAGCTGCAGCCATTTTTCCAGGAGCGCGCTATCTATTTTGTCCGCCTGCAGAATCAGGTTTATTCCGGCCGAACGTGTTACTTCGCTGTTGCCTTGCTGGTCGAACATAAAGTTACCCATGGAGTATGCTATGAGCTTACCTTTGTAACTCTCGGTATTTTGTATCCAGTGCGGATGATCACCGAACACTACGTCGGCGCCGTTGTCGATCATGGCGTGATACGTGCGGATTCTGAGCGAATCAGGCGACGGCTTGTATTCAAGACCCATATGCGGAAACGCAAAGACCGGCATGTACGGACTGTACTTTTGCATGATCGCTAGTGACGCTGCGGGAGGTATGCGGAACACACCATGGTAGCCGCACATCGCGACTGGCAGCTTACCCTTTTGGTCGGAACCGTCGCTCATATGCACGGTTACCGGCAGGCTGATTACGTCGCAGATATCGTTCAACACCCGAGGATCGTAGTGTCCGAAGTATTGTATGCCGTTTTGCTCGAGCTGCTTTTGTGTCGCGGTGAAACCGTCGACGCCCTGGTTGTCCGTATGGTTGTTTGCCAGCGTGAATGCCGTGAACCATTTGGCGGCTTCGGGCAAATACTCCGGCGGGCAGTTAAACGACAACAGTCGCTCCTGCTCCGCCGACGGTATATGGACGCCCGGTACTGTCGGGCATTCCAGTCCCGTAATCCACGCGTCGTATTTGTCCCGGTGAAACTCGTTCAATCGTGAGAACGGATACGCGTACTTCAGCTCGTTTTTCATTGACCAATCGTTGATGTATCGCCCCCAAAAACTGTTGCCCAATACCAGTATGTTCGAAGAAACTCCCGTAGGGGTCGGAGGCTTCACTTGGGGTGTCGCGCGTGGTGTGTGACTCACCTGAGCCACGGGGGTGCTCGCTTGGTGTTGGTGCAGCCAAACGGCAGCGGTAGCCGCGCCTCCGGCGACAAGTACGAGAACAACCGCGACGAGCGTCACGATAACTGCTATCACCACCCTCTTCTTTCGGCGTATGCTACCCAAGCTTTTCATAGCATTCATTATATACTAAGCGAAAACTCTCTTGGATTTCGGCGGTAGAGAGACTATGCCTGAGCCAGGTGTTGCTGCAGGGTTGCAATATGAATTGGCATACGTTCGTCGCTCATAGTACTTTCGTACGCCAGGATTTCACAGATGTTCCTGTATTGCTCGGGAGTAAGGATTTGCGTCGTGTGACGAGACAGCGCTTTATGTAATTCTTCGCGGTTCATCAGCACGCGTCTATCGGCAACCTCTACCAGATGTGCATTCGTAAACAGCACCATATTATGTATAGGCGTTTTATCGAGCTGATCACCAAGCAATTTTTCGAGAGCTTTGATGTGTTTGTAGTTTTGGTGCAGTGGGTTCTGGAACCGTACCTTCTCCGCGTATTTGCATTGCGTCCATTGTTTCGAATCATACGATCCGAATATATAGCCGACGCGCGCTTTGATCTCCACGCAGAATATACCGTATGGCGAAACAATTAGCTCGTCGATCTCGGTATACGGGGTTGTATGGTCAGATTCTATGACGAGATTACGAAACGTTACCAACGTGTTAGCTGCGGACGGCAGCTCTGGCTCGGCTTCGGGCTGGATCTCTCCCTCTTCTTCTGCGTCGTTCTGTTGCGCATTGTTTGATTTCCAGCGCACCAAGACCGCTATGGCAGCAGCAAGCAACACGTGTAGGACAAAAAGTGGTACCACCTCTGAATACATATGCATATTCTATCACATTATGTATAAAAATGCAATACCTGCAACGAGGCGCAAGCTTAGGAGCGGCTCAGCGGTTTCGCAGGCTTGCCGGTCCGCGAAGCGGTCGCAGTGTTCATGGCGTCAAGTTTCGTGTCAAAGACCGTGCCATCCTCGTAAAACGGCGGCGCATGCGATATGTAGAGCTGCATGGTGTCAGTGTGTGATAAGTTAATGATATTGAACCGGGCGCCTTCAGGCACGAGTACCGCAGACTCGCCGTTAACAGGAAACGCGGTATCGTTGACGATTACCTTCCCCTCCCCGCTTTTTATCCGAACAACCTGTTCGTTATGAGGGTGTACATCTTCACCGGTTTCTTCGCGCGGGGCGAGACTCATAAGGACAAGCTGCACGTACTTACCGGTAAACGCCACCTCGCAGTATTTCGTATTGCCGAATGCTCTGTACTCGAGGTTCGTCATGTATCCTTTTGCGTGTTTTGCGTACATATGGTATCTCCTGGTTTGATCCTTCTGCCTATGCGTTCTCTTCTTTGGGGTTAAAGTTGTTCGCCATCCACATCGGTAGTGTCTCCTTGTTCTCCACAATATTTCTTCTTTACTACATTATCCGGATATCGGCCACGGCGAACTGTGAAAAATCAAGCTTATTATATTCCATAATAAAAATGCCTGCCAGGGCGAAGACCGAAGTCTTCAAGCCCCGGCAGGCGGCGGGTGTGGTGCGGTGTGCGACTACTTGCGTTCGAGCCACATGAGAATCCCCAGCGCAACGATAGTGAGCGGAATTACATACCACCACATGTCTAAATTCACCTCTTTCGTGTAGTATTCTTCCGACCCTAACTTCTTGTTGGTTGATTCGCGTGGGTCACCGCACCTTCCTGGACTGCTGTTCCATACATACGGCAACACCCGGTCGGATTTATTTCCGGCCGGGTGCTTTAATTTCACGGGATTGAGTCTGAGATATCTACAGCTATTTAGCCAAAGAGGTTTTGCAGCGGCGCCATCGCGAAGTAAATCACGAACAGCACGCTTGCACCCCACAGTAGCGGATGGACAGACTTTGCCTTGCCGCGAACCAGCTTTATGAATACGTACGATATGAACCCGACGCCGATACCCACGCTGATCGAGTACGTAAACGGCATCATCAGGATGGTGAGCGCCGCCGGAATGGCGATATCGTTATCGCGCCATTTGATCTCGGACAGCTGCCGCATCATAAGGAAGCCTACGAGTACCAGTGCTGGTACGGCCGCCTCGCTCGGAATGACCCGCACGAGCGGAGCCAGAAAGATCGTTAGCAAGAACAGTATGCCGGTTACGATACTGGCGAGTCCTGTGCGAGCGCCCTCGCCCACTCCGGCTGCTGATTCTATGTAGCTTGTGTTGCTGCTCACGCCGGCTGCACCACCCGCTGCCGCGGCAACGGAGTCAACCAAAAGGATCTCTTTGGTATTTGGCGGGTTACCGTCTTTGTCCAGCAAGTCGCCTTCGGCGCCAATCGCCGTCATAGTACCAACCGTGTCAAAGAAATCTGACACCATCAACGATATGATAAGCAGCACTGCTGCTAGTATACCCATGCTCGTGAACGCTCCGAAAAGGTCGAAGTGTCCTAGCGTAGCAAAGTTTGGTGCCTCGAAAAAGTTGCCCGGAATACTCGGAACGTTCAAGCCCCAGCCGAGCACGTTGTGGGCGTCTGCCGCGCCAACGTGAAAGATCGACTCAAGTACGATTGCCAGTACCGTAGCTACAGCGATGCTGATCAGGATCGCTGCTTTTACGCGCCGTACCCACAGCGCGATAACAAGCAGTAGTCCGACTACGAACACGACGATCGGTATGCCGTCGAGCGAACCACTCACGCCGAGCTGTACCGGTACGGTGGTGTGAGCAGCGTCCGGAATACGGTGCACGAAGCCCGCGTCCACGAACGCGATAAACGCGATAAACAGACCGATACCCACACTGATCGCCGTCTTGAGTTGGTGTGGTACGGCGCGGAAGATTGCTTGCCGCAGACCAGTTAGCACGAGTATCAATATGATGATACCCTCTATCACGACCAAGCCCATGGCGGCTTCCCATGTCGAACGCGTCGCGATCGAAAACGCCACGAACGCATTAAGCCCCAGGCCGGTAGCCAGTGCTAACGGATAGTTAGCTACAGCGCCCATGAGCAGTGTCATGACGCCCGCTACTAACGCCGTACCGGCAGCGATCGCCGCCAGATTCGGCTCCATTCCGCCACCCAGGAAGTGTCCGGTGCTATCCGGAACAAACCCAAGAATCAGCGGGTTCAGCACGACAATATATGCCATCGTCAGGAACGTTACCACGCCACCGCGGATTTCCTGGCCAATCGTCGAGCCTCGTTTTGATATCTTAAAGTACCGGTCAAGCCATTTGGCCTGCGCCGATAGCTGTGCTTGTCTCGCCATACACCTACCCCCCTTGATTTTTATACCCGCATTATACCACAAGCATAAGCTTAGTATTCAATACTAAACCAAATTCGACGTTACCAGTGTATGATGAGCGCGCGATGCCAGCGATAACGTCAGGATCAAAGCTGTCGGAGCTATCTGTTAAACAGCGCTGAGCGTATCACTGAGCACCGGTTCGGGAACCATCCCGATGATACGGTCGACTTCTTTGCCGCCCTTGAACACAACCATGTTCGGAATACTCTGCACTCCGTGGTCTCCGGCGAGCATATTGTTGTCGGCGGACGCTTCGATATTTACCTTCACGACATCCGTTGTATCGTCGAGCTTGTCTGCCACAGATACGAGCGCCGGCGTCATCGCTACGCACGGCGGGCACCACTTCGCCCAGAAATCAACCAGCACGATCTTGTCGCTCTTGAGTACTTTGTCTTCAAACTCCTGCTTTGTGGTTATGTTATATAAAGCCATATACTTAGTATAGCGTACTTGTCGTGTCGGTACCTATCGAGGTATGCGATAACAATACCTTGAGCGACTAGGACTTGTTACCTCTAGTGGTGTCTTGTACAAGTTTGAGTGTCGTAGCTAGGAGTTCTTCGCTTGCTGGTTTTATGTCATCCTCACCGTCCCAGTAGGGTTCAACCATTGCCTTTCCCTTGGCAATATCAATACTGCTGCCGACATACTTGTCCAGTTCATCCTCATGATTCAGGCGAATATGTGTGTTGTTTACTTCGTCTTCTGTCGCTGATTCACCTAAGTGCACGATATCATAGGCTCCAAATCCGCCCAATGACAGCTGGCCAAGTATCAGCGGGGTTTTGTTTCTGTCGCGCGAGCTAAAGCGTTCCCATCCGCGGTTGTAGCTAACAGTTGGATCCGCAGAGTCTAACTGATCAAGGTACTGTCTGTATCGCGCATTATAGATGTCCAGTGCTGCAGGTTCATCGCGATATCTGAGGTACCTGACGGTATGGTCGGTTGTATCGACGAACTCAAGCACCCAATTGTTGATTGAGCTTTCGCTGTCACCGGATCCGCTGTATGACCTGTATTGGTCGAGCCAGCGATTACCGCTAAATAGACCGCTCGTGGGTTTTTCGTCGAAAAATTCCACAGGATATAGCGCATCGAGTATGAGTCTTTGTCGTGGTGGCGGATTGTCGGGTAACTGTTGCATCCACTCTACGTCATTGAACCATTCTGTCGTGGCAAGTGCCGCCGGGCCGTCCGCTCGTATAACTTCCATTTCTTCCGCGCTGATTCTTTTGCTCTGCACGATCTCGATATCCACCCCGTCCGTAGTGATGATAGCCCTGCGGGACATCTCTCGGTGGACGTAATACCGCTCGGTATCGAGAAATTGTTTTACTTCTGCGCTTATCTCGTTCAGTATTTCGGACATATTCGTGAGTCTCCTTTTGGAACAATAGTAACTATCATGAGTATACAGGATACAAGTACGGCCGTTTAGACATACTGGTTCTCGATAATTTCGGTTACAAGCTGAACGAACGCCGCGCTGTCCAGGTCGATATTGCCCCTGGGCGCGTAGATATAATCAAATTTCTCTCTGATTGCTGCGCTTTCTTCACGCTTCGCCCGGTCGCTGTCGTGTTTGGCGCGGCCACGGGCTGTGCTATGGTCGGTGTCGAGCCAGATTGTCACTGGATCCACGTCGTATTTCTCCGACGTAGTCCGGATGATATTGTAGTCCGGTGCCACCGCCACGATGATATTCATACCCTCATGCAGGTACCTTATATACTTCTCGCCGTCCGTACCGTATTTGTAGCCAGCGTATATCGTCTCGTCCCAGTTGCGGGATGCGGCTTTGAGTGCCTCGTATTCCGCCTCGGTGGCGAACCAGTACTCATGCGTATCCTGCTCACTAAGGCGACGCGGCCGCGTGGTACACATAACGACCGTCCGGCAGTCATCTCGTGCCTCTAGTACGGCCTTTACGAGCGTGCTCTTGCCTGCGCCCGACAGTCCCGAAACAAATATGAATCTCCCTGACATTTGTTTCATTATACAACTCGACCTTCGATTATAGAGAGAAAACGCCCCGGCTCGGTTGAGCCGGGGCTTGCCGCGACGGGCACGAGGGACTTCAGTCCCGTGAACACACCTCGCCGAAGCAGTGCGCGCGGCCGAGGATGCAGCCATCGCACACACAGTCGCAGTCGTAGCTTTCGTCCTTCTGTGGACGAATTCCCTTTACAGCGAACAACTATCTCACCTCCCGTACGTTGGCGTACGCGTTATTATACACGTTGGTTCGTTTAGGGCAAATACCGGGTTAGAACAGCACGAACTGTCCGGCGCCAAACGTCACGATGACCGCTGCCAACACCAGCATGATCAGATCGTATTCCCACCCGCTCTTGTTTGCCCAGTAAGGGCTGTGCCACTTAAAGATATGCAGGCTAATCGTGGCGCACATTAGGAGCACCAACCCTACTCCGGCCCATTGTGCCAGTACGCCGCTCAACATACCCAGTGCGGCACACAGTTCAGCCGTGGCAATAAAGTACGCTACTGGTATCGGCACGCCGTCGCGCTTGCTGAAGCGCTTGATATTGCGAAACTTCACTCCCGCTTCGGCAAAAAACGTCACCGCCAAAATCATGCGCACCGCTAGGAGTACCACACCGATGACAATAGCCGGGACGCTAAACGTAAGCATGATTATAGTATAGCAACTATGGCAAAACAAATCGCCCCCGTATTACGGAGACAACCTGTCTCGGTAATACGGGGGCTGCTCGCCCTTGTGTTAGCTGACGACGAGGCGCTCGGCGATGTTGCGGTCGGTCAGGACGGTCTCGTGGACATGTCCAATCGTGTCGGCGTTGATCATCCCGCGATGTCCTGCGCACCGGTAGTACAGAATCCCGTCGGGGCACCTTACCGCCGTCTGGGCGTACTTGCCACAGTTGCCCGAAGACGCGAGTGCATTCGCCCGCACTGGGTAGCTGCATGAGACGTAGAGATCGGTTACCCGAACCCTCTTTAGCTCCGTCATGGTTCTCCTTACTAGAACGAACAACTCGGATTGAGCATACATATACTATAGCATAAAGGTTATACTAATACAACCACCTACCCTGCTGTATGTTATATTATCGGTCGAACCCTGAGCAATTGACGAAAACAGAGGTGCATGCTATGATAACTCGGCGTAAAATCGCACTTCACATCAGAAACGAGGAGTTTCATGTCTGTTCTCGTGTTGGCTTTGGTGCTGGCAGCGGCGTGTGTCGCCGTGACACTCGTCACTCGCGCAGTATCCGGTAACTGGGCTTCTGCGATTGTCGCGCTGATTCTCGTCGGCGTCGTCGCAGTGATCACGTTCACCGGGCAGTACTTTGCGAACTACCACAACGACAAATGGGTCACCTGTCACGTCACCGACAAGGATCGCGGCGGTCAGGACGGCACCTACCGCGTCTACACCGACGATTGCGGAGTATTCGGCAATCGAGACTCGTGGTTCCGGTTCAAGACTAACTCGGCGGATGTTCAGCAGAGCATCACCGTGGGTCAGACATACCGACTGCACGTCGCCGGCGTACGCTTTGGGCCGCGGTCGTGGTTCCCGAACATCCTGGATGTGCAAAAGGTCGACGGCTGACACGTGATGCCACCGGCTACACCTAGCCTGTTCCGAAGTTGAGCTTGCTCCTTCGGGGCAGGCTCAATTTCGTTTAGCTTAATGCCAACCCCCAGAGCCTTGGTGTTTCATCGTGGTAACTCTTGTCGATTCACCTATTGAGTGTACAATTAACCTAATATTCATCGTTTTTGCAGCGGATCAATGGAGGGTACCATGGCACTAAAGTCAGAAAAGCTAGATAGCGGTCTCACAGTATATGTCGATCATATGCCAAATGCGAGAACCAACAGCACGAACATGTTCATACCATACGGTAGCGTGAACGAACTCGAGGGTGACGAAGGCATGGCGCATGCTTTTGAGCACTGCGTACACCTGGAAACAGACCAGTTCGCCAACAGGACTGACCTCGCTCGCCATGCCAAGCTACATGGCATGCAGACAAACGCCAACACGTACTATACGCGCACTGTCTACTATGCCAACGCATAGAGCTGGAGCCGGCCATGGTGCACCTGAGCCAGATATTGCAGCATACACACTTCCCCGAGGAGGGAGTTGCTCATGAGATGAAAGCTATCCGGCGCGAGGCGGCAACGGGTCTTGATGCCGTAGCTCAGCTACACGTCAAGGCGCGAGATTATGCCGTGTTTGGCAAACCGTACGGACGGGCCGTTATCGGCTACCATGACAAATTAGACTTCACTGCCGACAAGATGACCCAACTGCATGCGCAGCAATACAAGCTAGGCAACATGGCGCTCGTTGTCGCGGGTGCGGCCAAGCTTGACCAAGTTATCGACCTGGCGAACAATTATTTTGTCCAAGACGCCGACGACACCCTACCCCGGCAAAGCGAGCTGGGCGTAGAGCTGGAAGAGTATCACACCACCGGGCTTGTTCGTGGAGATTCCAGCAACGTACGTATCAATGTGTCGTACCCCTTCCCGAGCGAGTTCCGTGAAAAATTCAATCGCGAGCGACTGGCATACGGCATGGCCGCAACAGCCATAAGCGATGTATGTTTCCGCGAGATGCGCTACGAAAAGGGTATATCATATGACGGCAGCGTGTCATTCAGTACGTACAATCACCCAAATGCCTGGGCGTTGACCGGCGGCGTTACGACAGACAAAGAAAGTTTGAACGTAGCCAACGGCGTGTTCGACGATATTTTTAGTCGTCGCGGTTCAGACTACGACGACGATGCTTTGACCGGCGCTCTGCAGATGTATAAGTATTACTTCAATCTCAAAGTCGGATCGCTTGACGACAGGGTCAGCAGCCATATAGGTAGATTACAGGAATACCGCCAGCCAGAGGATTTGTCTACTATATTGCGACGAGTCAAAAAAGTCCGCATTCAAGATATACGCGAGGCAATCGATGATCTGGCCGACATAGCTCAGTCAACTCCACGCTACACCCACCTGACCGGCGCGCGCGACGCCATAGGCGATGTCGAGCGTATTATTGATCAGAGTGAATTTGCGTAGAACCTGGCTATAGGTTCTACTTTTCATAGCTGCTGAGAGTCAGACCCCGGAATCGTGGCTCGCATCGGGTGTATCATGCAACGCCCCTTAACTCTTCAAAGGTTTAGCCCGCCGACCCATGCGCCAGCTGACGGGTCTATATATCGACGGTGAAGTTGCTCAAGTTCATTCTCGACACCGTCGTTGTCGTTTAGGCTTTGCTGGTATATCTTGATGCAGTTCAGGCAAAAATCAACCATTTCTTCGCGGTTTGTATTTACCGTTTCCAGCGCGTCGTACATATCCACTAGCAGGTCTGGATTGCTGTCAAAATCGACGCCGTACAGGTTTTGCATCAAACCCAGGTATGTCTCCATGGCAACGCGTCGATTAGCGTTGGCTTTAAAGCTGCCCACCGTTTCGTCAAAATACTCAGGCTCGGCCAGGCTTCGCGCTTCGATGTGGTTCACGGTTATACCGGCATCTTTTAGTCTGGGTGTCAGCGAACGCAAGTGCGCAGTGCCATAACATAGATACGCCTTTATCTTGCCCTCAGGCGTCCTGGGTAATTCCTCGAACACTCGTCGTTCTTGCGTGGCGGCGCGTAAGTCGGACGATATTTCCAAAAGCGCGAATTTCTCACGCGTGTTGTGCAGATAGTGTTTATCGTGCGCAACCCGTTCCAAATCTAGAAAATGTTTCACCACGTCGCCGTTTTCGGTAATTTCATTGTATACATCAAACCTGTCACGATTTGCGGCGTTTACCATGCGGCGTGTCGCGGCATCAATCACACTTTGTTCATGCTCGTCGTCATCCATGAAATGATCATAGTCGGCAATGACCACGATACAGTCCTTCTCAAGCAGCGCTTTTAAAGACGCCTTTTTATGCTCCATAAACGTGCCATCGTATAAGTTATTTGCAGGTTCGATAGCATCGAGCTCCTTCAAGATTTCATTTTTCAACTCTTCGTAACGGTCGTTTTTGCCGTGCACGCGCCGATAAGCGCCGAGCGATTGCACCAAACCTTCATAGCTACTGACAGCTAATTCGTTCGGTTGCTGTAACGAATGAATATCTGCACCAAACCCCTCGATATACACTAAGGAATCAGGTTCGATTAATGATACGGTTTCTTTTGCGTCTTGCTCAGAACCATGCGTGTTATAGATAGCGGTTATCTCGGTCATCTCTGCCGCGACACGACATTCGTGCCTAAACAAATCAGCCGCCAAAATCGGTAGATTCTCCACACTTCTCATTACGGACGATTATATCACGACCGATTGCAATTAAATGCTAATATTGCTTGGTAAAGCTCGGCTCGCCGGAATCGCGTCCATTTTCCTTGACTGTATTTCGAGATGCCATCGTATGCTCGACGATAGCGCATATGTTATTTAGGGTCTGACCCTGAAATTTCGGGTATTCTCAACGGTCACTTATCGATATTTGCTTTTAGGGTTATGGTTAGATTACACTTATACTTAAGTATGAATAGTCAGGCGTTGGTACTATCAAAAAAAGGCATCTTCGCGATAGCCCTCAGCTTTGTGCTTGCGGGTCTTATGGCTACTCCAGCTCTTGCCATGCCGGTCAACGTGCAACTTTGGTATAAGACAATAACTCTCGAAGTCGAACCAAGTGACTCGACCGAAAACGTCCAAGCAAAGATACAGGACAAAGAAGGCATACCTCCCGAACAGCAAACTTTGAAGTTCGAGGGAGTACTACTTGAGGTGGGACACACGTTGGGTGATTACAATGTCCAGTCAAACGACACCATAGACTTGTTTATCCCAGCCTCATCACTCACTACCACGGCTGCTCCCGGCGACGATCCTGGCACGACAAGTCTTGACGTCATGTTCACCCCCGGCAACCATCTGTTTATCCAGGTGACTGACCAAGTGACGCCAGCGCCATATCAGGGCGATGTAGTAACCGGTCTGACTCTGTACGTCAATGGTAGTGATATAACAGGCGTCGATAGCCAGACAAACAAATTCATCAAAGTTTATGAGGTTAACGACGACGGTAATGTTCTCGGCTATACCCTAGTGACATTGGCTTCCAGTGATATCGCGGTACAACTGGACGATTCCGACGACACCACCGTGCCCGGCGCACCGGATACCGGCGTGGGCCCAGTCGATAGTAGCTTGTACCTCTTTTCATTTATATTTACCGCTGTCTTGCTCGGCTTCACTCTCCTTGCCATATGGTTGATTGGCCGTAAGTTATTTAGCAAGAGCTGAGCTATTTTGCTTCCAAGCGAAGCGGATTAAAATAACTGGCCTAACGAAAATCGGGCTTATCCTATCTGTTCAGGGTCTGACCCTGAAATCCTGACCCTGAAATCTGAAAAATGAAAGAGGCGTCGCGCAGACGCCTCTTTTGCGAAGATTCTAGAACACTATAAAAGCCCTTCCGGGATCTCGCGTCGGTTTCTGGGACGAGGGTTTAGCCCTTCGTCAGCCAGGCCTTGTCGCATCAACGCTATTGTCTCTAGTGCATCGTTAACTTTGCTTTGCATGACTCGCTCGGTTCGTTCGGTGGGATTTTGGCGTCCTTCGTCAAATCCACCCTCCGAAGAGATGACACTGCCGTATACTGATCTGCCATCCAGTGTCGCACCTAGGCATGTTATACCAGCCCGCACATCCTCGGGTAACTTATTATATTCTTCAGATGTCATGACTTGGCCTACGAAGCTGTTGAACGATAAGCCGGTGAATTCTTCACTGCGCGCATTGCCATCTCCGTCATAATCAGAGGGCATGTAGTGCTTCTCTACTCCGACATAATACGATGGGTTTTTCGACGCGATCGGAGCATTTGGCAAAGAAGTTGATATTACTCTCGATACGAGCGACGTATTTGCTATAACGGACACGGAGACAAAAGAAGTATATCTCAGTGTTCCGCTGACAAAGATCGAGAGGGTGTATATTTATGCGACCGGACTGATTATTACGGTCGACGGCAAGCAGCACAAGCTGAATTTCCTGCCCCACCTGCCCGGGATAATCGTTACCCTGCTTTATTTGACTACTAAGGTACCGCTGTTACCACTGGGTTTCTTTATGTTTTTTGTTGGCGGGGACGGCCACAAGCACCGTGTGCAATGGGTAAAATTGTTCGAACAAAAGAGCGTCTATGTCTATAGGAATAAGATCCTTAAGATGATCGGTATCGGCGTGGCTATAAGTCTGGTGATGCTGGTGCTGTTCGTGTTTGTCCTGTATCTGATAATGATTAACGGCACGTAGCCCAAATAAACGCTCTTTGGCAGTATTTCCTAGCGACAAAGAAAATGCTCCGGTCATCGCGACCGGAGCATTTTTGCTGGGTCGGATGACGCGGAGCTTGTGCGGGGGGATGATCAGCAGGGCTTCCAGACGACCCTCGCGGTAAGAGTGACGGTCCACAGCCCATCTTGGTCAAGCACGTCGTTGCGACTGATCAGCTCGATGTGCCTTCTCGTGTGCGGTCGTCGTCCACTGCTCACCTCACTGGCCTTGTCCAGAAGGTTATCCCACGCTTTGGCCATGCTCTCATCGGGCGCCGAATCCTCTATGGCTCCTTCGTCGTAGGTGGCGCCACAGGCCCAGATTATGTTGTCCGATGTGGGCGGAGCATCCGAATGGGTATCGCCTTTGCTCATGTTTTGATCACACTCCTAGTAGAGTTGTTCCAAGACTTTCGGAACGAAGTATATTATAATACAATACCGTATAAATTACCAGTATTGTCGCTGGAGCTTGTCCGTGGATAGATGATAACGGCCGCTTAGGGGTGCTGGATATCGGGTGGATAGTCACCCTCTCTGTCGGGGCTATTATCATCGTCCCGTATGAAACGGCGTACTTGCTTGGGCGGATTGATGAGTGTCTGCGCGCGACGTCGCGCGCGAACGATAGCTACCACGACAATCGCCAGTAGTACTGCGACTCCGATCAGAGCCACTGCATGCGTCGAAACGAATTCGTTGATCATGATACCTCGCAGGGTTGAGCGGTAAGGACGAACCGGATATCTCCTCCGGTCTCTCTATAGTATATCGTAGGTGGCGTTATAATTTCTTGACTACCGAGGTGGCTATCCCGCTTAGGCATTAAATGCTATGAGCATGCGTGGGTGTGATTCGGAATAGCGGATGTCCGGACGGCGGTGCCGTGTGTGGGCGTTGGACATGCGGTAGATATGTCCGGGCTGAGTCGTGCCGAGCTCTGGAATTTCGGTTGGCTGCTGGTTAGTGGTGAGGTAGCGGACACCGAGGTCGTCTTCGTCGTACAGGCGATCAGTGTGGAGCTGGTCGCGGCCACGGAGGGGGTCGTAAAGTTGCGGTGCGTATGCCTTGACGCGGAGATCGCGCATGGCCTCCTCGCTGTCGAGCAGACTCGTGAGATCGGCGGCGACTCGCCCCAGGAAGCTTGCGTAGATCTTGCCACCGGCTGTCTCTACCTGGGCGTAATGGTCGAGAGCATCGCCCATGTTGACGTACAGGTCGGCGCTGTGGGCACTGTACCACTCTAAGTGATCCTGACGCATCTCCTTGAGCGTGTGCGCGGATGCGGCCACCAATTCATCGGTGCGGTCGAACGCACCGATTACCTTTGCTGGCCGTTCGTAAATATCTGGTCGTGGCATTATGAGTATAATTATACAATACAATTACATGAAATGGAATATTTGTCTTGAGTATGTTATAATAAGTATACGTCCGCAAGGAAGAACCTACCCGGGGAGTGTTACCGCATGAAGATCAACCCACCCGACCGCAACCGAGCCAATGAGATGCTTTTGGCCAGGAGAATCGAGGCGCTTGGGTCGGCACTATTGACCCTCTTCGACCGGCTGAGCGCCTGCGAAGACGCCTACGACGTGAAGTTCGACGATGCTCGTGAACAAGCGCTCAACCTGGTCGTCCGCGAACGCGAGTTCGGCGACAGGCCCAGTGTCAGGGACTCGCAGGAACTCGACGCCGAGTGGACGCGCTGGAGCGAACGGATTGTTCGGCGTCTCGAAGATGCCCGGATGGATCTGAACTTCTCGCGCGAGAAGAACGTGCTGCAGGTGTTCGTAAATCAGCGAACGTTGTCTCGTGTACCACTCCTCTAGTCCCCGCCTCCGACCCGTAAAAGGCTCCGGTGACGGGGTCTTTTCGTTGTTTGACGGGCGCTGGGTCGGTTTGCCGATAAACACTTAGTCATTACATGCAAAAGCTCCGGCCATCGAGACCGGAGCTTTTGCTGCGGTAGTACGATGACGCGGAGCTGGTTGTTACCCGGAGAGCGAGGCTTTTTCGGCCCTGATGGCTGCGGCCACTGGCTCAAGCTTGGGCATCAGTTCCGTGTAGGTGACATCACCCTTCTCGCGCTGCTCTTCGTCGGAAAGTTGCCATGGACGACCAGTCAGTACGCGGAATCCGCCTTGTACGACGGGTACTACGATGAACGACAGGACAAACCACGACAGCGGCAGTCCAATCACTGCGGCGATCAGACACATGCCCAGTACGTACGAGCTTTCCAGGAGACCGTGCATTCCCTCTCCTCTCTCGAGTGGGTTCAAATCTAAACACCTTGCCTAGATTATGTATTTATTATAGCATAACTTCTATATTTGTTCAAGTGGTCGGCTACTGTTCGCTAGGTAGCTGCCGTCTTTCGGTGGGGAACGGAGCGTCGGTTACTCCTTCGGGGATTCGGTCGGGTGTTACCGCACGGTCTACCTTATTAGCGGTGTATTGCTGCCTGGCCACGATAGCGTGCGGTCGAGTGAGATCATACCGAGGTCGTGGAGCTCCTTCAGGCTAGCAAGTTGGTCTATGGCTTGGTCGAGGTCTTGGTCGGTAAAATATCGTGCAGCTATGCGCATGCCGTCCATTTCTTCGCCCCCTATACGGGTATGAAGAGTGAATCCGCCCTGCTCGTGGTCTTCGCGCAAAACGGCGTTGATAACGCGGATGTTGCCGTCGTCGCGGAATGTCTGTGCGACGTACAGCTGAGCGTCGTAGTCGGTCAGCTGAGTACTGCCGAGGGCGTCGATATAGTGCCGCGTGAACCCGGACTGGTCGAGATCCCGGCGGTAAAACGCGCGGATGGCTTGCAGTAAATCGCTGGATACCTGGCTATCGTCACGAAACTGGTCGTAGCGTTCGATCTGTTTGCCCGGTTGATGATTCATAGATTCTGACATTATGCAATATTATAACAAGTTTAGCAAAAAATGCTATAGTAATATCATCGGATACGTCAAAGTGGCGTTTACACACCGAGATCTTGGACAACTGAGGAGTAGAAATGCTTGATGCCGTATTCTGCGTAACGTGGCTCGTGCTTGTGGCTGTGCACATGCTGTCGACCATGCCAAGGATGTGGAGGAAATGGGGCGTTGGCATGCTGATCACGGGAGTGGTGGCCTACGCTGTGTGCGTAGCGGCGGTCGTGACTCTATGGAGCTACGGTTTCGTGGTGGTGTTCATGGGTAGCCTCGTGGCCTACGCGGCAACATTGGGTGTGGGATCCCTGGTCGACGCAATCGTCGCGCACATGCGCCGCAAGCCCGACAAGGTGCTCTCACCCACCAACTGACCACGCAGAAGTCCAAATAGCCAGTATCGCAGTGTCCCTGCGATACTGGCTATTTTTCATGTACGTGTGTGAAATATTTAACCGCAACCTTTTTATATATCGATATAATTATGTTTAGAAGCATGAGGCTTCCCCAGAGTTGCGGGTAGTAAAGAAAGGAGACTTCTATGGTAAATTTGCAGCAACGTCCATAAGGTTGAGACTCTCCCAGTCCACTAGTGGGATGTATCACCCTCATAGGCGTCACCCTTGGGGCAAAAGACCGCCGCGAATAAGATCCCCCACGTAAGTACGCAACAATTCGGAAACAAAGAGCCCACTCACGCAAAATCTCCGTTCCCTGCGGAGATTTTGTTCGTCGTAGATATCCCAACCCGATTCTAATTTCATACTATACCATAAACTTGATACAAAGTATACTGTCTGTACAGGTTAAGACATGACGGTTATGGTATAGTGAAAGTATGCCTAAATCAAAACAAACATCCAAGAAATATTTCTATGCCAGTGCGATTTTGCTGGTTGCAATACTGGTATGCCTGGCGTTCGAAATTGTTTCTATGGTAAGCATAAATTCCTCGCGGGTGGCGGATTCGTCGTCGATAATGGCGTTCAAGGCTAGCTTTCCGCTTCTCTTCCTGCTTGGTGTCGTAGCCGTTGTTGTTGGAGCGCGCGGGCTTAGCTCTATGAAAAAGTCATTGGCGTGGTCCAAGACTTCCGAGGGTTGGGTATACTTCGCGGCAACATGCCTGGGCGTGTTCAGCGTTATCGTTACACTACTTTTGCTCGTACCCACTCTCCTAACCTAGTTTGTTGAAGTTATGATATAACAGTAACAATGAGAGAGGTCGAACGATATTCGGAATCAGCAGACTCCACTGAAAAGTTATGGCTTATTATTGGTGTCCTGAGTTCTGTCCAACGTGTATTGGAGGACGAAACTCATCCGGACATCCAGTCTGTAATATGGAGCGACTTGCAATCGCCTCTTGATAGTTCTATGAGTTCGTCGTTGCAGATCAACCGGCACACTGCTTACAACCAAATACAGGCGTTGTATATGGATGCACTGGAGCATACGTATCCGCAGCTGCAGTCCGTAGGCTCCGTCGAAGAAATGATGATAGAAATGGCGATGATTTCTGATGTTCCCGAGTGTAACGGCAGTTTTGTCTCGTCGGAATACGAAACCGCCGACGGCAAACAACGCGCCATATCCTTTACCGAAGTCCAGCTGGGCGACAACACGACGATGTCCATGGGACTCGTGGATTGTGACAATGGAATCGTAAAAACATACAGTTTGACTATCGGTATAGACCAAGAAATGTGGGGTGGATCCTACGTGAACATCGTCGGTGACGATACGGAAGAGGACGAAATGCTGAGCAAAGTCCACCCTAGCCAAGTGAGCAATTTGGCGCGGGTGTTGCACGGCAACCTCATGCCATACGAACTCGACATGAAGCTAGCGGAGATACAAACGATGTCCGAAGGTACGACCGACGAACTAGAGCTGTATATGATTCTCGAGTACGCGCGGGCGCAATATTACTTGGCTGTTGAGCGTCGGGCCGACGAAGCCGAGCACGGCGCTTATGATATAACCGCCAATGACTTGCGCGAAATGTACGCGATTATTAACGAACGCGTACGGCAGCTAGAGGTTCTTGAGTAGCGAGACCATAGCGCGAAGAGCGCGTTGTTCGTCTGTGCTAATGCGGGCGTTGTTGAAATACATTTCTCTTGCGGTGTGAACGTCCTTGAACGCCTCAATTGCCTGGTCGTAGCGGGTATCCAGCCATACGCCGTATCTGCTAGTGACGTTACTGCCCTCGAGGTTTTTGTGCTGAGTGGTAATTTCGAACGTACCGTTGACGGCGTGGTCGCTGTCGTAAGGGTTGTGCCCCTGGATGATAATACTAGCCGCTTCCGGCGCGTCAATCGCATAGGTTTCTAGCATGGGGCCGATGAGTTCAATCTCTTCAGGCGTTAGTTCGATTTTGCAGTAACGGTCGGCAATCTTTTTGTAGAGCGACGGCACTTGCCGCTGGGTGACGAGCGTGTCGATATCGTCGAAAATCTCAACAGCAAACCGTTGGTAGTCAGACATATTCTCCGGTGTAATCGGATATTGTTCCATAACAAGTTTATACCATATTTTGTAATATATTACAAATAGGAAAGTCCCATGTTATCGGTTGAAACCGATAACATGGGACTTTGCGTCGGTGAGGTGTTACTTGTGCGTGGCGCGCTGGCGTTGGATTTCTTGCTCTCGCCGGTCGGCGTTGGTGGTCACAAGAGCCCATATACCCATGCCGATCACGAAGGCGCCGGCAGTGACACCCTGAGCCGTCGCGTATGCCGACGAGTAGTCCTGGCTTGTCGCGAGGCCCGTCTGCTGTACGACCGACATGTTGGTCGCGACGGTGAATACGATGAGCCCCAACACGACAGTGAGGGCGGCCCAGGCTAAGTCACGAGCATTCATGAATCTATCCTTTCGTTAATGATGTCGGAGCATCAATGGATGGGTTCGGCGGCGGTGCCGGTCGCGATGATCGTGTAGTACCCGTTGGTACTTTCAGTCATCGCGAAGCAGAAGTTGAAGACGGCGGTGCCGTCGACCTCGTCCAGCCTTTCGATGAGCTGATTGCAGACGCTCTTGAACACGGCGTCGTACCTTTCACCTTGGTCGCTTGCGGTCACCATGCATATCGGGTTGTGATTTCGCGGCACTGAGTCCGGCCACAACTTCACGTTGCTCATGAGTTTCTCCTCGGGTAGGTACTGCCCGTCCTTCGGGCATTATGCCACTTACTATACCATCGTAGGTGTAAATAATCAAATATCTATGACAAAAATAAGAAAGTGTTGACATAACGATATATCGTTAGTACACTCAGTAACGATATATCGCTAACTATTGATAACGAAAGGAATGCGTATGTTTCACCCAAGATATGATGGCGCCTACCCCCCGCCTCCACCCCCTCCGTCACCACGCGGCGATTTTGGTTCGGGCGGCTTTCGTGCTCGTCGCGGCATGATCGAGCCGGCCATCCTGGAGCTGTTGCTTGAAAAGCCGATGCATGGCTATGAAGTTATTTCGCAGCTCGAAGAAAAAAGTAACGGTATGTGGCGTCCGAGTGCCGGGTCTATCTACCCTACTCTGCAGCTACTCGAGGAAAAAGAGCTGGTCGAATCGTCCGAAAAAGACGGCAAAAAGGTATACACTCTGACCGATAAAGGCCGTGGAGCCGCCGAGCTCGCCAAAGAACAGAGTGACCATCTGCGCGCAGGATTCGAGCATTTTGCTGACCGCGACCGCGCCGAAGGGCGACGCATGAATCTGCACCATAGTTATCAGCGTCAATTTCACAAGGATATGGGAGATGTCATTAAGCTGATGCGCCAGATATTCCGCAAAGGAACCAAAAGTCAAAAAGAAGCCATGGGCGAAGCAGTTGAACAGTTCAAAGCTCGCCTAAACGCGATTTCGGAAGGAGAAATATAATGGCAAAACAAAACCAAGAATTAGCCGTTGAGGCAAAGGACCTCGTCAAAGTCTTTGGCGATAACCGCGCCGTTGACGGCGTCGACCTGAAGGTACCGACCGGCAGTATTTATGCCGTGCTCGGACCGAACGGCGCCGGCAAAAGTACGACGATAAATATGCTGGCGACACTTATGCGGCCCGACGGTGGCAGCGCGAAGATATTCGGACACGATATCGTACATGAGGCGCAAATCGTGCGACAGCTGATTGGCGTAACCGGTCAGGACGCCAGTGTCGATGAGGCACTCTCGGCGACGGAAAATCTCGTCATCTTCGGGAAGCTATTAGGATTGAGCCACCGCGAAGCTAAGAAAAAGGCCGCCGAACTGCTGGAGGAATTCAGCCTGACTGAGGCAGCCAAGCGTCCGCTGAGTAAATTTTCTGGCGGTATGCGACGACGGCTCGACTTGGCTGCTAGCCTACTCGCCCAGCCACCGCTGATCTTTCTGGACGAGCCGACGACCGGTCTCGACCCGCGTACCCGCAACCAAATGTGGGACACGATTCGCCGACTAGTAAAGGGCGGCTCGACCATCCTGTTGACCACGCAGTATCTCGACGAGGCCGACCAACTGGCCGACCGTATCGCCGTGATCGATCATGGCAAGGTAGTTGCCGAAGGTACGGCAGACGAGCTAAAGGCAAATATAGGCACCGCGACGTTGCAACTGCATTTGCAGGACAAAGCCGCTATGCCAAAAGCCAAGAAAATCGTCGGCGACGTCTTGGACGCCAAGCCGACCAACCCTGAGCCGACACTACTGGCTGCGCCAATGGCTGATCCGGAGAAAATTACCGACGTGCTACTAGCACTCCGTAAAGAGGGCGTGCATTTGAACGAAATGAGTGTCCAGAAACCGACGCTTGACGAAGTATTCTTGATGATTACGGGCAAACCCGCAGAAAAGGAGGACGCGTAATGGAAAATCAAGCAACGATAACACCGGCGCACGAGCGCACGCTCAAAAACCACGCGCCGCTCACGCAAGTCTTGCGTGACACGATAACGATGGCGTATCGGAACTTGCTGAAAATGCGGCGTACGCCCGAGCAGTTTGCCGACGTGCTGATCCAGCCGATTTTGTTCCCGATCATGTTCGGCTACTTGTTCGGCGGTGCGATCAGCGGTAACGTGGCTGCGTACCTGCCGGCGTTGATTCCGGGTATTCTGGCGATGTCAATTCTGACCACGAGCCAAGTTACGGGTCAGCAATTGCGTGAAGATATGGACAAAGGTGTGTTTAACCGCTTTAAGAGCCTCCCTATCGCCCGTATCGCACCACTGGCTGGAGCGCTCTTGGCTGATACCACGCGCTACCTAATCGTAGCGGTGCTGACATTCGCGACGGGCTTTTTCATGGGCTATCATCCGGGTGGCGGTATCCTTGGTATCGTTGCGGGTAGCTTGCTTGCCATTGGCGTAGCATGGTGCCTCAGCTGGGTATTCGCCCTAATCGGCGTGATGGCGCGCAGTGCCGCCAGTGTGCAGGCTATCGCCTTCCTATTCATCTTTCCGCTGACATTCCTGAGCAACGCTTTTGTACCGGTCGACACGCTGCCTAACTGGCTGCAAGTGTTCGTCAATATCAACCCTATCTCCCACCTCGTGGCCGCTGTGCGCGAGCTAGCGAACCACGGTGCGATCGGAACCGACTTCTGGCTTTGCCTGGGAACTGCCGCCGTTATCGTGCTGATATTCGCACCGCTGACGGTCCGCGCCTACATGCGTAAGGCGTAAGCGTCCCGACATACAAAAAGCCCGCCGTAACGGCGGGCTTTTTGTATTAGTAGCGTTCGTACGCCGTCGTGGCGGCGTGTTGCAAGTTATCGCGCGCCTGCTCGGTAATCTCTGGGACTTCCATACCTGGTGGCACGAATAGCGTCCGGCCGATATGCACGCTGGCGTTTTTGCCTTTGTTGCGCCGTACGGTGGGATCACGTTTGTAGCAAAAGCCGATCGGTGTAATGCCCGCTTCCCTATCGAGCAGCTTGGTCGTCCGGTGGACTACTTCGGCGACACCAGAACGGAATTTCATCAATGTCGTCGGGTTGTCGTAGTTAATCTTGCCTTCGGGCGCGGCAGCGGCTTTTTGTCCGGCGGCCAAGCTGTCGCGGATACAGTTGAACAGCTCTTCCTGCACGGGGTGCAGGTCGACATCTGGATACTCCAAGCTGCGAAAAACCGGTATTCCACCGGTGTAATCCGTAATCCGCCCGGCACCGAGCTGAAACGTGCGTTTCTCCTTGAGTTGGCGCCGCTGCGGCCAACGGAAATTAAAATCAGCACCCATGGTACGGATAGTGCCTATATCATCGGGTGCGATCTGGTACAGCGTGGATGCGAAGATGAAATAGTCGAACTTGGACAGATGGTTAAAGATACAAAAATGCGGTATAGTCTCGTCCTTGATACGGTCGAGATCATCCTGAGTACCCTCTGCCAGGTCGACGCGCGGGTGTAGTATACCGTTAAATGCGGCGTAGGCTAGCTTGAGTATCCTGGCCGGTTGTTCACATTGTCGATAATAGTCATAGACCTCTTGGTAGTTTTCAACCGTGATTTCCGGCCGTTCCATGCCATGAATATAGCATATAAAACCGGTGTTTTATGAATTATGGAGAATCAATAGTTTAGACTAAGCGGCCGTCAGATTGGTCTTAGACAGATCCATGGCAAAGCCAGCGACGGCTAAGTCGCCCTTTTTGTTCTTGCCGACGATCTTGCCGCGGTCGAAAAAGTGCTTGTATTTGCCATTTTTCGCCTTCATTCGGTAGTCGACGTGATAATCTTTCGTTTTGCCAGCTAGGTAATCCTCGAGAGCCTTCATGGCTTTCTCACGGTCCTTTGGATGAAGTAAATCGCTGAACGAACTGAGGTGAACAAACTTGTCGGCGTCTTTGGTGTTGTAGCCGAGCATCTTGAGTTTGTTGGGATTGAAGAAGATAAGTCCGCTTGGGTATTCGAAGAGCCACCAAGCCATGCCGCTTGCTTCCATCGCGTCATTGAAAAGAGTCATTTCATTGATGTTGTCATAGAAAATCACTGTGGACACCTTGTAAATTATGATATTGCATAAATATAAGCAAACGTAAGATGTGTGTCTGCTATATACTATATCTAATTATAGCATAAATTATTTAAATATGCAATAGCTATTCATAAATATGCCCTACACGTGGAGCATTTTTATGAATTTGAGCGCTATCGGTGTGGTTCGGAAAGAAATTCTAGAGGTATTGACCGGTGCCGCTACTAGAATTGTTGTTGCTATTCTCTTTTCGTGAAGTAACAAAGCCCCTGTGGCCGTTCGGGAAGACCGTCTCTGGGCCGGCCGGCGTATTGACCGACAGCAGGTTCATGGCAATCTGAAAACACGCGTTTATATCTGGATCCGCGTCTTCTCCGCCAAAGAGCGCTTGAAGTTGCTCTTGGCTCAGGGCGATGCGCATTGGTTGATCCTCTTCGTCGGGGTCACCTGTGTTCTCCTCAGGCTTATCGGGGGCGGATTGATCGCTCTCTACGGCACTTGGTGCTTCCGCGGCGAGCATGGCGGGTGCCACCGCTTCTTCAGGGGCGACATCGCCATCCATCATTATGACTTGGTTGGCTTCTTCTGTTTCCTTCAGACTTGTGAGTATCTGGACTGTCTGGTCAAATGCGGCGCGAGCCATAGCGGTATTGCGGCATATGCGTAGAGGTGCGCCGTTTTGGTCTTTGAAGACATCTGGGTCGAATCCTTTGATAACATTCTCGGCAACTGCGATACCGATATTCAGTGGATGTTTCTCGTATTCTCCCATGGCTTTGTCTCCGTTAGCTAGTGGGGGCGATTATACTCCTTGCGGTGTCGTGTGGCAAATTTAGCGGTCCGCGAGTTCTTGGCGGACACTTAGTACCGCACGGGCGTGCCGATCGATCACCGACTGGCTGAGCTGGCCGTCCTTCACTGCGGCGACCACGCCGTCGATGAGCGTGTCTGGGTCTATTTGCGAGGCGTCACTGTTATGGTCGAGTACGTAGAGCACGATATCGTTGCCAGCCTTCAGCGCGGCGACAGCGTTGGCTACGGGGTCGGCATAATCGGGGTTGCCGGAGTCGAGTAGCATGATCATGTCGTCTGTGATGGCGAGACCCTTAAAGCCGAGCTTGTCGCGGAGCGTTTGGTGCCACGTCGCAGAGAGCGTTGCTGGCTGCGTGTCGACCGCCGAATAGCGCAGCTGACCGAACATTACGAAGTCGGCACCGGCGTCTATACCTGCCTTGAACGGCAGTGCGGGACCGGTTTGCCAGTCTGCCATAGTCGTTTGTGCCGTTGGAATCGATACGTGCGAATTGTCGGTAGTTTCGCCGTGACCCGGGAAGTGTTTGAGCGTGGTAAGCGTCCGGTTCTTTGAGCCCTCGACGGCGGCCGCTACCCTATCGGCAGCTGCTTGAGGGGTGGTGCCAAGCACGCGTGGAAAGATATATGAGTTCGGGTTGTCGGTTACGTCGGCGATAATGCCAAAATTGAGATTAAATCCGAAACTTTTCAGCAGGTCAGACCGCTGAGAGAATGCGTTTTTGGCAGCGCTTGGTGGCAAGTCTGCCAGGGTGAGCGCCCCCGGGAACGTGTCGGCGTTCAGACGCTTGACCGAGTCGCCTTCTTCGTCGATAGCGATGAGTGGCGGCAGTTTACTAGCGGTCTTCAGCGCGGCGGTCTCTGCTTGCATGGCTTCGCGCGTGGCGGGGATGTTGTCGTCCATGAAGATCAGGCCGGCTGGCTTGTATTTCTGATAATACGCGGCAAGTACCTGCGGATCTGTCGAGGGTGTATGGAACATGAATAGGCTGGCGACCTTGTCGCGCAGAGACATGCCGTCCAGGAGTGTTTTTTCGGTGGCAGAGTGCGTCGTAGCGGGTGACGGCGCGGCTGCTCGCTGACCGCTTATAAACCACCAGCTCGTGGCTATCCCTGCGGTCAGCAGCAAGATAATCAAGAGGAATACGAAGGGCCTTTTACTTCGCCCCGATCGCCTATGCGACAGCTGTTTGCGCCAGTGCTTGTCGTTATAGTAGTCCACCCTCTCTTTATACGCGTTTTCGGTGAGATGGTAAAGCTCGGCCGGTGTGGCGCAAGATGGTATAGCTATCCACTTCGTTTCTAGCTTTACCATCAACTAAATTTGTTCTCGGTTGTCTATTGAGGTAAGGCGAGGTGGCCGATGTCTTGGCAATACTCTTCAGGTACCCCTTCGCCAGATGCAGCAGGGAACGACCAGGCGTCTCCGCCTTCGCGAGTAACCCTGGCTTCGCAACCTTCGACATTACCCTGTTTAAATATTATTGCGCCATTTTCCAAAGTTTCATCTGGATAGAAAGACTTCTCCCAATCGATAAAGCCTTTAAGAGCCTGCGATGTAATCATTCCAATCGGGTGAAGGTTAATGTAGCCGTACCCATTGGCAGAATCGTATCTACCGGGATCAGGGGTCGCTTCAAAGACGGTACCATCCCATTCAACATGGATATCTGGTCTATTGCCATCCTCGGCGGGGTGATTTTCTTGACTTTTGTCAATTGGATCAACATGAACAGAGGGGAAGGACTCCGCAGCACTGAGCGGTGCGGTTAATAAGCTGGTAGTTATAATTGCTGGAGCGATATATCTATTCATGTTATTCATTTTTATATTCTAACATATATCTTATAAAAAAGCAATGTACGAGCCTTGAATTCCAGTTCAAATCGCAACGTCGCTACCATCGTTTCTCAAAAACCTCTG
>CAZQVE010000005.1:90194-101530 GCA_964596695.1 uncultured Candidatus Saccharibacteria bacterium | reverse complement strand
CTTGGTTTGTAAAAGGATATTTCAAGAGGAATGATTAAAATGTATAATGTCTATTTAAAACAAACAAAAATAACCGAAATAGGGGACGATTGGACAACATTAAGAAGTACATTTTTGAGTCATGAGCCTGATATAAAAACAGCAATTGAGAAATACCAAAAGAAAAACCCGAATGCAGAACTTGAAGATTTTGAAGATTCTGCATATTTAATATTAAGATGTGATTTTTTTGGCGATTATAGGGTTGAAACCACTATCGATATAACTCCTAGGAGTGTTTAATAATATATATGTACGAATTAGATAATTTAGAATTAAGAAGATTAGAATTAAAAGCACTACAAGAACGGAACGAAATAGAAAAAAGAAAAGTTGAAACAATGGAAAAATTAACAGACGAATTTAGCAGATTTAGGGAAACATTTAGACAAAAATTATTTTAAACTCTTGTCGATTTTCCATATATATATTTTTGTAGAGATCGTTCCGCTGTAAAGTATAATATTACTACCAGTAACAAACTAAATATTCTAACTCCTAAATATTGCATCGTTAAAGCATTTATTTCGTATAAGTACATAGAATTATAAATAAAATTTCCTATTATACCAATAAAACAAATCAAGGCCAAATATTTAAAAAATTTATCTCGGTTCAATAAATTAAGGTACTTTGTCATTTTTTATATATTTTGCTAATTCTAAAACTATTAGAAATTCTAATATTCTAAGAATCTTGCAGCAAAGTAGATATATTTTTTAGTTTATAGTCTATTTACAAATGAATCAAATAATAAAATCAAAAACAGGCGGCAACATCCTGAAACTTGTTGCAATAGCAACCCTTGGCTTTATAACCATAGTAGGGTTAAACACTTTGTTAGTCTTTGGGCAACAAACAGCTTATGGTGTAGAGTTCGCCCAATATGGGACGGTAGGACAGGAAGACCAATTATTTGCAAAAGATTCAAACGGTCTTTACTATGTTAATACTGGTACTGCCTACGGAATTGGTAACGGAATGTTTGAACAGGTAAACGAAATTAACAAACACTTTACAATTGACGGAGCCATAAAGACGTTTGGAATAAACGAAGATACTCAACAATTCATATATGAACCGATATTATCAAACGGTGAATATAGCGACGTGCTCTTTATGTATGAAATAGTAGGGTTCAATCACTTTCAATTAACCCACATATATGAGGACGAAAGCGGTATCGATGAAGAAGTTACACAATTAGAGAACAATATTTAAGGAGATAAGAGAGGGATTAAAATGAGTGAAACATTTAAGGAAAAAATCAATAAAGCAATCGAACTATTCTGGAATACAGAACCATTCACAAAAGAAGAAATCAATGAAATGCAAGCGTTACTATTAAAGAGGGATTAAAAGAATGAGTAAATTAGGATTTAATATAATAAACGATGTAGTATCCAAAAATAGTGCTGCATTGATTGCAAGTGAGGATTATATAATTTTATTTAGTTATGATACTTGTGTATTAGAATACGATAGGAAAAAGGACGAAGTAATAAGTATATATCCTTGCTCAGTTACTACAACAAAAGCAATAAATCAGGCTAAAAGACATTTTGGGCTAGAATTTGACACACATAAAGAATATAAAAGGTTACAAAAACAATGACACACTATTACAACGAATGGGAACAAGATTGCTATAATTGCGATTCATGTGGTAACGAAATAATTGGGGACATATATAATAAACATGGTAACACTAAACGATCTAAATATTGGAAAAACGATGAACATTACCATAAGGAGTGCTTAGAATAATTATGTTACAATGTGAAGAATGCAATGGTGAAATAATAAAAATGCAAATTACTAAACAATACCTGCAATGCGATCATTATTGGGGGGCTCAATTAGTTACTCAAATTTGGTACCAATGTGATAATTGCACAGCAGAATATAATCAAACAGAAATTAAAAACATGATAAAGGAATTGAAAAGTAATGATTGAAATAATGATCTCAGCAATAGTAATAATCGGTTTAATGGTAATATGTGGTAGTCAATCAGGCGCACAAAAAAGAGGTAGGCGATTCCATTAATGAAAGTGCACACAATAGAAGGAATGAAAATATATTGCAGATATTGCCCGTATGTAGAAACTAGTAACGAATCAGAATTATGTGATGAATGTGAGAGCCTTGAAATTCGTACTTAAAGCGATCATTATCGAAATTGGTAAACCAAAAGAAGAATCAATAATAACTATTTTTGTTGCTAAAGATATAGAACAGGCAACAGAAATAATATTATCTATTAGGGGACTATTAACTACAACAAGAACAGAATTTAATTTCTCAATAATAAGAGTGTCGAAAACTAAACATCAAATTTGGTTTGATAATAGTAGAAAGATAACAACAATATTGGAGATTGAAGAATTAAATGAACAAGGAAAGATTAAAACAACTTAGAAATAAAGAGAAAAGAATTAGGCAAATAGATAATGAGAGATATTGCAAATTCTAGCATTCTCAGAATTCTAGAGTAACTTAAATATATTTTTTCTTTATTATGATATATAAATGAAAGATATAAAAGACATTCAAGAAGAAATAAACGAAATCAGCAGTTTAATGGTTGAATCCAGAGAGGAAAAATCATTAAGTGATGACGAATTTAATGGCTTATGTGTTAAATATGGAGTAAAAAAGACTTATAATTATGGGAAATCATGGTACGGTCAAGCAAAAGTTTTATTATTAAATGGAAATAACGGAGCAATTTATCAAAATGAGAACGGATTTGCTAGCTATCATAAAAACGCAAATGAAGCATTTAACAGAGCAAAAGGATTTACTCAGTACAGGTATCAAATGACTAAATTAATGGGGATGTAAAGAAATGATGCAAGAAGAATGTTATAGAGACAAATGCTATATCAATAAATCCAATCTCAAATTTGTTGAGTATCAAAGTAACGTAAAAACTGGCGATAATAAAAACTATGTAATAATCTATAAATGCAGATATTGCAAAACAGAATTTGCTAAATGCATGAGTGATAAAAATGATCCAAATCCAGATTGGCTTATATGTGTTGATAGTGACAAATTTTTAAATCATTGTAGGATTTTAAATCATTGTAGGAAATTCTAATACTTTTAGAATTATACGTTTTTGTTGGAATTAACAAATACCTTTTATATATTATAACTGCGAAATCTAGTTATGAACAAACAACAATTAAATGAAAAAATAGAAAAAATCTTAGGAAATAAATTAGAATTTGTAACCAAAGCGGGTGAAAATATGATATGGATACAACTAAATAGAAAAAATCCAAGGTTAGCTATTTACGGAATAGATATAAAAGAATTAGAACAATTAGGCTTAAGACTTTGGAATATAAATTTTGATACGAAAGTTGTAACTATGGATATAGTAAAAAAATAAACCTTTTTATTTCTCTATCTTTCATTCTATTTGATGTTTACTTTTCCAGAGACTTATAATATTACTGATAAGCATAATATTGCCTTTGTTGTTATCGGTTCGCATATGTACGGAACAGCGAACGAACAAAGTGACAAAGACATTAAAATCATTACTCTTGAAGATATATTACCATATTCTAAATTAATTCAAATCAAATTTGAAAACTACGAATTAAGCAAGGTTAGTTTAGCGTCTTTAATATCAGGCTTAGTGATAGGTAGGATTAACGAGGTAGAAATAATATTAAGTCCCGAAATCATAAAAGGTAAAAGATTAATTCAAAATCTGAAAACTATATTTGATTCTAACCTTAACGACTCACAAAGATATACCCTATTATCCAATTCATTAGGGGTAATTCAAACAAGCAAGGTGCGAAAACTAGAAGGCAAAAAGACCAAAGTAAAGAGCGTATTAGAGAAGACCCGATTTATATACAATTACCTAAATCCGAATAGTCCATATTTAGAAGACGATTTGGCAATTTTGGAAAGCAAAATCAAAAAACAGAAAGAAGAAATTGGAGTTCAACTTTTGGGAACAATGAACGAATACAAGCTAGATCAATACTATAAAGTAGAATCCAAAAAGTATGATGGCATAAGGTGGAAACAATACGGTGACTTTATAAACTACCTAAAGCTAAAACAAAACTAGGAAACTACAACTTAGTAGTGGAACGTTACTAACTTACATTTCTATAGTTAATAACAAAAATTAATCTGATTATTGAGTATAGTTGAGCATCCTACTTTTAAGAACATTCGGCACCAAGGTAACAAGATAAGTAAGAAGATGTATAATATAGTCAATATCTAGATATGTATATCCAATATGTATAAGTCGTATATCTAGAGTAGTATGATAGTAGTAATAAGACTAGCATGCGAGGCGTAGCCGAGCACAAATACTTCTGATCGTTACTAAAATATGTAACATTCTGTATATGAGTAATGTTCTTATACTCATAATAACGTATCCCGTTATTAGTAATCAATAACACACATTGTATATATGCGTTACCCATATCGGCCACTATAATGTGGCCGTATGTATATTCATATATAGTAACCTATATATAGTATGTAGTGTGTTACTAGTATACTACTATGTTACTACTATACATAATGATATGATTATTACTACTATACTACTACTATACTACTACATGACAGATACCTTAGTGCATATCGTTCTTTTTTTCGCTAGTATCGCATAACATACAATAACATGTTAACATCTAGACGGGTTTCATACCAACTTGGTAACGATATTCGTATTGGTAATGTATGTATATCGTCGTTACCATTGCGAAGGAGCGAAGCGACTGAGCAGAACGTTCATAAAAACAGAACGATACCCCCACCCGTTCAGAAATTGAGGAAATTGGAAAGGGAACCCAATATCGGCACATTGGATACCTTATTTTTACCTTTACCTCGGTCGCTACGCTCCCTCGTTACCCCCCCCTTATTTTTTTGGTAAATATTGAAAAAGGAGTCTCTTTAAATAGGGAAGTTAAGGTAATACTACTATGTTCTATGATACCTTTAATTGGTCAAATTATACTTTAAATGATGGAGAAATCTCACCAAATGGAAGATGGAAATGTATATACAATGGATTTGGAATAGTAGGTGTTCAAGAGGATGTAATGACCTTACAACCTCAAGACAACGAGGAAGGAACAAGTGCTTGCCTTATCCTCGCTCAAAAATGCTTTTTTAACTTTGATGCTACATTTAAAATGAAAACCGTCTCTCAAAACAGAGACGTTCCTAATGCATGGGAAACAGCTTGGTTTATGTTCCGATTTACTGACGACACGCATCACTACTACTGTATGTTAAAATCAAACGGGGGATTTGAGCTTGGAAAGAAAGACTATATCAAACTAGGAACAACCCAAGTTATAACCCCTGATAATCAAATCCACGACGTAGCAAGTCAAGATCAGCAACAATTCCTCTTCACATCCGAAGGCCATTCTTTCACCTTAGACACTTGGTATAATTTCCGAGTTAAAGCTGTAGGAAGAAATATTAAAGTCTGGATCAATGACGAACTAATGTGTGATGTTACAGACGACGGAACAATAGGCTTTGATAGTATAACCGGAGGATTAGCCCAAGTATCGAGTGTCATGAGTAACGGTAAGATAGGATTCTATGTAGAAGACTGCAAGGGCCAATTTGATAACATTTACGTTAATAATATACAATGATCCTATCAGGACTCTTTACTACCCCCGTTACCCGTAGTTTACTTTTGCAACAGTAACAATTTGATCTACTACTACTAGATAAAATCCACCTTTGACATCTAGTGCATCTTTTATACCCTTTTTTATACATGTTATACCCATTTTTGGGTTCATGGTAACACAACCAATTACATACGTTCACATGCTATCAACTCTGGAATCTTATCTAATAATAAACTTCTCGCTTCATAGTATTTCATTGTAGAACCTATATACTTACCATTTGAATAGATGTCATCCCATATCATATCATAATCCTCCTCATGTACCCGCTTGCTTTTTGCATAACAAGGAAATAAAATGTTATCTTTACTTCTTTTAGGAGAATAGGAATAAGCTACTATCTTATGATTACAGTTTTCTATCAAATACTTTTTTAAGGCCATTTTCCATCGTCTTCATACCAAATCATGAATTCTGCATGTCTAATATGAATAATCTTTGCTGTCTTTCTTTGCTCCTCATTTAACTCGTTATTAAATATCTCTTCAAACTTTTTCCCGTATTCATACTTAGTATGACTAGCACAGCTATTATCTACCCAAATAAATTTAGTTACCATTTATTTACACCTAATTTATGTCCACAATAACAACAATATTTATCCTTATCAAAATTATACATTCTACACCACATACACAATTGCACATATTGCTTTCCTAATGGATGGTTATATATTCTTACCACATCCCAGGCTCAGGCACCATTTGATTTGGATCACACATATCACAATATGTTACTATTTTCTCTGTTGCAGTAACGGTATGGCTAAATTCTCCATAACTGTTACTACCTGACCTTTCGGTCAAAGGACAATTACATCCATCACATTTAGCGTGGGGATAGTAATCATTACTCATATCTAATTTTCCCCTGAGCATATATGAATAGATTCTTCAAGTCTTTGTATCCGCACCAGGGGCATGCTAACAAACTATACCCTCTACCATTAGGATCCCCCCAAGCGTCATATACAGGATTTTTCATAATGTAATAGTCTTTAACTTTTCGAGTTGGTAATTCCTTTAAATTGAATATGTCTCTATCAATATGAAATTCATACATGTCAACACAACAATAATGACCCATAGTTATCTTCCTTTGATCCCCTCTATCATTACATCTATAGCATATTTTTCTAGGTAAATCTTGACCGCATGTTCTGCAATTTCTAGGATTATAAAATCCATCCCAAATGTAATGTCCTAATCTTCTAGAATAAACAAAAGTATAATCTCCATATCCGTTACTATATTTTTCTTTGTGCCATTTTTCCTCACTCCTAGCAAAGCAATAAGGACAACACCAAACACTAAACCCATGAACACTTCTTTTTATAATATGTCTACCACAACATCTTTGACCACATCCATCACATCCAAATCCATATTTAGCATCATACCCACATACAACACAACCTTCTTTTTTACGAACGAGTCCTCTATTGCATATACCGCAGCAGAGTAACCCTTCTCTGACTGCGGGACTAGAATTATCGTCGCAGTGCTGACACCAAATCATTCACATCATCACCAAAATTAAAATCTATATCCGCTTTATAATTATCATACTGATCCTTCAAGATACTAATATAACTAAACAATCCATCTACGTCCTTAACGGGTCTTCTACCTCTTGCTATAATATTTTGAACTGTTTGCTTTACCGAAGTATGTAATCTTATAGTAACATCAGGTTTTGGTATATCTTTACTAAGTTCACTATGCATTCTATCTATAATCCTTTTTTTCTCCAGACTATACCTACCAATCATATATTTAGCCTGATTGTAGAACTTGTGCTCTATAAAGCCTGAATCCATCACTAATTCTCTAGTGTTAAGTGTACTCTTTATAAGATCATGATGATTGTGCATTATAGCAACCTGTATCTCATAGGCTAATTCTTCATATTTACCAACAAATTCAGATCTATCAAAGACCGTATGATCTGTATTATACAGAACGTTACCTCCTAGTTTTGAAGCTAGAGTAGTCTTACCACTACCAAAAGGAGCAATTATTACTATCATACTACTTTTTCACCGTCTACCTTAATGGTCATGTTAAACCATTGACTAAAGGGATAATCGTCTAAATCTATTTCTAGTTCACTTGCTACCCAATCTAGGAAACTATCATCCTCATCTACATCTTCTAAGAATCGCTTTAATCTCTCTTTAAAGTTCTTTAGTGCAACTTCTGATACTTTAGTCTTTGGAACGAGAACTTTAAACTCTGGATCGTAATTATCATCATCTATATGGTCTTGCAAGTCTTTATCATACTGTTCCATATCTACGACATCAGACTTTGCTTCAATATCAATTTCTAAAAGAATTTTCATAATTTCTCACACTCTAATACTATACCTTTATCTTTCAAAGGTCGAATATAGGTAACTTTTACTAATGGTTCCAATGCTTTCAAATGGTTAGTTGAAAACATTACAAAGTCTGGAAAAGTTATTTCTAGAGTATAGTCGTCTTCATAATCTTTCCTAAATGTAAAAAAATGTCTGTATCCTTCGTCTTCAAAATATTTAGTTATTTCACCTAAGTGAAAATCTCTCTCTGTGTCCATCGTCTACGTCAAACAGAGTAATTACTTACCCCTATTTGAATGTTTTAACCAATCAGGAAGACTATCATAGAGAGCAATATCTTTTTTGATTTGGTCAACTAACCAAGAGTCCTTTTTATTGATGCTAGATTTACCTTTTATTTTAGCTTCTGTTATCATAGAAAAAAATAATTCTTTTTGATCTTCTGAGAGTTTATTAATAAATTCAGCAATTGTCCTCAAAGTATCTTTATTTGTTAACATATTTCTCCCCTATTTTCCTCCATATTTCTTCTTTGTTTTCCAAGATTAATTCCATATCTTCTATACTCAAAAGTCGTTTTTCAGTCGTTTCTCTAAAAACATGTATATCGAGTTTAGGACTACCCCAATAATTGTCTACTTTATGGATATTAATTTCGATACCATTTAGGATACTAACACTATATCCTCCCTCAGGTATTGCCATAAACTCTCTTTGGATTGCAATGTTTAAAGTTATTTTCTTATTAAAAGCATCGTTTCTTTGTCTATGTAGTTTGTTTAGAACATCTTCTCTATTCATTCTCTTTTCAGTATCTCCAATCCACGTTTATATCTTTCCTTTTGAATAGGATCGATACATTCGTCAACTAATCGTTGCTGACCTTCGATAGCTATTTTTTTCTGTTCCTTCTCATTGGGCATTCTAAATGCTTGTCCCTCTTGGTATTCTTGATAGGATCTATTGTTTGTCATACAATAACCCCTCGAATCTAAAATTACAAATAAAACATCCCCAATCTGATTCAAGTCTTTTTGGTCTACCACATAAAGGACACTTCATTTTAATAATTCCTCCAGAGCCTTTAACAATTCTTTATCTTTAGCCTTTTCTATCTCTTTATCTAATGGTTCGTTTCTTTCATATTTACGGTCAAAATATTGCATTTGGCAATACCAAAGAATAGCAATATTTGTAAGTTTTTCTACTCTCTCTAAGATCTCTTGTTTGTTCATATTTTTACATGCACATCCAACATGAAAGGATTTGGTGATATATCTCTCAAGTAACCTTCTAGCTGATCCTTAGTAAAGATATTAGCAAAGTAAGGCGTTATGTATGGATTTTGGAAATTGTAGTATCCTATTAGGTAATTAGAATAAAAGTTCTTTATCAGATCCATCTTATGAGCGCAGTGAACGAAATGATGCAAATTTCCTGTATGCTTACCATCGTTCATATACTCAAAGTTACTCCAAAATTCTTTTTGCGTTGCTTCTATTGACTCTAATGCTTCCTTTAAGTTCCAGTGTTTTATTGTTGTCCAATCTACATGTATGTATAAATTGTTGTCATCACCAGGATCATAACCTCTATACGCTTTCATTAAAGCCTTATCCATTTCCCAACATCTCGTAGTTGGAATTAGTAACGTTGCTATCCACTTCACCAATCATCACCCCATGTAAGAAGAGCAATAAATCCTGATATAAATGCTATTATCATCAATAAAAATTGGACAGGTTTATACTCACTGGGAATAACATCAGTAATTTGTATTTGCACTGTTCCAAAAATGCAAGCAAATGCAAGTCCAAAAAAAATTATAGTTACTAGGATCATTCTTTTTCAAACCTACCTTTTTTAATACATCCTTTTTCTTCTGCGAGTTGATATATACATCCTTCAAGATCAATTTGCTGCAATTGTTCTAGTTCGTATACTTCTAGTGTTCGTATTTCATGGTTATACCAAAGTTTATTCTTTTGAATAGTGTTTGGATTAATTTCTATATATGTAAGATCGGTATATAACATACTAGCCCAAAATCCACTATGTCTTGTTACTCTCATCATTCCTAACCTTGTAAGAAAATCATATTGCCCAGCATTTAGTTTACCAAAGTATAGTTTTATATCTTCGATTAATCTTTTCTTTTGTTTCTCTCTTATCTTTGCATTTTCTTTTTCCATTTTTTCTTTGTTGCGTTCGAATTCCATTTTTTGATTAATGCAGTCAAATAATGAGTCTTCTATATTCATGTCTGAATCTCCAGTGGCATTTCTCTGTTTTCAATATAATACATCATCATTATACCAAATCTAGGATCTCTTTCACCTACTGTCTCAAAGGCTAGTTTATGACCTTCTCTAGTTATGCAGTGAAATATATTACCTTCTCTTTTTTGAACTCTAAGTAATGTTATTATTTCAACTCAACCTCCAATTGGCAAATTCTCGGATCCTGATTTGGATGTTTTAATTGACAAAGTTCTATGCTTTTGTTTTGTCTCTCTTCTAATGTTTCTACAGTTGGAGGATGTGACATAAAAAGAAAGAATAATGCTGCTCCTGACAAAAGGAGAACATTTATCAACGCAACTTTCCATCCTATACAATCACACATCTATCTTTTTCACCTGTTCTAAGATTTGTTTTAGAACTTTATCTTTTGAGTTAGCAAATGCCAAATAGTAATCGTCTCTATCATCACCTCCTGTTGTTAAATTTCTTGTTCCAAACAATCCTACTGAAAAAGAACGAACAGGGACTAACCTTATAGTCCAATGGCCAAGATTTTCTATTACCATTTCATAAATATAAGGTTGGAATTCCTCATCGGTTTGGTATGGATGGTAAGCTTGAACAGTAAAAGGAACATGGACAGGAAGTTTACTTATTGTGTCTAAAGCTATATTTTTTGCATTTTCTATATTCTGTTTCTTTTCACGTTCTTTATCTAATTTTTCTCTAATGTCTCTTTGAATTCTTTCGTTTCGTGAATTATAGTAGTATTTTATTTCATCAAATATATCATCCATTTTTTTCAATCACTCCTGGCATCGTTAAAATCTTGCAAAGACAGGTAAAGCATAAAAGTTGATACCAAAATACCTATTACCGAAAATGCAATTAGCATTATAACAAACGGCCCTATCATATCATAGAAGAAATTAAAGTTAGCTATAGCACTTATGCATACTATTAAAATAACAGCAGAGAATGCAATATTAATTAATTCTTCAGTTTGTGCTTTATTCATGCT
>CAZQVE010000005.1:84387-90094 GCA_964596695.1 uncultured Candidatus Saccharibacteria bacterium | reverse complement strand
TAACAGCAGAGAATGCAATATTAATTAATTCTTCAGTTTGTGCTTTATTCATGCTGTTCTCACCCTCACTGCTAACATTAGGATCAATCCTATCAAGTCTAAGAGATTATGATACTGTCTGTCTGGAGTTGAACTCTTTACTATTTCTTCGAACTCATGTCTAATATGTTGAAGTAAATTCCAATATGCAACTTCTCTCCAGTTGTCTTTTTCTGAAGGTTCCTTGGCCATGTAAATGCCTATCGCTTCGTGTGCTGTATCACGAAGCAGATCTTGAGATTCCATTAGTCTGTTTTTAGTCATATCTTAATTCCTCACCACAATCTTCACATTTGAGCAATTGTAATCCTATTTCTTTCATCTTTATATGTGCGCATTTACCATTCAAGCATTGTTGCAACTCCTGCTGTTATCGTTACTAATAAAAATCCAAATGCATACACTATCATAAATAACCATAGTACAGCCCAAGGATTATTCCATTTTATACCTTCTACAGTTTTACATGTTTGAGCTTCAGTTTCGGTTTTATTATCTAATTTTACCGTTACTTTTTGGCATTCTTGCTTTTCTTCAGTTGCACTAAATCCTGATAAGTATGCTACAACTACACCTAGAATAGACAGCAATCCTAATCCAATTAAAAATGTTTTCATAGTTTTAATATCACTTCTCTTACTTTAGGATAGCATTCTTTGCAAAACTTTAAGGTATTATAATCAATTGCAGCGTAACTAGGACTAAATAACGATCCATGTTCTCTAGGATTGGAATCTATTTTGCATTTACAAACTTGACAATTCAATCTTGATAACTCCTTGCAATAGTTTGACACATATTTCCAATATCATTTAATTCATCTGGCAACGCTAAACAATAGTTATTTTCGTCTTTAACATTTGGTTGAATCTTTACAAATCCTGTTCTGATTTTACCTACAAATATATTTTTAGTTCTGAATCTACCTATTCTTTTTCTTTTTGCACATTTTGGACATCTAACTTCACAACCTGGTTGCCATTGAACCCCTGCATATTGAGCCTCAGCAACTGTTACTACTTTTACATTGCAAGAGTCACAATTAAAAATCAAATTACTGTCTTTTCTAGAAATCATCATTTTCGATAAACCTCAAACTTTTTATGACTTTATCTTTATTGTTAACGATATGTCTGATTAATTTCAAGTCCTCTTTATACAAATTTTGGAACGTTTTTAACAAATAATTCCTATTTCGTATTGATACACCATATTGAAATTTCCATACTTTGAATTGATGATTATGCCATCCTTGTTTAATATCAAAATGATATTCACCTTTTGGTAAGTCTTTAAACCATCTTGATATTTCGTCTATTAGATATGTTTTTTCTTCACTAATTTTGTACGATTCCGTACTCTTTACCCTTTCTCTAAGGTCGTTCATCCGTCTTTTTTACCTCATCGTCGTCTACATATAAATCTTGCTCGTCTATAATTCCTTGTTCTACTAATGCTAGTTTATCGTCATGTATCGCTTTTTTTCTGCAATTGTAGCACGTATCCGTTTGGAGTGAGAGCGGTGATCCGCAAACAATGCACTTTTTTGTCATACGACTTGCTCGAACTCCTTAATGGATCGCTTAAACACATTTGCATGAGTAATGACATTTTTAGGGTCTGTTCTATCTTTGGAGATAATAGCGATTTCATGTGGTCTAATTTGGATGTTTTCAATGTCATATTCTATGTCCACCGTTTTGATAACTTTATTGTTAGTATTGCACAACCATATTTCTACCATATTTATTCTTCCTCCTCTTCAAGTATTCTTTTCTTGCGATACTTCTTTGTCTATTGTATTCCAAATCGTTATTGATTTTTTCTATTGTTTTTCGGTCTACTTTCAATTTCCTATCTTACCTAAACCTAAAAAATATATATCCTTTATTCTAGAGTTATTAGAATATATTCCACTTGCAATTTAAATCGCTGCCTGAGGTTATATGTAGCACATCTTTGACAAGATAAATGAACGTATCTTTATTCATTGGAAATCCAAAGACTTTATCATAATCAATATAAATATCAGTTATGAGAGGGTCTTTACAGAATTTTGATATATGTTTGCATTTTTCTATTATTTCTTTTCTGTTATCTTCGCCAAATTTTCTCAATTGGGTTTTGTAAGATTCGTCTATTTCGTCTCGTAACATTTTTTTGATTACTTCAAATTGTTTGTTTGATCTATAGAAAGATAATTCAAGTAATTCCTCCTCTGTTAATGATCTTTTTAACAGCACTTTGTAAACAAAAAGTGCACTGTTACAAATTTCAAAAACTAGAGTATTATTAGGATTTTTATCATGACTTGACACAACAACTGAAATTTCTTTTTTGTGATCAAAATAAAGACCTTCCTCAACTAATACTTTTAATGTTTCGTATACTTTCATTATTGCAACCTCACCTTTAAAGTCATGATACGTTCTGTATAATCTCTTGATCTTAGAGTAACACTAAACTTATCGTCCAATTTGTAGATCTTAAACATCTCTCTAAAACAATCCAAAATATGTTCATAGTCTTCAAATGATATTGAATTAGGAACAAGTATTTCTATTGGAATTTTTTCTTCTGTCATTTCGGAACCCTCCAGTGCCAAATGCTTTGTTTATCTGTAATTACCTCTTTCTCTAATACAAATCCTGCTTTAGTAAAGATTGAATCATAGTCATGTAAAAAACACCAATCAGAAGGTTCATAATCTCGTGCCCAATCGATATGAACAAAATCTCTATCACACCAATTGTAGATCTTTTTTGCTAATGTATCAATATGCTCAGGCAAAATATGTAACAAGATCTCTGAAGCAAGAACAAATTCATACTTTTTATTGTCTTGAAAAGTCATTACATCACCTTCAAGAAGACATATTCTATTTGCTCTGTTATTACCAAGGAATTCACTTGCTCTTTTAATTTGATCCATAGAAATGTCTACCCCAACATATTTGTAAAAGTTACCAAGAAAATCCACTACAAGTTTGGTCATTCTCCCAAATCCTATTCCAAGTTCCATTATTGTCTTTGGTTGCTTTAGAGTATTGAGAACATCTATAAAACGAGATTCTTGTCGTTCAAATACTGGAGTATGTTGAAACGTACTGAAATAATCAGTACTCTTATCATATTTCCATACCGTTTCGTAGAAAGTATTCATTTCATTCTCCTTTCGATTTTTTCTAAGAGACAAATAATTTTGTCAAGTCTACTACTATTATTCGGTTCCTCTTGTGGAACATAATAAGATCTTGATCTAGAAACCATTTCTACAAATCTTTGTTTTTGGTGGTTAAATTCCTGAATCATTTCCAAAAAATCTACTTCAGAAATACTAAATCTTTCGCTATAATTACTACCAAATAGGTAAACCCTATTATTAAATCCGTCAAAAGTTAACTTCGCAGTCATGCTCGTCCTCAATGGTTTGTAACAACTGTAATATAAACTATGGCAGTTTGAGGATTTGAACCTCATTTAATTTTCTCTAGAAAAAATTCGTGATTCCAAATTTACACTAGTCTGCCTTTAACGTCCTGTGATCACTGCCAGCATACCCGTTGTGCATACTGAAGACGTATAAATAAATAAACTAAAACATAATAAAAATGTTGCGCAGTGCGGTTAACATTCCGCCTGCGCGAATAGGATATGAAAATGCAAATTCCCCGTACCAAACTTCTCGCTACAGAAGTCACTCTTTTTTATCTTGCCCCTTATTTATAGGTTCTCCTCCTCTATGAAATTTGCAACTAAAGCAATAATAGAATATCTTAAACCCTACTTTCTTTTTGTAAGTTAGTGTGTTTTTCTTACAACTTGAACATCTTAGATATTTCAAAGTCCTCTAATCCTACTAATATAAACGGGGTTCCAATAAATAGTCCTAATGCATAAGGAATTAACCAAAGATAATAAAATGGTAAAAAGGTAATTCCTGTCCATATTCCAAGTATAACTATTCCAATACCAATTAAAACAAAGAGTAAGTCTACAAGCATACAAACACACTCTTTACAGGATTGTTCACATTATAAAGACAGAATTGAGGAAAGTTTTCTACCTCAATATTAGGAACATCAATTTTACAACAAAATCCAGGATTTAGTAATGTTGGAGATATTTGTCTGTAATCATCATATATTCTATCTAATTTTTGGAACAATAATGGTCTATGAATATGACCAAAAACTATAGTCCTAGTATAATATTTTCTATGTTTTAATTCTAATTCTGATACATTAAAAGTCAACAAATTAATCCAATCTTCAATTACATCATTGTGTTCATGTATGATAGTAAATTCATGTTCTAAAATATTTACTCTTAAATAATCATATCTTATACTAAATTTACCTGTTCTATCATTATGAATAGAATCAAAATATTGTAAAAATTCTCCAGCATATTGTCTATCATGATTACCTAAAACTCCATATATTCTACCATTAAATTCATTCATAGCTTCTAAATCTTTAACATGTCCTATATCTCCAGCATGAATAAGATGTTTAATACCTAAAGCATTCAAATAATCTATGATTTGTAGTAAACCTTCATACATATGTGTATCAGAAATAACCGCTACCATATCTTTGAGATAGAAATTGTTCTTAAGTTTTAATGCACTTGTTACATCGTTAAAATTAATAGAACCACAAGGAAATTCATAATCCTTTTGAAATCCAACATCTTCATGAATGCCATAGAGACAATTGTAACCATCATAGTTTAGCTTGTCATACAACTTGGTAATTGGTTTTAACCTATAATCCTTATCCAAGTTTAACACCATTTTGTATTTTATTCACTAAGACTCCTTTAATGGAATTTACCTTTTGTTTTCTCTTGGCAATATCTTCCTCATCAATAGCATCATTTAAATTCCGCATAATGTTCATTACATCTAAAAGTCTGTATTCAACAGTCTTATTTAGAAAATCGTTTGGATTCAACCTTGAATCCCCTTTTCACATTTTATGCATAATCTTCTATGTATATCAAAATAGAACACTATACAACTTAAACAATACAAGGCCCCAAAATTATTATCACATTTTGTGCAGACATGCATTTGAGTATGCGCATTATTTGGTAACATTTCGTCACAATCTATACAACTCGTCACAAAAATGTATAACGAAAATGGTAATATAAGCTTTTAGGGACTACATAAAATAACTAATGCCCTTTCATAACGTTCTTTTAATCTCTTCCTTTTCTCTGGAACAGGAATATTATCTATTGTAGAAAGGTTATGAGTCAAATCTGCAATCTTTACCTTTTTGGTAATTGGACTTTTTGAATTCTTAATAGAAAGGATATAGTCATCATATTTTTCTCCCTCAGGTTTAGTTAAATCAAATACTGCTTTGGCAACATTAAAGCCAAAGTATTGATCAATTGTAAAAAGAGTAATAAAATTAGGATTATCTTCTATCACATCATGTAATACCGCAGCAATTTGTGTTTCAATAGATTCGTCTTTAAGAGACATCATTACCGCTAAAGGATGGTAAATATAGTCTGTCCCGTCATCTCTTTTTTGACCCTCATGAGCTTTAAAGGCTAAGGAAATAGCATATGCTAGTTTCATCGTCAAAATATAATTAAACCAAGGGTAATATAAAGCACTCTAAGGGATTTGAACCCTTGACCAACGGGTT
>CAZQVE010000005.1:0-84287 GCA_964596695.1 uncultured Candidatus Saccharibacteria bacterium | reverse complement strand
TAAAAGCCCGCAGCTCTGACCTGACCGAGCTAAGAGTGCACAAAATTAGTTAGAATTAGAATAATATAAATGTAATGGAATCAGAGCTTTTCGCTGCGCATGTAGGACTGTAACCTACTAATCTTTCCAGTGATTCGTACGCAATATAGAGTGCTTTAACATCTTAAGCTAATGCGCCTCCTACTTCGCTCCTATCCATCGCTCATTAGTAATGTTTCCTAGTTGCATCATAGACCAAGTAGGAGCAACTAACGAACTAATTTAGTGTTGGCCTTTCTAAATGTAAAATATAATGAGAATGAGTATAATATATACCCTCCGCTCGAATGATCGGTTCAAGCGGAGGTGTAGACGAGATGTTTTCCTTTCCCTCAGAGATGAGGATTTTTGACGCAATATGCTAGAGAATCCTACAAGAGTGACGAGTTCTTGCTCCCTAGTCATACTTCGGCTTATGTTGGTCTAAAACACAAGTAAATTATATATGATCAATAGGATATAAGAATGTACTATTATAGGCAAAAGCTAGTACTATATTACATTTTTACACCGCGTTCGCGATAAGTGACAAACGTAAGTAATAACAAGATATATAAAGGTAGTAGCTCCTAGTAATTAGTATCAATGTGGCTTAGGTAGTGTAATGGTAGCATACTAGTCTGTGAAGCTTGAGGTGAGTGTTCGATTCCTTCCCTAAGCCCTCTCGTGCCTACGTAGCTCAGTTAGCAGAGCGGGGGTTTTGTATTTTCTTTCGTCTCTCGGAAGGAACAAAAGAACCTCAGGTCACGCGTGCAATTCGCGTCGTAGGCTTTGTCTGTTTGGTATAGTGGTATTATTCCTGCCCGTCACGCAGGAGAAGCGGGTTCGATTCCCGCAGCAGGCGTAAGCGCAAGTCATTCAATGGCAGGATGGGAGCCTTCCAAGCTCTTCATGTGAGTTCAAATCTCGCCTTGCGCATAGGGACTCCAGTGTTAATGGTCGCACGCTAGACTTGCAATCTAGTAGAATGGGTTCGAATCCCATGAGCTCCATATTGCCTGTATAGCTTAATTGGATAGAGTTCTAGGCTTCTAACTTAGAAGATCTCGGTTCGAATCCGAGTACAGGCTTGAGCTGTCATGTCTGAGCGGTTAAAAGAGTTAGGTTGCTAACCTAATGTGAGAAATCACGCGCATGTTCGAATCATGCTGACAGCGTTTGGGGTATTAGCTGAGTTTGGTAAAGTGCTGCCTTTGGACGGCAGGGAGCAGAGGATCGAAGCCTCTATACCCCATTGAACTCCTATGGTGTAGTGGACAAGCATTCGGGTCTTTGGAACCTGAGACGAGAGTTCGAATCTTTCTAGGAGTATAAGGGATATTGATCTAAGGGTATGAGCAAAGTCTCCAAAACTTTGTGTCTCCGTTCGACTCGGAGGTATCCCATGCGCCTTAATAGCTCAATTGGGAGAGCATCAGGTTGAAGACTTGAGAGTTCTAGGTTCGAGTCCTAGTTAAGGCATAGTCGTATTGGCAGAACAGTTATGCGTAAGCCTGCAAAGCTTAATTAAAAAGGTGCGACTCCTTTATACGACTCTAACCCCGTTTGGCAGAGTGGCTATGCAACGGTCTGTAGAACCGTACTAGGGGCGTTCGATTCGCTCAGCGGGGATTAATAATCCCTATTTTTTCCTAGTTCATCTATTGTTTTAAACAGTAAAACTATTGCAAAGAATGCAAACAAAATTGCTAGTCCTGTTATAGTTGTCATTAGTGTTACATCATCATGAACTTTTAATGGTGTAATTTCTTGTGTTTTAAAATCGGTTCCATTAATGTAGTCTATCGTTGTTGTCACTGTTTTGGTTCCATATTCATGCTCAGGTAAAGATACCAATACAGAAATAAGAACAATACTTAAAATAGTAAATACTATACAATCAGCCCAATATTTAGTCATTTAATCACCCCCTTTAAGACTGTATCCTCACTAAAATTATGAGTGAACGGAAGAGGTTTATCGGTGTTATTCTTTATTTCAGATTCATTTATTACAATGGGATTTACGTCTTCTTTTGGTAACGGAGCAAAATAAATTGCATATACAAAAGTTCCAATAATCCACAATGAAATTCCTATTATTAGAATCGTCCAGAGTTGCCATGTCTTTAACATCTTCGTCTTTATTTCTGTTCTTTTCTCCGTATAAATTTCTTTCGACAAAACGGACAGAATTTAAAATCAAATTTCTTATGCTTGGTAATTTTTTCATGTCCATAACAACACTCTAACCCATCACAATCTTTACTATGTTCTACAAATCTCATTCTACCTTGATCAGTTATTTTTACATAGTCTTTTTGTTTGTCTTGCATTAACAAGAATTTACCAAACGTTTCACAACAAAAAGATCTATATCTTCGCCTACGTTCTCTAATTTTATTCTTTTCTGCAATCTTTTCATTCTTTTCTTTAATTCGTTTAAACTGTTCTTCTTTAATATTACAACTTGGTCGATTTATATTTTCATTATAATAAACACAAAGTCCACAAACAACCTCAACACCATAAGAATCTTTTATTTCGAGACAAGAGCTATAACATCGTTCGCCACATAAAAAGCAACGACGTTTATCTCCGTCCATTACAACATAAGAAGTTGTTCTGTAACCATAATCAATTAGCATTGAGCTTCCACTCATTTGCAATTGATTTTTCTTTCTTTGGTGGATTATATTTTACTATTGTTCCTGTCATAGGGTTATTTATAGCAATTCTAACGCCAGGAGTAAAATATGGTGAACCATTTATAATGATTGTTCTAGGGTCTATTTTGGGAACAAGAATATCTTCTTTACATTGTGTTCTCATATATAGATAATGCACTAATGCTTTTTCAAGTTCAAACATATCTATAACTTCAGTTGGAGGTAATTGTTGTCTTGCGCTAAAAGAAATAGTATGAAGTTCTTGCATTACGCTAGTAAATGTATTTGTTCCAGAAATTTGTTTTAATTCTCTAAAAGAAGCGTATTTATTTTGTCCTTTGTAAGTGTCATAAATTTTTTTGTAACAAGAAGCAGGTAAACTTCTAAGTAAATCAAATGGATACATATTACTAAAAAGTGGAGCTTACAGATATAAATGTCTATCTCCATCTCTCCATACATTCTTTATCTTGATACCACATACTGCTATCCCACACATTAGGTTCAAAGCATGTTAATTGCATCCTCTTTTTCAAATACATGGTGTTTAGATATTCATTTTCTGCATTGATTTTTGCGGTAGAATAAGTCCATATGATTGCAAAAATTACCAATAGACCTATTATAATTCCAATCCAAATTATTCTTTCTTTATTTTGCATCTCGCAGCATGACTATAACCTAAAAAATATATAAGTTTTATTCTAGAATTCTAAGAATCGTAGACAGTTTCTACTTTATAAATATCTGATCTGTGGATTCTAGTAACTGATTTAATTTTCTTTTTACCATAAAATTCTATTTTAATAAAGGGATAATCATCATCGTCTAAATGGCATATTATAATTTTTTCAAATCCAGAATATTTCTCAGGAGTTAAATTATAATCCCAATCATCTAGAAAAAAAGTAATAGATTTTATGATTGGTTCGCACTCATTGCTGTCCAGAAGGATTGTCGTTGCCATCTTCTAAATCCTCACCATTATAATCGACTTGTGTATCCATAATCCATTGATTAGAAATTTGTCTTATGGTGACTGATTTGCTACCTTTATGAACAGATCTAATTATCATTCCATCATCTTCAGTTAATACGTCATAGTCATATGCAGGATGATCAAAGAATAATTCAGTTTCGCTTGAAGGTGTTTCTATTATTATTGACAAAATTTTGTCGCCGTCTAATGTTAGTGTCATTGTTAGTTTTCTTTTGTCCTCCGTCCTTATAAATAGGTTTCCAGTCTCTAGGAATAGTTATGTTCTTTGATACTCCCTTAAAGTTTACTATTTCTTTTAGCTCGCCTTTTTTGGTAATTCTATAGTATTTTTTACACTTAAGACACTGATAATTTTCTTCGATCTTTAAATTGGATCTGTATTGCCAGAATCCTAAATGTTCAAGTGTGTAGGATTCTGGCGAACATGGACAATGAGTCATTTTTCTAAACCCATCTTCTTTTTAAAAGCAGCTTGATCATGCTTTATTGTTTCTCCAATAACTAGAGATGTTCCATATCCTTTTACTGCTCCGCTTTTCAGACTTGTATAATTTTGTATTTGTATAGGTTTTTCATTGTATAAATTGATAAATGGGCCATTTTGATAAACTAGATAATCTTTTCCTTGTAAACAAATCTCCAGGTCTTTGCCTGTTAGACTCTCTTTACCTTGTGCGGTTTTCATAGTGTTACCAACTTGGTCTGTCCATGCTAATTTTGTTACCATTCCTACTGCGTCTCTACTAATTCCTTCTAAAAGTTTGCCACCTAAACCGAAATAAACATAATCCCATATGTTAATATCTAAATCTCTTTTGAAAATCCATTCTTTAACCACTGCTATTATCTTTTTTATTGCTTCTAAATCTAAATGATCACCAATAATAACCCCAAATTTAGGCAACGAAGTTTTATTTAGTAAACAATTAGCCTTTTTGAAAGCAATTATCTTATCCAAGATCCTTAAACATTGAAGTATATGATCACCTGAATCTATTCTAAAAAAGAAAGAAGTATTATTATGACATCCATGAACCATAGCAATATGTAAATTATTTTCAATGAATTCATCAGAATCATATGTGTCTATTGGCATTGCTACGTATCGTCCTTTACCTTTTGTTGCAACATTAACAATCATTTCAATTTCGTCACGATAAGCTTGAACCTCTTCATGATTAAGAGCAATAATACTTTTTGGTTTTATCTTATCTATAATTTCTGCATACGGTTCATAAAAACTATTTTTAACTCTCTTAAGACGATTCACATGAAAATTATCTGTTCCGTCATAAAGCATAGAAAATGCCAAGCTACATCTTAATGCTATTTCTTCACTAGGATAAGATCTATAACCAAAGTTATGCAAGTTTTGTATTCCTGCTCGCTTGTATTCATAAAGTTTAGTAAGCATAAGAGAAGGATAGAAACATTTGGTTAAGTAGCCTTCAAAATATGTAACTAACTGCGGGAACCTTGGATCTATATTTTCTATCTTTGCTAATGGTGTTCCCGCAGGATACCAACATAATTCAGGCACTTGACTAATCTTTAGAACTTTACTAATATCTCCATGAAATTCTTTATCTAATACATACCACATATCAAAATAACTTTCTGCACCATTTTTATAAGCATCATCATTAGCTTCTTTTGCATCAGTTAGATAAAATTTTGTATTCATTAATTCATTTATCAATCCTTGTAAACCAAATAAAATAATTGGTTCTTTTCTATTATACATGTATGCTACTCTATAGGAGTCATGGTTCGCTATTATATGATGTGTAACGTTATAAAAATCGCTGTTATAAACTGGAGGACTAATCATGTCGGAGGACTCCAAAAGTAAACTATTGTGCCACCTATTCCAGATAGGATAAAACAGGCACATCCAACTTTGAATAATTGTTTAAATTCGTCTCTAGTCATCTACGTCAAAAACGGTTTATAGTTAGAGACTTATAAGTTTATCAATAATATCTAATTCGGTAACAATTGGTTTATTTCTCTTCTTAGCATACTCATAAGTGTATTTGGTTCCACCTTGCTTATAATCTCCTAAGAAAAATATATAATGTGCCAACTCAACCAAAACTCGATCCCGTGCCAAGTATTTAACTCGAAATGGTAAATCATCTCTATGAATTGCTAATAACAATCCTTCATTATCAACTATCTCTTGAGCAAGCATTTGGTTATTTTCTGGAAAAATTTTATCTAAAGTTGGTAAAACTGCGATTTGCTGTCCATCTAAAGCACCAATCGCAGCATGAGTATCAATACCATTTGCTAAACCTGTAATAATTAATTTGTTACCATGAACAAAATGTTCTGCTAATTTCTCAGCACGCTTTCTATCTAAAGTAGAACAATTTCTAGACCCTACAATCGCTATCTTTTCTTTATGGGATAGCAGATTGAGGTTTCCCTCATGATTCATCACGCCACATCAATATTCCACCAAAGAAGGCAATAATTCCAACTCCGCAACCCAAATAAGTAAAAAACCATGCAACTATAATAAAATTATATTCCATTAAAGTTTTTTCTATAGGTCTGAATGTATCTAAGTAAGCCATAACAGGAGGAACAATAATTATTACAATTAAAGAAATTAAAAAGAGTTTATGACTTGTTTTCATCTTCGTCCTCTTCCTCCTCATCGTCATAAACCCAATCGTCATCATAGTCATCATCTTCATATTCTTCCTCCATTTCAGCTTTGTAATCATCATTGACTCTATAATTAGGAACATCATCAGGATCTACGTTTTCTACTACAAGTTTCTTATAAACAGGACAGTATTTGATATGTTCAGCTAATTCATCTAATACCCTTTGCATTTTTATTTCATTAGCAGTGCATAACTCACTTGCAATGGTTTCACAAGTTTCGCATTTATGTGTATAATGACTATGGAATTTATACAATTCGCCACCAACACAAACTTGATAATTAGATAATCTTAAAGCTTCACCATCATTGCCTTCAAAGTCTTCATCATAAACATTTTGAATATCTTCATTTTCAATGATCCGTGCCCAATTTGGTATTTTATCTCTAAGAATCTCTGGAATCTTTATGTTTGCCATTATTAAAGCAACTCCTTTCCATATGCTAGTTCCATTTTCTTTTTAATTTCACCAGCTTTGTTTAATACGTTTTCTTTGTCCTCTACATAGATCCCAGCTTGATATAATGCTTCAACTAAGAGCATTGTTTTATAAATAAAGACATTATCGTCCATATTAAATATGTCCATCTCCGTCACCTTCATTTATACCCTCCTCTTTATAACCGTATCTCTTGGCTATATCTAGAAGAATTTTCTCTTTATTATCATTTAATGCTTTCATCATATCATAACTAAAATTATCAATATCAAGGTCATTTACCGCACCATAATAATCTGTTTCATAATCGTCACTAAGCCAAATCGCAAACACATCATCTACGTTACTTTTTATGCATCCTATCTTCAAAAAAGAATACATTGATAGAACCTGATAGCCTTTTGTTCGAATCTTAAATAAAGTATCTTTATGTAATTTACCAAAAAATATTTCTATAGATTTCTGCATTAATTTTTTGTGCCCGTCCTCTTGTTCCTGTTGATATTTACGTTGTTTTTCTAAGGCAAGTTTTTCTTTGTATTTCTCTTCTGCAATATTATTAATATAATGAAAAAGTTCTTTGCTATTCATGTTCTGTATGCACCAATTTGTATAAAAGAACATATGCCCCACTTGCTGTAACAGTTCTAGTGTGTTCTAATCTACCTTCTTTTCTCAAAGCATTAAATGCTTTCTCAAACTCTGAATATTTATCTGTTTTAGGCCAATAACCTAAAACTTTAGTTCTTACATCTCTTCGTGACCAATCTAGACCAATATGATTAGGTTGTGTGAAAAAGGATAATATTTCGTCTCTCATCTAGTCAACTAGTATCGTTCCCTTATATATCTGTTAATCGAGTTATTATCCAATAAGAACCACTCCATTCTTCATTACTATTATTTAATTTACCTAATACTTTAAATCCATACATTCTAAGGTATCGTTCCCATCTTTCAAATACTTCATCTTGTTTATCATGTTTAAGCTCTTCATCAACTTCAATTGCACCAAGAGTAGATCCTAAATTATGATACTTAAAAAAATGAGAAATACAATTGGTATGATAACAATCCCCTTGATATGTTCTAAAGGCATTTACTAATTCAATTTTACTCATTCTTCAATCCAATCCTTTTATGCCATCTCGGTTTGAACCAATTAAGACACAAATAGAGAAAATAGTTAAACCCAAATGCCAACAAAGTCGATTGCCATAACCACGTAATATATTGATCAAATGAAAGCCCTACCAGTAAAAGCAACCATCCAGTTAAGCATGCTACAGTAACCACATGTATAAATATTGTTTGTCCAAAATAATCTAGAATATGGAGTCTTAATCGTCTCAATCATCGTCATTATCTCTATAAACTCCAGGTCTATATAATTGTTATAGACCCTCTTATTGGCTAACATTTGCTAACCCTAAAAATACTTGGTATTGTTGCTGTAAATCTGAGGGATTTGTAAAGTATGCTATGGTATTAAGATAAACTAATGCCTTTGGATTAACTGTAACTTGAACTTCATCATATTCTGATTGTATATCCACATATTTGTATGCTTTTAATTCCCATAAACAGGCAATAAAGTCTTTGGTGTATGATATTGCATCCTCTTCTTTGTATTCTTTTTTAAGATATTGATATTGCATTTGAACGTTCTTTAATAGTTGATTGATTAAATCTTTTAGGCCATATGGTGTAGGACTAAAAGTATCAATCATTATATTTTCTGGCTTTACATTATCGTTATAATTTCTTCCTGCAATTGTGGTAAGTATATTATTTATAATTCCAACTGGAGGTGTTGGAGGAGCATTAATATTCTTTACATTAGTATTTGGTTTATGTTTTTTAGCATTTTGTCCTTGAACATGTGCCGTTTGTTGTAATTGGCTAGCTCTTTTTTCTTGAAGCTTCTTTAATTCTTCATCATCTACAAAAGTAGTCATTACCAAAAATAGTAAGCTTTGCCTATATATTCGTTACCCAAAACTCTACCTTATTGTTTCTAAGCATTGGAACATATTCTTCCTTAATATAGAACGTTACTCTCCCCTGAATATGGTCACGAAGTTGCCATTGGTAATTATCAGGTTCAAAATATCTAAGAATTTCCAAGCCTGTTAAGGCAGCAAAAATAGATTTAAAAGTAATTTGCTTGAAATTTTGAGTCATAGTTTACTAACATCCAAAACTTGACTCCAGCGTTATTTAAAGCTTCTAATGTAGAAGTGTCACAATCTAATATTCCATCCTCCATAGAAAAATGAAACTCTTCTAAATGAGATATTACATCTAATGCTTTATCTTCGTCTTCTTTACTATGATAAATTATTTTAGTCATATAATCTCCTACTTGCATTTTTAAGTTTGTATTTCTCAGTATCATTAATTTGAACTTCTACATTTTTACCATTTTCTATAATATTTACAGTATGACAAACTTGTTCTTGGAATATTTCTGTTCCGTATTTAGTTATATAAACAACATTTCTTCGATCTATTTGTATAGATTGGTTCCCATTTTCATATAATAAACATTTAGCGTCAGTTTCCTCACCATTAAGAAAAATCTTCATTACTAAAAATGGAAGCTATTCATATATAATTGTTATGCGAACAATTCATCTAGTGTTTTTTGTTGATGTAACGATAGCGTAGCAAATTCTAAGCCCAGGACTGTTAAGATAGGATCTACAACAGATTGTAATGTTTCTATATATTTAGGAATATCAATATCAGTATGTATTGCTTTAGATAACGGTTTTCCTACTTCACCTTTGGCTTTAATATATGGAATAAACGTTCTTTCTGTTATAACTTCGCCTTCCTCTCTCATTTCCATTGCAACCTTAACATGTATTGGAACACCTTTTCTCTTCTCTTCTTTGTAAACTTCACCTAACTCTAAACTTAATTGGGTAGTATCAATTCCTGATTCTTCTACTACGGTTCCATAATCTTCTAGTTTTTTGTTTACCATTGCATTAAAAGCATATTCTTCTAACGGAAATTTCAATTTGTGTAACTTATATGAGTAATCTTTTACTATGTTTCCAATTGTTACTTTGGCAGCTTCCAATTCAGGTTTATTATTTACCTTTTGCAACTCGGAACAAATATCATTAAAACAATATTTTATTGCTTTTGGGATATGAGATTTCTTACCCACTAATCCTTTAACATCTAATTTACCATCAGGCTTTACCCCTAAGTAATTCTTCTTTAATGCAGCAAATATAATATATCTATACTCTTTATCTACCTCTAGATCTATTGCATATGTTTTATTGGTTCGCTTCATTATAGTTTCAAGTTGATCTTTATTAGCATTGTGAATAAACAAAGAATCAGTATCACCATAAATTACCTTTAATCCCATTTTTTCTACATATTCTTTTGTCTCATTAATGATATATCGTCCTACTGCGGTAATACTTTCAGCAACAGGAACACAATATAACTGAAATGAATCTGTTCCCATAACACCATATGTTCCATTTAAAATAACCTTAACTGCTTGAGCAACAGCATCAAAAATATCTTTTTCATCACCTTCTAAACTCTTTGATAATTTTTTAAAATATTCTACTCTCAAGTCTCTAAATACTCCTATTAGAAGAGGTAACATTCCAACTTTTTTAGTGCAAGTATAATGTTTCGTATTAGGAATACTATGTTTCATACATTCATCATGACCACAATTTATAGTTTCATAGCTTATGTTATATTGTTTAATGATAGAAGGATACAGACTAGCAAAATCTACAACTGAAACATTAAAGAACGATCCACTCTCAGGAGTAATAACCATTGCTCCAGCATACTTCTTACCTTTGATAACCGCAGAAGTTTCACCTGCTCCTTTGATTACTAATTCATCTCTATTTGGAATTAAGAATTTACGCTTTCTATGTTCAAAATAAAGCATCTGTCTGATCCAATTACTAATACCGAATCTTCCTATATCTTCAATACTTGTTTTGGTAATTCTACTAATTAGAATAAGAAGTTTCATTAAAAGAGATTTAGAATAAGTAGTAAGTTTGAGAGTTATTTCAGCATCATTAAGACAATATTTACTTAATTCTTCACATGTTAACTGATTCAATGATTTATCATTTTTTATCTTGCCTTCACCGATCATGGCTTTAGCAACGTCATCTAATGAGAATTGTTTGTATTTGGCATTAAAAGCATAGTTATGTAAACTTTTATTCTGAAAAATTCGGAACAAATCTAAATGAATACCACGTCTAATAAGGACAGCATCTCTAAGTAAAAGATTTTTACCAATGTCCATTTTATTAAATATAATTTCCGTAGGAAGTTGAAAAGTTTCATTAGCCCTCATATGCAAATACGCAAGGTCAAAATTATCTCCGTTAAAGGTAATGATCATAGGGTAACTGTTCATTACAGCTAATGCACTCTTTATCAGTTCTTTTTCACTTTTAAAATAAGTAATATGTTCACCATTATTATTTCGTTTATGAAGACCATTATCCAGAGTGAATGTAGCTCTATAACCGTCACTACCTGCAAACCCTACACAGGTAATTACATTCTTATGTTCTCTAAGACTAGGAAATGATTCTCCGTCTTCTACATAAACCTCAATATCAACTGCTAATCTTTTAATCTCAGGAATTGGTTGGGATAACAGTAGTGAATAATATTTAAGATAATCTTTGTATTCTTGGTTAAGAGCATTAGGTAACATTTTATTCAATGCTTTTTGTTGAATTCCATCTAACTCACCTATTGCCAATTCATCATTATTATCATAATTTGCACCACAAATAAGCAATTGGGTTAATAGATATTGATGATGCTTTCTTAAATTGTGTTCATAATTAATCTTTAAAGGATCTACCTTACCGTATTCTTGCTTATATAATGTGACGCTTTTATCGTGCAAAGCGTCATAAAGTTTAACAGGACTATCGTTTTGTTCATTAGATAGCCACCAATTTTTATATTTATTATCATTAACTAAAATTACAGATTGATGCTTATCGTCATAATATTTCTTTTGTGCCTTATTTTCAAAGGGGTTCCAGTAGGCACTAATAAGCGTCTTCGTCACATCTACGTCCTATATAATGTGATTTTACCTCAATATTAAGCTATTTATGTCCTATCAAGTTGGTTACATTTATATATCCTATTCATTACTAGTAATAGGTAGCTTGAATACAAGTAGTAACGACGAAAACTACCTAGCTGCCTTAATTGACGGTGAAGGATACGTTGGTCTAACAAAACATTATCAATTGGACGCATTTATACCAAAAGTAGTGGTAGAAATGACAAACTCTAACCCAGTCAACTTTTTAAAAGACTTTGTTGGAGTAGGAAAAGTAACAAGACGAATTATTAAAAGTGGTAAAGTTGCCTATACTTATAGAGTTCCACATGATGCAATCGTTTCATTTTTGGACAGGATCAGTCCATTTATGAAAGTAAAGAAACAACAAGCAGAAGAGCTTAGTAACTTTCTCAAACAGAGAGAACAGTTTCCATTAAAAGGAGGTTTACGTAGTTCTGATGAATGGAAAAAGATTTGCGAACAAAAGTATGAATTAATCAAACGTCTTAACAACTAACCTTTTTTTATTTAAAATGAACACTCATTTATTACAAGGAGATACCTACGAAATTTTAAAAGATTTAAAATCTGAATCTGTAAATTTAATTGTAACTAGTCCTCCATATTATAGCTTAAGAAATTATAAAGATGATAGGCAATACGGCAACGAATCATTAGATAAATACATTGCACAATTAAGATTAGTATTTAGTGAATGCCATCGTATTTTAAAACCAACAGGATCATTATATCTTAACATTAGTGATACTACAAAAAATGGTACAATGTTAAATGTTCCAGAAACATTATCAAAGAACTTGACAGAAGGTATAGGATATAACAAGAGAAATACTATCATTTGGCACAAACCAAATTGCACACCACAAGGAAAAACAAATTATACCAAAGATTTTGAATATGTATATTATTTTACCAAATCAAATAAAGGATTCACTTGGAACGTTCCTTATGAACCTATGACATACAAATACAAGAACCTGGAATATGACGGTAAAGAAACAAAGGATTATAAATCTGCAAAGGCACAAGAACCAAGTAAAACTAAAAAGAAAATCCTCGAATCATATAAGAAACAAAAAATACGATTCGGAGGTAATAAAACTTCTAAAGAAGTAGGAGGATTATATTCAGGTAAAGTTTGGATACCAAATGAACAATTAATGAGAATCAAAAGATGTGTATGGAGAATTACGGTAAAACCATTCAAAGGAGCTCATTATGCTACATTCAATACTGATTTAATAGAGACTCCAATTTTAACATCTAGTAATGAAGGTGATACTGTTTTAGATCCTTTTTGTGGCACGGGAACCGTAGGTCTAGTTTGTCAGAAATATAATAGAGACTTTATTGGTATTGATCTTGACACTACTCTTGCTCAGTATCGGTTAGGAAAAAATCAGAGTTGTATTTCTCTATTTCCTTAATCGCACTAGAATTCTCATCATTGAGAAAATCATATAAATAAATCTGATTAAGTTCAAAATCAGATTCAACCCAATTCATTACATTCTTTTTACATATTAAAATAGTTAAATCTAGATAAATATCTAAATCAAAAGGATCTTTACCAAATATAGAAGATCTCTCAAACGTAGTATAATCTACTATAATTCTTCTCTCTATGTCTTTTACCAAGTCTTCAATTCTATCATATACCGCTATGGGATTCTTATCTCTTAAAACTAGATACATTATATGGTTAGGTGTCAAATCTGAGTATTTATATATTTCCAATTGTCAGTAACACTAATGAAATCAGTTTTAATTCTAGGGTTTATTTCTATCCTAGTTATTTCAATGTTTGGAGTATCTTTTGCTCAAACAGTAACAAATAGCACACCAGTTGTAGTTTTGCCACCAGCACAACAACCAATACAACAAGCTACTGATCCTATAGGATTAGCATCTATTATAGTAACATCTATAGGAATCCCAGCGGTCACATATTTTCTAACTAAAAAAGACAATAAAACTCAAGCTAAATCTAATGAGAATCATGCACAAAATGAATTCAGATTAGAAGCAAGTACTGAAGCATTAAAGGAAATGAATAATAGTCTAAAGGCAACAGACCAAGGTAACTTAGAATTCTACAAAATAGTACAAGCATTATTCAAACCATTCAAAGAAAATGAAACATTAAAGAAAGCATATGCTAACTATACCGTAAATGGAACACCTGTCTTACAAGCATTAGATGAATTTATAGAGGACACACAAGTAGACTTAAGAGAATATTACAATGGAGAAAATACTAAAGAAGATGAGTTTGATACGTGTAATGATCCAATAGTTCAAAAATTAGCTTTAGTAAGAAATAAATCTAAAAAATAAAAAAAATTAGACGGTTTTTCCGCCTAATGGAAATGGAGGGTTTTGACCTCCTGTATTTGCTTGCAAGCTTGAATTAAGAGCTTGTAGCGACGCAATATTTTGCGTTAACAACGCATTCTCTTTCTTTAAAGAAACGTTTTCTTTTGCAAGGTTCAATACTGTAAAGATTTCTGGGAACATTGTAAATACTCTCAAAATACCGTTACCAGCAAGTCCCCATACAAATCCGTAGATTATTAATCCTTGGACATCCGCTCCAGCGGGAGCTCCTGTTACAAGTGTTCCTAATGATAGGACAGCACCCATAACACCAATTCCCGTTCCTATTGCTAGTTTTACAAAGAATTCTCTGTTATATTCAATTTCAAATAATGCTTTTACAACTGCATCGAGATCATCAAATGGGATTTGTTTCTCAATCAAGATCTTTCGCAACTGGAATATCAGAAAGAAGCCAAAAGCTCCTAAAATTGCGCTTGCTAAAATAATCAGTTCTGCTGACATTAAATATTATAAATAAAGAGAAGGATTTAATCGTTTCTAAAAGTTAGACATTTACCAAATCCATCCTCCTTGGTGAATCCTTTAAGATAGTAACCTTGGTCGTTCAAAGCACTAATCACCTGTAATAGATGTGTTGTAATTGGTGTTTCTATATGGACTTTAATTTCTTCTTCCAAATAATTAAATGCTTCAAGTGCAAGTCCAATATATTTACCATTATCACTTTCATTAATATTACATATCCAATTATCATCCACAGTAATGCCACCAGCATTAAGTAAGGTAAATTCATTAAGATCATTATTTTCAAATCTCTCTATAATTTCTTCTATCTTCTCTTGGGTTACTGTTTGATAGTTATTAGTATAGGCAATATCTAAAAGATGTTTTAAGAGTTCTTTATCCATTACTACTCATCCCTCGTAAATACAATTTTTACAGAATTAATTTCTGATATTTCATAGTTTTGTTCTTCGATAAGGTATTTAATTACTAATAAACATGCTCCAACCGCAGGTTTTGCTATAGTGTTAAATGTTACAGTTAATTCTTCACCAAATTTAAGATCTTCAAGTTGTTCAACAAGATTTCCTCCTCCAGTAAATTCTTTTGGAGTTCCATCATCTACAACAAACGAACCTTTTGCAAGTCCAATCTCTTTAACATAATCATTCTCAAAGAAATCAACTATGTCATCTTTATCAATATCATTATACTCGTAATTGTCAATAAATTCAACGAGTTGTTGTTTTGTTACCATTTCTAATCATTGCACACCCTTTGAATATAAATCTATCTTAAAACTCCTGCTTGCATGTTGTAATGATCACATCCGCTCAAATGTTGCATATAATCATTAGCAATCACATTAAACAGATCTCTATATTCTTGAATAACACTATCCATCTTAAGTAAACGTTCTTGAATTAACTTTAGTCTGTCTTTGCTAATGTCAATAGAACTTGTTGCACTCGCTAATTCAGGTCTCCATTCAAATCTAGGTGCACTCCATTTAGAAATTCCAAATTGAAGAGGAATTGATACAATCAAATCCATGAATAAGTATGAATATTTTTTACATTCGTCACATTCGTTTGCATATTGTTTACCCAAATACATTTCACCAACAAAGCAAGATTCAGGATGTTTAATATTCCATCCACCGTCTTGTGCTATAATTTGATCATTATCTAATATTTTACTCCAATGAGGAGCTATATCCTTAAACTCTTTGAAAAGTTCAATCGTCATTACCTAGTAAGGTAGCTATCCCTTATTTAAATTCTTGCTTTAGATTGTCAGTAACAAAAAATCTATGTAGAAATTGCATACCTTCTTTGGTAGTGATAACCATTCTAGAATCAGGAAGTTCTACTAATTTGGCACTATAAAGGAAACATAAATCTTGAATAGTCACATCATCATTTTCTAAACATCTTTTTGGATCGGAACAATACAAAAGAATCATAGTATATCTTAATCGAGCAGCCAAGGTAAGATTAGCAAATGCAGACAAATAAACACCAATCAAATGGGTAATGTTCAAATTAAATTCTACAGCAAGAGATTCACCATCATCTCCAACATATTCATCTATTTCATTACTCAATCCCGAAGCTTTCGGTAAACTAGACCATTTATCAAATAGGTACTCATAATCAATCTCTTTTGACTCGTAACCACAGTTTAATGCGATATTTTTTTCTATTAACGCTTTTCGCATTTCGTCAAAAGTCGTCTCTGAGGAAAACATGATTTATATGAAGGATTACGTATTATAAGCTTTATTATGTTGAAATACATTAGTAACATATATGAGTTTACCTTTTGGAACAGGTTATGTGCCTGATATTCCTGATATTAGAGACTTTACACTTAGAGACGTACAAGAAGAGCTACCAAAACTTGAAACTAATGGAATTGATAAATTAGTGGACAATAGAAAATGGTGTAGTCCTATCTTTAATCAATCTACACAAGGAGCTTGTACTGGAGCTTCTGCTGTTGCAATGTTTGAATATATGGAACGAAAAGCAAACAATAGACATGTTGACGGGTCAGTAGCATTTGTTTATTATAATTCTAGATTAAATGCAGGATTTGATGTTCGTTCTGATACAGGTTCTTACATTCGTTCAACAATACAAGCAATTGTTGACGACGGAGTTGCAGAAGAGAAACGTTTTCCTTACAATCCTAAAGTATGGAGTTTAAAACCAAGTGAAGAGGTTTATAGGAAAGCATCTAGATTTAGGGCAACAAAATATCTTAGACTTGATGATACAACAAATGACCTAATAAACAGAATGCGATCAATGGTTTATACCGGTTTCCCTATTAACTTTGGATTCGGTGTATATGAATGCATTAATGATGTAACTAAAAGTGTGCCAGTTATTCCTTATCCTTCTAGAGGTGAAAAGCAATTGGGAGGACATGCAGTTACTATTGTAGGATATGATGATGAAGCTCCAAGTAGAAACAAACGAGATGGAAATCAAACCAAAGGAGCATTCTTAATTCAGAACTCTTGGGGTACAGGATGGGGTAACAATGGATTCTTCTATATGCCGTACAAGTATTTTGAAACACAACTAGCACTTGACGTTTGGACAATCAATAATATAGAATGGATAGATCTCGGAGCATTTAAATAAGGCATTCGATAACCCATCTATGACGATAAAGATGGGTTTCTTAGGAGGAACACTCGGAGTAATTATTGGCGCAGCATTAATTATTGGCGGTATTTATTTAATCGCGGTCAATGCAATTAATACTTGGGAAGACGGTGTGGTCGCAGAATCAGCAAACGGAACAGTTTGGGGAATTGTATGGATTATAATTGGATTAATTATGGTACCAATAGGATTCTATATAGCGATTGTTCTAGGGGTTTTAGGTGCTGCGGTCTAGTCAGCATAAAATACTAGAGTATTTAAAATAGGATCGTAATGATCCAACACAACACTTTTATCTAATTTTTTATCAATACGTCTTTTTAAATCATTCAATTCACTTTTGCTAAAAATTTTATCAGATTCTATATGAGCTAAATGTCTTGAATTGTTAATAATATAAAGACGAATAAAGGGGGTTCCTGATATGTCTATCGTTGCAATTTTTGTCGTTTCTTTCTAACCTCCTTGGCTAATGAACGCAATGTATTTTTCTTACTATTAATAAGACTTATTGCAGTATTCATACTTTCTTTAACTTTATCATGAATATATAAAGTTCTATCTGCGAACAAAGGAGTCGATATGCATCTTTTTATATTTTCTCTTATTAAATAACTAATCAAATCACTAAGATGTAGCATTAGTTCGTCATTTCTCATATTGTTTTCTTGTGCATGAACATCAATTACTTGTGCTAACGCATTTAATCTGTCAAGTCTTTCATTACTCGTCATAGTAACTATTTGTAAACATTAGATTTATATGTGTTTGTATGATTTTGCAATACACATGAAAAAGACTTTGAATATGATGGAAAATATAGTAAATGAAATAAAAAAATTGTTAAATGAACAAAAATATGATGAAGCTTTTGTTCAACTAAATTCCTTATCTGTTCAAATTCAAGTTGCTAAAGATAAACTAAACGCTTTTAACCCAAATTAATTTTTCAAAATTATTTTTTATTCTCTCTGATTTCTCTTGCGTTAAGAGAGGTCTAAAATAATCAAATTCTAAACCGTGTAAAGTTTTACTAACTTCCGTATATAGCTTGCTTGGAAATACATTTGTATTTTTGATATTCCCTATGTATTCTTTCATATGTTCATACATGACTAAGTATAATTCTTTTTCTTGGAATATATCACATCTTGTTCGCAGATCTACTAATTCCTGTTTATACTTGTCATTTTTTTGCAACCAAGTCATAAATTCATCACCTAAATGTTCATCTTTAACTTCATAATGATCCATGATAGGATTGTAATTAAAATATTGGAAATTTGATTCTACCTTCTTAGAATAAGGCATAAAGTCACCTTTTTGATATTCATATATGTGACAAAAATCTCGCTGAAAGGCATACACGTAAGCTTCTATATACATATGGTTACGTGATGGAAAAGGTTTATAATGAAAGTATCCGTCTTTATCCTTCTCTCTAGTAGCAAAATAAAGAGCTAAGAGTATGTGCTCTGGATCCTCGTACACGTCACTCCTTTTGCTTAGGATTCCTATTAAATAGTTTACTCCATACGCTTTCTTTCTTTGGAGGGGCAACCAAAGGTTTGTGCCAGTAATTTTCAACTGGCACGGCTAATGCCATTTGGAAAAATTGTAATAATTTCTCAAACTTTTCTGGCATGTATAAATATCCTCCCTTGTTGGTCATTTCGACAAACCATAATCCTCTAGGTGTTAATTGTCCATCAGGAGCAATGAAACTTTGTTTAATAGAATTTTCTATTTCAACATCAATTAAAGTTGTAAATTTTTCTGGATTATTTACTTGCATAAATGTAGCACAAAAATCTATAATATATTTTCTTAAATCCAAACCTTCAGGAGCTTGTCGAATTGCAAATTCAAATTGCTTTACTGCCATACATATCAGTAATTTTATTTCTATTGAATTGGCCCCAAGTGGTCTAACATTAACAGGGTTTTCATAAATCGTTATCATACTCAAGTAACCTGAACATTAAGACTTAATAAATCTAGCGTTGTTACTATAATATATGACTAATTTTGGTTCCATGTCTGGAAGATCGACTAATAAATATTTCAAGGTTATTTCCTTCCTATCTCAAAAATTAATCGATGCAGAAACATCACAAAAACAAATTTTTGATTCTGGAGAAGATGATCTTCCAGAGAATATTGATATTTTTGATATTGAAATGGAACGAGATTTGGGAACAACTTCTACACTAAAAATAAAAGACAATATTTTTAGAATGGCAGAAGGAGCTACTTGGACAAAACAACTAAGAATGTGGATAAAATTTTGTAACGCTGCCAATCTATATGACTATGCTAGAAATGGGAACACTACAAAGGTTTACGGATGGACACAAATACCTATCTTAATGAAAAAGAAAATAGATGAAAATGTTCTAGGTTATGAGTTTCATTCTTTTTTTAATGGACAGGATCAATTTGCATATACTCTAGATAATTCACAAGTACAAATTGCTCCAATGTTTGCTGATTCTAACGTTACTCACATCTCTATTATGGATTCATTTAATCCTGTTTCAATATCTAAACAAGTAGGTAAAGAAACTTCAGTTCTATATTGTAAAGTAGATGATGATCAGATCAAAGATGGTTATGCAGCAACCATGAATGATAAAGGTGATCTATTCTTCTACATTAAACGTAACTTCAAACAGTATTCACTTTTCCTTAAAGGAATTTACTATGACCAATTACAAGACGAATTAGCAAATGGAGGAGATTTCAACGCAGAAAATTACAATCCTATGAACTTTAATACAGATAGAGAATATGTTTCTAATCTTATTTGTAGTATAAGAAAATCTAATGATCATTGGATGATCTATAACAAGACAACAAATGTAATTTCTTATATGCTTAATGGTACTGCTGATTCTTTTGATTCTACTCAAGCTTTTATTGTTGATCCTATACTAGACGTTCCTTTTCAGGATGGAGCCTATAATAGTGACGGAACGGATAGAACTATAATTAATGATATTTCTCCAGGTAATTTCAATGGTACATTAAGTAATCCTGAAAATGGTCAATGGCAAACTAATAATACATTTCTATCATTTGGTTCCAATACAGCAGGTAACGGTGGAGGATGTGAAATTAATTTTCCTACTTTATCAACATTAGATTCTGCTAGTGAATATACCCTATCTTTCATGTTAAAACCTGATACTATGGTTAACCAAAAAACTTATTCTGAATGGATCATTAGTAAAAATTATTCTAATAATAATTCTTTTATTCTGTATCGTCCTGCAAGTTCAAATAATTTAAGAGCAGAATTTAAATCTGGAGGTAACTTTTACGCAGTTACCGTTACTAATGCGTTTAGCAGTACAGATTGGCATAGCATAGTTATAAAATTCAAATCAAATGAACAAATTCAATTAATAATTAATGGAATAACTTATAGTGGTGTTACTTTACCCGCAGATATAACAACCGCTGGAACGTTAAAATTATTTAGAACTAATACAGCATTCAGAGGTTCAATTAGCTATCTAAGGGTATTTACCACAAAATTAGGTTCAACTGATACCCAAAGACTAGTAGATGAGGGGTACCATAATCCTTTGTTTCCAAAAGCAGAGAAACCCCAACCTGAACCTGTTGAAATACCTGATCCTATTCCAATACCATTTGAATCAGTATATAATTTAGCAAGTAGTTTTAGTGATCTTAATACAGTATGGCTTAATTCTATTGAAGGTGCAGCTCCATTCTTTTCGATTTATGATGTTACTGATGGTACTGATGAATCCTTTCCTGAAGAAGCAATATATGATGTTTCTGATGGTAGTGGGTCTTCGGGTGAACCTTTTACCGAATTTTATACTTATTCGCCATCCGATAATTCCAGTATTCAGTTAAGTGATACTGATAATAGTGCTGGAGGTGTTGGGGTAAGTTCAGGATCTAGTATAATAGGGAAAAAGGTAACAAGAGCTAAATTCCAACTGAAAGCAGAAAGTTCCCCTACGGGTTCAGTTTATTGTCGTATATGGAATTCTTCAGGTTCAATAGTGGCAACTCTTGATTACTGGAATGGTTCTAGTTTAGGAACACTTAATGCTTCTAGTGTTAGTTCTGATTGGACAGAATATGAATTTAGAAATACAACTTTCAATTGGGGATCTTCAAGTGTTCAAGCAGGATGGGTTATTGGTATTGAATATAATGCTCCTAGTGACGGAGATACAATTCATGTTAGACGACAATCAAGTGGAAATCCTATGCCAAATGAACAGGCAGCAGCACGAAACACGGGTGATTCTAATTTTGATTTTGATACTTCAGGAAGAGATGCAGGAGCTAAATTATCTACAGGATTAGGAACGTCTTCAAGTGATCCCTTTTTATATATGGAATATATTCACAATATTGGTAATCCAGGTAGTTCTAACAGTTTAAGATATGATAGAATTATGCAAAAATTTGGATCAGGTGATACTTGTATTGGTCAAATCCCAACAAAAGTTAAAGTTAAACTCAAAAAGGTTGGCTCTCCAACAGGAACATTAAGATGTTATTTATGTAGTGGTCATACGGGATCGGTTGTTCAAGCTGAATTTGGTACTGCCGTAAATATCTCATCTATTCCAACTACTACAACAGAATATACTTTCACATTACCTTCAAACGTAAAAACCATTGTTAGTGGATGGAACATAATGTTATTTTGGGAAGGAATGGGAAGTAGTACAACTGCTAAAGTTGGTGTCCTTACAAATAGTGGAATTGTAGATAATCATAATGGTAATGCAAGTTTCATTCAAAAATATGGTTACGTCCCAGGATTTGAATCATTTGAAAATGATCTTTTAAATTATACAACTCTTGATATGACCGGAGTGTTCTATATTGGAGGTTCTGAGTTTGATGCGGACATGACATTCACTGCAACTCGTACTAAAATATATGAAAGATGCATGACTACAGATTCAAGTTTATATCATAAGAAACTAACAAAAGTAATACCACGATTAAAGAAAGTAGGTTCTCCAACAGGTAATATAACATGCGTTGTTAGAAAATCTGATGGAACAGAACGATTTACTCTCAAGACCTTAAACGTAGCAGATCTTTCGACCAGTTATGCGGATGTTGTATTTGATAACGTTTTTAATACTACTCAAGTAGAACTTAATGATAGAGTTTGTCTAGAATATAGTGGGGCAAATGGTACCGATTATGTTTCTGTTTTGGTAAACAAAGATGTATTTGAAACAACTAAAACTATTGGAGGAACCTATACTTCACCTGTCTATTCTGACAATGCTCAGATAGATATTTCAGGTAAAATGTATATTGGAGGAGAGCCTGATCTTTCATCTAGAATTAGATGTGCGCAAAAAATAAACACAAATGATTCTATATTAGACGGTGAGAAAGTAACAAAAGTTAGGGTATTTTTAAGAAATCCTGATGCTGTTATAGGAAACGTTCATTGTATTGTTTATAGAGGAAGTGATGATCAACCTATGGTAACAATTGGAACCAAACCTGCCTCAGAAATAGGCCCAACATTTGAATCAGTAGATTTTGAAAATACAAATAACGGTTATGTTTTAGATGTAAATGATAAGGTAGCAATTGTATTTGAAGGAGGTAGCACAACACAAAGAATAGGGATAAATGTAAGACAAAACACATCATATGACGGAGATAATAGTCATGTTGTTAGATTTAATGGAACCACATATGATGATTATGGTGAAGGAACATGGGATTTGTGTGGCACAATGTGGAAGGGAGGATTTGATTTTCAACCTCCAATTGGGACACAACCTGATCCAACTCCAACAAATAACAAAGATCTACTATTCTGTGCGGGGAACAATCTCTTATCAGGATTTGCAAGACTATTAATGAGAGAATTTAGGATCTATACAAAGGAGATAACACCAAATATGGCACTGAATATATATAACAATCGTTACTCTGAAACTGCACGTGTTGCAGATGAAATACTAGTATCGGGACTCTACAAACCTTTTTAAAGGGATATGTTTCTCTTTATTAGTATACATGAAAGATATAAGAAAACTAAAAGAAGTAAAAAATATTATGCGAGTTATATATAATTTAAATCCTGATAATATTAAACTTCTTACAGATGTTTTTCTTATTGAATCATTATCTCCTTGTAGTAACTGGTCTTACATTAATAGGTTGATAGTGAAGCTACATGACACAAATGATGCAAGACCCTTTACCGAATGGAGTAAAATTCAACGTTTACCTCACGTTCATTCTGCAATTAATATTGTCACTCCAATTAAAAAGCATGTACGCAAATTCTCTAAAGCCAAACAAAAGGAAACTGAATATGATTTAAGATATTTTACTACTAAAACAGTTTATCGATATGAAGATACACGAGGAGCTGATTATCCTTCTATTGAATTAGGATATAAAGTTCTTATGAATAAAAATGAATTCATGGAAAAATATGAAATTGAAGATTTTAACTATGAAGAAATAACTGAATGTGTTATGAAACTTATCCCTTCTAATAATAAATATGATAATGAATTGGTTCGATTTTTGGTAGCAAATATGATTATATGCTTATATGATCCTGTTCATTTAGATAACATGGAGAAGTTTGAGTACATCAAAAAATATGACAAAAATATTATCTATTATGCGCTTTCTTCCCTCTCGTATGCAGCAAAAATGCTGGAATCTCTACTGGCAGTACCAGAAACAAAAATACGGGAACAAAAGAACGAGTATTTAGGTAACGGTAATACTCCATTGGTGGACGCTAGTCTCTGATACTGTTGCACCAAACAATACATCAAATAATGATCTGCTTCTCTTGTAATTGTAATATGTTCCTGTTAATTTAGCATAAGATTTTTCAACACCACTTACAGTTACCGTTTTATCTTTTCTTTTCATTTCACTTGTTAATATCATTGTTCCTCCAGTTGTAGGAATGCTTACAAATGATTGTGGATAGGTTGCAGTAATAGATGGTATTGTATGGAATGGGGTTCTACCTCCAGAACCCATATTAATAAATAATATTCCAGAGTCAGAACCAAATGATTTCGCACCATTAGTAATACTATAATTTGGCCCTGATAAAAGCGTAGACGGAGCACTAGTATTAGATTCATTATATCTTAAGCATCCTAAGAATTGGTAATTTCGTATTTTAGATTGTAAAACAACATGGACGCCATTATCTTGAAATAGTTTATGATATGTATTTCTAAGAACTTCATTATGTGCTACTATACTAGAATCATTTGTTGGTAAACCTCCATACATCGTGTCACTCATTGAAACTATAATAAAATCAATATCAGGATCTCTATGTGCATTTTCTAGGTCTTCTACAACAAAATCATATTGAGTAGATGGATTTTCATAACTTTGGAATCCACTAGTATCCATAATCAAAAAATGAAGGTTGTTAATATTCTTAGAATAAAATCCATCTCCAACTTTTCTGTTACCTCTAGAAAATGCATTAGTAAGCATGTTTCTAATTGAAATGTCTCTAACATCTTGATTACCCCAACTGAATATTGTAAAGTCCTTTAATGATGCTAATAAATTGATCATCCAGGACGGGTTATAAGTTGTAGTTACATTACCATTAAAAAGCAACCAATCCAAGTTTCTAAGTTGGAATCTATTTATCAAATCCTGAGAGTTTTGATTTTGGTCAGTTTCTCCTATAACACCAACTACAGTATCTATTGGATCAGCAGGTAAACCATTGTCACCAACTTTATTATCACTATCTACTGCGATCTTGCAGTAATCAGCAGCTCTATTTTCTGCACCAGGATTTATCTTAACACGGAACCAAATAGGAACACATGCACCATTAGCAGGTAAATCAACCCTAAGAGGGAATCCAGATTTTCTATCTATTGCATTGGTAAAATTTACTCCTACTGGAGTTTCATATTCTGTACCTATAGTGGTTGCTTCATTCGTGGTTCCATCACCAACCCCAGCGGGATCGATACCAACCCAAATTTCAGTATTAGGACTTGTAGTATTAATTGGGATATAAAATATAGGATTTTTAAAAGGAATAGTAGGATGCATATTTCGCATGTATGCACATCTAAATTTTGTTCTACCTTCTATTTTTTCTGTTTCAGTAAAAGTTGGAAAAAGATTTGATAATGTTCTATTAGGAATTTCGTCAGTTGGAGTTGTCATTGCACCTCCAAGACCGTTACCGCTTGTACCTGATCTAAACCACTGAATATGAATTTCTGCTTTAAAGCTCACATATATACTTACTCGATTTTCCTAATAGGTGTTACTAATTCGCCGACTGTTAAATCAAGCATTTTAAGTTTTTCAAAGTTATTAAAGAAGATATAATCATATTGTCCTCCCCATGAAATAGTTTGTTCCCCATAGTTCTCACCTTTTAATTTCGAATCATCTACGAAAGCATTATACAAAACCCAATCAACATCATTGTGTCTCTTTACATAAATATAGTATTGAACATCAGTATCATTAATATTGAATTGGTATATTGCTAATCCTACCTCTTGTTCTGATTCGAGTTTAATATCAAATGCTGGAGGAATTGGATCACTAAAGTTATCTGATTTATTTACCAAGAGTTGTCTACTAAATACAAAGTCTTTTGCACCTATCTTTACAATTGAATGGAACAAGTTTTGATTAGATTCTTCCATATCGCCACCTCTTGTTACTAAGGTAATATCCCATTTCTTAGGATCGAAATCTATTGGGATAAATTTCATACCTATGAATCTATTCTTGTATCCTCCTAACTGAATGTATCCTTTTTTCTTCAGTGTGGTTAAACTAAATGTTGCCTTGTCATCATATTTGTCTTTATCAGGGTTCGAAATTCGCAACAATGCAGCACCATCATGATTAGAAACAAATACATTATTTTCAACTACAGGATTAAATATTTTCAAAGTCTTTTCATTTGTATTTTGAAAATCAGTATATTGATCTCTAGATTCAAATTCATATAATGTAGGATAATCTAATTGATTGGTTTGAACTCTTAATTTTAACAAAGAAGGATGGTTAGCATAAGTAGAATTAGATTTTTCATTTTCTACTATAGAAAATGAAATCATCTTTGAAGATACTAATTCCTCTTGAACTGGAGTATCACTTAAAATAAAGTCACCAATTTGTGCGACAGTATCAGTAATGTTTAATGGATTATGCTTACTATGAATAAGAAATACTACCCTATCTACATTTTCAACTGGAGTTTCAAGTTCATAAAATTCTATCAATGCTGTTTGACCCGTGTTTCGTTTGCTCTTTAATTCTGAAATTATATTATTATTTTTATCTATAAACAATAAATCAAACTTATAAGAACAAATGTTACCATCTTTAAATCCTAATGCAAAAGTATGAACATTAAATTCCTTTTCTAATTTAATATAAAATGTTAATCCATCAGGAGGAATTTCTACCTCTAAATTGGTAATCCTTTTTGCGAACTTTAGTCTTTCATTAATAGAATAATTGTTACTTTTTACTGTTTCAATTATTGCAACTTCTGCGCCTTCCTCTTCAACCTCTTCCTCAGGATTAAATTGTGCTAGATCTACAACGTTCCCGCCTAATACAAATGGAACAAGAACTTGATTATTTTTATCTTTCGATATAGTATTAACAACAATTTGATATTGATCTTTATCTAAAACAGGAATCTTTCTTGCAAAAATAAATTCCTCTTGTTTCTTTTCTCTATTAGTTTCATCTAAAAAATCTTTTATACCTTGAATAAGTTTCTTTTGTTTAGTCGTTAAGCTAGTAAAGTAATCATAACTCATACTTTAAAAAGGAACAAAGGATTATTTAAATCCATGCACCAACGCCGCTCTTTGAATCATATAAGTATCCTAACAAATAGGCACCATACATACGTAACGTTCTAGAATCACCAGCAGAATCATTAGTAGATTTTACACCAACTCTAAGTGTATTAGTAGATAATGTTGCAGCAGAAGTTAATGGTAACGTATCAGTTTTAGTAACCATTCCTCCAATAGCATCAACACCAACAATCTTATCATTAGGATAATAATCTAATCTCAATCCAGTAGGATTACTTTGAAGACTTGCACTCATATAAGCAGGGAATCTACTTGTTCCGTCACCTGAAACAACACTAGTTCTAGTATCAGTGTTTAAACACCCTTCGAATCCTACCTGATTTTGATTACCGCTTGTTTCAACTAAACTCATACCACATCCTACACGCCAAATAACATTAGTAGATTCAAAAATTTTATATTTACATTGTAGAGTAAAAGGATTTTCAAATGCTAATCTAACACCTCCTGCCCACAAATTAGCAGGTACTAAACCTGTAGCTGATACTAAATCAGTAAACGATTGTGTAGAAGTTGTAGCAGTATTGTCAAAAGTATTAGTCGCTGTTCCACCTCCAGTTAAAATAAAGAATTCTTTCTTAAAGTTTTGGAAATTAAATTCTAGAATTTGTTTTGCTATAGCCTTTTTAATATCATAAAACGATCCTCCGTCCTCATCAGAGGTATGAAAGTGTTGCTTAAACACATCCGTCCATCCTGATTTGTCAGATTTTCTAATATACATGTGGTCTAATAGGAATCCAGAACCAGCTTCATTAATAGTAACAGCACCTACATCTTGGTTAATATCATGATTAGCTAAATTAGTACCACTAGTATTCCAAATTGTTTTAGCATTAAATATAGAAGGAGATATAATCTCGTCTACATTAGTAATAAGATCAGCAAGATTACTCATTACTAATATAAAGAACTAGTTATGCTTTAAACATTTACTACACAATCAGGACACTGAGGGTTATTCTTTTTATGTTCGTCTTTATTTGCTATTACCCAATTATGATAAGCTTCAAACATTACACCACAATCAACACATCTTCCTTTATGCGTTCCTTCTATATGTTCCATTTTTTCAAAACAATTATGTATCATTTTCTCAACTCCAACAAAGCTTTCTTTAATCTTAATGCATCTAGTGTTAAGTTATCATCTTTTTCCATAGCATAATTTCGCCACAAAAAATCAAATTCTCTTTGTAAACTAATGTCTAAATCTTTATCTTTAGCATACTTTGGAATCTCAACTCGTATATTAAATGTGTCATTATGTAGTAAATATACACTTTCTAGTTCAATACAATCCACTTCAATACTCTTAAAAGAGCCTTGCCCATGAATAGGGTTAGGGGTAAACGTTACCATAGTAATTCTTTAATGTTGATATTAATAAGGAAATCTATATCTTCTGGAGCAACAGTCATATCATATTCATTCTTACAGATAGAACATTTAAACACTTCATGAATAGGACAATTTTTATTGTCATCAAATGGACAATCCTTTTCAATGTATCTATAATACACAAATTTATTGCAACAATAACATATACATTCAAAACCAAATCTATGATCAATACAAAAAAGCATTCTATTAAAAATCCATTGTCTATAAGATCTTGTTAATTTTTTTGGGTCAAAATTTTTACCACTAACATGTAGTGCTTTAATTGGGGTTTTATGTAACTCGATTGTAGAAATAGCGTCACCAATTTCTACTAATCTCTGAGTTATCATTTAATCTCTGTACTCCCATTTTCGTCTATACCACAATCTTTGCAAACTAAGTATTTGTTTTTACGGAAACATCCATTTTGATTCGCTATGCAGCCCACACAAAAGCGCGTTTCACACCAAAAACACCATTCATCACATTCTTTCTTTTGTCCACATCCCCAACATTTTTTTACCCAACTGTTCTCATTTTCGTCAGCGTTTATCCCATTGAGATGATCAATCTCTAAGCCTTGCGTAGAAAACATCTTTTACGTCACACATCATACAATTATTCGTTATATTAATCTTTTGCCAAAGAGAGAAACTAATGCTTGCATTGCAATTTGCTTTGTAGTAGGTGTCAATGCCGGAACATGAATTACTGGTATATACATTCGTTTGAAACGTTTCTCAAAACTCTTTTGAACATCGTTCTGATTTACTATTTGTTCTATTACATCATCTTTGGGTAACGAGTTTGGATTAGCGTGCACAAAGAAGACAATAGCATTAGGATTCAAAGTTGATTTGAATACACAATTTTTCTTTGAAGTCAATTCCTCATATACAAAATGACTATAAATATATCTATCACAAATAACATTGACTCCTTTGTCTAAATATTCTCCTATTCTTTTCATCACACTTTCAATATTAGTGTGAAATATATCATGCCACATTTCCTTTGGGGTATGTTTAATTAATCCGTATATCTCTGGAGTTGGTAGCTTAATCCTTTGTGTAGTAGGATATTGTTCTAAAAATTGATCAACAAAAGTTGTTTTTCCTAATTTATCGCCACCTTCAACTACTATAAGTAAACCTCTCGTCATAAAAAGACTTAATTATGTTGTAATATAATCTTTACTTATGGTTTCTAACAGAATTGTTAACGTGACCAAGCAAACCGAACACAGACTTTCTCAATTTGTGAACGAAGTAAAAAAGCCACACAATAAGACATACGACTACGTTATTAACAAAGGAATGGATGCACTAGAAGATGCAAAAAAGAGAAATAAAGAAATAGAAGATTCTGATATAGAAATTAGATTTCTTTGAGTTTATCTATTATTTTTTGGGCAAAATGATCTAATCCAATTTTATCATCATCAGTTAAATCCTCATATGTTTTGTATAAGTTTCCCCAACGTTCGCCACAATACAATTGATACTGATCCAAAGATTTTTTTTCAACATTAAAGTTATTCATACTTAAAGAAAAAGATGAAATCAAACTTTGCCATTGAGCAAAAACAATCTTTTGTAATTCTGTTCTTAATTTAGGATCATCCAAATTTATCATTGATTGTCGCAACACTCACTATCAATAGAATTGTTCCACAAAATCCTACCCAAAAAGAAGACCATCCTGTTATATCAGGTTGAGTTAAACCAAAGAAAGTTGCTAATGTAATTAATATTAATGAGAATATAAATAATACTCCTAATACAAATTTCCACATTATATATCTAACTCCCTAAAAATATCTTCAAAGTCGTCAAAGGAAACTTCGCTATTGTCATTTAACAATACCATATCTCGTAAAGATACTTTACTATCATTCTTTATAATTGTTTCTTTGAATTCATCTAATAATTCTTGCTTTGGAGTGTGCTGCATTTGAAATCCAGTCATTTTACCTCCCATTGTATCTTTTAATCGCTTAGTTAAACAAAGTTTTTGATTGGTAATTCTGTCTAAAAATTGATGGTTTGTTTCATTACCTTGAGATAAATTTTCTTCATATTTTATCTCGTCGGTAATAAGCTGCACAATGCATACTCCACCATGACCGTCTTTGTATTCATTACGAACTTTATACTTACATATTTTACCACTTTGAATGTATTGCCATATTCTAAGCATCTTTTTCAAACACCTCATTTAATATTCTTTTTGCTTCGTTAAGATCTGCAATCTCTTTATCAAATGGTTCTGGATTAGCAGGATTCCATCTAGCTCTACTACACCAATAACCTTTACTTTGTTTTTTACTTCGTATTTTTTTATCTACTATTTGATTAAGAAATTCTAATGTTTCTTGTTTATTCATAACTATCTACCTTTTTCTTTAATTCGATTGCTGCCCCCAAATCGTTTGTTGTAAATTCATGATCTAAATGATCGTATTCACCTTTTGACATAGTAATTACTAAACTATGATATTGATCTCTTCGGGGTTCATAGAATTGAATTTCAGTTCGAACATCATGTTCACCTAGATTACCTAGGTTCTTTATGTTTCGAATAGTTAACCCCCTACGTTCTAAGAGACTCATTCTTTTATTACCTCTAATACTTTTCTTGCCCAAACTCTATCATATTCTTTTACCTCTTCGGTTAGTTCTGAATATGGTTTTATATTAGGACTCCATCTTTTGTTTGTATCAAAAATTAAATCTTTTAACGTTTTATCTTCTAATTCATATTGTATCATTCTATCTAGAAGAGTCATAGCCCATTGCATCCATTGTTCATGTTCTAATTCAGAGAGTTGTTCTAATTTATCTTCTAATTTAATTCCATTAATAATAGTTGAATTATTAACATTCACAAAGTTTCCCATTATTATTCAGCTACCTCCTTAGAATCATCTCTAGTTGTATAAGCAGGATTCATCATCTTTAGCATTTTTCTATCATCACTATTACCTATCTTTTGTTCCGTCATTGAACGAATTACAACACCTTCACCTATTTGGGTAGGACATAATGAACTCTTTCTTTCTGAGATTTCTCTTATTACATCATATTCAAATGTTCCCTCATATAAAACAGGAACCGTTTTCAATCCTAAATATTCAGCTACATGAGCCACATTAATCCAATCTAAATAAACACCTCTTGATATTTGAATATCAAAGACTCTAAAGTCAATTTCATTCATTCCATACTCCAAGTCTTGAACTCCTTTACCAAATAATTCACCGCGAACAACAATATCACAGTTGTTCGCTTCTGAATATTGTTTGAGTTTTTCTCTCAGGTTATACTTATCAGCAATAGAGTAGAAAGCATTAGTTTGAAATGCCATATCATCATTCTGTAATGCTGCGGGTCTATCTTCTTTAAAGTTAACTTTTCGGGAACAAACAGCAAAATCAGCTTCAACTTCTTTCTGAGTAAAGTAATCAGTGTATGTTTGAACATAACTATAGGTAGCATTCATACCGTGAATCTTCTCAGTAACTACTACTTGATCTATTCCCTCTTCAAATACATTTGTTTTATCAGGTCTAGTTATGTTCCAAACTTTCATCACATCTAACCAGCTAGGCCAGTTTCTAGAATTAATATGTGGCGTCGTTCCTTTATAGAGCTTAACTTCAGGTTTCCAATGCAATATGTTTAATTGTTCTGCAATGTTTTGATGAACTGGAGCATCCTTTGGAATTGCATCATAGCTTAATGGTAAGAATAATCCTTGAGAAGTTATACCACTCATTTTCATTGCTTTTACTCTACCATTTTTAAGTCGATCTAATTGGTAATGTTCTACCATTTCAACTGGCAAAACAGAATCTACATAAATAAATAATCCTTTATCACCATCTTTGAAACTATCTTTACGAACAATAACTTTGCTCCCTCCTATTTCTACGAATCCTATTCTATCCTTTCCTTCTATTGGTTGAATTTCAGGACATATAAATATGCCTGCATAAGTATCATTATCCATTCCCATACCTAGTAGCTCTTTCAAATATAAACGTTTAAATTAACAGTAGCTAATTCAATTGTTAATGATTACAGTAGCTGTCGATATAGACGGAGTAGTATATGATATAATTGGACATATTGTTGATAAATTCAGGCCACATCTTAATAAATTACGACCTACTAAATGGGATTGTTGGCCTGATCTGGAAACTGATAAAGCAGGATTTTTTAAGATGTATTCTGAATGTTGGGAGGAAACTGCAAAGAATCCACAAGTAGGATGCAAATATACTGACCCTTATGCAGATAATTTGTTCACATATTTGCAACGAAACAAAGAATTAAGAACTGCTATCATAACAAAACGGAGCAAAAAAGATATAGGAAATACTATTGAATGGTTAAATCATCAAGGATTCCATTATGATACATTCACAGTAATAACAGATATAGCAGACAAAACAAATGAAAACTTTGATGTGATAATAGAAGATAATCCAAAGAATATTCCTCTCAAAGCAAAAATGGGGATACTGGTAACACAAGAATGGAATAAAGATTTAGGAGATAAAGGCCCGTTTATTCGGGTAAATTCTCTTCAGGTAATTCCTGATCTTCTGAAGACTTTTTTGCCTTTTTGGAGTCATCAACAGAGTCTTCAATGCCGTTCTTGCTAACTATAAATTTTACAGGTTCCCAATCTTTGTCTGGAGAATCTATCATTGTGGCAACCCTATTCTTTCCTGCTTTTCGCAACGATACTCTATAAGTGCTAAAGTGACCTAAAATATTACCTCCAGTAGGTTTATTTGGATCTGCACCTGGCATTAAATATCCATCCACTTTACTTTGAACCTGATTAGTTAACACAACCGCAGCATTATAAACCTCCGCTGCTCTTCCTATTTTATGGAGTAATTCTCCTAACATTTGTTGTCTTGCTGCTAGCGCACCTCTTCCTATTTTCTCAGCACGTAACAAAGAAATAACAGAATCAATAACTATAAGTTTAGCCTTGAATTCTTCAATATCTTTAACTAATTCTTCTCTAATATAATTAATAATTTCAAAACTATCTCGTGGTTTAATAACATGTATTCTAGTTAATGTTTGTTTCCAATCATATCCTAAATTATCACATATGCCTTTAATTCTTTCAGGTCTAAATGTTCCCTCGGTATCTATATAAATAGCGTTCGCATCAAGCCCTCCATTCTCTAAGGACTGCGTGCATTTGAGCGCAGACATCATACTTATTTGTGATTTACCGCTACCAAATTCACCAAAGAATTCTGTCACAGCTCCGCATTCAATTCCTCCATTAAGTAATCCGTCTAAAGCATTAGAGTTAAGTTTAATCCGTTGTATCTTTTCTCTGCGCTCCAAATCTTCAAGCGCAGACATTTTTGGTAAATCTAAAAGATTATTATCCCTAAGATATTTTTTTGCTCCTTGAATAACTTGAATAGATTTAGTTTCAGTTAACTTAGAACGTTCCATTAACTCTTCTGGAATACATGCTGCAATCTCTATAATTGTAATGAATCCTCCTGCTTTTAGTTCCTTTTTATTGGCAGGGCCAACTCCGTCTATATTTGAAAAATTTGTTATATCTATTTCTTCATTTGACATAAGTATCTTATGTGAAGCTACCGCTCATAAGAACTTTTCTAATTTAAGAGCTTGTTCTGTTTTGAGTGTTATTATCTTATTATTTTCAAGCATAAACTCAACATAATTGGGATGAATACTATGAACAGTAGCTTTAATTGTCATATTTTTTATTTTTAATCTACTAATATAATCCAAGGTTGGTTTATCTAAATGATTCAAATACCATACTTTTATCACATATCTTTTGTATATCATCCTCTTTCTGAGTAATGGTAAAGCATAATGTTCCCCTTTTTTCAACACTTTTTAATATCAGATTATCATATTAATACTTAATGACTTTTACAGTTCCAATAAAAATAGTAACATCAAGTGGTGACGGTAAGTTAGCATTTGATAATGATAAAAAAAGTTCATGGAAAGCTAAAGGCAAAGGACAATTCGTTGAATGTTTTTTTGAAAAAACAGTTAATGTTGATAAAATAGAGATCCAATTTGCGGGTAAAGATCAAATATATGATATTTACTCTAGAAACACTTTAGGTGAATATGAACTTTGGCAACAAATAGCATCTAAAGGTACAGGCGGGTTTGAAGTATTTGATGTTGACAAATTCACAAATGTAGTATCTGTAAAGATAACAGGACTAAATGACGCTAATGAAATTGTAGATATAAAATTCTTAACTGAGGACTGCAATTGTTGCAAAGCAAAATGTGAATGTGAAGAGGAACCTGATCCTACACCAGTAGACGATCCAGGACGTGTAAAGAATTGGGGATCAACAGATAAGAATCCTAATAATTGGAAAGTTAAACAAATGAATGACGACATTACAAAGTTCAAAGTCGTAGACAAAGACGGAGTTAATGTTGCTGATTTGTTTAATACACAAGAAGGAGCACAAAAATTCATAGATGATGCAATCAAAGTATACACACCTCCACAACCTGACGAGCCAGATAATCCACCAACGCCTGACGGTAAATTCTTCACAAAAGACGGAGTACAATTAATCAATAAACCAATAGAGATAGATTATAAACATAGTAAAAATTTCAGAGATGATGGTAAAAGGTTTGACTTTAATTGTGGAAGTAACAAGAACTTTACTAATGTAGAGCTTATAGGATACTTTAGATTCAAAGATGGTAAATCTGTAGATGATGAAGTTAGTGGTAAATGTCGCGGAGGAGAACACCATGATGGTTCGACACCAAAGACGTACGATATTGGTGTAGGTATCAAAGATGGTAAAACTCGTTACCGAACAGAAGAGGAACATCCTGAATATGAAAAGGGAACAGCAAAAGATACTGAAAGTGGAAAAGGAGCACCTCTAGCAGGTAAATTCATAGGATATAAATTTGTATGTCAAAATGCAAAAGACGGTAAATCAGTTAACATCCAAGTATGGCAAGATACTGGAGATAACGAAGGAGAGAAGCCAGCAAATGCATGGAAGCTTGTTTCCAACTGGAATGTTACTAAACCATTATGGTTAGTTCCTCCAAATGATCATCAAGAGACAATAAGAATTGATGATCCAGGTAAAGACGGACAAAAAGATCTAGAAGCTAAGTGGCTTGCCTGCTCAGGCTTTTAGTAACATTTTTATTTCCTATTCCTTTATTTAGTATTTATGTTTAAAGAATTCGAAACTCTAGATTTTGCTCTAAGAGAATTTTCTGATAATTATAATATCAATGTTTTATGGTATGATGATTTAAAAAGAAAAATTGTAACAAATGAACCCAATCATCAGAACAAAATACTATTAATAGAACGAGGGCAACCTATAAACATTGCTATAGCAAAAGATATTACAAAACGAATAGCAAAACATCACAAAGATCAATACATAGAAGTTATTCAAGCACAAGCTGCTGAAAATCCAATACCATATGATGAATTATTCAAATATCTTAATGAAGGATTACACATCTTTTATGATGCTGCAAAAGAATTAGATAATCAAATTTTACATAAACCTCATGAATTTGGATTAAAGAAAATGATGCATTGGCAAAAGAGTTTGTGTTTTATACCAATCTAATCTTTATTAGATGGTCTTAATTCTGTTGAGTGAGTTGCAGTATAATATGTTTCATTTTGTTTGTGCTCGTGGTATTCATTTGAGTGCTTTATAATATTGTGCCACTCGCAAGTTTGAATTAATTCTAAAGCAGAAGGATTATCAAATGCTCCAAATTCTTTTATTGTAGCATCAGGTGTTCCAGTTGGAAAGACTGCATGCTCCATTATAACATTCTGATTAGAGAATAAAAAGCCTGAATCCTTTAACGAAACTCTCATGTTTTCTGCATTGAGTTTCGTATCTGTAATTAATGGACTAGCAGATACAGAAGTTCCGCTAGCCATCCAGTAGAATCTTTGAATACTTTCTTCACATATAATTTCAGCATGTCTAACACAAGCATAGATTGTAGTCTTATTATTATTAATAGAAATGTTATATGGTTCGTATTGTTTATGTGGGTCTTTATATGGTTCGATTTTATGAGTTCTATGATCATTCCAATATGCAGTTAGATTATCCATAAGAGCATTGATCATTTCTTGTCGTTGAGATTTACTATGAGTCCTGTTAATTTTTTTAATATATCTTTGGTGATAACGTTGATCTTTTTTATCCCAAAGTGCAGAACGGGTGACGCCATCTAAACCATAATCATCTAAAGGTAAATTAAACTTATGAGCATACATATATTAATTCTTCCTCATCCTCTAAGATAATGTTTTCTATATTGAGATCATATGTGTCGCCTCTAATTTCTACATATCTAGCACCTGTAATTTCAAAATCATATTTGGTACTATTAATATTAAACAGGTATTCATTTACATCTACATTACCATCTAATGTTTGTTGCCTTAATCTCAAAACATTAGCATATCCTATTCTTGGTAATATATTAGGGATAGAACATTTTCCCAAGTTAATATTTCTTTTAACTCTAGATGCTTGCTGAGTAACATAAGCAAGATATTGCATACTTGTAGGTTGGTCTTTTATCCAACTAACAGATTCAAACTTTTCTACTGGAGCAAGAGTTTGATATGTAGGATTAAAGTTTACAGCAAAACTAGTTTGAAGTAATGGTGTTCTTTGACTAAATGAATATGTATATTTTGGCCCCGTACTAGAATAATCCCATCCTCCAGTAATAGTTTGTGGTGTTTCTGCTACACCTCTAGAATATCTCCATGCTGACCAAACGTTTTTATAATCAGTTTTAGCATCGTGCCACCAACCAATAGTGTTTTCAGGACTGTTACCAATCTTCATTAAAATAATCCAATAAGGTTTATCAACTTCTACATCTTTTCTAAAACGAATATTAACTCTCTTTACCCATCCAGCACTTTCAGGTATTTGATCAACAGGAATAATAAACTCTCCTACAATTTCGGAACCAATTTCAAAATTATCATCGTTAACAATGAGTCCATGTAAGAATGTATTAGAAGGATCATTACTATCAGTACCAACTCCAAACTTTTGAAGCATGAATGCAAGATCATATAACTTGGATGCACCTGCTTTTTCTATTCTAAATCCAACGTTGTTCTCATGTAGAGGTGTATAACCTCCCATTTTAACATTAGATTGAGTAACACTAGACTCTTGAGAATAAGCATATAATTTATCAAAGTAACCGTCCTCAGCAAATGTTGAACTTTCATCTTCTATTGCACCTTCTGTTATTAATGTCAAGTCACCATTAAGATTCATATCATCACTATTGTTGGTAATAAAATGGCCCAAAGTACGAGCCAAAGGTCTATCAAAAAATACACTATTATCCTCATCAATATTAAATAGACAAGCAGCAGAATTAGCAATATCTTTACATAAACTAGAAGGTGTGGTAGCAAATGTATCTATAGAATTAATATAAACATTGATATTGTCATTTATTTTATCTAGGTTAAACTTACCTCTCTCTTGAATAGTCAAACCTTGGTTAAGAGCAGGTAATACTTTTCTATCTGTCATAATCCTTCTGATATGTTTTGGAGCCAACATTTCAGGATCGGTTGTTTGTAAATTGTTTTCTCCATCTGTAACGTTCTTAAAAGCTGATTGTAGACTGTAATTAATTATAGTATGTGTTAGAATTGACCCAACACCTACACCTTCAACTTGATATAATCGTTCCTGTGATCCAGGTTCATATAATCTAGTAATCCTTCTAACAATACTTGTTTGTAAATTATTATAAGTAGATTGAAATGGTTTTTTGCCTTTAAATTTCATTATATACTTATGGTCAAATACTTTGTTTCGAATTAAAGCATCAGTATCTCTAACAAGTAAAGTAAACTTACCATAAGAATCTATACTATTTTCAATTCTTGCAGCAATAATCTGCATAGGAGCAACAGAAGATTGAGCTTGACTAAAAGAAAAAATATTTTCATTCCAATCAGGAGAAAGAACATCTACATATAATTGTAATCGTTGTTTATATTCAGGATCAAAAACTGTACCCATATAGGGTAATAACGGGTTTGTACTAATTTAAGGTTACAGTAAATTGATCCGCTATTATTTTACCTTCATGTTCCAAACTTTGTAACGCAGAATTAATCTTATTTTCAGGCATGTAATCTTGTAGAACTAATACCAATACTTTTCTATCTATTTTTCTAGATTTTTGTTGCTCTACCAATTTACCCAATTCCTCCATTACAATATCTTTCTTTTCTCTTTTTTGCATACTGTTACCATACAAATTATTCAAATCAGGTTTCTTACCGTCTATATCATCAGGAACAATATCTACAAGCATACTCTCATGAAGTTTAATTGAATATAATGCTGTCTCCGCATCAATAATTTCACTCCATACAGCTCTTGCTCGTGCCTGAGCAATCCTAATAACACCTTCAAATTCTCTGGCTACCATTTGCATATTACCATTACTTTTCTGTCTAACATTATCATAGAATTCTTTGAATATTTCCATTGCTGATTTATCCATTTTTGGATGCGTTCCAAAATGCTTAACATAAGAAATATACTTTGAAAGTAAATCAAATGGAATTAAACCTTGCATATGCTTTTCAAAATCATCATTATATTGATCCATAATCCATTGTGCTATTTCTCTATCTTTTTCACTATTGGCAACATCTCGCATAATATATTTAAGATCAAATCTTGTGAGAAATGGAATTTGATTATCTGATAAATTCTCATAAACAGAAAGATCAGGATTATATCTACCTTCTCTTGGATTGCCACCAACAATAAGAACCACATCAACATTAAATGTCCTAAGAATATTTGCCTTAGCCATAGTAAAAGTTTCTTGTTCTCCAACTTCATACAATGCATCTTGCGCTTCTGGAGTTAGTTTACTAATCTCATCTATAGTAAGGATTGAACCATTTGCTCGTAAAATTGCTCCTGCTGCGATTTGGAATTGTCCTGTTAATTCATCTTTAATCGCAGCACCAGTTAAACCTACCTTACTTGAACTTGTAGCAGATACATATATACCCCTTTTAAGCAATGATGCACAATACTTCATGATTACAGATTTGGCAACAGAAGGATCAGCTATAATCATCATACGCAAATTACCACGTTTCTTAATCTTACCTTTAGTATTCCATTGTCCAACTCCACCTATCATAGTTAGTAACGCTCCTTCCTTTATGTTTTCTAGACCTTTAATTTGGGGACAAAATGATTTAACAAGTAATTCATATAGATCAGGACGTTTAATCAGTTTGTTGATTTCATCCATAGAAGACACATAGTTACTATAATCTTCACTGTTATTGACTTCAACATAATTAACTTCTAAAATCCTTGGAAATGGTAAACCTCCAACTTTAGGAGAAAATGCTTGCATGTTTCGATAATAATCAATATTAGTTTTTGTTTTATCTCGCCAAAGATTTTTACTATCTTTATTATCAACATCTAATCTCATTAAACCTGTTACTATAACTGAGTCTCCTATCTCAACTTTGTTTACTAATTCTTGATTGACTATACATTTTAAGGTAACTGGAGCACTTGACTCAAAACTTGATGCATCATTTAAATCTTGGAGCAAAATATATTGAACATCATTAACTTCTGTCTCTCCCATCTTATAGTAACCTTCGTCACAAATATGACATTTTCCAGAACTACCAATTCCATCTAATTCATAAAAGGAAATAACATGTTGTGCTCCACAATTAGAACACTTCATTTCAGTCTTTACAATATCACTTGTTGGAGTAATTGTTGATATTACTATTCCTCTATAACTATTTAGTTTATTTAACTTTGAACTTTTAGAAGCTCTAATTGGGATTGTATAGCTTGTATCTTGAATGTCTAAATCATAATTATAATTCTTAATTCGCACAGATAAATAAGGAACACATCTTTCAAAATCTTTAAATTCAGTTATATCATATTCTTTTTGAATCTCTTCTACATAATCAGCATCATACATCCATAGAAAAAACTTTACTACTTTCTTGGTAGCTTCAATAAAACCATAATAATCTTTTTCAATACTATCTCTAATTGAATCGGATAAATCTTTATAATTAACAGTAAATGTAAGGAATCCAGTTTCTTGTAAAGTAGAAATTAATGTATTAATCTGATTTACGTAGATATAGTTTGAATCCTTATCTTGAACTACTGATAAATGAGAATATATTTCTTTCTCATATTTATCAAGCTCAATATCCTCTAATGGTTTGTCTGGAGTCACCAGACCGTCAAACACCTCTTTCATCTCCGATAGAAGATTACATGGGCGATTGCCTATATATATATGCTACCAGCTAAATCAAGGGGTTCCGTAACTTCTATGTTGCGATTATCATCACTAATGAACAAACAAGTTGCAGTAGAATCAGCTTCATCTTTGTCAGCAATCTTTATACGTAAATAATTAACCGTATCTACTACTATACCACTCCCCCAAAAGTCTATACTTATTCTGTCGCCTTCCTGTAAAACTCTATTAGGCGACAAACAATCAAATTCATATGTTTCATCATTAGCAGTAAAGGTACTAGCATCTCTTGTGTTATCAAATTCCTGTACTACAGTATTGGTTTTGTCATATATTCTAATTCTAATTAATCCCGTAGGCGATCCTTCCTTTTTACCCACAATATCTAATTGCCGTATTTTCTTACCGATCAGTACCGAGTTTTTATTGATAAACCAACCTCCAGTCATAAGATCTCTTCCTATGTTGATATACGCATCAGTACCAGTAACACTAATGACCTGTTGTGGGGGAAATCCTTCTGGAGGAGCATTTACATTACAAGGATCTCCAGAGATATAGTTAATATTCCACATCAATTCTAAGTATGCAGTTTGGTAAACTTCTCTTGGAGGGGCAGGAGGAGCCGGAGGAGTTGAAGGCCCTGATCCAGTACCTCCGGTACCATCTCCGGTACCACCGCTATCGTCACCACCTCCAGAACCTCCGGTACCATTATCGCTACCCCCTTGACTAGGGTCTTCACTATCACTGTCTAAAATTTCATGTAACGCTATCCATTTTGCTTCTAAATTATGACCCGCATCATTGTCTATACGAATAGTTTCAGCATGATCACTTGGAGGATCTTGCCATTGAAGTTCACTATCCTCCCATGAACCTACTAATTCCCATTCATTAGCAGGGCCAGAATCTTCGTCTCCTTCACCTTCGTTATTACCTTTATCCTGCCATATTTGGAGTAAAACATTTCCATTACTAAGATTTCTTTTAACGAAACAATATCCAACATATGCACCTACTAAACCTTTACCGTTACCACTACCATCACCAGCACTTCCATCTAATTCAGGAGTAGAAGGATGATCCTCTTCATATCTAAGTCTAATGTTACTACCATCTGTTCCAATATCAAGAACATAACATTTAGGTTCACTTCCGTCGTGATGTTGTCCCCCTCCCATTTTACCCGCTACATCATCGTTCGGATCAGAAGAACATTTGAAATATCCTCTTAGTTCACAAGAGACAAATTCATCCGCACCAACGTCAAAGTCCCATCTCTTTCCATCATCTCTAAAATTCTCATCAGGATCATAACGTATTTTCCCTGTAGCATAACGGGAACGTACACCATATTTATCTACCATTCCTCCAGAGCCACTAGTATTATTTCCATCATCACTATCATCATCGTCATCATCTATATCACTATCATTTTCGTTACCAAAATCTTCGCCTTTATCTATTTCTCGAATTGAAATTTTTTGGAATTCTACTGATTTTTCAAGGTCTTCAACAGACCAATATAAAGAAACAATAGGCCCACCCCAAGTGATTCTTTCACCCTCATCTGCATTACAGTGTTCACCAGCATTACCAAATCCTCCAGGATCAGTACTAGTATAAGCTTGGTTCCAACTGTTATTGTTATTTTCATCTATCCAAATTTCAGTAACAACATTTCCATCCGAAGTATTATAAACAATAAATTTTAAACCGACCCAACGATCTTCTATATCGTCAGTTACGTTGTCTCTAGGTCTAAGAAAAAGCGCACCAGTATAAAATTTCTTATTAACACCAACTCTTCCATCTACATATAATCTCCCTTCATATCCACAAGATTCACAATCACCACTTTGATAACGATCATTACCAGTACGTGCCAAAAACCAAATAACAGAACCATCAGGAGCATCGTTTACCTTTACATAAGTAGTACATTCTACATTACGCCAATCTTTATTATCTTGCATGAATCCCTGAGTTGCATATCGTCCATGATCAGGAGGTCTAACTTTAGCAGAATTATAACCTGAGGAAGTATAGAAATCTAGTTGTCCAAGTTCGTTTCCTTCATTAAAAGATAAAATATTTCCATGATTAGGGCTTGCTGTTTGCCTTCTCATTTGGATTCTTTCATTAAAATTACCGTTATAGTAAATTGATTGAGGATTCTTTTTTGAAGACGCGTAAATCATTTTTACGCCTTTAGTATCATTAGGCATATACTATATACTAGTAACGTTCTAAAATAAAACTATTTATTACGGTTCTAGTAAAAGGTAGCTATGATGAAATGTTGGAATTGTGAATTAGAATGTGACGAACTTAATCCTTGTGGATTGTGTCAAGAATGTAACGATGAAGTGTTTGAGAATGATTAAAAATGGCACAATGTCTATATTGTGAAAATATTGTGGAACATGAAGGTCAAATGTGTCTTAGATGTGAAACAGAAAGGATAAAGGACGAAAAATGTTTAACTTGTGGGAAAAACAGTTCAGATTTACATTAGAATTATATAAAATGTATTTAGAATCCTGTCTAAGAATCGTAGACAGAGAACTTTATAATATAAAAGAAGATATAAAATTATCTAGAAAAGAATCTTGATTTCTTTTTAATTATTGGGGTATCTACCTCTTCAGGTAAACTTTCAGGTTTTTTCAAAGCTTCTAGAACTTGTTTTAATTGTTCAGGATTCATATCTTTAGGAAAATGAAAGTGTATATCATAATGGATTTCATTGTATTGGTAGTCACAACTTGCAGTTCCACCACTAGCACCACTTGCATCTACAATACATATTGCTTTGTCTTTAACATCTTTTCGTATGTATTCCCTAGTAAAATAATCCATTTCTAATTCTCCAACTTATCAAATGCTCTTGTTATATGACGTTTAACTTGGGCATATTCGTCTATTTCTTTTTTAGCTTCATCAATAGTAACACATGCTTTCATTTTCTCATTATAAAAATAGTTTAATGCTTCTTGTGCTATTATATAAGATTCGTCTTTAGACCTAATTGGACAAGGCATTACTTCTTTTACACTCCTTACATTTACCTTTTCCATTTAAGTAACAATTCTCACAAAGAATTTTTTGACATTTATCGCATATATCCAATTCACAACCGCAATCGTTACATTCATGAACCATTATGTACACTCCCTACTTTGAGTTTTCTTTTAAACCAATTTCTCATTTTTTCTTCATCTCCTGTCTAAGAGTTGGCAATGTTTCGTTATAATCTGTTGTCATATCTGCATTAAGGAACAAATTGTCATATAAACCATTCTTATTTATTATAGTCGCAATATCACGAGCAATCTGTATATATTCCCAATAGCCACCACTACCACTTCTAAGTTCTACTATGTTAGAAAGATCATATAAAGTCGCATACATTCTCCATTTTACCTTCATACCTAATGGCAATGCACCAATCTTAATTAACGGATTAGGAGATATAATTAGTTCATTTATTTTAGATCCCTCTCTGTATTCATTTAGTATACTTGGGAAATGATCTATCATGTCTTTGTGTGCTACCAATTCCCATTTTTCAGAACCCATAGAAAATATTTCTTTAAATGGAGGTCTTTGTCTAAATAAATCTCTAATAACAGCAAGTGAACTATAAACCTCAACATTAAACAAATGCTTTCTATATACTTCAGGAACCTTACAGAATCTATTTGGTCTTTTAGTTGGATAAGTAGGAATAGTATATGGAGTTAATTTCGATATTGCTACTCGTTCGGTTAATCCATCAGGAATATCCCAAGATACCGCTTCTACTTTATTGGTAAGTTCGTCTTGATGTTGTTTTAACCCATCTACAATACTTTGATGTAATCTACCAAAGAGACATTCAGTTTGAGGATCAGTTTGAACATATCTAATTAATGGCATCAATATCTGATCATATGCTCCAAAAAATTGAACATTTGATTTAGCCAATTCTACCAATAAATTTTTCAGGGCACGAGCATTAAGACATGTAGTAAAATTAGTTTTAGTAGACATAGGAAGGAATATTTTTACAGCATCATTAGTCTTGCTTTTTATAGCAGAATCATATCTAGTTTTAATATTCTCCTCTTCAACTCCAGTCCAATCTATACTTTCAATAGGAAACTTTTCTTCATAGAACTTTCTTACAGGCTCTTGTGCCTTAATGTAAGTATTCATTCCATGTTTTATTTCATCAATGAATTCATCATACAAAAGATCATAACTAAACTGAGGATAGTCATAATAGTAACTTCCATCTAATTTTATGTATCGTGTAGAAGATTCTATTGGAGATTGATATGGATGATATAACCATTCAAAAGAGAACATAATTGGAACTTCATGAAATTCTAGATTAAAATTAAATTGTTCTGCAATACTTTCGTCACCAAAACCTAAATTAGTTTCTAAGAATCTTTTAGCATTACCTTCTAATCCATCTTTCTTATTCTTGTAAAATTCATAACGTTCTTTTGGCCCTTTTAAGCTGCGAGAAACGGTTCCAAATAAAAGTGATTTAAAAAGTTCATAGTTAGAATGATCAGGCCAATAAGCAGTGATGTTCTTACTTATTTGTTGGATTTGCATTTTGTTTCTTAAGTTTCTGAATTGTCCTATGCAATGATGCAATTGTTGATAACATTCTACTATTTTCAGTTTCTCTTTTGCTTAATTCTAATCGCATGAGATTAATGTCATTTGGCTTTACTACATCTAAAGCTTCTAATCCAGCATTAATAACTTGAAGATCAGTTACGTCATATCCTATCTCTTTAAAACTTTTTTTATGAGTCTTTATTTTATCATTAACTATTTTATTTATATGAACTGATTTCCTTGGGTTCGTCTTTGTGTTTGTCATTATTTCCTGATCGTTTAAGGTTTTCAATATGAATTCCATCTTTCGTCCCCCTTTGTTAATTTGTACCATAATATAAATCATATCACGCTATTACAATAGAAAAAAAAGACACTAAGAAAATATTTTTAGGCTTGAGCACAAATAGAAGCATGTACATGCTTTGCTACATCCACATAAAAGTATTAGATACTTTATACTAATACTTTTATTACATAAACGGTATGTTTAATTATGTAGCGATCTACTTAATATAAATCTTACTAATATCTCTATAGGTACATGCTTTGAAGCATGTACATGGTTCACTCTGAGCACAAATCCAAAAATATTTCCTAAATCCTTTTTAGCAATTGCTTTGGGACAAAGGTTACATTTATATTCCCAAAGCTTTCACTAACCCATAAGACGTGGAACGGTCATTCTCCTTTGTTTTAGAGAGATGAAAGTTTGTGAGGACTGCCTTTCATCTTTCTAAACGTTTATATTATTAGTTCTTTCACTTATGTTACCGGATAGTACTGGGTTATTTCCATCCATGCTTGAGGGGTTTACGATTTTTACCCTCAAGCTTTTTATTCTAGTAACGTTAACTATATTGTTAGACTAAGTACGGGTTCATACTGGTAAAGTGCACAACGAACTTGAGGCTTGCGGAGGTAAACTAGTAAATCCTCTGAGATGTGTAAGATTCAGCGTCGGCCAATTAATTTATATATGTTCTATGTTTTAATATCATTACGAGTATGTTCCGCTAATGAGGTTCTACGTGAAGGGCGTGGAACTGCATCCGAATATAGCGACACTCCCGAATCCATTGAAATAATATGGGGCACCATGTAAGGAGGAGAGCCAATGCAGTGTAGTTAACGACTACGGAGAAGAACGAGGCGTCTCAAACAACGCCTACATTAGCTCTATTTTTAATAACGTTTGATATAAATAACCCAGCTACCATTTGTTAGTTACTTATGTTAACGATTTTAAAACGAGATAAATCAAATGAGAATTTTAATGAAAAGAAAATTTATAACGCTGTTATGAAAGCGTTTAGAGAAGTCCCTAATTCTGATCTCACCCAAGTGGAAACAGTAACAGATTATGTTGTTCAGGTTCTAGAGAGCTCTTCGGAACCAATAACAATTGAAATGATTCAAGATGTAGTTGTAGTTTCTCTCATGCATTTAGGTCATTATAAGGTGGCGGAAAAATACATACTATATCGCGACCAAAAAGCAAAAGAAAGATTAGAGAAAGAAAAAATCTTAGATACACAATATCTAGATTCAGTTTCTAAATCCATGACAGAGAATCAACTTCTAACACTAAAGAAACGTTATCTTATCTGTGATGTTTGGTATACTACTAATGAGAAGGGAGAACGTGTAGAACATAGAAGAGCTAGAGAGCAACCTAGTGCAATGTTTGAAAGGATTGCAAAAGGAATTGCTATTGGTGACTTTATTCATGACCTAGAAGTTTTATCTCCAGATAATTTTACTAGAAAGACTAGACCATTAATAAACTTTGATGAAAAGAAACTTGGTAACTTATTCTATGAACAAAATTGGGAAATTTTTAACCAATACAATCTTAATCCATATCACGCAGGACGTATTCTATATCTATTTGAACAGATTGGTTCTTTTAGGATTAGACCTATTTTAGAACAGGTTCAAATTGGTGAGGAATTTTATTCCCTAAAGATAACTAAAGAATTAATTCCATACCTTGAGAAACATTTTGGCGACAAAGGAATATGGAAAATGTATTACAACAGAATGGTAAAAGGAGAATATATGTTTAACACTCCAGTTTTGATGAACTTTGGTAGACCATTGGGAGGAGGTAACGCTTGTTTCGTATTAAGTATGAAAGATGATCTTGACGATATTATGTTTACTACTAGTGTTAGAGCGTCACGAATTTACAAGAAAGCAGGAGGATTAGGAGTAAACGTATCTAATCTTAGACCCGAAGGTGATATAGTAGCTGATATTCAAGGAGGTTCTAGCGGTGCAATTTCTTGGCTTGAAGCTATAGATGATACTACTGAGCGTGTTAAAGCAGGAACAGGAAGGCGTGGGGCAAATATGGGAATTCTAGAATATTGGCATCCTGATATTGAAAAGTTCATTAACTGTAAGAAAGAAGCGGGGGTATTAGAAAACTTTAATATTTCAGTAGGTTTAGATGCTAACTTTTGGAACAAATTATATACAAACGAACCATTCGATCTAATTAATCCTAGAGATAAAAAGATATGGGGTCAAATGGATACTAGAAGATTCTTTGATAATATAGCAGAATCAGCTCATGCAAGTGCTGAACCTGGAGTTCTGTTTTTTGATAACGCTAATAAATTCAATCCATTCAAACCTTTGTTTGGCGATCTAAATGCGACTAATCCTTGCGGTGAACAATATCTCTATCCAAATGACTCTTGTACTCTTGCTTCTGTTAATGCTGCGAAATTCGTTACCCCAACTGGAGGGTTCGATAAAGAAGCATTCGAAATTGCATGTAAAGAAGTTATTAGAGGTTTAGATAATGTGGTATCAGTTTCCTTGTATCCTGACGCTGCAATAGAAGAGACTACAAAACAATTTAGAAGAGTAGGAATAGGAATCATGGGAGTTGGTGATGCATTATACAAAATGAGAATAGGATACAATACTCAAGAAGGATACGAAGTAATGTCTATGATCGCAAAATCAATGCATGAAGCTGCTTTAGAAGAATCAATTGATTTAGCATTCACAAGAGGACAAGCTGTTAATTGGAGAAAACTTACACAAGTTACAGGCAAATCAAGTTATGATTTAGTTAAATCTAAAATAGAAGGCAACATAGATCTCTCAGAAGACTACATAAAGAAATTAAATACATTTGGTATACGAAACTCATGGGTAGGAACAGAAGCTCCAACTGGCACAATCTCAATGATTAGTGGATGTTCTAGCGGTATTGAACCTGTATTTGGATTGTTCTACGAGAAAACACTAGCAGATAAAACAACTAAATTCAAATTCTGGAACCAACATTTTATCAATGCTCTCAAAGAGGAAGGAATCTATAGTCAAGAATTATTAGACAAAATAGTTCAAAACTATTCAAGCTGTGAAGGTATTAATGAAATTCCAGATTGGATTAAGAAAGTATTCGTTACTGCTATTACTATGCATTGGGGTGATCATGTTTTTGCTCAATCAATTTGGCAACAATATGTAGACAATTCTATAAGTAAGACTATTAACATGCCAAGTAACGCAACAGTAGAAGATGTTAAACAAGCTTATTTCTTAGCACATGCATTAAATTGTAAAGGACTTTCAATCTATCGAGACAAGTCACGTCACGAACAAATTTTACATATTGAATCAACAAAGGAAGCATTAAGATTAGAAGTATCTGACTATGTTAAAGAATACATTAGACGTAACCTTAAAGGATTTGAACAATATTTACCTACTTTCTTTGATAATACTATTCGATTCACTGCTTCATCTATTAATAGTCTAGGATATGAAGCTGAAAGTTATGGATTAAATGCTTTCCATGTTGAAGACGGAGTTTGTGAATGTGGCACAGAGATGGTATTAGCAGAAGGATGTATCTATTGTCCTAACTGTGGTAATGGAGCGTGTCATACTTGATTTGTCCTAACGACGGAACAGATATGAACAGATATGAAGATGCTACAACTAAATTTTGGTGGTGTCCTGTCTGTATGGAACAAGTGAAAAAAGAAAGTTGAATAAACCTGATGGTTATGTAGAAACAAATCATTTGATGGAAATGATAGATCGAACCAAAGAATCAAACTATATTTATGGTTCATTTAGAGAGCTTTATGGGATATGTCATAATCAAATTATAATAGATGATAGAACAGGTCAAATAATTAAAATTGGTTCTAAGGAGTATAATGAATTAGATTGAAATGTCTATATTGTGGAGGTAAAGTAGATACATATTATGACGATAGATACAAAGGTAAACTAGGTTGGTGTCCCTTTTGTGAAGTACAGTTTAAATTAGACTAGTTCTCTAAATTTAGTATGACAGTGAGATATAACAAAGATGGAGATTTAGTTTATATAGATAAAAAAGGAAACGAAATAGAAATTAGCACTGATCAATCATTTTATTGTGATATGACATTTTGTGAGAATACACATTTAGTTTTTACTATTCCTGTGTTAGGATTTGTTTCTAGTCAGAATAGTTATTTTGGTGATATGCATTTATTCGATGAGTTTGATGATCTTGATAATGAGATAGAAGATTTTCTCATGGGAAAGGATTTGAAACTTGCAAGATAGATTTTAATCCATATTTTAAATCCTTATATTTATAAAATCGCAACATATCAAGATCCATTCTATATAGTAACCATCCTTTACCTTTAATTTTAAAAGCAAATAAGGGATAGGCATTAGTAGTTTTTGCAGTAATAAATAATTTTTTACTATTCGCTTTTTTTAATAATGTTAATAATGCCTTTTGATTTACCTTACTTGTGGGTATTTCATTCATTGCTTTATAGTATTTTACTTCAATAAGCAATGGACGGAACGTATCATTAAATGCTAACAGATCATAACATCCTTGACTTTTATAAGCTCTTTTAACTTCGTAACCAAATTCTTGTAGTTTTTTATTTAATTCATTTTCTGCGCTATATCCTTGCGCGTAAGGCGTTACCATAAATAGTATGAAGCTTACCTTTATATTACGTTTCCGTTGATTAGAGCTTATGACGAGTGACAAGTTAGAGCTCCTTTTCCAGAAACAGAAAGGATTTCGCGACGATTTTATAAAAAACAATCCTGACAATGAATACGTAAATGAGAGGTATCCTTATGAGAGAGTAATTAGATTACATTTGGCCGATGATGATGAAAAATCGGAACAAAGAAAAGTTATTCCTTGGAAACATTGGAAACAAAAGAATCCTGATGGAACATATGTTAATGCTTCACTTATTGATACTGCTTTTACTAGCGAAGATCAAGCTACTCAATCTCAGTTTGATCAAGCAGGTTCCGTAAAGAAATATTTGCAAAATGAATTTGTAGATAGGTTACACTTTTTCATTCAGGAAGCAATAGAGTTAGGCTTTACTCCAGATACTCTAATAGAACAATACCTAGCAAAGCATGCTATCAACTACAAGCGACAAGAGGAGGGATATTAAATTGAGTGAGGATACTAGACGAGCAGCAATAGGAGGAGCTTTTATTTTTCTTAATGTTCTTATATTCATAGTAGCTGTTACTGATGATAGATTACCTTTTGATTGGAAGTTAGTAGTATGTGCAATTTCATTCTTTGGTCTAATAAGAAGTATTCAATGGGTTAGAAATATCGAAAATAGACGAAAAGCATTGGACGATTTAGAAACAATGTATTATGCTACTAATTCTAGGTATACTACTGCGTGTAATTACATTAAGAGGGCTTTGACGTGAACGATAAACAATTAGAGTTAATTCATAATGGTGTAATGGCAGGTTTAGGAGATTCATATCCTTCTTATAAATCCTGTATTAGAGCTGCATTTGTGGCCTATTATAATGAAATAGACCCAAAATATATAGCAGAAATAGATTATGGAGATTACGAAGGTGACACATTTGGATTAGTTCAAAGTGGCCATTATGAAAACGGGCAACCGAAAACATATTATTATTTCAATTATGGATGGGGTTCATGCTCAGGATGTGATATGCTTGAAGGGTCTGGCCCAATAGAGACAATCAAATCACTAAGAAGATCAATTGTTCCTATCCCAGGTTCTATAACAGAATATTTAAAGAAAGAAATTACTAGCACATGGGATAAACAAGCACTTAATGAATTGTTAGAAAAATGGGAACAATTCAAAGCAAACAATAGGTTAGATGATTATGGCAAACGTATTTGAAGATTTATTTTTACTGGCATTAGCAATTATAATAATATTCGCTGGAGGTTATTATTATGAGGTAAACCAAGATCCATTATGGATTCAAGTATTAGCAATTGGTTCATGTGCTTTATTGGTAATATTAATTGGTTATACATTATTAGTAGAGGAGAAATATTATGATGGAAGGTAATGACGCTATAATATTCTTAATTTTCTTTGGATTATTCTTTCTAGTATTAGGAGCATTAATAGGAACAGTATTTGGAGCGATAATAATAACAGTTCCTCATAATGTGATAGAAAAACACTATTGTTTTAACCATCCTGAATTAGAGAATACAACAAGATGTATTAGATATTAATAAAGAACGTTTATATGTAGAGTAGCTTCATTCTACACTACAATGGCAAATAATTTTACACCAAAGCCTTTCGATCTAGAAGATAACCTAGCGAAGTGGTGGAAATCAAAGAACGGTAAAAGATACACAAGTGTAAGAGAAGCAAACTTTATTGATCCTAAATTTAAGGACAAAGTTGTTGACGCTTGTAACAAAAACTTTTCAGGTGAAGGAGAATCTCAAAAGGGATTCAATTATGATGGACAAACTTTCTCCCTAAGTTTGTTTAATGGTAACGTAATGTTGTGGGAGGGTGCAAGTATAAAGACTGATGCTCCAGATGTAAAACTTCCAGAGAACTTCTTTAAGAAGGCTTTTGGGGGAGGTGGAAAAAACTATTTACAAGTAGTTCAAGGTGCAGCACAAGCTCCTGCGGAATTCTTGCCTTTTGAAACAGCAGTAGAAAAAGCAACACCTGAAAGCGGATTAGCAATTTTCCATACTTCAACAAGATTTAATGAAGAAACGGGGGTAACAGAATATTTGGTGGCAAAGCCAGTCAAAGTATAGACACAAATAGGTAACGCTTATATTAGCTAGCGTTACCATTTTTATTAATGTTAGTAGAACATTTCGATACTGTTAAAGAAGAATCTGAACACATTATAGAAGACAGATTAACATATTTTGCACGTAGCATATTACCCTATTTATATTTATTTTCTAGTATGAGAAAAGAAGATCAAGCTTTTTATATTCAAGAGGTAACAAATTTTTTTATGGATTTTGTTCACGAATTGAAAATGATCTATGAATTAGAAATAAATAATAGTTCTGCTCAGTTAGAAACGACGGATGAGCAAGAAGAATAATCAAAACCGAATAATTTTAGGACAATACGCAAACTTTCTCGCTGATTTTGGATATAACGAGAAAGAAAAATTCAGATCATGGGCTGATGTTTTAAACGCACCTAGACAAAAAGAAGTTGCAATTCATGAGGAACAAGGTGAATATCCGCAACACTATAAAGGAAAAAAGAACATTGTAGAATTATATAGAGAGTATAACGAAGATCACAATGATAGATATTTACTTTATACAGAACGACAACAAATTACTGAAAGATTCATAGATGCATTTGGCGCACCAAGAACTTATAGACCTGACATAGTAGTATTTGATAGAATAGGTTTTAGTGATAAGCATCCTCATTATGGTATTTATATTATAGAAATTGATGGACGTAAAAATCATACAAATAAGAACGAAGTTAGAAAAGGAGAAATTAGAGATGAATTCTTTTTTAGGTTCTATAATGCAGTTACAGTACGCATTCCAACATGGAGAGCTCACGGACGACAACGTTTCTATTTAGAACCACAAGATCTTCATGATGAAATGATTTTCCGTGCTAATCAATTAGAAATTGAGCAGGAAAATTTGGGAAATAAATAAAAGGTAGTAACGTTCAGTTCCCTATTATGGGAAGGAAAGTTTATAGAGATTCCGATAAGATTCAAGATGAAATAGGCAAAGCCTTTGAATTCGGAATTACTAGAACAGAGGATCTTAGATTTTACCTAAAAAATGCAACAGGGTATGATCTAGAGAGAGGAGCGATTGAATACCACGTTAAAGAATACCAAAAAAGCCAGGATAAAGACTTGAATTGGTTAGAAGTTTTTACTAAAATTAAATCACTTAAAACAGCAAAAACACACTTAGATATTTTAGAAAAGATTAGAACAGATTTGTTAATGTTACTAGATATGAAAATGCGTGCTTATAAGGAGCAAGTAATGAACGGTGATGAACCTGATCCAATTTTGCTTCAAGAGATAATGGAGATTAACAATGCATTAGGACAGAATTTAGATCATATCGAAAAAAGGAACATGGCACTTATGTATATTTATCCTATGAAGATTACTATTGATGAAGCTGAAAAGAAAGTTAAGCTTGATAATAGTGATCCTAATACAAAGAATGCAGTTCTATTAGAAGACTATCAAGCTGAGATGGTAGAAGAGGAACAGAAACAATTGATTGATTTAACAGAAGCTTATGGTGAGGGTAACGAAGTTGCATAAAAGAAATATATTTACCAAAATGGCAGAGCAGACAGAAACGGAACGAGACATAATTAACAAAGCTGCACAAGAACAAATCAATCCTATGACAGGTGAAGCACATTATTTTAAGGTAAAGTTAGACAAACTAGACAAACATTATCGATTCTATTTACCTAGACCGGAATGCGATGAATTTGTAGGCGACGAAACATGGATAAAGGTATTCATTCCAAGAACACAGGACAATTACCTGGTGATACAAAAATATGGATCATCACCTAGAAGCTCTGATTAGAGCATATGAAGAGGCCAACCCTAAAACGGCCTCAATGCTTAAAGGATTAAAGATTGCTACTACTAAAGTAAAACAATTCTATGATCCTGATGATGAGGGAGCATATGCAATATTTAAAAACATACCATTCTGGAGATGGGATTTAACAAGAGATGAACATATTGAATTATGTAGACAGACTAGATCTAATTGTTGTTTCAATCATATGATTGGATTACCCATAAAACCTGATACTAATAAGAGGTATCCAATGTTTGATTATGAGAGAATTCTATTTGAAGATTTTTACGCTACACTTTCAGGCACAGACCCAAATCCAGAATACTATAGATTGGTAATAAAGAGTACTGGACTAGGTATTACTGAATTCGTTACTCGTGTAATGGCATGGTTAGCAGTTAGAAATAGTAACTATAAGAACCAAAGATTTGCAATTATCACTGGTTTAACACAACAAACTGCTGATGAAATTCTAGATAGAATTTACATGTTCTTTGAAGCATTCCCTGAGTTAGATATTGACAAGAGAGTAGGACGTATTATACTTAATGGTGTTACTATAGCAGCATATCCTGCTGAGAACGTTAAGAAATTAAGATCATACAAAGATTTCAGATTCATATTTGTTGATGAAGCGGACTTTTTCGAACCAAAAGCACAGAAAGAAATTAGAACTGTCATAGAACGTTATCACACTAAATCAAAACCTTTCGTATGGTTGGTTAGTACACCAAACGATGAATCTGGAATGTGTTACCAATTGATGACTACTCCAGAGAAGGTGAGAGGTTACAGATTATTCACATTTGATTATACATGGGGAATGGCTAAACATGATGCTTGGATATTTACTGAGGAAGACATTGAAGTCCAGAAGACTAAAGCAGATTTTGAACGAGAATACAATCTGAAATTTGGAGGAACCAAAGGAAACTTACTATCTGATGTATCAATAGCAAGAAATGTAATTAACCAAGAATATGCTACCAAGGTAGGTTATGTTCCATATTTTGATATTAGAGGTTTAATTAATCAAACTAATATTGTAGGAGGTAGATACCCTCCAACCATGATAGCAATAGATCCTGCATTTGGTACTACAATCGGAGCAAGTACCACTGGAATTGTAGTAGCCCAATGGAGACAAGGAAAAGTTGAACTAATTTATGGTGATGAACTTATCCAACCTGAATACCAATCTTTCTTAGAAGCTATTGCGGTTCTTATCACAAAGCGTAATGTAGTTAAGGTATATGTAGATGATTGGTGGTCACATATTATAAAAGATCTAAAGAGATTGATAGGTGAATATCCACATTATGATACCTACAAAAAAGATGAATTAGAACGAATGATAAGAGCTCCAGAAGGCATGAGAATATGTCCTGTTAATTTCCACAAAGAAGGCGACCAAATGACACAAAAATTAGTATCGATGGTAGATAATGGAGTATTCAGATATATGAAAGAACAAAGTAAGATTCATTCTGCATTTTCTAGTGCATGGGTAACAGACAACAAATATGATAAAGATGAATCTAGTAATGATGATTTGTTTGATGCATTAAGAATGCTTACGAAGGGTCTTGAGATTCAAAATCTAAACTAACAAAATCTTGTTGTGGAATCTCCCCATCTTCGTTTAAGCCAGCAAACTTTACTTTCTTTGTTGCTTGTTTTTGTTCTATCTCAGGGTCATAAATAAAGTCACGATTATTAAAATAAATTAGAGTTTCAATTACTTTACCACTAATTCTTTGTTTACATATCTCATAATTAGGACATTCATACACATTTGTTTTAGGGTTAAAATTCATTGTAACTTTATGCATATACAAATTATCATCTCCACTAATAGTACTACATATTTCACAGATAACTTTGCGATCGATATATTCTCCATTATCATTATATCCAGATACGCATTCTCTAATGTTTATAAAATCCATACTAATATATAGATGAAAGCTCCTATAAAAGGGAATGATAATTAAATATCAAAAAACACGAGGAAAATTAATCTGTTTTGAAGGATTAAGTAAAGCAGGAAAGACTCGTTCGGCTAACTTACTAGCAGAAGAGTTACGATCAAGGGGCAACAAAGTCTTTGTGTACCATTTAAAGCCATTTGATAATTCACTTTTGGCATCAATGCACCAAAACTTAGAATTAATAAATTCAGTTCAAGAGAATCCATTACCAAGTTATCAAATTAAACACTTTAATTTGGAACCAATAGTAATTCATACACAATTCTTTCTATATTTACTATCATTAAGGAATTCAATTATATATAAATTAAGTGTATGTGACTATGTAATAATAGATTCATGGGTTTACAAAAACATAGTTTATTCTTTACTTAATAAAGTGCCTAAAAATTACATAATGAACTTGGTAAGAAACTCATTACCTAAACCATTCTTGGTTGTATTCTTAGACATTCATGAAAAGGATGCTTTGACTCATGAAATATATGATGATAAGTTTAGTTTAGAAAAAATCAAAACTTATTATTATATGCTTAGATTACATGCTAAGGAACGTTGGATTACAGTAAATGTTAATCCTGATCATGATAGTATAAATACAATAGTATTTCAAGGCATATTACCACAAATCAAAAAGAATATATGATCTCTTAGTTAAGTAATATTGAAGGGTAAGTTTCCTACCCTTTATGTCCATAGTAAGGGTAAACATGTGAATACGGTGTGGGCATTCGATCTGTAGAGACGAACGATCACTAACCAAATAGATGTTGCGAGCTTCCTGACTCGTTTAAAAACCCTTTTTTAGTACCATAAATTAGTAATATTATGGTCAAAAAAGATCCAAATTATACTTATTTTTATCATAGACAGAACGTTATTACGTTAGAGGATGATATTATTCCTGTAGAAAAGGCTAATTTAGGCATTACAAGGGATATTTTTAACTATTATAAAGGGGCATCCTTCGGGGCACTATACCAAAATGAACAAGGTGGCATACTACAAAGTGTTCTCAATCCACAACCTATGAAAATAGGAGAAGCAAAATCGGTTAATCCATTAACTTCAGAGACTAGAGCAGCAATTGTAAACGCCTATGAATCTGATCCTTATATGCAGAGTATGCTTGAGATTATAAATCTATATACTTTAGCAGGTGACATTAGCGCAGAGTTATATCCAAAGAACTATCAAAAGTTTAGTACCAAAGAAGATACCGAAAAAGAGCTGCACAAATATGTAGATAAAGATGATGTAGAAAAATTTAATGATTTTATAAATATGATAGATGATGAAAATAGACTTTGGGAATTGTTACCTATAGCAAACACACAGAGAAAGGTATTTGGAATATCCTTAATATGGAAAATGCTTCATGACCAACAAATTACAGACAAGAAAATGAACATTGATTTTCCAGTTGGTACTCCTCTTAAATTAAAAATACTAGACCCATATTATGTTGAGCAAGTATTCATAGAACCTTCGACTCAAGACGTTACTCATTATCTATATAAAGATCCAAATATGATTCTTATTCCTCCATTAAAAGAATACATTACGCCAGAGGATAGGAGACGAAAACCAATAAAGAATCTTAATTATAAGATCTATGAGCAAGTTCATGAGAAACCATTTCCAGGATCATATCAAGAAGCTATAGCAAAAAGGAACCCAAAGAAACTAGGTGAATTAACTTTAGGAGAAATGAAATTACCAGTTAGCCAAATGATAGTATTCCTTAATCCAAATAATCAAATCACACCTAATACATTTGGTTATGGATCTTCTGATGTGTTACCAATATTAGCATTATCTAGTAACACTAGAAGAATTAATGAGAAAATCTTACCACAGATAAACGAAACTCAGTACTTGGGAGTTGGTATCATTAAGGTCAAATCAGATAGTAATGTAGATATGGAACAATTAAGGCAACGTATTAATAAAGCAGGTGGAAGATTCGCAACCAATGCTGATGTTGACTATGTGGAAATTAAATCAGAGTTCGATATGAAGGGAACCCTAGATCAAAGACAATATAACATTAGAAACATGCTTATGAAGTTCCAAATTCCATCTCCTATGTTTAACTTTGAAGAGATCACAAACAAGGCAACAATAGATACCGTAGTAACATTTCTTGGTAAAGTTATAGAAAAAGAGAGAAAATACATAGAGAATAATTTAGGTAGACAATGGTATGAACCATTAATGTCATTATACTTTAAAGATGAGAAATATCTTAACCTCAGAGTTAAAGTAAAACTGAATTTCCCTCCAATAGACTTTACAAGCTTACAAGAAAAGGTAGCAGCATTTATGCAAATGTATCAATCTGCAATTATTACGAAACCTGAAACAAGAACAGGAGTTGGATTAGAACCATTCCCAAGAGAGGAAGATGAAGACCAAGAAATGACTTTCCAACAAACACAAATGATGAACCAGTTTAACCAAGCACAACAAATGAGTGCTCTTAAACTGCGTGCAAAACAACAAATACAGGGAGCAGAAACTAAAAGTCCTAAGAGTTAACCAACTCTTCTACAGCTTCTAATGTATCATCTTTTAAGATTACTGGCTTTACCATAATTCTACACCTACAGTTTGGGTGTGCTCCATGAGGGATCAATGGTAAGTTAAACCAATCTGCCATTACCCATGTTGATTTTGCTAAATCCATACAAATAGGACAAACTCTTTCGTCCATTGAAGTGGCCCAATAGAATTGTAATGTAGGAACAGTCTCGGCACCAAATACAGCACCTTCATTAGGATAAACAGAATTCATATCAAATAAAATAATAGTTTTAACTACTGTAGCAATTTGTAATGATTGAAACGTTGCACTAGTAGAATGTGCTATATAATTAAATATGTTTGATTTCTCAAGTTGTTCTTGTTCTATATCCAAGATACTTCTATCAATATTAAATATAAAATCAGGATCGTTCAATGCTTTTTCAATACTATTAATAAAAACATTAGTGTAATAGTCTGTTAAAAACTTAATAATATTTATATCCCTATTTTCTATGAATCCTTTAGTTTCAAATATAGCATTAGCATATGCAATGCCTAGTTGATATGCTCGTTGAATGTGATTTCTAAATATTGCTTGGATTTGTTTCACATCTTCTGTGGTATATTTTAGTCTATTTCTTTTAATTTTTTCTATAACGAACAATAATGATAATGCTAAATCCCTTTCTACCTGTTTGGTTGCTTGTGTTACCGCAGTACTATCATGATCCTGAATTGGTCTAACAGCACTCATATCGATAGCATCAATGTTAAGGACTTTGTTAGATACATTTGGTAACGCAACTTGGGATTTTAATAACAACATTTGAATTGTCTCGTCCTTAGATATAGTAGACATATAATATATTAACTAAGAGTTCCTTAAATAATATGTGACTAATCATCCGTTCCCAGCTATTAGTAACCCTCAGACCACTACAACAGGTCAATATTCGGGGGATGTAATTATAAATTTAAGAAATCTTGTTACTGATATAGACTTATCACCTTTATTTGAATCATGGCGACCAATAATAAAAACACAGTTCTTATTCAGAAGTGGTAAGATAGCTATGACTGATCCTGATCTAACTAATGAGATCAGTATTGCCGTAGCAGATTTTGATGATATAGATGGCAATTTCGTATTTACCATTCCTGCCGTTACTGAAGATGATACATTTGCTTTATTAAATACACCACAAATTTTTGATAGTAAAGTACTTACAAATTCAGCATTAGGAAGTGATTTCAGCATAGAAGGATTTACCCTAAATGAAATAGGAGCATTAAAAATTAAAGATAAAAATGATAATAATGTTCCATTATTAGGTATTTCAGGTACAGCTCCAAATACTCATTTTGATTTCCTTTCTGGATACAAGACTTCAGTTTTCGCAAATATATCTTCAGCTACAGATTTAACGACAACGTTTGGATATGATTCTGAGATTGATAAATATGAATGGTATTTCGGAACCACACCAAGATTACAATTAACAAATACAGAATTAAAAATTATGACGGATACTGTAAACTTTGATACTGCAACAATAACAAATCTAGTATTAGCAAAATCTAATTTACCAACTTCAACTGTTTATACAGATCAAGTAAATACTTTTGGTAGTGGACAATTACAAACATTTAGATCAAATTATTTCGCATGGTATGACATAAATGCTTCTCATAGATATACTATTCAAACTGGTGATTTAACAGGTAATATAATATTAAATATTCCTGTTATGACAGCAAACGATACGTTCGCATTTTTAGGATTACAAAATGTATTTACAGATCTTCAAAAGATTCAAATTTCAGGAGGGTATCCACTTACATTATATAGAACAACTACGACAGCAGGTCTTGATGTTGGTATCCAATTCAATGAACAAAATAGTAACAATAATGAAATTAATTACGCTGTTATAGCAGGAGGTATTACAGATAATACCGCAGGTGCACAATCAGGACAACTTAAATTCCAAACTAGATTAGCAGGAAGTCTAGCGACTGCTCTAACTGTAAGTCCATTTGGAGATATAATAGTAGGAAGAAATCAAAGAGTTACATTATCAGAATCAGGGCAAACTTCATCTCATACATTTACATTCCCTAACATTTCGGGTGCTATTGTTACAAATAATAGTACAACTGAATTTACAAATAAAACATTTAATGCAGATGGAACAGGTAACAGTATTACAAATATTGAAAATGCTGACATAAAGAGCGGAGCAAATATAGATTGGGCTAAAATAAACAAAACAGGTTCTATATTAGATGATCTAGGAGATGTTACAATAACAAGCGGAGCAGCTTATGATATATTATATAGAAACAGTGGTAATACAGCATGGGTAAATCTTCCAAAAGGAACAAATAATAGATTCTTAGGTATAGATGGATCTGGAGCATTAGCTTACAATTTTGTAAGCAATGCGAATATAATAGCTCATACTTCAACTCAAATATCTATCACAAATAAAGCACAACTTAATTCAGCTATACTTTATAACGATACAGACAACTTATTAGGTGCACACTATTTAGAGATTGATGAAATTGCACAACCGGCAAATCCTGCTGCGGGTAAATTGAGAATATGGGCAGATAGTACAACTCATATGTTATCTCAGGTTAATAGTTCTGGAGTCGTTACTAAGATGGATGACGGAACAGGTGGCGGAGGAGGTTCAGGAGATGTTACTGGAGGATCGAATTTAGGTGCTGGAATCGGAGTTTTCAAACAAGAGAATGCATCTCATATATTAGAGTTTAAGACATTAAATAATGGCTCTATAGTAACAGTAGCAGCTAACGGAGATGGAAACACAATTGACCTTGGTATTGCAAATACTTCAATTACAAATGCAATGTTAGCGGGTTCTATTGCAACTTCGAAATTAATTGATGGTTCTAACATTGCAATGAAAAATGTAGCAAATATATTTACTGATGATCAAAAGATAGAAGCAAATCAAGATGCGTTATTAGAACTTTATAGACCTAGTGGGGGTATTGGGGATAAGATTGGTATCGATTTTTCGGCACAAAATGAATCAACTACTGAAGTATTATATGCTAGGATGATGGCTTCAATTCAAGAGAACACTGCTGGGGCACAAAGCGGAATATTCTATTTACAATTAGTTGAAGATGGTACACTCAAAACTAGATTCATGTTACACAATAATGGTAATCTATTTTTGGGTGCAAACCAAAGACTTGTATTATCAGAAAGCGGATTATCTGCTCAAAGAATATTTACATTTCCAGATCAATCAGGACAATTAGCACTTGCTGGTTCTTTAGGTAGTGTGGACGATCTTACTGATGCTGATACTACTACAGTAGCTCCAGTTACAAATGATGTGTTAACATGGGACGGAACAAATTGGGTACCTGCTGCTCCTCCAGGTGCTAGTGGGGGTGAAGCTAACACCTATTCTACTGTAGGAACAGGGGGAGCATGGACAATGACTAAAACAGGGGTTAATTTACCATTTAAGTCATTTATAGTAGGTAGTGATTTAGATCTTGTTTCTAATGCAAATGATCTGACACTTAATTTAGGAACCAATGTGTTAACAGCATCAAATGAAATAACTGTAACTAATAAAACAATAGATACAATTACTAATCTCGTAAAGAATTTAGGACAAGGTAAATATACTATCTTTAAAGATGGTTCAACATATTATTGTAGAAACAATTGGACAGGTGCTATAGACTCATCTAATTCTGATGCAACTGTAGTTTTACAATATGCTATAGATAATGCAGGTGGTCATTTTATACTTGTAAAAGCGGGAACGTACCCATTAAGTCAACAATTAGTATTCGCAGATAAATCATTTGTAATGGTAGGAGAAGGAGGAAAATGCTCAGGAATGGTACCAACAAATGGTGATACCGTTTTACAAGCAAATTATACCGATTCAGTAGGTTATTTAATAGATTGTCACAATACAGGGTATGTAAGACAACAAGTCTTTGATTTAGTAATAGATTGTAACAATACTGTGGCTAATGGTGTAGATGCTTTTGATATTCGAGAAAGATTCCCATTCTTTGCAAGGGTTGCAATTATTAGAGGTACAGGTGAAGGATTACTTCTTAACAAAGCAGTCTATACTTCTATGTATGATGTTACTATCATGGACTTTGATACCTATGGATTACACATTCCTGAAGCGTCAGGTACCTTTTCGATCAATACTACTTACTTCTATGGAGGTAAAATTATTAATAACGGTACAAATGTGTATATTGAAGACGGTAAAGATTGGGGATTCTATTCTACAGTATTAGAAAATGGAGTAATAAATTGTGTTAAACATGAATCTGGAGTAAAGCAAGGTAGATATAGAGATTGTTCTTTTGAGTGGCATCCAACTACAACTACAAATATAGCAGTAGACGAAGGAGGTACAAATATAATATATGATGGATGCAGATTTGATAGTAACAATACTACATATTATCCAATTACAATTCGTTCCACTGCAAGACACATTAAACTTGATAGAAGTATGTTCCAAGCAAATAATTCAAGTACAACTGCGAACATAACAATTGAATCAGGGGCACAAAACATATCCTTAGTAGAAAACATGCAAGATACAAACACACCATTAACTGTAACTGTAACAGATAATGCTAATTCATTATTCTTAGGAAATTCATTTGTTCAAGATAAGGTTCCAAGTGGTTTACAAATGGGAACAAATAAACTATGGCTAAAAGAGGTAGATGCAAATACATTAGGATTATATGCTTCGGATGGAACTACAAGACGAAACTTGTTATTAAATTCAGTTGCAACTTCAGTGTTAAGATCAACTGGTTCTAGTGATATGATCACATTTAATGCAGGGCCAAGTATTTCATTTAATTCAAGAGCTATTACAGATTTGATATTAAATACAGACACAATAACGATAAAGCATAGTACTACAAATAGTGCAGGTGATTTATTGAAAGGAACCGGAACAAAATATGATAGGTTGGCAAGGGGTACAAATAACCAAGTATTAGTATCAAGTTCAACTGATGTGTTATGGGCTACATTGACTTCTGCTCATTTACCTTCAACAATTGCATATGAAAATGAGGCTAATATTTTTACAGCAGCACAAAAAATACAAGCAGATACAGGCCAGTTAATGACTTTCTACCGACCAGTTAACACAGCAGGATTTGGGGCAGGATTTTATTACAATTTCGATGATTCCCTAAATATAGAACATACCTATGGATTCCAATATATATCAATAGAAGATAATGTCGAAGCAACTTTAAGAGGTGACTTTAATGTTCAATTAGCAATAAATAATGTATTAGGTTTAAGATTCAGAGTCTACACTTCAGGTAGTGGAGGTATTATTGTGGGTAATAACCAATATCTTAATCTGTCACAGGCAGGTTTAACCGCAGCAAGAACAATAACATTCCCTGATGCTGATACATTAGTAGTAGGTGATACCGATTCACGTCTTAGCGATGCTAGAACTCCACTTACTCATACACATGCAGTTACAGATTTATCTCCAACTGGAACCGCCTTACAAGTAGTAAGGACAAATTCCGCAGGAAATGGCGTAGAATGGGCCTCATTAGATTCAGAAAGAACAGGAAAAGCCGTAGGTGACGGAGGTTCAACTGAATATATAATTCCTCACGGATTAGGTTCTACTCCTTCATATGCTTTCATAGATTGCTCGACTCACTCTACAGGTAGGACATGGGAAGTAGACAATACAAATATTACGGTTACATTTGATTCAGCACTATCAGGTTCTACGGATGCAGTTAATATATATTGGAGGGTGATTGCTTAATGGCAACTAGATTATTCTTACATGACGCTAACTCGGATGTTAGCGGAACATTACCAAGTACGGAACAATCATCTAATAGTACTGCAACTTACAATCTTGCATCACAATCCTTAAACAAAAAAATGGATACTACTAAAGGAACAACACAAACGTCATTATCTGCTAGTGTAGCATTAGGACTTTCTCAAAGTACTGTTTATAGTTCTAAATGGGTATCTCCACCATTAGCTAGTAATGTAACTATTGCAGCTAACACTTGGACTATTAATTTTGCTGCAAAATCAGGTAGTGATCCATATTATCCTTATAGGATGCAACCAAATGTTTATATTTGGAGACCATCAACGGGTGCAAAAGTAGGAACAATATTTGATAGTAATGCAGGTGCTCCTTATGGGTCTGGAAATGTTAATGAAACAAGTAAACAACAAACATTTTCTGGATCCGCAGTATCTGCACTAGCTGGAGACGTTATAATAGTTGAAGCTTGGTGTGCTGCTATTAGTTTTAGTCCAGGAACATTTTCAATATTCTTTTATTATGATGGAGCAACAGAAACCGCATCGGATGGAACTACTGTAACTAATCATGCATCATTTTTAGAAACACCACAGAATTTAACTTTTCAAGCAGGTGGCTCACCTGTAACTATGGATGTTACCGATACTATTGTTTTAACAAATAAATTCATAACAAAGGTATAACTTTTTATATTTTGTATACTCATTTCTAGTAATGAGTAAAGTAACTAAACATCTTTCTAAAGAACAAGAAGAAATTAAACTTTTAAAACAAAATACAGAAAACATTGCAAGACAACTAAATCAAGTTACCGCCCAAGCCATTCAATTTAAAGACATTGCACAATCAAGTGAGATTGTTCTTAACAGAACATTACGTTATTTAACAGGAAGAATCATACAACTAAAGAAAAATCCCACAAATGAAGGTTTTGAGGAACTAATAGAATATTTAAACAGAATCGAAGATGACAAACCAAAGGGAGATTAAACCTCTCATATGCATTCCTTCTCCACGAAACATAGGCGTAATTAAGGAAGCATTTGATGAAATAAAAGGTTATGATAAATTATGGTTCAAAGAAAATTTTAATGAATTACAAGTCTATGAAGTAATGCGTAACTATTTCTTAGAACATAAAGAGTACACACATTTTGTTATTCTACCTGATGATTTATTAGTTGATCCAGAAACTATAGATAGATTAGTAGCTGATCTAAAAAAAAGAGATTATGCAGTTTTATCAGGTGTATGCAATTTTAATTGTGACAAATTTGAAACATATGATATAGATGTTGTAATAGATTGGAATCATCAAAATGGTAGAGAATATTTAATGATGAATGAAATACCAAATAGAGAATTTTATGCTAAATCAGGCCAACATAAAGGGATCAAGAAAGTAGCATTCTCAGGTTTTCCATTAACATTCATAAGAAGAGATGTATTAGAAAAGGTTCCATTTAGTAGTGCAGGAAAAGGAATAGATTCTGATTTTTCAGTTTCATTACTGAGAGAAAGAATAGACCAATATGTAGATTTTGATGCACGTAATTTACATCTAAAAGGAATAGAAAATTGTGAAGATATTGGTTCATTAATGAAGTATCAGTTTGATAACAATATCAGTACAATTGTAAATTTTAAAAGACGTGTTACTCCTAGATTATATTTAGAACGTCAAGACGGCACAATAGAAAATCTAGATTACAACAAATGGGTTAAAACTTAAGTAACTATATAAGCATAGTTACACCCAATGAGTAACAATTACGTTGAAAATGAGAATGGTTTTTTTGTAAAGTTAACTCTTTTCAAAGATGATCTAAATAAAGCAAAATGGTACATGCCATTTAATCAAAATGCATTCAAGCAGTTAGGAAGATCATTAGGTAAGATTCCTTATATTGATATTACTAAAATTAGTAAAGGAGATGATCATAAAGAATTTGAAACTAGAAAGTTTATAGCTGAACTACAAGATCAAGGTGTTTCTGATGAAGAGATTGTAGAAAAAGTATGGGAGAAATTCGAACCATTAGCACAAGGTCACATAGTAGATATGTATGATGTTCAAAAAGGAGCTTCATTTGGAGGAGTACTAAATACATGTGATCTATCTATGGGAATGTGTAGGGAAACACCAAAAACTGCAATAGCAGATTTTATTTTAAAGGTAGAAAATGAAGATTATAAACAAGGTATCAGAGAAGGTAAAATAAATCCAACTCCATCACCTTCAATTTATGGAACATTTCAAGTTGTAGAAGGAAATCAAATTTATGATACAGAACAATTCTTAGATTTTCTCCATGTTGCTAATGCAAATATTCCTGCAAATGGCAACGAAGCAAGAATGAAAGCGTATTGTGAAGGATCATTAGGTTCATGTAAGAAAGGAATGGCAAATGCAGCGTTACTAATAGATGAGAATATAAATACTAGCGTAACCGAAGATAACCCTAGAATGAGTGAAACTCAAAATCCAACTGTTCCTGAGCCAGTCAGCACAGGTGCAGATAATGTTCCAACAAGTGGATTCGATGCAACTGAGTTCGCTAAACTATTAGAAAACTATAATGTACCAAAAGAAGTACAAGCACAGTTATCTAATGTAAGTGAAACTCTTAATGTTCTTAAAGAAAGCAACGAAGCTACAAAGAAAGAACTAGAAGCGATGAAAGCAGCAGAACAAGAAAGAAAGCTAAATGAAAGAAAAGCTCTCATTAAAAGTCATATTAATTTAGACAAACATTTTGGTGGAAAAGTTGAAGACTTTACAAACAAAGTTAATTGGATAAATGAGAAATTTCCAAATGATGAAGATCTAAAAATTTATCTTGACGAAGCATTTCCAATTAAAGTTGAAAAAGCAGAAAACACTAACAAAGACAATCCTCAAAAAGGATCTGCATATGGTGGAGTTATGTTCAACCCAACTGATCTATTGAAAGAAGACGAAGTTCCAGAATCGGAGTTACCAGCAAAGAGAGTTAACACACAATGGGGAAGCGTTATACCTTTAAAAATTAGTGAATGGTATAAGTAGAGTGACTAAGTAATGGTAACAACAGTTAAAAATTTTCCAACTAATATTACAAAAGCATATCGTCTAGGAGAAATAGATTCTAGACTTCCTTACTTTACTGACATTGTTCCTAAGAAAAACACTGAAGCAGTAACAGCAGGTCAAGTTTTAATTTATGACCCAGTAAACAATTACTATGAAATAGGAGCAGGTGGAGATGTTATTACTAATGTTGTAGTAGCATTAGAAGATGCAGCAGACACAGCAACAAGGATTAACGTTCTTATTACTGGTTTGGTTTGTGTCGAAACAACATCTGTTCTTGTAGAAAGAGACTATTGTAAATTAGATACATTAGGTAAAGTAACAAAGTGGGTTATCGCTTCTGACGATGCAAATATTGCAGCAAACATCATATTCATGAAACAAGCAGCAAAGATTAGCGAAGGTTTAGGTAAAGCAGTAACAAATGCAACTACAACAGATCCAGGTAACAAAGTTCTCATTTGGCTGAATAGTCCTCTTGGTAGGAAGATAAACGCAGCTCCAGCTTAAATAGAGGTATAAAGTGAGTAATACTAATGTCTGATAACGATATTATTCCACTAAAGGTTTGTACCTTACTTCCTGCTACAGGAGAAGTTGTAATAGGTAACGATGCTTTAGATGTAACAAAACCTGATATGAGCAATGTGGTTTTCAATTTAAACACATGGATGGAAGGTGCAAGTGCATTTCCAAAAGAAAATGCAACACAAGATATGCATGATGAATCCGTTGTTTTAGGATGGAACAGCTCTTATCATGATGCGTTACTTAAAATGGACAGAATCAGAAATGATTCTTCTAAATCAAAAGCACAAAAAGGTGCTGCATTCGCAGGTATAATCCAACCTGAATATTACCAAGCTATACAAATGGCAGCAACTAACGTTGCAGTTTACAGACCAACTATAAGAGAGCACGGTTTACTTCAAACAGTAACCACAAGAACAACAAACGATCTTAACGGTATCGAATTCTTGACAATCGATCCTATCGACCAAGACATCATAAACGAAGATCTGAAATTCAATAACTCTCCATATGAGGTAAGTAACTTTGGTATCAGTTCAAGTACCATGAATGTAAAGAGATATGGATATGCATACGCAGTTGGTGAGGAATTAAGACTTACAAGGTTCAAAATGGACATTGAAAGTGAAATTCTGTCTCAATTAGGTGGTGCAATCGATCTCCACAAAAACAAATGGATTGCAACTCTATTAAACGGTATTTCTGCAACAGCAAAGAACAATTGGACAACTATAACAAGTGGTGCATTTGCAGTTCATGCTTTAGATGATGTTGCATGGGGTCTAGACCAAATCAATAGTAAGAACTTGTCTCCTCCAGCAAATCTTTACTCTACAAAAGCAGTATTGGATGCATACTTATATAACGTAGGTGCAACAGCTCCTCCAGGATTACAAGCTATATTAAGAAGACCTTATAGTTATGGTAACGGTTCTGCAACTCAGATACCATTGGTAGACGGGTTAACATGGACTTATGACGATCTGTTAACAACAAACAGACTGATCTTTAGTACAGCAGACGCAATTACACATCTACAAGGGCCACAAAAAGTTGTAAACTTCACAAACAGGGATCAATCTGAGTTCGGAACAATGATCAAAACATATTACAATATTGAGATCACAAGACCAACACTGATTACCGCTGCATCTGGATTAATAAGCTAATCCAGAAAATGTGTTTACACACACCATTTTTTAAATACTGAAAACAGTTACAATCAAATTCATTTTCTTTTCTTTTATAAATATTATAAGTTTTTTTTAATTCATCTTTATTAGTATATTTCTTAATGACAAACCCATTAAGATTAGAATCAAATTTTAATTTATATTTCAATAAAAAGTATGATTAAAAAGGATATTTATTTCTTGCTTTTAAGATCTTGTCTTATTTCTTTAACATCCTCTTCTAATCCTTGTATTCTAACTTTATTTTCGGTCACTTGAAGGCTAAGCGCATCATAATCATGGGCTATTTCCGAAATTTCACGATCAGTAATTTCTTTTGTACTTTTTGAATCTGAAACAAGTAATTGTATTGCAGTATTAGTTTTAGAAAGTTCGTATTTGGTTTCAGTAGTAAGAGTATCTATTTTCTTACCTGTTTCATTAAATTGCTTTTGTATAGAATCTTTCCATTCTTTATTACCTTTGATCCAACCATTAACTTTTGTGGCAATATAACCCATAAAACCAACGATAATAAAAACGGAAACATCTGTAATAATGCTAGTAAAATCAATCCATATTTTTGTAACAGGATTTGTTTCTCCATCGGTTTGACCCGCTGAATGATTAAGATTGAAAGTGCTACCAACGAAAGCTATAGATAGACAAATAAATACAAAAAAAATAATTTTATTTTCCCGCATTATACGGGTACTTTGTTTGAGATGTGACTTAAGGTTTTAGTTTAAATGTGTTTAAATCATCTAATGATTCTATTTCGTTTGCTTTTTTCTCAATGATTTTCTTTATCTCCCTATTTGTTGCCTCTTTAAAGATTTTTTCGGAACGAATCAAATCAGTTCTATGTTGATTCACTGGTACTCCAGAATCATTAGGAATTTCATTATAGACAAACAGTATGTTCTCTTTATAGTCATCATGACACATCTTTATAATTTTCTCCACTTCTTTGGCATTGAATGGTATAACATGCTGTAATCTAATTCCATCAGGTTCTAATTTAATTTCATTATTTTTTATTACTTCTTTAATCTTTGGGAATTTTTCGCAACCAAATACATGCAAAAATTCATCTCCAGTTTCAATTCCATTATCGTCTACTAATCTAAAATTAAGAGTGTAATTTGTAAATTCTTTGTTGCCTCTTTTAGTTCTATAGATAGTTTTAATTTCATTAATGACATTTAGTTTTCTATCTTTTGCTTTCTTGAAAAAATCAATAGCATTATCATCATCCTTTACCATTGGATAGACTGCATTAGATGCTTTGAAATTTTCCATATCTTTACTAAGGTAATCAGGATAATACTTTACCCTTTGCATTACTGGTTGTTGTATCTTAAATGTAACTTGTGACATTTCTAATAAAACTGACCGTTACTAATATAAATAAGTTAGCTTTTAAAGACAGTATGGTTATGACAGTTTACTTAGGTGACAATTGTTATTGGGAATGTCACGATAAAGGGAACAAAATAAAATGTTTGTTAAGATCAAAGAAAACAGCAAATACATCTATGACTATCAATATGACAGATTATCCTAATTGGTTATGGGATAATTTAGAAAAATTAAATAACACAACTGATTATCAAAATCGTATCATTTTCTGTATGGAAAATTGGGGTAAAAAAGATTACATAATAGATAGAGCAGGGAAAATTATATTTACTTGAGTGACACAATTATTAGTAACAATGGCAACAGATAAAGCAAAACGTATTCTAGCACAAGTAACAAAAGAAAGAGAAGCAAAGAAACTAGCAAAAGAGGAAAGAGAAAAAGCAAATAAATTTTTTGCAAATATAGAAGAGTGTTTAGCTCGAACCCAAACAAGAGTTATAGTTGATCCTGTTACAAAGAAATGGATAGGAATGAGATTCAAATATGGTGAAGTAAATGGTAAATCAATTTATGATCTATTATTCTATAACAATGATCCTTTCGAACAAAAACTATTACAAAATATAGAAATTAAGATTGATCCAAATGATCCTAAAGATGGAAGTTGGGTTAATAACAGAATTGATTATGTTTGGTTAAATAGAAACTATTAAATTACCTTCTTTACTATTTTTTTGGTATGGAATCAAGATTATTCTATCAAAGAGATTTACTTATTGGAATTTTAGATGCATCAAGAAAGATGCTAGAAGAGAGCGATTTAGACACAGAAGAATTAAGAGATATAGCAGGAGATATTAGAGAATCTGTAGGCGAACAAGCAGGAATTGTTGTGAATATTGCCCAACAAGAAATAAATAATTTGAAGGTTAGTAAAACTTAATCCCTTCAAAGTATTCTAAAGCATATATTTTTCTGTAGATCCAAATAAGATCGTTTTCTATTTCAAAAACATTATCATCTGCATCTCTAGATAATCTCTCAAGAAATATTTCCTCATCACTAAATCTACCATCAAATACTGTTCTACTTTTATACAGATAGTGAACACCATAACTTTCCAAGCATGAAACATCACTCAATATATTATCTATCATAATTTTATTACCTTCAAATTGAATGGGATAATCATCATCATCAAGTTTAGTTACATGTTCTGTAAATCTATATGACATATCAACTGAAACATAAGTACGGAGCAATCTAGCATTTCCATGTGAATATTTGTATTCGGTATAGTCATTATATTTATCATCTACATAAGCAGTAATAGTACATCTTTCTTCACTAGATTCAAAGTGCTTATATGAAACTCCCCAACCAATTTCATCTTTTAAAGAGAACGGCTTAAGTATATGTTCACTAGGAGTTTCAATAGCAGAAGTATCCCGATAAGCAGTAGGCCATTGAGATTTAATATGATTTAACATGATTTTCCATAATGGTTTTCTTCTTGGAGAAGTTTTACCAAATGGAATCCATTCATATTGAACCAACGTATTTTGAACCTCCTAAAAATCTATCACTCATGTAGATATAGTCAACCTCTTCAAGTTCACTAAATACTAAACCTGTAGCTTTGTCTGATTCTGGAAAACCTTGTTTAATTTTTTCTCTTAAATCGGCAACATGCCTTTCATAAGCAGGAACTTTGTTACCTAAATCGTACCATTGCTTTCTTACTTCAATAGCAGATAGATAATTAGTTAGTTCTACAACCCATTCATAACCAATGTCACCAGGTTCGAAAACAAAAGGCAGTTCATCATTAACGATACTATTTTGATTAGCAATAATTGCCTCTATTTCTGCTTGAGAAAACTCTGATTCTTTAGGTGAACCTGATAAATTCTTAACTTCGTCATAAACTGCATATTCTGGAACATTTAAACTCATTATATTACTATATACAGTAACGTTGTATATTTAAGTAACTATAAACTGATAACAACTTAGAATGAGCGAAATTCCACTTTCGATGGTAAAGATCAATGATAATATGGTCTATACCGAAGAAACTAACTTATCTGTAGCTGAAACACCAATATCATTATCTAATGTTCCTGTCGTTCAAACAAATAGATTTACTAAAGCTTGGGAGCATGATATTAGATATGTTTTGGGTCAAGCAGACTATTTCGATGTAGTTAGAATGAGAAGACAAAATAGCTTTACACTAGCATATTCATTAGCAGAAACGGGATTTATACAATATGGTATTGCACCTCCAGCAGCAGCAAAAACAATTGCAAAAACTCTTACTTTCATATTACCAATGGTCATTAATGGTGTTCAAAAGTACAGAGTCTTTGATGGTTGTATCACTAATACTGTTAGCATGGAGTTCAGAGATTACTATAATATTGAACATTCCTTCATAGCAAGACAAATCAGTAAACCATTAACATTAGATGAGTTGAAACTTAAATTAGGATTAACTACAACTGATGCATTAACATTCCCAGCAGATCCAACAGATCCTTTCTGGAGTAATTTGGAGCCAAATCCGGCAACACAAAAACCATTAACAATTAATGGAAATGATTATAGAACTACTGGAATGACTGTACAGGTAGAAAGAAACCCTCCACCAGCACATGCTACTGCAAATGATAACTTCTGGCACATTGAATCAGGATATAGAGGAATCAGTGGAACAATAGAATTGTATAACATTACTGACGCAATTGAAACGTTACTTGATGAATGGACAACTATTAACATGGTTTATCAAATGAACGATGATGTAAATGGTAGTCCAGTTAACTTAACTCTAACAGGTGTTAAGTTCCATACCTTAAACGAGGATCTTGCAGCAGGTGAATCAAGGTACGCAATGCAGTCGTTCCCATTCACAGCAAAGACAATTTCTATAACAGATTCTACAATCCTCTAACCTCTTTTTTTAAACTTTATATATTTAATTTCTTCATAGTTATTAATGAGTAGTAACACTGAGCTTACTAGCGAAGAGAAAAAGATGCTAGCAGAAGAGCTAGGCGAATCAAAAGAAACAACAAACGAAAAGAAAGATGATGTTAAATTAGAACTTTCTGAGGAAGAATTACCTGAAAAGAAATCAAATGAAAATCCATATTTAAATTTACTTACTGACACTTATACCGAAAACCAAAAAGAACAGAATGAAAGAGCTGAACAAGTAGTAAGGACTCAAGAATTTAAACTTAAACGAGTTGACGGACAAGAGGAAGAATTAAAGTATAAAATGCTCAATAGAAAGGAAGATGTTGAAGTTAGAGCAGCACAGAGAAAGTATTTCAAGATTAAAACATTAGGTGACAAACTTAGAGCATCATATTTGCCACCAAAGATAGAAGATAAGAACGGTAATGAGATAGATAACAAAGATTACAAACCTTTCAATATAAACGAATTCTTAGTATCACCATTTCTTAAAGGAAAAATAGATGCAGATATGAGTAGAGAAGAGGTAGATGAAATCTTAGCTGAAGTAACCGATGAGCAACATCAAGAACGTTTCACAATCTTTGCACGATGCTTTTTCGATCTAGATACTGACGAAAAAATTGATCAATATATATACAAAGAGCTGACTTTCATACTCGATTGTGCGTATTCCTTCTACACAACTGTCCCTTATTAGAGACAGAGAAGTTCAAGGAGTGGATATATCGATATGTAAAACACATGGACTACTCCAAGATTGAGCTTACCGATTATGAAGATCAAATGATTTACTATTACTTCTATCATAAACGGGGATACAATCATATGGAGGTAGATGGTGACATTTTCCGTCCTGAGATCGTTCGCGCAGTTGCGAACATTGAATATCAGATTGAAGATTTAAGAGAGAAGGATCGTGAAGCTGAAAGGAAACGTCAACAAGCATTAGGAACAAATAATAAGCAGAGAGTTCCCATAAACCCTTATGTTAAGAGGTAAAGAGAAACTTCTTATGAAGACTGATCAACCACTTGATCAGATCAATCATAAGATACTCATATTTGAAAACGAAAAAATGGCAGCAGAGCTTGAGAAGGCTATTTGTGAACATTTCTCTAGCGGGTTTCGATCCCTAGGTGGAGGTAAAGTTCATACATCTTCTCTCACGTATTGTTTACGTAAAGAAGCAATCAAATCACACTTGGTAGTCTCAGGAAAGAACCAACCAAGTGATTTTATTGATATTTGGACAGCAATGAATTTTATTCGAGGTTTAGGCAGCGAAGCATGGTTTACCAAATTTATCTATGATGAAATTAATGCACAGGTAGATATGGATTATGAATCGAAAATTGTAGCGCATCCTGATGCAGTGACTAAAGATAGAAAACAAATCATAGAGATGAAAAACTCAAATACATATGTAGGATTGGTCTTAGGTGATGATTCTCTAAAATCATACTTTAGACAGACCGTTTACTATATGGTTATGAGTGGAATAGAAGTTGGTCATGTTGTAGTATTCTATGGATTACCAATGCATCTTAAATATATTCCTCCATCCGAAAGGGGAGGAAATCCTATGTATGGAAAAACTATCTATGAGACAACTAATCTACAAAAGAACAATATTAGACCATTTAAGATATTTACTCTCAATTTCTCTAGAGATTCAAACTTAAGGCAACAAATTAAAGAAGGATTTACAAAGGTATATCACCACATAAATGAGCAAGATTTCACAGACCCAGCAAGTATAAAGAATTTCCCAAGGTTAGACGGCTACTACAAAGATGATTGGAAATGTCAATATTGTGAGGTAAAGAAGGTATGCAAAAAGATTGAACCTGATATAGATCCTGAGTTAACAGATTTGTTACTAAATAAATTAGTAGACGATAATTCTATATTACTTGCCAGAGAGGAAGGATGGGGTATTACCGTCCCGAAACAGATTTCCCTCGATAGTAGTCTATAAGAGCTTTACGTAACGGATCTCGGAAACGTTGAATAGCAGGTAGGAAAAATGGTCTAGGGGCCATTCTACTTGTTCCCTTTTCTATGTATATTCCATATCCTGCATTTCTACCATCTACATAGAAAATCCATCCTGTTTTTGTTTTTTGTATCTTTATATTACGCATCAAATTTCCTGTACGTTTAACTACAGTTTTTTGTGCCCAATCTTGCATCTTTTGCACATAATGTTCAACTATAATATGGTCTGAATTAGTTCTAAAAATTTCTTTATAGTGATTTGTTTTCTTTACAAGATTAGAATTCTGAATATTGTTACCAAAAGAAGATACATATCGAATTCTAATATTAAACATTCTAATACTATAATTGGTAATATATAGATATATGAGTTACGAAGTTAGGGATCGTTTATCATTTATCGTAGATATACAAAAGACAGGGGACTTTAGAGCTATAGATGATTTTGCTTCTAGAACTCAAAGGGCTATGAATTCTGCAACCCAAAGCGTAGGTGGATTCACACAAAAAACAGGTAGACAACTTAATACTTTAGATGGCTATTTTGGAACGACTCAAACTAAAATAACTTCATTTGTAACCGCTACAGATACTAATACTAAAAAATTAGGTAATAGTTTTAGAGATACTTTTACTGGAGCAGGTCAACAAGTAACAGGATTCACTAAAACATTAAATGAAGGTAAAGCAGGATTTGAAGGTTATTCCCGTTCCAGTACAACAGTACTCCCTAGCTTAAACAGATTCACTACTGAAGTAACTAAAAACAAAGATGCCCATGATAGACAGGTACGTTCCATAAAAGGAGCAATGGAAACTATGACACCATATATAGGTAGAATTTCGGGTATGTCAATCTCTTTTGTTGGATTAACACAGGCTATGCAAGAATCTGCGGGTATGCAAGAATTGTTAGCTTCCCAACAAGAAAAAGTAGCAGGGATTCAAGAGCAATTAAATGCTGCAATAGAACAATATGGTAAAGATTCTGCGGAAGCTGCTGCTCTAACAAAGCAATTTGAAGAAGCTAGCAGAGGAATGGCATTTATTCAAAGAAACGCTAACTTTGCTTTATCTGATACTTACTACTTTATGGCATTGATTGCTACAGAGTTAGTTGGTTCTTTGTTACCTGCCTTAGCTAATGCTTCTGGAGCAATGCAAAAATTAAGAAACGTAGGATCTATACTTTCAGGAACATTTACATCATTAGGAACAGGAGTAAAAAACTTTGGTACAACATTAACAACTGGAGTTATACCCGCAACTGTAGAAGTTACTGAGAAAATCAAAAAGATTCCTCCAGAATTTGAAAGAATGAACCAAGTTATAACTAGAACCGGAGGTAACGCAAAGATGGCATTCGGTTCGATTATTCCTGTAGTAACGGATGCAGAAGGCAAATTCAAATCATTTGGTGCATCTATAGATCAAACAAGTCCATACTTTACTCGATTAAGCAGAGAAATGGACAAAACACAAACATCATCTTCAAAAGTAGTAAACGCTGCAAATGCAATGAGAGGTGGATTTACTAGATTAGGAGGAGTTATAGGAGCAGGAATTGGAGGTGCCGGAGGTACTGGCCTTATAGGAGGAATGATCGCAATTGCTGCTGCAACTGCATTATATGGAACAAATGCAATGGGGAGTAGAGATGCAATTAATGATTTTGGTGCTGCGGTTGGAAAAACTGTTCCTGCTCTACGACCTGTAGGTGATCTACTTATTGGTATTGCAGGTTCATTAGGATTAACTGGTGAAACTGCGCTCCAAACAAAAGAACACTTTGATCAAGCAGCTCAAGGATTTGCAAGTTATGGTGATCAATGGAAAACTATGGTAGATAAAATGATCAGTAGTAATGACCTATTAGAAAGTTCCTTAGGAAGGATTTTAGATCAACTTGGTAAATTTAGCAAAGATATGCAAGATAATCCATTACAAACAATGATCAAGACGTTTGCTCCTGGAGGAGCTTTCATACCATTTCCAGAAGCTCCAGATAGCAGTGCTGAGGGACAACAAAAATCTATAGCAGAATTAGTAAATCAATATAATAGTGGTAAGATTACTGCAAAAGAATTTAATGAACAACTAATGAAAATAAATGATACTGTAGCTGCACAAAGTAAAGCTGTAATTACAAACTCTGAAAAATGGGATCGCAATAAATTCTATCAAGAACAGGTTAGAGACCAAGCTGCAAATCTGCAAAAACAATACAATGAAATGAAAGCTACATTAATGGATCAAAGTAAAGCTCAAGAATTAGTTTCATTTGGTATGGTAAAAGCCAATAATGAAATGGCAACACAAGCTACTGGGTTAAAGATCAATTCAGGATATTTAAAGGTTTATAATGAAGCATTAGGAGAACAATGGTACCAACAAAACCTTGTTATGGAAGGAAAACAAAAACAAAATCTTGCTTATATTCAAGAACAACAAAATGTTTTGAACTTACAGGGTGCATATAGTGAACTTAGCGACCAAATTACAAATCAAAACGCATTAGAAGTTGCTTACCAAACTGGAGTACTTGAAACTAATTTAAGTTTACTAGAAAGAGAGAAAGCAATTTCAAAAGTAACAGGATCATTAGATGCATATAACAATGCTATAGTAGAAGGAACAGTTCAAGAATTAGCATTTAAAGAAGGTATAAACACACAAAGAGAAGCATTATACGGAACCGTAGAAGCTGCAAGTAACGCACAAGGACAATTAAAAGAATTAACTAAAGAAATTAAAGATCAAACTATAACTTCAGCAGCTTATAATCAAGCCTATGCAGAAACACAATTAGCAATTCAAAATGTAGTAGTAGAAATAGCAGGGGCGAAAGGTGCATGGAATGCATGGACTTTAGCTGCATCTCAAGGAACAATTGCGAATCAATCATTTGTAAAGGGTGTATTGGCTGCAAATGACGCATTAAAGAAATCTTATGAAACATTAGGTCAATCAAGTGGTGCACTTACACAATATAATTTACTATTAAAAACAGGTTTACCACAAGGAATAGCATATGCTCAAACTTTAGCTGATCTTTCTAGTGCATATTCACAACAAGAGGTTGAAATAGCAAAATCTTCTGCATCATTAGAATATCATCAAAGGGCATTAAAAGAATCCGAAGCTGCGGAACAAGGATTAAGAGGTGCAGTCGTTGATGCTAGTGGTGCTATTGTTAAAAGTGCAAAGAATGTTGCAGGTGTTACCAAAGAAACAGCAGCAGCATTTGTCAAAGGTAGAGATTCAGTTTATGGATGGTGGCAAGAGTTAAGAAACTCTCAAGCAGCACAACAAGGGGCGTACTTAGAAATGGTACAGTTGGCTCATACAGTAGGTGTTGTTATTCCAGAAGGATTTAGAGGAGGAGTAGCAGAGATGCAAAGATTTGTTGGATTGGCAAAAAGAATGCCACAACAAATCGGAGAAATGAGAACAGAGTTACAAGGAATATTTGATGGAATGATAGACGGATTATCTGATGCAATGAGAAAAGGTGAAGACGAATTAGATGACGCTGTAGATGAAATGTCTAAAAATCTTGGTATCAAATTTAATAAAGGAGTAAAAGAAGCATTAGAGTTCCAAGCAGGATCAGATTTATTTAGTGATCTTTCAAAAGAGTTTGGTGCATTATTTGTAGGTTTAGGTCAAAACTTGGATGCTAAATCAATGGGAGATTTCAAAGATCAGATTCAAGGTAAACTTGATAGTGTAATGGGTAAAGTTATGGATGATTTACCTGATGGGCCAGTAAAAGACAGAATAAAAGGTTCTATGCAAAAGATTATGGATCTATTTGAGAATGCTGATGTTAAAACCCCAACAGGTATCGTTAACTTCTTAGGAGATTTGGGAATGGAATTGATGAATGTAGATAGTGCAACAAATAACTTTGGAGAAACATGGGAAAATTACATTAATGCTATTTCTACTGGTAACTTAGTAGAAGCAAACAAAATATTACAAGAGATGAAAATGAATGCAGTAGCATTTACTGAGGTAAAAATGGATCCAATAACAGGAGCATTATATGAAGTATCAAGAGCTGCTGATGTTGTAAGACAAGATATTCAAGATATTGCAGATCAATATGGCGATTCAGTAGACCAAATATTAGCAAAAGCTGATGCATTAAAGAATATTGGATTTGGCGCAATGAATAATTTAGGTGGTAGTGAAAGTGATCCTAATTCTTTTATTAATGCCCCAGGTATGACCGACGAAGATAAAAAGAAAATACAAGGTTTAGGTTTATCTGGAGGTGAGGAGGGTGATGATGCAAAAATTGAAACTGCAATTAAATCATTAGATCAATTAAAAGCAAAAACTGATGAAGTAATGGCAGCAATGTTATCAACAGTTGGTACTACAATGGGGCAAATTGCAACCGTTACTAATACTGTTTTCACACAAATGATGGGAACAGAAGCAGATGTATTTGGTAAAATGATTACAGTAGCAACAACTTCATTTACTGCAATAGGAGAAGCTGCACAACAAGTAGTAGTAGGGGTAACAAAACATTATAATCAGGCAAAAAGTAACGCTGATGGAGTATTAGCTGCTATGCAACAACAAGCCGCTTTAAGATTCAAAGCAGCGGGTGAGTCAGCTTCAGGAGTAACAGTTGGTGTTACCAAAAATTATAATCAAGCTAAATCTAATGCTGACGGTGTTTTGGCAGCAATGCAAGAACAAGCAGAATTAAGATTTGCAGCAATTGGTGATGCTTCTGAAGTAGTGGCTACTGATGTAAAGACCAATTTCGATCAAGCTCAATCAGATGGTTCCGCTGCAATGGAAACATTAAAAACAGATGGTGTTAATGCATTAGAAGCTGTAAGAAAGAAAGCTCAAGAAGCTGCTGAACAGGTTGCAGCAATCGGAGGATCTGCAAAAGCAGCAAAAACTCAAGTTGACGCATTAGCTTCTGCAATTAATGCTCTTAAAGATAAAACAGTAACAATCACATATCGTATTAGAACTGTAGGTTCCGCTCCAGCAAATGCAGCACAAGGAACAACAGGAATTCATAATTTTGGGCAGGGAGGATCGATATTTGATAATGAAACAGTAATTACAGGTGAATCAGGTGACGAAATCGTAGCAATATATGATAAACAAGGTAGACTATTAAAGAAAGAAAAAGTTACCGACATTAAAGCATTTGGATTACAAAAAGGTCAATCAATACAAGTTCAACCATTAGAAGGTCAATATGCAAGAAACTTTATGCAAAAATATGGAAACATATTAAATTTTGCTAGTGGCCAAAACTGGTATTATCAAAACCAAAATGGTAAGATAAATACGAACATTCCTGGTCTTGCTCCAGATACTACACCTGGTATAGGATTAGGGAACAATACACAATCATTTGGAGATGTAACACCCTTCCCAACAACAGGATCTACAATTGGCCAACCATATAGTGACGGAACAGATACAGTATTCACTCCTGATCCATATAATAGAAACTTAACAGCATCCCAATATGGAAAATCATATCTTGGTGGAAATAGATGGTATGATCCTTTAACTAACACATATTATACTGGTACTGCTCCTCCTGTAACTGGAGGAGATGGTACAGGAGGAACCGGCGGAAGTACTGGTGGAGGAACTCAAATAGTAACAACTTCGGATGGTAGAATAGTAATCAAGCAAGGAAATGGTCAACAATCCATAATGATAGATGGCGTAGAACAATTACCAAATATGAATAGCACTGGATCTTCAACAAGTAATTCATTTACTGACGCAAATGGCAACAATTTCAATAATCAAAATGATATAAACAATCAATCAAATGTGATGGGGCCAAATGTAAATACCAATACTGTATCAAATAATGAAAGTCCTACAACTAGTTCAACTGACGTTGATAAGAACTTTGGTAACGGTAAATACTACAGGAGTACTAATGGAGTAGTTGAAACAAATATGAGTCCTGCTGAAATTCAGGCTATGAATGAGAAATTCCCATTCTTACACTTAGATCCAAGTAAAGGTGTAGGAAGCGGAGTTGGAGGTTCTGGAGCAGGAGAACAGGTAGGTAAGATATGGAATATGCAATTGGGAGATCCAAATATGGGAGTACAAAAAGCACCATTCCAATATCAAAATGATCCTACAGGATGGCACGATTACGGATTAATTCCTGATCCAATATTCAAAGAAACATCTTCATATAAAGATCCTTCAAGTGGAATGCCTGGAGGCGGAGGAGATAATGGTGGCAATGGTGGAAACGAATGGGGATTTGACATTTGGGATATTCTAAGAAAGATATTGGCAGCAATAAACCTTGGATCGAGAACTACAGTAAATGTCTCTGGACGAAATATCATGGAAGTAGTACAGGGACAAATCATGGACGGCTTTACTAACTTTAAATAACAGAAAGGGTTAGTAGTAACATTATGAAATTTGTGGCAGAACATCCTTGGAAAGCTGACCCAAGGAGAAAGCGAAATAGATATTTTAGAATTGTTCATGTTAGAGAGAATATACAACAACTTATGTTACTATCACCTCCCAAAGGTATATCATTCACAAGAGTTGACAATTTTACCGCACCAATAGATGAAGGAAGCTTGGTTGCGGTTTATGGAACTGATGTTAATCCTAACGATTTCGAAAAGAGGGATTTAGACGACATAGACGAATTTATTGCCAAGAACTTACATGTAATAAATGATAAGCCAAATTTCGAATGGGAAAATAATAGAAAGTTCGAAACAATAGCAAATTCAGAAGAGGTAAAAAAGCATGCTTTTAATGAAAAGACTATTAAAATACTAGATTCAGAATTAAAGAAACTAAATGAGAAAATAGATTTAAAGAATCAAGTTTTGAAAACTAAACCATTTAATAGAGATGACCTAGACGAAAAATGGTCTGATAATGAAATAAAGTTGGTAGAAATATGATGTGTAGGTTTACACCTGAAGAATTCGCAGAAATTAAAAAGCGTGAACATGAATCTAAAATAGAAAAACTAAGAGATGAATTAGGAATCCAAAAACTAGAATTGCAAATCCAAATTCTAGAAAACGAAATCATAAAATTGAAAACTATAAATAAGGATTCGAATACTGGAAATGTGAGATGAAAAATCGAAAACTGAAATTGAAAATTGCAAATTTGGAAAACGAGATTCTAAAACTGAAAAATGCAAACCTAGAAAACGAAAATTATGGTCATAGAATGAGAAGACCAATTGGAGGTATGGGATTGCCTATCTCAGAATCAGAGATGAAAAAGATTTTCAATAAAATATTTAATGATGATGACGAACCAAAAACTCCAAACATAAGTAGCTCTTAATCTATTTCTTTTATAATTTTATACCTAATATTTTTTTGATCCAATTGTTGTAATTGATAAGGAGTCATTACATATTGGTCATTTCTAAATATTATTAATGTAGAACCTAACGGTTGTGATAATAATGCTACTCCTTGTTTATGTTCATCTAGAGTTTTAAATTGTATTAATTTACGCTTAGCCATTACATTTATATTTGTAATCTTTTGGTATAAAAATGTGACGAGCAAGACGAATTTCTTGACCGAGACAGAGGACATTATAAAGCACAGCAAACAAACAATTAAAAATATAGACTGGATTGGTTCATCCGAAACAACATATTATAGATTGGATTGGAATGAATTTAAACTATTAGCAGAAAAAATAGGGTATGATAACAACACATCTAAATTTCAAATAGCAATGGATTTGGTAATAGTATTCAAAGATGGATCATGGTTATCTAGAGAACATGATGGTAAATGGGAACATTGGCAATATCATAAAATACCAAATCAAAAAGGTAGACAGAAAAAAATAAAAGCATTATTAGGCAAAGACCAAACATTAGAGGTGATTAATAATGTGGTTAAGAAGAAAGAAGAAAGCAGACCAATTTGATGTAGAAATATTGTATAACAAAGACGGAACAGTAAAATCATTTGTGGTGAGCTAGAATATGAGTGGTAGAATAAAACGTAAAAATAGAAAATTAAATCATAATAAAAGTAAAGATGCAAAGACTCCATACATTCACATAAATAAAAAACCAAAATATGAAAAAAATATTTTGACTACTAGTAATTTATAACGTGGGTAT
>CAZQVE010000004.1:0-110652 GCA_964596695.1 uncultured Candidatus Saccharibacteria bacterium | reverse complement strand
ATGGAGCTGAAGCGTACTAATAGTCCCATTGCCTTTTTATGTCCTTGTCACTGACGTTAACGGTATTCTATACTGTTAACAGGGGTGATGAGGTAGACTTAACTAGTAATTGGTGCTTGTCAGCACCGTCAATCTTTGATAATGTATCCGTGTGTCGATTTTGAGATAGGTTTACAGAGCGAAACGACGTATTCGCGTCATACTCACTCAGTGAACTGCCCAGAATGGTCATCGATAAAAGGCTTTTCCCAGGCTGCCAGTTGGAGCCTCAGAGGAGCGAAGCCTTTTATCGGTGCCCATGGCGCTAGGGAAACACCTGTTCCCATTCCGAACACAGAAGTTAAGCCTAGCTGCGGCGATTATACTGCCACAAGTGGGAAACTAGCACGGTGCCGAATTATACAAAAAACCCTCCTAATAGGAGGGTTTTTGTTTAATTCGACCTAGATAGCTACAGGTGGGAAACAACTAAAAACAACCATACTCGCAGGAGGATGGTTGTTTTTGTCGTTGGACTTATTTGTTTTTGATAAGTCCAAACAGGTGCCTTGGGGATCCGTCAGGATCCAGATTCGTTTGGACAACGAACAAATTCTATCTTATAGCACCGGACGAATAAATGCAACATAGGCATTATAATGAAAATGCTCATTGTAAATATTGACAAAAAGGCTATGCTATGCTAACATTAATATGTACACATAGCATATGTGAGGTAACGGAGGGCTCGACTACTGTTGTAGGCGGGCTTTTCATAATAAAGGAGACTTGCAATGGCAGGAACCAAAGCTGGCGGCATGAAAGCTGCTGCAACTAACAAAACTAAACACGGCTCTGATTTTTACGCAAAAATCGGTGCCAAGGGTGGTCGCGCAGGACACACTGGTGGTTTTGCTGCTAACCCTGAACTGGCTCGCGTTGCTGGCCGCAAGGGCGGTATGATTAGCCGTCGTACGAAGAAAACGGTTGCACAAAAGTCTGCATAAGTTATCTGAGTAACAAAATAACCCCTTCAAAGGGGTTATTTTGTTTGGAGGGAATACCTCCGTAGCGCGCACAGGCGGGCGTCATTAACGCGCCACTCGTGACCACAGGCAACACATCGATAAAGCCTACTTCTTGCCTGTATACCGGTGGTTTCGCATTCAGGGCACATGCTACGCGCGTAAAGCCACTGGCGGTATGTATCTAGGTTATCCTGAAGTATATCCTCGTTGACAGTGACGTTATAACGAGGAGCGAGCTCGCGGATTGCATACTCCCAGGCGTTGCGTTCAAGCTTCAAGAGTTCAATATCCCTCTCATAGCCCTTATGGCCAAGTAGTGCATGACTGAGTTCGTGAAGAGCAAAGGCCCCGCTATGATCCGCCTTGGGGTCGATATATACAGTATTGGCAGCTGCTGACCACCAAAATTCCGCAGCTGGTTCAAAACGAAACTGAGGAAAATCAGTTTGTAACTGATTAATTATCGAGTGCATCGACGCCATAGTAGTAGCAACCATAAATTACAGCTTCTTCGGGGTGTTTTGCCGCTTGAATAGGGGGGCAAGGAATATGTGGCGGGAGACGCTTTTGAAGGGTCGACTTGAGTTGTTTGGAGTAGTTTTCGAAATAAGTACCGATACTTCCACCGATAATGATGATATCGGTCTGAAGGAGGGGGATGGCAGCCAAAAATCCGCGGCTTATACGGTCGGCGATTTCATTCCACGTTTTTTCACTGGTAATATCACGGGCATAGCTGTCGTAGTGTTCGTAAATAGCCAGCCCACTGGCAAATGATTCCCATTCTCGAACCGCTCCATCGAACTCCACTAGCATGCGTCCACCCTCGCTAAGGCGTAGTCCGGGGTCTATTTTACCGTTCGTTGTTATACCTGTCCCTATTCCGGTGCTAATAGTGACATAAAGCGATGACGCGGGCATCGGAGAGCGGGATCGTGTCTCGGCAAGACCGGCCAGGTTTGCATCATTCTCCACGAAGATAGGGGTCGACCCTAGTACGCCCTTCAGAGCTGCGGCGACATCGAAGTTTTTCCACTTCAGTCGGTTGCACCATACAGCGACTCCACCACGGGTAATGCCGGGCATGGCGACAACGATTGCTTCAATACGTTGCCCTCCGTAGTTCGTACGGAGCGTGTTTCGCAAGGTCTCTACGTAGTCCGCCTCTTTTTTGGGTGTTGGAAACTTGATTTTCTTGCCGGCAATGCCGTCACGCGAAAACAATGTTACTAGTGTTTTTGTTCCCCCTGTATCGACCGCTACAATCATGCTTCTAGTGTAGCATGATTGCCAAGGAGCGGAGTAGTAGTTGCCTACTCTACAAAACGCCTGTATAATAAGTGAAACAAAGGGAGAGAGCAGTGGCTTATAACCAGATGCAAACAAGGCAGAGTGGGTCGGTGGTCTCTTTTTTGCTTGTCGGAGTAGTTCTTGTCGGCCTGGTGGCGGGCGGTATTTACGTATTGCAGAAGCGGAGTAACGACACTCCGCCCGATAGTCCGGCAACGACTCATAAGCCTGCTGAGCCGTCCTCCACATCTGATAAAAAGCCCGAGAAGACTCCTGCGAAGACGAGTCCGTCTTCAACGCCGAAACAGACTCCGTCTAAGAGCGCTGCACCGTCACCGGTGCCAGGCGCCGCCACCATACCCGATACCGGCCCGAGTGATATTATCCCGGCGGGAACTATGTTCGCCGTTCTCTTCGGTACGACGATCGCATACGTACAATCACGCAAAGCGTACACCAACTTCAACCGCAGGTAGACGAAACCCTCTACTAGTGTTACAATAGAGACAATCTTGAGGTATCTTAGTGGTTGCCTCAGAAATATATTTTAGGAAGGAGTTTATGAGGCACTCTGAGCCTCATACAAGAATCTATGGCTAATGCCAGTATAACTATGGACGACTTGCTCGCGCAGGCGGACGCAAGTGTCAAACAACTAACAGTGGGTGAAATCATCACCGGTAAGGTACTTTCACTACGCAAACACGAGGTCTTGATTGATCTTGGTGCCCAGGGAGTAGGGTTTGTTCCTCGACGAGAAGTGGGCTTTTCTCGTGCTCTGAATGAGGGCGACGAAGTAACGGCAAGCGTTGTCGACCTAGAGCTCGATAACGGCTATTCACTGCTCAGTCTCCGTAAGGCTGCTAAGGATCGTGGCTGGGAAGAGGTGGCAATAAGGCAAGAAGCAGGAGATATTATCGAGGTTGTGCCATATGATGCTAACCGAGGTGGTATGCTTGTAGAGTATGAAGGTGTGCGCGGCTTCCTGCCCGTATCACAGCTGAGCGCAGAGCACTACCCACGGGTTGGCTCGAGCGACAAGGATGAGATTTTGCAACGTCTGAATGGCCTCATCAATAATCCTCTAAAGGTACGGATTCTTGATAGCGACCGCAAGGCAAACAAGCTGATCTTTAGCGAGAAAGAAGCCGTTAAAGATGGCTTGGCGAAGCGGTTTGAAAGTCTCAAGATAGGTGACACTGTCAAGGGTGTTGTCACGGGTGTCGTAGACTACGGTGCATTCGTAAATGTCGACGGTATCGAAGGTCTGATCCACATCAGTGAGATTAGCTGGGAGCGCGTAAGCAACCCCGGTGATTACGTTAAAGTCGGTGAAACCGTCGAGGCGAAGATCATCTCTATCGACAAGGATCGCTTGAGTCTTTCGATCAAGCAGCTGACACAAGATCCATGGTTGGACGAAGTAGAAAAATTCAAGGCCGGTGAGACTGTCGAGGGCACGGTAACGCGTATTACACCGTTCGGTGCGTTTGTCCAAATCAGTCCGGCTGTCGAGGCACTTGTTCACGTTAGTGAGCTGGGCGAAGGCGAAAACGCCGATCCAGAAAAAGTGTTCACTTTGAACGACCGAAAGAAGTTTGTTATCCTGGATATCGAAAAAGAAAGTCGCAAGATTTCACTCAGTTTGAGTAAAAAGAAGTAACAAGTTACTAGATGTTAAGTTAACAACATTTGATGATAAAATAACAACGAATAACAGATATGGAAAGGAGCGTTTTTCATGGCAGAGAAAGTGATAGTCATTGCCGAATCAATCACTGTGGGCGAGCTTGCAGAGACGCTCAATATCGCAGTAACGACGCTAATCGGCGAGTTGTTCAAAAACGGCGTCGTTGCCACAATCAACCAACGGATTGACTATGAAACGGCTCAGATTATTGTTGATGAGCTGGGTCTTGACGTAGAGATTCAAAAAAGAGAAGCACAAGCCACGGTTAGTCGAAAAACGCATGAACTGTCGGTTGATGCTGTCGATCGACCTCCAATCGTAGCGGTTATGGGGCATGTTGATCATGGAAAGACGACGTTGCTTGACGCTATTCTTGATACAAAGACTACCGAAGGCGAAGCTGGCGGAATTACGCAACATATCAGTGCTTATCAAACAGCACGCAACAATCGCACGATTACGTTGCTTGATACCCCTGGACACGAAGCCTTTGCAGCACTAAGGCAGCACGGCGCGGCTTTGACGGATGTTGTTGTCATTGTCGTCGCTGCTGATGACGGGGTAAAACCGCAAACGGTCGAAGCAATCCGATTCGCACGGAGCGCCAATGCGAAAATGGTCGTTGCGATTAATAAAATCGACAAGGAAACTGCCAATCCGCAGTTGGTGAAGACGCAACTAGCGACAGAGTACGATATGAATCCGGAAGAGTGGGGCGGCGACACGGTCATGGTAGAAGTAAGCGCCAAAACGGGTCAAAACATCGACAAATTACTGGATATGGTACTACTGGTTGCCGACCTGGAGGAGTTAAAGGCTGACATTGACGTTCCCGCCGAAGGGTTGGTTATTGAATCGCACATGGAGCAAGGTCGCGGTCCTGTTGTCGGGCTGCTTATTGAACAGGGTGAATTAAAGCCGGGTCACTTCTTGGTGGCCGGAACGGCATACGGCAAGATTCGCACGCTACTTGATTTTCGAGGCACGCAACTGAAAAAGGCGGGTCCATCGACCCCTGTAACAGTTACCGGTTTCAAGGAACTACCTCAGTTCGGTGATGAATTTACGATAGTAAAAAGTGAAAAAGAAGCTCGTCACTCGACCGAGAAAGCTCGTATCGAGCGCGAGCGCGCGGCGGCGAGTACGAATGTGACAGGAGCGGATCTGCTGAAAATGATGACGCAAAAAAGAGAGTCACAGGAATTGAAGGTAATCGTGAAAGCCGACGTTCAGGGCTCGCTCACCTCTGTTGTCGATAGTCTCCGGCTTCTTGATGCGGGTGGTGAAGTCACGGTGCGTATTATCGGCAGCGGGGTAGGGAATATATCCGAGAACGATATCCGCCTCGCAGCAGGAGACGATACGATTATTTACGGGTTTAATGTAGATCTTCCTCCGGCTGTAAAACGGTTGGCGGTTCGCGATAAGGCGCAAGTACGGATATTTAAGGTAATTTATGAACTACTCGATGACGTTCGGCATTCTATGGAGCAAATGCTTGCTCCGGAAGTAGCAGAGACAGAGGTGGGTACCCTCACGGTGAAGGGTGTCTTCCGTACGCTGAAAGATTCTGTTATTGCGGGCGGTGAAGTCACGAGCGGTAAGGTTGCGCCAGGTCTCTTGGTTCGTGTAAAGCGTGGCGATGAACAGCTTGCAGAAGTTGAAGTTGCCACTGTGCAACGTGAACAATCGGATGCAAAAGAGGTATTCGAGGGAGAAATGTGCGGACTAAGCCTGAAGACTGACAAAAAACTTCTCTTGGAAGAAGGCGATACGCTCGAGTTCTTTACCCGCGAGCTCATAAAACGCACGCTGTCTTGAACGATAACCGCTACCTTAGTGTATACTGGGGGTAAGGAGATATAATGTTTCAACTAGACGATAAATTTCTTGCCGATATCGGACTCAATGATATGCCCGATGACCAAAAACAGGCATTTTTACAGCATATATACGAAGAATTAGAGTTAAGAGTGGGCACAAGATTGTCCGACGGTCTTAGCGACCAACAGCTGGAAGAATTCGAGAAAATTATTGATAAAGACCAGGGCGTGATTGATAATTGGCTTGCTACTCACGTTCAAGACTACACAACAGACGAGATTTTTAAGCGGATGCAACAGGCACTACGTTTAGACCCGGCAGATCCGAACCTGAAGTCTGAATATGTTGCGACGAAGTGGCTCGAGGTGAACCGGCCTGATTATCGCGATGTCGTGAAAAAGGTTCTCGACGAATTGAAGTCAGAGATTGTAGCCAATAGGGACACTATCCTTGGCTCTGATTCCGGTGCTCAGCAGCCGCCTGCTGCTTAGACACCTAACGAACTACCGTATCCAGCAAGAAATGCCGCAACCGGCATTTCTTTTTTGCCTAGTGGTTTGAGCTTCTGGATTTCGAGCCAATCTTGAGCGGTGCCGACAAATAGGCGATCCTTTTCGATGCGTAATTTACCGGGGGTGGAGGAGTCCATAGTAATGATACTCGCCCGGGTCACGATCACATCGGTCGAGCCGAGCATGGTTCGGCTTTGCGGCCAGCCCGCATATGCGCGGATTTCTCTCTCGATCCGCACGGCGGGCTTATTCCAATCAATAACACCGTCGGACTTGGTGATAAGCTGGCAGTAGCTGGCTTGGTTGTCGTCTTGGGGCAGTCCAACCACCTTTCCATCGATAATGAGCGGTAGCAGCCGGAGTAATGTTTGTGCGCCCAATTCGCCGAGTTTGTCATAGAGCTCACTACGACCTTCGGTACCCGTAAGCTCAAGCGGTGCGTAGCCATATACTGGGCCCGCATCCATAGCGGCAGAGAGTTGCATAATGCTGACGGCGGTCTCCTTGTCGCCATTTAATATGGCAGCCTCGATTGGGGAGGGTCCCCGGTACTTTGGTAGTAGGGACGGATGCACGTTTATAATACCAGGGGTAAAGAGATCGATTATAGATTGAGGAATGATTTTTCCGAAACTTACTAATACACCAAGCGGCTTATCGAACTTGGCTATGTCATTAGTGATATCGGTAAGCCGTTGTGGCTGCCATACGGCAATGTTATGCTTTAGGGCAAATGATTTTACGGCCGGTGGAGTAGCAACGTGACCACGCCCTCTTGGCGTATCCGGTTTCGTGACGACAGCGACTACGGGGAAATCTGCCTCGACGAGAGCTTTTAGCGTGATGAGGCTAAAATCTTCAGTCCCGAAAAAAATAATCTTATTCATCGAACAGATCGCTACCGGCTATATGCGTTTCGTAATCGAGCGGCCGTAGCTCACCCTCAGAGTCTAGCTCATAAAATGCGTCTTTGTCATCACGGATATGATCAATAAAGACGATACCTTTCGTGTGATCAATTTCATGCTGAATGACCCTGGCGAGGAACCCATCCGCCTTGAATCGTATAGGAGTTCCATCGATACTTAATGCCTTTACGCGGATTTTGGTGTGACGAGGGACTTTGCCGTAGATATCCTTGACACTCAAACAACCTTCGTAGTCTGTAGCTATCTCCCCCTCGTACTTAACTATTTCCGGGTTCACAAGAACAGTGAAGTCTCGATTTTCTTTGTGCTCAAAATCACTTCTCACGATAACGACGCGGTCGAGCCTGTCTATCTGGACGGCGGCCAGAGCGGCGCTGATTTCGTGTGGACGTGAATCCTCCCAATCGATAGCTGCGCTCGTCATATCATCGGCCAATGCTCGGATATCATCGGTGACAACGGTAACTTTGCGGGACTTTTGCCGCAAGTGAGCGTTTGGTAGAGTAATAATATCTTCTTTTTTCATTAATTGTTACCAGTATAACAGAGATTTACTAGAGTAGGCTGATAGGGTCAAGCTCGAATTGCCAGTGGCTGGCAGGAAGAAGCTGAAGTGCTTCGACAAGGGTGGAGCGTTTTTTCGATTTGAGTATCAATTGCCAACGATAAGTATCGCGTTGCCGTTCGTAGAACGCGGGGGCTGGACCAAGTATTTCGACGTCACTACCCATTCGCCGGCGGAGTGTATTGGCGAGTGATTGTGCATTGCGTACGGCGGCCGCTTCCGTCTTGTAGACACAGGTGAGTTTGAGGAGGAATGTGAAGGGCGGAAAGTTGGCACGCCTTCGGTCGGACATCACTTTTTCATAAAATGCAGCATAGTTTTGGGACAATCCATCAGTGATGGCCGGATGAGCGGGTTGATAACTCTGAACTATGACTGATGTCGAGTGGCTGCTGCGACCTACTCGACCGACAACTTGCGCGAGTAGCTGGAATGTACGCTCCGAAGAACCAAAATCAGGGAGGCTGAGACCCGCGTCTGCTTGAATAACACCGACGGTACGTAGGTGGGGCAAGTCTAGCCCCTTGGCGACGATCTGGGTTCCAATAATCAGGCTTACTGTCCCGTCGTATAGTTCTTTATATCGTGCGTCGAGTGTTTGGTTGCTATCACTATCGCCATCAAATCGTCCGATGGTAATGTTCGGAAATAACTTAGTCAGTTCACTCTCAATCAGCTTAGTACCGATACCCTTGTGGGTAATATTGGCATGGTGGCATGCAGGGCAACTCGTCGGTACCTTATCGGTGATGCCGCATATGTGGCACCGAAGCTCATGATGATCTGTATGGAGCGTCAGCGGAACAAAACAGCGCGGACAGGTTGCTTGCCAACCACAGCTTTCACAGAGTGTTATAGGAGCGCTGCCGCGACGATTGTGGAATATAAGCGCTTGTTTACCGGCGGTAAAGGTCTCCTCAAGTCGTGTAAGTAAGGTGTCTGACAAAAACCGATGCCGGCGGAAGTTTTGTCGTTCGGTCATATCTACCAAGGCTATGTCGGGAGCGGTCGATGGACGTGCTGTCTGATTCATTTCAATAATAGGGCGCGTAGATCCTTTCGCGAGATAATAATCACTAGTGGAAGGAGTGGCGCTACCGAGGATTAATTTTGCCGAATGGTGTTTTGCTAAGACGCTGGCAGCCCGTAGGGCAGAGTAGCGAGGCGATTGTTCTTGCTTGAAGCTGGGCTCGTGTGCCTCATCAATAATAATCATTCCGACCTCTCGCAGCGGAAGAAACAGTGCGGATCGGGGGCCGATAACGACGCGTGGTTTTTCGCTGACGAGCGCGTCATGCCAGCACAGGTGGCGTTCGGCTTCGGTTTGGCGTGAGTGTGTCAGTATGACATCACCAAAATGTGCAGCGAATTCGTCAACGACTTGTGGTGTTAGGGCGATTTCGGGTACGAGTACAATGATCGACTTTCCAGCTTCTAGAACTTGTTTCGCCGATTCAATATAGACGGCAGTTTTGCCCGAGCCAGTAATACCGTGAAGCAGGATAGTGCCGGGCGTCGCCTTCCGTATTTGATCCAGCGCATTGAGCTGTTCGTTATTGAGTACAATCTTTGTTCGTTTACGGAGGACAGCAGACGTTTGAGCCTGCCGTTGCCGACGGTTTTTCTGGAGGCCGCGCGGTAACAACGACTGAAGGACGAGTGCCGTATGTGTCGCGTAGTAACTACTGAGCCACCCGGCAAGGTTGACTAATGCCTGCGGGAGCGCAGTCGCTTCGACAACGGAAGTGACTAGCTTGGTTTTGTAGTCAGGTTTCGGTACTTTACGGATAACAACGCCGACCAATTGTTTGCGGCCGATCTCAATAATGACAACATGTCCTACTTTTAGCGGCGTTTCCGAGGCATAGGTAAAGACTGAGCTGTCTGAGCGTATTATTTGTGTCGGTGCCACCTCGTAATAGTGCATGCAATCCATTATACTTTACTACATATGATGTATTTCCATAGTCGGGCTGAGGCGGGTGAGCAACTGGCTCGGGAATTATTTGATAAATATCGGTACGAAAACGTTGCCGTCGTTGCGTTAGGAGACGGTGGCGTGGCGGTGGGCGAACCAGTGGCTGAGCGTCTACACTGTATCTTGACGCTGCTGGTGTCTGAAAATATTGATGTACCAGGTGAGGGTCAGAGTTTCGGGGCAGTTTCGCAGACGGGCGACTTTACGTCAAACAGTGGTCTTGCTGCTAGCGAGGTTGGCGAGTACATGACGGAGTTTCATGGCTATTTCGAAGAGCAGAAGCGACAGGCGTTCCATAAGATTAACCGATTAATCGGTGACGGTGGAATCATCGATCGAGAGCTGCTGCAGGATCATACGCTTATATTGATAAGCGATGGTCTCAACGACATTACGATTCTGGATGTTGCTATGGACTTCTTGAAGCCTGTGCGTATTCAGCGGCTGGTAATAGCAGCGCCAATCGCCAGTGTAGAGATGGTCGATAAGGTTCATATGATTGCCGACGAGCTACATATTATCGACGTAAAATCCAATTACCTGGACACGAATCACTACTACGACAGGAACGATTTGCCCTCGCACGAAGAAACAATAGCGAAAATCAATCAAATAGTGTTAAATTGGCGCTGAATTTTGAAAATACACTTGTACACTGTTGTAAGAAAGTGTAAGATAGAGAGTAACAAAAGGGACTGTTGGCAGAATAAAAAGGGAGAGTATGCTAGACGTTTTTATTACATCGAGAGTGCGGCGAAAAATCGTAGTTGTCTACGCAAAATATCCCGATTTCCGAACACATGTACGTGGGTTGGCGAAGCTTATTAAAGAGGACCCGGGCAATATACAACGTGAATTGAAGCGGCTTGAAAAGGTCGGCTTTCTGACAAGTGAGAAGCAGGGCAATACGAAGATTTATTCGACGAATAAACAGTTTGTTATCTTTAAAGAACTTCAGAGTATCGTGATAAAATCACAACAACAATCAGCACGGCCACGCCGGACATCAGCTGACATTTAGTAGATGAGTCTTTTTGAGGAGATACTTGCGTCGCGCGGCCTAACTGGTCATAAGCTCGACGCATTTTTAAACCCAAGTTACGATGCGAAGCACGACCCTTTCTTGCTTCCGGACATGAAAGCGGCGGTCGATCGCCTTGTAGAAGCGCACAAAAAACAACAACGCATTACGATTTATGGCGATTACGATATCGATGGGCTGACGGCGACGACGCTCCTTCTGGATGCGCTTGGTAAGTTCGGATTCGAGCATGTCGACGCGTTTATTCCCAACCGATTTGTCGAGGGGTATGGGCTGACGGTGGATGCTGTCGAAAAGATCGCGAAGAACGGGGCGCAGCTGATGATTACGGTTGATTGCGGTAGCCTTAGCGAAAAGGAGATTATTCGAGCGAATGAGCTGGGGGTTGATGTGATTGTCACCGATCATCACAACGTCGCACCGGTACAACCTCCTGCCGTGGCGGTAATAAATCCGAAACGCCTTTTAGCAGACTATCCGGATGAATACGACGACTATATCCTAAAGAGCGGGTCAAAGATGACCGGAAAAATATATCCATTTTTGGATCTAGCGGGTGTCGGCGTGGCCTTCAAATTAGTGCAGGCATTACAGACGAGACTAGATGGTCTGAAAGACGGGCACGAGAAGTGGTTGTTGGACCTGGTTGCACTAGGAACAGTCTGCGACGTTGTAAATGTAACAAATGAAAATCGCGCGAATGTGTATTGGGGTTTGAAAGTACTCGCAAAAGCACACCGGCCTGGTTTGAAAGCACTCATGGCGGTCGCAGATGTTACCCCTGTTAAAGTTAACGCAAGAGCGCTAGGTTTCGCGCTTGGACCACGCATGAATGCCTCGGGAAGATTGGAAACGGCACAATACACGTTAGACTTATTACGGACACGGGATTCGGCAGTCGCATTGGACTTGGCGCAAAAACTCGATGTATTTAATACATCGAGAAAAAAAGAGCAGCAAAAGATTATTAACGAGGCGATCGCACAAGCAGAGAAACTAAAGGACGACAAGGTATTGGTTGTGAGTGGATCCGGGTGGAATCATGGAATCATCGGAATCGTAGCAGCAAAGTTGTTGGAGAGGTACAAGAAACCAACGTTCGTGCTGGAAGAAATGGGTGACGAGGCGAAAGGCTCGGCGCGGAGTTACGGCGATTTTAGCGCAGCCGATGCCATACGTGCAGCAGACGACCTAGTCACGAAGGGCGGTGGGCACAAGTTCGCCGCGGGCGTTACGTTGCCCACAAAGAACATCGCTGCTTTCAGAGAGAGGGTCAACAAATTTTATCGAACACAAAAATTGTTCAACCAAGAACTCTACCTCTTGCCCAGCGAAGATGCTGTTGCGACGCTGGTGAACGTGACGGAGGAGCTAGTTGATGATATCTCAGCCCTTGAGCCGTTCGGCAATGGTAATTCGGAACCAATACTGAGCACGCAAAATTTGAGGGTTTTTTATAGAAAACGGCTGGGTGCCGAGGAGCAGCACGTAAAGCTTGGGCTAAAGGATATTGACGGCGGAATGTTCTACGTTATTGCGTTCAATGCGCCAGAGCATTTCTTCGTCGAGACGGGTGAGCGAGTAACTATATGGTATCGACCCATGATTAACGAATGGCAAGGAAGAAGAAACATAGAGGGCCAGCTGCTGAGACTTGAGAGAGCTTGAGCTGTGATCCATACTATTGCAGTTGGGGTCTGTATCTGTTACAATACAAAACGATATGGTACAAGTTACACGTAAAGACGAGAAGGAAGCGAACGAGAATATTATCCGTCGCTTCAACCGCAAAGTTTTGCAGAGCGGTGTTCTGGCTGAAGCAAAATCATCGATGCGATTCAGCAAGGATATCAGCAAAACCGAACGGCGCCAGAAAGCGATTATCCGCAAAGAACGCAAGGCCGAAAAATTGGCTAAAGCGCGCCTGGGGATTCGCTAATCAATGGCACTAAAGGATACAATCCAAAACGATATGAAAGCCGCTTTATTAAGCGGCGATCGTTTTGTGGGCGATACGTTGCGCAACTTGAAAGCAGCGGTTCTCGACGAAGAGGTCAAGCAGAACAAGCGCGATGAAGGTCTGGGTGACGAGGAGATCGAAAAGATTGTCGCCCGCGAGGTTAAGAAGCGTAACGAAAGCATCGCTATTTATGAGCAAAACGGCCGCACTGATCTAGCGGAAACCGAGCGCAAGGAAGCAGACGTGCTGACACGCTACTTACCCGAGCAGATGGGTGAGGATGAACTACGCGAGATCGTCACGGCAAAAATCGCTGAGCTTGGCGCTAGTGGTCCACAGGCCATGGGTAAGGTAATTGGTGCCGTGAAGCAAGAAGTCGGCAACGCTGCCGACGGCGCAACCCTGGCAAGAATTGTCAAAGAAACATTGAACTAAGGAGGGTAAATGATCGTATTTTTCGGACCAGCTGGCGCAGGTAAGAGCGTTCAAGGACAGTTATTGGCGGCGCGGAACGGTTGGCGCTGGCTGAGTGCTGGACAGCTACTGCGTGACACGCGTGATATCGAGTTGATTCGGCAGATGCAGACTGGCAAACTAGTCGATCCCCAAAAAGTTAATGAACTAATGACCGATGCGATCAAACGCTCGTCGTCAGTCGATAATGTTATTCTGGATGGCTACCCTCGTGAGATCGGCCAGGCTAAATGGCTCGTCGAAAAGCGCACGCATCACGGACGTGACATCAAGCTGGTTATCGTACTTGAAGTGCCAAAAAGCGAGTTGCTGAAACGACTGGAAGTACGTGGGCGCGTAGACGATACTCCTGATGCCATAGATGAGCGCCTGAAAATTTATCGTACGGAGATGTATCCGATTCTATCGTACTTGACTGAAGAAAACGTCAATATCGTTCATATTGATGGTGTCGGCACGGTCGGACAAGTTCACGACCGAATTATGGAAGAATTACAGGCGCACGGGTTGGCGCAATGAGCCAGCCGCCGAAAACTGCTGATCAAATCCAGGCTATGCGGGAATGTGGCAAGATTCTCGGAACTATTCTGCGTGATTTAAAGCAGCATGTGCAGGTAGGCATGACTGGTCATGAGATTGACGCATGGGTCGCGAAAGAGATTGTCCGCCACGGTGCCACGGCAACGTACAAAGAACCAGTACCTGACTTTCCTGGTGTGATTTGTATCAGTGTGAATGACGCAATTGTTCATGGAGTACCGTCTGAGTACGCGTTCGAAAAGGGAGATGTCGTCGGGTTCGATCTTGTTATTACATACAAAGGAATGAAAACCGACAGCGCATTTACGATGATTGTCGGAGAAGAGCCAACGGGTGCAGTGAAACATCTGTTAAACGTGACTGAGCGCAGCTTGTACGCCGGAATCGATGCAATCAAAGGTGCAGGGACATATACGGGTGATATTGGCGCGGCGGTTGAGAAAGTATTGTCTGACGGAAAGCTGGGTATTATTCGCGAGCTGGTAGGGCACGGCGTTGGCACTGAGATGCACATGGCACCCGATGTGCCTAACTTTGGCCGAAAAGGAAGCGGAGTGCTGCTGACACCGGGCGATACCGTTGCTATCGAACCTATGGCGACGCTGGGCGGCGAAAGAATACACACTGATTCTGATGATGAATGGACGATATCGACTCGCGACGGTAGTCTCGCGGCACATTTCGAACACACGGTACTCATTACCGAAGATGGCGTCGAGGTGTTGACGCAACTCTAAAATCCTTATGGTCTGTTCAAACGGCTATTAAATCGTTATAATACGATTCATGCAAGATAGTTCTCGATATGCCGTCGGTATCGATATTGGCACGACTACAGTTCGTTGCGTGGTAGGTCATATGGATGCAACGACGGGCACACCGACGATTGTCGGAGTTGGCGAAGTAAAGAACACGGGTATGCGCAAGGGGTCGATCGTGAACTTGAACGGGCCCGCGCAGGCGATTGATGATGCGCTTGGCGAAGCGGAGCGCATGAGTGGATACGAAGTTAATGCCGCAACCGTGAGTATAAATGGGTCGCATATTTTAAGTACGACGACAGATGGAATGATTGCGGTCGGTGCGCTTGATCATGTCGTTGACCCCGACGATGTTGCGAGGCTTGAAGAGGTGGCGACAGTTGGAAAGGTACCAGCGAATAGGGAAATTCTCGAAGTGGTTCCTCATAGTTATCGCTTGGACGGACAGGACAACATCAAGGATCCTGTCGGCATGACCGGCACACGACTTGAAATCAACGCCAACGTCATTTCGGCGATGGCTCCACAGATGACAACGCTTCACAGTACGCTTGAGCTGGCGAAAGTGACGCCAAGCGGTATTACTCCGAGCGTGGTTGCAGCGGCGAAAGCTGTTCTTACGGAGCAGCAGCTTGAAAACGGCGTTGCCGTTATTGATATGGGCGGCGCAACGACGGGTATTGCGATATTTGAAGAAGGCGATCTGCAGTATACAGGCATCATTGCCGTCGGTGGCAATAATATTACCAACGATCTAGCCATCGGACTGAAGACCGATCCGGAAATTGCCGAAGAGGTAAAGCTGGCTCATGGTTCGGCGACGCCACAGACCGGAAGCGAAAAGGTAACCGTTAAATACAATAAGGAAACCTTGGAATTTTCTCGAGCGGAAGTCGATGAAATTATTGAAGCGAGGCTCGAGGAGATGTTTGACGCAGTCAGCAAAGAGCTGAAAAAAGCTGGTCGACACGCCAAGCTGCCAAGTGGGATCGTACTCACCGGCGGTGGTGCAAAGCTGAAAAACATTGTTGACTACACGAAGGAATCACTGGGGTTGGCTGTTCGTATCGGTACTGCGAGCGGTTTCGGTGGCGTCGCAGAGCATCTTGACGAGCCACAATTTGCTGCCGCTGCGGGACTTATGTTGATTGACGCAGAGGGTGTAAAGCATCAAGGTGATATCCATGGGGGCGGCAAGGCAAAGCTGGCCGCACAGCAAGCCGGCGGCGTTATGAAACGACTATTCGGACGATTTCGAGCGTAGGTGGGCTTGATTTACGGACATCGATGGTATACTAAAGAGTAATAAAGACGTAGGAGTAGCTATGCCGGAAGTAACACCAAGCGAAATTCAGACATTTGCGAGTATTAAAGTTGTAGGCGTCGGCGGAGCCGGCGGTAGCGCCGTTAATCGTATGAAAGATGCCGGACTTACCGGCGTACAGTTCATCGCGATGAATACGGATGCACAGGCACTCCATAACAGCAAGGCTGACGTAAAAATCCATCTTGGTCATGAGACGACCGGTGGTCTTGGCGCAGGAGCTGATCCTTCTGTGGGTGAAGCGGCCGCCAATGAATCACGCGATGAAATTAAGAAGGCGCTTGAAGGCGCCGACATGGTGTTCGTTACCATCGGTGCCGGAGGCGGCACGGGTAGCGGTGCTGGCTATATCGTCGCTGAGGTTGCTCGTGAGATGGGTATTCTGGTGGTCGGTGTAGCGACAAAACCATTCAGTTTCGAAGGCGAAAAACGCCGCATTAATGCCGACTGGGCGATTAACCAGCTCGGTCGCCAAGTTGATACGCTGATTACGATTCCAAACGATCGCTTGTTGCAAACGATTGATCGCCGTACACCACTACTTGAGACATTTAAGATCGCCGATGATGTTTTGCGCCAGGGTGTACAGGGTATCTCAGAGTTGATTACCGAGCATGGTCTGATTAACCTCGACTTCGCTGACGTGAAGGCGGTTATGAGTAATGCTGGCAGCGCGCTGATGGGTATTGGACGCGCGAGTGGTGACGAGCGTGCAGCACAGGCTGCTCAGCAGGCGATTGAGTCACCGTTGATCGAAGTATCGATCGACGGCGCCAAGGGCGTGTTGTTCAATGTTACCGGTGGTTATGACATGAGTATGAGCGAAATCCAGGAGGCTGCCGAAATCATTACCAGCGCAGTGTCGCCGGATGCCAACATTATCTTTGGTGCCACGCTGAAGCCTGAGCTGGAAGACGAACTGATTATCACCGTCATCGCAACTGGTTTTGATAGTGAATTCTTTCATCAACAAGAAGTCTCACTGAATCCTGGCGAAGATCGAGTACATGAAGTTGAGGCTCGAGGTGTTAGTGACGAGACTGTCGAGAGTGTCGATCTCGAGCTCGACAAGAATGACCCTCAGGCAAGTTTCGCCGAGGAGCCAACGCACAATATCTGGGACTCACCGCCCGAAGAGGAAGACGAATCAGATACTCCAGCGTTCCTACGCCGTCGCAAAAAGAACAAAAAAACTGACGAAGAGTCTTAGGAATTGGTACAATGAGCGCTCCACTTAATATCGGGGACAGCCGCGTTATCGAGTCACGAGAAGTTGGCGATGGCGTCACTATTCGTCGTCGTCGTGAATCTCCCGATGGGCGTCGATTTACAACGTACGAGCGTATCGAAAAGCCAAACTTGGCGGTAATCAAGAAGAACGGTACACGTGAACTCTATGATAGAGACAAACTAGCAACCGCTATTCGTCGATCGGTTGGTAAATTTTTCGCTAGCGACGTAGAAATCGAAGAGATCGTCAACGAAGTGGAAGATAATTTATATGCTCTTGGTGAGATGGAAATTCCTTCGAATACGATTGGCGAATTTGTTCTCGATGAGTTAGCTGCAAGGAATGAAGTCGCTTATGTGCGGTTCGCCAGTGTGTATTATGAATTCAAGACATTAGACGAGTTTTCCAAAGCTATTTTGGCGTCGCGCCACCACAAGGATAAAAAGAAAAAGTGAGCGTCATGATTATACACAAGTCTAACAGCGAGCATGCTCGTGATGTGACGGAGTTTTTACATGATTTCGAACGATTGACTGCTCATCAACTTGAAGAGATCGACCCAGATAGTCGGCGCGGCGCGGATATCTGCCGTCTGTATGATGTGGTTGAATATCCGACGATTGTCGCCACTACTAGTGATGGACAATTGCGCAATATGTGGCGCGGATTACCGCTGCCGACCATAAATGAGGTTAGTTATTATGTCAGCTAGATTGCTCGCTAGGAGCGCCAAGCTGGAAAACAAGTCGAACAAATGGCTGTTCGGAGTAATGTTGGTTTTTGGCGTGACAGGGCTTATCGCGGCCTTTGTACTAGCGATTGATGAATTTACTCTATTGAAAAACCCGAATGCAATTCTTAGTTGTTCATTAAATATCGTCCTTAACTGCGGAACGGTCATGAAAACATGGCAGGCGAGCGTGTTCGGCTTTCCGAATATGTTCATTGGGTTGATGGGCTTTCCGATTGTCATTACGATTGCGGTTCTGGGGCTTTCACGGGTGAAGCTCCCGCGATGGTTCTTGATCGGCGCAGAAGTCGGCATTATATTTTGGACGTTGTTTGCCTACTGGCTGTTCTTTAACAGCGTCTACGCTATACAAGTACTGTGTCCATGGTGTCTTGTCGTGACATTTAGCATGACTATGCTTTCTGCGACGATGACGCGTTACAATCTACGACAGGGCACATTTAGTCTCAAGAAGGACCTGCATAAGAAGATTAACGTTTTTCTTGATAAGGACTACGACAAGCTTATCGTTGCTGCCTGGATCGTGCTACTCGTTGCGCTCGTGTTTGCCAAATTCGGTGACAGCTTGTTCGCATAGAGGTTTTTCGCTATAATACCCCTAAGGCGTCCGCCTCCGCATGTCAGCGGATAGCGAAGAGCGGCTATCACCCGCAAGCCCCCGGAAGAAAGGAATTCCCAAGTAGAACCGGGCGTGAACGCTACGTCAAAGCGAACAACAAAGAGCTAAAAGAATCACTTCTTTTGGAAGTCAGATGGCACCTCCCGAAACGGGATCTGACAGACAAAAGAAGTGATTTTTGCTTGAAAGGATTCGATGGAAAGACTACAAGATAATTTTGAGATTCGAAAAACAACCTTTGAGGATATCGAAGAGTTGCGTAAGATGCATGCACAATCTTGGAATGATACCTACCCAAATGAGGAGATGGGCGTATCGCAAGCGTGGGTCAAAGAGCGAACCAGTGCTTGGCTAACCCCTGAAGGGATCGAGAAATCCGTAGAGCACTTTAAGGGTGTTTTTGATAATCCAGATCATTTCCATAGAATCGCAACAAAGAACGGACGGATCATCGGTCTGGTGCATATGTCGAATCTGGACGGTAAGCAGCACCTAGAAGGTCTGTATCTCGACAAATCACAGCATGGCATCGGTCTAGCCCAGCAACTAATGGATGCAGCCCTTGCATGGTCTGATATGACGCAACCTATTACGCTAGAGGTTGCTAGTTATAACGAACGAGCTAAAGCATTTTATAGAAAGTATGGTTTTGTGGAAAAAAGTGAGGATATCAAAATGTTTGCAGATAAGATACCTTGTATGGTCATGGAAAGAAAAGGCGACAAATAATGAAGTTTAAATCAGGAACTAGACGACGAGCGCTTGAGTATGAAAAAGCACTCGTGCAGTATTGGAAAGAAAACAAAACGTTTGAGAAGTCTGTTGAGCAGCGACCAGTAGAGAATTCATATGTATTTTACGACGGGCCGCCGTTTATCACCGGTGTACCGCATCATGGTACCTTGCTGAGTAGTATCATCAAAGACGCCGTGCCTCGCTACTGGACCATGAAGGGTAAGCATGTCGAGCGTGTGTGGGGTTGGGATAGTCACGGCCTGCCAGCAGAAAACTTCGTCGAAAAACAGCTTGGTATTACCGACCGTCGTGATATCGGGACTAAGATTAGCCTTGAGGAATATATCGTCAAAGCCAGGGATTCCATGGTTGCCAACAGCGCGACATGGGAGAATGTTATCGATCGTATTGGCCGCTGGGTAGATTTTCAGGGCGCATACAAAACCATGGACAAAGATTTCATGGAATCTGTTTGGTGGGCGTTCAAGACCCTATATGAAAAGGGCAAGATCTACGAGGGGGAGAAGGTCCTGATGTATGACACCAAATTCGCGACGCCGGTGTCTAAGAACGAAGTCACGATGGATAACGATGCATATCAAACGGTAACCGATCCGTCGGTTTACGTACGTTTTCATCTGAAGGCAGGTCAAAAATACGCCAACGACAAATATGAGACCAAGGATGCTGTATATATGGTCGCATGGACGACCACGCCGTGGACACTGCCAGGCAACACTGCGCTTGCAGTCAATAACGACTTAAACTATACGGCACTTAGGATAGACGGGGTTAAGGAACTTCTGATTGTCGCTAGTGAAAGAGTGGAGCAGCTCTTCAAAGACCATGAAATTGAAATTGTTCACGATGATATTAAAGGCGGTGATCTTGTCGGGCTTGAGTATGAGCCGTTGCTAGACATGGATCAGGGTAAAAATGCGCACAAAGTATGGACAGCCGATTACGTAACAGCAGACAACGGCTCTGGTATCGTGCATATTGCTCCTGCGTACGGTGAAGAAGACTTTGTTTTAGCCAAAGAAAATAACATTCCTATTGTTCATGCGCTCGATGATAACGGCTACTATTTCGATGACTTTGCACAAAAATTGTATGCTTTGATGCCATGGAAAGACGCGACCGAGCCGCTTGAGGTATGGAGCAGCAACAAAGATCTCGCAAAGGCGCTCCATAAAGCGGGGATTGTCTGGAAAATCGAGTATATTCAGCACGAATATCCGTTCAATCCGCGCAGTAAACAACGCATCATGTATAGGGCGATTCCATCGTGGTTCTTTGACATTAACGGATCAAAAACGTTGATGCTGGAGAAGAACGAGAATATCAACTGGTTCCCTGAACACTTGAAGCACGGCAGGTTTGCAAAGAATATCGAACAGGCCCCCGACTGGAACTTGAGCCGCGACCGGTTCTGGGCGACAGCGATGCCGGTATGGAAGGGTACCGATGCCGACGGTAACGAGCATGTGAAAGTTGTCGGCTCGTATGCGGAGCTAAAGGAGCTTTCCGGAAAAGAGCTCGATGACTACCACCGTCCATGGGTCGATGATATCGAATTCGATATCGATGGCGTACACTACACGCGTATCGAAAAGGTCTTGGACGGTTGGTTCGAAAGTGGCAGTATGCCATTCGCACAGTTCCATTATCCTTTTGAAAACAAGGAAAAGTTCGAAGCGAATTTCCCGGGCGATTTCATCGTGGAATATATCGGACAGGTTCGCGCATGGTTCTACTACGTACACGCGGTTAATACGTCGCTGTTCGGCAGCGAGGCGTTCCGCAACGTCATAACGACAGGAACACTCGCAGGTAATGATGGTCGCAAGATGAGCAAGAGTCTGGGCAACTATACCGACCCGAACGAGCTGATGGACAAGTTTAGCGCGGACAGCCTGCGCTTCCTATTGATTGGCAGCCCGTTACTTAACGGTGAGGACTTTTCGCTACTCGATAAAGATGTCGGCGATGTTGCACGCAAACTCACGATGATTTGGAATATGTACGACTTTTTCACCATGTACGCCGAAGTCGATGACTTCACATTTCCGTACGATACGTCGTCATCGGATGCGTTCATGCTGCGCGCTGAAACCAAGAAGTCATTCCCGATCGAAGTAGATTTAGAGAAGCTAACCAACCCACTAGATAAATGGATTGTCTCGCGAGTACATCAACTAAACGAGCACGTGACCAAACATATGGACGACTACAATCTGCCAGTTGCTATGAGCGAGTTCATGCCGTTTATAGAGGACGCATCCAACTGGTTCGTGCGTCGTTCGCGCCGCCGCTTCTGGAAGAGTGATGATGACGGGGACAAAGCTGAAGCATACCGCACGCTGCATTATGTCCTACTAAAGTTATCGGTCATCTTGGCGCCGTTTACGCCATTCCTCAGTGAGGAGTTGTATCAGAAACTTGGTGGCGACAACGAGTCGGTACATCTGCTTGACTGGCCGACGAACTATTCGGTGGATGAGCAGGTGCTTCGGGAAATGGCGACTGTTCGCGACTACGTCAACCAAGCGCTTAGCCTGCGTGCCGCCGAACGGATAAAGATCCGCCAGCCACTGGCTAGCGTGACAGTTCCAACATTAGGCACATCTGTTAATTTCGAAGATATCCTAACCGAAGAGCTAAATGTTAAAAAAGTTGTTCAGGGAGAAGAGCTCGCTCTCGACTTCAACGTCACTCCAGAACTCAAGCGCGAGGGTCTGATGCGCGAAATCATCCGCCATGTCCAGTCGGCTCGCAAGGCTGCAGGGCTAAACGTCGACGATCGCATAAATCTAAGCCTTAAAACAGGCAACGAAGAATTGCGAAAAGCTATCGAGGAACATACCAAAACGATAGGTGAAGAGACATTGGCTCAGGAATTTGCCGATGTCCAGGATGGCCACGACACGACAGTTAAAATCGAAGACTACGAACTACGTATATGCCTCAAGAAAGCTTAAAGCGCCCAGGGGTCGGAGTGGGCGTTATCGTCATACGTGACGGTAAGTTTTTGGTACTACAACGCAAAGGTAGTCATGGTGAAGGTACATGGTCGGTGCCAGGTGGCTGGATAGAATACGGCGAGAGCTTTGAAGGTGCATCCGTGCGCGAAATAGGTGAAGAGACTGGTATGAAAATAAGAAATGTCGGGTATGTCGCTTTGACGAACAACCTGATGCTTGATGAAAGTGTTCATAGTCTGACAGTATGGACAATGGCCGACTGGGAGAGTGAAGAGCCGATGATTATGGAACCGGAAAAATGCGTGGCCCAACGTTGGGTTGATTTTGATACGCTACCGACACCACTCTTCAAAGCCCTTGAGCTATTGCTTGAGAGTGAATTCATGCCGGGAATAAGGCAGCGACTTGCTGCATCAAAAACAGGAGAGTAGCAAATGCCGCCACAAGAATTTGACTTCTTAAACGCGCCATCATACGAAGCTGCGCCGCGGCTTTTGGGCTGTATACTGGAGCGACACGTCGATGGGCAAGTGGTACGGGTAAAAATTGTCGAGACGGAGGCGTACGACCAGTCTGACATTGCTAGCCATAGCTACAGGGGAGAGACAGAGCGCACGCGCGTGATGTTTGGCGAGTATGGTCACCTGTACGTGTACTTCACCTACGGTATGCACTACTGCGCCAACATCGTCACGGGGCGCAAAGGCCATGGGGCGGGTGTGCTCATCCGCGCTGTTGAGCCTATCGAGGGCGTCGATGTAATTGAGAAACGACGTGAAAAGACGGGGGTAGAGACGACGAATGGTCCGGCGAAGCTGTGTCAGGCACTGGGCATAGACAAGGCGATGAATGGGCATAATCTGCGCGAAGGAGAGTTGAAACTCATCCCGCAGTCACAACTTTCCCAGCGAATGATCACGCAGACGGTTCGAGTGGGCATTTCGCGAGGAAAAGATGTGCCGTGGCGGTTTTATATTAGCGACAATCCATACGTATCAAAACCCTAGCTGGCAAGCAGGTGGAGCGTAATAACCATCATTAACGCGTAAAAGGCATCAAATATCCAGCCATAGGGTCGTTCGCCCCATTGAATCCAATGAGCAAAGTCCAGGAACTTATCGAGCCACTTTGGTCCTTTGCGCCATAAAAGCCATAAAAAATCAGGTAGCAGACCAAAAAAGGCGCCCATTCCGATTACGGGCCAGTTGTCGGGGAAGAGCCATACGATAAATGCCACGGCAAACAACGATACGACTGCGTCCGTGGCTATCTGTATCTTCAAAAACCGCGAATACGGAGGTTCTTCGCCGTGGGCGTGTGGCAACAGATCGAGTACAAAATGCGATACGAATGCTGTTATCGGTATGAGTGGGGTGGGCGTGATAACCGCGACAATTGATCCGGCCAGGATGTGGTTGAACGCCAACATAACACCAGTTTAGCAGATTGACTTTTTATGAAACTTATGCTAATAATATATATACAACCGCTAAACACAAAACATGAGAATATTTCACCAAAACCATATCGGATTTCACGATCAAGACCCCCTCGATGACGGGCTAGGCGACGAGATCGTAGCCGAACAGCATGAGGCCGATGCCTTTCAGACGCTCGACGACACCCCCGGTGAGGACTTGACCGAGCACTGGAGTGCAATCGCTAAGGATATAGAAAAAGATCCCGACTGGTTTACCTTTAGTGAAGACTAGTTTACTATATATAGTATAGCGATGCATGATCTGACCGACGAACAATTTGACACCTTGATTACCCGCGCGATGGATGAGTTACCGCAGGAGTATATTCAGGGTCTCGACAACGTAGCGGTCGTGATGGCCGACTGGCCAACGGAAGAACAGATAGTTAAGATGAAACTACGCGAGAACAATTCGATATTGCTTGGATTGTATGAGGGCATACCGCTCACGCAGCGCGGAGCAGGGTATACATTCGTGCTGCCGGACAAGATTACACTCTTCAAGCATTCGATTCTTCGCGTTGTCCGTAACGAAGCAGAACTGTTCGAACAGATCAAGCGCACACTTTGGCATGAAATCGCACACTATTATGGGCTAAACCACGACCGAATAGACAGTCTGCAGACAAAAAATAACCGCCCGAAGTAGGGCGGTTATTTCGTAAAACAAGCAACTAGGCGTTACCGTCTTTGTCGTTGCCGCTACCCTTGAGTGCGGATTCGATAACGTCGCGAGGCAGGGCTGCTGTGCTGAGCAGTGCGTCACGGACGGTTGAAACAGCGTCTCCACCGACATCTGTTGCTGCCTTGAGTGCACCACCGACGGCTGCATGTGCCGCTTCTGCAGTATCGGCACCAACGTCACCGGCTGCTTTAATAGCACCTTCAACGGCACCCACAGCAGCTTCACCGACGCTACCGCCAGTTTCTGCAGTAGCCTTCACGATACCCTCAGCTCCGCCACCAACGGCACCGATAACGTCGCCGCCAACCTCAGACACGCCGTTGACGACGCCGCTCATGGTACTCGTTGCCACGTCGGTGACCGATTTACTGACCGTACCAACACCTTTTACTGCGCCGCTTGCAACCGAAGCGATAGCCTCGACGCCAGCGCCAGCAACTTCGCCGCCCCCTTGGATAACATTAATAACCTGGTTTTTGACGGTTCCAGTTACTGCACCCAGGATGTCGTCAACACCGTTGACTGCAGCGGTTACTGCACCTGTTGCTTCGTTGATAATTCGATCTAACATATGATTCTCCTGTTGTTAATGACAGTCTCTCCACACTAACATGTATCCACTTATTACGCTAATGCCTTGCGTCGCGCCCCCCGGCTACTATGGTGACAAATGAAGGGCTACGGGAAAATTATTTATGCTACTTGTCAAGCATAATATTTTATGGTATACTCAATTTAGTTTGAAACTAATTTAAATTAGCCTTCAGCAGGGTGGAGACTGAGGTTGGCTAATGGGAGTGTGTATGCGAATTGCGAGAAATATATTTAATCGTGCAGTGAAGGCTGATCAGACTACGGGTCTGCGTCTTAAACGCTCATGGAACCTGAAGCGCAACGTAGTTGCTATAGTAGCCATCTTTTCAATGATTGCTCAGCCTATGTATGGCGTAGTAGCTAGCCAGGTGGCAAATGCAGTGCCGTTAGGTAAAACGATTAACGCCGCTTCATATTACGTTGATGATAGTGACTGTGATCGTAATGAAGTTACGCCAAAATGTACGACTATTAGCGGTGCGATTGCCGCAGCCAACGATGGCGACACCATTTTGCTTCGGGGCAACTTCAATATTCATAGCGAAATAGTAGTAGACAAAGAGGTAACTATTCAAGGTCAGGGCTATCAAAGCGGTCCTGTTATTAGTGCTAAGTTTAATACTAACGGCAACAATAACTCTCTATTTGAGCTACAGGCTCCTGCGACCATAACAAATGTTCGACTTAATGGCGTGGGTAATAATATCCATGGTATCAACGCGTGGCACACCAATGGTGATGCAAGCGTATGGAAAGTAGAGCTTACCAATTTTGGTAAAAGCGGTCTTAATGTTGGCGAACAAGCTCATGTTGTAGCGGGTGACCTGAAAACTAGCGGTAACGGCTGGCACGCAATTGATGTAGATAAGGACGGTTCATGGCTGGAACTTGCAGGAGTAAATAGCTTTAACGAAGCTGGTGCAGTACCGGTGGTTTACATTGATGACGTAAACGTTGGTACGGTAGAGATTGATAACCCTAACCTCTATTCGCATATAGACGACACACACCATCTACTAGATGCTACTAATAACCGAACCGGTGACCGTGCATACTTTGTGAAGTCTCCGTCAGTGACCAACCTGACTGCGAAGTTCAAGTACGATACAAAGAACTTATCAGATGGTCAATGGCTCAATAGGACATCGAAACCAGGCGGCAGCGACCTAGTTCTTAACTGGGACGCACCTACCAGCTATTCTGCTAGTCGATATGTTACTGCCGTGACTCGTCCAGACGGCTCTACTGATAAACAGTCAAATAAATATCACAATACCTGGCTTACGAAAAATGGATTTGAATTTGGTAACCACGGTGACGGTGCGTATACATATTCAGTCGTTGCCTACAACAAAGATAATGGCACTGTAACAGATCCTGTAACATTTGTATTGAATTACGACCACACGGCACCGACGGCTACTATTACTAGTCCAACAAATTACGTCAACACGACCAAGCCGTTTACTGTAACCGGTACATATAACGATGCTACCAGCGGCGTGGGTCGGCTACACCTGTACGTATCAGCAGGAAGTACACAGGCTACTGGCAGCGATAGTATTCTACTACTGGTTGCACCTAGCCAGTTGAACAATACTAACGGTAACTTTACATATACGCTTACGCAAACTCAAGTTGATGAGATTTCCAGCAAACTAGGTGTAAACGACGGCGATACGTTCAATATCCGCGCTAACGTTTTCGACAATGCCAATAACTGGAATAATTCTTCGGTAGTTTTGACTGCAGACAATACTGCACCAAACGTCACGTTAATGACCGATTTAACAAATCCAGTACGTGGCCTAGTTAGTCTTAAATTCAACGTAGATGATGGCGCAGGTTCGGGTGTGCCTAGCCCAAGGGTCGGCAACAAAGGTGTTTACTACAAGTTAATTAATGTAGATGGTGATGTCGTCAGTGTTCGTGATACGACTAGTCTCACTACTCTGTGGATGCTTAATCACAATAGTGTTTGGGCAAGTCAGTATGGTGACATAAACACCAATAACCTTGATGATGGCGTATACACGATTGAAGGCCGCGCCATAGACAATGCAGGCAACGAATCTGTCTACAAGGGTAACCACGGCACTCAACTCGGAACGCTGGTTGTAGACAATACTGCACCAACGCTTAACTACATAAACCGCTTTGGTAGTCCTGAGCTAACTAATCACAACAACGTCAAGTTTCTCGTGAAGTTTTCCGAAGATATTCCCGGCCTAAGCAAAGATAGCTTCGAACTTAGCGGTGGTGCATTCGGTACGATTACTAAAGTAACAAAAGACAGCTCCTACCCAGACTCAAGCCGATACTATGTTGAGGTCGAGCATGTTGGTGGCAATGGCGACCTGAGACTCGAAGTTAATCCAAACACGACTAAAGACGCAGCTGGTAACTCACTAGTTGGTCGCACACACTACCAGTCGTACACTATTGATAATGATTCTCCAGTAGTTAGCGTTACGCCAGGTGCTAAGCTGCTAGCCGGTCAGACCACCTTCAATATTCAAGTAACTGATACCCACCTTGATGCAAATGCACTCAAGAATATCTGGGTCTATCTGTACAACGTCAACGACGGAAGCCAGCAGCTTGGCAAAAAAGTTAACCTAGCTAGCGGTAGCGGCACATTCAGCGTCGACACAACCAAGCTCGACGACGGCAGTTACACGCTAGATGTTGGTAACTTTAAAGATCTAGCTGGCAATAACTCAGACGGTACTAAAACCGATTCGTACTTCCGTGGTTATACTATCGACAACACCGCTCCAACAATTGACAGCCTGAAAATCATGCAGAATGGCAGTGATATATCTGGGGGCATCACGAATGATCGTTTCATAACTGTCCAGTGGGCAGGCAGTGACAGTAATATCGACCACTATGTGTACACAAACAGGAACGGGGATCACGATAAAGGTCTAAGTACTCACTTTAGCGGTAACATTGGTGGCTCAGACGGCGTATATACATACACAGTTTACGCAGTCGATAAGGCTGGTAATGTAGGGCAGCCAATGTCAGTAAGCGTTACATTTGACAGTACCGCGCCCGTCGTTGACATCACCGCACCATCTGACAGTAGCCTAGTGCACGGTACTGTTACTATCTCGGGAACTGTCTCGGACAATAACCCTGACCATTACTACCTTGTCGTCAAGGATGCTAGCAACCATGTTGTAGCTGGTCCACACACTGTTAACGCGGCTACTGTTGCAGATTACAGCTGGGACACGACTGGCTTCGCCGACGGTGTCTACACGATTGAGCTTGCGGCACGTGATGCTGCAGATAACCGTGACAGCAACTCGATGAAGACCGTAACTGTCACTGTCGATAATAACGGCCCAACAGTTGATGTTTCTAGCTATACGACGCTTGCGAACGTTATTACACCAACGGTTGACGCTAGCGATAGCAACGGCCCGTTAACGTTTGCATGGACAACAACGGTACCTGACACTGATGTCAGCATCTCTGATCCAAGCGTTCAGACGCCATCGTTCACTGTTCACAAGGACGGTACGTATGAGTTTACACTGACCACTACTGATGCACTCGGTAACGAGACGGTAAAGACTTTCAGCTTTACCTATAAGACGCCCGCTACTCCTGTGAATAACACGGTTACGACCGCAGTTGCTCAGACGCCTACTACCGGCACTGGCTTCACGAATGTCGCAACGACTGACGGTGATGATTCCGGCGTCCTAGGCGCGTCAACGAAGAAGAGTGATGACAGCAACAAAGATAGTGACACCCTTGGTGCGTCGACCCAGAAGTCTGACGACAAAGGTTGGAACATCTTTAACCTCGCATGGTACTGGTGGCTGTTAATCCTGGCTGTTATCGCAGCGCTTATCGCACTGATTGCTTCGGCAATCCGTCGCCGCCAGGCAAACGCATAGTTACAGGTACATAACAAGATAGCGAGAGTCCAAGTGGCTCTCGCTTTTTTTACAGATATTCAGTATAGTATAAGCACAATAGACGCGCCGATATGAAAAAACAAACACCACACAAAAAGAGAAAAGCACTGTCGCTACGAAAGCACGTCAAACGTCATGTAAAAATGACGCTGGTTCCGCATAAGGCAAATCAGTATCGGCCGCATTTGATCCGACGATATGGTATTACGGCGATGCTTGTCGCGGTGATTGCGCTGCAGACCGGATACAACTTTGTTACGAGTGGGTCAGTATTAGGTGATCGGGCGGACATCTCGGCAAGTGCATTGCTGGCCGACACGAACGACGAACGCGCCAAGGATAATCTGCCGCCGCTCGTGGTCAGTAGCGAACTATCCAAGGCTGCCGCACTCAAGGCGAAGAATATGTTTGACGAGCAATACTGGGCGCACAACGCGCCAGACGGCACGACCCCGTGGCATTGGTTTCAGGCGGTGGGGTATGATTACAGCTATGCTGGTGAAAATTTAGCTAAAAACTTCGCGAGTGCCGACGCAGTGACGACTGCATGGATGGCGTCTCCAAAACACCGCCAGAACATACTAGATACGCACTACTCGGAAGTGGGGTTCGCTGTCGTGGACGGACAGTTGAACGGTAAGCCGACGGCGCTCGTCGTCGCACTTTACGGTAGTAAAGATACGACACCCGCGACAGCCGTGGCCGGTGTCACGACCGAGGCTCCAACGGGCGGTATCAGCCCGGTGACACGGTTTGGCGTTGCGCTGCAATCAATTACTCCTGCTATGTTAGGATCGGTTGTGCTGCTGCTCTTCGCGGCAATGATCGCGCTCGCGGCACATGCGTACCGACGTAAGCTACCGGCACCTATGCGGCGGTCGTGGCGATATCATCATGGGTTATACAAGGCTGTCGGCCTGACGAGCCTTGCAATCGTAATAGTCGGTCTGTATTCCGGCGGGCAAATCTAATCATGACTACGCACCGCACTGCCTGTCAGCGGGCTCAGCCCGCTGCGCTGCAGTGCTCTTGGCGCACCGCTGCGTTACTGGCTCCAGTACTCACTTCACCGTACCTCTTGTACGGCTCGTTCCGTGCTTCGCCAGTGCCTTGCGATGCATCCAAGTGCGTAAGTCATGATAATATAGTATTTAGATATGAGTACTGTTACTAAAGCAATCATCTCTGTGGCTGGCTGGGGGACGCGCCGACTGCCTATCACTAAAGCAATCGACAAATGTATGCTGCCTGTCGGTAACCGACCGATTGTAGACTATGTCGTACGAGACTGTATCAAGGCTGGTATTACTGAAATATTCTTCGTCGTTAACAGGGGCAGCACGCAGCTGCAACAATATTATTCGGACAATGAGCGGCTAAATCACTTTCTTGAATATAATCGCAAACAAGACTTGATTGAGCTGGCGCGACCACCGCACAACATCGCGTTTCATTTCGTTGAGCAGGACAGTAATGCCAAATACGGCACCGCCATACCAGTAGCACTGGTATTTCCTCATCTGAAAAAAGGTGAATCGGTGGCCGTGTTGGGCGGTGATGATTTTGTCTACAATCCGGACGGTTCGTCTGAACTGTCGCGCTTGATGGAGGCAACGCCCGAAGGCGGCAATAGCCTCCTTTCCGCGTCTGTGGCGCCAGAAGAGGTCACTCGTTATGGCGTGATTGATTTTGACGACGATACTGGCGCATTTGCGCGTATTGTCGAACATCCCCCGGTAGGGCAGGCGCCGAGCAACCAGATTAACATTAGCAAATATATATTGAACTACGATATGCTGACGCGAATCTATAACTATGCGCAGTTAGAGGTATCGGGTGAGTTCTATATCATCGAGCCGATCGGTCAGGCAGTACTGGAGAACGTTACTGTTACGGTCGTGCCCGCGGTCGGCGAATATCTGGATTGTGGCAATGTCCATGGCTGGCTCCACGCTAATCAACTGATTGTGAACCGCCAGTAGCTACGACCCACGCACCTGCGCTGCGGTGCTCTTGGCGCATTGCTGTTGTGGGTCGTGGTCACCCTTGTAAAGAAGCGCCGTATCTGTTACAATTTATCATTGATTGTACTAATAATATGAGGAACATATGAAAGCAGTAGTCAAGGTTGGTGGCAAGCAATATATTGTCGCCGAAAAAGAGACCCTCCTGGTGGACCGCCTCCCGGATGGAACAAAAGAGCTCACACTTGATGCACTCCTAACGATCGACGGTGACAAGACCGTCCTCGGTACGCCGCTAGTAAAGGGCGTAAAGGTAAGCGCGAAAGTTGTCGAAGCTGAAGTAAAAGGCGACAAAATCCGCGTGATCCGCTACAAGGCGAAAAAACGCGTTCACAAAGAGACTGGCCATCGCCAAAAGTATAGCCAGATTCAGATCAGCTCGATCAAATAAAAGGGAAGACTCCGTCTTCCCAACCCCATCCGAAGTGAATTTGGAAAAGGTTTCCCACCTGTTAAAGCTCGGCTAACGCCTCGTGCTTTGCAGAGTGGGATTTTTATATATGCTCATGGTATAATGAGGCAAATGAGCGAGGGACTTAAGTAGTGGCGAGTGTTATCGCCGTAACCAATCAAAAAGGTGGCGTTGGTAAAACGACGTCAGCGGTTAACATTGCGTACTATCTGGCAAAATCCGGCAAAAGAGTATTGCTGGTCGATCTCGACCCGCAGGGTAACGCAACCAGCGGACTCGGCGTCGATAAAACGAAGCTTGAGACAACGATGAGCGAAGTGTTGCTACAGAGTACGCCGCTCGCCCAAGCGGTTATTAAGACCGAGCACAAGAACCTGTCACTGGCACCAACGACATCACACCTAGCTAATGCCGAGGTGGAAATGGCTGCATTGCAACACAAATTTACTCGCCTACGAACCGCATTGAATACCGTTGCCGATGATTACGACGTTATTATCATTGACAGTCCGCCGAGTTTGAGTCTACTGACGGTTAACGGCTTGATCGCGGCGAAACACGTGCTTCTACCCGTGCAAGCTGAATTTTATGCGCTGGAGGGTCTTGGACAGCTACTTGAGACGATGAAGTTGGTTAGGAAGGGTATGAACCCCGGTCTCGAGCTTATGGGCGTGCTCCCGACGATGATGGATACGCGAACGACGCTGAGCAATCAAGTGCATGACGAGATCAAAAAACATTTTGCCGACAAGGTGTTCACTACAAGCATACCGCGCAATATCCGCCTGGCTGAAGCACCGAGCCATGGCGTACCTATCGGTGCGTATGACAAATGGAGCAAAGGCGCTCGCGCGTATAAAGCCGTCGCCAAGGAGGTGATGGATCGTGTCGGCTAAAAAAATGGGTCTAGGCCGTGGTTTCGATTCGTTAATCCCGACTGAACTACTCGACGAGTCACTTGACCCGACGGCCGCTCAGGATGATAAATTGAGTGACCTGCGCAACCTGAGGCTCAGCGAAATCGTTACTAATCCCGACCAGCCGCGACGAGTGTTTGACGACGAAGCGCTCGATGAACTGGCGCAGTCAATCAAAGAACACGGTATTATTCAGCCAATCGTAGTGATTCCCGTGGGTGACAAATACGAGATTGTTGCCGGTGAACGGCGTTTTCGCGCTGCTGGCCGTGCTGGGATCGACAAAATTCCGGCATTGGTACGAACTCTCAATGACCAACATAAGCTCGAGCTATCGCTGATTGAAAACATTCAGCGCCGTGACCTGAACGTGTTAGAAACAGCTACGGTATATCTAAAGCTTCGCGATCAGTTTAATCTGTCGCTAGAAGAAATCGGTGCGCGCGTCGGGGGTAAATCAGTCAGTGCTATCAGCAATACATTGCGTCTGCTACGCTTGTCAGAAGATGTCAAAAAGGCCTTGCGAGACGGCAAGCTAACAGAGGGTCAGGCCCGACCGTTGGTCAATCTTGATCCTGACGTCGTGACGACTATTCTCCCGCGAATTATTCGTGAAGAATGGAGTGCGCGTAAAATCGAACAGTATATCGTTGACATGAAAACAGCCAAAAAACCCGCCAAGTCTGGCGTGGTCACGGCACCGCATCATGAGACGGTGGTTCACCGGTTGGAAAAACGTATCGCGACGAAAGTTCAGGTTCGCTCAAATACCAAAGGGGCGGGGCGAATTGTCATTAGTTTTAAAAACGACGAAGACTTTGAACGTATTACAAAACTACTAGGATAGCTAGAACGTCCGGATGCCGGTAAATGGAAAGATTCGTAAACCGACCGGACCGACAATATCGTAGAGCGGGATATACCCGAGACCATTGCGTGAGTCGAAAGAATAGTTCCCCTGGCGGTGGTCACCACTAACGAATAACGTACCGTCTGGCACTACGCCGTCGAAGCTGCCGCTCGTAGGGCTGCCGGGCTCACCGTGGTTAGCATCGTCCGGGTTGAAGCCTTTGGGATGCTCCTTGTTGTAGACGGTATAGTGCCCATCCTTCAGCACGACACGCTCACCGGCGAAGGCAATAACGCGTTTTACGATGTACTCATCGGGATTTCCGGCTGTATATTGCGGATTCTTAAAGACGATAATGTCCCCCCTGGGTGGAATGTATGGTTCATTTCGTAGTTGTGCCCAAGTAACGGGCAAACGGTTAACTATCAGACGGTCACCGGTGTAAAGTGTCTTTTCCATGCTCGGTCCTTCGACATTGAAACTTCGAAAAACGTAGGTGTTAATAAGGACGGTGCCGAGGATAACAGCGAGTACGAAAAAGAGAAGACCCGCAAAATCTTTCACCCATGGGTGGCGCTTACCGAATGTTTGTTCCATTTCTACCTACTATAACGGAACTTTCCGGAATACTCCAGAACGCTATTCATAAGCGGCAAAGTTCTGTATAGTAGAGGAAGTATTTATGGCGAGACGACAAACATCAATGGACGGATTTGTACCCCGTCGGCCCTCACGGAGGGTTGGAGGGGTGTTGGGTGGTGAAGAGAACCCGGCGATTATTAGTGGTGAACAATCGGCTAATCCAGAGGTCGAAAAGCCGCAGCCCAAATCGCAATCCAAGCCGCAGCCAACTCGAAGCAGCATCAGCCGGTCAGAGATAGACGCGTCGCTGAGAGGTCTTGACGATGATGAGGAGCAGGAAAAGCCTAAGAAAAGACGACGGAGGCCGGACAGTCCGAAGAGACCGCATCGTCGGCGCAAGTGGATCAAGCGTATTGCGATTGCACTCCTTATTATTCTTATTGGAGTCGGCGCGTATATCGGTATCAAGACGATTGTCGCGAGCAGTAATGTGTTCAAGGGAAGTATTTTTGGTATTTTCCAGAATCAGCCGCTCAAGCAAGACGCGAATGGGCGCAGCAATATATTAATACTCGGTACATCCGAGGATGACCCTGGTCATAATGGGGCTAACCTGACTGATTCGATGATGATTTTGAGCATTGATCAGCACAAGAAAAACGCCTATATGATCAGTATCCCGCGTGACCTATATGTAAAGTATGGCCGCGCCTGTGCATCGGGTTATCAGGGTAAAATCAACGTCTATTACAGCTGTAGCCATGAAGGTAAGGAGGGTATTGATGCTGACAGGAAGGCATTGACGAAGTCGGCGAATTTTATTGGCGATATATTTGGCCTCAATATCCAATACGGTGTTAACGTCAACTATACCGTTATGCGCGACATGGTAAATGCCGTTGGCGGCTCACTTACCATCAACATAGAGGGCAACGGCGCTGTACCAGCCGGTATTGAGCCAGGTAGCGTTATGGACAGTAATTTCGACTGGAAGTGTGGTGTGGGCGACTACAGAGTGTCGCGTGCTGAGGAGTTGCGACGATGTCCGCCGCGCGGTCACTTTATCGACTATGGTCCTGGGCCGCAAAAACTCGACGCCGAACATGTACTCTATTTGGCTCAAGCACGTGGAGACTCCGTACCAACATGGGGATTAGCGCAGTCGAACTTTGATCGCGAGAAAAACCAGCAAAAGATTCTGAAGGCGCTCCGTGAGAAGGCGGTCAGTGCTGGTGTTCTGGCCGATTTCGGCAAAGTCTCGGCGATTATCGATGCTCTCGGCAACAATCTCCGTACCACATTCGAGACCAAGGAGTTCCGTACGCTCGTGTCTTTGGCACAGAATATCCCAAGCGATAGTATCAATTCAATCAGCCTGATCGATGGTGATGACCCTATCATGACCACAGGTAATGAGAATGGTCAGAGTGTTGTAGTGCCTGCAGCAGGAACATATGATTATAGTGATCTCCGGGCGCTTATCAAACAGAAGCTGTCGCCTAATCCTGTCGTGCGGGAAGCAGCACCGATTGCCGTGTTGAATGGATCGGGCGAAGTGGGACTTGCCCAGTCGGAAGCGGATGAGCTGGAAGAGGACAACTATACTATCGGAGCCATCGACAACGCGCCTGACGGCGATTATCCACAGTATACGCTCTATCGTATCGGTTCAGATAACAACGGCGGAACCGCGGCTAAACTAGAGCAGCGCTACGACGTAAAAATCACTAAAGGCACGCCGCCCGTGCAGGTTGATTCATCGATAAAATTCGTTCTCATCATCGGCCCCCAACCAGCAACATCAGATTAACATGCTATACTAAGATAGTTTATGGAACTTCTACGGGTTGTTAGACGACGGTCACTGTTAAGCGAAGTAATTTATATCTTATTGAATATCGCATTGGCAACAGCGGTATTGATATTAACAGTATCGACAGGAACGCCATGGCTAGCGATTACGCTTGTCTTGCTCAGCAAGTGGCGAATACTGGCCGTTCGTCCACGATATTGGTTCGCACATATCGAAGCGAACGTTGTCGATATCATTGTAAGTGTCGGTGTCGTGTTATTGATATATCTAGCCGGTCAGACACCTGGTGATAATAGCCTTGCTATACAGATAGGTCTCAGCGTCCTGTATGCCAGTTGGTTATTACTCTTGAAGCCCCGGTCAAAAAGGAGCTATGTCGCGGTTCAGGCGGCCGTCGCTATGGTTGTTGGTAGTATGGCGCTCGAGAGCTTTTCATACGAGTGGCCATCATCACTCGTCGTACTTGTCCTATGGGTAATCGGTTATTCTTGTGCCCGGCATGTATTGGTCTCGCACTCGGATAGTGACGCTCGGTTCTTGAGCCTGGCTTGGGGGTTTGTATTCGCTGAGATAGGCTGGCTGACATATCACTGGACAATCGCGTACAGCTTGCCGTATGCAGGCATGGTGCAGCTGCCACAAGCAACACTGTTGTTGCTTGGTATAAGCTTTTTGGCGGAACGAGTCTATTCGTCGTATAGGGCACATGAAAAGATTAGGACGGGTGATATTCTTCTTCCATTACTCCTTGTAGTCGGGGTGATGATAGTACTACTGACACTCTTCAACTCGGCAAGCATTGGAAGCATCTAAGAGAAATATCAGATAAAAAAGATAGAGTGGGGATAGTATGAACGAGGGCAAGAAAGATTCATCGCCAAAGTCACCAGCAAGCTATACGGTCGTGAGCCGTCGTGGAAATTTGAAAGCGGGCAAATACATTGCCGCTATCATAATACTGCTCGCGGCGTGTTTTACGGCAGGACTTGGTGGTGGCTATGTCGCATCACATTTCGCGAATACTGCCACGCATCTTGATCGTGGTTCCGTGGCGGATGGCAATGCTATCGTCAGTAAGGACGAGGAGACTATATCGTCTGTCGCTAGCAAGGTCGGGCCAAGCGTTGTCTCGATTATTACCAAGGGGCAAGCGGAAACATTTTTCGGTACCCGAACACTACGGGGCGCTGGTAGCGGCATTATTATCAGTAACGACGGATATATCCTGACCAATAAGCATGTTGTATCAGGAAGTAGCCGTCTGCAAGTCGTTACGAGCGACGGGACGGTTTATGATAACGCGCGGGTACTTGGTACCGATCCGCTAAATGATCTGGCATTTATCAAGCTGGACAACGTAGATAACCTTACTCCGGCTGTCTTGGGTGACTCCAGTTCGGTACGTATCGGACAAAAGGTCGTCGCAATCGGCAATTCACTTGGTGAATACCAGAACACGGTCACGAGCGGTATTATATCCGGTACAGGGCGACCGGTATCAGCACAAGACGGCGACTCGGTTGAGAATTTGACGGACTTATTGCAAACGGACGCGGCGATCAACCCCGGAAACTCTGGTGGTCCTCTGGTCAACCTGAGTGGGCAGGTGATTGGTATCAATACGGCGGTAGCTCAAGATGCGCAGGGGATTGGTTTCTCGATTCCGATAAATTCGGCAAAGGGTATTATCAAAAACTTGCAGAAAACAGGTAAAGTTCAGCGTGCGTATCTTGGTGTGAACTACATATCGATCACGCCAGAGGTAGCGAAACAGTACAAATTGCCAGTAAAAAGAGGCGCATACATTACGTCAAACAGCGGTTCGGGCGTGATTAGCGGCAGTCCGGCTGACAAGGCTGGTTTCAAGGATAAAGATATCATCACGAAAGTTGGCAACAGAGAAGTGGGTGAACGAGGAAGCGTATCCAGCTTGATTTCGGAATATACCATCGGTGACCAGGTTCAGTTGACGATCCTGCGGGATGGCAAAGAAAAGACGATTACTGTCACGCTTGCAGCGTATACGCCGCTTACGGACGACTAAATACCGTCACGAACCCCTCTGTTTTATCGTGCTGGTAGCCAAGAGCTTTTGCATGCGCGATGATGTCGGGCTGTTGTCGGGGATCCGATTCGAGAAGGATGTGACCGTTTGGCGCGAGCCATAAGACAGCCTGTTCGAGTAACCGATAAATCAGTGCCAGACCTCGTTTAGAAGCGTACAGGGCTTCGTCCGGTTCGGCGTGAAGCTCTGGGGACACCTCCCAGGTTCGGTCGACATAAGGCAGGTTAGCGATAATTACAGTGGCCGTCGAGCCAAAATTACGAAGCAGATCGTTTTTCATAATACGAACCTCCGCGTTGAGGGCGGTGGCGTTCTCCTTGGCCAGATTCAAGGCATGCTTGCTGATGTCGATGAGTGTCACGTCGAGCTCTGGCCATTCTAGTTTGGCGGTAATTCCGAGACAGCCGCTTCCCGTGCCGACATCAACGAGCGTTATCTTTTCTGGAATGAGAGGAGGATGCTTGGGAAGATATTCGCCAAGTAAACTGATGATTACTTCCGATTCTGGTCGTGGGATTAACGCCGCAGGTGTTGTCTTGAATTGTCGGCCATAAAACTCCTTGTGGCCAATAATATAGGCGACTGGCGTGTGATTTAGCCGTAATTTCAGGCGGGCACTTGCTATGTCTTCCTGCCTACCGTCCAGTGACTCGTCGCTATGTGCGTGCAGGTATGTTCGTGGTTTTCGCAGGGTATGCGCAAGTATTAACTCCGCGTCGAGCCGGGCCGAATTGATCTCAGCCTTTTTTAGGAGAGCGGTTGCTTCGCTAAGCCACTGGTCATACGTCGGCATTTTGGGCGGCAAGCTCTCGTTCATAGGCTTGAAGATGGTCAATTATGTCGTCAATCTGACCGTTCATAGCGGCGGGGATAGCACTGCGGTTGTAGCCGATGCGATGATCGGTGATACGATCCTGCGGGAAGTTATAGGTGCGGATTTTTTCAGAGCGATCACCGGTACCGATGAGACCGCGGCGCTCGGCGTCCAGTTTAGCGTTTTCTTCATCGATTTTCTGCTGCAATAAACGTGATCGTAGGACGCTCATGGCCTTTTCTTTGTTTTTCAGCTGTGACTTTTCGTCCTGGTTCGTCACGACCAAACCTGAGGGCAGGTGAGTGATACGTACGGCGCTATCCGTCGTGTTGACTGACTGGCCGCCATGACCGCTGGCTCGGTAGATATCGATACGGAGATCCGCCTGGTTAATTTCTATGTCGGCTTCCTCTGCTTCTGGCAGGACAGCGACGGTGACGGTGCTGGTGTGGATACGACCCTGCGATTCGGTGGCTGGTATGCGTTGGACGCGGTGGACCCCACTCTCGAATTTCAGTCGGGAATATGGCGCGTCGCCGCTGACTTTGAAGATAACTTCCTTGTAGCCGCCAGTATCATTGGCGCTCTCAGAGATAAGTTCAGTCTTGAGTCCGTGTGCTTCGCAATAGCGAAGATACATGCGATAGAGCTCAGCGGCAAAGAGACTGGCTTCATCGCCGCCTGCGCCAGCGCGGATTTCTATAATGACGTTCTTGTCGTCGTTCGGGTCGCGTGGGGCGAGCATGACAAATAACTCGTCTTCAAGAGACGCTAGCTTTTCCTCTGTTTCGACGACTTCCGCCTTTGCTAGCTCAGCAAGCTCGTCGCTGCCATTTGCTAATTCTTTTGCCTCAAGGAGCTGTTGTTCAAGCGTGTCACGAAGCTCTACTCGCTCGATAATCGTCTCCAATTCCGCGAACCGTTTGTTTTTTACGCTGAAGTTTGGGTCACTATAGGCATCGGGCGTCGCCAAAAAATCACCGAGTTCGTTCTTTTCGGCGTTCAGTTCCGTGATGTCGAGATTGATTTTCGGCATAGAGCGTCCTTGTCTTTATTGTATCACTGCCACCGTAACAAAAAGAGACCTCTGGTAGAGGTCTCTTTTTGTTGAGTTGCTATTCTTCGGCGGAAGCCTTCTTGTCAGCGGCAGCTCGGGCTTTCTTCGCCTTGTTTGCCAGCTGTTCTTTGCGCGCCTGTGCGGCTGCGGCGCGAGCCTTGAAGCGGTCGACACGACCTTCGGTGTCGATAATCTTTTCTTCACCAGTGAAGAAAGGGTGTGACGCACTGGAGATGTGAATCTTGATCAATGGGTATTCGTTGCCGTCTTCCCATTTGATCGTCTCATCGCTCGCAGCGGTCGACTGGGTTAAAAAGGCAAAGCCAGCCTGGTCGTCACTGAAAACGACCGGTCGGTAGCTTGCCGGATGCAAATTACTCTTCATATCCGATACATTGTATCTGTTTTTTGTTGAATTGTCAAAGGGTTGGTTAGGGGCGTATTTTTTTCACGTCATCCACTTCGGGCGCGTGGACGACTTGCGTGTGGCGAAGCATGCGTGAAGCTGCCTGGCGCAGGCTGGTGCGACGAACGTGTTCGGCTTCGATTTTGGCATGCAGCTTGTTGAGTGCGCGGACTGTGCCGGGGTTCTGTACGAGCATTTTGAATTCTTTTTCCAGCTCAGCGAGATCCATGTCGCTCAGATCTTCCAGGCCGACATAGGTAGTACGTGCACCCTTAGTCGCGCGGATTAGCTCGTCGAGCTTTAGCTGTACGGCTTTACCGTCGCGGTTTTGCGTATTTTGGATCAAGAAGACCATAAGGAAGGTGATGATCGTGGTACCAGTATTGATGACGAGCTGCCAAGTGTCAGAGAACTCAAAGACCGGTCCGGTAACCGCCCAGACGGCCACGACGAGGACGGCACCCAGGAAAACCGTAGCGCTTCCTGTCCAGATTGATATGCGGTTGGCAACCACGCGAAAGACATTCTTTTTCATAAGCGTTAGTATAACACTAATGCTTAAGTCTGTGCCAGAGGATATTGACAGGTGTAGCCGCCTCTGTTACTATTGTTTGGTAATTCAATTAACGACACACCCGTCGCATGCATGTGACGGGGAGGAAAAAGGAGTTTTACCTGTATGGCAGTATCTGTCGATATTAAGCAGCTGCTCGAAGCTGGTGTCCACTTTGGACACAAAACGAGCCGATGGCACCCCAAAATGGCGCCATATATCCATAGCAAACGCCAGGAGAGTCATATTATTGACCTGACGAAAACGGTTGAAGGTTTGGATAAGGCGTTGCCGTTTCTGACCAGTGTTGCTGCTGGTGGCAAGCAAGTACTCTTTGTTGGCACTAAGAAACAGGCTAAAGATGCTGTCAAAGCGGCTGCTGACAAGGTTGGCCAACCATATGTTACCGAGCGATGGATCGGTGGTATGCTGACGAATGCAAATACGGTCAATCAGCAGATTAAGAAACTGAAAGACCTCGAGCGCCGTATGGAAAGCGGCGACCTGGAAAAGCGCTATAGCAAACTGGAAGTTCAGCGTTTTGCGGAAGAAATCGAAGAATTGAACGAAAAATACGGCGGCATCAAAGATATGAACGGCCGTCCGGGCGCTGTTGTTATCGTCGATGTGATGGTTGACCATAATGCCGTCAAAGAAGCGAATGTTTTGGGTATTCCCGTTGTCGGCGTGGTTGACACGAATGTTGATCCGTCACCGGTTCAGTATGTTGTCCCAGGTAACGACGATGCGATTAAGGGCCTGCAACTGCTGCTAGACTATTTCAGCGCAGCTGTTGCAGAAGGTGTTGGTAAAAAGGAGGCAGCGTAATGGCAATCACTGTTGAAGATATCAAAAAACTGAAGGAACTGACCGGTATCGGTCTGACCGATGCCAAAACGGCACTCGTGGATGCTGACGGTGACTTCGACAAAGCACTTGAAACGCTTCGCAAAAAAGGTCTGACTAAGGCTGAGAAAAAGGGTGATCGTGAAACTCGCGAAGGTGTTATCGACAGCTATGTACACAGCAATCGTATCGGCGTGGTCGTCGAAGTAAACTGCGAGACCGATTTCGTCGCTCGCCTGCCTGAATTCAAAGAATTCGCGCATCAAATGGCTATGCAGATTGCTGCTATGGCACCAAAATACTCAACTGTTGAAGATATTCCAGCCGAGGAGTACGAGGCGAAGAAGAAAGAATTGTTGGAAAGCGATTCACTGAAGAGCAAACCTGCTGAGATGGCCGAAAAAATCGTTGAAGGACAGCTCAAAAAGCATTTTGCGGAGCAGGTTCTTAGCGAACAAGTATTCGTTCTGGATGATGCCAAGACCGTTGGCGAGCGAATCAAGGAACAGATTGCGCTGAACGGCGAGAATATTCGTATCTCTCAATTCAAACGTATCGAACTTGGCGTTAACGAATAGATATAGCGACAGGGTAGTGGTCGGATATACGATCCGTCAGGTCATTTTTAACGACGGACATGCTCTTGATGAGTGAATCCACGCTCGGTGAAGCGAGTATGTAGTCTAGCCTTAACGCAATGGCGTGATTAGCATCATCATTTGCTGGCGTTGGTACGGTTGTTGTCGGTATTTGTCGCTGGGCGGCCACGTCTATAAGCCCTGCGGTAATAAAACAATCAAGCTCCTTGAACGAGAGGCGCGTCGTTCCAAACTTCTTAATACCCTGTGCAAGTAATTTGTTCAAAAGGTTCTTTGGATACGAGTCCGCGCGACCCAGACTATTGAGATCACCGGTAATAATGACACGTTTTGAACTGTCTATATGAGAGGTGAGCCGTTGGGCTTCGAAGAGCCTTTTTGTTGGCGCGCGCGGATCTAGGTGCACGTTCCAAACGGTGAATGGCGCCCCCTTGACCGTTACGGTAACTCGAACGGCGCAGTGCCAAAACCCTTCCGTGATAGTTTGGCCGTCGGTAATTGGCAGGCGGGAGAGGGTGAGGAGCTTGAAGTCAGTGTTACTGTCACCAAACCGCCAGAAGTCAAAACCCGTTGCCTTGGCGAACGCTTCGATTCTTGTCGGCGATCCTGTATTCCAACCGTTTGCCTCCTGTAGGCACAAGATATCGGGTTTTTCGGTGTTGATAAACCTTACGAGATTGTCGTAGGTGCTAACTGCACCGCTGCAAAGATTGTAACTGAGTATTTTCACAAGGGCGCAATTCTCCACGCTGAAGGATTGACGAGTGTGTCCAGGTCGCCGGTGTGACATATATCGAGGAGGCGTTGAGTTCTCTCTACCTTGTGATGGTCTTTCGCGAGTTTGGCAAAGGAGGCATCGAAAAATAACCTGATAGATCGTTGCGCTAATACAGCCATCATTTGTTCAGTCTGATGTTCAACGGGCTCCATTTTATCGAGAACCTCTTCCATAAAGTATCCTGCTAACGATGGAGTGGCTATCTTGGTAAACATTTGCGCGTAACAGTAAGCAACATCATAATAGCGTGGTTTGCGGGCGCTGTAATGCTCAAAGTCAATAAATGCCAGCCGGTCGTCTGGACGAACCAGCACATGTGCGTAAGGCATAAGATCACCGTGTGCATAGCGAGGTACGAGGTATTGTTCATTCCTCGTTATCAAATCTGTTGTCGCGGCAAGGTCGTCGGGGGAGAGGAGACCATCCTCCATGGGTCGGATTGCCCATTGGGGCATGCGTACCAGCATATTATCGTATGGCGCCGAGTTCCACGGATCGTCTGGAGCTGAGGTATCGGGCTCGACTTGGTCAATCATGGCAAGCAAACCAGCAAGTTTCCCCAGGCGTCTAGTCGTCTCGGCAAGATTGGTGAGTTCAGTCCCCTCTCGCAATAAAGGCTCGCCACGCATGAAGCGGCGAATAGACCAGGTGTCACTTTCAGCGTATGTTCGTGGCACGACGAGATTCCATTCAGGGTGTTCGAGCGCGAGCGCGCGGAACGCTTCCGTTCCTAGTGATTCGTTGGCGAAACCGCTGCGACGGCGTTCAAGGATGGTTCCCTGCATCGTTTTTAGCACGGCGGTCTTTTCGCGACCGTTTTCTTTTCGCCACCGTACTACTTCAACGCGAAAATCTCCGTCGTCACCTTGGAGAACTTTGCCCACCCGACGAAACGAATCCTCGACATTCATGTGCAATAGACTGTACCGCATATTGTATTAAAAAGTAAATACACGTAAGCATCATGAAATGCCTGCGCTCTGTTATACTGGATACATGTTTGATACAGACCCGTATGAGTTAAAAATGGACGCTGCTCTGGAATATTTCGAGAGCGAGCTCCGCAAAGTTCAAACCGGTCGAGCGCAGCCAAGTATGCTTGACGGTATTAAGGTGGAGACTTATGGGACACTCGTGCCGCTCAACCAAGCAGCCAATATTACAGTCCCCGAACCACAGCTGCTACAAATCACGCCGTTTGATCCATCGAACCTGGCAACGATTAGCGCTGCGATCAGGAACGATCAATCGCTGGATCTCAATCCGTCAGATGACGGTCGCGTCGTGCGCGTACCTGTCCCGGCATTGACCGAGGAGCGTCGCAAGCAGCTCGTTAAACAAGTCGGAGAGAAGGTCGAAGAGGCTCGTATCGGTTTGCGCCAAGCTCGCCAGGATGCGCTCCAAGAGGCTAAGCGCCAGAAGGACGCTAAAACTCTGACGGAAGATGACGTGAAGTCAGTCGAAAAAGCGATCGACAAGCTTGTTGCTGATTATCAAGCGAAAATCGAAGCCGCTTTCAAAGCAAAAGAACAGGATATCCTGAAAGTATAAGACGATATGGAAGTTGTTTTTGGGATCATCGTCGGCATTATTGCGCTTACGTTTCTCGTCGTTGTCCACGAATTAGGACACGCTATTTCTGCCCGTCGCAACGGTGTTGTTGTCGAAGAGTTTGGTATTGGCTTTCCGCCACGAGCTTGGGGTAAAAAGCTCAAAAACAACGTCCTCTTCAGTATTAACTGGCTACCGCTTGGCGGATTCGTCAAAATGCAGGGTGAACACGACGCTGCCAGTAAAAAGGGTGACTACGGCGCAGCGAGTTTTTGGGCCAAGACAAAAATATTGCTGGCCGGAGTATTTATCAACTGGGTTACGGCGGCCGTACTCCTCACTATCTTGGCAATTACGGGGCTGCCCCAGGTAATCCCGAACCAGTTTTCGATGGCGGGAGATACGAAAGTCGTATCACAACCGGTACAGCTTAGCTCTATTAAGAACGATTTCCCAGCAAGCAAAGCCGGTCTGAAGTCACATGATAAGATTATTCGTTTCGCTGGTCGCGAAGTGAACACACCGGATGACTTTATTGATTTGACGCATCATTACGCTGGCAAAACGGTCGAAGTTATCTACAAACGTGGTGGATCAGAACACAGCACGAAAGTTGCTCTCTTGAAAGGCGAAGGGGTTGTCTTTGGCGCTAGTCTGATTCAGCCGCTTGAGACTCGATCGACATGGTCGGCACCAATCGTCGGTGTGGCCACGACCGGACAACTGACATGGGAGACGCTAAAAGGAATCGGACAGCTCGTCGGTAATCTGACGAATGGAGTCGCGCTCCAATTGATGGGAAACGAAAAAGCGAAGAAGACGGGTAGTGCAGAAGTGGCGGCCGCTGGTGACAGCGTGGCGGGTCCGATCGGTATCCTTGGCGTGATTTTCCCAGCAGCACAGCAGGCGGGCTTGACGCAGCTAACGATGCTTATCGCAGTCATCTCTATCGCACTTGCCGTCATGAATGTCCTACCGATTCCGGCGCTCGATGGCGGACGATGGTTCACGATGGCGGCATTCCGGATTGCACGCAAAAAACTGACAAAAGACCGCGAGGAAAAAATCCAGACAGTCGGTTTCATGATACTAATGGCACTGGTAGTGCTTGTGACGGTGGCGGATGTCGGAAAAATCATCAAATAAACGCCGAGTGCTCGGCGGTCGTCTACTTGCGCGCGCGCATCGTGATAAGCCCCAGCGAAAGTATAGTTGGCGAATGTTAGTGCTGCTGCCCGCGTGGGTGAGTGTAGCGTTTATAGTGAGCAATCTGCTGGTCGCCGGTCTCTTACTTGTGCTCCACTGGCTAGATATGCCGGCAGACGGGTTCTTGCGTCCAGCTATCTTGCAGACAGCAATCGCAACGTTGATTTATGTATTCACGATAGCTATTGTCATATCCGTGCCATACTTGGTCTACAATAGATCAACCACTAATCTAGCCACCCTGGGCCTGCAACGGTTGATTTCATGGACGGATATCGGGTTGGCTCCAGTAACCTTTTTGGTATATACGATTGTCGTCACCTCTGTGCTGGCGGCCGTCACGTCGTTCCTGCCTTCTTTCCCGGCCGACCAGGTACAGGATGTCGGTTTTAACACGTTTGGATCCCAGATAGACAATATGTTGGCGTTCATAACACTTGTCGTACTGGCGCCACTCGCCGAAGAGACGCTGTTTCGTGGCTACCTCTATGGTAAACTAAAGACATACGTACCAGCGATAGTGGCGGCACTTGTCACCAGTTTGCTGTTCGGTGTCGCGCATTTTCAGTGGAACGTGGGAATCGACGTCTTTGTCCTGAGTCTCTTCCTCTGCGGTCTGCGTAGCCTGACCGGGAGCATTTGGGCGGGCGTGTTGGTGCACATGATCAAAAACGGCATCGCGTACTATATTTTATTTGTCAGCCCGCTTGTCGGAGGATAGAACAACATGAAACTCAGTCAATTATTTACGAAAACCAGCAAAACCGTACCGGGCGACGAGGTGGCGAAAAACGCCCAGCTCCTGATCCAGGCCGGTTTTATTCACAAAGAGATGGCGGGCGTATATGCGTACTTGCCGCTCGGGCTTAGGGTGCTCGAGAATATCAAACGTATCGTTCGCGAGGAAATGAATGCCGTCGGTGGGCAAGAGGTCATGATGACCGCGTTGCAACCAAGGGATATTTTCGAAAAGACCGATCGCTGGGACGATGCGAAGGTTGACAACTGGTTCAAGACCAAGCTGGCCAGTGGTACTGAACTCGGACTTGGTCTGACGCACGAGGAGCCCATCGTTGACGCGCTAAATAGCTACATCAATTCATACAAGGATTTGCCAATCTACGTGTATCAGATCCAAAACAAGTTCCGCAACGAGCTTCGCGCCAAGAGCGGACTGTTGCGTGGTCGCGAGTTTGTCATGAAAGACATGTATAGCTTCGCCCGTTCCCAGGAGGAGCACGAAGAAATTTATGAACGAGCAGTCGGCGCGTACCACAAGGTTTATGAGCGTCTCGGCTTAGGCGACGTGACATATCGCACGTATGCCGACGGTGGTATCTTTACGCCGCGTTTTAGTGACGAGTTTCAGACATTGAGCGAAGTAGGCGAGGATAAGATATTCGTCGATGAGGCCAAAAAGGTGGCGATTAACGAAGAGATTATGACTGACGAAAACCTGGCGAAGCTAGGTCTCAATAGGGATGATCTGATTGAGAAGCGCGGCGTGGAAGTCGGAAATACGTTCCACCTGGAGTCAAAATACACCGATGCGCTTGGCGTGAACTATGTCAACGAACAGGGCGAACGCCAGCCTATTATCATGGGCTGTTACGGCATCGGTGTTAGCCGCCTGATGGGTGTCATTGCCGAACACTTTAGTGACGACAAAGGTCTGGTATGGCCAGAGGCAATCGCGCCTGCGAAGGTTTATCTCGTACGCATCGGCGGCGAGCAAGCCGTCAAGTTGGCGGATGAGTTATATGAGCAGCTGAACGCTCAGGGAATCGAAGTTTTATACGATGATCGCGACGAGCGCCCCGGCACGAAATTCGCTGATAGCGAGCTCATGGGCATTCCTCATCGCGTGACGGTTAGCGACCGCCTGATTGAAGCGGAGAAGTACGAGTACACCCTTCGCTCGACAGGGGAAACGGCTGAATTGACACGCCATGAGCTTCTTGCTAAACTGGGGTAGCTAAAGATAGTGAGGGATTGTGCTGTTATCAGCACTTTTTGTATCAAAACGACAAGGATGACTATGAAAAAAATGTTTCAAATTACCGATGCCGGAAAAAAGGAGTTAGAGCAAGAGCTAGCTGAGTTAAAGAGTCGCCGCAGCGACATTGCCGATAAAATCGCGAATGCGCGTGATTATGGTGACTTGAGTGAAAATGCCGAGTATGACTCCGCTCGTGAAGAGCAGGGTCTCGTTGAGAGCCGTATCGCCGAGATTGAAGATATCTTGCTGAATGCTGAGATTATCCCCGCCACGCGTAGTAGCAGCGTCAAGCTTGGCAGCAAGGTTGAGCTAAAAACCGGTCGCAAGACTGTGACATATCATGTGGTTGGTCCCGTAGAGGCTGACCCGCTAGCTGGTAAAATTAGTAATGAGTCACCGATCGGCCTTGCACTAATGGGCAAGAAAATAGGTGAGATCGCAACGATCACGACACCGAAAGGTGATATTAAGTACGAAGTCGTCAAGGTCGGCTAAGAGCTAGACAAAAAACACCCCCGAGAGGGGGTGTTTTTAATTCAATGAGTATGATTTTGGCTTAAGCCGCCTTATCATCGTCAATCATCAGCGAATGGATCGAAATCGAACTTTACTGCATCGTCGAAATCTATGTCATCAAGCTCGCCGATGTCAGTTAGCTTTTGGCGCTCCTGGCGTCGCCGCCGTTCTTCGCGGTAGTGGTTGAGGTCTTGCTGTTCTTTGGGCTTGAGTTTCGCGTAGCCTTTCTCGCCTCTGGCGGAGCGTTGCTCTCTTACGGATAGGTTACTCTCATCGATTACTTCATCGAAATCATTTCTGAGTGCTCTGTCGGTGATAACCTCGGCCTCTACGAGGGCATTGCCAAACGATTTCTTGCCCTCAGACTCTTTAGCGATGCGAAGTCCTTCCCTCCACTCCTGACGGCTACGTCGGTTCGCCTCTTCGTATGCTTGATGATTCGTGCCCTCAACAGGGAATCGTGCGTCAATGGCTTTCTGGGCTAACTTGTCGACGTCAGGATCAGCGCTTAGGGCTGCTGCGTCCATGAGCGCGAACGTTTCGTGCAGACCGAGTGCCCCGAGACCCTTACGGATGCGTTCGCTGGCGCGATTGATATCGGCAATAGTTTCCGGATCAGCCGTTTGCCTGCCGAATTCTTTGATTGTGTTGCGGAACTCGGTGTTCAACCGTTCGAGTAGTACAGGGTCATCGATACTCTCGTGACTTCCGTCAACTAACTCATGTAAGGCGCGCGTCATAGTACCGAGCCTTCTTTGGTATTAAAAACACCAGACGTTCGTGTCTGGCGGCTTATATAAGTAGGAGTCGTTGTGTGAGCGGCTGGTTCACTTGTCAGATTGGTTGATTCTTCTGATACCATATATGCTATATATTCACGTTAGTGTACTACCTGTTAGTATAGCAAATGAAGGGGTGATTGTCAAGCATTTTATACCGTCTATGAGTTACGAGGTTGTGAAAAGTTTAACACTTTTCGTCGTTCACCCCTGTTACGACTAAATTACGTATGAGTAGGGAAGTCGATGTTTATTTGTTAGGACCGAACATAGAGCTGTAGTCACGTTTGCCGTCGGAACCTATGGGATATTTTTCGTCGACGCTTTGTGTCGGAGTCTGAGGACCGTTCATAACGGTGTCGCCATAACGTTTCCTGTATTTTTGGAGCCGCTGTTCGGCTGCGCTCAGCGCTGGTTTTGGTAGGGGAACGGTACGCATCATATCGGGGTCAACGTTTGTAATGGGACCGTTACCGATGGCGACTTTTCCTATGTCCCGGCTGCGGTCGGCGTTAGGGGCATGCTCATGTTTTTTGGGTACAAATTCGTTACTCATTCTACTCTTTGCTTTCGTTTGTATCTTTGTCGTTCACAAGGTCGCTTTCTTCGGCGAAATCACCAAGAACGATCGCTGTGTTGTCTTCGATGATCTCTGGATAGTCAGGTACATGTTCAGTAATCCACTTGGCAATATCTTCTTCGGATACCTTGTCCTGCTGCATACTGGCAAGCGTATCGACATCCTCGGGGGTGAGAGAGGTAATGATTTCAAGCCCTATCTTTTCGTCGACTTTTTCATTGAGCTCGTCGACTATTTTTTTCAATGCTTCGTCATCCAGCTCGACGCCGAGATCGGTAAGATTTTTTGCGGTGATGTAGTAGTCCATGTTTGTTTCCGTTACGTGGTTATTTTATTCCGATTCGGCTGAATCGTGATTTGTTTCAGACTTAGATTTTCGACTGAATCGACGCATGATACGACCGAAGAAGGAAGGCTTCATGCGGTGATGGCTGTGTTCACCCTTGGCTTCGTAGACGTCACCGTTGTCTTCATGGAGCTTTTTGACAGTAGTACGATTCGCAGAAGGGTCGTATTCGCCACCTTGCTCTTCGTAAAGATCCTGTACGGTAAGGCGTCCGAACGATTTAGCATGTTCGCCACGTTTGAAAAGATCACGGAAGCCGTTACGGGGGAGTTTATACGACAACCTATTGGCCGTGCGCCTGAGGGCACGATCACGGTTTTTAAAGACTTCAGTGATCTTGCTCTTAATCCGGTTCCAGCGACTTTCATGATGAGGTTCTATGTCGTAATCGGGGAGAGCGTCGTAGTCGTCGTTACCATCTTCATGGTCGCTTTCATCCTCATCCCGATGGTCGGCTCGGTTTTGAGCATCTACGAGAACGCTGTTCATAACATCGGCAAGCTTTTCGTTCTCACTTTCGTCGTATTCGGCTCCATTGTCCCAACGTTCTTGGGTTTTCCTATCGATTTTCGCGAGATCATCATAGGTGATACCCTCGATACCTTTACGGTATTCCTCCAGTGTCATATCCGTACCACTGCTTTCCGACTCTTCGTCTTCAGCCTCGTCTTCGGTTTTGACTTCTGCTACGTCTCCATCACCGTCGGGACCCTTACGCAGTTCGGCCTCGCGCTCTTCAGGGGTTAAGTCCATACTAAGAACATGCGCTTTCCAGCGTTCGATACGTTCGTTTTCGCTGCGCCTGTCCCGGGCGTCTTCGTCGTTTTCTTGCGTATCCGGTGTTACGTCGCTATCTTCTGAAGCTTCTTGGGTAGGGATGCCGAATTTCTCAAACGTTTTATCAAAGGCATTCATTTCGTCTTTGTATTGCTGATCAGAGGGTAGCTCACTATTGATTGTCTTGTTGATTGCATTGAGGGTTTGGTTGTACGAGTCTTCAAAAGAGTAGGGCTTTTTTACCTCGTCGGTATTCGTATCCTGTCCGTGCTCGTTTTTATCAGCTTCCGCGCGTTCGCTTTCGATTCTCTTCGTAATAGCCTCGACACTTAGGTTTTCTGCGTTTGGATCTGGATTCCATGCGTGTTTGCCGTGCTCTCCATCGTCAAAAGATGGAGCTTTCTCGGCAAGCTCTTCAAAGAGCGGGTTTTCGGGTGCACTATGTTTTGGAGCTGATTCGTGGTGGTTCATTGTGGTGGTTATGATTTCCTATCTGTTGCTACATTAGCATAAGTTTAATAAAAAGTCAACCATGTGTCCGGCCTGTCATTACGAAAATTCGCATATGACTAGTAACAATGCTTATGCTTTTGTTATGATGAGAACATGAAGCGAGCTGTGTTATGGGTTGGAGCAAGCGTTGCAATGGCAATCTTTGCTGCCGTACCTACATGGGCTGCGGAAAAAGACTTCCATTTCCAGTCGCTACATATCGATTACTATTTAGGAGCTGACGACGAGGGTCGATCAACGCTGAAGACTATCGAACGGCTAACAGCAACACCGACACAAGATGGTGACTATGCCTTCGACCGAGTTATTCCCGAAAAATACGATGGTCATCCGACGAATCTTCGCATCAAATCCGTTACAGACAAAACAGGTAAACCACTTGCATACTCCACCTCAGAAAGCGCCAACGATGTCATACTGCATATTTCGGGTTCGAAAACACCGGTGGTTATTACCTATACGCAGCGGGACGTGACGCGATACGTGGCGAATGCGGAAGAGAATGAATTCTACTGGGCAATAACGGGCACGAAATGGGAGCGCTCATTTGACGAAGTTGTTGCCACTGTTCATGTCGGCGATGCGATTAAACCAACGCTAAACAAAAAATTGACGTGTTCACGGGATATTCATGGATCGACGCGGCCGTGTTCTGTTGTCCAGGAAGGGAATGTTATTACGGCGAAGGCCGACGGTGTGAGCGCGGGCGAAAACATTACGTTGGCCATAGGGTTCACTCCGGGAACATTCCGGGGATATCAAGCTCCGCCACGCCAATGGTCAACCATATTTATCGCTGGAGGCCTCGTTGTCGTGGCGATAGTCGCGGGCGTGGCGCTATATCGATGGACGCGTCGGATAAGAAAGTCAAAACACCAGGGATAACTCCAGTTTGCACACTGCAGAACAACGGGCCATGGCGTATAATGTGGATAACTAGGAGAGCGTAGTGATAGAAGTCAAACACGTAACAAAAACATACGGGAAAAAACATAATTTGTTTACCGCCCTTGACGATATAAATTTAGCGATACCAGAAGGCGCTAGCGTGGCTATTGTCGGCAAGAGTGGTAGCGGCAAGAGCACGCTGATGCATGTTATGAGCGGCCTCGACCGGCCGGAAAAGGGCGAGGTGGTCATTGATGGCGAAGATATCTTGAAGCTCAAACAAAAAGCTGTCGACAGGTTTCGTGCGACCAAGATGAGCTTTATCTTCCAGTCCTTTTTCGTTCAGGCGAATGAGACGTGCTTTGATAATGTTAGCCTGCCGCTCGAAATCGCCAAGGTGCCGACAAAAGAGAGAAAGCAGCGCGTGACAAAGGCGCTCAAGGCGGTTGAGCTGGATGACAAGATAAAGTCAAAAGCCAAGAATTTATCTGGTGGTCAAAAGCAGCGGCTGGCGATTGCTAGGGCAATCGTGAACGAGCCGCGTATTATCTTCGCGGACGAACCAACGGGTAATCTCGATAGCGTTACCGGCGAAAAAGTCGAAGACATCTTATTCGGCTATAACAAGAAAAACGGCGTTACGCTGATTATTGTCACTCACGATGCGGATCTTGCCCGGAGATGCGACATACGGATTAACATTAAGGACGGCAAGCTCACGTCAGTTCATCATGCGAAAGCCGCCCCTGCGCATAAGTCTGCGAGGAGGATTGCGTAATGAGAATAAGAGATATTACGCGGCGAGCCGGACGAAGCCTGAAGAGCGCGAAAGCCCGAACACTGCTAACGAGCCTAGCGATTGGTGTCGGCGCGTTTACTATTACCTTGAGTTTGGCGGCTGGTACAGGCGGTAAGCAGTATGCCGAAGACATCGTGAAGAGTAATACGAACGTTCGCGAGCTGTACGTCCAGCCAAAACAGGATAGGACGGGCGATCCGTCACAGCCAAAGGAGTATACTGACGATCCGACAATCTCCTACGGTGGTGGGTTCAGCGTGAAGCTGCTTCAGCAGTCTGACGTCGATAAAATAGCGGCAATAGACGGCGTCAAGGACGTTACGCCAATCTACAACGTGACCGCCAAGTATGTCACACGCGAAGGACAGGAGCGTTATCAAACGGGTGTCGAGGTGTTTACGGGGGCGATAAAGCAGGAATATGCGGCTGGAAGCGGCGATAACGTTACCGGTAATAATGTTGTCATTCCTGAAGCATACAGCAAAGCGCTAGGGTTTAGTAATGCAGACGCCGCGATAGGCAAGACAATCGACGTCGTCATCAGTGCCACGATACCGGGTGTACCCGACAAGACATTTTCACTGAAAGTTGTCGGTGTCACGAAGAAGTCCGCGCTTGCGTCGGTAGGTGCGGCGACAGGCCTCCAAGCGAATCGCGATGTCGTGAGAGATATGTACAAATACAACCAAAAGGGCACGCCAATAGAGAATGCCTATATGGGTGCGACAGTACTTGCTGATTCAGAGGGCGACGTAGAGAGCGTGAAAGACGCCATTAACAGCAAGGGCTATGAGGCTCAGACCGCCGAGGATCTGATGGGATTCATCTTCCAGTTCATTAATGTATTGCAGGGGATTTTGATCGGGTTCGGCGCACTAGCCGTACTGACATCGGTGTTCGGCATCATTAATACACAGTACATCAGCGTGCTCGAGCGGACGCAGCAGATCGGTCTTATGAAAGCACTCGGTATGCGGCGGCGAGATGTTGGTCGTTTGTTTAAGCTTGAGGCTGCATGGATCGGTTTTCTGGGCGGGGCGATAGGGTCGGGGCTGGCCTATGGGGTAGGTACGGCGCTCAACCCATGGATAAGGGATGTGCTGACACTGGGCGAGCATACGAATCTTCTTATCTTTGAGCCATGGGTATTCGTCGTTGTTATAGTCGGACTTATGCTTGTATCTGTCGGCGCGGGTATTTTGCCAGCGCGGAAGGCTGCCAAGCTTGATCCGATAGAAGCCCTACGTACTGAGTAAGGACTTTGCCCCTCCAATTCTCTCCGAGACGAATTCGTAGAGAATTCCACCTCGCTAAAGTGCGTACCACGCACGCGCACCTTTGGCGCGGCTCCGACTTCACATGTCGTATGCACCGTATACCGTATCTGTTATAATGACAATATGATTGATATCCGCTTAGTCCGTGAAAACCCTGAATTAGTGGCGCAGAACGCCAAAAATAAAGGCTACGACATCGATGTGAACAAATTAGTTGCTCTCGACGACGAGCGTCGTACGCTGCAACAGCAAGTCGACGAACTGCGTGAACGCCGCAACCAAAATGCCGCCAAGATGAAGGGTGGCAAACCGGATCAGGAAACGATTGATGAGGGTAAGCAGATCAAAATCGAGCTCGCGGAACGGGAAGGTTACCTGAATGAATCGGATAAAAAGTTCAGCGACCTTTTGGGGCAACTGCCAAACATGGTGTTTGAGGATGTGCCAATTGGCGGTGAAGAGAATAGTGTCGAGATTAAGACTTGGGGCGAACAAAAAAATGGCGCAACCGATCACTTGGATTTTGCCACCAAGCGCGAGTGGGTTGATTTTGAGCGCGGCGCCAAGGTTGCGGGTGCAAAATTCTACTACTTGAAGGGTGATCTAGCGCTGCTCGAAAACGCGATTACACAGTACGCGCTCTCCGTACTACTCGATAAGGGCTTCAGATATATGACCGTGCCGCACATGGTCAATAGCCGCACGGCAACAGGTACAGGATTTGCGCCGCGTACCAGCGACCAGTCTGATGAATACTATATCGAGGGAGAGGATTTGTCATTGATCGCGACGGCTGAAATGCCACTCACTGGCTATCACGCCGATGAAATTATCGATGAGGCGGATCTGCCGCTACTGTATGCGGGCTATAGTCCGAGCTACCGTAAAGAGGCGGGTACGTATGGTAAGCACACTCGCGGACTCTTCCGCGTACATCAGTTCAACAAGCTCGAAATGTACGCCTTTACCACGCCGGAACAGAGTAAGGAAGTGCACGAAAAGCTCCTCGCTATCGAGGAAGAAATATGGCAGGCAATTGGTATCCCATATCACGTGATCAATATCGCGACTGGCGATCTAGGCGCTCCAGCTGCCAAGAAATACGATATCGAATACTGGTCACCAGTCGATGAAATGTACCGCGAGCTGACGAGCTGCAGTAACTGTACGGACTTCCAGGCGCGCAATTTGAATATTCGCGTTCGTCGTCAGGATGGCACGCTTGAAGTTGTTCATACTTTGAACGGCACGGCTGTGAGCTTGGCACGTTCACTGGTAGCGATCATTGAGCACTACCAGCAGCCGGACGGCGCGCTGAAAGTACCGGAAGTTTTGCGTCCATATCTTAATAATCGCGAAGTTTTGTAATGATCTACATTATTGGAGGTTCGGCGCGGTGTGGTAAATCGACACTTGCACGTCAGTTTCGCGTCGGATTCGATGGACAGGTCTTATCTGGAGATTCTACAAGAGTGGCAATCCGTGAGACGTCACAGCCGGAGTGGCTACCTGATGTGTTTGATAAAATCGTAGACCCGACATCAGAGGATGATCCACCAAGCAAGAGAATAGCGAGGTTTCGTCGTCGCGACATGGTCGTATGGAATTTTCTGCAAAAATATTTTGACTCTGTCACGTTTGCGAACGATGATGTACTTGTTGACGGTCCGTTATGGCCATCGATGTTGAAAGATTATCCATTAGAGCACCGTGCGGTATTTCTCGTCGATACTTCTATCGATCATGCAGAGCGAGTGCTCCATATTCGAGATACTGCTGAATATGGCAACTGGATGCGGGATGAAAAATATACCGACGAAGCGATTCGTAAATGGGCAGCCATGAATGTTGAGCGTAGTAAATTGATGATTGATGAATGCAAAAAGTATGGATATCAGTATTTTGATATCGCAGAGCTTGGACTTGATGGTTCGCAAGTAAGAGCTCTGGAGTATTTATCAAATAAAGATGTATAATTTTATTATTGTCGGGGTGTGGCGCAGCTCGGTAGTGAGGACTGCCGGTGGCAGTCCGCAAGGGAGGCCACTCTTCAAAACTTGTTTTGAAAGACGTGGCGAAGGGGCCGCGGAACGTGGCCGCACCGTTCGCGTGCCGCTTAGGACAATATGGAGGTGTGTGGTGAACTGGGGTATAATCACAAATATGTCGGGGTGTGGCGCAGCTCGGTAGCGCGCACCGTTCGGGACGGTGAGGTCGTCCGTTCAAATCGGATCACCCCGACCACGAAATAATGCCATCATATGATGGCATTATTTCGTGAACGAGGCTCGCGTGTTTTACGCGTGCTTTGTCGCGACAAGCTCTACGACGTTGTCGGTGTGTTCAGCGGCTTGTGTGCGCTTAAAATCTATGAATAGCTGTTCGTCATAAGACTTTGTCGAGTCTACGGTAAAGCCCGCTGCGGCGACGGCGTCAGCTATGCTGGACTCGGTATGGTAATAACGGGAGTAAGTATCGCCGTTTTTGCCTGTGCATGTCGTAAATCCAGTCTCCGGGTCGTAGGTTGAGCCGGATTGTTTTGCATCTGGGCAGTCGGTTGAACGGACGACGGCGAACAGTCGGCCTTTATTCTTGACGACACGGTGCAGACCATCGAGCGCCATGGCTAAGTCGGGCTTTGACAGGTAATGAAGTACAAGCCGCGCATAAACGTAATCGAACGACTCATCCAGGTATGGGAGAGGGTCGGTGACATCCTCGACTCTCGTGAAAATACGCTCGCTAAGGCCATTCTCCTCGATAAGATTTTCGGCAAAGGCCGCGCCTTCGTTGTCGATAGTAGTTGCTATTATCAGTGCGTCAGGATTATCTTCGGCCATGCGCATTTCCGCGATACCACCGGTAGATATACCAACGCTCAGTATACGCTCGGCATTCTCTGGCACGAGCTCGATTCCCGCGTCCTCGCTTCGTGAAAACATTGATCCTGCATATTCGCTCATAATTACTCCCTCTGCGTCTATTTTCCTATTGCACCCAATAATACACACCCATGGAGGAGAAGGAAACTCCTTATGCTGGTTTATCAAATACAGAAAATATCGTATAATAAGAATAGGTAACAAGGGAGCGTACATGATCAATAGAATTTCTATCACCGGAGTCAAGTACGATGTTGATGAATCAACCAAGAAATACGTCATAAAGAAAATCAGCCGATTGGATCGCTATTTGCCACGGCACGCGCGCAAGACGGCCAGTGCGGAAGTTGTTTTGCGGGAGGTAAATCGTGCGCACGGCAACAAATACGAAGCTGAAGTCATAGTCAAAGTACCGAGCAAAACGCTTGCTGCTAAAGATTCTACGGTGAACATTCTCGCGGCTCTCGATATCGTTGAAGCAAAACTGGCAGCACAGCTGCACAAGTACAAAACAGAAGCCAAACGTCGCTCTGGCCGTCGAACCATGTTGGCGCGGTTCAAGCGTGACTACACCACCGAGACTATCGAAACAGCTGAAATTTAACGAAAATCAGGTGTTATTTTCGAACAAGTAGGCTATAATAATATCTAGTTATTTTCAGGTAGAGAGTATCGGGAAATACTTCCAGATAGTTTCTAAACGGCAGGGAGTAGGGCTTTTATGGTCAATCGACAAACAGTACTGACAAAAATTTTCGGTGATCCGCAAAAGCGGATTCTTAAGGGCTTGGAGAAGAGAGTCGGCGCCATCAATGCGTTAGCTGAAAAATACCAAGCGATGAGCAAGCCTGAGCTAAAGAAGCAGACTGACGTATTGCGAAAACGGCTCGACAAGAAGGGTGTGAAACTCGACGATGTCCTGCCAGATGCCTTCGCGCTGGTACGCGAGGCAAGCGAACGCGTACTCGGTATGCGTCACTTCGATGTGCAGTTGATTGGCGGTATGGCACTGCATGATGGCAACGTAGCAGAGATGAAAACCGGTGAGGGTAAAACCTTGGTAGCGACGCTGCCTGTGTATCTCAACGCCCTCGAAGGCAAGGGTGTCCACTTGGTAACGGTTAACGATTATCTAGCACAGCGTGATGCTGGCTGGATGGGTGAGCTGTATCATTTCCTCGGATTGTCTACGGGAGTTATTATTAATGACGCATCGTTTGTCTATGATCCAGAGTATGACAACGAAAAGCACGACGATCCGCGCATGCGTAAGCTGCGTCCCGTAACACGCAAGGAAGCGTACGCGGCCGACATTACGTATGGTACGAACAATGAATTCGGCTTTGATTATTTGCGTGACAACATGGTGAACGAGATAGACGAGTTGCGGCAGCGTGAACTGAACTTTGCGATCGTGGACGAGGTTGACAGTATCCTTATCGATGAGGCGCGGACACCGCTGATCATCAGTGCGCCGGCAGCCGAAAATCCCGATAGTTATTACCAGTTCGCTAAAATTGCAGATAAGCTTGTACCTGCTGATTATGTTTTGGACGAAAAACGCCGAACGGTTTCGCTGAGCGACGACGGTGTTGAAAAAGTTCAGAAGATGCTCGGCATAAAAAACTTGTATAGTCCAGACTATGTCCGTTCGGTGTACCATATGGACCAGGCGCTAAAAGCCCAGACATTGTTCCGTCGGGATAAAGATTACGTTGTCACGAATGACGGCGAGGTAATTATCGTCGACGAACATACCGGTCGTCTTATGCAGGGTCGTCGCTATAACGAGGGGCTTCACCAGGCTATCGAGGCCAAGGAGAACGTACCAGTATTACAAGAAAGCATGACACTTGCCACGATTTCGTTCCAAAATTACTTCCGTCTATATAACAAGCTATCCGGTATGACTGGTACGGCATTCACTGAGGCAGAAGAGTTCCAGCAAATCTATAGCCTGGACGTCGTTCAGGTACCGCCAAACAAGCCGATTACGCGTATCGATCACGAAGATCTTATATTCAAGACCGAAGCAGGCAAGCTAAAGGCGGTTGCGCAAGCAATCAAAGAATACCATGAAGCCGGCCGACCAGTACTCGTGGGAAGCGCATCTATCGCTAAAAACGAGTTAATTGCCAACTACCTGCGAAAAGAAGGTATCAAATACGAAATCCTGAACGCCAAAAACAATGAGCGTGAGGCGGCTATCATCGAAAAGGCTGGTGAAAAGGGCGCGATTACGCTCGCGACCAACATTGCCGGTCGTGGTACCGACATCAAGTTAGGTGAAGGTGTTATAGGTCTTGGCGGTCTCGTCGTGCTCGGTAGCGAACGTCACGAGTCGCGTCGTATCGACAATCAGCTTCGTGGTCGCGGTGGTCGTCAGGGTGATCCAGGCGATACGCAATTTTACGTATCGACCGAGGACGACCTCATGCGTATTTTCCAAGGTGAACGTATCGCTGGCTTAATGAACCGGCTTGGCGTAGACGAAAGTACCCCGATCCAAAACAAAGCCGTCAGCAAGACCTTGGAAGCAGCGCAGAAGCGTGTCGAAGGCTACAATTATGACATCCGTAAGAACGTCGTCCAGTATGACAATGTCATCAATCGCCATCGTCGCGTCGTCTACACGATGCGCCGCAAGATATTAGAGGGTGACAACATTAAGCCGGAAATCGAACGGCTTATGAACGACAAAGTGGCCGAACTTACTGCACTGCCTGCTAAAAATAATCCGAAATTCGTCGAAGAGTTCGGCGTAACATTTCCGGTGAATGACGCGGAGCTCGCAAAAATCGGTGCCGAAAAGCGCGACAAAGTACGTCTAGAAAAGGCTAAGACAGAGGTTGAAAAGCTCTACACGGCTAAAGAGAACGAACTGACAGCCGAGATTCTCCGTAAGGTTGAACGTGATGTCTATCTGCAGGTTTTGGATAGCCTATGGATGCAGCATCTCGAAAATATGCAGCACTTGCGCGAAGGTATCCACTGGCGCTCAGTCGGACAGCGAGACCCACTGGTGGAGTATCGCTCAGAGAGTGCCAAGCTCTTCGATAGTCTGCAAGCGACACTGCGTGATGAAGTATTGGGCGCCGTCATGCATGTTCACCCAAGCGATTTCATGGCGCGATCCGAAGAGGAGCACGAGACTGAACTGACGCGTTTAGCTGAAGACTCAGTCGAACGGGGTGTCAACGAAATTACGAATGGCGAACTGAATCGCGACGATGACTTCTCGGCCGTCAAGAAACAAAAAGACGAAAACAGGGTTCGCAACCAAGCGCGCAAAAAGAAGAAGGCACAGCGTCAAAACCGCAAGAAGAGTCGACGATGAAGCATACCGTCGAAGAAGTCCGGCTAAAAAATGGAGCGAAAGGTTTGTTGATCGACGTGCCCGGCGCCACGGTCATGAGCTTTCAGTTCCAATTCCGCGCAGGCAACCGATACGTGAAGAATAAGAACGTCTATGAGGCGGCGCACGTGATGGAGCATATGGCATTTGGTGCCAATGCGGAGTTCAAGTCTGAACACGAGTTTGAGTCTGAGTTCACGAAAAACGGCGCGTACCACAACGCTTACACCAGCGACTTGAGTATGGTGTATTTGGCGGATTGCGCGGATTTTGAATGGGAGAGAATTTTTGAATTACAACGTCTTTCAATATGCCAACCACGATTCAACAATGTCGAGCTAGAGGCTGAAAAGGGCAATGTCCGCAGCGAGCTGACCGGCTTCTTGAACAATCACAACCGAGTGCTATGGCCAAAAGTGCAGCAGCTGCTCGGCGAAGATGTCCTGACGTTTAATCAACGGCTACGAACCATTCAACGAGTGAAACTTCATCATATCAAAGAGCATCACGCCAGGACGCACACGGCCGCAAACATGCGATTCGTCATATCCGGCAAATTACAGGGGCGCAAAAGCGAGATTAAGCGCCAGTTGGAGGAGTGGGAACTTCCGCGCGGCGAACGATTCGAGGTGCCGCATGACGATTTCCATAGCGGAAATCCGACGTTGATTCGCCGCAAGGAGGCGTCAAATCTGACATTCGCATGGTCGATGATCGTACCGCGTGAGTTGAGCGATGAAGAGTCGGACGCCATGAACTGTTTGGATCATATTTTGACAGGTACCATGACATCTCGGATTTACGGTGCTGCACGCAAACAAGGCTTGGCGTACGGCATGTTTAGCGACACGTCAGTTGGTTTTCATGACTCGTCGTGGGACTTTGGCGGCCAAGTAAACCTCGAAACGTCTGACGCACTGTTTGAGATTATTGTCCGCGAACTCAAGGCCGTGCTTGATGGCAAGATCAGCGAGGCTGAGATCGACGCCGCGAAGTCATACGCGCTCGGTCGTCATCAGATGGGCGCACAAACAGTTTCGCAAATCAGTAACTTCTACACGAACCGTTATTTTGCCGACGATGTCGTCAAGGAGTACGAAAAGGTGCCGGATTCTATACGGAACACGACGAGGGAATGCATGATTGAAACTGCCCGCGACTTTATAAGCCATAATATTCAGGTTCTGGCGGGTGTCAGTAGTGGCGAGCGCAAAGAATTGGTGACACTGAACAATAAACTTGCAACGTTGTTTGAAGAAGCGTAAACGCCTATACTTAAGCGTATGAATATAGCAATCCTTGGCTACGGTGTCGAAGGTGAAAGCGTCTATAGCTATTATCACGCTAAATATCCTGATGCGTCGTTTACGGTATATGACAACAACCAAGAGACGAAAAGGCCGTTGCCGACCGGCGTGAAATTTGTCGGCGGCGTGCCGGACTTCAAGAGTATTACGGCAGACTTGGCCGTCAAAACGCCGGCGATTCCGCCGTGGGACGTAGAGGTGACTGGTGAAGTGACGACGTCGACCCGTGAGTTTTTGCAGCACTGCCCAGCACCGGTTATTGGTGTTACGGGGACGAAGGGCAAGGGGACTACCTCGAGTTTCATTAAGTCAATCCTGGAGGCGGCTGGTAAAAAGGTATGGTTAGTGGGAAATATCGGTGTCGGTGCACTCGATGTCCTTAGCCAAGTCGAATCGACCGATATCGTTGTGTATGAGATGAGCAGTTTTCAGCTATGGGGTCTGGACATTAGCCCGCATGTAGCTGTAGTGCTCGGCATTGAACCGGAACATTTAGACGTCCATAGGGATCTCGCGGACTATGTAGGAGCAAAGGCGAACATCACGGCACACCAGCAGGCGAGAGACATTGCCATTTACCGACAGGGCAACCAGTATGCAGAGCGAATTGGCAAGCAGACCGCCGGCAGTGCCGTGGCATATCCTGATCTGGCAGGGGCGCACGTGAATGACGACATGTTCTGGTACGGTGAACAACAATTGTGTTCAGTTGATGCTCTGAAGTTACCCGGCGAGCATAACCGAGACAATGCCTGCGCTGCGATAACAGCGGTGTGGCCATGGGTAAGGGATGGCCGTGATATCGAGCGTGGGCTAGCAACATTTGATGGACTGCCGCATCGCCTGAAGTTCGTTCGATCAGTGAATGGTGTCGAGTATTACGACGACAGTATAGCAACAACGCCGGGCAGTGCCATCGCGGCGTTGGCGGCGTTTGATGTACCAAAAATCATCATTCTCGGCGGTTCCGACAAAGGCGCTTCATATGACGAGTTAGCTCGTACGATTGCGAAAAAGGGTGACACCATAAAGAAGGTACTCATTATCGGCAGCGAGGGATCCAAGATTGAAGCGGCGCTCAACGCTGTCGGATTTGCGCGCTATAGCAACCTTGGTTCATCGGTAACGATGGACGAAATCGTCGAATCAGCAGCGACAGCAGCCGAGCCCGGCGGTGTCGTCATCCTTAGTCCGGCGTGTGCGAGTTTCGACATGTTTCGTGACTATGCCGATCGCGGCGACCAGTTTATTGCTGCCGTAAACAGTCTCTAGAAAGCTTTAGCGTAACCTCTTCGCATCAAGTTAATTAAAAAAATCTTGCGTAAGCAGGGAGCTGAGCCGGGCGCCGATGGCGTCCGATGGCTCTAAGACCTTAATGCTCGGACCCGATGTTTTTTGGATGCGGTCTTTCAGCCAATGGTAGTGTGTGCAGCCGAGCACGATAACGTCTATGTTCCAGCGTCTCAAGTCGCGAACGAACGTGTCAATATCGATACGCTCAGCCTCACCGCGCTCAATCAGACCAGCCCATGACGAGCAGTCCGGTTCGACTATAGTAATGCGTGGTGCCCAGCGGAGTTTCAGTGCATGATAACGGTGGCTGGAGAGTGTACTCGGCGTAGCAAGAACAGCGATGACGCCTGTCTTTGTTGCTTTTGCGGCTGGCTTGATCATCGGTTCAATACCGACGAAGTGGGTATCTGGATAGCGCTTGCGCAAATCATCAATCGCGTTCGTGGTCGCGGTGTTGCAAGCGATGACGATCGCGTCGCACTGCGCCTCTATAAGTGGTTGCAGGGCAGTGTCTGTAAGGCGGATAATGTCCGCCCGCCGTCGCGAACCATAGGGAACGTTTTGACTATCATTGACAGACAATATCTCAACGGACGGAAACAGCAACCGTAATTTTTCTGCGACAGCCTGTCCGCCGACACCTGAATCGAATACACCAATTTTTACCATACTCTCATCAGTGTACCACGGTTATTGCTGTACAATGGGACTATGCAACCCCTTGAGAAACGAATACAAGCCTTGAGAAATGACGTCGCTGTTGCCTATGAGCAGCTAGCTATCGATGCCAAGGCAGAGCAGCTGGCAAAGCTTGACGAAGAGCTTGCGGTGCCCGAAGTGTGGAATAATCCGGCCGAGGCGCAGAACAAAAGCAAGCAGCAGGCGGCGCTTGATGCTATGGTGCAGCCGTGGCAAACGCTGAAGAGCCAGGTAGACGACATTGTTGAACTCATGGATATGGGCGATGACAGTCTGGTGGGTGAGTTTGATGAGCAGATTAGCGCACTTGAGAGTGAGTTCGCGGAACGAAAGAAGGAGTTGCTGCTGAGCGGGCAATATGACGACCATAACGCCATTGTTCGTATTAGCGCTGGCGTGGGCGGAACGGATGCGCAGGATTTCGCCGAGATGCTCGAACGCATGTACCTACGCTGGGCGGAGCGCTCAGGTATGACGACGAATAGCGTTGAGCGATCCGCGGGTGAAGAAGCCGGTCTCAAGACGAGCGTGATTGAGTTTAGCGGACCGTATGCCTACGGTAAATTACGCTCAGAAAACGGTGTCCACCGGCTGGTGCGCCTGAGTCCGTTCAATAGCGACAATTTGCGCCAGACAAGCTTTGCGCTCGTAGAGGTATTGCCGCAGATCGATACGCCGGACGAAGTCGTGATAGATGACAAAGATTTGAAAATCGATGTCTACCGCGCTGGCGGCCATGGCGGACAAAGCGTGAACACTACGGACAGTGCCGTGAGGGTGACACATGTTCCGACGGGACTGGTCGTCGCCATCCAAAACGAGCGTTCCCAATTACAAAACAAAGAGACTGCCATGAAGATTCTGCGCTCAAAACTAGCACAGTTGCAGGTGGAGCAGCATGCCGAATCAGTTGCCGAACTGCGTGCTGGCGAATCGGCTAACTGGGGTTCGCAAATCCGTAACTACGTACTACACCCGTACACGCTCGTTAAGGATACTCGCACGAAGTACGAAGAGAAGGATCCGCAAGCCGTGCTCGACGGCAAAATTGATGGTTTCATGAACGCGTACTTGGAAGCTTCTTTGGGTAAATAGTAAGCATACAATATCCTTGTCATCAGTGGTTTACTTCACAAAACTTATGCTATAATTAGCATAGCAATGATTCTCCTCGATAGGGTTACAAAGACGTACGGCAAGGACAGCAAACCGGCATTAAACCGGATCAGCCTTCATGTCGAGCCGAACGAATTTGTCATTATCGTCGGTACGAGCGGTGCGGGTAAATCCACCCTTTTGAAATTACTGACCCGCGAAGAAAAGCCGACCAGCGGCAAGATTGTTGTCGGAGGCATCGATTACGATCAATTGAAAGACAAGCATATTCCGCTACTGCGCCGTAAAATCGGTGTCGTCTTTCAGGACTTCAAGCTATTACCGCAGCGGACGGTGTACGAAAACATCGCTTTCGCACTGGAAATCGCAGGGATGACCAATCGCGAGATCAAAAACACTGTACCTAAGGTCATTGAATTGGTCGGGCTCAGTGGCAAGGAAGGCCAGTTCCCCCACCAGTTATCGGGGGGTGAGCGCCAACGAGTGGCAATTGCGCGTGCTGTCGTACGTCAGCCGAAAATCCTCATTGCCGACGAGCCAACTGGTAACCTCGATCCGAAACACAGCTGGGATATCGTGCGGCTACTCGAGAAGATTAACAAGTACGGCACGACCGTGTTGCTGACAACGCACAATGTCGAAATCGTTAATAAACTGAAGCGTCGCGTAATCACGATTGAGCACGGCAAGGTAACTGGCGACCAAGCGCAGGGGAGTTACAGGCAATAATTATGAGCAAGAAGAACTCCGAACCAAAAGCACTTCAGCAGGGTCGTCACACGCGGCGCAAGTGGTTGACGTTCGTGCGCATGTGCCGGTACGGTATCAACAATTTTAGCCGTAACACCTGGCTGACTATTGCCGCGACGGCTGTCATGACGATTACACTGTTAATTATTTTCGTTACGCTAGTCGCGCGCCAAGTGCTCGTTGATACGGTAGACAGTATCAAAGACAGGACGGACATGTCGATTTACGTCAAGACCGATACGACCGACGATCAGGCCAAGCAGATTCAGAAGAAAATCGCGAAACTCCCCGGTGTCAACAATGTCCGTTACGTTAGTCCGGAGCAGGCCCGGGTTGAATTTGCTAACCAAAACAAAGATGACGAACAGACGCTTGAAGCGCTCAACGAAGCGGTGAATAAATTCCCCGGAACATTTCGTGTGAATATCGAGAATATTAACGATCCATCGCAACTCGATCACTTCGTAAAGACAGACGAATTCTATAAAAAGCATGCCGACCCGAACCGTGAACCCTCATTTAGCGGTGAACGGCGCAGCGCTATTCAGAACATTGGTCTTGCTATCGAGTTTGCGCAGAGTGCTGGCCTGATTGCTAGTCTTGTGTTTATCATCATCTCCTCGCTTATCATCTTCAACACTATCCGCATGGCTATTTTCAACCGCAAGGAGGAAATTCAGATGATGAAGCTGATCGGTGCCGATCGCAGCTTTATTCGCGGACCGTTCGTCGTCGAGGCGATCGTGTACGGCGTGATTGCGGCGCTTATCGCGACTGCGCTCGGCGTGGGTGGACTGTACGCCATCAAAGACGCATTAGCCAGCTACCAGATCGCTATCGGAGGTATCGTTAACGACGTAACGATTTATATCGGATTTGTTTTGCTCGGCATGATTCTCACCGGCGCGGCAATTGGTATCGTATCATCGCTGCTGGCTACACGAAAATATCTCAAGATTTAAATAAGTATAACCTTAAGCGTATTGACTCCATAATAGGGTAGGTATTACCATGAAGACACGTATGAAAAGGATATCCACCACTCCTAAACGACAATCTTTGTTGACGAAGGTTAGTTTGGCGGGGTTCGTGGTAGTCTTGGCGGTGAGTGCGCCGCTTACTTTTGTCCAGCGTGTTCTCGCTGACCAGTGGGATAGTCAGATTGCGTCTCTTCAAGAAAAGGCGAGGCAGTATCAGGAGCAGGCCGACAAGCTGCGAGCGCAGGGCGATACGTTACAGAACAAACTAAACCAGATTAACGCGCAGATCAGCGCGTTGCAGTCGCAGATCGCAGTCAATCAGGCGAAACGTGACAAATTGCAAGCCGATATTGATGCCAACCAGAAAAAGCTGTTAGCCGCACAGAATGTCCTTGGTGAAATCCTCGCCGACCTGTATGTGGATGATAACGTGTCGGCCGTCGAGCTGCTTGCAAGTAGCGATAATATCGGTGATTACGTTGACAAACAAGAGTATCGTTCGTCTGTGCGCGACCAGTTAAACGGCACGATCGACAATGTGAAAAAGATCAAGGCTCAGCTTGATAACGACAAAAAAGCCGTCGAAAAGGTGCTAGCCGACCTAAAGATTCAGGATAATCAGTTGAGCGCGACGCGAGCTGATCAGCAACGGTTGGTCGACCAAACAAGGGGTCAGGAAGCTGCGTATCAAAATCTCGTCAGTACGGCAAGGAATAAGATTCAGGATGTCGCTGCCCAGCAACGTGCATATTATGCTAGTTTGGGCGGAAATACGAGCTCCGGTGTCGTGGGTAGTTTCCAGTACTGGGGTCTGAGTCCGGCGAATGGCGGTACTGGCTGTGGTGGTGGCGGTTATCCATACTGCGGAGCTCCAGACTCGTATGCCGATCCCTGGGCGTTATATAACCGCGAATGCGTTAGCTATGTTGCTTGGGCACTAGAGAGTCGTTTCCATAAACGAGTCGAACCGTTCCATGGACAGGGGAACGCCTATCAATGGCCGAGCAGCGCGCCTGTATATAGTGGTGCGTATCGAACATATGATCCTCGGCCGGGTGACGCGGTCGTTTTACCGGCACAGTATCCATTTGCTCCTGTTGGACACGTGATGATTGTTGAGAGTGTCAGTGGAGATAATATATTCGTGAGCCAGTACAACATGTATGGTAATCATGGATACAGCACTATGTGGATTAAAAACTCTGGTGTTATCTTCCTCCGCTTTCAACCTGCTTAATGCCTTGGTGGCGAATCGTGGCGTCAAAACCTCCAGTACTCGTTCACCGTATTTAAATACGGCTCACTGCGTGCTTCGCTTTTTCCTTACGCTTCATCCGCCAAGGCATTAAGCTATCGCTGTGTCCCAAGGTGTGTTTCATCTGGACAAATCATTATGCTTATGCTATAGTGGCACTACACATGAAACGATGGTCCGCCACACCAGTCGTGAACATAAAAATAACCGCGAAAAGAATCAGTATCCTCACGGTAACAGTTTTGTTTGCCGTAACGATGCCATTCCAGATGGCGCGAGTCGTGCAAGCGGACAGCTTCGATGAACAAATAGCCCGAATCCAGGCGCAAATCGATGATTACCAAGAGCAGGCGAGCAAGCTCAATAGCCAGGCCGACTCGTTGCAAAAAGAGCTCAACTCCCTGACCGCGCAAAAAAACGCCATCCAGGCGCAGATTAACCTGCAGGAAGTCCACCGCAAGCAGCTAGTTCAGCAAATTGCTGACAACGAGAAGAAGATTGCCGACAATCAGGAGGCACTCGGCGATACCATCGCTGATCTGTACGTATCAAGCGATATATCACCGCTAGAAATGCTTGCGAGCAGCAGCAGTATCGCTGATTATGTCGACAAACAGACCTATCGCAATACGATCCGAGATAATCTCGTTACCGCGATTACGACCATCAAGAACACTAAGAAACAGCTCGAAAAGCAAAAGAAGGCTGTCGAGGACGTTATCGCCGAGCAGCAGCTTGCTCGTGACGCTTTGGCGGCCAAAGAAGGCCAAAAGCAGCAATTGATCAGCCAGACGCGCGGACAGGAGGCTGCGTATCAGGCACTCATCGTTGAACGTGAGAACCAGAAGCTATCGGTTCAGCAGCAACAGCAAGAGGCTATCGAAGCAGCTATTCGTGCTGCAGGTGGTGGTCCGGCAAATATCTTACCGGGTGACCCAAACAAAGGCGGTTATCCATGGGAAGCTGGTTGCTGGTTGGACGCGAACGCGTGGTCACATGGTGGCGCGTACGGCGATGGTACCGATCCATTAGGCTACGGCTGTCGCCAGTGTGTTAGCTATACCGCTTGGAGGGTCGGTCACTATACGGGTAAATTCCCATACTACTGGGGCAATGCCAATATGTGGCCAGCCAGCGCTCGTGCAGTCGGTTACAAAACCGGCACCACGCCACGCGTGAATTCTGTCGGTGTCATCAGTGCTGGCCAGTATGGACACGTCGTCTGGGTTGAAGCAGTGAACGGTGACGGAACCATTGATGTCAGCCAATATAATTACTACAATGCCGGTGGTCCGGGCTGGGGTAATTACTCTAAAATGCGTGTCAGTGCCGCTACCTACGACACCTATATCTACCTCTAGTAGATATAGGTGTCTTTGCGGTGACCTCTCCGTCCGTACGGAGAAGTAATATAAGGCCGATATTTTCTTTTGTTCTTAAGCTTGAGCGGGTATAATGGGGGAAGTGAAAAAATCTGAAACAGAAAAAAAGTGGAGTTTTGCCCCGGGCACGTTCGTGTTGTTGCTGGCGCTGGTATTTGTTGTTGGTTATGGTGCGGGGACGCGCAATAGCCAAATTGTCGGTTTTATCGCGCCCGCGCTTGGGTTTAGGGTCGAAACCGGAACGCTCGACCTTGCTACCGTGCAAACAACGTTTCGTCAACTAAAAGCGAATTTTGACGGTGATTTAAACACGAACGATCTAATTGCTGGTGCGAGCCGCGGACTGGTCGCTGCTGCCGGAGATGAATACACAATCTACATGGACAAGAAAGAAGCCAATGAATTTAACAAAGACTTGAACGGTGACATCGGAGGGGGTATAGGCGCCGAGATAGGGAGTCGCCATAGCCAGCCGACGGTTATCAGAACGCTATCAGACACGCCGGCTGCCAGTTCCGGTCTTCTACCAGGTGACGTAATCGTGGCGGTCAACGACCAGTCGACAACCAACTGGTCAGTGAGCGATGCGGTGAACAAGATTCGTGGCGATGTTGGTACGACGGTCAAGCTTACGATCAAACGCGGGAGTGATATCAAGGACTTTACGATTACCAGGGAAAAGATCACGGCTCCAAGCGTCAGTAGCAAGATCAAGAACGGGATTGGTATCATGACAATGTCACGATTTGATGATACGACAAGCAGTCTGGCGCGTCAGGCGGCAAAGAAGTTCAAGGATAACGGTGTAAAGGGTGTGATTCTCGATCTCCGAGGTAACGGTGGTGGACTACTGAGCGCTGCTCAAGATGTAGCCGGGCTGTGGCTTGATAGCGAAGTCGTCGTCAGTGAACGGACGGGTGGAAAGGTGACGGACGAGCTGCGTTCCGGCGACAGTCCTATATTAGATGGTGTGCCGACCGTCGTATTGGTCAATGGCTCGAGTGCGAGCGCCAGTGAGATTGTGTCGGGCGCATTGCAAGACCATCATGCGGCGACACTGGTTGGTGAGAAGACATTTGGCAAGGGGAGTGTACAGAAGCTGGTTAATCTGCCGAACGGCGCCGTGTTGAAGGTGACAGTAGCCAAATGGTACACCCCTGACGGTAAAAATATCAGCAAGCAGGGTATTACCCCTAATAAAACAGTCAAACTTACAGCGGAAGACGCTGCTGCTGGCCGCGATCCACAGATGGACGCTGCAGTAAAACAACTCAATCAGTAGACGAACGCCAGAGGGTGTAGTAGTATAAACATATGCAAGATCAACCGGAAGTACCAAAGAAGAAAATCCTCCTCGTCGAGGACGATATTGCTCTTGCGGCAGTCTATCGTTCGCGGTTAGAGTTAGAAGATTTTGAGATCTACGAAGTAAATAACGGCGAACAAGCGTTGCAGGCGGCAAAAGAGTTTGCCCCTGATCTTATCCTGTTAGACGCCATGATGCCAAAGATTAGCGGGTTTGACGTGCTTGATATACTGCGCCATACACCGGAAACGGCCAATATTCGCGTTGTTATGCTCACGGCATTGAGTCAGCCAAAAGACAAAGAACGCGCTGAATCGCTCGGCGTCGATGACTACCTGGTCAAGTCGCAAGTCGTAATCGGCGACGTGGTTGATCGGGTGAAACATCACTTGGGAATGGATAGCTAATAAAAACAGCCCCTCAAGGGGCTGTTTTTATTATAGAGCAAAATTATTTGACGACAACTTGCGTACGAGGAACGGTTTTGCCGGTAAACTTGCCTTTTTTGACCTTTACGAAACCAACGACGCCATCAACAGCAGCGTGAATAGTGAAATTGCGGCTGATGTACGTGCCCGGGCCAGCAATTTTCGTCGAGCCTGTCTGGCGGACGATAACTTCACCGGCATGGACTTTTTGGCCACCAAAACGTTTGACGCCAAGGCGCTGACCGGCATTGTTATGGATGTTCTTGCTTGAGCCACCTGCTTTGACGTGTGACATGAGTAAACTCCTTAGTTGCTATTAACAATCTGAACCATTGTAACGGATTACTAGGGATACGTCAACCCCGTAGCAAGCTCCTTAAACCGTTCACTGACGAGGAAAAACAATTGCTTAACAGGTTATTCAAAAGGTTTACTGCGCGGGGTAGCTTGGGACTTGAATATTGACGGAAAACATCATTAGTTATATGGTATATTCAACACTGAATTCACGAGAGAGAGGAATATCCAGTGTGGATCATAGATAAAGTACCGAGCGCGTCTCGCACTGTCAATGCAGCCGTCGTATTCGTGGTCGTCGTAGCGGCCGTCGCACTCGCGATGATATGTGTTCAATCCGTATCCGGACTGAGGACGACTGAAGTCGTGACTGGTTCGGCAATTGCGAACGCGAAGGAGGTGGGGGAGTACAGGACAATGCAGGCGAACGTTGACGCCGCTATGGACTTCTTCGACCTTATCGAGGTAACTCCTCCTTTGTACGAGCAAGTCGTCGAACCGACCAACACGCCGCAGCAGAACCTCCACAATTTCAGGCGGGCGTACTGCGCAGAGAATGTGCGCTCACCACTGGGGGCGGCCGAAGACATGATTGATGCCGCAGCGGTATTCGATCGGTTCAAGGACGCTGGGTTGCTTCCAGGGACAACCGGGGATTTCTGGACGGAGGTTCCGGCTTACTGCCACTGATCCAAAGTGGTGAACGGGCTGTAAAAATACAGCCCGTTCACCTAAAACTCAAAACACATGAGACCGAAAGGTCTTTTATTTTTTCTCTAACACGAGCAACTCACGGGCAACGACCTGGTCGGGACGATAGTAGAGCAAATCCTTTGCGTTCACGTTATTGAATTCAACGTGCCGATAGCCGAGTTGATCAAGCTTTGCAATCAGGGGCAGGTGGGTGAAGTGACCGGCACCGTCGTTCCAAGCGGGTACGGCAATACAAAGCGGTGTGCCAGCTGTGAGTTGGCTACCGACGTTTTTGAGGAACTCAGAGATAATATGATCACAGTTTCCCCTGACCTCAACGAGCTTTTTAGGCGAGGGCGGTGCGCTGAACGGTTGCCCCAGGTATCCTTCGGCAACGACCGCATCGATTGGCTGCTGCCATGTCGTATCGGTGGCATCGCCTTGCTCAATCTTGTAGCTAGACGAGGTATTATATTTTTTTGAAAGCCACTCCATGTTTTGTTTGGAAAAATCAATCATTTTGTCGGCTAAGTCGGTACCATATACGTCGTAGCCGAGAAGGATTGCCTCTTGTAAGATGACACCAGTGCCACAGAACGGATCGAGGATAGTTGCGCGGTTTTTAGTAGGAGAGGCGAGATTTACCATCATTTGCGCTAGTTTTGGCGGGAGCATACCCACGAACGCGTCGCGTTTGGGTCGACCCTGGTCGCGAGCGGCGAGAGCGGTGATATTTTGCGCGCCGACACTTTCGGCAATAATAATTTTCCCGCTGCGGTTTCGTACGACAAGGAGTTCAACTTTGTTGTCTGCAAGTCCTAATTTGTTATGGTGACTGGTCGCAGTGTTGTGAGCGGGTTCGACATTAGGAATGAGACGAACGCTTACCTTTTTTGCTTTCATACGCTGCTTAAGGATAATGCCGGTCTTTTGGACTTCGCGAGCTGAGACATGAAATCCATAGGCGCTGATACCGACGGTGATTTTACCTTCAAATCCAGTCCATTTCGCCGAATACATCTTGATAAGCCGTTCAGAAGCACGACGCCAATCACCGGAAAATTCACTGACGACCAAGCCGGCCTTGAGTGTGCCACCGAGTCTAGTGACGTCAAGAGAGTCGGTCTGAACACATGCCGTATTATCTGCAAACCATTTGGCATCGCCGAAGACTCTTTCTAATTCGGCCATACCGATTTCCGGCTGCCTGCCTAGCATCGTAATATACATACCATTTAGTATATACTGTAGGTATGTCTTTTCGAGCATGGTTGAGTCTTGTAACAGTGGTACTACTCGCTGTTGTCTTGTTTGCGTCGCGACACGAGCTGGTTCGCGCATGGGATTTGTTGGGTCAGGTAAATATCTGGATCCTGATACTTATGATACCGCTCCAAATCCTCGTATATTATGCCGGCGGCGAGATGATTTTTTCGTATATACGAGGCAAAGGCCAGATAAATAAAACAAAACAGAGCCAGTTGGTACGGATAGCGCTAGAGGGTAATTTCGTTAATCATGTCCTGCCAAGCGGTGGCGTCAGTGGCGTGTCATATTTGACTTGGCGGCTAGGTCACTTGGGTGTTGGCGCTAGCCGGGCGACGATGGCACAAGTAGTACGGCATAGCATGAACTTCGTCGCTTTTGCCGCCTTGCTCCTCGTGTCGCTATTTGCCGTGACGCTTGACGGTACGATTAATCGTTGGATCATCTTGGCGAGTGCCGGGTTGTTCGGGGTCATTACGCTGGTTATTTTGTTGCTTGTATATTTACTGAGTAGTAAACGTCGGATAGATGTCTTTGCCAAATGGTTGTACGGTACCATCAATGCCCTTGTTAGGCGCGTGACCTTCGGACGACGCCGAAAAATAGTGCAGCAAGATGCTATCAAGGATTTTCTCGATGACATGCACCGGGACTTTCTGGGATTGCGGCACGACAAGAAGCTGCTCGCCAAACCGTTCCTATGGGGTCTTGTGTATACGATTGGTGACGCCGGTCTGTTCATGATTGCGTTTTGGTCGCTCGGCGAGCTATTTAATCCGGCACCGATTCTGATTGCATATGGCGTCGCAAGCGTTGCTGGATTTGTCATATTAACTCCTGGCGGCGCAGGTGTGTACGAGGCTATTATGGTAACCTTCTTGGCATTTGCCGGCATTGCCGGTGACGTCGCGATCGCCGGAATCTTGTTGGCTCGCGTAATTATCCTGCTTGGAACAATTGGTTTCGGATATGTATTCTATCAACACGCGTTGGCGGCATACGGAGATGGTGAGCATGACCCCAAAGCTGACGGTTAGCGATTTTATTGCCGTCACAAACCAAACGCTCGAGTATGCTTATCCGCTAGTCGAGGTTGAAGGCGAGGTCGCAGGCTTTAAGGTTAATCAGGGAAAATTTGTTTTTTTTGACCTGAAAGACGAGGGCGGGAGCGTTGGCTGTTTCATGATGCTCTTTCAACTACGCGTGCCGATTGAAGACGGCATGAAGGTCATCGTGACGGCGAGCCCTAAACTAACTCAATGGGGCAAATTCAGCTTGACGGTTAAGGCAATACGTCCGAGCGGCGAGGGGAGTATCAAGAAGAGCTTTGAGTTGCTGCGTGCCAAACTAGATGCCGAAGGGCTGTTTGCTCCGGAACGCAAGCGGTCGCTCCCACCCGTTCCGCGTCACGTTGCCGTGATCAGTAGTCCACAGGCAGCAGGTTACGCTGACTTTATCAAAATCCTCAACGATCGATGGGGCGGTTTACGAGTAGACGTGGCGGCAGTAACGGTGCAGGGCGCGGATGCGCCGGATCAAATAATCCGCGCGTTGAACTACTTTAATACTCAGGAAGAATTGCCGGAAATTATAGTGATTATTCGTGGTGGTGGCAGTGCGGATGATTTAGCCGCGTTCAATGACGAGCAGCTCGTCCGAGCCATAGCGGCTAGCCGCGTGCCGACGGTAACCGGTGTCGGTCACGAAGTCGACACGTCACTTGCCGACCTTGCGGCCGATGTCCGAGCGGCAACGCCGAGCAACGCGGCGCAGATTATCGTTCCGGACAAGCACGATGTCGTACGATCCTCGCAAATGAAAGTACAGTCACTTGTACCACGGGTGCTAAACGCGCTGGAGTCACTGCGCGGGCAGCTAGAGGGTCGGATTGAAGCGGTGAGCGAGAGGGTCGAGCAAAAGTTAGATTGGCAGCGTAGGCATGTTGAGCAGACGCGACGGTTACTTGCGGAGCTGGATCCGCAACGCGTGCTTGAGCGTGGGTACGCGTTGATACGTGGACAGCTCAAGCAGGGGAGCGTTATCGATATTGAAACAGCGCAAGCTATAATAAAAGCAAGGATAGAAAATTATGCCAAAAAATGACAGCCCAACGATTCAGGAAAAAATTGATAAGCTCGATCGTCTGGTGGCGTGGTTTGAAAGCGACGAATTTGTGCTCGAGCAAGCTAGCACAAAGTTGAAAGAAGCTGCCAAGATTGCGACGGAAGTCGAACATGATCTTGCCACGGTCGAAAATGAGATCAAACAGGTGAAACGATCATTTCAGGCTGAGACTGACGCATGACCATTTGGTTATGGCTGGCCGCCGCTCTTTTTCTTGTCTTTGGCGGTGTTGTTTTTCGCGGTGCGCCCTATGTGCCGAGCCACCGGCGGTATGCCAGATTGGCGTTGACTAAGCTGTACCATCTAAAGCCCGATGACGTGCTTGTTGACCTGGGTTCGGGCGACGGTACCGTCTTGCGACTTGCCGCGAAAAAGGGCGCCCGCGCAATCGGATATGAGCTGAACCCGATTCTTGTGCTAATCAGCAAGTTTTTAGCGCGCGGCGACAAACGCCAGTCAACGGTATTGGCTGACTTGTGGCTGATTGACTTTCCGGCAGAAACGACTGTCGTGTATATCTTTTCCGTGACACGAGACGCTGCAAAACTTACGGCCAAACTGCAAAAGCACGCGACAAAACACGGCCGCCCGCTGTGGTGTATTACTTACGGTACGGGGCTAAAGGGGAAGCAGCCGTCAAAAACATTGCATGCGCATAACCTGTATCTTTTTGAGCCCTAACTCTTTACAGCTAGAGGAAGCGTAAGTATAATGACTGGCATGAGTCTAAAATCCTATCACCACGAAAATGAATTAGGGGTCATTTCTGGCCTGATGGTAGCGGTTATCGCGTTGAGCGTAGCGGTTCTGGGTCTGGGATCATTCGGTATCTGGGCGTTTGTTGCCTATAACGATGCGCAGAGTGACGTCAATGACAAAATAGCAATCGCAGTCGCTGACGCGAAAGAAGAGCAAGGTAACAAAGACGAAGAAAAATACGCAGAACGTGAAAAACAACCCGCCAAAGTGTTCAAAGCACCTGATGATTATTGCGGACTGACATTCCAGTACCCAAAGACATGGAGCGAGTACTGGTCGGAGCAGCTTACGAACGGTGGCGATTTCAAGGCGTATCTGAATCCAGGCTATGTTCCGGCGGTGAGCGATAGCCAGCAGTTCGCACTGCGCGTAACGATCGAACAGCGCGATTACGACAACGTGACACAGCAATATAACAACCTCGTCACAAGTGGCAAATTAGCACAGTCAACAGGTGCCTCCAACGGCCAAGACTACATGCGGCTAACGGGTGATTTCAGTAGTGACATACGCGGTGACGCAGTCATTTATCGTTGTCGCGACAAGACGATTACCGTCCGTACCGATGCAGCCTCTACCTTTAAGAGCGATTTCGACACGCTTGTTAAGACAATCAAATTCAACGCATAGACGCATAAATTAGACAACGAACTTCATCTCGTCTACGTGATACACTGTATGTAGTATATGAGCAGCGAGGTCCGTAGTCTGTTGGAGGGAGTAACGGAGCGTTTGTTGGACGACTCCGTACTGACCATGGCTGCCGCTGGTGAGCTAACATCGCCTTTGATATTGCTTCGTCAACTGGGGTTGGCGGTTGCGGCCGATTCAGTGACCGAAGACGAGCGGCAGCTGCTCGGTAAACAACTCACGCTGACAAGCGAAAGAGCGCTACGCATGGTCGCAGCACTCAGTATGGCAGCGACAGACCAGCAGTCACTACCGCTTGAGCCAATCAATCCGCTGAGTGTATGCCAAGAAGTTGTTCACGAGCTGACTCCGCTGTTTGCAGCGCACGGTCAATCTATTACACTGCAGCCGCGTTCACGCGTACCATTGCTCGTAGGGAATCGACGTATCTTGCAGCAGATTCTCCTTGGTTTTGGCGACAATGCCCTGTATTACGGGTCAGATAGCCATCCGGTTCATATGACAATTAGTGGTCATGGGTCGCATGTTCGAATTGGCGTACGGGACTATGGCCCGGCTGTGCCGATTGATATGTGGCGACGACTTGAGGATCGTGTGGCTCGGCGAGCCCCAGCGCCGGTTGCGTCTCGACCCACGGTCAGCGCGATTAACTTGATCGCTGCGCGCCGTTTAGCAGATCTTATGGGGAGTGCTGTTGGTCTCATCCGACATCGCGACGGTGCAACCTTCTATATCGATCTTCACGTATCCGGACAGACGAGCTTACTATGAGTCGCTCCGTACTTATTATTGAGAGTGAACCATGGCTCGGTGATCACTACGAGCGCTCACTCAAGAAACACGATTTTATTGTTACTCGCGCGACGAATCCGTATGCGGCAATTGCTATGATTGACGGCGATCTTCCGGATGTCATCGTTATGAGTCTGTTATTGAGCGGAGCAAGTGGGCTGGGGCTACTGCACGAGCTGCAAACATATACCGATACGGCAAATATCCCTGTTGTTGTTTGCAGCAGTTTGTTGGATCTACGACTCGAGGAACTCGAGCCGTACGGCGTCAAGCGGCTACTCAACAGCGCATCGATGCAGCCAGACGATCTTGTTGCGGCCGTACGGGGTGCTCTGGCGTGAAAACGACCAGAACCCGAGCGATTGTATTGCGGCGGACCAATTATAGCGAGGCCGATCGCGTGCTTGATTTGCTGACACCGGGCGGCAGGAAGAGCGTCATGGCACGCGGAGTACGCAAAGAAAAGTCCAAACTCGCCGGTGGAATCGAGCTGTTTGCGGTTTGCGACATAGTCGTGGGCGAGGGTAAGGGCGATTTAGGAGTACTGACTTCGGCGCGATTAGTGCACTTTTATCGGCATATCCTGGAAGACTACGACCGCATGCAGTTTGCGTATGAGGCATTAGCGCAAATCACAAAAGCCAGTGCCAGTCTGGACGAAGCGACGTGGTATGACATTGCCGCCGAGGTACTAGCAGCGCTCGACGTATCGTCTGTTGCCTTGCCGCTCATTCAAACATGGTTTTATGTGCGGGTGGCGGAGCTTCTGGGCGATGAGCTGAACACAGCTCGTGACGTAAAGGGTGACAGATTGCAGCCGGATGCAAGCTACCGCTACGACAGTCAGGAAAAGGGTCTCATTGAAGACGCGAGGGGGCAGATTACTGCAGAGCATATCAAGATTTTACGGCTTGTGGCGGCAAGACCGTTGAATGTCATCTTGCAGGTCGGCGGTATGGAACAGTACTTAGCTGATTGCTTATATGTAGCCAGACAGCATGCCTCGCTACAGAGAATCATGCTATAATTGTTGTAATTATGGATAACAAAAATACTCAGTTAGAGAATATCGTTAGTTTGGCTAAACGACGTGGGTTTATTTACCCGGGTTCAGATGTGTACGGCGGACTGAGCGGTACATGGGATTACGGCCCGCTTGGTACCGCGCTGAAGCGCAATATTATGCAGCTTTGGTGGAAGATGTTCGTCGAAGACCGCGAAGACATGTACGGCGTCGACGCAGCGATTCTGATGAATCAAAAGGTCTGGCAGGCGAGCGGTCATGTGGACACTTTCGTTGACCCGCTATGTGAAGACACGGTGAATCACCGTCGGTTCCGTACCGATCACATTCTGAAAGACAACGGCGTCGATCCCGAAGGTATGACGATGGAGCAGATGGACGCTGCTATCGTCGAGCATGGAATTAAGAGTCCAGATGGCAACCCACTTAGCAAATCACGGACGTTTAACATGATGTTTACAACGCATGTCGGCGCGTCGTCCGACGCGACATCTGTCAGTTATCTGCGCCCAGAGACGGCGCAGGGTATATTTACGAACTTCAAGAACGTCGTCGATAGTTTTTACCCTGATTTGCCGTTTGGTATTGCGCAACAGGGCAAGGCGTTTCGCAACGAAATCAGTCCGCGTGATTTCGTGTTCCGTAGCCGTGAGTTCGAGCAGATGGAAATCGAGTACTTTGTGGAGCCGGACAAATGGCAAGAGTCATTTGACGCGCTGTTAAAGGATGTTCACGCCTTTCTGGAGGCGCTCGGTTTGCCACAGGACAAAGTCCACGAACTGGAGGTGCCTGAAGAGGACAGAGCGCATTACAGCAAGCGCACAATCGATATCGAATATGACTTTCCGATCGGCAAAGAAGAGCTGCTTGGTTTAGCGTATCGCACCGACTTCGATCTCATGAACATCCAAAACAATGCCGGCAAAAGCATGGAGTACACGATCAAAGGAACGAACACAAAATTTGTTCCACATGTTATCGAACCATCGTTTGGTGTGGAGCGCGCTGTCATGGCCGTGCTGTCAGCCGCGTACACCGAGGACGAAGTCAACGGTGAAAAGCGCATCGTCATGAAGTTTCCCGAGCATCTCGCCCCTGTAAAATACTGCGTATCGCCACTGCTCAAGAACAAGCCGGAACTGGTAGGGAAGGCGAGGGAAGTGTACCAAATCCTGAAGAAAAAGCACGGTAACGTCATGTGGGATGACAACGGCAACATCGGCAAACGCTACCGCCGCCAGGACGAAATCGGCACGCCGTATTGTGTCGTCGTCGACTTTGACTCACTCGAAAACAACGATGTCACAATTCGTGATCGCGATACGACCGAACAAACGCGTGTTCCCATAGCTGAGTTGTGATGACGAGAAGGTTGCCGGAAGTCCGTATCGAATACGCGTGGTTGCTCACTGAAAACACGTGGCGGCCAATGATGGATTACTATGACAAAGGCGGCAAGTTACGCGAGTATGAGGAATACGAAGCGATCGCAACTCAGTATGAGAACTGGTGGCGTCCGTACGAGAAACGGATCCTGGGAGGCATGTACGAGACGCTTGGTTTGGAATTCAAGCAAAACATCATCGACGTATACGTCGCGCCATTTTTCTATGCGTTTAGTAGCCCGCTTGTTTTGGGTGTAAAGTTTGATACGCAGGAAAAACTTGTACTCAATTTAACGCACGAGCTAATCCATAGGCTTCTAATGGACAATACGACACACGATGACTCTAAAACAGCAGACGAGTGGACGAAGCTTTTTGGTAAACATGATTTTGTCACACTTGTCCATATACCCATACATGCTGTATTACACGCTATATTCATTGACGTTATAAAGCACCCTGAAATGCTGGATGAAGAAGTGCGAGAGTCCAAGGCATACAAAGACTCATGGGACTATGTCGAGAAGCATGGATACAGAGAAGTCATCGAAAAACTAAAGAGCACCTACTAACAGCACCCCCGAAAGCACCCCCGAAAACACCCCCGAAAACACCCCCGAAAGCACCCACTAAAGCACCTACTAATAGTACCTACCAATAGCACCTACCAATAGCACCTACTGACGACGTCATCCACATATCTATCGTAAAATAGCACACGTGCGCTATAATACGATAGATGGTACAGTCGAAGACAAGGACAAGAGTTGCGAGTAGGGCGGTTTTTAAGACGCTTGCGGTCGCCACGGTAGTGGCGGGTGTTGTTGTCGCACCGAACGCAGGTGTGTTGCTCGATAAATATTTTCGCTACAATGACAAACAGAAGAAGAAGGCAAGACAAATTCTCAACGAATTAAAGTATCGCCAACTTATCACGGTAAAGAACGTCGACGGCCAGATGCACTATCGTCTTACCGGTAAAGGTCTTGCGAGGTATCACAAATTAGTCCTTGATGACTTAGAGGTCAAGACACCGAAGAGTTGGGACGGGTCATGGCGTGCTGTCATGTTTGATATACCGGCGACTCAGGGTTCTGCGCGCAAACGCCTGGTGAAATATCTCCATGATCTTCAGTTCTATAAGCTGCAGGATAGCGTCTGGATACATCCGTTTGAGTGCGAAGAGGTTGTCGGCGTGCTTATAAACTTACTTCATCTCGAAAAGCACGTCAGCTATGTCGTAATAAGCCGAGGCAATTTTTTTGATCACGCAGTCGAGCACTATAAGCAAAGAGGACTACTACTGTAAAGTCTTACCATTAACCGGATTTGTATACTAGAATTGTTTACACAAAACTATCGTAAATATTCATACGTATGAATATTTACGATAGTTTTTTGATGTTAGTGACGGTGTAGTGATGATGGTGGTGATGTAGTAGTGATGTTGTTGTTGATGATGGTGATGATGATGGTGGTTGTGGTTGTGATTGTGATTGTGATTGTGGTTGTGGTTGTGGTTGTGGAGTGGTAGTGATGGCGGGGATGGTGCATTGTTGCGGAGTGGGTGCTAGTTGACCAACTTCGCGTATGGCTGTGAGCTTGTATGTTTATGGGAATATTTATGCTATGCTATGCTAAAGCAAAAGAACGAGGATTTGAGGGATGTCTAGCGAGAGAAGGTCCATTTTCTTATCACATGGCTATGCGTCTAATAAAAATTTCAAACTTTTTCGGACTATCGTTAAGGGTGTAAATGATGCATTTCCGGATGAAGAGATTGATATTCACGCATGGAACTATGACGTTGTCGTTCCAAGGCGAGACGATCCCGATATAAAAGACTTCATCGTTTTACCCGTAGAGCTACAGGCAGCAGTAATGGCAGAGCAGCTCAAAAATGCCAGAAAAGGACCGAAGACGGTCATTGCGCATTCTAGTGGAAATCGGCCGTTATTACACATAGCGCAGCATCAACCAGCCCTGCTTGATGAAGTAGAAAACGTAGTTGCGTTGGCACCGCCAGAGATATCTGGCGAAAGGGGACGGCAGGTTTTGGATAATCAAATAGAGAGTAGGCAGATGGAAGAATGGCCCCTTGCCTGGGCGCTGCAGCGTAGAGATGGCGGGATGTTTATCACGACGAAGGCTCATGCGGAAAGCGTGGGTCGAAATAATCCGCTTGATGCATTTCCGATTCTGGTTTCACTGTCCAACGTTGCAATCGTACGCGCACTCAACGATAGGATTTTTAATCCGCAATACGCAACTACGATTCAAGGTGCTACATATTTTGAGATAGATACAGGCCATACGTTTCATGATGAAGATGCAAGAGACGAAGTAACAAGCATAGTCGTGGATCAAATGGATAAATGAACAACAGTCGGTGACAAGGTGTTGATCGGGGAGTGCTACGGGGGATATGAAACACGTCATTACCTATCCAGGATTCGCTGAAAGCAAGGAGGCGAGGGGGCTTTATCCGGACATAGCAGCTTATTTTCCGGGGTATACATACCACGAGCTACCTTTTTATGAGGAGAAGCTTGACGGCGAAGGAAATCCAACCGGCGAGAGGGTCGTGCATTCAATCGAGAAGCATAAGAATGATATTCAGGATTGCATTGACAGTCTGGTTGGCGAAATTATCATGTTTGCCAAGTGTGGTGGCACACGTCCGACGGTAGCGATGGATGATGCGCATATTGCACGGCTCAGTAAACTTTGTCTCGTTAATCCTCCATGGGAGGTAAGAAATGACCTTTTGAAGCGTCAATTGAGACGATGGAACGCTCACGAACAGCCTGACAGGTCATGGATACTTCCACGCGGTAAGGCGGGACGTTATGTCATTACGAAAGAATACGTGAATGATGTTGGTGTGTCGAACATGATGGGTAGGTTCGGAGAGATTGCTTGTAGCGCGACAAAACTATATGTAGTCCGGGCGATGCACGACGAGATGTTTCCACCTGTTCAGGTTGAGAAAATCCCTGGTGCTCACCCGATCGACATAGAGGAGGGCGACCACCATCTACTCGGTGATTCACGTCCGAAAGTTCTCGGTGAGTTAGCGCTCCACGGCGTTCTCGAAAAGTAGTAATTTTCTACAACGAACTTTTCTCGACAAGCATGCTAAGATAAAGCTGCACTACGCGAAAAAACGAAAAGTGGAGGAAAAGAAAAGTGCTGCTTGACCATGTCGTCGGTATGATTGGCATTGGCTTGATCTTGCTGGTATTTCAAGTCAACGATCGTAATAAAATCCTGTGGATTCAAGTTGCGTCCAACCTCGTGTGGACGCTCTATTACGCGATGGCGGGTATCTATACTGCTGCCGGTCTGATATTTCTCGCGGCTATTCGGGGATATGTGTTTGAACGATACCGCAACCACTCATGGGTATATGTCGTAACAATCTTAGTGTTTTTGATCGCAACGCTGCTTACATGGAAAAACTGGACAAGTTCGTTGGCGTTTATCGGCATGACGATCGCCTCGACTGCTATGTGGCAGAAGAATCCTCGGCATATACGCGCAATTTCGCCGATGGCAACCCCTTTCTGGCTGACGTATAACGTTTTGAACCATTCGTATTTAGGTATGACTGGCGACCTGATCACTTTTTCGTCTATCGTACTGGGCATTTGTCGGTTCGATCTCAAGCCGCTGCTGCGACGGAGGTTCAAGCGAACGGATCCGGCAGAAGTAGCTGACACGAATCCGGTTATATAGTGAGAGCTTGTTTGCACCATACCTACCGTGGCATAAAACATATGTACATATGCTGACACACTTGATGTTACTATAGATAAGATGATTGTCTATTACACTGATGGCAGCGCTAGTCCGAACCCGGGACCGGGCGGATTTGCTGTAATCCGCGACACTAAACCATATATCATCGGCGGCGAGCCAGCCGATATGACAACGAACATCCGTATGGAGGGTTTGGCGATCAAAGCCGCACTGGAAGACGCCGACGGTGAGGTGTGCCAGATTTACACCGACAGTGAGTTCTGGATTAACGTTATTACCAAATGGGCTGCCGGATGGGAAGCGAAAGGTTGGAAGAAAAAGGGCGGTGAAATCAAGAATCTGGATATCGTCCAGCAAATATATCCGCTCTATCAGTCGTCACAGGCGACGCTGAACTGGGTTCGCGGTCATGAGGGTGACGAAGGCAACGAACTGGCTGACGAGTGGGCGAACAAGGCGCGCGAGATGCGCCTGAAGGCTCCGCAAAAAGTATAGTGACAATCTTTCTTTTTTCAGCGTTCGCGGTTATGCTATAAGTATATGCGACGCATGCTACTGGCCATCATTTTGTCTGTAGCCGGGGCACTTTTCGGCCAGGCTGTTAGCGTTCATGCCTTATCCTCGGACTCAAAAATGTTTATCAGCGCGGACAATACGTTCTATGCGTATGTTAAGGGCGGCGAGAAGATTAGCGCGGCGTTTGCACGGGTCAATTATGATGAGCCGTTCAATACTGTTCGCGGGGACGTTACCGTCACTCTGGAGGGGCCGGATTTCAAGCAGCAGACGTGCGTCATGCCCAAGGACATTCCGTTCGGACAGGGTTGCCAATTTGCAGCGCAGACGGCAACGAAGAGCGGTATTTGGCGGGTTCAATTTATTGTTCCCAAAAGCGCCCTTGTGTACCCGGAGGTTTCGTCGGTCGTTCACTGGGCGAAGAATTGGTTTACGTGGAACGTTACTGTCAGCGACAGCGGTGGTAACGAGCAACATGGTCGCGTGTGGACCGAGCGTTACGCTATCCGTCAGCCGGCCGATACTTCATATGCAGATGATTTCGTCACGTATTATATCAGTGAAGACGGTTATATTTATAAGGCGATAGAGTTGGGGTACAATGGTCAGATTTCGACGCTCTCGGCCGATTCGATCGGTATCCGCAAGGGAGACGACTGCGTATCCGCTTATCGAAGTACTGAAGTCAGTGATAAAAAATATTCACCGGCGTTGGGTGTGTGCGGCAGTGCGTATAAGCTCTTTTTCGAGGAGCCGGCCGGCGACTTGCCGACGAAAGCTGTGCGTTGGGATGGCACCGACGATTGGATACGGCCAAAGATTAGCCGGCCATCACTAAGCGAGCTGCATTTTACGTCGGATAACTCAAAAGACCAGCAATCGGGAACGATCTCTTTCTTCCTTCATAACTTTATCGGTCAGTATCAGATCAAGGTTGATGTCGATAATGATGGAGGTTTCGACGGTCAAAGCGATGTCACCATCGACAAGCAGATGAAAGAACTGTCTGACGGTTTGCAGCGAATACATTTCTCGGGCGTTGATAAGCAGGGACAAATAATCCCCACATCTCAGAAGATTGGTATTCGAGTGGTCATCACGAAAGTGGCCGAGATCCATCTTGTTGCCGCTGACGTTGAGGATCGTACGGGCGGGATAGAGCTTACTCGCTTGAGCGGGGACAATGCGCCGACAACGCGTATTTGCTGGAATGATACAGAACTGCCGCCACTCACCAACGAGGCGTTGATGACTAAAACGCTGAACGGCCGTGACTGTCCCACGAGTACTGGTGGTGTGCACGGATGGGCGCATGCCGAAGGCTCTTGGGGGGATAGGCGCTATATTGATGATTGGGTTTATGCTTCGGCGAAATTTGATGGCAATAATCAAATCGTCTATCCGGATGAAGCAACGGAGGCTGTCGCTGCTACGAAGCAGAACTGGTTGGTTGTCGCTGGCGTAGCTCTAGTCGTTGTTATCGTAGGTGTCGCTGTAGCGATTGTTCTTGTCAAAAGGCGTGGTAACAAACTACCGCCAACATCACCTACGCTAACACCACCCGCTCCAATGCCGCCGGAAGACCGTCCGCCCGAAGAAGTTAACTAGAGGGGTTTGTAGCTAAAGGTCTTATAGGGATATATCGCGCAGACGTTCGCGTGCGTGCCGGCTGGAAGTCCGGAACGCACGTTCGCGATGGATGCCGGTAAGCTAGAGTTGATGTTTTTAAAACCGGAGGGGCAGTTGCCTTCGAAAAAATTGATGAATTCAGCGGTGACAGTAACGGTACTGCCACTGGTTGTTTGTTTCAAGTAGACAAGCGGCCCTACGAGAAAGTTATTGTTGGCCGGCCCGCCATTCTTTGGCACTTCGCCGACTTTTTTCACATTTGCCAACATGCTCGATGAGTTGTCGGCATCGACGAATCTACTCGTGCTCGATGACTTAAACTGTCCGCACTTGTCATTCGTAAAGGAGGCTCCCAGACACAATGTGACGTCGCCGGCTGTCGTGTTACCGGTCGGTAGGGCGGGCCATACGGCGTAACGAGATTTATATAGATCGAACGTTGACACCCAGTTACGAACGTCTGACTCGCGAGCTTGATCGCGTGACCATGCTCCCACACCAGCCCAGGCAAGGATAACGATGGCTGCCAATATCGCGACAACAACGATAGCGATGACGAGTTCCACCAAGGTAAAGCCGGTATGATGACGCTTCATAATATAAGCATAAGCAATATGTAGCCTTTAGGCAAGCGCGGAAAAACTGATACAATAGACAGATGGATCAAGCATTAGCACTCGAGATAATGCTTTCTGGAGAAAGCGTGTTACTCACCGGCCCAGCGGGGGCGGGTAAGACGTATGTCCTTAATCAGTTTATTCGGATTGCAAAGGCCGAAGGCAAGCATGTATCGGTAACAGCAACGACCGGTTTGGCAGCGACGCATTTGGGCGGAACGACTATTCACTCTTGGGCGGGTATCGGTGTACTGGACGATTTACCGCATGGGTTTGCCGACCATGTCAGTAAAGGTCGCCGCGATATTATAGAAAAAACAGACGTATTAATTATCGATGAAATCAGCATGCTGCATGATTACCGCTTAGATATGGTAGATATGGCGTGTCGGCTTGTCCGCAAGAGGCCGGACGTGCCGTTCGGTGGTATTCAAGTTATCATGTCGGGTGATTTTTTCCAATTACCACCGATTAACCGCGGTGATTCACGACAAGGAGGATTCGTCGTCTATAGCAATGCATGGCGTGATCTCGACCCGACCATCTGCTACCTACAGGAGCAACATCGTCAAGACGATGAACAGTTGCTGGAGATTTTGAATGCCATGAGGGCGGGGGATATACGACGGAGGCATGCGGAGCTACTGCTTGAGCGAGGTGATGCCATGCTGCCGGAAGGTGATTTGACCGAACTTCATACGACGAACGTTGACGTGGATCGTATCAATCAGGCGAAGCTAGATGAACTATATGGCGACGAACTGACTTATACGCAGTCAACGACGGGGGCGGCAAATTATGTCGAATCTTTGCAACGTTCTGTGTTGGCGCCTGCCGAATTGAAGCTCAAAGAAGGTGCGTTAGTTATGGCCGTGAAGAATGCGGCAGATCGCAAATACGCAAACGGCAGCTTGGGCGTCGTGACAGGTTTTGACGTATTGACAAATTATCCTATCGTACGATTCCGCAACGGACGGACGATTACTATGTTGCCAGACAGTTGGGAGCTCCGTGATGGTGATAAGAAACGGGCTGGAATCACGCAGGTTCCATTGCGGTTGGCGTGGGCAATCACGGTACATAAGTCGCAGGGGATGACACTCGACGCAGCCCGAATTGATCTCGGCAAGGCATTTGTCGAAGGCATGGGATATGTTGCGCTTAGCCGAGTAAAAAACTTAGACAACTTATATCTCGCCGGGTTAAACCGCATGGCACTTCGGGTGAGTGAAGACGCGCAATCAATCAACCAGCAGCTATTAGCAAGAACCGTGGATGACACAAAGAAGTTTGCCCACTTGACTAAAAAGGCGGAGAAGCGCAAGACGCAACCGTCTCCCGAAAAGAAGAAAAAGACCAGTAGCAACTGGGCGGAGAAGATAGAAAAAATGCGTGAGACATACCCGAACGCATATCGGGCATGGTCACACGATGATGACGAGGCGCTGAAGCTTGATTTTCAGAACGGCGTCGCACTGAAAAAACTGAGTAAAAAATTTGGTCGGCATGAAAATAGTATCGTTATGCGTCTCCAAAAGCATTTTGGTGAAGAAGTAACTATTTGATAAGTACGACTTTTATGCTGCCATCGGTCGTATAGACTGTTCGGAACGATTGCCCGCGGAACTTGAATTGCTCGCCAGGATCGCTCGTATCGACGGACTTTACTAGCTTCTGGTCGCGGAGGGTTTTGATAATAAAATCCCGTTCGCGGTCGGCTTCGTGGCTGACACCATGAGTTAAGCTTCCTGTTCGCCAGCGGATGTCGAATGGACGAAAGTCTTCGGTTGACGCGCCGATCCAGATCTCGCGTTCACGACTAAACCATTGCAGCAGCTTACCGCTCCAGAAGTCGAAATGCCCCCTGTCGTGACGATTGCGCAGCGGCGGTTCAAGCCGCCAGAAACGGACGTGGTGGCGAGTGCGTGGACTCATGTGGTCATTCGTGGGAATTTCAAACGCAATATCATGGCGGCGGTTGAATAAATAAAGTGTACTTACTGGTGCGTTCGGATAAGACCTATTAAAGATGATCGACCATGCTTCGCGAAGACTGTTACGCGGCGTGTTGGGATCCGCCTCGTACCAACCGGCTTGTTTCATTGCTTTTTGTAGATGCTGCCGCCCCTTGGTAATTACGGCAATATTGACCGGATCCGACGCCCATCCGTCTCCATACGTTGCGTACAGGGGGATATGGTCGTGTTCGATAAGAAAATGATACAAACGAAACAACGCCGGGATGACTATGTAAGCCATCAGGCAGTAAATAATCAAAAGCGCCGCAAACACAGCCATTCGGCTGCCGGATGCTGGCCAAAAAATTGCAATAAGCACATTAAGCGCGAACGCGCCGAGCAAAAAAATAATGACGCGCCAGACCTGACGTAACATAAATGGAATCATAGCTGCCACCATTATAACATCGACGTCTCATGTGCCATGAAGCGGGGTGCTATACTGGAACACATGAACGAGCCACTTGCGCCAACCAAACTCAAGATTACTGTTATCGGCGGAGGGACGGGTAGCTTTACGTTGCTAAGTGCCCTAAAACGGCGTAACGTTGACCTGACCGCCATAGTCAATATGGTTGATGATGGGGGAAGTACCGGTGTGCTCCGGGATGAGTTGGGTGTGTTGCCACCAGGAGATGTTCGACAGTGCCTGGTTGCGCTTAGTAATTCGTCAAAACTTCGCGATCTTTTCAACTATCGGTTCGAAGAGGGGACATTTGCCGGACATGCCTTTGGGAACCTCTTTCTTAGTGCGCTTGAAAAAGTTTCGGGTAACTTTGGAGACGCGGTCGAGAAGGCGTCGGAGATATTGAACGTAAAGGGAAGGGTATTACCCGCAACATTTGACGACGTACGACTGCAGATGGAATGGGCTGACGCGACGCTAACGCTACATGGGGAGAGGGTTATCGATGCGAATTATTTTCGCAACGATCCTCGAACGGCGACGCTTTCATTGGTTCCTGAAGCGAAGGCGAATCCACATGCGGTAAATGCGATTCGTGAGGCCGATATGATCGTTGTTGCTCCTGGCGACCTATACACATCACTCGGACCGCTGCTTGTTATCGACGAGATAGGTACTGCATTGCAAGAAACGAAAGCAAAGGTGGTCTACGTAGCTAATCTTGTCACGAAAAAGGGGCAGACCGACGGTTTTACGGTCAGCGATCACGCAGCCGAGATAGAGCGGTTTGCTGGCAATGAGATCCTCGACTACGTTCTGTACAACGAACAGGTTCCTAGTCCAGAGCTAGCTGAAAAATACCGCGAAACCGAAGGAGCGCATGTGTTGGTGGTAGACAAAGACGCGCTTGACTCTAAGCACTACAAAGCCATTGGTGGTAATTTTCTGAGTAGGGTTGCTCAGCCAAATACGTCTGAGGTTCTGCCCGTAGTCCACTCATTGATTCGCCATGATACACAAGCACTTGCCGATGCTATAATCGAGCTATATGACCATGTCAAACACACAAAAGAGTGAATTTTACATCGTTGATTTTGATCGCACACTTGCCGATTCGGACAAGCTTCTCGAAGTGTTCATCGAGATTGCAGAGGACTACATCCATATTCCCGCAGAGCAAATAAATAAAGCGCACGAAGACGTCAAGGCCCGCGGTGATTCATTTGACACGGCCAGCTACGTACGGGATCATCTAGCCGATGTCGGCGAAGGCGAGAAATGGTCAAAGCTGGAAAAACGGTATATTCATGAGTCTCGCGCACTGAACTACTTGCTTCCCGGTGCATCAGAGCTGCTGGAGTGGTTAGCCGCGAACGGCAAGCGTTACGGCATATTGACGTACGGCAACCCATTGTGGCAACGCATAAAACTGACGGCGGCAGGGTTCAATCATGTGGGGCATATCATTATGGAACACAAAGAAAAAGGAAGGTTCATCCGTAACTGGCAGCAGCCGGATGGATTGTTTCGTCTGCCGCATGAGCTTGGCGGAGGTAATGTCGAGCGTATAGTGATGATTGATGACAAAGCCGTGAGCTTCGCTGACTTTCCTACCGAGCCGTCGGTAGGGTATTGGGTTCTGGATCCAGCACACGAGCTCCCGTCCCAGCGAGGAGAAGTGCCGGGAAACGTGAGTCGTTACGACGACCTGCGCTCCGTCATTACAAACCTTTAGTGGTGGTCGAGGGTAGGCGACCCTACATATACCGCTATTTTTTGAGTTATCCACAGATTTGTGGATAACACGCTTCATTTTAAGAGAAAAGTCAAAATTGGGGGTTGTAGTGGGTAATTGTGGGTAGTATCATAAAGCCAGTGGCAATAAACACAAAAACCACATTTAAAAACTAATCAACTCCACCCGAAGGGGAATCCAAGGTGCCAAGTGTAGATTACTTTGAACGCAAGCTCGATGACAAACGTCGTCTGACTATGCCCGTTGAGCTGCGTGATGAATTTGCATCTGGCGTCGTGATGACTCGCGGGTTTGGCTCGTACCTCCATATGTATCCGCAGGCAACGTGGGACAACGAGGTAGAGCCAGAGCTAAAGGGCAGTATTCTCGACGAGCGAATAGCTGACGTTAACGTCCGCTTTCGTCGCGGTAAAACCAGCGCCTCGCTTGATATCAAGCAGGGTAGGGTAACCGTCGAGCAGCATCTGCTGGATTATGCTGGAATCAAACGGGATCTCGTCGCTGTTCGCGCCGGTAGCTACTGGCGGGTAATGGCTCCCGATACCCCGGATTAAGAGGCTGGTTTTTGCCGGTTCTTTAACAACCAAAACTCTCGAGATCAACTATCTGGTAACAGTGCGTGGAAAAATCCCGGAACCACATCTAATGAAAAAAGACCGGACGCACCTTCCTCAAAACACACCTCCCAAAAAAACTCCACCTCACAACACATAAGTCTCTCAACGATGACAGCTACATGAGTTACACTGTAACGCATTGTCATCGACACTTATATCTAAAACAAACACACCAAAAAACAAATAGCGCTGTTATCAGTTAGGTGATCTCGAGTTTGAAAGCGCCATCTCGGCGAATCGCTTCGATGCCTCGCTGTAGTACGCGCTTTCAAACGACTCTTCTGTAGTAATATAGAGGAGAGATGAGTAAAGTACACCCACCACATGCGGACTTGCATATTCCGGTTTTACTGGATGCAACGCTGGAGCTGCTGGATCCTCAGAAGGGCGAGAGCTATCTCGATCTGACTGCGGGTTATGGCGGACATGCGCAAGCATTCATAGACAGGACGGGCAACGAAGCAGGTACTACATTGGTCGACCGTGACGACTTCGCGATTTCACATCTTGCGAGATTCGAGGAGAAGAGCGCTCGGCTACTGCATACCGACTTTGTCAGTGCTGCAAAGCAACTGATAGACGAGGGAAAACAGTTTGATGTCGTATTAATCGATCTGGGGGTGTCGTCACCACAGCTCGATCAGAGCGAACGAGGGTTTTCTTTTACAAACAGCGGACCGCTAGATATGCGCATGGATCGGCGTCAGGAAATGACGGCGAAACAACTAGTGAACACTGCTTCGGCAGGTGAACTGACGCGTATTATACGGCAGTACGGCGAAGAATCGCCGTCCGTTGCTAAGCGCATCGCGGAAGCGATCGTAAAGGCGCGGCCATTAAGTGAAACAGGAGAACTCGCTGATCTGATCAAGCAAACCATTCGTGGTAAATGGGGTAAAACCCATCCAGCCACGCGCACGTTCCAATCGCTCCGTATTGCGGTCAACCAAGAGCTGCAGCAAGTCGAAGAAGTCTTGCCGCTGCTACCAAAACTTCTTAGTTCTGGCGGCAGGGTAGGGGTAATAAGCTTTCACAGCCTAGAAGACCGTCTGGTCAAACGATATTTTATCGATCAGCGTGATGCAGGCTTTGAAGCCGAGCTACGCCTTCTGACAAAAAAACCGATCGACGGAGCAACACATGACGTTCACAATCCGCGTGCCCGCAGCGCTAAACTGCGAGCCGCAGTGAAAATTTAAAACAAACAAAAGAGGAGGCAGCACCACATGCCAATTCACATTCCGGTAAGGAACGAATCGGTCGACACGAAAGTCACCGTCCGTTTCAAGTAGAAAGCCTACCGTAGGCGAGCGATCCGTTAGACCGCACTCGTGCGAAAAGCGGCTCGCTGGCTTGCGCGGCTGATGCCAATCCGCGAGCGGAATCACCCGCGCAAGCTATGACAAAACAAACATAAAAAACAAACAGAGATCCACCACATGTCCTACCAAACAACTACGCAATTTTACTCCAGCAGGCGCCAAGCCAACTGGAATCGCAATCAAAATACAGTTGCATTTGTCTCCAGTGTCAAACTGGGCCCGGTCGCGCATACGGCACTGGTTGCACTGATGATTACCGTCCTTGGGCTTGTCTACATAACACAGGCTACACGTGCGACTAGCTATGACTATGAAGCACAAAAAATCGACAATCAGATCGCAGAGCTTTCAACGAAGAAGAGCGATCTCGAGGTTGAAAATGCACGGCTGACGGCACTGGAGGCGGTACAAAATTCTAACGTAGCAAAAGCTATGACCACTCCAGCGGCCACAGATTACGTTAACTAGGTATTTATGCAGTTACTATCGTTTCAAAAAGGTAGCCGTTCAATCGTTCTGGCTATCCTTTTGCTTGTTATGATGGCCATCTTCGTGGCGCGGCTATTTTATCTGCAGATCATCATGCATAGCGAATATGTTGCGGAGGCTGCGGCGGAACAAATAAAACCACTGACCATACCAGCTAAACGCGGCCTTATCTATGCCATGGACGGCACAACTCCGGTCCCATTGGTCGTGAACCAAACGATTTATACGCTATTCGCCGATCCGGTAACAGTAACGGATAAATCAAAAGTACTTGATGTTATCCGCCGCGTTGCCGGTGGCAATTTACGTCCGCATCTGGATGATCTTTTAAATCGTAAGGACAGCCGATATCAGATTCTCGGCACGAAGCTGACAAGGCATCAGGCGGAACTTATCAAAAAAGAAAATTTGAATGGAATCGGATTCCAGGAGACGTCACAACGCGTTTATCCAGAGAGTAGCCTGGCGGCACAGACGCTCGGTTTCGTAAATGCCGCAGGGAAGGGTCAGTACGGTGTCGAGGGCGCGCTGAACGATCGTCTGACGGGTCATGACGGATTACTGAAAACGGTGACTGATGTTAGCGGCGTACCGTTGACGATTGGCGACAAAAACATAGATAGACCCGCGAAAAACGGCGACAATATCGTATTGACAGTCGATCGCAATATCCAGTCATTTACCGAAAAGGCGCTTGCTGCGGGGTTGAAAAAATCCGGCGCAACGAACGGCAGCGTTGTCGTCATGGATCCGCAGTCTGGCAAGATTATGGCGATGGCGAATTTGCCAACCTACGATCCGACGAAGTACGGACAAGTGGAAGATCCTGGCGTCTATCGAAATGCGACGATCGCGGCTCCGTACGAGGCGGGTTCAGTCGTCAAGTCGCTCACTATCGCGGCGGGTATCGATCAGGGTGTTATTACACCGTCTTCAACCTACAACAACAGGGGTACGATACGTGTTCAAGACACGACGATACAGAACGCGTCAACCACCGAGGCGCTTGGTATTCAGACGATGCAGACGGTGCTAACAGATTCGCTGAACACGGGCGTGGTAACGGTAGCGCAGCGGCTCGGCGATGGATCACGTATCACGAGACAGGCACGAGATACCATATATAATTATTTTCATGATCGTTTCGGATTCGGTCAGCTGACCGGTATTGAGCTTGCGGGGGAATCGCCGGGGATTATTATTTCACCTGATAAAGTGCAGGGAAATGCCGTTCGATACGCAAACATGGTCTTTGGGCAGGGAATGGACATTACGATGGTACAGATGGCTGCAGCCTTCAGTTCAATCATAAACGGCGGCTCATATCATCAGCCTACGGTTCTCGCCGGTACCGTAGGGGCTGATGGCACCTTTTCGCAAGCGGACGCAAAGCCAGCGCGGCGGGTAGTCAAGCAGAGTACGTCGGCACAGGTAAGGCAGATGCTTGAGATTGATCGTCACGACAACGGTGGTATCGACCCCCCGGGCTACCATGTTGGCGGCAAGACGGGTACGTCGCAAGCTCTCGTGGATGGGCATTATTCGTTCCAGCAGACGACAGGAACATATATCGGATTTGGCGGCGATAATAGGCCGCGATATGTCATAATGGTACAGGTGTCAGGTAAAGATATGAATCTTGGCGGCGCACATGATGCTGCTCCGATTTTCCTCGATATTTCAAACTGGCTGCTTAAGTACTTAAAGTTAGCTCCAAAAGGATAAAAATGAACATAGCATCAATCACTATATCTCAGCTGAACAATGAAATGGTCGCCACGCTTTTACTGAGCGTCGCCGCGTTTATACTCGCGATGTTTCTGACACCGTTTTATACGTATCTTGCATATCGTTTCAAATTCTGGAAAAAGCAGCGTTCGACAAGTACGACAGGTGAGGCGCTGCAGGTGTTCACGAAGTTACACAAGAAAAAGTTCGAGCGCCAAATTCCTACAATGGCCGGTGTTATCGCTGTGGCGGCGGTGACGATCGTGACGGTCGTTTTTAATCTCGATCGCGCGGAAACATGGCTACCGCTTGCAGCACTCGTGGGCGGCGGTACTGTCGGCTTATTGGACGATGTCATCAATATTCGCGGTCGCGGCGGCGGTGTCGCCGGACTTCGTTCAAGTGTCAAATTCTTGATGATTGCACTCCTCGGTTTGACGCTAGGCTGGTATTTCTCGGTGAAGTTAGGCTACAACGTCATCCATGTACCGTTTGTCGGTGATTGGATCGTTGGTTGGTGGATGATTCCGCTCTTTGCGTTCGCAGTTGTCGCGACGGGCAATGCAGTAAATATTAGTGACGGTCTGGATGGTTTAGCTGGTGGGCTATCAACCATTGCATTCGGTGCATTCGGTGTCATTTCGATTATGCAGGGGCACTTTTTGCTTGCGGGCTTTTGTTTTACTGTCCTGGGCGCGCTTCTGTCGTACCTATGGTTCAATATCTACCCGGCTCGCTTCTTTATGGGTGATGTCGGAAGCTTTGCGCTCGGTACCAGCCTAGGTGTCGTCGCGATGTTGACCAACTCATTCTTCTTACTGCCGGTTATCGGTATTGTTTTTGTCGTTGAGGCGGGATCAAGCCTGATACAAATCTTTAGCAAGCGTGTCTTTGGCCGTAAGCTGTTCTTATCCGCGCCGGTTCATCACCATCTTGAGGCAATTGGGTGGCCGGAGACGAAAGTAACGATGCGCTTTTGGGTGCTTGGAGCGGTCGCGGCCTTCGCCGGTATATTGCTCGCTCTCGCCGGAGGACATGTCTAGTGATTCGACGCCGGCACAATGAACAGCGTGTAGCGGGTGCGCCGCTTGTTCGTCGGCACAAACCTGACAACCAGATCATCATCTATATGGGTATTCTGATGTTACTTGGTTTGATTACTATGTATGCGATCGGTCCGCAGCGCGCCAACGTGTTAAACAATGCCTATGGTACCGATTATTACGGTTCGGCATACTTTTTCATCAAGCAAGCCACAAGCATGGTCTTATCATTGGTCGCGTTCGTCATAGCGGCCTCGCTGCCAATCAAGGTATGGCAAAAGCACGCCGGGAAGTTGGTCGTTGCGGGTTTTCTCGCCTGTACGCTGCTGGTTTTATTTGGCAATTTGCTCCATGTCGACGCGATTACACAGTGTAGTTTAGGCGCGTGTCGGTGGTTTAGCCTCGGACCGCTCGGGAGCTTGCAGCCGGCAGAATTTTTGAAGTTCGGACTATTACTGTTTATAGCGGGATTTTTGGGCGCTCGGACGCAACAAGGGCTTATTAACGATCGATCTCAGACACTGATACCGTTGGGCATCATAGCGGGGCTTGCGCTTCTTTTTATCATCGGTATTCAAAAGGACATGGGTACCGGTATCACGCTTGCGGCGATGTTGGCAACGATGTTGATCGTGGCGGGCTTGAAGTTGCGAATCGGCCTAGTGCTGATGGGAATCATGGTGGTCGTCGGAATATTGTTCATCGTAATCGCGCCACACCGGATAGAACGCGTGATGACGTTTTTTTCGGGCGACAGTAGCACTGTCGATGACGCTGGCGCGTACCATATTTCTCATGCGAAAATGGCCATCGGAACCGGCGGTTTATTCGGCGTGGGTATTGGCAATAGCGTCGAGGCGACGGGCTATCTGCCGGAAGCTATTAACGACTCAGTATTCGCTATTATGGGTGAGACATTCGGCTTTGTTGGCCTCGTAGGGATATTGGCATTATTCACGCTACTTCTCATGCGACTCCTGAAAATATCTGATCACCTCGTTGATAGTCGATCGCGTATATTGGTGGCCGGTGCGTTTGGCTGGTTAGGCTCTCATGTCGTGCTCAATGTTGGTGCCATGACTGGAATTTTTCCGTTAACTGGCATAACGTTGCCGTTATTAAGCTTTGGCGGTACAAGCATGGTGTTCGTCGCAGCTGCGCTAGGGCTGGCGTATCAGTTATCGCGGTACACCGTCTTTGGTAGTAAACTAAAGGGGAGTACAACTAATAGCCAGACACGCGCATGGATGAACCGCAGGGCGGCGGCAAGGAACGGAGCGAACCGTATATGAAACGTATTTTGACGGTAGGCGGGGGATCGGGCGGTCACGTAACGCCTGTTGTCGCTGTATTGCGCGAGCTACGATCCGAACATCCTCGAACAGAGGTGAGATTTTGGTGTGATCGGCATTATGCTTCAGAAGCCCGCCGTATCATAGGCGGATACGACTCCTCGATTCGCGTTCAAACTGTCTCTGCTGGCAAACTGCGGCGATATCACCACTTAACGAAATTACAGCACCTGACGATTCCCTCTGTTATTTTTCCAAATATCAGAGACAGTTTTCTGGTACTTTTTGGGGTAGGGCAGAGTATTTTTCGGCTCGTATTTTGGCGGCCCGACGTCGTGTTCGCGAATGGAGGCTATGTTTGTTTACCGGTAGGCATAGCGGCGTGGCTACTGAGGGTGCCACTGGTTATTCATGACGCTGACGCTGTGCCGGGGCTAACGAACCGGCTATTAGCACCGCTTGCGGCGCGGATCGGCACAGGTCTGTCGCTGGAGCATTTTCAATATCCGGCATCTAAGGCAAAGTACGTCGGTATCGCGATTGATCCGAAATATCGCAGGGTCACTGAAGAAGAACGCAAAAAGTACAAAAAAGAGCTTGGTTTTGACAATAAGCGTCCGCTCGTTGTCTTTACTGGCGGCGGTCAGGGTTCACGCCAGATTAACAACGCGGTAGCTGCTCATTTGAACGAACTTTTAGAGTACGCAAATGTTCTACTGCTTTCGGGTACGGCACAGTATGACGAATTGCGGAGCTTGACGCCGCAAGACGACACACGGTTCGTGCTGAAGGATTTCGTACCGGGGTTACCCGAGGTATTCGGTGCGGCCGATATCGTCGTATCTCGAGCCGGTGCCACAGCACTGCTGGAACTTGCCGCGATGGCCATACCTACTGTTATTATCCCGAGCAAACGTCTCGTATGGCAAGTAGAACACGCAAAGCTCTACGCTGATGCACAAGCTGTTGTGGTGCTGGACGAAGACAAGTTTGAGAACCTTGAGGATACGTCGCTTGTCACGACTGTTGCGGAACTAGTGAACGATTCGCGCAGGAGAGAAAAGCTTGCTACGAATCTGCACAAGATGGCTCGTCCGAAAGCCGCAGAGGACATGGCGGCATTGATTAATAGTGTCGTGCGGAAAAAACGTTAGCATGAAGCGTCCATGGGTGAGAAAACAGGCTAGTCAACCGCGCCGCCGCTTAAACGCAGAGCAGGCTGTCGCTAAAGAACAAGCTGAGCGTCGAGGTAAGCAGCTCTTTCGCCGTAATAGGACGCTTGTCGGTAGCTCTTCGTTGGATATACGAAGTGCAGGTGAGCTGAGGGGTGATTTGCGTTCGTCCAGGACGCATGTTCATCATCTGACGGCGCATCGACGAATGTTGTCGACGATATTCATCGCGGTCGTTGCTGCGGCATGTCTGCTAACGTGGCTTCTCTATGAATTTACGGCAGAGGTTGAAGTGTCCGCTACTGATGGTATCTCTATCAATGAAAAGCGATACCGAAAGGCGATCAATGATTACTTTGCTGCTCATCCGTTTGAACGGCTGCGGTTTGCACTGAATGATGATGAGCTTACGGAGTATCTGTCACATACCGTACCTGAGGTCGTTGGGGTGCACGACAACGGCTCGGCCGGTTTCGCGACCAGTCAGTTCGTATTGGCGTTTCGGCAGCCGGTGGCCTCCTGGCGGATAGGATCCACTCAGTACTACGTCGATAACAGCGGCGTGCCTTTTCAGACGAACTATTTCGACAAGCCGACAGTGAAAATCGTTGACCAGAGCGGTATTCCAGAGTCGGCTGGTACGACGGTTGCCAGCAGCCGGTTCCTCCGCTTTGTCGGGCGTGTCGTCACTCTGGCACAGGAAAACGGTCTCGTGGTAACCCAAGCGATTATACCGGCTGGTACGACCCATCAAGTCGAGGTTGTCGCTACCGGACATGCCTACCCGGTAAAGCTATCTCTCGACAGGCCAGTAGGGGAGCAGGTTGAGGATATGCAGCGCGCAATCAGTTACCTTGATGCCCATCACGTACAGCCAGCGTATATAGACGTACGCGTGTCGGGTAAGGCGTATTACAAGTAGTCGATATACAGAGGCTACTCCCTTCACCCCTTCTCGATAGTTCTATTTTTGTTCTACTTTTTTAAAAAACTGATATATTTAAAAAAACTATATTAACATATCAAAATAACAAAAAAGCAAATATCCACAAAAAGGTAGGGGAGCAGGGTGGAAAAAAGAGATGACAAACAACCGGCGAACTAATGGAAATAAATATACAAAACTGTGGAAAACAATATAAGTCAAATGTTCATCGTGAAAAGTCAAACACGCCACGTAAGAGAGTGTTGTAGAATGCGACGTACAACAAACACGAGATCGGTGCCCGCCAAGGGTACGTATGGGTTATCCGCGTAAAGAAGCGCGTAAAAGAAACACGATAGATAATATATGGGCGCAACTCCGGCAGACCCCCCTATTGGCACTCATAATGAAGGTATGCTGATTCATCTTATGTTTATTATTTTAATGTCTTAAAAGATATATTGTGCGACGTAAGATCTATGTATAGAATATGACTCGTTATGCTTTCTTTTTCCGCCCTGCTGCCACGACTTTTGTCTTTTATTTCGATTATGTATACTCACCTACTTGTGCGGCTGGTAATTTCTCCGGCTGGATGCGTTATACGGACTTTTATATATAATTATGTGTCGCCCGCTCGTTTGTTTTTCATTTTACAGGGGTGCAACAGGGGTGAAATAGGCGCATGTTCATTTCGCTAACAGAGGTAGTGTTGTTTACTACCTCTGTTGCGCAATAATTAGTGTTCTAATTCTGTTCTATATCACTTGTTGGCTTTTTCTCGTCGGATTGCGAGACGAGTTTTTGGAGGTTCTTATCTATGCGCAGAATGGCACGTTCGAGCCGCCATTTGTGAAACATATTCAGAAGCAGCACGACTACTACGAGGCCGGAAAGAATCATCATGAACGGCAGGTATGTCTGCATCTGCGACTGTATAGTGTCTGTCAGATGATCCATTTGAGCCTGCTGTTGGTCGAGCGCGCTTGTAAGGGCATCACTTTGGTTGGTTTCCATAGCGTTACTATAGCACACTGCTCGTGCTTAGTTGTAGGCCTTCACGTGCTCTTCTAGCGGATCTTGAGCAGACCCATCGTACCGTCGTCCGACTGCTTAGTCGGGGCTGGGGCGCGGTTACGGTGATGGGGCGCTGTTTCCGCGGGCTTCGGAGGGGTTGTGTCTGTCTTAGGTTTTGGTGGGACGGTTGGTTGCGTTGGTGCATCGTGGTGAGCCCTCTTCCTGGAGTCGTCACTATGTTCCTCCGACTTTTTTGCGGCAGGTGTTTCTGGCTTGTCTTGCGAGGATTTCTCCGGCTTTGTTGCTGGTTCCGTGTCCTTGGCGTTCTTATCTTTATTATCTTTGCCCTCAGTAGCTCCGCTACTTGCTGATTTCTTGCGGCGGCTGCGAGAACGTTTTTTCTTAGGCGGCTGATCGGCGGTGGGCTTTTTGTCCTCGGCTGGCGGTTGGGGTGATGGAGACTTAGCGCTATCGCTGACGGCTGCCTCGCCTTCTGGCGTCTCGATAATCAGCTTTGGCCGGTTCGGCTCGTTAGGTGTGGCCGACTCCTGCTTGACTGGTTTGGCTCCTTGGTCGATAGGCCATTTCTTTGCCTGGGTAGCTGACTGCGCCTGTATGTCGTTTGGATGAGGTGAAGGCTTGAATCCCGGGTTGCCGGGGCCTTTACGCTGGAGATTCTCCGGCGGAAGAATCAGGTCACTGATGGCACGCTCGACGACTTCGCGCGGTTGGCTGAAGTTGGCTCGCGTGTGCTCAACGATTGCCGCGGTATTGTCGGCCTGTGCTGGTGGCAATTGTAGCGTACGGGCGCTAAAGGCGGGCGCCTTCTCTCCCCCGATAACCATGTTGATAACGAAGTTGCGATTGTGCATCTGCAGCAAGTCTCCTGGCTCGAATTGCGGCTCGAATTGTTTGGCTAGGATTGGCGCGTCGTCCGCCGATACGCGGAAGCTGATCATAGTACCGACGTTGCCAAACACAGCGTCGCGGACGGTGTCGGACATCTGTGAAATGTACTGGTTGGCGACGGTCAGGTTAAGGCCGTACTTGCGGGCTTCGGACAAAATTGTCGCGAACGAATCAGTAGCAAAGTTCTGAAACTCGTCCACGTACAAATAAAACGGTCGGCGATCTTCGATATTCGGGATGTCGCTGCGGCTCATAGCGGCCAGCTGGATCTTCGTGACCAGGAATGACCCGAGGATGGCTGCGTTATCCTCCCCTATCAAGCCCTTGGATAGGTTCACGACCAGGATTTTGCCCTCGTCCATAATCTGGCGAATATTAAACGTACTCCTTGGCTGACCGATGATGTTACGAATGACGGGGTTTGCGGTGAAGGCGCCGACCTTGTTGAGTACTGGCGCAATTGCTTCGGCCTGAAACTTCTCCGACCAGCTGTTGAATTCGACGTTCCAGAACTGCAGCACTACCGTATCTTTACAATAGCTCAGGGTTTCCTTACGGAACTTCTTATCGGTGAGCATGCGCGTAATGTCGAGCATGGTTGTCTCTGGACGATCAAGGAGTGCCAAGATGGTATAGCGCAGGATATATTCCAGTCGTGGACCCCATGATTCACCAAACATACGTTTCAACACGCCGATAACCTCGGAGCTGATGTTCGATCTCTGGGATGGATCCATGGACTCCAGCGGGTTGAATCCTAGAGGATGAGCGGTGTCGGCTGGGTTGAAGTAGACGACATCTTGGATCCTACTGGCTGGTATGAACTGTAGGTTGTCGACGGCAAAGTCACCGTGTGGATCAATAATAGCGTAGCCTTGGTTGTGGTAAACGTCGCTCAACGCGAGGAGCGCAAGCGTACCAGACTTACCTGCTCCGGTTTGGCCGATGATATACATGTGGCGTGATCGGTCTTTGCGGAGCATGCCGAACTGGTGATTGATACCTCGGAAGTTCGTCAGACCGAAGGCGCTGATGTTTTCGTCGATAGCATCGTTGCCGGTGAGAATCGGAAGTTTAGCTGGCGGCTCGGCCGTCTTAGAGCTGGCCCAAACGATATTTGGCGTCTCCACGTTCGTGTGTGGCAAGTGAAAGACGCTGGCGAGCTCTTCGATGTTCAAGATGTAGCCCTTGTCGGCGAATAATCGAGCACGGTATTTCTCAAGGTCTTCCTTACGGAAGCTTGCCCCGCTCATCTTGAATCCGTTCAGGTTGGTGCTGTTAAACTGCTTGAATGTACCGACGATCGCCTGCATTTGCAGCTTGGCATTGGTCTGGCTCTCGCCAAGGTATGCCAGGCGAATTTTTACCTGGTAGCCAAGCTTCGTGGCTTTGGTCTCAGCCTCACTGATACGAGTTTTCTCGCGGTCAGACAGCTCTGGCGCTGCAGGTTTGCCCCCCGCGCCCAGCTCAGGCGGTCGCCAGAGAGCCTCAAGGGCGCCGAACAGCCATTTGGCGTCAAAACCCTTGCCATCAGCCAGGAACCCAAACGCTCCTCCACCCGATTTGACGCGTTTAACCCAGCTCGCGGTAGATTTGTGCCAATCGTCGGCAATAGGTCGGACGAGTACTTGGATCCAAATCTCCTCGCCGGTCGTTTCGAGTTTGGCGAGCGTACCGGTAATACCAGCAAGCGGGTCAACCTCAAAGCTTTGGAATGTTTTGATCGGTAGGAATTCAGTGGTCGTCAAGCTGATCTCACTCGTATAGACGACACTATGGTTGCGCTCGTGCGCCACGTAGTCCTCGTCGGCTTCGTGGATTTGGACGGTTGGATACTGGGCGTAGATCTGACCCTCGACAAAGCTGCGAAGCGTCGTTGGCACCCATGCATAAAAGCGAATTTGACCGCTGACCGAGGCGATCTCAAAGCTCAGGTGTTCTTGGATTCCACCGGTTTGTTTCAGCTCGGCTTTGTCGCGCAAGATACCGTGGAGACTGGCAAATAGCTGCTCGGCGGCCAGCTCTTTCTTGTCGTTTGCTTTTGGAATCTCAAGAACAAGCAGTGTGCTTTCAACTGCCTTTACTGCGTCAATCCGCTGATAGTTCCGCCACGTCAGATAACCGAGAATCAGCACAGCCGGTAGCCAAACATACCACGAGAGGAGTAGTCCGATAATCCATGAAATTATTTCCATAAGTATATTCCTATTGTCCCACTAGTCGGCTACTCTGTCTATAGAGGGCGCACGGGGTACAGATGTTAATATTATAGCATAAATTGTAGAAAAATACAAAACAGTTTGTCATCCAAGTCCGCCTCTGCCAACTGGCGGAGGCAGATAGTCTGGAATCTAGTAGTTGATCATTAATAATGATAATGTTGCTCAATGAAAAACCCGCCCCGAGAGCATTGCCGATTCCGCTGTTCAGCGGATTTCGAGGCGGGTTCTCTACGGGCGGGTGTTTATCGGGAGACGTGATAGCCTGCGTTGACGGCGGGCTGCACTGCTTGGGCGAACTTCAGCATTTCATCCCACCCCACTTCGTCGTTCTGCCAAGGTTCGAAGATGAATCGGCGACCTTGTTTGTCACCAGAGACGTATTCGAACGTAATGCGCGGCGCATCTTTGTCGATTGTGAGCTTGCAGTCCCGAGGATTGGTTGTCCTGGAATTCAGCTCATTCGTGATGAGGGATGTCGCGTAGTTGTGTACGTGCGCCGAGCCGGTGGACTGCCTGTTGCTACCACCGCGATAGCGACCGATGATTTGGACGACTCCATTGCGTATCATGGGGCTCCTTTGATTGAGGATCAAACGACGAAAGACTCGTCATTATAGGTACATATTACAATATTTTGCACAAAAAAGCAAATATGCACGGAATAGCCGTGCATATTTGCGTGAGAATCTCGGTGGGTTATTCAGCCAGCGCGTAAGTTGCCTTAGCAACGCGCTTAAACTGCGGCTTGCTTTGCAAGTTGAGGAGGATGGTCGTTTCCTTGACTTGGCGGCTCTTAAGCACGCGCTTGACGATCTCATCGCGATGGAGAGGTTCAGATGATTTACGGAGGATGTCGGCGATAGTATCAGCGACGGTTCCCTTGCTGTAACCCCATGTATCCAATGCGTAAATACCGCGACCAATCAAGACGAATCGCTTGTCTTTGATGAGTTCGTTGTGAATGGCTTGGGTAGTAACATTCTTGCGGCTGAAGTTGCTACTCTTGATAGAGCCGGCAATCTCGGAAAAGTGCATTGGTTTGCCGTTTTCGGCCAGGATGACATAAATCTTGTCGCGAATGTTCTTTGGGTTGACGGTTGGCCACTTGTTGAGACCCCACATATCCTTGAGATTCGACAGGTGTTTACTGACGGTCGCGAGCGCGCGAACATGAGAGGGATGTTCATGGTCTAGCTGCTCATGAAGTTGCTCAATCGTCAATGGTTCGCCGTGTTTCTTGACGGCAGCGACGACACCGTCGACTTGTTCGCGAACTTTCTTTTCGTCGCCATATTCAGCGATACCGACAGCAGCCCTGTAGTTGTCGTTTTCGTCGACAACGGTGAGGCGTGGTGCCAGTGTAGCGGCAAAGGCGACGCGGGCACGAGCAAGAGGCGTGGCTTTGTCACCGAGCAACACATCGGTCAGGTCGTTGATAGTCGCGAGGCGACCCATTTCGCTAAGCTCACGGACGATTGCCTTTTCGACGGTCTGAACGGCAGGAACCTTACCTTCTTCGCCGGCGATTTTGAGACGAATCAAGATCGCCTTCTCTAGCTGACGGACGCGTTCACGGGTGATACCAAGCAGTTCACCAATCTGTTCCAGCGTCTCTTTTCGGTCGTACAGACCGAATCGACGGGTAATAATTTCACGTTCGCGTTCCTGCTCGACGGCGCCGAGGATTGCCTCGACCGCACCATCGATGTCAACAGTGGTCGTTTCGGTTGTCGTCTTGCTGGGAGCCTGGCTCATTAGGTTGGTCCTCTCTGCCTCACCTCAGGTTATATAGGATTATTATTATGTTCTTGTTATCCATTATAAAACATATTTTTTATAATGTCAAACACTTTTTCTACTTTTGTCGATTATAGCATGGAATTTACGCATTTCGTAAAGAATGTTTTTGGACTTTTTATTCTCCCCTATTATTTTGTGGATAATCAAACAATAGCACTTTACATATATATTTACAAGCCCCGGGGACGTAGCCCAACGATACGTCAACTGAAAAACCGCCCCGAGGAGCATCGCCGAGATGAATCTCGAGACGGTTTCTCCTTTAGGGCGGTATGTAGTTGTGGGTGAAGATGGACCATCAAGATATCAGCACGCTGATGTATGATGGCCGACACCGCAACACGCGGGTGCCTCAGCTGAGCGCCGGCACGACCAATGCCGAGCCAACCAGGCCGAGGACGACGCTGACGAGCACGTCCCAGCTCCAGAGAGCCGAGAACACGCCTGCGGTGGCGACGGACACGCCGACCGGCATCAGGACGACGAGAGCGACACCGAGCAGCACCAGACCGACGAAGAATGCGACAGCCTTCATTTTTTTCACCCCCTCTCGAAAGGATCGGGTCTCCTGGGTGGAGACCAGCATGATTCATCATAGTCCTTATTATGTGAATGTCAATATATTGGCTTAAGCAAAATGAAAACCGCGTATGATAATCTATACTCCCGAAACACGGCTATTTCTTGCGGCGGGGGAAGCGTTTTTTGGCTGGCGCTTCGGCAAGTATTTGTTTGGCTTGTTCGTGCGTGATGGATTTTGGATCGGTATCTTTTGGAATCTTGGCGTTCTTTTTACCATCGGTGATGTAGGGACCGAAACGACCGTTGAGGACTTTAACGCCATCGCCAAAGTCGGCGATGTTCTTCTCTGCCTCGGCCTTGAGTTTGGCTTCGTACAGCTCAAGTGCCTTCTCTAGCGTGATATCGTGCGGATCCTCGGGCTTGATGCTGACGAAGAGCTTGCCGACTTGGATGTAGGGTCCGAAACGACCGATATTGGCTTTGATGTCCTGCCCGTCCTCTGTCTGACCGACGAGTCGCGGTAATTTAAATGCCGTGAGTGCTTGCTCGAGGGTGACGGTTTCGATTTTGGCGCCTCGTGGTAACGGTGAGAACTGAGGTTTTTCTTCGTCGTCGGTACTGCCGAGCTGGAGCATAGGACCAAAGCGACCAAAGCGTGCAGTAATGGGCTTGCCGCTCTTTGGATCGGTGCCGACTTCACGCGAAGCGCCGACCTTACTACGGTCGATGCCGCCAGACTGTTCGATAAGTTTGTGGAACGGTGTATAGAATGCGCTCAGCATGGCGTTTCGCGCCAGCTTGTTCTCAGCGATCTGGTCGAACTTCTCCTCTACTTCAGCGGTAAAGTCATAATCAACGACTTGTTCGAAATGTTCGCCCAGGAAATCAGCGATGAGTTCGCCTGCTGGAGTCGGCACGAGTTTACCGCGGTCGGCGCCGGTCTTTTCCTGGATAATTTCGCGATTGAGGTCGTTATCTTTGAGTGATAGTACAATCACGTCACGCTCAGTCCCTTCGCCTTCACCCCGTACGACGTAGCCGCGGGTCTGAATGGTGTCGATGATCGTCGCATACGTCGATGGACGCCCGATGCCGAGTTCCTCGAGCCTTTTCACGAGCGAGCCCTCAGTGTAACGAGCCGGTGGCCGCGCGAATGTTTGCTTGGCGGTCACTTCGTTCAGGTGCAGTACGTCGCCGTTTGCCATGGACGGCAAGATGGCGTCTTCCTTCTTATTGCCGCCGTAGACTTTCAGAAATCCGTCAAATAGAATTACCTCACCCTTGGCGACAAGGGTCTTGTCCGATGAGCTGATGCTGATCGTGATGGTCGTCTTTTCGAGTTTAGCTGGAGCCATCTGGCTGGCGAGGGCGCGGCGGCGGATAAGGTCATAGAGTTTCTGGTCGTATTCATTCGTACTTCCCTCTTCTAGGCTCATGTCTGTTGGGCGGATGGCCTCGTGGGCTTCCTGAGCGCCGGATGATTTGGTTTTGAACTGGCGTACCTGGCTATATTCGGCGCCGTAGGTACTGGTAATAAAGTCTTTGGCGGCAGCGATAGCCTGACCGCTCAGGTTGACGCTGTCGGTACGCATATAGGTGATCTTACCGGCTTGGTACAGCTTCTGGGCGCTGGACATGGTCGCCTTTGACCCGAAACCGAGCCGACTGTTGGCGGTTTGCTGCAGGGTGCTGGTGGTGAACGGTGCGGTCGGACTGCGCGTGCCTGGGCTGGTTTCGATATCGGTGACAGTAAAGGTAGCGTCTTTGAGGCTCTGGAGGAACTTCTGTGCCTCTTCCTCGGCCTCGAACTGTTGTGGCAGTTCAGCTTTTACTTCTTCGCCGTCATGCGTGAACAGCGCGACGACTTTGAACGTCGAGCTGCCTTCAAACGCTGTAATCTCTCGCTCACGCTCAACCAACAGGCGGACAGCTGGTGACTGTACGCGACCAGCGGACTTACCACCGGGAACTTTTTGCCACACCACGGGACTCAGTTCGAAACCGACGATACGGTCCAAAATCTGGCGGGCTTGCTGCGCTTGCACTAAGTTCATGTCGACAGTACGTGGGTTTTTGACCGCTTCTTCGATGGCGTTCTTTGTGATTTCGTGGAATACGATTCTATTGGTTGTTTTCGGATCGAGTTTCAGAACCTCGCAAAGATGCCAGGCGATCGCCTCTCCTTCGCGGTCTTCATCGGTTGCGAGCCAGACAGTGTCGGCTTCTTTGACGGCTTTTTTCAGCTCGGTGATAACCTTCTTTTTCTCGGAGTCGACCTCATATTGGGTCGCGAAGCCGTTCTGAATGTCAACTGGCGGCGTACCGTCCTTGGTCTTCTTCGGAATACTGCGGATATGACCGACGCTTGAGAGCACACGAAAATCACGACCGAGATATTTCTCGATCGTTTTTGCTTTGGCCGGAGACTCTACTATTACGAGGTTTTTTGTCATATATATGTGTGCCACCCTATCTTTTTAGCATGGCACAAGGGACAATTGTATGCAAATCAGCGGTATTGTCAAGCGGGCATGCAAGAGGCCGCCCGTAGGCGGCCCCTGCTTGAGGACCGGGATGTCAGATGGCGAAGACTTCGTTGCCGTCGGCATCGATGTCGATTGCCTGCGGTACGAACGTGCGTTCGCGGCAGCATCGGCTGATCGCTTTGTCGACCAGCGGAGACAGCACGTCCCAGCCGATGCCGTGCTTGCGACGAACCGTGACCCAGACCATCTGGTCGGTCACCTCGACGTCGACTTCCTCGACCCCGGGCACATCCTTGATGGCGAGGCTGAGGCACTCATGCTTTGCCAGTCGTCGTGGATTGTCGGTGGGGATTTGCTGGTACTGCTCCGGCATAACGAGAAACGGCTCGTTACGATCCAGAAAAGTGCTCATACTAACTCCTTGGGTAGTGGTCTATCAAGCAGCGATTGCGCTCGACAGGCAAGCTGCTGAGCCAATGGGAAAAATGTACCATATTGCAGCTAAAAAGTCAATCATTTTTCTCTGTTGTACTACCGTAAAGTCCACTGATTGGCGCCAAGGCTACGAAGCAGTCCGTTGATCTCCATCATGGTCAGTTCGGTTGCGAACTCTCCCGCGTCGGCACCGGACTGCGCATGTAATTCATCGCCATCGCGAATACCTGATTGCAGTAGTTGGATGATTTTTGTTTGGAGTGGGTTATCGCCCAGCGCTAGTCGGGTTTGTGGTGTCAGGAGCTCGGGCGCGATAACCTCTAGTATATCGTCGGCTTTAGTGACGGGTGTGGCACCTTGGCGTAACAGCGCGTTGCAACCGACCGAAAGCGGACTGGTGATGTTACCTGGTACCACGAAGACTTCCTTGCCCTGCTCGAGTGCGTGCTTAGCGGTATTGAGCGTGCCGCTTCGCGCGGCAGCTTCAGTGATCAGTACGGCGTCAGCGAGGCCACTGACAATTCGGTTGCGTTCGAGGAATTGAAAGTCTCTCGCCGGTATGTCGGGCTCGTATTCGCTGACGATCGCACCACCCTTCTCTACGATTTCGTTGCCTAACTGCTGGTTAGTACGAGGGTATAATCGCGCTAGGCCGTTACCCTGCACGGCAATCGTGGTCCCGTCCGCATCAAGCGCTGCTCGGTGCGCGATAGCATCAACGCCAAGCGCCATGCCACTGATGATTACAACGCCGCGCCGCGCGAGGTCCGTAGCTATGGTTGTCGTAACCTCTCTGCCGTAGGTGGTCGGTCGGCGCGTACCAACGATTGCGACGCTTGGCCGACGCTCGGTCGGTAATGTACCTATATAGTACAACCTTTTAGGCGTAAGCACAATGTTATCTATAATCTGAGTATAATTATTATCTAGGGGTGAAATTTGGTTGATTTTCATGCAAATTGTGTCAAAAAGTGTTGACATACTGTCAAATACGTGCTAATATGAATCATGGTTGATAGCTCTAGGGCTATCGAACGCACCTTATACCCCCTATTCTAACTTATGTTAGGTGCTGTGCAATCTTTCTTTAAAGTATCTACCCTCCACTTTTCAGAATTGGTCTTTCGACCCGACAACGATTGCATGGCTACTAACCCCTTTAACCAGCGGACCTCCAAAAAGTTGTGAGGTGGGTCACGCCTCGACATGCGTTCGCTCGTGTGTCCCCCGATTCGGGTGGGTTGAAGGGCCAAATAGAGTCAGGTGATGCCCACCCTTACCTGGCTCTTTTTGGTTGTTTGAATTTTGCATCGCCACCAGCGCAGGCAACACAGCTGCCTGCGCTGGTGACTTTTGGACGCATTGTGTTATAACATAGGTATACAACACGGCATCCGGTCGTTCAGCACATTCCCATAGGGCCTACAAGCCCCCGGCAGAAGAGAAAAAAATGGCTTTTTATACATGCATGGTTCTATTGTTCGTTTTGGGACTTGCCTGCCTTGCATATGCGGTGGCAAGTTTTCGCGATTGCGACTCTTTCGCTGACATGTTCAGCGGAGTCATCATGACGGTCGCCGGTTTGGCGGTATGCGTATGTGCGGTCGTGATGACTGTCAACGCAAACTAGATCGTCTCAGTAGCAATACTGTAACAAGGTAGAAGAAGTAATCAGACGGCCAAACTTCTACCTACTATGGAAGTAGCGGCTTTGATTCTCTGCCCTAGCCCGTCGCACGTATGTGGCGGGCTTTTCCTTTTGTGCTGAAACAATATTGCATTTACACGAAAAAATGCTATTGTAAAGCCACGTGCCGCAACACTAGTTGTGGCAATACGTTTACATCGGACCTACGGTCCACTGACAGAGGAGAAAAGATGAACCAATTGGGTGTAATGGCGATTATTGCCGGTTTGCTCTGGGCTACTATTTCGGTAGGGTATCTTTACCTGGCCAGAAAGAATCCCGAAAGCTCGAGAGCAAATACGTACTTCTGGACTTTCTACTTTACCGGTATTGCTTCGGCTCTGGCGATGAGTAGCGGAGCGAATATCTTCATGGTAGTGATGAAGTCTGCTCAATACCAGTTCCTGATCCTTCTTCCCTATGCAATAATCTATTTTGGATTGCTCATAGCTATCTTTATGGTCTTTGATCGAAAATATAGCCAGAAGAGGGTCTAATCGATCAACCAGCTGGGAGCATTGGATTCATTTCTCCTCTGTCTCCCCTAACTTTTGTCTTGAAATCATTCAAGCTGAGAGTTATGGGAGACGTAGAGAACTCAGGACCTTTGCAACATCTCGCTCGGTGTCCGTAACTGTATGCCTAAGTGTACACGGTCATTGTTGTAGTAGTCTAGGT
>CAZQVE010000003.1:0-129834 GCA_964596695.1 uncultured Candidatus Saccharibacteria bacterium | reverse complement strand
GGCATACAGTTACGGACACCTGTCGAGATGTTGCAAAGGTCCTGAGTTCTCTACGCATACGGGTATTTTAAAACACCCTCGCGGGTGTTTACGCGACAAATGGAAGCAAATAACCTGCTGCAGTCCGACACACCGAAGGGTGCGCCGGACTACAGCAAGGCTACGCTATCACGGTCACAGCCGATGCCGACCCCTGTCTATGCGATGACGACCGCGCGACAAAGTCCTCGCCACGGGTTTCATCGGTTCCGGTCCATCGACGAGCAAAGCTCCGACTCCCGGTCCCTCGATGTCCATCGCCTCAATCAGAGCCTCGTCTCGGTTATCCTTCCGAAGCGGCGCTCCGGTAAGGAACAGCACCAGAACCCCGGCGCCCACCACAACCCACACAACGATGTGGAAGACCGATGTCAGCGCCTCGCTGTATGACGCAATAACAGCATCCTTGATCGCTGGCGGCATAGCCTGAACGGCTGCCGGAGTCAACGTCGCAGAACCGCCCCCATCTCCGCTAAGTGAAATACCGAGATGGGAGTGAAGGTGTGTTGCCAAGAACGACACGAACATCGCGCCGACACCTGACATACCAAACGTCGATCCGATTTGACGGAAATACTGGTTAACGCCAGTCACCGTGCCCGTCATGGATAATGGAAACGTGTTCTGAGCGATGACTGGCAAAAGCTGCATCGACAAACCAAGTCCCAAACCCATGAGCCCAAGATATGCGCACATCATCCACACGGGTGTGGCGGGTGTCATCGTCCCAAGCAGAAACACGCCGCCGGCCATGATAGCAATACCAATTGGCGGAACCCGTCGATATCGGAATCCCTCCACGCTCCTTATGACCTTACCGAGGCTGACCGAAACAATCAGCATACATGCCATCATCGGTAAAGTCAGAACGCCGGACATGCTAGCACTGTATCCCGTTACTATCTGGATATACGTCGGGATATAGCCAATCACACCGAACATAGCGATGCCAAGCGAAACACCCGCGACCGTCACCAGGGTGAAGTCGCGGTACTTCCGCATGTTGAACATGCTCATCGGCAAGAACGGCGAGTCACCTCGGCGTTCGACCCGAAACTCAACCCACACGAGCACGGCGATAGCTGCGAGCGCTCCTCCTACAAGCAGGAGAATAGTGGGCGAACCCCATGCAAACTTCACACCGCCCCACGAGGAGGCGAGAACGAGCAGCGACGTGATAACCGTCAGCAAACCGATGCCCCACAGATCTGTCTTTGGCCGTTTTGCAAGGACTTGCTGCCGCGGCAAACACTTCCATGCAAGCGCTATCGCCAAAATGCCAAGCGGGATATTCAGCCAAAACGCCCAGCGCCAGCTGGTCACCAAACCGAAGATATGGTGCGCGTCGGTAAATAGCCCACCAATGAATGGTCCGATAAGCGACACAATCCCGAACGTACCCATGATGTAACCGGTGTACGCCGTGCGCTCTCTGGGTGAGAATCGCATTGCCAGGATCGTGAACGCGAGCGTCATCAGACCACCGCCACCGATGCCTTGGATACCCCGGCCGACGATAACCATCACCATACTCCCAGACAGAGCACCCATGACAGACCCGACCAGGAACACCCCCATGGCACCCATAAACAGTTTCTTGCGGTCGACCACATCGCCCAGTTTGCCGTAAACGGGGATCATAACAGCTGACGCCCAGAGATAGATTGTGCCTACCCACTGCATGTCACCGACACCGTGGAACTCACCAGCAATCGTCGGAAGCGCCGTATTGAACATCGTTCCATCGAGAGCCGAGACCATCATCGCGGATATCACGCAGGCAAGCAGCAAGAACACCTCGCTGGGTCGCCAGTGTCGAAGCGCTGCAACCCTCAGGGGCGCTTGTTTTAGCCAATTCTTGGTAGCCGCGCCGCTAGGCGCGGACAATCTCCATTTCCTCACTGTAGAACCCATCCTTCCGAAGTAAACCAGTTGGACAAATTGCTTCCATTTGTCAAAGGGCCTCGTTGCCCGACGCAGGAAAAACTTTCCACTCACTCGTCGGGTGACGAAGATGTGGCTTACTATACTTTTTATTGCAAATTCTGTCAATTAACGCGCGCTGGACATTTTACCCCTGTTTTGCTATGATGTATTTATACAAATCAATGTTGGGAGGCCGAAAGGCCGCCGGGGACTGTCCAGATAGTCTCCAACACCACAGAAAGGATAGAGAACTATGGCTAAGAAGGCCGAGTTACTAGAGAAGGCTGCCGAGCTAAAGCTCGAAGTCAGCGAAAAGAATACTATCGCGGAGATTGAGGCTGCCATCAACGCCGCTAACACTCCTGCAGCGGAGGTGGAAGCTGTCTCTGCGAAAGTTGCAACAGAAGCCGAAGAAGCAGTGGAAGAAAAGACCGCCGCAAAGGCCGGTAAACGTAGCGAGAAAGCTCAACGTGAAACCGCTGAGAAACTTGAGAAGGAGGCTCGCAAAGAGGCGGGCGATACGACGCCGCAGTCAGCCGAGGCTGAAGCTAACGTCAAAAAGGGTCCGGCTCCGAAAGTCCGCTCCAAGCTTGAGCGCCGCGGCAAAAACTACCGCAAGGTAGCTGAGCTGGTCGAGGCAAACAAGGTATATGCACTCAAGGACGCTATCGAGCTAGCAACTAAGACGAATCCCGCTAAGTTTGACGCCTCTGTAGAAATCCATGTCCGCCTGGGCGTTGACCCTCGTCAAGCCGACCAGAACATCCGTGCGACCGTTGCGCTTCCAAACGGTAGCGGCAAGACTGTCCGCGTCGCTGTATTCGCACCCGAGGGTGATCACGCTGGTGCCAAAAAAGCTGGCGCTGATGTCGTTGGCGACGAAGACTTCTTGAAGCAACTCGACAAAGAAGAGCTGAATTTCGATATCCTCGTTGCAACACCTCAGTACATGCCAAAGCTTGGTAAGTACGCTCGTCTGCTTGGCCCACGCGGTCTTATGCCAAACCCTAAGAGCGGTACCGTTGCTGCTGACGTCGCAAAGGCAGTCACCGAAGCAAAGGCTGGCCGTGTCGAATACCGTGTCGACAAGCAAGCTATTGTCCATGTCGCTGTCGGTAAGGTAAGCTTTGGCACCGAGAAGCTCCTCGCAAACGCGACTGCGTTTCTCGATAGCCTCCGGGCACAAAAGCCTGCCAGCTTAAAGGGCAACTACGTTAAATCAACCAATATCACGACCACTATGGGTCCTGGCATCAAGGTTGACGCTGGTATCAACTAGTTGCTGACGCTCTCTCGAAAATAGCTCTCCCAGAAGAGCTATTTTCTTTTCCACAGTTGTAAATTCCATCATGGTCATGATCACCATGAGAGTGATACTATAAGCAGTAAGTGGGCGTACTTTATACACCCTTTCTACCTAACTGGAGGATAACGACATGGATGGATCTGCACGAGTACTCGCAGACTCTCTTTCACCGCGCGGCAAGCGCTTGACCACGCTTGAGGTCACGTTTCCGCGCTATGTACTGGCGGAGTTCAACACACACCGCATGTTCAGCCGTAACAGCGCGTCTTCGCGGGCTATCCCGGTGAGTAAGCAGCTGGAACGGATCATCGAAGACCCATTCATCGGTGACCACTGGGGCGCAAATCAGCCCGGCATGCAGGCCGGCGCCGAGCTCGAAGGCGAAGCGCTTGAGCAAGCGATCGCCATATGGCGGGAAGCCGGACGAGCAGCGGTTGCGGCCGCCCAACGCTTGAGTGAACTGGGCGTGCACAAACAGCGCACGAATCGGCTACTCGAGCCGTTCATGCGACACACCGTCATCGTAACGGCGACCGAGTGGAGTAACTTCTATGCGCTTCGCGCGCACAAGGATGCACAGCCCGAAATCCGTGACGCTGCATGTGCCATGCGTGACGCCATGGATGCCTCAACACCGGTCGAACTCGGCTACAACGAGTGGCATACGCCGCTTATTCAGCCGGACGAGAGGCTTCCGTTTGACACACGTCTTCAGGTCAGCGTCGGCCGTTGTGCCCGTGTCAGCTACCTGACACACGAGGGCGTTCGTGATACGTCCAAGGACATCGAGCTCTACGAACGGCTCGTCGAAGGTGGGCACATGTCACCGCTGGAGCACGTCGCCCGACCGCTCAACGAAGGCGAGGAGCAGCGGGGTAATCTCATCGGCTGGCACCAGCACCGCAGCGATGTGCCATTCGAGTCGGACTACAGCAAGCGACCGCAGGAGTAGGAAGGAACAGTGGGGCTATACGCCCCACTTTTTCTTTGGCTCGAACTATCAAAGCTCATCAGGAGATTGCTCGGGCGTATCTGTCGGAGTGGACTCAGGGGTGGGCGTTGATGTCGGACTCGGCACTGGGGTCTGTGTCACGGTCGGGCTCGGAGAAGTAACGGGCTTAGGAGACGGCGGCGTCGGCGTCGTTTTAGGTGCGGCTGGGGGTGCTACATTATATGAGGTCGGCGATACATCGGTAGTGTCAGTATCTTCAGCCGTAGTTGTCGGCTGCGAATCGTTCGCTTTATCTTTATCATTGCTTTTATCGTTTGATGATTCATCTTCGGCCTTCGCCGGTGCCACCATAGCCACTTGATCATGGAGCGAGCCGCCCCAAGCCATGAGAGAAATGACACCCGCGGCGCATACGATCATAGCCGCTGCACCGTATAAATATTCTTTCTTTTTGTAGTAGTGGCTTTTCCGGATAGTTAGCACCACGCCCTCCTTTCTTATGAAGTAAGGCTAGGATATAACATACTTTACACATTTTAAAGTTCATGTTATTTAGCTTATGTTAAACGTCAGATGACCTCAGTTGAAGCTCCTGAAAGTTTATTTTTTCTCTCAGCTCCTTCACGGACTATCAAGTGATGTATTTCGTACGTTTGACCTTATGTATTACATAAGAATCATGATACACTTGACATAAGTTTTAAGTGAGGGAGACCACGTCTGACTATTTGCCATGAGCGTCTACAGTAATATAGAAATCAAAGCAGCCATACGAAACGGAACGATAGTGTCCGTACCGTTTGTCGAAGAAAATGTGTCCGAAGCAAGTATGGACTTCACGCTTGGACACTACTTTTTCAAGCAGGAATATTCAGACGTATCCAAGGTTTACAACCCTTTCGACAAAGCTGCTGTCGACCGCTATTTCAAAGGACCGCTCGAAGCGCAGCCACATGCTGAATGGTGTAAAGAAAACGGTTATAATCTTTTCGAAAACATTCCGCGCAACCATCCGATTATCGTCCTCAAGCCCGGCGAGCGTATCCTCGCGCACACGCACGAGTTTGTCGGCATCCGCGCGCACGGCGGTGCCTGTGAGGTCAAAAGCCGCAGTAGTTGGGGTCGTAACGGTGTCGCAGTTTGCTTTGACGCTGGCTGGGTAGACCCGGGATACGTCAACCGCATCACACTGGAAATCTATAACCTCAACCAACACGAATCTGTTGTTCTACCGGTTGGTGAGCGTATCGGACAACTGATATTCCACAAGGCGGGCACTGTGGAAGGAGACTACTCCCAGGGTCGCGGCGGCATGAGTGGCAAATACCAGCACACCGATGACCTCGACGAACTTATTGCTACCTGGAAGCCAGAGGATATGCTGCCGCGCGCATATAAGGACAGCCGCAAGAAACCACTCGTCGTTAAGGGATTACAAAAAGGCATAAAATGACCGCGTCGCCCGGCAAGTATGTTGTCATCGAAGGCCACGATGGTACGGGCAAGTCAACGCAGGTTTCCATCCTCCGCCAGCGGTTAGCCGAACAGGGCATTGAGTCGATCGAGTTTCACGAACCCGAAGGTACTCCCGTCGCGGACGCGATCCGCACCGTTATCAAGAACGGCGAGCTAAAACGAGACGGCGAAACGAACGTGTGGCTCTTTACCGCCGCTCGACACGATATCTGGCAGCAATACGCCCTGCCAGCCCTTAGTGAGGGGAAGTGGGTCGTCGCGTCACGAAACTACTTCTCGACACTTGCCTATCAGGGAAGCGGCGAGGGCATTGATTGGCGCATGATTCGGTCAATCACGCGTATGGCAACCGACAGTCGCTACTTACGGCCGGATATTGCCGTTATCCTGGAGCTGGATGGCAACGAACGCAAGAAGAGGATTGCAAAGCGAGGCAAACTGGAAAAGCCAGACACGTTCGAGTCAAAGGGTGCGGCGTTTCAGCAACGCGTAGAAAATGCTTACCATGGCATTGCAAGACGCCACCATGCGATAGTTATTTCTGCTGACGGCTCAGTAGATGAGGTTGCAGATCGCATATGGGAAACCGTCAAACCGTCCGTTTACGCTAGGTCCGGATCATCTTCGAAATTCTTCAGGTTCTCAGCAACGATAAAGTCACTTTTGACCGAGTAGTACGTCGTGAGAATCGGCACCATCCATAACGGCAGGCCGCTATCCATCCTATCCGGTAGGTGAGCGTCGACGTGCTCCAGTAGCTCTTCGGAGTGTTGATCGTAGTCATATTTCTGTACGGCGCGCGCTTTTTCGCGCTCCGTCCTTATGATGTCGCGGATCGGAGCTGGCAAGTTTTTGGCGTCGTTATGCAAAACAATACTATTGCGAACGACTGTAAGTACCTGGCCGCCAAAGTGCTGCCGTACGACTCTCTTGCGATCGATTTGTGCGTAATACTGCTCGGAGTCGTCGACGACATTGAGATTTTTGATCCTATAGAGTGGTGCTGATTTGCGAGCCGTCGTTTCTAGGTAGTTCGCTTGATCAAGATTTTGTCGGATAGGTTTGTCGATGAGATCGTTTATCTGCCGCATGCCAGGATGAAGTGTCCGGCGGCCAATCTCGATTGACGGCAAGTCGTCGACTTTATCCAAAAACGACACGAGTTCTGCCGGCTGTTTATTGCCTTGGATATAGTCGATATCGGCCCCCGTCAGCCGCGCCTCTACTACAGCATATTGATCGTAATTCTCTCGGCTCTGAGACGCGATACGCTCATAAAGCGAACTGACTATAAAATGCATCAAATTGGGGTGCTGTTGGAACAATGGGTCGTGACGTTTATCAAACACAGCATCGACAGCTTCTATTGCCGCCAGGTATGAATTCGATCCACTCATATCCACCCACGAATTAAGAGCGAGGGGACGATTATTGCCTTCCATTTCGGTGTTTAATAATAACAACTTTAACGAGTTGTGTCAAATCATGCAGAAATGAGCGAACGTACGTTTTGAGTAACATCTTGAGCGGCATCGACCACTCTGTTTGCCCTATTAACCGTTTGTTTGACGGTGGCGACGCCGAATTTCAGTCCGCGATATGTAGCCTGAATCCCGTTATAGGCAACAAGGTCGATCACATTATCGTGCCTTCCGCCCGTCTCGCGCAAGCGAGCACCGTACGCTTCGTCATTATAGAGAAGAGGCTTCGGCGTCGGTCGCCAGAGCAGTCTCGAAACGCCGCGGAAGTTATCCAGTTTTTCCTGATCATCGGCCGAGAAGGGTATGTCGAACCGTTCACGTACGTCTTCCGACATCTCGCCGATACCGAATATTCGCGCCGCTTCGCCGACAGGCATCAGAGCAGCCCTAGCCAGCCAGCGGAACTGCCGCGGCACGACTTCGTGCAGGGGTAGCTTGCCCTCCATGAGCATATTAATAGCCCGGTCGGCGCTGGGTGTCATTTCGAGCCTGTTATTGACAATATCTGCGCGCCACTCACGGTATTCCTCATCACTGCCGGGCACTATATTCATCGGCATACTGTAGCGTGAGTACCAGGTGTTCGACTCCAACTGCAGCTGGTGCCAATCCTCCTCAGTAAACTGATAGGGGCTATAGTGCTTCGCGACACGCCTATTGACGTCGACGAACGTATCGTGCGCCCAATAAAACGGCTCGGTATGAAGCGCATGAAAGCCACGGCCTTTTTCGTCGAAGCCTTTGATGTTTCTGTGATAGTCCCGTACTTGCTCGCCCCACGCCTCGAGGTCGTTGGCGTAGACCACGTTAAGAATCGGCGGCATCGAGCGGTAAACACGTCCAATCGGACCGTTCCAAAAATCCGACACATACTCTACGGCGCCGCCAATTGCCGGATGCATGACCTGCTCGACGCCGCGGGCAACCATTGTCGCGAGCGCGACCGTACCAAAATTACGCGCCACTATAGAGCGACGGTCGAGTACCGCACCCCTCAGCTCGGTTCCCTCACCGTTAACGACAGGGTTACCGCTGCGATCAACGATCAGGCCTTGTCGTTCGCCCTTTTCAAGCTGTAACCGATATCGTCGTCCATGCATAGAATTCTCCGATAATTTTCTGTATTATCCCACTGTGCGAAAAAATTTACAATCATAACCACTGCGGGCAGTCCGTGTAAGCTTTTATGGTTTTATATTTCTTGCTACACTACAGTGAATGACAAAAAACAGAAGTGCCATGGCTTGGGTTCGTGTCTTGCTTCCGGGTATTCTTATTGTCGGCTGGCTGGTACTCGCTGCTATCGGCGGTCAGTATATAAGCAAATTATCGGATCTTTCGAGTACCGACCTCGATTCGTTCCTCCCCAGTAATGCCGAGTCGTCGCTTGCAAATAAACAACTTGTAAAATTTAGTGGTAGCGACAAGGCGATTCCTGTTGTTATCGTTTACGACAAACACGGCGAAAAGCTTTCAGACAAAGACATAGCGCGGCTTGGAGCGGTCGACGATCAACTCGCTAGCGTCGAGGGAGTCAAAGGCACCATCTCGCAGCCCGTTGCGTCCGAAGACGGCGAAGCAGCCATAACGATAGTGCCACTCGCGAGCGACGGTGATTTTAAGACTATATTTCCTCAACTAAAACAGCGACTATCCGATCTTGATCTGCCCGTCTCCTATAAGCTCACGGGGCCTGCGTCATATTCCTATACCTTACAGAACGCATTTTCCGGTGTTGACGGAAGACTACTGATCGTAGCAGTGCTGGCCGTATTCCTTATCCTGCTAGCCGTGTACCGATCACCATTCCTTCCGTTCATCGTACTTAGTTCGGCTCTAACAGCGCTTGCCACGGCAGTCATCGTCGTATATAACCTTACGGAAGCCGGGGTTATCCAGATGAACGTGCAGGTACAGGGTATATTCTTTATCCTGGTCATCGGTGCCGCGACGGACTACTCGCTACTCTATATCGCGCGATATCGTGAGGAGTTGACCCTCCGCAAAGATACGCTAAAGGCGACGTTCGCAGCGCTGAAATCATCGTATCAAGCTATTATTGCAGCTGGCGCGACAGTCACCGTGGGGCTGCTTTGTCTTCTTGTTTCAGACCTGGAATCAAACAGGGCGCTCGGTCCCGTCGGAGGAATCGGTATCGTCTTTTCCATACTTGCGACTCTGACATTCTTGCCGTGCGTACTCCTCCTGTTCCGTCGAGTGGTTTTTTGGCCAAGAATACCGAAGTACGTCCGCGAAAAAGCAGAGCTTCGCTACATGGACAATCACCCGGTCTGGGCAAGGGTAGGCGCGTTCGTTCAGCGCCATCCACGCCGAATATGGATAGTCTCAACGATCGCCCTATTGCTTGTCGCCTGTGTTGGCGTCCCGCAATTAAGAGCAGATGGTGTTCCGCAAAGTGATGTCATAATGGGCGGATCGGAGAGCCACGACGGACAGAAGATTGTCGACGCGCATTTTCCGCCAGGATCGGGCGCTCCGGCATATATCATTGTCAACAAAAACAAGCTGGACGGTGTTATAAAGATACTCGATGCCGACAAGGGGGTCTCATCCGTCACTATCGCTACGTCGGGAGCAGGCGCGGGCGCTAAGCCGGTCGGCAAAACGGCTGAAGATATGCAGAGAAAATTAAGAGCTGCAGCCAAGAGACAGCCTGCCCAGCAGATACCTCCCACGCTCCGAGGTGGTGGAGATATAAAGGTCGTCGACGGAAACGTACTCCTGCAGGCTATTCTCACCGACTCGTCAGGTTCGCTGACAGCACGCGATACGATTACACGACTTCGCGATAAGGTGCAAAAGGCCGACGACAACGCGGTTATCGGTGGCGCAAGTGCAGCGCAACTAGATACGAATGCGTCGTCCGAGAGCGATATACGAGCTATCATACCGATCACACTGCTAGCAATCACGATTATCCTCATGCTGCTACTCCGAGCGATCGTTGCACCGCTCTTACTGCTACTTTCGACAATCTTGTCATTCGGTGCCACGATGGGCGCTTCAGCGCTCCTATTCAATCACATCTGGCATTTCCCAGGGTCGGATCCAGCCGTGATCATCTTTGGCTTTGTTTTTCTGGTCGCACTCGGTATCGACTACAATATATTCCTTATGACACGTGTCCGCGAGGAAACAGTCAAAAATGGTGTCCAAGAAGGTACGATAAAAGGCCTGATCGTCACAGGTGGTGTGATTACAAGTGCCGGTATCGTCCTCGCCGCAACGTTCGCGTCGCTTAGCGTCATCCCTATGCTTTTCCTCGGTCAAATAGCATTTATCGTAACATTCGGCGTCCTGCTTGACACTATTGTCGTACGATCGCTGCTCGTGCCGGCAATCACCTTGGAGGTTGGCCGAATCGCGTGGTGGCCATCGCGACTATTCCATAACAAAAAATAACTCCTTTAGCTCTCGACATATGAGGCGATAAGTATTAGCATTATAGAGTAATGCACGGTGGAGAAGGCACTTCTGACAAAAAAGGGCTTCCGTATAGGTTGAGGCGACTTTTCCGTCTGAAGATTTCCACCAAGATATTCGTTTATTTCTTGTGTATCGCGCTTATCCCATTCCTGACTATTGGTATCCCGCTCACGATCATCGCCAAGGAAGAGATGCTCAAAAACACGGCCGCTAAGCAGCAGGCGGTGGCCACTGACCTCGCTCGCCGTGTCGACAATTACCTGGCCGGCAAGATCAATATGTTGGTGTATATCGGTAGGCTCTATTCAACTCACGAATTCACTTCACAGCAGATGGACGCCAACCTTGCCCAGCTCTTTAACCAGGACAGTACGCTTGAGCAGGTGAGCCTCATGTCGCCTAACGGAGACGTCGGCAATGGTCATACGCTGAAGATGCAGGATGGCAAACTGACAAAAACCGATGACGTTCGTAGCTTAGGTCCGGAGGTATTGAACGTTCTCGCGGGCAAGTCTTACTTCGTATCCGTCGGTCGCGACGCTAATAATCGTCCACAAATCTCAATCGGCACGCTCATATTGAAAAAGTATAACCCGGCAACCGACGGATTATTCGCCGCGCAAAGCGGTCCCAAAGAAAACCTCGCTGGAGCTCTGATAGGTTATTTCAACATAAGCGACCTATGGAAATCCGTCTTGTCGACCAAGATTGGTGACGGCGGCTACGCGTACGTCGTAGACAATGTTGGAAACCTTGTCGCGCACCCGGATAAAAAGTTTCTTAACGCCCACACGCAGATAAAGGACACCCAGGTCGTCCGTCAATTCCTTGCGAATAGCAGCGAGACTCAACAAACAGTCTCGGAAACTAACCAAGATGTCATCAGTACGCCACGCAAAACATTGACCAACTGGGCTGTTGTGGTCGAAGAGCCTGTCGATAGTATCTACTCAAGCATAAACTCTTATATTCAGTTGGCGGCCATCCTTGGTATAAGCATGATTATCCTCACGATATGCGTCGGTGTCTTCTTTAGCCGACAGCTTATTCGGCCTATCAAGACGTTGTCCCTCGGTGCCAAACGTATGGCTCGGGGGGAATTCGACCAGGAGATTGCCGTCAAGACAAAAGACGAGATGCAAGAACTTGCCGATACATTTAACAGTATGGCGATGAGCATTAACAAACTCATTAATGACCTGCGATCCAATAACCTCCAACTCAAGCTAGAGCAGATCAAGCTAAACAACATTATCAACAGCGTGAGCGACGGCGTTATAGCAGTTGACGCGGATGGACGAATCATATCAGTCAATCCCCCTGCAGCCCTTCTGATTAACGACAACCCATCAACGCTCGCAGGTAAGCTCATGACCGATGTATATCCGTTCCAGCATGACGGCGAGAGCTTCACGCCGGACCTGGCAAACGGCGGAATCTATCGCTACTCTGACTTAACCCTGCCGCATGACGATTCAGTGGCGTACGTCGACATCATGGTAGCGGTACTTGATCACAAAAACAGCGATATCGCCGCGATTATCACCCTGCACGACCAGACGGCAAGTCGTGAGCTTAACTTCATGAAACTCGACTTCGTCGCCATTGCCGCCCATGAACTTAGAACACCGCTGACTGTCGTGAGGGGGTATCTGGACATGCTCAATACCGGTACCGCCGTCAAAGAGCTCTCCGTTTTTAACCTCGAAAACTTATCTAAGGCCATCGACGGCGCCGATCAGTTGCGCGCTCTTATTAATAAACTGCTCAATATCGCACGTATCGAGCGCGGCGATATGGAGATATTTATCGAGAAACTCAACTTCACGAAGCTTGTCAGCGAAAACGTCAATCAACATAAGTCAATCGCAGCGCAAAAAGAACAGATCATCACATACAGCGCCAACACGTCCAGTACCGTGTATGTCCCCGCCGATACGGCATCTATCGTGGAGGTATTAAACAACCTCATAGGTAATGCGCTGAAGTACACCGGCAAGGGCGGCAAGATAAAGGTAAATCTGATTACGGACAAAGATTCGGTTCGCGTCGAAGTAGTAGATAATGGCCCCGGCATACCCGAAGAGCTACGCGACCGGCTGTTTACCAAGTTTTATCGAGCGGAACGCAGCCTAATTGCCGGCACCCGAGGCACAGGTTTGGGGTTGTATATTTCTAAAACGATCATTGAACTGCAAAACGGAACGATTGGTATCGAACCCGACAAAGGCAAGGGTTCGACATTCTACTTTACGCTGCCTATTTACGATCCCGTCAGAGATGACGAGCAGATAGCTAAAAACACGTCAGGAGGTATACGTGGCTGGTTTAAGAAACGTCCTACTCGTTGAAGATGACCCGATGATACGTGATCTCTACCGAATGGCGCTCGCCAACGAGCAGTACACGGTAGAGGTAGCAGACAGTATCGAGGAGGTATACACCAAACTCACTCAGTTCCACCCTGACGTCATATTCCTCGATGTCATGCTTCCTGGCGTCTCCGGCCTGCAAATCCTCAAGGAGTTGCGGACAAATCCCGTACACAACTGTGTCAATGCGAAAATCATCGTGTTAACCAACCTGGCACAACGCAGTGTCGCGGACAACGCCATGAACAACGGTGCCGACGGATTTATTATCAAGGCCGACATATTGCCGAAGGATTTGCCGCGAGTCATTAGATCACTGGAGGAAGATTAGTGCCAAGGTGTTACAATAAACATAAGGTTTTAAAGGAGAAGCATGCGGTATAAGTTGCCCATCATTGGCATTGCGTTAGTTAGTATACTGAATCTCCTTATTCCGACTGCGCAAGTATCCGCAAAGGACTGGGCCGTCACGGAGCAATGCAGTGGCGTCCCGACGACATTTAGGGCCACGACACCGACGAGCGTCGAGCAGGGAAAGGTCTTCACTGTAACCAATATCACGATTCAACCGTCCAACAGCTACGGTATGACCGTAACGGCTTCGCAAAACAATATGACCGCAACCAACACCTCGTCCTCGACATACAGTAACAACTTCTGGCGAACCGATCCGAGCCCCACGACAGGCAAGAGTACGTACGTAGGCTACTACCCGGATTGGGTGATCAACGCCACCGGTTCGGTCGGTGACTCTATTGTCATTCGTCTCAAAAACAATATAGCGACAGTTCAGGGGTATGGCAGTATCACGTGCGACTACAATAAAGTCCTCGCTACGGTTCTTATTACGGCTCCCGAATCTTCGCCGCCACCAGACGCGCCGGATGACCCATCATCACCTACGCCGCCACCTGACTCAGGAGGCGGCGGCGGATCGACGACGAAGCCATCATCAAGCACGAAGCCCGGATCAACGACAAAGTCGTCATCTACATCATCATCTAGCAAGACACCCACCTCGAACTCTGACAAGAAATCCGACCCAGATACATCTTCAGATACAGAAACTCCCACTGATAGTCGGTCGGCTACGGTCGTACCGTTGATCGTAAGTGTCAACGACAACACCGGCGCCCCGGTCAAAGGCGCGCAAGTCACTCTTGATGGCTCGCATAAAGCTACTACGGACAGCAAGGGTCTCGCGTCCTTTTCGAACGTACTCACCGGCGGGCATAGCATCTTGGTTTCGTACAACGGACAAAAAATCAACCGATCGGCCACCGTAAATATCGAGGACGTCGGTCGTCCGATAGTTGTCACTTTACCAGCAGCCGCACCACCTCTGATTTTGATAATTGCCGGAGCCGTTGCTGCCGTCGCCATAATCGGCACGCCGCTCACGATTCTTTTGTTACGGCGAATGCGTAAACCAGAGAAACCTGTCGTTGAATCTTCAACATCTCTTCAGGGTATTATCTCAGGGGCAGCGGTTCAAGCAAATGTCGCCCGTCGCCCCGTGGCGACACCGGCTATATCCGTATTCGCTCCAGCGCCCGCAACTGCCACGCCTGCGCCATGGGATCCGAAGGGGCTGCTCGCCGAACCGGCAACAACCCCTACGCCCGCCACTCCTCCCCCCGCCACAGCTACACCGACTCCGCCAAGCCCCACTCCTACGGCAGCGCCCGCCACACCGCTAAAGCCCGCGCCTTCGCAGCCAGTAGCAGCGCATCCGATCGCTCAAGCCGCCCAACCAAAGCCCCAACCAGCGACAACCACACCCGCACCAGCCCGACCCGTGCAGCCAACACCCCCCGCTCCAGCACCGAATAAGCAAACCCCGACCCCGACACCGACACCGACACCAGCAGCAGCACCTCCAGCTCCAGTTCCAGTTCCAGCTCCTACTACGATACCAACACCCTCAGCCTCAGCTCCCGCCACAGCACCAACACCTCCAGCCCCGGTCGCGTCGTCGCCGCAGCAGCCGACGCCTTCGGTAGCTCAACCGTCTCTCCTAGATCCGGCTCCACCGCCTGCTCGGTCGCTCCAGACAGCACTACCGACCCCTAACACGCTACCACCGCTTCCGCCCAACCCGAATACGCCACCACCTGCAACAGGGCAGGATACAGCTAACCCGCCACTCCACCCAGCTATCACAAAGTTCTGACCCGCCCATCGTTTAAAAATATTGATTTTTTGACTATCGAGGCATAAGATACATAAATTAAGTGAGGTTATTCGTTATGGAAAAACCATTGTCCGAAAATAGTATGATGTCAAATCCGACATTGACACGGGGTAAGACGAACCAAGATTACGCCACGAGAGTAGAGAGGCGATCCAGAGCGTCCGCCCGGAAATACAACAACCCTTTTCCGAATGAAGTCGTCGAAGCGATCGACTGGAATAGCCCGGAGTATGCGATCATGCCCGATGATCCGCGCTGGATACTGCCGGAGACGTTCGACCTTGGGGCGCATGAATGGTATCAAACATTGCCCGACAACGAGAGAATACGCATCGGTATGTACCGCTACGCACAAGTAGCAAGGGTTGGCTCCGAGTTTGAAGAAGCATTGATATCAGGTATCGCAATCCGCAACATGTGGCTTCCGAGCGACAGCGTTGAGAAGCGTTACTCCACACATGAGGCCGAGGAGGAGCAGCGTCATATCCTGATGTTCGACGAATTCGTCAGACGAACCGGCACCAACCCCAAAGGAGCGCCAGATTGGTTCCGTAAGGTGAGCTACATGGTTGGACCGGTCGCTAAGCTAGCGCCCGTAGCCTTCTGGGCTGTTGTCCTGGCGGGGGAGGAGCCGATTGATCGTACACAACGATCCCTGCTCGACTACGCCAAAAAGGGCGGCGAAATCCACCCTTTGATCCATCGCGTCATGAAAGTCCATGTCGAAGAAGAAGCTCGCCATATAAGCTTCGCGGATGACTTCTTGAGAGAACACGCCGACAGGATGACCCCCCGCCAAAGAAGGGTTATGGCTAAGTCTATGCCGTTTATCCTTCGGCTCGCTGCCGACGTTATGCTCAAGCCAAGTAAGGAGGCTCAAGCGGATATGGACATTCCCGAGTGGGTCGCTGAGGAAACTTGGTTCGAATCTGAACATGGCAATGAAACCCTCCAAAACCTATTCGTGAAAACAGTGCCTCGACTGGACGACTTGAACCTTATCGACACCACCAGCAAGATTGGCAAAATCGGCTGGCGTAGAAGCGGTATCGATCTTTCGCGCATACAGTAAGTAACGCCCACTCGTACCCCTCGACATATCGCGCGATAAGCATTAGCATATTAAGATATGGACAACGGGGTAAAGAGACGCAGTACAAAACCAAGAGTCTCGACAAAGATAGTCAGCTACTTTCTTATCGTTACCCTCGTTCCTCTTACGATTGTCAGTTTTATCATCATAGGAGCGGCACGCAGTCAGATGCTCGGTAACGCCGCCGCCAAGCAGCAGACAATCGCATCCGACGCGTCACGTGCCGTCGACAACTATCTCGGCACTATTACCGGTCAGCTCAACATCATAGCGGGAGTATACGCTCTTAAACCGGTGGAGATAGACCAAAACCTACAGGCGCTCCTCAAAGAAGACCCCAATCTGCAAAAAGTCGAAATCCTCACGAAAGACGACAAAAAACGCGTCGCCACACTACGAGGTGGACAGCTACGAGTCGCTATTACAGACATCGAGTCAGACGATACGACATTTGATCGCATAGCAAACAAGAAGAGAATACTCTCATTATCCCGCGACCTGAACAACACGCCGGAACTCGCTATAAGCTTACCGATCCGCTCTTCGGCAGACGACACGGACAACAGCCTTATAGGCGTCGTCGTCGGCTACTACGAGATGGGAACAGTATGGAAATCTGTCCTACCTGAACAAACCGACACCGACGGCTATACATACATTGTCGATGGGACGGGTAGTTTGGTGTATCACCCTGACTACAACTTTCTGTCCACGCACACTGACATACACAGCACCGCGGCCGTCAGTGACTTTTTGAGTCTTAGTCTCAAAACCAAGCAGACCGTCTCTGAAACAAACGAAAATGTCCTTAGCGCAGTACGCGAGACGGAGGCTGGCTGGGGGGTTGTCGCAGAAGAGCCTATCTCAAGCGCCTACGCGGGGGTTAATTCGTTCACAAAGCTGGCGGTGACCGTCACTATTGGTGCCGTCGCTGCATCGGTCGTTGTTGGTCTTTTCTTCAGTAGGCAGCTCATACGTCCTATCAAACGGCTCGTCGTTGGCGCCAGAAAGCTGGCCCAGAACAACCTGACGCAAAAGATTGATATACGGACAAAGGACGAGTTCGAAGAGCTCGCGAGCATATTCAATAACTTGGGCGTTACCGTCGGCAACCTCGTCAGTAACCTCGAGGCAAACAATCGTAGCCTCACATTTGAACAGTCTAATCTGCAAAGCATCATCAATAGCGTCAACGACGGTGTCGTCGCCGTAAATATAAAAGGTGAAATACTCTCTATCAATGCCCCCGCCATCAGGCTCGTTAGTAACGCGCCCTACATGGTAAAAGGCAAATCGATAGAAGAAGTGTTCCCCTGGACGCGCGAGGGAGCCCCCTTCAAGCTCGACCTCACTAGTACGGGTTTTCATTCGTACAACGACGTCGTACTCGCCAAGAATGAATCCGTCGCCTATCTTGACCTTATGGTAGAGGTCATCGACCGCGAGAGCGGTGATGTTGCGGCAATTATCACCATCCACGATCAAACGCCGAGCCGAGAGTTAAACTTTATGAAACTCGACTTCGTGGCAGTTGCCGCACACGAGCTCCGTACGCCACTGACCGTAATTTCAGGATATCTGGACATACTTAACAGAGAAGCGCTTAAGGAGCTGTCTCTCGAAAACCTCGAGAGCTTACAAAAGGCAATCGTCGGCGCCCAACAACTGCGTGAACTCATCAACAAGCTACTCAATATCGCGCGGATCGAGAGGGGAGACATGGAGATATTCCTGGAAAAGCTCAATCTTACCCAGCTCGTTGCCAAAAGTGTTGAGCAACACCAACCCGTTGCAGCGCAAAAAGGTCAAGCTCTTTCGTTTACCTCGAATACCACCAGCACCGTTTACGCGCCGGCTGACACCTCCTCGATCGTTGAAGTGCTTAATAACCTCATCGGCAACGCTATCAAATACACGCCGGAGAATGGGCAGATTCAGGTCAATATTATCGCTTCGGGCGAGCAAGTACGCGTCGAGATCACCGACAACGGACCCGGCGTTCCCGAGGAACTACGCGACAAGCTATTCTCCAAATTCTACCGAGCCGAACGCAGTCTGATTGCCGGAACGCGCGGTACGGGCTTGGGGTTGTTTATATCCAAGACGATTATCGAACTGCAGCGCGGCACTATCGGCATCAAGCCTGACCAGGGCAACGGCTCAACGTTCTACTTCACACTGCCTATCTACAAACCTGAGAAAGATGACGAAATAGTAGCGAAAAATATATCGAGAGGAAAACATGGCTGGTACAAAAAACGTTCTGCTCATTGAGGATGAGCCTATGCTCCGTGAACTCTATCGCAAGGCGCTGACAGATGCTCAACACGTGATAGAGGTAGCAAAAGATGCTGATGAAATGTATATTAAGCTCGCCAATTTTCAGCCGGACGTGGTGTTTCTCGACGTCATGCTGCCAGGCAAATCCGGACTGGAAATACTGCAAGAGCTACGAAGCGACCCGGCCTATAACTGCACCGAAGCCACGATTGTCATACTAACCAACCTCGCGCAACATAGCGTCGCAGATAACGCCATGGAACATGGCGCCGACGGTTATATCATCAAGGCGGACATGCTCCCCATAGAATTACCCGAGGTCATAAAGTCTTTCGAACAAGAATAAGCTATTATATACAGGTACTAATGAAGTTATTTTTCCGTAAACGTAAATTCCGTAGACCCAAGCGACCGCTATTAACATTGGCGTTCGCATTGTTTGTCGCAATTAGTCTCATGACGGCGGGATACCTCTATGCGGCTCATAACCACGAGGCTGGCGAGGATCGGTTGGTCACGTTCCATGACCGCGGAGAGAACCACGTGATTCTGACGGGTGCCGATACAGTTCGCGAGGCGCTCCGCGACGCGAACATTAGTGTCGATCCGAGCGATATCATCGAGCCATCATTAAGCAGTAAGCTTACGAAGACTGATTCTGCCGTTATTATTTATCGCGCGCGACCAGTATTGATCGTTGACGGCGCCTTGCGGCAAAAGGTCGTCACGCCAGCACAATCACCAAATGAGATCGTTGCTGCCGCGGGAATGGATCCGATTGACAACGAAGACAAAACGACGCTAGTACAAGACAATTTTATCGCCGATGGTGCCATTACCAAGCTCACGATCGAGCGCGCAGCCGGTACCTCAGACGCGCCGGGAATAAACAGACCAACGCCACAAGCCCTCACCAAGTCGAGGGGCGCGCAGCTCTACACTGACAGCAGCGGTGTTACGCACCGTGAGACATACTACGACCTGCCGATGAATATTGTCATAACGGCATGCGGACCTGGCGACTACACGGTTCGTGACGACGGAGCCAAGGTAGACAAGGACGGCTACGTACTCGTCGCGGCAAGCTACCGCGTATATCCGCGCTGCTCGATCGTCGAAACCAGTATGGGGCTCGGCAAGGTCTACGACACGGGCGGTTTCGCCCTTCGTTACCCGCACGGATTCGACCTCGCGACCGACTGGACAAATTATAACGGGCGATAGCCCGTTATAACCTTTACACGAAAACAGAGGTCGAACGACCTCTGTTTTCCGCAACGCCTCGTAGTTATTAACTTCGACCGGAGTGACTATTTCGTCCACCCCTGGACTTCGCCTCAAGCGGCTGAGCCGCTGCGCCCTTTTTACCAGCCGCCGCAGCCTTTGTCCTGTCGTTTTTAAAATTGCCGCCGCTCGCTTTGCCGCCCTTGCTGGCGATTTCGCGCTGCTTAGATTCGTCCATAGACGCGAATCCTCGATCCTCTGTCCCCATAAAGTCTCCTTTCGTTTATGTTGACTCTTTCATAATAGTCGCTTCACGACATTGGCACAGTAATCCTTCTTACGACTTTATTTTCAAAGCCTGAAATAGCCTAACTATTAGAAGCTACCTCTGACGAAGAGTGGACAAGAAAGTGAAAATAGTATAATATAGTTAAATATATAAGACCGGGAAGGAAGAACAGCTTGAGCAAAAGATACTACTGGTTATTCGTCGTGTTCTCGCTCGTATTTTTGCTCTCTTTTTTTGTCGAAGTACCCGACCCGGCAGTGCTCGCTAAATATCATATTCCTCTTTCGGCAGTCCTCTTGCTTAATATGACGGCCGCGTTGCCCCTCCTCGCAATCTGGTTTGCGGGGTTTTATGGGTTTATCAAGCTCAATCAATACGTACACAGAATCAAGCAAAGCCCTGACGGCGAGGCTTTCAAATTCCTCGCTGCCGGGCTCACTACGCTTGTCATCGGGCTTGCGACATCCTTCATTATCTCACGATGGCTCGGCAACGCGATTAACGCCCATATGGTAGACAGACCATTGCCAACAATTATCAATACCCACTTCAACGTGTTGTATCCGCTTATTAGTTTCGTACTCATCCTTATCGGAGCGCGCATGCTTGTCCGAACAGTCAAAATCAAGATACCCTTGCGGCACCGTATAAGCGTCGCAACAGGGGTAACCGTGATTAGCATCGTATATATCGCTCTTACCTTTATGGATCCGACGAGAGAAGCTACTTACCACATACCCGACTGGCTTACCGTCACGACAATCGTACTGCCATATATCGCACTGCTGGCTTGCGGATCTTACGCGACACTGCTCATTAGCGCGTATTACCGACGCGTTGGCGGCAAGCTGTACAGGCAGGCTCTCAAAAAACTCAACAGGGGATTTATCGTCGTCATCTTGGCACTCAGCTTTATCCAGTTTATTATCGCCGCCAACTCGTTTTTGTCAGGCTGGGGGTTCGGCTCGCTTCTGGCGCTGATTTACATCCTTCTGATCGTTATGGCCATCGGGTTCATCGGTATAGCTCGCGGGGCAAAGCGCCTCGCCAAGCTCGAGGATGTCACGTAGGGCTGACGGCTATTTCATCCTGCCAATAGCTTCGCTAATGTCGTTGGGCGAGTTGAACGAATCCATAGGCAAACTGTTCAAAGCCTGCAGGGTGGCGTCATCCGCGCCTTCGTCCTCGGCGTGGCTGACAATGTCCTGCTTGCTACAAGGATAGTCAATGCCCCCTAAGTATTTTTGAATTTGTGCTGGATTAAGTTTCGTCATTATACCTCCTTATTGTTAGTAGTCCTATTGTCGCAATCTTACGACAACCTTTCTGTAAGCGATTTCACGATTGACACTCTGTGATCATTGACAGCACAGAATAATATCCCCGCGGTCGGTGGTCGTGAGGATATTACGTTTGATCGGTTTTATTTAGCTAAAATGGTATCGAGATGATACGACAGCGGTTGTCCGTCGGTAACGTGTTTGAAATTAATACCCACGCTCTCTAAGCCTTTCACGTCTAGGCTATCATCTATCAATACGGTATTTTCCGGCGCGACACCCATCTCCCTCATGTACTGGAAAAAGAACTGGCTTCTGTTGTACATCGACGAAACTTGCGACTTGAGCACGCGCACCTTACTGGAGTTTAAGACATCATCGAAGTGCTCGTTCAGTCCGAGCGCTGGTACGGTCCACTTGTCGAACGTGTCCATGTTGTCGGTCGCTATGACGACCAGCTTGCCGATATCGCGCAGTTTCTGAATGGTTGGTAGTACATCTTCATCTATAAGTTTCATATTCTCGGCACTATAGCGTAATTCGTCTTCTAGTTCATCGCGTGGCACACGGGTCGATTCAGTCAAGTAGGTGAGTGCGGCGTCGGAATCTTTGAATCCGGTCATCCAAGATTTCATAAGGCTCCTGCCCGTGGCCGACTCAAAGAGCGCATGCTGGATTTTAGCGTACTTTTCCGCCTGCTCCGGATCATCTCGCCAGCGCTCCCAAAAGCAAGAGTCAGACAAAGTACCATTCCAATCAACAAAGACGATATCGTAATTCATGGTACCTACTATACCACCTCCGTATACAAAGGTTTACATCGAGCTATCTTTGCTCAAATTGTATAGCAGGTTATTGCTACTCCACCTAACTCTGCCACACTCTAGATTGCCGTCATCCATAATGTCATCTACTCGTTGCGCCATGGCCTTGTCGGACAAACCGGCGACGTAGACATTAACCCCCGTGCCATACGCTGAACACCCATCGTATGTGTTACCGTCATTATCATATCGCCAAGAAGCAGCACTAATGTCCGCAATATTCGGTGCAGACTGCATATATTTATTAAAGTTAGGTACGTGTGCGATCATATTTGGAATGCTCGCGGTATAACCTGCCGGTATATTAGTGTCTGACGGCCAGCTGGAATAACCGTTATCTACGGCAACGAGCCGAACCGCCTTCTCGAATTTCTTCAGGCCATCAGCAATCGAAGCCGCCTTTGCACTCTCGGTAACTCCAGAATAGGCCACGAGAATAATCGCGGCCAAGATACCAATAACGACGATAACGATGATGAGTTCAACGAGCGTGAAACCTCTACTTGTCCTGTCTGCAAATAGCATTTTTTTCATAGCTACGCTGTGCCCCCATGTAAGCTACGGTAAGTATAAGCGTAAAGGGCGTAGGTGTCAATGACACTAGCCGATGAATAGGAGAAGCAGCAAAATAGGAAGACCGATGCTAAGCACGATTCTTACGACCGTGTCCGCACTGTCGGCGCGTCGACGAAAATCATCAAACGACCTCCACCCGCCCGCGCCCCACGCGTATCGGCGTGCATTGGCAACCGTGTGCGGCCAGTAGAGATTACGAACCAGATGGCGAAAATATGCGCCAGGCACACCCATATACACAAAGTAGAGCAGTCCGGCAGCGCCGCCAAGACTACTGCTCGAAATGTACAGCCGCTGCTCGTCGGTCAGTTTGGCGCGTTCTACCTTAGAACGCATAGTAGCAGGCAATTGCACGGCAGACCCCGTAGCGGGCTGCCGCCACCCAACAATAGCGCCAATCGCAAGCAGCACGACAACGACTGGAGAGCTCACAAAGAAGAGTAGCCCAGGGCCAATAGGATTAGGGTTGGGATCCGGCCACAGACCAATACTGGCAAGCGCGATAATTGCGAGCAACGGTCCACAGCCAAACACACCGACAACAACGCCAAGCCATGTCCAGGTGTTCATGTACGACTTCATAATAACAATATACACGACTCGGACACTGCCGAGACATGGTACGCCCGGATGTACTGAATCACAAACTCAAAACCTCCGCTCAACAGGTCAGTGGAGACCTGTCTCACGGAGGCTTCGAGTAAAACCCCGAGCTACTATGCGCTCTGAATACCGATCAGCGTCCATGTACCGCCGCGGTTGTCGCTGCGGAGGTGAAACGTCTGTGTTCCGTCGCTCAGTGCCAGAATCTGTGCGATCCTGTCGCCGCGTCGGATTGTCGTGCGCAGACCGTTGTCGACGAAATCGATCGCTCTGCCCTCGAACTCCATGCGGCGTGGGATGGCGCGTAAATCGCGGCCAAAGCCCATACTAAGGATGGTTACCGGTATAGGAGAAGTCATCTCAGAACCCCCTTTCTGCTGCAACCCATGTCTGCCGCGCCAATGACCTGTTTCGTTTCGCAGCGTATGATTCCATACGCTTTGTCACGAATACAGCCCATTTGCATCGTCAGTACATGGCTTTCGCACTCGAAAAAGGTTCCGAGATAACTTCTTAATAGTTTTGTCATTTCCTTATTCCCCCTTCGGATAGTTGTTTTGAACGTGCGGATTTGGATGGGGAACTACTCGAGCTGACAGATCTACCGCATGATCCGCGTGGACGCTTTCGTAGCGATTGGCCGTCTAGCAGGGACGCTTGGTTTCCGCAAGAAGCGGACTCGCAACCAGTGTGTATACCGACGGGATGTTCATTTACGTCTGAGAGTGGAAAGATGTGCGTACCGCCCACCAGTACTCGCATGACTAACATATATTATGCGCTTATGCTTGAATGGGGGTCAATATAGTTTGTGTTAATTACAGCAATAAAAATCGCCGGGGCTCTTCTTCTATAACTGTAGACACGGGCGCGGTTTGAGTAGTATAGGTTCATGCTGTACTATACTGTGTACAATATGCCAAATCCCGAGAACATCCAGCGAGACGAATCAGAGCTTGTTATGCTGCGCTCTGACTTGTTTGAGCTTTTTCAAACACATGCCAACGAAATAATCGTGCGACAATCAGATAACTGGGAGCAACCGACCGAAGTCATGCTCAGCGGCATCTACCAGTTCACAAAAAACGGCTCCATCACCGACATTGATATCCATGTCCGACAGCGTCTTGACCGATATGGAACCGACTACCTGGTTATTACTGGACAGCCAAATGATTATTATTGGTGCCAGATCACGGATTACGAAGCCACAAGCATAGCAACCCAGAAACCCATGGATGACAACGACGTCATTGTTATGCGTCGGATACTCAGTTCGGGTACAACCACATGGAGCGAAGACAGCTCTCGTTTATGGAGATACTTACCAAGTCCATACGACGCTGTCGAAGAATGGCGCGTGCCTTAGACTAGGTCGGCAGAACTCGTAGTATCGCGGCAGGTTTTTGCTTTTTATTGACATTCTATTGATATTTGCTATACTTTTGAGAGACATTACCGAAGACAGTAGCGGTCGCAAGACTTAATTCGCCAGCAGGCGAAGCTACCGAGGTGACAACTACCACCATTGTTATCCACCCGCTAGGTCTTAGGTAATGCGAGAATCTGAGACCTATTTTTATTCTCGCAAAACCGGGACTGTGTAATGTTCAAGACCTTTGACAATTCGGATCGATAAAATAACAAACACGATTTGTCATTTTGGATGCAGTGCAAGGCAGCTCCGAGGAACGGAACGAAAACGTACAAATAGGTACGTTGAGTGAGTACCGCAGGAGACAACGCAGCAATGCGCCAAAAGGTCAGATCGTTAACCAAGGAGTTTCTATGGCGATAAGTAAATCGAAAAAGAACGAATTGGTTGCTGAAGTTTCTGAACTGCTGGCCACCAGCAAGCTCACTGTTTTTGCGAGCTACAACGGTCTGTCCGTCGCTAATCTGCAAGATCTGCGCCGTGCCGCCCGTGAAGCCGGCGTAACAATTCGGGTGGTCAAAAACCGCCTGGTTCGCGTCGCGATGAGCCAAAACGACACTTACAAAAACACCGACACTTCACTCCTGCAAGGCCAACTGCTATACGCAGTCAGCGCCGAGGATGAAGTAAGTCCCGCAAAAGTGCTAAACGAATTTGCCAAGAGCAATCCTGCTCTGCAATTCGTCGGTGCTTTCGGCATGGAAGGCGAAGTGATGGACGCCGCCGCCGTGAAAGCTCTGGCCGGTCTACCGACCAAGAACGAGCTCATCGGTCAAGTGGTATCTACATTGCTGTCACCAGTCAACGACGTTACAAACGCGCTGTCCGGCAACTTGCATGCATTACTTGACGGTGTTGAAGCGAAGGCTGCAGCGTAGCTGCACCTAGCTATTCGCTATTGGAATATGGCGAATAACACAAGGAAACTTTAGTAACCTACAAAATTACCTATTAACGAACCAGAGGACGGCTAGATTGTAGATGCAGTCTGGGGTGCCAAGCGAGAAGTGATGTGAGTTGTATGGATAATACCACTCAAGAGCCTCGCAGCTTGGCGCCCAGAATGCGCTACAAGATAGTTGTCCGACCATGAAGGAGAACCAAATGGCTGACGTAAAGAAATTGGCAGAAGAGCTGACCAAGCTTACTGTCCTCGAAGTAAACGAACTGAAAACTGTCCTCAAGGACGAATACGGCATCGAACCAGCTGCTGCTGCAGCTGTCGCTGTTGCTGGTCCTGCTGCTGGCGGTGACGCTGGCGCAGCTGCCGAAGAAAAGAGCGAATTCACTGTGAAGCTGGCTGACGCTGGCGCACAGAAAGTCGCTGTGATCAAGGCTGTCAAAGAAATCACCGGTCTCGGCCTAGGCGAAGCAAAAGCTATCGTCGACGGCGCACCTGCAAACGTCAAAGAAAACGTGAGCAAAGACGAAGCCGACAACGCAAAGAAACTTCTGGAAGAAGCTGGCGCTTCTGTCGAATTGGTCTAATCCAATTCACTCTCGATCCGATTGTTTCCGCTATGAAGTGGACCAAACCGCCCGCAAAACGGGCGGTTTTTGGGTTTCTAGTCTCTTTTTTCGTGCTTTTTTCGCAGAACGACGATAACCACACCCACGACAACAACCAACACTAGGACAATAGCCGCTATGGCGAGCAGCGGGCTACCGCTGGCAGCGGTTTCGACGGAGTTTAATGGAGACGTACTGACCTGTGCCGTATCGACGGCAGTCTCGCACTGACCATAGCCGCCCGCACCATACGCACCGCCATCAGCAGAGTCAACGCAGTCGTATGACCCCTCCATGTTTTTAGTATCCATTCGTTTCTCCATATTGCTCTATTACCATAATCGATATACTATAGTACGTGATTAATATTAAAGCATAGTTGGGGAAAAGTATGCGAGTCAGAGTGCCAATCAATGACATTCTCAACGAGAAGATTACTCGAAAAGAATTCATCAAGCGCATAGGTTTTGCTATGATGGCAATGAGCGGCGCAACCGCAGCCATGCGAACGCTTACTGGCATCCAGCCAAAACCGAAATCGAGACCTCAAGATGGCGGCTACGGCGATTCGGCGTACGGAGGCAAGAAGAGCCCGGAGCCTCGATCGAACCGTCGGAGCATCACCTAGCATGGCGAGACTTCCCGTCCCAGGTGCCGACAACGGAAAATGGGGGGATATCCTCAACGAATTCCTCCTACAGGCGCACGGGAGCAACGGCACACTCAAAGACAACAGTGTCACCAACAATGTTCTTGCTCCCCATGCGGTAACAACCGCCTCTATAGCCTCAAACGCGATTACAGCCGCGGCTATCGCTGACGGGTCGATTACCGAACAACTGCTCGATACCAACGTCCGAACTAAACTCAACGCCGCCAGCGGTGGTGTCGTCCATACATCCGACACATCAACCGCTCCTATGGCCTTCGTGGTGGACGAGGACGATATGTCCAGCGACTCGGCCACGAAGATCCCGACCCAGCAGAGCGTCAAGGCTTACGTCGACGCCAACACGAACACCGCGCCCTGGCCAGGCCGCGTATACGAAACCGAGGTTGGCGATGGCACAAACGGACCGTACACGATCACTCACAACCTCGGCACTCGATCCGTCATCGTCACTATTTACGAAAACGGCGCCAACGGAGCCGAAATCACCGTAAACGTACGCCACACCGGAATCAATACAATTGTCTTAGAGCCGGACGAGACATGGACCGCTAACCAGTACCACGTCCTGGTCGTCGGCTTTGTCGGAACATCCGACGTGGCAGCACCGTCGCAACCAACGCTGGTCGTTACCGGACAAGACCAAACAACCGTATCGGTGGCCGTGTCTGGCGCTAGCGACAGTGTTGGGGTTACCGGGTACAAATGGTATCGCGACGGTGCGTATATCGCGTCCACCTCCGGCACCACCTACACGCACACCGGTCTGACAGCCGGCATATCGTACAATTTCACAGTCACCGCCTACGACTTGGCTGGCAACGAATCCGTACCGTCGAACACCGTCTCTCATGCCACGGACAATCCGCCTCCGTCCGTAAGCCGTTCAGCCATAGGAGCGGGGCAACGCATCACGTCAGGTACGACCCTGGCATGGACTCATACCGTACCAGCCGGCTCTAGCCGCGCCCTCATCGTCGGAGTCGTAGATAGCCACGGCACGAACCTCTCTGGCGACAGCTACGCCACCCATAGCGTGACAAGTAACCTCGGTACGGGCTCTGGCAGTGCTGCGCTCACCGAACTCGGCGTCCAGGACATCGGCCAGTTCACCGCAGTAAGAATCGGTAGCGTACGTTTGTTTGGTCTGCTAAATCCCGCCGTCGGCACACACACGATTACCGTAAATATCGCCGATCCGTCAGTAACGATCACCCAGCTGCAAGGCAACTCGGTATCGTACACAGGGGTCAAAAGCTTTGGTACCGCTGTCACCAATTTTTCAAACAGCGGTGTCGCCTTGGATGCCACAGTAGCATCAGACACGAACGACATGGTGGCAATCGCTGCTGCCTTTGGCGCTAATCCCCCGAGCGACTTCAGCGGAACAACGAATTACAGCGAGGGCGCAAACGTAAGCGGAGATGGTGACTATATCCTCATCGGAGATGGCGCGGGCGCAGCATCGGTCAACTTCACCACATCCAGCAACAATCACAGATGGGCATTTGTCGGAATTAATCTGGTAACAGGGTAGAGGAGGGGCACAATCATGACTACCAGACATTTCGCCTCACGAATCTCCACGCCCGACGGTACCGTCGGAGGTCACAACGGCGGCGGCAAGACGACCCTCGCCACGCTCATGCAGCCAATGGAGCAAACCTTGCCGTCGGGAATCCTGACCGACCCCGGTATGACAACGACAGCGCCAGACACCAGTGGCATGGTGTTCGTCCCGTGGAACGCCGTAGATAGCGCAGGACGCAGTCAATTCAACCAGCAGGGGCAACATTGGGTACAGGTTCCAAACACTATCTCCGTAACACCGACACAGACCTGCTGCGTAAACAACACTCGCAGCATTACCCAGTTCACGGATCCCGACTTACCCTCGACGGGGCACATGGATATCAATTTCATGACTAACTCTTCCGAAGTTATCTTTTGTTTTCAGGGATACTCCGCCCGGAGTGTCTATAAAACTCCCGATACACAATGCTATGTCGAACACCAGGGACGTATGTATAAGGCGTCGGAATTGCCACAGACGACAAGCTGGTCGGGCACGAGCAAAACACTCTACCGACAAATGACAATGGATGACGGCTCCAAGCACGCACTGCGTGAATGGCGAATGATTAGCCCATCAATCATGCTGTGGTTTCAGGGTGTCTGGATCAAGCAAGGCTGTGTCATATATTCCGCGCCGCCCAAGCCGCTGATGGTCCTGGAGGGCGATTCATGGGTAGAGGGCAACAACATCTTTTCTCATTCGGCAGGATATGATCCGGACCTTGGGTCTTTCTACTCTTACGGCAGCAGAGAAGCGCTTATGGAGGCGACCGGCTTTAAGTTCGCTCCTGCGGCCCAAGGTGGAACAGGCTGGTGGAGCGCCAACACCCACGATACGGATCCCGATATAACCGATCCGATTAATACGGTATTCGGTTCGCAGGCGCGTGCTAACGACTATCATAATTTCTGGCAAAACCAGGCACCTGTCGCGCTTATCTATGAAGGGTCGGCCAACGACAACGGCCACGTAACAAGTATCGACGCACATCGCGATCGCGTAGTGGACGGTCTCGACCGTTACCTGGCATATGACGCCGACCTGCCAATTATTCTTATCAGCGTGCAATCCAAAGACAACCCTACGCCAGGCGGCGGATCCGGCGCCGACAAATCGCGCCAAGGCTTGTTCGCGGCGGCAGCCTTAAGGCCTAACAATATCATAGGCGTCATCGACCAGATGACTTGGCTCAGCGGTGCAGGTAGCGCGGGTTCACCCGCGGATAGCCAGTGGGGACAGCTGATTTTGGCCGACGGTCTCCACGTTAATCGAGCAGGCGCTCGACACAACGGCCAGCGATGGGCTGACGCGATGAGTCGTATGAGTATACCGACCGATCGGCTTAACGACTGCTACGCCGCAGCGTCCGATGCCGAGTAACATACTAATACCGTATAAAAACAACTCGCGGGCGACGTATTTGCGTCGTAAAAAAGTTTATCCCGTTGTTTCTACAACGATTTTAACCTTAAAACTGTTATTTGTGTGGATAAGTCTGCAGCCTACTATTTGACTGTTTCTGGCCATGCTGGTATATATAGAGATAATATCACCACAAAAACAGACAAGGATTGCGAGCATGTCTGATTTACCAGAGAAACAAGTCAAGCGATTAACCTCACTCATCCAGGAAGCTGAAACGAATTTAGCTGCAGCGAAAGAGCTTTTGATTAGTATCGTCGGCGACGACGGCACGGTTTTGACTCCGAAGTCCAGCCAAGAAGATGTCAGCGGCAAAGTAATAGAAGGCGTCTTTGATGGTCAAGTTATGGTCGGTCCTGATGGCAAAAACTACCCGGTACCGGCAAACTACGCCAGCAAGTCAAAGCTCCTCGAAGGCGACGTCCTAAAGCTTACCATCGCCGATGACGGCAGCTTTATCTATAAGCAAATCGGTCCGATCGAACGCAAACAAGTTATCGGCACCTTAACGCAGCACGACGGCGCGTACTACGTCGAAGTCAGCGGCAAAGAATACCGTATACTGCTTGCCAGCGTGACGTTCTTCCACTTGCACGAAGGCGACCAGGTCACTGTCATCATCCCCGAGGACAACCCTGACGCGCAGTGGGCAGCTGTCGAAGCGCCGTTATAGGATGAAATTCTTTACGATTCTCGGACTCATCGGTATCATCCCTTGGATTACCTGGGAAATTTTTGCGTATAACAAAAGCCCTCTCGCCCAAAATAGTGTGTTTTCTAATGCCGCTATGGTTGGATTTGTAATTGCTGTTATCTCGTTCGCGATTGTTAGCTTTATCGTTAAATGGCGCTGGGCCGACTGGCAGGTGCAAAGACGCCGAAAGGGCACGAGCCGTAAATCAGATTATGCCAAGTCACTTACGGGCGGCGCCTTCTACATACCGCCTAAAAAGAAGTAGCAACAAATCACAACATACTTTCCCCGAAAACAGCGTACAATAAAGATAGTTATGGTGAAAAAGGGGGAAACATCGGCGCCACGTCAGGCGCTGTACCGCAAATACCGCAGCCGTTCGCTGGATGAGATTGTCGGTCAGACACAGGTGACCGAGGTATTGAGACGCAGCCTAAAGCAGGGGCGGGTTGCGCATGCCTATTTATTAACTGGTCCGCGCGGTGTGGGCAAGACATCGATAGCCCGTATACTGGCACACGAGATCAACCAACTGCCATATGAAGGCGAAGAGGTACATCTCGACATTATCGAGATTGACGCTGCCAGTAATAACGGCGTCGAGGACGTCCGTGATTTACGCGACAAGGTGCAACTGGCACCAATCGCTGCAGCCAAGAAGATTTATATTATCGACGAGGTGCATATGCTGTCCAAGCCCGCATTCAATGCTCTACTCAAGACTCTCGAGGAGCCACCGGCGCATGTCGTCTTCATCCTGGCGACGACCGACCTGCACAAGGTCCCAGCGACGATTATCAGCCGGACACAGCACTTTGCCTTTCACGCTATCAGCCCGGCCGACTTGACTATCCAGTTGAAAAAAATCGCCAAATCCGAGGGCATCAAAATCACCGACGACGCCGTCGAGGCTATCGCTACCAGGGGTGATGGTAGCTTCCGCGACAGCATCAGTCTGCTTGACCAACTGTCGAGTTTCGCTGACGAAAAAGAAGGTATCACGCTGGATCTCGTACGAGCAACCCTCGGCCTCGCTTCGCAAGAAGCGGTCAACCAGTTACTTGCAGCCATCGACGCGCATGATGTCGCTAGCGTAATAGCAACCCTCGATGACCTTGAGAAACAAGGTATAATGCCAACCATCCTTGCCGACCAGCTCGTCCGGGCATTACGTGACCAGCTCGGCGAACGACCGCAACTCGTCGGACTGCTTGATGCGCTCTTGTCCGTCGCGAGCTCTTCGCAACCTCAGCTAAGACTCCTGACTGTTCTCGTAGGAGCCGCAAAACCCGTCAACAAGACCGCCGCCGCTCACGCCACCAAACCGCGACCGACCATCCTTGAAGCTCCTGTGATAGTCGTGGAGTCCACTGACCGCCGAGCCGCGAGTCCACCCGCCAAAACTGAATCAAAGCCGGTCAGGAAGACTGTCGAGACCCCGGCACGCAAACCAAAATCCCGCCCGGCAAACAGTGAACCGTTTGACTGGAAGAAGCTCGTTGCATACGCCAGAGAGCACTTCGTCGCACTTTATAGCGTTCTCAATAAGTGCGATTACGCACTCGAAGACGGAACGCTCACCCTTTACGCTGTCCGCAAGTTCAATAAGACCAAGCTAGACGAACCAAAATACCTCACGCAACTGCATGACGCCCTCGAGAGTGTCGGTCAACCGGGCCTCGCAATTGTGACGCTGCCGACCGCTAAGCCGCCAGCAGACGCTAAATTAGCCAAAGTTGCTGCTATGATGGGTGGAGGACAGGAAGTTTCCGTAGAGGAATTAGGGAAAGAGTAAATGAGTGCTAAGAAAGAAATCGAGGCAAAAATCCCGCCGCAAAACGTTGACGCGGAAATGAGTTTGATTGGCGCCGTCCTCATAGACGAAGACGTTCTCGCCGATATAACAGAGGTTGTCACGGCACGCGACTTTTACGACAAACGCCACCAGATGATCTACGAGGCTATGGTACGGCTCTTTGAGCACCATAAACCAGTTGACCTTCTTACGCTGACGGACGAACTAAAAAAGAAAAAGCAATTAGAGGACGTCGGCGGTAGCGCATACCTAACGGAGTTAACCAACTACGTTCCCACTGCCGCGCATGCCGTAACTTATGGTGAAATGGTCGCTCAGTCAGCTGTTCGGCGCCGCCTCATAAAGGCGAGCGGCGACATCGCCGAGCTGGGCTATGATGATGATTTCAACGTGCAAGAGCTGTTGGAACGCGCCGAAGCAGAGCTATTTTCCGTCAGCGACCAGAACCTCCGCCAAGACCTCGCTAGCCTGGAGCAGATTCTCCTGGAGAGTTTCGACCGTCTCGAGGAGCTGCATCGCAACAAAGGCGCTATCCGCGGCATGAAAACCGGTTACAGAGATCTCGACAATATGACCGCAGGTTTACAGCCGAGCGACTTGATCATCCTGGCCGCCCGCCCAGCAATGGGTAAGACCACGCTCGTGACCAACCTGGCGTACAATATCGCCACAATCAACAAAAAGTCCGTTTTGTTTTTCAGTCTTGAGATGAGCAAAGAGCAACTCATCGATCGTATGTTATCTGACGTATCGGGCGTCGATTCGTGGAATATCCGTACCGGTAACTTGAGCGACGAGGACTTCGCCAAGTTGTCTGAGGCTTCGGGCGAGATGGCCGAAGCCCCGATCTACATCGACGATACGCCCGGTATGACCGTACTGGAAATGCGCACCAAAGCTCGCCGCGCCGCTCACAATGCGCCACTCGGCTTGGTAGTAGTAGACTATTTGCAGCTCATGCAGGCCAGTGCCGCCAGGAGCGATGGCAATCGCGTACAAGAGGTGAGTGAGATCAGCCGAGGGCTCAAACTGCTGGCACGTGAGCTGAACGTACCGGTTATCGCGCTGAGTCAGCTCTCTCGTAGCGTCGAGTCGCGCAGCCCGCAGATTCCACAGCTGGCCGACTTGCGTGAGTCCGGCTCGATTGAGCAGGACGCCGACATCGTTATGTTTATCTACCGCGAAGCCTACTACAACCCCGATACCGACCGCGAAAACATCACTGACTTGATTATCGCCAAGCACCGTAACGGTCCAACCGGCAAGGTTGAGTTGTACTTCCACCCAGAACGCCTACGCTTTATGTCACTCGACAAAAGGCACGAATAGACCGGCGGTCGACCGTTCAAATACCATGTCTGCTATAATTATACGAAATGGCACGTTTGAAGATATCTGATTTCTTGACGTATCGCTGGCGCTACCAGATCGGTTACAGTATCGTTATTATTCTGTTCGTATCTCTGCTTGTCGTGGCAGGGTTGTATATCCCTGGCGGCTTTAGCCATACGGAGATGGAAGATTTCGTCCAGACCGCGGCAATGGATTTGCAGAGCCCTCAAACGCTCGCTATTCCCAATCTACCATTCTTCGCTGCTCAGCGGTTGAGTATGGATCTGTTCGGGGCAAGCGTCTTCGCCTTTAAGCTACCTGCACTTATTTGCGCATTTATCACCGGTATCGGTGCCGTCCTGCTATTGCGGCGGTGGTTTCGACCAAATATCGCTGTCCTAGCGACTATTATCATGATTACGACCGGTCAGTTCTTGTACGTCGCGCAGTCGGGCAGTGCAAGCATCACGTACATCCTATGGTCAGTCTGGCTGCTGTTAATCGCCACCATGATAACCACATCTGAGCGGCACAAAAGACTGTGGAAGCTACTGTTTTTCGTGGCGGTACCTATAAGCTTGTACACGCCAATGAGTATTTATCTGGTACTGGCTATTATCAGCGCCGGGCTACTTCATCCGCACGTACGTTATGTTATCAAGAAGATGTCACGTCCACACTTAGCGTTTCTGATAGCACTCAGTATCGTACTCGTCGCACCATTGGGCTGGTTAATATATGAGTACCCCCAGCTTGGATTGAAGCTCCTCGGCGCCCCCGCGAGCTGGCCGCCCGACTGGATAGAGAACCTACGAGTGCTCTTCCAGCAATACTTTAACTTCATTCAACCACGTAGCGGCACCCTTATGACTCCAGTGCTCGACCTCGGCTCGATGGTACTCATAGTGATTGGCCTGTGGCAGTTGTATACGATTCGCTACACCGCGCGTAGTTATACGCTCACTGCTTGGATTATCATTCTCATCCCCGTCCTTATCATTAATCCTATGTTTACCAGCGTCACGTTCGTACCGCTACTGTTGGTACTGGCCGGCGGCCTCAGCTATCTACTCCGTGCTTGGTACCAAATATTCCCGCGCAATCCATACGCTCGCTTTGTCGGAGTGGTGCCATTGACAATTCTCGTTGCCGGTCTTGTCACGTCAGGTCTATACCGATACTTTGACGGCTACCGGTACGACCCTGTGACCGCAAGCAGCTTCAACCACGACCTGTCGCTTTATAACAATAATGTGCTCGATAAGGGTATCGCGAAGATTGTCGTCTCGCCGGATGAGCGGCCATTTTACGAAGCCGTGGCTCGCTACAACACGCACACGAATATCACTATCCTCACCGAAGAACCAAACACCGAGGGCAAGTACGCCGCCACGCGCGCCGGGCATAACAAAATCACCGAACCCCCAACCCGCATCATCACGATGGACAACATGCACGCGAGCGACCGATTCTACATCTACAACAAATAAGTAAAATAGTGTATTATTAACATATAACGCAAGCGGGTTTGTTCTGTGAGGTTAGTTTAGGATGATAAGCGAGTAAAGGAGCGCAACGTACTCAAGGTACGTGAGCACCGTAACGCAGCTTAGCGCCTAAAATAAGCCACAGGGCAAAGCCGATACTATTACGAAGGAGATCCTATAATGGCTTTTGACCAAATGAAAATGCTAAACGAACTGCGGAAAGCGCAAAAAGAACTCAAGAAGCAAAAGGTAGTCGTCGTTTCAGGCGGCGAAGATGACGATCCCGCCGTCGAAATCACCATCAACGGCGAACTGAAAGTCGAGAAAGTAAAAATCAATCCTGACTATGTCGATCTCGACGATATCGAGGACCTTGAAAACAACATCGAAGTCGCAATCCGCGACGGCATGCAGAAAGCCCAGGAAATCGCTGCCGCTAAAATGCAGCCACTGATGGGTGGTCTCGGCAACCTCGGACTGTAGTTCACTATGAGCGGCTTGCTACCAAAGGCACTGCTAGATGTCATTGATGAACTTGGCCGTCTGCCAGGAGTCGGTGCACGCACGGCCGAGCGCTATGCGTATTATTTGCTTCGTGCTCAGCCCGCCGTCACCAGCAAGCTTGCCACAAGCCTAGAGAAGCTCCACGACGGCGTAAAATCATGTCCCGTAACCTTCGCGCTGATCGACTCCTCGCAAGACGTATCGCCGCTCTATAGCGACCAGTCACGCGACAAAACGACCATTGCTGTCGTCGAAGAACCGCTCGATATCGTCGCGCTTGAACGGACGGGGCAATACCACGGCACCTACCATGTACTGGGCGGCGCCATCAGCCCGATCGACGGTATCGGCCCCGAGCAGCTGCATATCCCCGAACTCATGGAACGAATCGAAAAAGACAAAGTGCAGGAACTGATTATCGCGACCAATGCCAGCGTGGAAGGCGAGTCGACTGCATTGTTCCTGCAAAAACACGTCAAAGATGCTGGCATAGACGTGAAGATGAGTCGCCTGGCTCGCGGTATCCCCGTCGGCGTCGATCTGGAGTACGCCGACCAGATTACCCTCAGCCACGCACTGGAAGGCCGCAAAGAACTATAGATACCCGAAATGAACAACCCCCGCCACGAATGGCGGGGGTTGCAAGTTGACTGGTCAGATCTACGACGTAGAGCGCTCTCAGGGGCTACCGAGGGAGCATCCTCCCGGATGTGCGTCTCGGTCTCAACGTTGTGCAGCCGTTAGGATACCGTGCTGCTTGCGCAGCTCATTCACGCGCTCCTCTGCCTTAGCGGTGAGCCCGGTAACGATAATGGAGATTATCGCCGCTAGCCCAAGAAACACGATACCCCCGCTCACTAAGACCGTGTTCCCTGCAGCAAGGCCATAGACATACATTCCTACCGCGATGATAATCACCGCCCCCAGGTAACCGGTCTCCACGATGCTTGCCCTGGTGTACTCTGCTTCGGCAGCGGTGTATTCCATAACCTTCTTCAGATCCTCATTCATCGAATATTCCTTTCGATCGATTTTCGATAGATAATTTACCGACGAGCGAGCCCTTATCGAGCCCACATCAGCAAGCGGATCGTCCCCGATCCGGAATCAAACTGTCAACCTGCATAGACTATATGCGCCTATGACCTTAACTATAATATGGTTTAGTATTTGTCAATATAGAAATCGATGTGATCAAGGGGCGTACACAATCATGGGTACTGTAGACGTATCACACATTCATTGCCTCTGGTACAATAAAACGCGAACTATGTCCGACCGTATCGTTTTACCTGGCCTGATCGATATCCACGTGCACTTGCGTGACCCCGGACAAACACAGAAAGAAGATTTCACGACAGGAACGTCAGCAGCACTGGCGGGTGGGTTTACGACTGTCGTTGATATGCCCAACAACGCACAGCCAATCACGACGATAGAGCGCCTGGATGAGAAGATTGCACTGGCAGCACAAAAGGCCGTCGGCGATATCGGACTTCACTATGGGTCACTGGGTGACAATCTCGATACATTTGCCGATGCGGCGGCGAAGACAATCGGTCTAAAACTGTACTTAAACAACACGACCGGCGGCTACCTGCTCGATCCAGAACGTCTCAGAGAAATCTACGCCGCTTGGCCACACGAAAGCGTCGTCCTACTCCACGTCGAGGAAGATGTAATCGATATCGCCATTGAATCACTGCAGGGCCTCGACCGACCCGTACACGTCTGCCATATGCCCAGCCGTGAGATTCTCAGCAAGATCATAGCAGCCAAGCGACAAGGCCTACCGATTACGTGCGGCGTCTGTCCGCACCACTTATTCTTAACTTCCGACGACCTTGACCGCCTCGGTACCTATGGCGACATGTTACCTTCGCTAAAAACTCGCGAGGATCAAGAGTATTTATGGGAACACTTGGATGATATCGACATTTTCGAGTCCGACCATGCACCGCATACGCGCGAGGAAAAACATGCCGGCGCCCATGGAGTACCCGGACTGGAAACGACACTGCCGCTTCTCCTTACGGCTATGAAGCAAGGTAAGATAACACTCGAGCAGATTGTCGACAAATGCCACACGGCACCCGCACGGATTTTTAATCTGCCGACCGACGAAACGACGTCCGTGGAGGTCGACATGAGGCCATACGTTATCCGTGCGGAGGAGTTGCATACAAGGTGCGGCTGGTCGCCATTTGAGGGGCAAGAGGTTTACGGCAAAGTGACAAGGGTCACACTGCGCGGAAAAACAGCGTACGAAAACGGAAAGATATTAGCCATACCCGGCAGCGCAAAAATTGTCGCGAGGAACAAATGACAGCAAGTGACAAGATTATCGTTGCCGCCGACTACGACACGCTCGAAGAGGCCGAATTACTCGTAAGTAGCTTAGACAAGCACCATATCACGTTGAAAATCGGCAATCAACTCGGCACTTATTCCGGGTGGCGCGCATGCATCGCCCTCGCGAGAGCCCATGATACTAAGATATTTTGTGACACGAAATTCAAAGACATACCCGAAACCGTCAAAAAATCCGCTCGATCAATCACACGTCTCCAGCCAGACATGTTTACCATCATGGCGGACAATAGTCCGGCAGCATTGAGAGCCGCAGTGGTCGGCGTTGACTCGGCCATCAAAGATTTTGATCTACCCGTGCGACCACTTATCCTCGGCGTCACAGTTCTGACATCGCTCGATGACGAAGAGTGTACATCGGTCTACGGCGCGGGGGCTCGCTTAAAAGTGCTGCAATTCGCACGCGCCGCCGCCAATGCCGGATTAGATGGAATCATTTGTAGTGCAAGTGAAGCCGAAATGCTCCGTGCCGACACCATAACCAGCCGCATGATTCTCATTACGCCGGGCATACGTCCGAAGTGGTCTGACAGCGCCGACCAGTCACGCGTGGTCACTCCGACTAGGGCAGTCCGAGCCGGAGCGGACTATGTGGTTATCGGACGTCCGATCACGCAGCCGCCCGCAACGATCGGTTCACCGCAAAACGCGATACGTAAGATTATCGATGAGATGCGAGGAACCGATGAATAAGATCAGGGAGCTTAGACGGCAAATCATGACGTCGGACATATTGGACAACGATACGATACACCACGAATTCGCTAGCGGCCTGCACGGTCGCAAGCTCGATATGGACAAGATACAAACGACCGACCGCCTGTACGACCTATGGATTGACGCGCTCGTCGACTATATCCGAACAAACTACGATCCGTTACCCGACGCAATCGTCGGAGTTGCGAACGGCGCTAATCGTTTAGCCGTATCGGTTGCGTCGCGGCTAGGCAACGGCGCGGTTGGACTCGTCACCGTGAAAGAATCTTCTCGATCCGCCACGCTTGACCCTCAAACCACGGCGTCCATACAATCGCTCCAACCAGAGTTCGCGCTTATTCTGGAAGATGTTGGCACCTCCGGCTCAACGGCGGCAACCGTTGCCAAAAATGCTCTGGCGCTCGGCATAAAACATATTGAAGTGCTCAACACCTGGCAAAGAAGCGACCGGCTTGCTACACTCGATGAGATACACGTGCCATACCGGTCAATGATCGTGGAGCCGTTACCAAATTATAACCCTCACGAATGTGAGTATTGCAATAGGGGAGTAAAACTAATAAACCATGCGTAAAATGAACCATATCATCAGTGTCGACCAATTTGACCGGAGTGATCTCGAAGATCTATTCGGCAACGCCGACGAAATGCAACGAATCGTCGAAACAACGCATGGCGACAACCGCTTCTTGCACCGCGTCAGCACAAATCTTTTCTACGAACCGTCAACTCGTACCAGTAGTTCGTTCGCAGCAGCCATGCAACGCCTTGGCGGCAGTGTCATCTCAATCAACGATGTAACGTATTCGTCCGTATCAAAAGGTGAGACCCTCGAAGACACCGTCCGCTCCCTGGGTCAATATTCAGATCTGATCGTCCTTCGTCACCCGGAAGTTGGCTCGGCAGCGAGTGCCGCCAACGTATCAACGGTTCCGATTATCAATGCCGGTGACGGCGTTGGCGAACATCCGACACAAGCGCTGCTTGACCTGTACACCATTCAGCAAGAAAAGGGTACGATTGACGGTCTGGACATCACGCTGCTCGGTGACCTCAAAAATGGTCGAACTGTCCATTCACTCGCAAAGCTACTCAGGCACTTTGATGTAAACTTGAACTTCGTCGCGCCTGACGCGTTGCGATTTCCAGAGAACTTACAAAACCAACTTCATGTCCAGCCAAAAACATCCGATACGCTTGACGATTTCGTCGAAGACACCGACGTACTGTATGTCACGCGCGTACAAAAGGAACGTTTTAACGATCCTGCCGAGTACGAGCAGGTCAAGAACAGCTACGTCATAGGCCGCGCCGTGCTAGATCGCATGAAATCAGACGCCGCAGTTATGCACCCATTACCACGGGTCAATGAGATTCACCCTGAGGTCGACGACGACCCACGCGCCGCGTACTTTCGCCAGATGGGTAACGGCCTCTTCATTCGTATGGCGCTCATCGACAAGCTGATCGGCGCATAATCGCGACACCTCTGTTACAATGGATGAGATGTACGAAACAGCAAAGAAACTTATCGATGACGCGCGGAAGATTATAATCATTCAAGCCGAGAACCCTGATGGTGACAGTGTTGGCAGCAGCCTGGCATTGGAAGAAATTCTAGGCGATATCGGCAAGGACATTACTATGTATTGTCCGGTTGAGGTTCCGAAATATCTCCGCTATATCAAGGGCTGGGATAGGGTGGTAATGGATTTCGACACCAGCGCCGATCTGGCAATCATCGTCGATACCGCCGCGGACGTACTGATTACAAAGGTCTTGGAGGCTCCGGGCGCCCGGCATTTCCTCGAGACACACCCAGTACTCGTAATCGACCATCATACGACTGAGTCAAACTTGTCATTCAAGCACACCATGCTCTCTGACGACGTGGTCGCAAGCAGCCAAGTGATTTATGACCTGGCCATCAAAAGCGACTGGAACATAAGCGCACAAGCAGCCGAGAACATGCTGGCGGCCATACTGAGCGACAGCCTTGGTCTTTCGACGCAGAACGTCAACCACGAAACCTTCTATGTCGTCGGTAAACTGCATGAACTCGGTGCACACAGCGCAACCATAGAGGAGCGCCGTCGTGAATTTATGAAAAAATCACCAGAAATTCTCGCATACAAAGGCGAGCTGATTCGGCGTATCGAGTATTTCCTGGACGGCAAGCTGGCCGTCGTGCACATCCCATGGGATGACATCCAAAAATACAGCGACCAATACAACCCAAGCGTACTTGTACTCGATGAAATGCGCCTCGTAGAGGGCGTTGAATTGGGTGTCGCCATAAAAACGTATCCCGACGGCAAAATTACCGGCAAGCTGCGCGGCAACTTACCGATAGCCGAAACAGTGGCCGGCTACTTCGGTGGTGGCGGTCACAAGTATGCTGCCGGCTTTCGCGCATACGAAGACTATGACAAAATAGTACATGAACTTATTGACGCGACAGACAAGGCGCTCAAGGAATATGACGATCAATCTGCATAACACTCTGACGAAGCACGTCGACGAGGTTCATCCGCTCGAGGATGGCCATATCACGATCTATAGTTGTGGGCCAACCGTCTACGACCATGTCCACATCGGCAATCTCAGCGCGTTTATCATGGCCGATACACTCCGACGAGCCATCACAGCCAACGGTCTGACGACAAAGCATGTCATGAACTTCACCGATGTAGACGACAAGACGATCCGACGCAGCCGTGAAAAGTATCCGAACATAGACGCGATGGACGCACTACGCAAACTAACGAGTGAATACGGTGATAAATTCTTACAAGACATGAAGGCAATCGGCAACGATATCGAAGCTCTAACATTTATCCGCGCCGCCGATGACACAACGATCGAAAATATGCGGCAGCTTATCACAGAGCTACACGACAAGGGTTTTGCCTATGTCGCCGACGACGGTGTATATTTCAATATCGACGCGTACAAAAAATCCGGTAAAAAATACGGCCAGCTCGTCGAAATCACCGAGGATAACACCAGTAGCGAACGAATACAAAATGACGAATACGACAAGGACTCCGCGCACGATTTTGCGCTCTGGAAAAAACAAAAAGATGGGGAACCGGCGTGGGAATTTACCCTTGATGACCATAATCTGACGGGCCGCCCGGGCTGGCATATCGAGTGCTCCGTCATGAGCCGCATGGAGCTCGGTCAACCGTTCGATATCCATACCGGCGGCATTGACCTGGCATTTCCACATCATGAAAACGAGATTGCGCAGAGTACAGCCGGCCACGACGACCCCACATACGCCAGCATGTTCGTACATAACGAACACATACTGGTCGACGGCAAGAAAATGGCCAAGAGTGCCGGCAATTTTTACACGCTAGGCGACCTCGTAGAGAAGGGTGTCGACCCACTGGCATTCCGCCTGCTCGTACTGCAGTCACACTACCGCAACCCGACCAACTTTAGCTTCGATAATGCAGCTGCCGCACATAACCGACTCAAACACTGGCGCACTATCGCCACTCTCCGTCATCAGACGCGCGCCATGCATGATCAACCCGAGAACATGGCGTCTGTCGCCGTCATAGACAAGATCAGAGAGGCGCTAGCGAATGATCTCGACACACCCGAGGCACTCCGTCTTATCGACGAAATATTCTCCTATCTAGAGTCGCACTCCCTGGAGTCGATATACCAAAATGCACTCGTCCCACTCCTGGAGGCCATAGACGACATGCTTGGTCTACAGTTGCTGGAATCGACGCCCGATATCACTGATGAGCAAAAGCAGCTCGTTATGGAACGTCAACGCGCCCGCGAAGCTAAGGATTGGACTACATCCGACAAACTCCGTGACGAGCTGGCAGGGCAAGGTATTGTCGTCCGAGACACTCCAACCGGACCCGTCTGGGAATATCGTTGATTTCGGATCGCCAAGAAACCGGGGTAAGTTTTATGCCGTACAGCAACATAAATATTGTTCGTACATCTACAACGGGGAATAGCCAAGAGTCAACCGGAACTTCAAGCGGAGGTATTTTCCTGAATCTTTTTCACAAGTTTGTGGAGTGGCTTTTCGCTCTTTTCGCGACGCTGCTTGGCGCGTTCAAAATAATCTTCCAGCAACACCTTGATACATCCAGCAATCGGAATTGAGATAATACCACCTGCGATACCGAATAAATACAGACCGACAGTCACGGATGCCAAAATAGCGAGCGCCGACAACTCGACCGTCTTTGACTGGATAGCCGGTGAGACGAAGTTGTTCTCGATCTGCTGATAGACCACGAAGTATACTGCGAATACAATCGCAGCCGATAGGTCGTTGAAGGCGAGGAGCAGACAAATCAACACGCCGCCGATCGTCGCGCCGAACATCGGAATCAATGATAGCAGGAAGGCGATTGCTGCAGATGGCAGCGCCAAATTATGCGGCACGTTAAAGATAAAGCTGAGGATAAATACCGTCAGGCCAGAGAAGAAGGCACCGATTCCCGATACCGCCAATTGGCCAGTAACATATCCGGTAACCACATGATACATACGTGTCGCCAACCGACGATGGTATTTTAGCTTTTCTTCGTCGTTATAGATATTCCATAGGTTGCGTAGCCAAACGGGCGCCTCGACCAGCATAAGGAACGACAGTACAAGTACAAGCAACAGGCTGGTAAAGAACCCGACGATCGACCCGACGCCGGATATAGCGTTCGAGCCAAGATTAGCCGCCCACGTGGTCGCATTGTCCTTGACCGAGGAGAACGCTTGGTCCACCTGTGACTCTAAGCCATAGTGCTGGACAACGTTATGTAGCCCTTGCCATTGGTTCTGGATCTGGTCAACGACCGCCGGGATCGACCCAACGACGCGTGCAGTCTGTTCGATAATCGGTGGGACGACGAACGACAAGAAGAGTCCTAGTAGCCCAACCACGACGATATACGCGATTGCCGTACCACCAACACGGCTCTTGCCGGGCAACATGTTCGCGAGTGCGCTAACCGGACGATTCAGTGCGAGCGCCAGGAAAAACGCCGAACCAAGAATAATAAGCGCCTGGCGAGCACTCACGATAACGAGTGCCGCCAAGATAAACCCAATCACTACCAGCCAAAAGCGGACAAACGTCTTCGTCTCGATTTCGATACGAACTTTCATTGCCGTTTAGTATACCTGAACGGAGAGAGTTTGGCTAGCTTACGGCGCCCTTGAGTAGGCGAGCACGTGAGGCAACACCCCAGCCGAAGCCAACAGCATAAACGCTGATCATTGCCACTAGATATGCGGTCAAGATAATGCACTCCGTCAGCAACGGGTCAGTCAGTAACATTACGATACCCGTCACGAACCCGATAGAAGCCGCGACGACGCCGCAGGTCGCAAGTGGCAGCGACGCGCGAATGCCGCGTATTGCCAACAAGATTGCCGTTGGCATAAGCAAAAGAGAACCAATCATAAATGTAACGTGGGTGAGAATCAAAGCTATGTGCATATTCATATAATAGCATGACCGTCATGCTATGTAGTAATTTATTTTACATTGCTTGTCCTTAATATTGACTAATCGCTACTTTCCTGATATAGTTAAGATATCTACTTTGCACCTACCAGATCCGAGAGAAAGGGGTCGCCATGTCTCTGTTTCGTCGGCACAAGCTTCCCGAGCTGCCGGATGTCATGAGAGGAGAAGAACCTCTCAGCCGCATTCGTGTCGGTGTCGGCTACAAGGATTACTTGCTTGACAACGTCAACGATCCGTCAGAGGTTGGAACCTTCCTGACGCAATGCGCCGAGCGCTATGCCGCGAATAAACCCGTCGGCCACGAGTTCAAGGTCAATGTAGCGGTGACTCAGACACCCAAAAGGCAGTTTGACAGACTCACCGTGTCGACCTGGGCGTACTCGACAGAAACGATCCGCTTCGAGCGGTTCAGCGAGTTTTCGGATCATGGTCATGTCTTTTTCGTCACTTACCATTACCGCAAAGTCGTACCTCCCGCCCCGCGTCATCGTCGAGTCTTCAAGAAAAGCTCCGCGCATTGACGCGGGCTTTTCTTATCTTTGTGCATAGTAATCGGCAAGGAAGCTACTCTTGAACTCGAAGAAGGTGCCGCCTGCTATTGATGCTCGAATATCGTCGACCAGACGAACGATAAAGCGTTCATTGTGAATTGTGGCTAGTGTCTTGGCTAGCACTTCATCTGCCTTGAATAAATGGTGCAGATACGCCGATGCGTAATTCTGGCACGAGTAGCAATCACATTCGCTATCAAAGGAGGTGAAGTCTCGAGCGTACTGCGCCCGCGTGATGTTCACGCGACCACGCTTAGTATAGAGCGCACCATTTCGTGCCACACGGGCAGGAGAGACACAGTCGAACGTGTCGGCACCATTCTCGATACAAGCAAAGATATCGTCCGGCTCACTAATACCAAGCATGTGGCGCGGCTTATCCTCTGGTAGTTCTTCGTTCGTCCAGCGAACTATGTCGCCAATGATTTCCTTACGCAGCGCACCGCCGATCCCGTAGCCGTCAAAGTCCATACCACCCAAAAACTTGGCACTACGGCGACGCAAATCTTCATAATCAGCACCCTGAACAACACCGAACAGTGCTTGTGGCGGACGATGTGAGCGTTCGTCATTCAATCGTTTGTGTTCCGCCAGGCTGCGTACCGCCCAAGGGTGCGTACGCTTATCAAGTGACTCGATCTGATAATAGTAGTCGTGAAAAAGCGTCGTCAGCTCGTCGAAAGCAAACGTGATATCGGCACCAATGCCATGTTGGATTTGCATGGAAAGCTCAGGCGTAAACGTGTGCATACTGCCATCGAGATGCGACTTGAATCGTACGCCGTCATTACTAATCCACGCCAACGACTTTGCGCCACCGCCCTGCAGGGCAGCTGCAGCTGCCCGCGCTGGCGGTTTCCGACGGATCGCTGCGTCAGCGGTTGCGATACTCGCTTCAGCGTATCTCTTATACGCTTTGCCGCGTTTCTCGCCGCTTCCTTGCGCTCCATCCGAACGCAAAAGCCGTTGCTCTTCAGCAAACTTTTCTGTATTTCCGGTCATATCGATGACCTTTTTGAACCCCACGCCAAGACTCATCACCTGAAATCCGCCGCTGTCGCTGAACATCGGCTTGTCCCAATTCATAAACTTATGGATACCTCCAGCTTCGTCGATGAGCTCATGTCCAGGTCGTAAATACAAATGGTATGCATTCACCAGCAGTGACTGCGCACCAACGGCTTCGAGCTGTTCGGGCGTCAGCGCTTTCATTGCCGCCTGCGTTCCAACCGGGACAAATGCCGGCGTTTCTATAATCCCATGGGGCGTGGTTATCGTCCCGGTCCGCGCAAGCGCTCCGTCCAGTCGGTGGTGAATTTCAAATCCAAAGGCTTTTGTCATCTGTTGTATCATAGCATATTCACTTGTCCATATTGTAGACGATATGTCATAAATATGCTACAATATCCACCATGACAATGGCGTGGAATATCGACAAACTTCGTGAAACAGGTGACCCTGCCGACGCGACACTTGCAGACATGTTGCAGTTTCGCCTTGAGGCGCGGGGTGAATTTCCACTGCCTACGACAAAGCAACCAGCACAAACAACCTCTCTCGAACTAGTAAAACCTCAGTATGATATAGACTCTATGGCCAGGCTAGCGATTGCCGACAGTGCCGAAGATTATCTATACGAACAGCCCAAGGATGTCATTCATGAGCTACAACAGACATCAGAGTTGAACATGCAAGTACAACTTATTTTTATGCCCATACTACAGGCATTGAAAGAAAAGCTTTTCGAAACATCGACGCAATCGAAGCGTCGATTTTCAAAGAAAAATCCCAAAAAGAGCAATATCTCGTGGACATACAAAAGCGATTATTGGGACTACCACTCCTGGCTGCACTATACGACCGAAAACAAGGAAATGGTACCTACAAGTTTCGTAATGCAGCTTGATAAAGCAGGACTCTCCAGTACACTCGGCAGCTACCGTCTTAGTTTTGAACTCAAAGATAATTTGCTTACCGAAGTCCATTTCGAAAATAGAGATGGAACACATGACGAGATTGAAATTCGTAAACATTTTGCCAAACATGCCCCGGTAGAGCTTGAGCTGCACAAATGGAACAGGGACTTATTCGACGGTATGGTGCCTCCTGGTAACAAAGCACGAGTAGTTCACTCCATCTTCTTGGCGCAAGACGGTATCAACTATACGTCTCGGTCGTTCAAATGGATCGCAAGTGAAATAGGGTCATCCTATGGACAGGAAGTCCTCCACGAGCTCATCGAGCGTAAGTACGACAGCGAATCCCATACCCTCAAAACAAGTATTAAAGGCCCCGAGCGAAAGTCGGTGTTCGGTGATGACATGGATCCATCAGTGCTACTAACTGTCGCAAAGGCTCTCGCGGGACTAGTGCCAACGAGGACCTTGGAGCTATAGCATAATGAAAAGCGAGCGAGTCATGCGAAATCCCCAGAGTACCTCCACGGAGAAGCAGAGTTTTCATTTACCTATGCCGACGCTATGCCTAGGCAGCATTGCACTGGCAGGAAGCAAACCTGAGATCATTACCAACAACTGGCACATAGAATCACAACGCACAGCAAGGCTATCGGGTAGCCTACAGGATATCACTAGTCCGTACGTCGAGGCTGCACAAAAAATCACGCCGCAGAACAACGGCAAAAATCGGCGGTTTGGTTTTCGTAAACAAAAAACCGGTGAACATTCCTACGTTCACGAATGGGTGCAGAATAATAGACAACGATACACACGTTTCACAGTCGAATACACTACAAACGACTCATTCAATAGCCCAACGAGACTCAAAGCTGAGACATTTTTTGACCAACCACCAAAAGAAAACGTTACCCCCAACCAGCATGTTTGGATCGATATGGATAGAAATAAAGCGCATAGTATTCATTTCGGCAATCGAAAGGACAACGTCCATAGGTATGATAACTGTATACATTTTAGAGACGACGGTGTCGAATATCAAAGCGACTCTTACCTAGGTGCAGGCTTGCATGAAAGCATCGACACTCGTATAGTTCGCACATACAACCCACTGTCAGACAAATTTATGTCTATAAAACACTTCTTAGATCCACTTTCGTCTAGTCCAAGCGTTCCTCAGGCGCCTATGGCACCCAACAGGGTCATCGGTGATACTAAAAAAGCCCTCGCACTCATACCCGTCGAGGACGAAGTACCGCTCTATTAAGTCCATGAAAAATAGCGGGTGGTTACCTCGGAATACCGAAGCAACCGCCCGCTGTCGTCACTCAGGCCTATAGCCGAGATGTTCGCGCGGAACGCCAGTCAGGAGGTAAAGAAATAGTCCTACCGGGTCTTTGAGCTCTCTCAATTCGGCCGAATCTATATGCCTGACAAGTTCCATGATGTCATCCCGCAAAGCGGTGGCGACGGTAGCAGTGGCGATTATCGCCACGAGCGTTTTGATCTTCACCCCACACCTCCGTTTTGTTGGGAATGTGAGTAGTATAATCCTCCGCTACTGCAATCGTCAAATAGGGGCCGATAGGGTATACTATAGGTACAAAAGACTATGGCAGAGACACCGGACAGGTCAATCGACCAGCCAAACAATCCGCCCGACTACTCATACAAAATAGCCGATTTCTTAGAGCGAGATTATCCAGATGTCACGTTACCTGAGCGCACGACGACACTCATGACGGCAGGCCTCCTCAAGGCGTACGAGACATACGGTCAAGGCCAAACGGACGAAACGCAACGCGCATACCATAACGACGAGCACGCCTTCGAGGTGTTTCAACGTTCAATTGCATGGCTGAAACGGTTTGAGAAGCATTTCGACACAAGCTTTACGCAGGAAGATTACGAAGTCGTCGGCATCGCGGCGGCATACCATGATATTGTCATCGGCGCCAAGGACGAGACGGCAAGCGATGAAGCCCTCAGCGCGCAAGCGGCAGTCAACGCAATGCGATTATCACCGACAAAATTCAGCGCCAAAATGCGCCGGCGCGTACAGCAGGCAGTCGAAGCCACGACGGTCGAGTATCGTGACGGCGGCGTTTTCCAAACACGTGTCGTGACAGGCAAACCCGACTTTGCCGTGGTGGCGGTCGCGCTAGCCGACTCAAGCGCCGTGCTGACCGAAGGTGAGCAAAAGATCATAGAGGACGTCAGCAAACTCGCCTTGGAACAACTACCGCCCGGCGCGACTGATATTACCGCAACCACCAACGCGGTCATGAAGATCCTCACCAGCGAAGAGAAGTTCGTCAACCAACGGCTCGACGACCTGCAAAAATATCTCGAGTTCCTCTCGGATGATCCAGACAAGGCAAAACGTATATTCGAAAAGTACTTCGCCGGCCGTCGCCAACGCCTGCTACGTTTTACGACGCGTATAGACAACCGTCTGGGCCACATCCAACAAACCGTTACCGACGCGCTAGTTGACTCCAAGGAAACCACCGAACGTGTCGCGACCAAAATCCACCGAGGTATAGTGCGCGGTCTCGCATGGCTTCCTCCGTCGGAATAAGCTTATTGATAAAATTCGCTATCTAATGTATAGTAAAGTCATGAAAAGTGCGGCAGGAAAAATCGGCTGCGTTGACAGCGCGACAGAGATTCTGGGCAACAAGTGGACACCGCAATTGCTGCGGTATTTTATCAATGAAGATTCCGTCCGCTTTTGTCAGATTCAGGAGCTTGTCGGCGGTATCAACCCACGAACGCTCTGCGCACGGCTCGACCAATTGGAACAAGCGGGAATCATCGTCAAACAAGCAGCCCAAAGCAGTAACCGCTGCGAGTACCGCTTGACTGACAAGGGGCGTGATCTTATGCCCGTACTACAATCAATGCAAACCTGGAGTACGAAATACCCGGCTCTACATGTTAGCTGAATTACAGCTTTCACTCAGGAAAGGGGAATATAATAAAGCTATGAGAATATTAGTTGTTGAAGATGAGCACAAAATAGCACGCGCAGTCGCGCGGGCACTTGAGCAAGAGAGTTACGCAGTAGACGTCGCATATGATGGCGACGAAGGACACGCCATGGCAACCACTGAGCCATACGACCTCGCGATTATCGACCGAATGATTCCCGGTGAATACGACGGTCTCGGTATTATCACGGCTATGCGCGAAGCAAAGATTCATACGCCCGTATTACTATTGACGGCGCTTGGCACGACCGCCGACAAGACGAAGGGGTTGGACAGCGGCGCCGATGATTATCTCGTTAAGCCATTCGCACTTGCCGAATTGCTAGCTCGTGTTCGTGCGCTGTTACGCCGTCCGGCAGAGCAAAAAGGCACCGTCCTCAAGGCCGACGACCTGGAGCTGGATACGACATCGTTCCGCGTAACCCGCCAGGGAAAGGAGATTCACCTAACAAGCAAGGAGTTCGCTTTGCTAGAATTCCTGCTCCGTAACCAGGGTCGTCCGTCCAGTAAGGAAACGATCGTAGCGCACGTCTGGGACTATGATGCCGATATCCTGCTCAACACCGTTGAAGTCTATATCAAATACCTACGCGCTAAAGTTGATGAACCGTTCAAGGGCAAGCAGCTTATTAAGACTGTTCGTGGCTTCGGCTACAAGATTGAAGCCTAGGACTTAACCAAAATCTCAATCACTAGGGATAAACTAGGTTGTAATGTTTCACTCGGCGACATTAAAACTGACGGGATGGTACCTGCTCATCCTTATGAGCATCAGCCTACTATTTAGTTTTACGATCTATCAGACCGTTACCGGTGAAGTCCGCGCGCGTTTATCTGAATTCCAGAGCCGATTCGAACAACCAGACATAAGTCTGTTTGGCAGCACTAACAATCAGGCTTTTTCAACGTACCGTCTGCTTCAGCGTCAGGTTACCAGCCATAACATCCTGGTTACATTAACTTATGTTAATTTGCTTATTTTCTTTGGCGGCGGAGCACTGAGCTATCTGCTGGCACGACGAACATTGCGGCAGATTGAGCAATCACACGACGCTCATTCGCGATTTACGAGCGACGCCAGCCACGAGCTACGCACGCCGCTCGCCGCCATGAAAACGGAGCTAGAGGTTGCGCTAAACGATCCCAAGTTGTCCAAAGCCGACATGCGCAGCTTACTGAAAAGTAATCTGGAAGAGGTCGACAAACTGACAGTCCTATCCAAAACCCTGCTACAACTATCCAAGATGGACTACGCCGGACTGGAGCTCGAGCCGGTCAATCTGGGAGACATAACGTCAGAAGTTGTTCAGCGCTACGACAAGAACGCCAAGCGAATAAAGCTCTCCCTGCCGCCTGAGCAGCTTGTCGTCAAGGCGAATCAGGCAAGCGTCGAGGAGCTACTGACGATTCTGATCGACAATGCGCTCAAATACAGCCCGCCAAACTCGCGGATCAAGGCATCCCTGACAAAGCGCGGCCGCCACGCTTTATTCACTATCAGCAACAAAGGCGAGGGTATTGCAGCCGAAAACCTGCCGCACATCTTTGACCGTTTTTACCGCGCCAATGAATCGCGCAACGACGGCGGATCCGGCCTGGGGCTCGCGCTAGCAAAAGAAATCGTGGCGTTACACAAAGGCGAGCTGACTGTCAGCAGTGCAAAAAACGCCGACACGACATTTCGATTCTTGTTGCCGCTCGTAAGAAAAAATCAGGCGTAAATCCTTCAGCCGGGACATAAACCAGCAAAACGATATGTAAATTACTACATAACCCGCAACCCGATAATACTACGACAATTACAGGGGTCGCACGCAATCAAAACGTCGCCCACGCTGCCAGTCGCACCTACCGATTACACACCCGAAAAATAGCGAATTCCCAAAAGTGACTAAGTGTAAGATATCTAACTGTTTTATCAGGATACTTTGGCATACTGGGTACATGACCGGCGCCCCGCTGGACAAAAATGAAGAGTTAAATGGAGGGTAAAACCACATGAATACAATTAATAAAACGGATACTATGAATACAACCGAGACAATTTACCTTAGCAAAAAAGGAATGAAAGAACTACGTAAATCAATCGCTCAGCTGGAGCGTGATCGCCACCAAGTTATCTTTGAGCTGCACGAGCAGGATAAGATCGATAACCATGACGAACGCCTGGCGCGAATCGAAAAACTCGCCCAGCTTGATGCCGTCGAAGCAGAGCTTGCCGAAAAGCAAAACCTGCTCGCAATCGCCAAACCATACCCGCACCACCGTGATACCCATTACGTCACTATCGGCTCTGTCGTCGAGATGATTGGCGATGGTGGACGCCGGGTGATCTACACAATCGTCGACAGTATCGAGGCTAACCCAAGCGATGGCCGTATCAGCGCCAAAAGCCCGCTTGGACAGAGCCTGCTCGGTAAGAAGATTACCGACACCATACACTGGGGCGCCGGCCTGCGCAAAAACCGGTTCCAATTAATTCGCATATCCTGACCGATTATTTAAAAATCCACTCCCCACATGACCAACCCCGCGTATCCCCCGCGGGGTTGTTTTATAAACAGGTATTCTCGGCTTGTGTTCAGCGCTATAAGTGCTTATAGTAAGACCATAAAAAAAATCGGAGGATACATGGGGGAGCGAGGCGATCGCATTAATGAGCCTGAGGTTTATGAAAATATCTCTGCTAACACAAGGTTCAAAAAGCTTGTTGAATTTGTCATAAACAAGTCGTATAAACAGCCGGAAGCAAAAGGGGAGTCGCGTGTCGCAACATGGTCTGATGGCTCACCGAATGGCCTCTATCAGGTCGAAAAGCTAATCGGTACCGACCCGTTTACCTACGAGAATATAACGCTCTACACGCTTGGGCATATAGAAAACCCCGCCGTTGATGATAAGCCTCCGATCCGCTATGCCGTCAGCGAAGACTCAAACGGACACCTCTCGATGCTCAAAATCCTCAATCAGCAATTTCATGAAAAGATGCTTTACCGAAAGACCGAGCTGGATGCGGCTCGTCGTGCACTCGTTATCCTGCACTACACCGACCCGCAGCTTTCCGAAGTGCTGCTGATAGAGGCTATGGACGAACGTTTTCAGAGTATCGTTGGTGACTATGTCCTCAGCGATCTTGCGCTGAACGGCTGTGAGGAAACAATAGACGGACCGGCGGCCTGGACTGCCTGTTCGGAATTTGCCGAATACATCACAGTCATCGAGAAGGAAGAGGTACAGCGAGCAGAAGACAAGCACCCTCAGTCACCATACATGGAAACCGTCAAAAATGCCGCCGAGACGAAGCCGACCGATATGCCAGGATATATGAATGTTGAGTTCCTTACTCATGCGGAACTTTCCGCACGGGCAATCCGCAAGCTATGGAAAAACGCCATCGACCCGAACAAACAACCCAGCGAACGATTCCGCCGTACTGCACCGTAACGGCATATTATGCTATACTAACGGATGTATTTTGACGTATTGGGGTGTGGCCATCCGCTAGTCAGCGGAGGTAAGGTACCATATAGTGGGGTGTGGCCAAGTGGTAAGGTGCATGGCTGTTTGAGCGCAGAGCGCGAGTAAATCAAACATTAGTCCATGATGGACCAAAACCTTATCACCTGGCGATACCGCAGTATATCGCAATGTAGTATTGGGGTGTGGCCAAGTGGTAAGGTGCATGGCTGTTTGAGCGCAGAGCGCGAGTAAATCAAACATTAGTCCATGATGGACCAAAACCTTATCACCTGGCGATACCGCAGTATATCGCAATGTAGTATTGGGGTGTGGCCAAGTGGTAAGGCACATGGTTTTGGTCCATGCATTCGGGGGTTCGAATCCCTCCACCCCAGCCAAGTAAATAGCTCTAGACCCTAGATCTAGGGCTTTTTACTTGGCTAGGATTCGAACCTCCGAGCGGCATAGGGGTGAGGATTGCCGGTGACGGAACTTCCCTTGGCACATACAAATCAGAAGGTCCGTTCGACAAGAACAATCGCTGGACGCTATTATAACCAACGCCGATGAGCCACTGGCGGGTTTTGCATAGGTTGCTCAACTTGTTCAAACCACACGACCTGATGTAGAATACGAACAATTAACTGAAGAGTACGGGGGAAGAGAAGTGGAAGCCTGCAAGAATAAACTTGTCGTTGTTGAAAGTCCGTTTGGTGCCGATAATATTAATGATCTCGTCCGCAATGTCGCCTACGCTATGTTGGCATCTCGAGACAGCTTCGAACGTGATGAGGTGCCGCTCGCCAGTCATCTGATATACACACTTATGCTTGATGATACGGATCCTGCTGAGCGCATGAAGGGGATCGATGCCGGGCTCGCCATCGGGAGTCACGCCGAGCTTACGGCGCTATACAAAGACCTCGGCGTCAGTCGCGGCATGGAGTACGGCGTAGAGAATGCTAAAAAGGCGGGAAGAGTAGTCGTATCGCGAACACTATTCGATGCCGATACTCCACCGGAAGATATGCGGCAGTTAATCCTTGACTCTAGTCCGGTCGACCCTGACGCCATAGCTCAGCTGTACGGTCGAATCTTGCGCAAATAATCTGACCGCCAACTGGATAGGATATCTCTTGCTATACTGAAAGTATGACAAAGCCGACACAGGAATCAGTAGCGAAAGCCCTCGTTATAAATGAAAAAAATGAAGTGCTTGTTCTGACCCTCGGTAAACACAGAGAAAAACCAGAGAAATCATTTCAGCCGGATCTTCCGGGCGGCCTCGTCGATCCTGGTGAGACCGAACTTGTTGCCGTCGCACGTGAGCTGCAGGAAGAAACTAATATCGTCGCCAGTACCGAATCTTTCACCCTTGCCTATGCGCGAACTGAGTTTTTTGAGCATGAAAACAAATCCGTAACAAAGTTTCTGTATCTTCTGTCACTCGATACTACGCCCGAGATCACGCTTAGCTGGGAACATTCCGCGTACGAATGGGTACCGCTAGAAAAATTAATGGGCGTCATAAATCTCAGGTCGTTCTATAAAGAAGCGGCCGAGTATTGCTTCTCGCATAATCTACTCTTGCAATAGTAGGCGACATAAGGTTTCCTCAACTTGATTATGGCAATGTGTGGTACTATACCTATAGTAATCTGAGGGTTTCGTGAAAGAAGTATTTACCAAACGCAACGTCTTTTTAGCGCTTGTCATTGCGCTTCTTGGTCTGACAGTTATCGGAAGGCCTGAGGAATTCTGGTCACTCCACAATATCGTCAAAATTGTCGTGGTAGTCCTGGCCTCATATCTTCTGGTCTCATGGCAGCGTACGCCGCGGAATACTAACCAACGGCTCTTTGCGAATGTTTTTTGCATCATCGTACCGCTCATCGCCCTTACATTTCTCACGATAATGGTTCTGTCGCCGACGCTGGCAGACACGCTCGTACGCGAGAGTAACTACCTGGAAAACGTACAAGCGACATGTTTATTCTTAGCCTCGCTGACCTTTCTGATTATTACCGTCCGGTTCGCTATGCAGCGCCAAAAGTTAAACTCTATCGTGTCTTTCGTACTCTTCCTAGTGTTCTTCGTAATCGGCATGGAAGAGATATCGTGGATGGAGTGGATACTCCATACGCAACCCGACGAATACTTCCTGCGCTACAACGCGCAAAATGAAACCAATATCCATAATATGGACACCGGCCTCAGTGAAGACACATATTATTTCGGCGTGTTTAGCTTCCTTGTATTGATACCGTTCTTTAGGAAGCAGGTCGGCAAGTTCCTCGGCAAGGTCAAACTCAGCGCCCTGGAGCCGTTCCTGCCAAGCGCATGGTTTTTCGTACCGTTCACGGTCATGACGGGCTTTATGTCGCCGTACAGCTACAAAGAGACGACGATCCTGATCGGGTTTTTCGTTTCGCTCGCGATCCTGCTCTACGAAATCCGCCGCCATATGCGCAAAGAAGCATGGCGTTCAGTCGCGTGGACAAGCTTCCTGGCGCTGCTTTTGCTCGCAACCGGTCTGTTCTGTACGTTCTCCGACGCCCAGCTAGAAGCGCTCCGCTCAGGCGCACCCAAAGAGTACATGGAAAACCTCATCGCACTCGGTCTATTCTTATACGCAGCCGACTTTTACTGGCGCAGTTTCGTCCAGAAGACAGTGGTACACCGCGTAAAATCCCGGTAGCAAGCTTTCTTCTTGTGCTTGCGCTTGCTCTCCACCTCTGTCATTATAGGCGCAGATTTAACCACGAGGAGAAGTCGCATGTCCGAGAAGTACCCAGAGACAGCCGAGGTACTACAAAGCCCATCAGCTGTTGATGATTTCTATAGGTTTATCAACCAGCAAGCAATACAGGAAAATCCAATTCCGTCATCCGAGGCGTGGTGGGGGCCGTTTAATATAGTGCGGGACAAAACATACCGGACACTGCGCGGAATCGCCGAAAATCTCCAGGGTCAAGAGGCGGAGAAGGGTAGTAATGAACAGCTGGTACGGGACTTCTACGCGTCGGGCATGGACATGGACACGAGGAACAAACGGGGCATCCAACCACTCAATGAATTGCGTGCGCTCATAGGAAATATGACGAATGCAAGCGAAGTCCTAGCGGCCGTCGCGACTCTCAGTACGAAGGGATCTGGCACATTCTTTGGCGTCGGCTTCGATGAAGACAAAAACAAGGCCGGTAGTAACGCGCTGTATATGTGGCAAGGCGGTATAGGACTACCCGACAGAGACTACTACCTCAAAGATGACGACGAGATGGCGGAAGTACGCGAAAAATACATGACACACATCTCCACTATTTTTCAGCTTTCCGGCAGAGAGAAAGAAGCCGCTGACAAAGCCGCGCACGCCGTATACGGCATTGAATACGCCCTTGCTGAAGCCTCGCTACCCAACGAAGAAGCACGAGAGATTGATAAGAATTATTTCAAATTCACCCTAGACGAAGCAAAGCGAGAGTTTCCAGATATCGACTGGGACGCGTACTTCACGACGCTCGGCAAACCCGATATCAAAGACTTCGTAATCATGCAGCCGCAGTTTATCAAGAAGGTGGGAGATATCCTCACGAATGCCGACATCGAGGACATCAAAGACTATATGGAATTTAACCTTATCGACGATTTTTCGGACGTGCTCAGTGATGATTTCGTCGCGGAAAACTTCGACTTCAAGGGTCGCACGCTTTCCGGAATGGAGAAGCCTCGCGACCTCTGGAAAAAGGTAATCATGGGGCTGCACGGAACAAAACTCACCCAGGCAATCGGACCGCTCTACTGTCAGGAGGGTTACTTTACCCCTGTCGATAAGCGTAACGCCGAGGAAATGACGGACGACATCGTAGAGGCGTTCCGCCGCAGGCTCACGAATTTGGACTGGATGCAGCCAGAGACAAAAGAAATCGTACGCAAAAAGATGGCAAATATTTCTTACAAACTAGGCTACCCGGACACTTGGATAGACGTATCGAGTATCAATATTCGCCCAGACACCTACGCAGAAAATTACATGGCACTCATCGAGTTCTCACGCAAACGCGAATTAGCGCGGCTCGAAGAACCATATGATCGCAGCGAATGGCACATGGTTCCAACGGTCGTGAACGCTTGCTCCGACCAAAAACGTGAGATGACATTCCCGGCCGCGCTTTTTCAGCCGCCGTTTTATGACCGAACAGCCGATAAAGCATACAACTACGGTTGGATGGGCATGACAATCGGACACGAGTACTCTCACTTTTTCGATGACCAGGGCTGTAAATATGATCCCGACGGTAACATGAAAGAATGGTGGAGCGACGAAGACAAACAAAACTTCCAGAAGCGCGCTCAGCAATTCGTCGATTACTTTGGCAGCGTCGAGGTAAACGGCCTGCGGCTGAATGGACAACTGACACTTGGCGAGAATATCGCCGATGTCGCGGGTATCTTGCTCGCCTTTGACGCGCTGCAGTTGCGACTGGAAAAGGAAGGCAAGCTAGACGAGATAATAGATGGCATGACATGGCAACAGCGATTCTTCGTCGGCTACACGATGGCGGAGTGGGATCAGTCCACTCCTGAGTACGCTCAGGAGGCAATCCTGACGGATCCGCATGCTCCATCAGAAGTACGCGTCAACGGCGTATTAGCAATCAACCAAGCATTTCATGAGGCCTTTGACGTAAAGCCTGGCGACAAAATGTACGTCGCCCCCGATGATCAACCGACACTTTGGTAGGGTAAAAGAGAGCGAACGACCGCCCACTAATCCTCTTGCGAGATCGCCAAGTGAGGACTATGATTGAGCAGTGCGAACGAGTATACAGGGACATCACAAGAGCGTTAGCAAGCGCCTGCCACTAAATGTAGCATTGGTCGTCGGTGCTATCGGTGTCGCATACGGAGACATTGGTACGTCCCCGTTGTATGCTGTCAATTCAGTCTTTTTTGGTGCCGGTCGCGTGCCGATCGCGCATGATAATATCTTTGGTGTTGTCAGCCTAATATTTTGGCTGCTGACACTTGTCGTTACCATAAAATACATCGTCTTCGTTATGCGTGCCAACTATCAGGGCGAAGGAGGTGTGCTCGCACTACATGGGCTCGTCGCCAAGATTAAACGACGTGGCACACCACTGCTACTCATCCTCCTTGTCTTTGCGGCAAGCCTGCTGCTTGGCGACGGTATCATCACACCAGCGATTTCGGTTCTTTCTGCCGTGGGCGGGCTAAATGTCGCGACAACGTCTTTCGCGCCGTACACTGTACCGATTGCCGCCGCGGTTCTGACGGGCCTATTCATGGTACAGCGCAAAGGTACGCATAAGATAGGCAAGATTTTCGGTCCGGTAATGGTAGTCTGGTTCGTCACGATAGGCGCTTTGGGTCTGGTGCAAATTATTCACCACCCAGCAATCTTAGAGGCGCTCAATCCCTTTTACGCAGTGGAGTTCATCGCGCGCGTCGGTATACATGAGTTCCTGTTGGCCATGGGTGCCATCATCCTCGTTACTACCGGTGCGGAGTCTCTCTATGCTGACCTGGGGCACTTCGGTAAGCGTCCAATTCGCCAAGGCTGGTTCTATCTTGCATACTGGACACTGATACTCAACTATATCGGACAAGGCGCTTATCTCCTCAGCGGGCAGACGGTCACGGACGGCAATATATTCTTTAGCCTCCTGCCACACTTCGTCTTCTCGCCCGAACTTGCCGCATCGCTTCCGGCATGGTTCGTCGATATTGCCACACACGCACCCGTCTATGCCATGGTCGTTCTCGCGACGGCAGCAGCCACTATTGCCAGCCAAGCACTTATTACCGGCGCCACCTCGCTTGCGTCACAGGCCATGGCACTCGACATGATTCCACGGCTCAATATCGTTCATACGAGCCACCGCCATAAGGGGCAGATATACATACCCGCGATCAACTGGATTCTGTTTTCCGGCTGTATCCTGCTGGTTGTCATATTCCAAAATAGCCATAACCTGACAGACGCCTACGGCCTCGCAGTCTCTGGAGTTATGGTCTCGACGACAGCCGCGATGTTTTACATAACCCAGGAGCAGTGGAAGTGGCGCCTATCCCGCACGCTGCTCGTATTCGTGCCATTCGCGATTATCGACCTGACACTTCTAACGGCAACGACGGCAAAGTTCTTTACCGGTGGCTATATACCCGTGGCCATCGCGCTCTCTTTGTTTGCGATTATTCTGACGTGGAAGTGGGGGCGCGGACTCGTACGCGGCGCATACTCCACGTATATGGCGTACGCGTCGCACCGTGACATGGAGTGGTTGGTAAATGCCAAGCGGCACCTTCGGCAGCACAAAGAGTACACTGAACAGTCCCGGCAGAGGCAATACGTGGAGCTGGATAGGGCAGTCGTCTTTCTTGTGTCCAAACCCGTGACATCGCTATCGGCGAATATCCCGCTCATCCTGCGTATCTTTATGAAACGACACGGCGCATTGCCAAGATACATCGTATTACTCACGATCGTACAGGAGAAAAAGCCGTTCGTGTCGATTGAAAAACGTATCTCGGTAACCGACTTCGACTTCAACGTACTGTCGGTCACGGCACACTACGGCTTCATGCAGAACCCTAACGGACTCGATATCCTCCAACTACTAAAGCAAGACGGCTATATGGGGCGCAGTCTTCATCGCTGTACCGTCGAAGCTGCTGAAGAAGAGTTGTTTATCACCAAGAGCGCGCGGTTCATCGACAAACTACGTCTGCGCGTGTACCTCATATTCAAGAAAATCTCGCCCGAAGCATATCACTATTTCCACCTCGACAGCAAACCAGGGTTATCAAAGACCATCATACCTATCGTCATGGGCAAGAACGGCTGGCGTATTGAAATACCAGAGTTTGCTCTCGACAAGACCGACGAAGACATCGACCCCGATACGCTCATGCCCACCGAAATTCTCTTTGCCCGGACGAAAGCCGATCCGTAATACACAGCCATCAGTAGAGCAGGTAATAGGCACGAAAGTGCTTTTTATTTAGTAAAAAAGTATTGTAAAACTAAATAATTAGTGTAATTATGTAAATTGTAATATTAAATATTTATATAATAAGTATTATTTTATAAATATAAGGAGAAGTAATGAATCCTGGAGACACGGCATATCTCCTCCTATCCGCAGCCCTGGTCATGCTGATGATTCCGGGATTGGCGTTCTTCTACTCGGGAATGGTTCGCGCTAAGAATGTTCTGGCGACTGCGCTGCAAAGTTTTTTCGCGCTCGGTATCGTTTCGGTTTTGTGGATCCTGATCGCATACAGCCTGGCTTTCGGCACTGATATCCATGGGCTTATCGGCGGGCTTAACTTCGTCGGATTCAATGGCGTAGGAGAGGCTCCGAATGTCGCGCTAGCTCCTACGATTCCGCACTTGGCCTTTGCTGTTTTCCAACTGTTTTTCGCTGCAATCACGCCAGCACTCATAACCGGTGCATTCGCCGAACGTATGAAGTTTTCTGCCTTCGCCGTCTTTACCGGGCTTTGGCTGGTACTAATTTATGCGCCGCTGGCTCATTGGGTATGGGCACCCGGCGGCTGGATCAGACACCTCGGCGCGCTTGATTTTGCCGGAGGTACGGTCGTACATGTCAGCGCCGGTATCGCCGCGCTAGCCGCAGCCCTCGTAATCGGACACAGAAACGGCTGGTCCAAGAAGACGCCCACCATACCCCACAACTTACCATTTACTATGTTGGGCGCCGGCCTATTGTGGTTTGGCTGGTTTGGGTTCAATGCCGGTAGCGCGCTAGGAGCGAATGGCTTGGCGGCAAATGCATTCGTGACAACTAACGTCGCAGCGGGCGCGGCCATGCTCGGCTGGGCTTTTGTCGACTGGTTGCGCCACCGCCGTGTCACGAGCCTTGGTGCGGTCAGCGGCGCCGTTGCCGGACTCGTGGCCATCACGCCAGCCGCCGGTTTTGTCAGTCCGCTCTCCGCAATCGTCATCGGTATCGCTGCCGGCACTATATGCTCGTACGCCGTCGGACTTAAGTTGCGACTCGGTCTTGATGACACGCTCGATGTCGTTGGTGTCCACGCCGTCGGTGGCATCGTCGGTGCACTCTCAGTCGGTTTCCTGGCCAGCACCGCGGTTAACCCGGCCGGCGCTAACGGCCTACTGCACGGTGGCGGACTAATACTACTCGGTCACCAAGCCGTAGCCGTCATTGCCGCAGCCGCTTTCGCCTTTATCGCCAGTTGGACACTACTGAAATTGATCGACCTGACCATAGGTTTACGTGTACGACCCGACCAAGAAGTCATGGGGCTCGACCAAGGACTGCATGAAGAATACGGATACGTGTTTGCCGAACCAGCGCCAGATGACGAGCTGGCTATGGGTAGTAATAATAAAAGGAAAGGGAAATAAGCACCATGAACGAAGCACCAATAAAAAACTTTTTAGAGCTGACATACGAAGAGCTGGAGGAAATGAACCTCAAGGCTCGCGCGATCAAAGATCCAGCCAAGGCAGAGGCGGCACATATCAAGTATCTGACAAATGAAGCACGCATCAAGGCCGTGACGGTTTGTTTCTCAGACATCGAGGGTCGTCTCCATATGCTGGACTATAGTAAGAAGTTCTTCCTTGATTCGCTCGACAATCTAACCTTTGACGGCTCATCTATCCGCGGCTTCTCAGAGCTCAGCGAATCCGACCTGCGTCTGGTCATCGACTGGCCAAGCGTCACATTCCTGCCATCGGATGTCTTCGGTCCGGGCAAGGTGCTCGTATTCGCCAATATCTGTAGCCGTGACCTGACACCATACGAGTCAGATTTCCGAGGAAGACTTAAGGCGTATACCGAGGAGCTAAAAGCCAAGAAAGGTCTTGAGGCGTTCATGGCACCAGAAGTCGAAGGGTTCCTTATCGCCGGCGTCGACGCCGAGCAGAATTTTGACCAAAAAGCTAGCTTCGAGCTCGTCAGTACTGGCGGCTACTATCACTCCCTGCCGCTGGATGAACTGCGCCAGTTCATCGATCGTACCGCCGAAGCGATCCGTGCCATGGGCTTCAAAAACGAAAAGGATCACGCCGAAGTCGCGCCTTCTCAATTCGAAATCAACTTTAGCTACACCGATGTACTGCGCGCTTGCGACCAAATACTGATATACAAGCTCGTCTGCCGCCAAGTCGCAGCGCAAATGGGCATGACAGCAACATTCCTACCGAAACCGCGTCAAAACATCAATGGATCCGGCATGCACACCAATATGTCACTGAGCAAAAACGGTAAAAACATTTTCTACGACAAAAACGGCCAGGACGGCCTGAGTAAAGACGGCTGGGATTTTGTCAACAAAGTCCTCAACCGCGCACCGGAACTCTGCCTGCTAATCAACAGTAGCGTCAATTCCTATCGTCGGCTCGACCCGAACTTTGAGGCACCGAACCAGATAAAAGTCAGCGCCAATGACCGCGGATCGATGATCCGTATTCCGCTCGCCAACGAAAAGACCGCCCGGATCGAAGTCCGCTCAGTCGCGCCCGACTGCAACCCATACCTAGCGCTCTACGCGCTGCTGAAGACGGGCATAGAAGACACCCTACCTAAGGAGGATAAGTCCGACAAGCGTCCGCGCTTGCGCTTCTTGCCAGGTGCAATCGGCGACGCCATACGACTCTTCAAAGCAAGCGACTACATGGCTGATATCTTAGGCGAGAGTACCAAAGCGAAGTATGTCGACTGGAAGATCGAGGTTGCGCATCGCAGTCCACGCGATCTCGGCACGCGCGTGAAAGACAACGAGGTACTGTTCCACCACGAAGTCACCAACCAGTACATCTGGAATAAGTTTTAGCCGCTCATATATGCCGCTTATGCTTATCGATGGTCGGGCTCGGTCGTCGGAAGTGTTGCCGGTTGTCTCAGACATCGAGAAGTCGGGGAGTGTTATCGACTACCGTCTGCCGCAAGCGCTGCGCTCTCTCGGTGCGATAGTATATACCTACTCGAAAGAGTTAACGCTGTCCGTGCCGAGAGGGGTCAGAAGCCCTACAATATGGCTCATATCGACTTCTGGCTATGGAAGATGGGGCGTGAACTCAAGAAGAACGGCGACAAATCATTGCCTCACATTACAGAAACAACTAATTATTAACTACTGTTTGCCGTCGATAACCCGAGCAAGTAAAACCTCGTCGTTTTCAGAGCTGTATCTGATTGAGCTAGAAACAATTTTATCCGAAGAAGGCATAGCCGTAGCTACGTCGACTGAGGAAAAATCATTTCTAGCCAGTCAGGACAGGTCTGGGACGACAGGGATTTTATTTGTTCGGGTTTATCTCATGACCGCCGAACTTGTTGCGCATGGCAGCAAGCAGTTTAGTAGCGAAGTTAACCTCACCGTTTTGCGAAGCAAGGCGTACGTCAAAAGCCGACTGGATAGCTGGCATCGGAATGCCGAGGTCCTTGGCGGTTTCCAGCGTCCAGCGAGCTTCGCCGCTTTCGGCTACGACACCGCTAATATCGTCCATATTCGGGTTTTCGTGTAGCGCTTGGCGCGTCAGGTCGTTCAGCCAGCTAGTTACCACGCTCGACTGCTGCCACACGTCACCAGCCGCAGCTAGATCCAGGTCAGGGTAGGGGCCTTCCTTTAGCACGCGATAGCCTTCGGCGAGCGATTGCATCATACCGTATTCGATCGCGTTGTGCACCATCTTGACGAAGTGCCCGGTACCGTTCGTACCGAAGTGCTGATGACCACCGCGCGGGGCTGCCAGTGTGTCGAGAGCGGGTACAACGGTCTCGTATGCGTCGCGGTCACCACCAACCATCATCGAGAAGCCGTTTTCTAGACCCCATACGCCACCCGACGTGCCGATGTCGAGCAACTGACTACCTGCAGCCGAAACACGCTCCGCGCGTGCTTTATCACCGCGATAATCACTATTGCCGCCGTCGATGACAATACTGTCTTTCGGCAAAATCTGCAGCCACTCGTCAATCTTGCTGTCGATAATCTCAGCAGGTAGCATAATCCATAGCACCACCGGCTCACCGCCAAATGCATCGACCACATCCTGGTCGGAGTAGGCGGGAATAGCGCCGTATTCCTTAGCCTCGTCAACCTTTTCCGGGCTGCGATTGTGCGCCACGACAGCGTGGCCGTTATCATGTAGTTTGCGTGCGATCTGTCCGCCCATGCGGCCGAGGCCTGAAATAGCGATTTTCATCTTTGTCTCCTATTCTTTCTCTTCATCCTGCTCGTCATCGGCTAGCGCGATGGTAAGTATGCGGTCGTGCGGTAGCAATACGCTGCGCGCGACACTTTGCGTGACTTCAAGTTGCTCGGGGTCGGTTTCATCAGCAGGCCAGAGGGCCACCTCGATACCATCCTTATCCGCATCAAGCAGCAGCCTATCCGCATACGTACGCGGCTGTAGCTCCTCAGGCGTCGCGTTTTCGGGATAATGATCGTGCACCGAAGATACCGAGTATCCAGTCGTCGGATTACTATGATCTAAATATACCGTCGACGTTGGATAGCCGGTCACGGTAATAGCCCGTCCGACAGCCCTCCCAAGCGCCACCTGGTATCGAGTCTTTTCTTGTTCGGCTTGCGCTGCCGCCTCTGTGTAGGCAAGATGTGCAGCTTCCAGTTCACTGGCCATACAATCCCTCCGTTCTTACTAGTCTTATAATAGCACGAACATCATAGCCACACTCAATAACAGTATCGCCCAGTTAAATTCCGGGGATCAAAGACTAGACTAGACTGCCCAGACCTTGGTGCTCTTGCTAATTATCGTTCAACTGGATATAGCAGTATTTTCGATTAGTGTCACCGTTGCCAGCAGTTAGCCCGAGATCTTCGCAGTCCGTTGCGGGTGGAAAAAGGCCATACAAGCGAGCAACTCCACTACCTTCCCAAGAGTAGAACGGACCCACTACATTTTTTTGGCTGTATTTTGTGGAATTTGTTGGCGGAGTTCCAACCGTTGAGAGCTGAGACATCAGGTACGTACCAGTGGATTCCGCCACTTGATATGGACCGTTAGTGGTGCCGTAGCAATATGGATTACCGTTATATGTAGGGAAGCCCGTCCCCAAACAATAACGATTTTTCGCGTTCTCACCCGGTCCGCCACTTGTTACAGGATTGGCTGGTGGAGCAACCGGGAGTGGGTAGTTGCCATTAGTCGCCTTGTAAACATTGAAGAGCTTTTCCCACTGCTTCAGTTCGCTTGCGATAGCAGTCTTTTGCGCCGATACTGTAATTCCGTTGTACGCCACCAGGATGATAGCCGCCAAAATGCCGATGACGACGATAACGATGATGAGTTCCACGAGGGTGAAACCCTCGCTCGTCCTTCGGATCCTCGCCGTATTAATCATGGTATAACCCTCATAATAATTTAATGTTTATCCCCGTCGCTAAGATAGCCGTACATAACATTCTTGTCGGCCATTTTCCTTGTAGCCGACAGCAAGCCCGAAGTCGGTGCAATCTACCCCGTCCTTAAATACGCCATATATGAAAATACTATTGTCGTTATACCAGCGCAAAATCGGTCCCTCTACATTGCCGTAAGTATACTTCTTTGAATTCTTCGGTACGCTGCCTACTTTGGCTAACTCAGTCATAAGCGTCGCGTTTTTCGACTCCTGAACCCTGTATGACGTATTGTTATAGGCATAGCAATATCTAGTGCCGTTCACATCATGAAACCCCGTACCCAGACAGTAGGCGTCGGGAACGCTAGAGCCAGGCCCGCCATCATGGGGCGGATCCGCTGCCGGTTTAGGATACTCTCCGAACTGCGCTTTGTATACTTGAAATAGCTTTTCCCATTGCTTCACCTCTGACGCAATAGAGGTCTTTTGCGCTGATTCCGTAATCCCGCTGTACGCCACCAGGATGATTGCCGCCAAGATACCGATGACTACGATAACGATAATAAGCTCTACGAGAGTGAAACCTTCGCTTTTCTTGCTCTGAATTTTTAGTGGAATCATCGTGATAATATCTTTCCGACTTGAGGCGCAGGGATATGTGTTACTCATCAAGCTTATATATACAGTGGATTCCCGGCTGGCTTGATGGCGTGATCGTGTTGATAGCATTTCCGGCACTAATAGTCGGACACTTACTAACACCGATTAGCATCATATACACGTACGGAGGATCGTGACTTCCATAATAAAAGGCACCTCTCCTTTGTGTGTTAACGGTATTTACCGGGCTTGTGTCGGGTTCGGGCTGGCCGTCCATGTACGGTTTCATCTTGTTCAGGAAAGAGCTGCTTACATCCCAAGAAGTGCCATCCCAGCAATACCCCCCATCGCCAGGATAGGTCGTCAGGGTACCGAGACACGAGTTGTCGAGGGGTAGGCTACCTTTTTGTGCCGCGTAGACACGAAGTCCTTTTATCCAGCTGTCCACCGCAGCTATTGTTTTTGTGTTTTTCGCCTGAGTGGTGATGCCGTTGTACGCTACAAGGATGATTGCGGCAAGGATGCCGATGACAACGATAACGATGATGAGTTCCACAAGGGTGAAACCTTCATGTCCTTTTCTGATTTTCATCGCAATCATATCCTCACCTTATAATCTTAGTGGTAGTTTAGAGCATAAGGGGAATGGCGTCAATATCAGAATATTTCATGCTACCGTTGCCGCTGCAGCACAATAGCAGTTCTGGCGGGGAGGTATAGTTTGACACCGTGTTTATCCGCGGGGTAGGACATCCCTATATCTATGCGGCCGAATCCACCGAAGCTCTTGCCGTCCGAGGTTACGACAACGGTGTAGTCGCCTTCGGGAACAGACAGCCCGTAATCAGTAAACGACTCGGTTGGATGGAAGTTGAACACGAACAGCAGGTCGCCTCGCATAAAGGCGATGACGTGATCGCCGTCGTTGGTGAGTACGTGTGAAGGCTGCCGGCGAAGCGTGTCGACGATCTTGACGATAACTTTGTCGAATCGTGCTAAGTACTGATACTTGAGGTTTTTGTCGTCACGAAGCGACCATTGGCGGCGGGCATAGTGATACGACCAGCCGTTATCCTCCCTGGGGAAGTCGATCCACTCCGGATGGCCGAACTCGTTGCCCATGAAGTTCAGGTATCCGCCATGGTGTAGGCTGGCGGTAAGAAGCCGGATCATTTTGTGCAGTGCCAGTGCGCGGTCGATTGTTAGGTTTTCGTCACCGACCGTCATATGATCGTATATCTCTTTGTCGGCCAAGCGAAACATCAGCGTCTTGTCACCGACCAGCGCTTGATCATGACTTTCGGCGTAGCTGATGGTGTGCTCCTCGGGCCGATGCTGACTCAACTCATGATATAGCTGCGATACTTGCCACTGCTCATCCTTGAGATTCTTGACGTACTTGATCCAAAGGTCGGGTGTTCCCATGCTGAGCCGGTAATCAAAGCCGATACCGCCATCTCTTACGGGCGCGGCCAGCCCCGGCATACCGCTCATATCCTCGGCAACCGTTATCGCACCGAAATCGAGTCGATGAATCAGTCGGTTTGCTAGGGTCAAGTAGGCGAGAGCATCGTCATCGATATCCTCGAAATATTTGTCATAACTATCAAAATCAGTTCCCATACCATGATGGGTATAGAGCATGCTGGTAACGCCGTCGAACCGGAAGCCGTCCATATGGAACTCGTCCATCCAGTAACGACAGTTACTGAGCAAGAAGTGTGCTACCTGGGGCTTGCCATAGTCAAACACGCGCGAGTCCCACTGGTCATGCTCGCCGCGGTCGCCCTCGTGAAAAAACTGCGTCAGCGTTCCGTCGTAACGACTAATACCCTCGTCTTCGTTTTTGACGGCATGCGAATGAACGATATCCATGATAACGCGCAGACCTGCTCGGTGTGCCGCGTCAACGAGTGCCCTTAGGTCATCCGGCGTACCAAAGCGGGAACTTGGTGCAAAAAAACTTGATACATGGTAGCCGAAGCTACCATAATAGGGGTGTTCGGCGATCGCCATAAGTTGAACTGCATTGTATCCAGCCGCTTTGATACGCGGGATGATATCCCTTGTGAATGTCTTGTAGGTGCTGATGCCTGCGTGTTCGCCGCTCATACCGACGTGAGCCTCATAAATCAGTAGCGGCTCTCTGCCGGTCGTCTGATTTGATCTGAACTTGCCGTCATGCCACTTATGCGGCGTTTTCGGATCCCAGACGACGGCATCAAACAGCTTCGTCTCTTGGTCCTGTACGACATAGGTAGCCCATGCAGGCACACGGTAACCATCGCCGCCGTCCCAATAAACATGGAGTTTGTAGTGGCTCAGGTGTTTGAATGTACTCTTCGGCAAGCGGACTTCCCACTCGCCGTTTTTTAATGGCTGAAGAGCGAATTCCTCATGGTCTTTCCACGATGAAAATTCACCAATTAGATATATCTTCGTAGCTGCAGGCGCCCAATCACGGAACACCCATCCGGTGTCTGTTTTGTGTAAGCCGAAATATAGATGACCAAGTGCGAAATCTTCGACCTTCATCCCCTCCAGGATACGGTCGGCGTATACCCCCGTATACTTCAATCGTCTTTTTAGTTTTTGACGATAGGGTCTCAGCCATGGGTCAATCTGAGACAGCTTCTCATCGGATGGTCTATCTGTAAATGCCATTAGCACTATGATAGCACGCAAGCTGTCTCAGTGACGTTAGTCAATGTACGGGCGATTAGTAGCCTAGACCGAGAGGATCAGCAGTGCTCCAGTCCGGAACGATTTCGTCAGCGACATATTGATCTATGGATTGTACTGGCTCGTTGTATTGTGGAACTACGTCTACCATTTGATCCACGACTTCTGCTTCTACGGCAGGCGATACAGGTAACTGGGCAGACTCGGGTTGTACCTGCGGAGACTGTACCTCACCTGGAGCAACAGGACCGGCAGGTCCGTCAACTGCACCCGGAGGAAGTGGAATCGTGCCATTGTAGATTTCGTATGTCACGCCGTTGACGTTGAAGACCTGCGTAGGAACTTCGTTGGCACCGATAATACGGTGACCGCCCATATTCATGGCGTTGTTAAATATCTTGCCGATATCACCAGCCTGATTGCTCGCCCAAACATCGTTTGCATCCAGCTTTTCAACAGTACCCGGGACAGGTGCGACTTCGCCGATCGGAATACCGAACGATCTGACGATCGGACTAAAGGTTTTTGCTATATCACTGTTAGTAATACCAGCCGCACCCATGCCATCGCCACTGTTCTCGACATTTACGACGATACCTTCTTTGCGAAGCTGAGCCGCAGCGTCATCAGTAACCATAGCGCCCTGAGAAAAGCCCCACAGCGTAATCGGCTGACCAGGGTTATTCGCAAGTGCGTCGTGAACCGCCTGTTTGACGGCGTTTACGCCAATTTCATTTGACACGTTCGTCGGAGTTTGGCCAACGAACGGACCCATCTCAGCAGGATAATGAATTGGAACTGCTATTTCACCCGGCAAGACAGAACCGTTCTGGTGTAATTCTTGGTCGATAAATATGCTCTGATTATCAGTAGCACCGCCAACTTCAATGTTGACACCCGGATTAGCGTTAGCGACCCCCGCAGCCATAAACAGCCCCGAGGTCGCAACAAGTGCTGCCGCGCCGATCTTTTTTACCGCTAGAAAGCGTCCACGCTCTTGCTCGTAAGCTTCGCTTGCGCTCCTATTTACTGTATTGATTTCGCCAGACGGTATATTCCGCTTAGGCATATGGAACCCCTATTTCCCCCACCGCGTTACAAGTTGTGCGGCGAGAGTAACGTATACTGAAAGAAAAGTCAATATGAAATATCTTACAATTCTTAACAGGGGTGAAGCATTTTGAGCACGCTATAGGATTACTCAAAATCAGCTTATCTTCATTTTACGGTAGCGAACGGATACCAATCTGTGTAAAACTAGTGAATGTTATAAATACAACGATTATTCACTTTTGTCTAATGTTGCGGAGCGAATGCGCCGAGCGCCTTGTTTAGAGCCTGTGCTGCTTGATCGACAGCGTTCTTCACAGGGGCTGGTGCAGGCGGTAACTCAACTGGCGCTGGCGCTGGTGCAGGGGCAGGGGCGGGAGCCGGAGCTGGAGCGGGAGCTTCAACCGGTGCAGGGGCTGGAGCGGGCGCAGGAGCTGGGGCGAAAGACTCTACAAAATCTTTCGCTTGAGATATCGCGTTGTTGATCGCCTCCTGGACAGGTTTCTCCGGAGCCGGTCCTGGAGCGGGAGCGGGGGCGACTTCTGGAGCTGGCGCAGGAGCCGGAGTTTCTACTGGGGCGGGGGCAGGAGCGGGTGCCTCAACAGCAGCCGGGGCTGGAGCAGGCACAGGAACATGATCTGCTACATCATGAATCGCGTCCTTGATATTAGTCACGGTCTGATCGACAAGCTTGTTCCAATCTTTCGTACCCTCGCCATGACCCTTTACGCTGGCCGCGAGAGATTCGATAGCTTGGTTCATGTCCCGAGCGGACGCCTTAACAGCTGGCGGCATCTTCGGAGACGCAACGTGGGGTACGGGTTGCAGGTTATGTAGCGTCGCCTGAACCGAAGCCGGAACCTTGTTCGCTGCGTCGGCCGCATGCTGTAACTGGTTTGGAATCTGCTGCAGTTGGTTCGGGATATTCAATATGCCGTTTTGTATGTTCGCCACGGCGCCAATAGCCAGATCCGGACCGTAATTAACGATGTCGAGACCGAGCTGGAACAACGGCGCGCCAAGATACATCGGCAATGCCAACATTTGGAACAGCTGGCCAGTGCCCGCTTGCTCGTCAAATGCTCGCGCCAAGTCTCTAATCGCAGCAACGGCGTTCGGACGCGGAGGTGACGACAAGTTGCCAGGATTGATTGGGAACATGTCGTTTAAGGCATCATTGTATCCATCATTCATATACATGCCGTTTGCCATTGCCAACTGTGCCCACGGATGCAAACCGACATCCGCGCGATAGTGAATAACACCACTACTATCTGTCCAACTGAGTGTTTCTTCCCATGGTGCGGTAACACGGTGACCGAAACCGATGTCGGTCAACATAGCAAGCTGGCCTATCACGTGTTGGTCGGCGCTATTGGCATAAACGTCGTTTTGCGATGCGTGCTCTTCAGAACCAGCGGGTAACCTGTTATTCGTCGGAATACCGGCAGCATTCAGCTCTGGCCATATCAGCTGTCCGACAATACTGTCATAGACACCTTTCTCGCTGTTAGGCGAGCCAAAGACAACGACGCGAACACCCGCAGGCAATACGCCGCCGTTTTCGTTCGCAATGTCGGTGCCCAAACGAGCGGCCGGATCGGATCCCTCGGAGAATCCAGTAATAACGATTTGCTCGCCGCGGGCTCGTGCGGCCTCATAATCAGCGCGAGCGATCGCGTAGGCCTCGTCAGAAGACTGTGCCAACGTTATCTGATCAAGCGGTGCGATTTGCGCTGGATAGGGCACTGGCTGAGCCCAATCGCCTTCGAGACGCTTCGTTCCCTGTAGCATACCGACGAACATGTCGCCGCTATAATCCCAGCGACCACCGATAGCAATCTGTGTTGCAAGGGGTACATAATTATAGTTTCGTTCGACCTCATGAGACGTGGAAGCAGCCTTTTCTTCTGGCGCTGAATTCACAGTGGTGCTTGAAAGAACAAGCGCGCCGGCAGCCACAAGTGCTGTCGCGCCCATTGCACCGGCTAATGCGCCACGCTCAAGCTTACGCAAACGTTCGCTGCTTCTCCGGGTACCTGTTAAAGTTTCTTTTTCGGCGGCAGACCTTTTATTCCTCATGTCCCCCAGACCCCCTACTTAGTTATGGTTATGTTTGAGAGCGTAGTCCTTTTCTCAACGCATGTCAAGTAGTAGTTTTCGCAACGCTAACAGGGAGCAATATCTGTAAAAATAAAAATCACAACTATCTGTTGCGATTTTTATTTCATATTGCGTTTATTTAGCGGGCCGGTTTGAATAGGCCGCTAAGAACATTGTTCAAGACCTTGGTGCCTTGATTGACCAGCTGATCAACCTGAGGCGCGGCAGGCGGCGTATTGGGGCTAAAGTCGGGAAGGATTGAAGCTGGTGCAGGTATGTCACTGACTGGAGCGGGAGCCGGTATATCTACTATTGGCGCTGGGGCGGGTATATCAAAGGATGGTGCCGGTGCGGGGGGCACGTATGCCGGGGCGGGTGGCGGAGTATACACGGGCGCGGGTGGCGGAACGTATGCTGGAGCAGAGGCGGGCGCAGCCGGTGCTGGAGCAGGATGGTTACTCTGGAAGACTGGCGGAAGATTCAAGTCAAAGCCAGTCGTGTTCTTAACCGCACCGTTAACAAAGTCTGAAACGGGGTGATATGTATCGCTCGGCAGCGCCTTGGATATGTCGTTAAACATATTAGAGACATCATCGACAACACCGACGATATTGGCAGGATTCTGCATGATTCTATCAGGAGCGGTCTGAAGCTCTAACCCGTCTTGTATGACCTGTGTAAACGGCTGCGGGATAGCGGAGGCGATTTGTTGTGGAATACCAGTGCCTCCGGTCTGCTCATCGATACCGCGAGCCAAGTCCATTTGGGCTTTGTATGCGTTCGGAGCCGGTGGGTTCGGATTGTTATTAATACCGTCGTTAATCGGCGCTATATCCTGGAAGAATGAATTATAGCCGTCATTGATATACCCGCCGTTCGCTTGAATCATCTGCGAGAATGGGTGGACACCGACGTCATACTCTTCATGAATCACACCAGCTGAGTCAACCCAGACGATGTGCGGCTTGTTTGGATCTTGGATAACGTGTGCGTATTGCATATCCATCGCCTGCAAGGCATTGCCGAGTAATGTCTGATGAGCACCGTTGCCCCAGACATCGTTTTGTGAATAGCGAGCAATCGTACCAGCCGGTACATCATCCGCATCGCTAAAGTCAATTCCAGCCGCGCTCAAGAACGGTTTGACGAATGGCGAATTAGCAATCGCGCCCTTGCCAAAACCGCTGCTTGTCACGGGCGAACCGTCCAGAATGATATGGAAGTTAGCCGGGAGCGTACCACCGTTGTCTTCTCGCACTAATTTGGCAAATTTCAAGGCAGCCATCGAGCCTTCGGAAAAGCCTTCGTCGTAGAACTGCTGACCAGAGTCTTTATGAAGCAAATAGTTCTGGAAAGCCGCCTCTGCCCCCTGGTCGGTCGCCTCATTCAGAGTAGGGCCGTTGTCCAGCGGCGCGATGGTAGCGGCATAGTTAACACCGATATAGTTCGTGTTAGGGTCAAGCCGACCCTGAGCCTCTTTGGCTTCCATGACACCTTGTGCCGCAGGGTCGCCACGACCGCCGAATTCGTATGAAGTCGCGTATGCAGCTGTGTTGATATTGTAATGACGTAGCTGCTCATGATGCATTTCGACACCCTTGACACGCAGGTAGCCGAGACCAAGCTCACCAGCGAACGCTGCTGCGACGACAGCGCCACCGAGAATCTTGTGCTGGTTGCGGCGCGCTTTTTTATAGAGGGTATCATGACCGTTGGCGGCGTATTTTTCTTCGCGAGCAAGGCGCCTTTTGATACCGCGCTCAGACATGTTGCCCATAGCACCAATACCGCCCCAAAAGGCAAGTGTCGCGGCGCGGCCAAGTTTTGCCCGCAACCGGCCTAAGCGAGTCTTCGGTTGTTCGTAGACGAAGTCATCCTCTGGATCATCCTCATTAACGACATCCTCGCCGACGACCATCTGTCGCTTGATAGCCTCTTGTTTAGCGGCAAGCTCCATGAATGTATCGTCCTCGCCGTTCCATAGAAATGACGTGTCCCATACGCTCAGATTAAAATCAGTGTCGGATTCAAACTCCGGCACGCGCTCTGTCTCCCTGTCTGTTGTGGAAACTCTCACCATTTGCTTTATGTTATCATGCTTTTCCTAATATGTCAATAATATTATACTAAAATCTCCAGAGGTAATGGAGTATAATTACAGATATGACCAGAAAGCAGCTCCCCGTGGTGACACTTGCGCTCGACCGTATTATCGGTGGCGGGCAGTGCATTGGCACCCTCGAAGACGGTAAAAAATGCCTCGTATGGGGTGGTCTACCGGGCGAAGAAGTAACTGTACAGCTAACCAAAAAGAAGTCGAGCTACGTCGAAGGTTATGTGGCAGAGGTGCTCAAAGCCTCTCCGGAGCGAATCAAGCCTCGAGATCCTGGCAGCTACCTCAGTACCAGCCCATGGCAAATCATGGATTTCGCGGCTGAATCGCATTACAAATCAGCCCTGACCGAAGAGGCCTTTGAACTGCATGATATCGTCCTCCCACAGCCAATCACCGTTTGGAGCGACGAGGTAGAGTATGGCTACCGTAACAAGGTAGAGTACAGTTTCTGGTACGACACCGAGAAAGAGACGCTCGATCTGGCGTTTTTCCGCCGCGGTACCCATGGCAAGATCACCGTCACGGATACCAGCCTTGCGAGTCCGGCGATCAACAGCGCCGCCAAGGAAGTACTGAAAGTGCTGCGCGAACTGCACGTCGACGGCAGGTCGCTCAAAACTCTGCTCATTCGCAGCAACAGGGCAGGTGAGGTCGCTTGGCAACTGTACGTCAAGGACGAGGATTTCGATGCGTCGGCCGTACTAGAAAAAGTAGCTTCACCAGAGGTTATTTGCGCCGAAATTATCCAATCAAATCCGCGCTCGCCAGCCAGCGTTATCACGAAGCGCCTCGCGAGCAGCAGCGACCAGATCCTCACAGATACGATCCTCGACGTGCCATTCCGCTATGCCACTGAGGGCTTTTTCCAGATAAATCTGCCTGTCTACGAACAAGCTCTTAGGGATATGAAGGAATGGGTGGCGCCCGACAAGCCAGTTGTCGATTTGTACTCAGGAGTTGGCACGATCGGACTAACTGTCGGTGGTAGCAATGCCACACTTGTTGAGATGAACGAGGACGCTGTACGTGAAATGGAACGCAATATCGAAGAGCTCGGCAAGACAGGGGCGCAGGCAGTGCTAGCAGCCAGCGAAAATGCGCTCGACTACATCACCAGCGACGCGACAATCATCGTCGATCCGCCACGCGCAGGCCTGCACGAGAAGGTAGTAGAAAAACTGCTAGAGGAAGCGCCTGAGCGTATCATCTATCTCAGCTGTAACCCTGTCACCCAAGCTCGCGACGTAGCAAGATTGGCCGAAAAATACGGCATTCGCCACCACATGGGCTACAATTTCTTCCCGCGTACGCCGCATATTGAGCATTTGGTCATTCTCGATCTTGTGTAGGTATTGTATTTTTATAACTTTTATGCTGTAATGAATTTCATCATAGCTTTTGCCATGAACGTATACCTCAGCGTCCAAATGAGGAGAACAGGGGCGGCAATGAACTCCGTTCCACTTTTAGTCACAGGATCGGTCGTGCTACTGGGGCTTGTCGGACTCACGACGCTCATCGCAAACCGCGTGAGCAGCGAAAAGCTCGGAGCACTGGTGGGCGTCGGAATCGCATGGGTCTTACTCGTAGGGCTGTCGATACTGGTACAGTACCAGCTCTACACGATCAGACCGTCGTTCTTCGACGAGCACAACGACAACGCGCTGCTTCTCATGGCCGACGTTTCCATCGGTGTCTGGGTCGCCATCGGCGTCTTCTCCTACATCAACAAGTTGACCGACAACTAACGCCCGTCGGCTCATCTTCGTCAGCAAATACCCGCTGGCTCGAGGATGAGCTGGCGGGTATTTGCTTTTTGTGGTATACTATTGTCATCCGGTCAATCCCGACCGAACGCGCCGACTGCAACGCTTATTTGCAGAGAACAGGAGAGACTCCCATGGGAGTAGCCCTCGACGTTTTGACAGCCGCCTCCGTGACGACCATCGTGGCTCTGGCATTACTGCCGGCGCTCATGGTCTTTCACTGCTCGATGCGTCCCAACTGGGCCGCAAGTGCGCTCGGATGTGCGGTCTCGTGGCTCTTCACGCTCTTCGCCACGGCCTTCGTGGGTCTGTCGCTGGCCGAACAGCGGCCACAGTACTTCGCCGATGGCGGAGTACTGGATCTGCTGATCAACGTGGTGACCTGGGTGGGCTGCGTACTGTTCGCCGCCGCTCTCGGCTTCGTTTTGCTCCGCCGGCGCCTGCAGGCGAAGCAAAACATCTAACACCCCGTCTGTACTCACAAGAAAACCCCGCTTGTGATGCAAGCGGGGTTTTTCTTTGGCTGATTATACTACGATGTTCTGATGCGACGATAAGCAAACTTGGCGGCCGGACGCCAGTCACCATGAGCGTCCGTATCAAACTGGAATATTTCTCCTGCAGAAATCTCGTTGATTTGCACTAGTGCGGGGTTATACGGCGCCAATGTACGGTAATACATCAGATCGTCTGATGTCACTTGCGTACGGCCTGGAAATACAGAGCGGAAATGCTCGCGACCAATATCGTCAAAATAATGCGGTTGGCCTTTGGGCGGTACAAACAATTCGGGCTTGAGACCCATGCGTGAGACAAGCTTCTTAACGTTGCCCAGCGTCAGGTTAGCCTGAGCAGTAATAGAGACGTACAGCTGCTTTTTGCTAGTCAGAAACACCGTCGCCACAGCGGTGTGGCTCACTGGTATATTCCGCGCGATGACGTTCTCGACGTCAAGAGCTAAGCCAAAGTGTTTTTTGACCGATTCTTCCAGCGCTAAGTCATCATATACGGCGGGGTTCATAGTATGGTTAGCATACCATATATCCGTATGAAATTATATAGACATACTCATCTGTTTATGCTATAATAAAAGTACCTGAGATTATCATTTACATTGATAACCGTCAGCACTATACTGTAACCACTATGAGTCTGGAGGTGGGATGGTGCACAAATTAGAATTCGACACTACACAATCAGAGCGACGCAACAGGGCTGTTGCTCGGGATAATAACGAACGTAACCCAGTTGTAACGCCCTACAAGCGACATAAAGCGAGGGTTTTCTACGATAAAAAGGGTATCGTTATCGAAAAGCGCCCGGTCAGGATGGCCGATGGCATGCGTTACGATGTGCTGTCGTCCCGTGTCGATAATCCTGCCGATGGGGTAGATGGCGTCTCGTATCAAGAATCAGTTGCATTCTGCACCCGTCCGGAAGGCCTCTACGTTCATCGCTTGATCAAACTGGCCGAGCTGGGTATCGCCGGTACCGTCATCAGTGCGCCGCAGAATCTTCTATGGCACCGCTACTTTACCTTTGACGAGAACACGCACAACCATTTATCTATCATGCATAACGAAGCGGTCGAGTTTGACCGCGACCCGGACTTTATCACCGTCGGCGGTATCTCACAGGGCGCCATGTATGGCAACGGTGTGCTTGACTTGGCAGAAGAGCACGATACATCCGTCTTAGCCGCGCATCTCAGCGTGCCGTGTCTGCCGAATGGATTACACCCAGGCGACATAGAAGAGACCCTGAGAAAGGCTCCGAACGAGCTCAAAGCCTTCGGCACGTTCACTAAGATGGGGCTCCTAGCGCTACTACGCATGGCTCCGACCGCCGACCTTACACCCGAAGCATTTTACGTCCAGGCGCAATGCATACCAGCACTTCTGAGCGGCAAGACTGGCGAGCATGCCCGCAATATCGGCCCCGATCCGCTCGTAGCGGTCGAGGTATTTCTGGGCGACTTCTTGAGTCGTGGCCGCACATGGCGCGACGAAGTATATGCCGGCAAGGATAACGTCAGGGTATTCGCTAAAGAAGGCGGCTCACACTTGCACTGCGTTAATGATGAGAGTCAGTCATCATGGCTCGCCTTCGAGACAGCTGTCGCGATGACACTCCGCGAAAATCCTTCGATCCGCTCAAACAAAACAACTGCAGCGAAGACTCTGCGCACGCTGCTCGCTGAACAATACCCGCTCTACCGAACAAACGCCGCGTAGACGCCATCACGTTTGGCTGATATGCGCTATACTATACCTCAATGGACTTCGAGGCGCGCTACAAGCAACTGAACGACAAACAGCGCCAGGCTGTCGATACCATCGACGGTCCGGTCATGGTAATTGCCGGTCCGGGAACAGGAAAGACCGAGTTGCTTAGCATGCGCGCGGCCAATATCCTCAAACAAACTGATGCGCTCGCCGAAAATATTCTCTGCCTGACTTTTACCGATGCAGGTTCTATCGCCATGAAGAAGCGCCTGGTCAGCATTATCGGTCGTGACGCTTACAACGTGTCCGTCTACACGTTCCACGCCTTCGGCTCGGAAATCATGAGTCGCTACCGCGAGTATTTTTATCACGGTGCCGACTTCCAGCTCGCCGACGACTTGGCGCGCCACCAGATTGTCACCGCTATTCTCGACTCGCTCGACTATAACGACCCGCTCCGTAGCCGGATGAACGGCGAATATACATCCATCGGTGATATATTGACGGCATTGTCAGACCTCAAACGCGCCGGCTTGACCGACGTCGAACTCGGTCTACTGCTCGATGCCACGCAAGCAACCGTCCAGGCCGCCGGCGAGACACTGAGCGAAGTGTTCGCACCACGCATCAGCAAAGCAACGCTCGACACATTGATTACCGCGCTGCCAACAATTGAAAAAATCGTGGAGGCTACGCCGCTGCCAGGTGTCATGCCGCTCACGGACGTACTCGTAAGCAGTCTTCAGCATGCCATCGACGCAGCCAAGAGCCACGAGAAGGTAACTCCGCCACTTACCGAATGGAAAAAGCAGTGGATCACGAACGATGTCGACAAAACACCGATACTAAAGATCCAGAAGGCTCTACCGAAGCTCCGTGCGCTACATGTGGTCTATGGCTTGTATCTCCAGCGCATGCAAGAAGCGGGGCTATATGATTACGACGATATGATCATGCAAGTAGTTCATGCAATCGAGGTTCACGATGACTTGCGCTACGATCTGCAGGAAAAGTACCAGTACATCATGGTCGACGAGTTTCAGGATACCAACATGGCGCAAATGCGTATCTTGCATAACCTTACTAACAATCCGGTAGTCGAGGACACGCCAAACATCCTGGTCGTCGGTGATGACGACCAGGCGATTTACGGCTTCCAGGGAGCCGACGTCGGTAACATCCTTAATTTTCGCCACACATACCCGGGAGCAGCCAATATCACGCTGACTGAAAACTACCGTTCCGTTCAGCCCGTACTCGACAGCGCTCGCGCCGTCATAACGCAGGGGAGCGAGCGGCTCGAAAACCATTTCCCCGAGCTCAACAAGACGCTCACGGCAGCCGGCAAGACGGCGAAGAGCACCTTGGAAATCGTTAACTTTGCCACGCCGCATGACGAACGAGCACGAGTCGCCGCAGCGATACGGAAACTCATCGACGACGGCGTCAAACCAAGCGAAATCGCTGTCATCGCACGGCGGCATGACGACCTCGTGGCGCTTGTCGGCTATATAACCGAGCTACGGATACCGATCAGTTATGACAGACGCGACAACGTACTTGACGACGAGGCTGTCATACAGCTTGAACTTATTGGCCGAGTCGTCACAGCCATCGGCTCTGGTGACCATACGCAAGTCAACGCGTTACTACCCGAGCTCCTTAGCCACCCGAGCTGGGGTGTTGAACCGACGACCGTGTGGCAAATCAGTCTCGCCGCGCATAAAGACCGCGAGCATTGGCTGGAAGTCATGCAGAAAGCCGACGCGACCGAAGGGTTATTCGGTTGGCTGATAGCAGCTGCCGGACAAGCACGGCATTTGCCGCTTGAACGCACACTCGATATCCTTATCGGCACGACGCCGCTCGACGATTTCACGTCACCGTTCAAAGACTTCTTCTTCTCTGAGGACGCCCGTCAAAGCGACCTTTCCAACTACAGCGCCCATCTGAAAAACCTCACCACAATCCGCGAGAAACTGCGTGAGCACACCTTCGGTTCCAAAACACCCAAGCTCGCCGATTTTCTCGAATTTATGACACAGAACCGAGCGACAAACACACGAATTACCAGTACACGACATATCGGCGAAGAGGGCGAGAGTGTACGCCTGCTTAGCGCACACGGCTCTAAAGGTCTGGAGTTTGACCACGTGTTTATCATCAACGCTACGGACACGATGTGGGGCGAAAAGACCCGTGGTCGAACGTCTACTATCACGTTTCCGCCGCACCTACGACTCCGCCAGAACACCGATGCATACGACGAGCGGCTACGACTGTTTTATGTCGCCATGACGCGTGCCCGCGCGGGTTTGCATATTTCGTACGCGAGTGAAAACGACTCCGGCAAAGAAACGCTGCGCGCAGCCTTCCTGCTAGACAACCCGTTGCCCGAGCGACAAGAAACGCCAGACGGATCTGACAAGGCAGAGCTAGACGCCGTCGAACACGCCTGGTACGCCCCGCTTGTTAACGTACCGCAAATCACTATGCGCGAGTACCTTGCACCTGTGCTGGACGGCTACAAGCTAAGTGCCACGCACATCAATAACTTCGTCGATGTAACAAATGGCGGACCGCAACAGTTTCTCCTTAGTACGCTATTGCGTTTCCCGAGCGCACGCAGTGCTGCCGCTAACTATGGAAGCGCAATCCATGCTACGTTGCAGCGTGCCCATGATCACGTTCGCCTACATGGGTCTCTCCAGCCGGAAGAAGATATACTACACGAATTCGAAAAGCAACTCGAACGAATGGAGTTCACGGAAGACGAGCACCGCGACTATCTGCAACGCGGCAGCGATACGTTGCAGACTTTTCTGGCGGCACGCCGCAATGACTTCACCCCTGATCAATTTGCTGAGCTTGATTTTGCACGCCAAGACGCACGCATTGGCGACGCACACCTGACCGGCAAGCTGGACGTGGTTGAATTTAACAAAGAGGCGAAAACCGCCACGGTGACCGACTACAAGACCGGCGGCGTACTAACATCATGGGACAAGGGTCAAGACTACCAAAAGATCAAAGCGCACAAGTACCGTCAACAGTTACTGTTCTACAAGCTGCTCGTGGAGCACTCGCGCGAGTGGCACACATACACGATGGACGAGGGGATACTGCAATTCGTCGAGCCGGATCCGGCAGGCACTATCGTCGATTTGCGACTCAACGATATACAGCCCGAGGAACTAGAGCGTTTCACGCGGCTCGTGACTGCCGTCTGGCAATGCATCAACGACCTATCATTCCCAGACACGTCCGGTTACGACAAGACACTTGCCGGTATCAAGGAGTTTGAGGATGACCTATTGACGAGAAGCGAATAACAGAGTAAAGTAAATATCTGAATGAAGGTTGGAGGCATGAAGTTTCTAGCCTTTTATTGTACTTTTCAAGCAGTAGTTATAGACACATATGATCTGGACGCAGGGTGTAGTTTAAGGAAGGCAAAACAACTCCCTCACCCGGGAGAAGATATGGGTTCGAGGCCCGTCACCCAGACCACGCGGATGTAGATTTGGTAACTCTGAGGATTCATCTCACCTCAGGACGCGGGTTCAATTCTCGCCATCCGCTCGACTTCGCCGTTCATCCGTTCGGCGAATCATCCGATTCCGGAAGGATAGTACAGTGGCAACGACGTCACAGGTAGACAAGTCGGTCGGCAACGTTGCATCCGGCAACGGCTCCGCCAAGGACTATGAGCGTACGCGCGCTCAGGCCAAGGTCGCCGGCTCGGCTGGCAGTGCAGCCAGAGAGGCTCTCAAGGAAGCCGGCAAGGACAAATCCAAGTCCTGGGGCGGCTGGTAACAAAGACCTGCGGCCCACACCACAATGCCGTAGGGGGAGTAGACGCGAGTAAGAGAAGTTTGTGTCGTCCACGGGTGGGGGAGTGCGCCACAGTGCACTCTCCCGCCATCCTTACAACTACTGCCTTGCCTGCTCTTCGGAGCGGGCATTTTCTTTATTAGATATATAATGGAACACAATGACATCATTTTGGGACGAGCTACCACGACCGTTTTTCATACTGGCTCCAATGGAGGCAGTAACTGACGTTGTCTTTCGTCATGTCGTAGCCGCCGCCGCGCCACCGGACGCGTATTTCACCGAGTTTACGAATGCTACCGGCTGGGCGCATGCTGGCGACCGCGCCATTGGCGGACGCCTGGTCAAGACGGACGACGAACACCCTATCGTTGGACACCTCTGGGGCAGCGACCCCGAATCTATGGCAAAGCTAGCGAAGCACTGCGTGACGCTTGGTTATGACAGTATTGATATCAATATGGGCTGCCCGGACAGTTCGGCCACGAAAAGCGGTGGCGGCGCGGGAATGATCCGAAACCCCGAGAACGCCGCAGCTATAATTGCCGCCGCCAAAGAAAGCGGACTGCCCGTCAGTGTCAAAACCCGACTAGGCTACACCCATACCGACGAATGGCGCGAATGGCTGGCGCATTTGCTAAAGCAAGACATCGTCAACCTCACTATTCATTTGCGTACCAAAAAAGAGATGAGCAAAGTCCCGGCGCATCACGAGCTCATACCTGAAATCAAAAAACTCCGCGACGAGATAGCTCCGCATACGCTCCTAACGATTAATGGCGACATCCGCGATCGTCAGCATGGACTGGAGCTGGTCGAGAAGTATGGCGTCGATGGTGTCATGATTGGCCGCGGCGTTTTCCATAATCCGTTCGCGTTCGAAAAGACACCAAGCGAACACACCAAAGAGGAGCTACTGAATCTTCTCGAGCTCCAGCTAGACCTGCACGACCATTACGACAGAGTCTCTCGCCAGTCACGCACGACTGAAGCGCAAGGCGACAGTAGAATTGACGGGCGGAAGTTTGATCCGCTAAAGCGATTTTTTAAGATCTACGTCCGTGATTTTCCCGGAGCAGCAGAACTACGCGACCAGTTGATGCATTGTCGTGACACCGACGAGGTACGCGCAGTTCTAAAGTCGAGCGCCGCTCACTAGATATTAATGAGACTCGTGAGACTCGTAAGGCTACCGAGCGCATTGTTTGACATCAGGCTCGAAAGATCCAGCTGGGACAAAATGGCGGTGAAGGAGCTCATAATACCGCTGATACTACCGAGACTGCCCGTCAGGCTACTTAGGTCGCCAAGGCTACTTGCGCTGCCATTACCACCCAGGCCGCTAATAAGACCCGTAAGGCTACTGAGGTTACCGAGGTTGCCCAGACTACCTAAGCTGCCAAGACCACCCGTAAGGCTCGTGAAGCTACCGACAAGCGTCGTCAAGAGGGTTACGCAGGACAAAAGAACCGAGCTGATGGTCTGGATAATCGTCTGAACGCTTGCCATCTGTGACTGTGCCTGATTAGCGACATCCGAGCTGCTAAGGTTGAACTCGCCACAGCTGACATCTGCGCCAGAAGCGGAGGCGTTAGCCTTGACCGAACCATCACCGTTAAAGACATTCTTGGCGCAATCTTTTAGCTTGGTCACTTGGCTTTTCAGGCCGTTAAATGTCGTCTTTAGGTTGTCGAGCACACCGGTCATACTCTCGACCGCCTGGGTGACCGAGGACTGAACTTGTGTCAACTGGTCGAGCTTGAACTGCGCCTCGATATTGCTCGCAAGAGACTTCATCTCACTCAATGATGTCGTATCTTTTACCTTGGTTTGCAAGGTCTTCAGCTCTTCAACGATCTTCTTCATGAACTGTACGACTTTTTCTTTCAGTTTTGGTGCTAGCTCAATGTGACCCTTCAGGCCGTTTTCGTCCATCGTGAATGCGGAGTTATTGTCGACGGAATCCGAGGTCGCACTTTTCTCACTACTAACGTTGAGGCTTGAGCCGTCTTTGCTTATCTCAAAATCCACGTTCAGGGTTTTTAGCGTCTTTTCATAATTAGTAATCCGACGGTTCAGCTCATCGATAGCCTTTTGTTTCAGCGTCTGCAGGGCGTCGTCAGTTACCGCCTGCGCTCGCGAGACAGATACCAGCGGTCCATAGGCAGCCAGTACGACACTGAGTGCCATAAGCAAAAAGCTGGCAAACATTTTTTTCGATGGTCTAAAAGTGAGTGGTATATTCATCTTAGTTTCCTAACTTTATTTGATTATTACCGTCATCAAGGGCAGCCCTGGCGGCAGCCCGGTCAGCAGTAGCTTGTTTCATGTTGCTCTTGGCATCATCGAGACTCTTTTGGACATCCGCCTTGCTTGCGGTCGAAACCGTCTCTTCTTGCGCGGACGAAGACGATGTTGTGGCTGTTTTTTCGTCTTTGTTTGACTGTGATACCAGATAGAATGCTCCACCGATGACAAATACGAGCACGACAAGCGACGCAGTCGTTAGCCAAACGAATTTATATGATTTTTTCGGAGGCTGATCCATTGTAATTCCTTCTATCTATTAGCTGTTGAGCTTTATTTGATTACTAGCGTCTTTAAGGGCTGCTTTGGCGGCGGCTTGATCAGCAGCAGCTTGTTTCATGGTTGATTTCAGCGTCGCAAGATCTTGATGCACATCCGCCTTGCTGGAAACAGTAGATACCGATTGAGTAGACGAGTCAGTGGCGGCTTCTTTCTTGGTGCTGCCAAGCATCATTGCCACGACCGCGACAATCACGACAACTACCAGAACGATGATAGCAATGCCGATATACAGCCCACGACGAGAGGAGTTCTGAGTTTGCTCCATGTACGTTCCTTTTGTTTATTTTAAGCTGTTATGACGCGATTTTAACACAAGCGTGATCACTTGACAACCACGACGCCCATGGTCTTTCCGCCAAGTACATAAGCAGTGGCTAGGTTGTAGTACACCATCGCGGCAACCAACTGATCAACCTGCGTTTCATCGTCAGATAACAGGCGAGCGGTGTTTTCCAGCGCCCATACATCGACATTGAAAGCCTGGTGATCAGGAAATGCTTCGCGCATCGCTTCACGATCCAGCGTCGTTCCCGGACGCGTATTGATAACAGTCAGTACTTCGCGGTGTCCACCTTGCAGATGTGCCGTCTGTGCCCCTGGCTGGTGGTCAAGCGCCCCTAAGAGGTCGGAGCCATTTGAAAACTCGCTGCGAGCGACGGCATTATCGAGAATCAGTTGTTGCGTCGTGTCATCAACTTGCACCCCCAATCTCGCCGCCATATCACGCATAACAACGCCGTTTTTTGCTATAAATTCATAAATTGCAGGCAGCTTATCGTTAGCACCACAGCCGCTGCCCGGGGCAACAACGCCCTCTGCGGTATGACCGCCTATCGGTTGGTCGGCGTCGTGGAGAAAGGTGAGTGCCGCCTGATATTGTGCGTGCGTCGAGCCGTCGGTATTAGCAGCGAAACGTTTGCTCGTAAGGTCGTCTGCGACCATGATCGTCTCGCTACCACCAGCGCTATTCGGGCGAAACGGAGGAACGGCACCGCAACGACCATCAACACAGTCGCAAATAATTTGTACGTCCGTCGGGCGATGAAACTCTCCGCTCCGGACTCGCTCTGTAAATTCATCCAATCGCTCCAGCTGGCCATTGTCAGCCTCAATAGCACCAATTGCGTACTCAAGTACTAATGCATCGTCCTGCATCTTTATCCTCTCCATCTTGCGGCCCCCTGCCGTTTGTTTTAGTAATTAACCTCGGTCAATTGTACGCCAATGGGGTGAGATTGCAAGACAACTAATGACGATGTCGACGACGGAGATCGGCGACCTTGAGCCGAACAGCGTGGCGGTCGACCAGCTGAGAGGCCTTTTCGAGCTCTACCTGATCTTTGGCAGACTCTTTCATCTTGAGTGCGCGTTCCAGGGCAGCCTTGCTCTCGGCTTCGACGATATCCTCGCCGCTATCCGCTTCGTCTACCAGAACCTTCAGACCCTGCTGATTAATCTCGATAACGCCGCCACTGATTGCGAAGTATTCCAGCTTACTGTCTGGATCGCCTTTTGCGTGACGAACGGCGATAGCGCCGGGCACAGCGATACCAACGACGGGCTCATGGCCGGGGAAAACAGCAATCTCGCCATCAGCCGTTGGTAATACGACCTCGTAAACGTCTTGGTCGACTTTCGTGCCGAGTAGGGTGACTAGTTGGAATTTCACTATTTTTCCTTTTTATCCTTGGGCTCTTTGGATTCTTTCTTCGGAGAATCTTTCTCACTGAGTGGACCAGGTGCCATGTAGAACCAGCTCTCGGGCTTATCATCGTATTTGCCAGCCAGGATGTCGGCGGCGTCTTTGATGGTGTCTTCGAGTTTGGCGTACACACCCTTGTTTCCGGTGAATTGCTCGGCAACGTGGAACGGCTGAGCAAAGAAGCGCTGCAAGCGGCGAGCGCGATTAACAGTTTGCTTCTGCTCGTCGGAAAGTTCTTCCATACCGAGGATAGCGATAATGTCCTGCAAATCTTTGTATTCCTGCAGCGTACGCTGAACCTCGCGAGCCACGCGGTAGTGCTCCTCACCGACGATCTCAGGGTCGAGTGATGTTGATGTACTATCAAGAACGTCAACGGCAGGGTAGATACCAATCTCCGTCAACGCACGGTTCATCACGATAGTCGCGTCGAGGTGGGCAAAAGTTGTTGCCGGAGCAGGGTCGGTCAAGTCGTCTGCGGGCACGTAGACAGCTTGGACAGAGGTAATAGAGCCTTTCTTCGTGCTCGTAATACGCTCTTGTAGCATACCCATCTCCTGCTGCAGGTTTGGCTGGTAACCCACGGCTGACGGCAGACGGCCGAGTAGTGCCGACACCTCGGCACCAGCTTGGGTGTAGCGGAAGATATTGTCGATAAAGAGTAGCACATCCTGGCCTTCGTCACGGAAAGCTTCTGCCATAGCAAGACCGCTCAGAGCCACACGCAAACGTGCTCCTGGCGGTTCGTTCATCTGTCCGAAGACAAGCGCTGTTCGCGGCAGCACGCCGGCATCTTCCATCTCATAGTAAAGGTCGTTACCCTCACGAGTACGCTCACCAACACCGGCGAACACGGAGTTACCGGCATGAAACTTGGCAATGTTAAAGATCAGCTCTTGAATCAGGACGGTTTTTCCGACACCGGCACCAGCGAAGAGACCAGCCTTACCACCCTTGGTCAGCGGTGCGATGAGGTCAAGAACTTTGATACCTGTCTCGAGGATTTCGGCTTTGTTTGACTGCTCAGTCAGGGCAGGCGGGTTCTTATGGATTGGTGCGACCTTGCCCTTTGGCGTCGGTTGGCCGTCAATCGCTTCGCCGACGACATTGAACATGCGGCCTTGTGTCTGATCGCCAACAGGAACACTAATCGGCGCACCGGTGTTTTCGACCGATTGGCCACGCTCCAAACCGTCAGTACTACTGAGGGCAATCGTGCGAACCGTATGCTCGTCAAGGTGCTGCGCAACCTCAAGCGTGATCTTTTTGCCGTCACGCTCAACACGCAAAGCATGGTAAATTGCCGGTAGCTCGGCATCTTTACCAAACTCAACGTCGATCACCACGCCGACGATCGCAATAATCTTGCCATCCGCCAGCTGGCGGGTTCGTTTTGTTTTTTCTACTGTCTTAGCCATTTTGTTCTCCTTCTGCGTGTAGTTCGTCTGATTCGCTATGTGCTTCAATTCTTAATTTCGTAGGTGTTGTCTGGGACGCTTCTCGAGCCAGTAATCTTTCTCTACGCCTTCTGTTCAGCCTTATGGTTACATCCATCTTATCTAGCTCGTCCAGGCCTGCGAAAGTATACGGCGCCGCAGTTTCACCACTGCAATAATGATTCATTTCATCGCCTCCACACCCCCGCTGATTTCAGCCAATTCCTGAGTAATCGCGCTCTGGCGAGCTTTGTTCATCTCGAGCGTTAGATCTTCGATCAGGTCATTGGCGTTGTCGGTGGCATTCTTCATAGCAAGCATGCGCATAATATACTCGCTGGCACGAGCGGTCAGTAACGCATGATATACTTGCGCCTCAATGAGACGATAGGTAACAGCTTCGAGCACCTCTTCGGCACTTGGCTCGAACTCAGCAGTACGCACGGTCTCGCTAACTTCAGTCTTTTCGAAGCCAGCAGGCAATATCCGCTGCACCGTTGCTTCTTGGCGAACACTGCTGATGAATTCCGTATAAACGACGTCGACAGCGTCTACATCGCCGGCATTGAACTGTTCGATTGCCGTGTCGACAATCGCTCGAAGCTGAGCGCCGGATGGGTCGTCGGGTAGATCCTGATAGGCAGCTACGACGTTAACGTCTTTCACGCGTGACGCGAAGCGGTTAGCCCTACGACCGATTACTATGGTCGAGTTACGCACGCCGGCAGTATCGTCGTCCAGTAGCTGGCGGGCATATAGTTTCAGGACATTGGCGTCATAGGCGCCAGCCAGACCTTTGTCGGTCGCGATAACGATTAATAAGCGGCTCTTGATCTTTTCCGGTTTCTTAAACAGGGGATGGCGATCAGTCTCACCCTGGCTCGCCAGATGCGTTAACAGCTCGTTTGCCATCTGCGTATACGGAGCAGACGCTCTTTCGACCTCCTGGGCACGACGCATCTTACTAGCAGCAACGAGTTGCATGGCTTTAGTAATCTGCTTGGTTGATTTGACCGAGCGGATACGGGTTTTGAGGGCGCGAGTAGAAGGCATTACATGATCTCCTTTCTTGCTGAAAACTCCTGAACGCTAGGCGAGAAGCTTGCAGCGTGAGGAAGCGTAACTTTCGTTACGTTGACGAGCGGTAAAAGCTTCACAGCCAGCGATCGGGTGCTTGCAGGTGAAAGCGAGATTGTGTAATGGCTTCCTGGCATTATAGGTGCCTCCTAGTGCCCGGCATACCACCGATAACGCGGCTTTGTGCTTTCGAACGTGATTTGTCACGAATAGTAAGATCTTCGTACAACCCGCGTTCTCGTACTCTCTGGCTGCCGACTTTGCCCAAAGCTCGTCTTGCATCTTCTCGTTCCTGCAAGGTCTCTGGAATACCATCATCGACCTCTTGACGAATTGGCGAGGAATCTTCTTCTGTAGGTCGCGTACTATCTGGCGTTTCGCCATCTCTCCAAGCCTTCCAGTCAGAATAATCAAAATCGTCTTCGTAGAAATCATACGCATCCGACGTAATATTCGAAGCAAGCACTTCGCGGTTCATACGGCTCTCGGCACACGAATTTACGACGTTCCGACCGTGATTAGACATACTCTCAACCATTACGCAGACCTCCAGCCAAAGTTTTGTAAATCATTGTATTCTGGTTTTTCCATCGCCATGAATGTGGCGCCAATTGCTGCACTTGCTGCGGCATGATCTTCTTCAGTTGGTTCTTCGCGTCCATAAATAGCAGCGATCTTGACTGCGGTTTCAGCAATATGCGCGTTGATCCAATCGAGTTTTTGCTCGCGGCGTTCCAAATCACGTTGTTTGGCTTTCTCATGAGTTGCCAGGATCGCGGCGATACCTTCAGGGCTGTTCTCCCACGCCCGACGTTTAACCACGATTTCGTTGTGTATTCGTTGTGCCTCACCGCCATTTGCACCAACACGTCGACTACGACCACGACCGTTACGTTCGGCTTGACGACTAAGTCGGCGACTACGAGATGGACTATTCCAACGTTCAAGCATTAACTCTACTCCTCGAATCCTTTCACGACGGCAGCATCATCTACCCCGTGCACTGCTTGTCTGCCAAGAAGAATATCACTTGGCGTCGCATAATGCAGCACAGCTTCGTTCGTCTTTATGTCATGAACTACCTTCGTAGATTGCTTATCGCTTGACATCACAACGATGTAACCGCCCCCCGAATGAATCGTCCGAAGAGTATTTCGTTCAATAGCTGGAGCAGGTACCTCGCCGGGCACTGAGGCGTCGTTATTCGGAATTCGTTCTGCTCTTGCCATATCTTACTCCTCGAATCCTTTCGCGACAGTCTTGGCGACCTTGTCGAGCAACTTGGCGACAGGTGCATCGTCGGTAATCTTTTCGTCGCCTTTGTTCAGCTCCTGCATGTCCTTTTTGTGGTCTGTCCATAGGCGGGTCAGCAGAGCGGTCTTGGCTTCGCCGATTTTGGCAACTGCGACTTTGTCGAACGCGCCGCTGTTGACGGCGTAAATGCTTGCGACCTGCTCCCAGATACCCATCGGGGTGTATTGGTGCTGTTTTAGCAGCTCAGTCAGGCGCTGACCACGCTCGATCTGACTCTTAGTCGCTTCGTCCAGGTCACTGCCAAACTGCGCGAATGACGCGAGTTCGCGGAACTGGCTGAGGCCAAGCTTCAGGTGAGCGCCGACGGATTTGACGGCTTTCGTCTGGGCGTCACCACCGACACGGCTCACAGAGAGACCGGCACTAATAGCCGGGCGGATACCTTGGTTAAAGAGGTCAGTCTCCATGAAAATCTGGCCGTCGGTAATAGAGATAACGTTGGTTGGAATATAGGCGGAGATGTCACCAGCCTGCGTCTCGATGATTGGCAGAGCGGTAAGTGAACCGGCACCTAGTTTGTCTGACAATTTTGCTGAGCGCTCCAAAAGGCGCGAGTGCAGATAGAAGACATCTCCAGGGAAAGCCTCGCGTCCCGGTGGACGACGGAGTAGCAGCGACATCTGACGGTAGGCGACAGCATGCTTAGTCAGGTCGTCGTAAATCATCAAAGCGTGTTGCTTGTTATCTCGGAAATATTCGCCCATGGCCGTACCTGCGTATGGTGCAAGATAGAGTAGTGACGCAGGGTCAGATGGACCGGTAGCAACGATAATCGTGTTGTCCATGACGCCTTCTTCCTTGAGACGCTCGACCAGGCGGGCGATCTTGGAGAGCTTTTGACCGACAGCAACGTAGATGTTGATAACGCCGGTTTTCTGACGACCCTGGTTGATCATAGTGTCGATCGCGATTGCGGTCTTACCAGTCTGGCGATCACCGATGATCAGCTCGCGCTGGCCACGACCGATAGGGAACATGGCATCAATCGCCATGATACCGGTCATCATAGGTTCATGGACGTGCTTACGTCCGAGGACACCGACAGCTTCGCGCTCAACCAAGCCGCGTTGCTTGGTTTTGATTGGCGCCCCACCATCAAGCGGACGGCCGAGCGGATCAACCACACGACCCAGCAGTTCAGGACCGACTGGTACGTCAAGCACCGTACCCTTGAGCGTCACTTTGTTACCGGCAGACACAGACTCGTCGCTACCTAACAGCACGGCACCGATTTCGTCTTCGTTCAGGTTCAAGGCAAATGCTTCGACAACACCGTCGGATGTTTCGATATTAAGCACTTCGCTAAAGCCAGCGGCACGCAGGCCATAAACCCATGCGACACCATCTCCCACACGAGTGACAATTCCGACGCTTTCGAGGTCACCCGATACTTCGAGTGCCTGGATGGCGTCGCGGAGTTCTTTCGATAAATCTGTTACTGCTAGTTCTGGCATAATTTCTTCCTTATATCTTGCTTGCTGTTAATTGGTTCAGTCGGTGACGAAGCGTCGCGTCCAGTCGCTTGTCGGGTGTTTCGATACTAACGCCGCCAAGCAGTGTCGGATCGACAGACGACCGCAAATGGACGTCTTGGGCACCAGTCGCGGTTTTCAGGTAGTCGACGATGGCCTTCTCGGTGTCTCCGGCCAAATCATGACTGCTCGCTACGTCCGCCAACAGGACACCGCGCTCGCTCAGGGCTGACTCGATGTCGCGAATGACCAGTGAAACCTCACGGGTACGCTTACTCTCGACGAGATACGCCGCCACCTGCTTACTGACATTGCGGCCAGCCAGTAGTTGCTCGGCAAAATACACCGCGATTTTGCGCCGTGAAAGTTTCATATTCACTCTCCTTTACCCTCCAAAACTTTCCCTGAAAGTTTAGGAGGGAGAACCGCCTCGCGGATAATCTTCTTGTCGACACCATCATTGACGGTCTTACCGATGACTTTTTCGGTCGCCAGCGCTACGAGATCAATCGTGTCGTTGTGTAATGCCTTACGTGCAGCAATGACATCTTTCTCTAGCTGGTCATGCGCGTCTTTGACGATTTTGTCGGCGCGGGTCTTGGCCTTAGTCTCAGAGTCGGCAATCATCGCGTTTGCTTCGTCCTTAGCCGTCGCGACGATATCCTTCGCCTCGGTGCGAGCCTCTTTCAGTAGCTTGGCAACCTCCGCCTGGGCTTCAGCCGCTTTTTCTTCTGCTGCGGCAGCGGCTTTGGCGCCGGCTTCGATAGCCTCTTGGCGCTGGTCGACGGTCTTCAGCATGATTGGAAAGACCCACTTGCCCATAACGAACACGAGGATCAGAAATGCCAACCCCTGAAAAATCAGCATTTGGCCGTCAATACCCAGGGAGGTAAAAATATCTCCCATGCTACCTGCTGCAAAAGTGTGTAACGCCGTGGTCATGAATACTCCCAGCTCCTACTTACGCAACTGCCTTGGCGATAAAGGCAACGACGATACCGATGATGGCCAAGCTGTCACAAAAGACAATAGCGGTAATCATCAGGGTACGAATCGGACCAAGTTGTTCAGGGTTACGACCAAAGGCGTTCAGCGCGCCGCCACCAATCACACCGATACCTGCGGCTGCACCTAATGCTGGTAGTGCGTATGCTAATACGAATGCCAATTCATTCATTTGTTTTTCTCCTTTAATTTATTACACATATTATAACATCACTCCTGTGCCACCGCTGTCGTTTTATGCTTATCAGCAGGTGAGTGATCAGAAGAGGTGAGCTGTTCGGCGTGGTCGCCGTGTTTCTCGACGGCCAGCGCGGTGAAGATAACGGCCAGGATGAAGAAGACATATGCCTGGATAAAGCCGATAAACAGCTCGAACAGCATGAAGAACGGCAGGGCGATAACCGCGGCGTAACTGGTTAGCACGCCGACGATGATGAGCAGGATTTCACCAGCAAAACAGTTGCCGAACATTCGGACACTGAGCGCCATGTAACGCGAAAACTCGCCGATAAGTTCCAGTACGCCCTCGAACGAACCGATAGGGTCTTTGATGGGATTGCGCAGATAACGACCGAGGTTACCGATCGGACCATGCGAGCGAATGGCAAAATACTGCACCATGATAAATACGATGATTGCTACGGCGAACGTAAAGTTCAGGTCGGCCGCGAGTGACCGCAGTACCGGCGTATGGTTGTAGGTAATAGATTCTAGCCCCGGCAACACGCTCATAGAGTAGGCGAACAACATGAAGAAAAAGATTGTTAGTGTCATCGGCGTGATTTTGCGAGCCAGCTTTTTGTCCGGAATTGCGCTGTCAATCTGACCCAGCATACCTTCGAACGCCCATTGTGCCAGGCCGATAAAACGGTTGTAGCGGCCGCGCTTGATCATGGAGACGACATAGAACGACACACCAAGTAATAAGATTAAGCTTACGATACCTGTCAGCTCGGAATTGGTGATCGGAAAACCGCCAATAGTAAATAACGTCTGTGAACCGACGTGGATGTCTATCTCACTCGCGGCAAAATTATTTAACATTTGTCTTATTCTCTTTCTTATACAGCTGTCTGACAAGTCCTGCAGTAATCAGTATACCGATAGCCAATCCGCTAACCCCTGCCCAGGGCGTTGTGTGCCACTGCGTATCCAGCCATAGGCCGAGCGCTGTGCCACCGAGCGTCGGTACGAACATGCGCCATGTCGTATCGGCCGCGATAGCAAACAAAATTAAAGCCGCTGATTTCTCTGGCGGTTTAGGCTTGTCGTCGCTGTTCTTAGCTGCGGCAGAGCTCATATACGTACTTTACTGTAACAGATAGCATACCGTCTCTCAAGTAAGATTCGTTGTTGTTTTTAGAAAGGACCTTATAATAGCCCTATGCCTCGCCGTCATAAACCTGTAAAACACACACCGTTCCAACCAGTGAACAACGAAGGCGCTAAAAAGCGCTATCCAACCAAAGCGGCGGCGGAGAAAGCCGCCGAGATTGCCATGCTCCAGCGAATGGGGCTTGAGCTCACCGTATACCAGGGGCTCGATGGCGGCTGGTATCTGACGCGTCAAACGATTGACGGATAACTGTCACATCCGTACAATGCACGCATGACACGGCGTACTGATTCATTTGTCCGGTACCACGTTGGTTTGCGCGAGGACTTGGCTGCACGCCACTACTCCAGTGTGCCGCAACCGGGTGAGGTCCGCACGCTCAAAAGACGCATGGCAAGCTTGCGGCGGTCGTTCAACGGCGACGACAAAGTAGCGGTCAAACGCATCGACTCCACCTTCATTCGCACTGATTCGGACGCCGCAAACAATAGCTTGCGGCTCCATTATCCTGCTGATACCGAAAATCGCACGATCACAGAGTGGATACAGAGAGGCCATGACGCCGATGTTGCCGCATTTTGCGTCTGGAATATGGCACGAACACGACGTCTACGGGAGACGCTACGCCAGGACTGGCCGTCTATGGCTACTGACATTATGGAGAAGACGGAGCATTTAGTAGATATTAATTTGTTTCCCGCGCATGCACCGGCGGTCATGAACGGTGCCTTACGAAACAGCAGCTTTCATGCCATGGATTCGTTTCAAAGCGGCGGCTGGAACGCTGCCGGATTTTACATCGATCAGCACCGCCCATCCGTAACGCTGGCAAACCTCTACGACGACAAAACCGAGATGACTGGCACGTCAATAGAGCTATCGCGCGTCGCATTTCATGAATATATGCACGCTGCCGGCCACCTTGGCGGGTTCGACCCAATCAGCGGGCCTCCACTACGGCCGATCGAAGAGGCGTTCGTCGAGCATACAACCGTCGTTGCGCACGGAGGACTGGCGCCGTTTCAGAGGACAATCAACCCAAGAATGCGTCCGAATGACGCAAACGAGTACAGTACCTATCATCCCGAAAGGACTCTCCTTGGTATGACGGGTGTTGCCCCAGAGCAACTGGCCGAGGTGTATTTCAGCCCGCGTGCCAGCGAGCGCGGTGAATGGCTGCGCGAAGACCTGTACCGCAAGTTTGGTGCCGCCTTTGGTTCGACCGAACGGTTTTTCGCGTTCATCGATGAGTACGAACACTCCCAGAAAACCAAGCGTAACAAACTCGTCTACAAAACGATCGAGACGCTCGCCCCCCTACCTGAGCCCGAGATCATTCCTAGTAACGAAATAACGGGGCCTATTCCGATTATTACCGTCCCCGAACCGGCGTAGCGGAACTCTGCTATAATTACCATCGACAAGACTTGTGTCTACGACACGATTTGATATACTAAGTATAGTAAACAGAGAGGGAACCGATATGAGCGATACCACTGCTCCGAAAATCACGATCTATAGCACCAGCTGGTGCGCATTTTGCCACACCGAAGCGCAGTGGCTTGACCACCTCGGTATTCCGTATGTTAAAAAGGACATCGAAGCCGACAAGGAAGCCTACGAAGAACTCATGAGCAAGAGCAACGGCGACTACAGCGGCGTTCCCGTTACCGATGTTGCAGGCGACCTGATTCTTGGATTCGACCGGCCTAAACTACTCGACGCTATCAAGGCACACAACCTCAATCCCGCCCAAGCATAACGACGAGACTCAACAAAATACCGCCCGGAATGGGCGGTATTTTATTCTCGCTCTACCTGCGAATCATCGCAAACAGGGAGAGAGTGCAGAGGAGCCGTGGCTCCTCTGCATCGTGACGACTACTCTCCCTAGTGAGGCGAGAGGGCGCTGGCCATCATCCTCGTCAACTGTTCGGGTGTCGGGAAGAAATATTCCCCGCCCGCACAGGCCGTCCCCTTGACATCGGCTTCACCCGACGGTGCCTGGTACCGCATGAGCGTCATCGGGATCTTGCTCTGCGGCAATGTCGTGTACCCAACGAGCTCCGTACTGCCGCCTTGCTGGATATCGCAGGTCGCATAACCATGCTCCGAGCGCCCAGTCTGAGACTGTTCCGCTGGAGTCAGACCCGCGACGACCTCGATCGTTGACGGCCAATCCGTCATGTCACCGACAGGAAACCGAGTATTGCCCAGATTGTGATGCGCGATAATGTCACCGACAATCCAGTCGGCATCCGTCGTACCGAGTACATGCGTGTAGTTGTCCGCGTACTGCTGCGTAATCGACTGCACGAATATCGGAGGTAATAGCGACCCCGGCTCCGCCGTGACGGGTTTATCCGGCGCAAACGTCGACACGGTATCCGCCGAGTCACGGTGCAGCTCGTAATGTATCCCTACGAGCACGGCCACCACCAGAAGCGCGGCTAAAAGCACGATCGCTGCGTACATTCCGCGCAGGCCATCCCGCGCCCTCGGGGGTTTCGGCAAATCATTGGTCTGATTCATTTCTCTTCCTGGAGAGTAGTTGTGTCAAATTACGAATAATCAGCCTGGGCCGATTATCACTGAAGAAATCATACGTTTATATGGTATGTTTGTCAAGTTTATTATGATTTACGACGTACGTATTTTTGGCAGCGGTAAATCAACGACTCGACCAGCAGTAGGGTAGTTACCGGTGACGCACGCCGTACAAAGACCGCCTAGCTGAGCGCTCACTTCGTCACGCCATGACGGCGTCGAGTTGATTGCTTCACGCAATTGTTCATCGGTAATAAACCGCAAGGAATCGACACCGAAATACTTGCGCATCTCCTCCAGGTCACCGTCTTTGCGCCGCGCAAGTAGCTCGGACGGATTGCCCGTGTCGATACCATAGATACACGGATTCGCGTGCGGCGGAAAGCCAATCCGCAGGTGAATGCTCTTCGCACCAGCGTCGCGTAACTTTTTGATATACACGCGACCGGTCGTCCCGCGTACGACCGAATCGTCCGTCACGACAACATCTTTACCCTTGACCAGCGATCGCGTTACATGAAACTTCAGGTACGCCGTTGCTTCGCGGAGGTCTTGGTTCTCTAAGATAAACGTCCGCCCGACATAGGCGTTCTTGGTAATGGCGCGGACATTCGGTATGCCGGTTGCCATGGCATAGCCCGCCGCAGTATCTAGCCCCGAATCAGGAATACCAACCACGACGTCCGCCGTAAAGTCTGGTTCTTCATGCCGGGCAAGCTTTTCACCGATAGCGAACCGGATCTCCTGGACGCTACGACCATGGAGAATCGTATCGGGTCGGGCAAAGTAGGCGAATTCCATCGCGCAGGTAGCTGTCTGCTGGGCGGCATAAATCTCCTCGGCATATCCCTCGCTCCCGTCCAACGGCACTGTCCATAACGTTCCGGGCGCGACTTCCTCGGCATCATACTGACTAATTCCACGGATAGGACCAAGCGCGCTATCCTCGCTAATAAAGTACTGGTACTTGTCGCTACGCGCCTGAAAAAGCGGCCGAAAACCCCACGGGTCACGGGCGGCGAACAATGATTCGCCATCGCTTGCCACGATACTATACCCGCCATTAAGGCTGCGAAGCACGGTTAACAAGCTCGTGCGAAAATCCTCGCCGGTCTCCGTCATGCGCGAGTCAATAATCTCAACCAGATACTCCGTGTCAGTCAGCCCGCGGCGATTTTCCAGCTCCTTAACATGGCCGTTCATCGCCAACATGAACAAAGAGTCCTTGCCACCCAGCGGGTGAGCCTGACGGACCCTCTCAGCGGCATCACCACTTTTCTTGCCGGTACCGTATCGCGTATGCGCCAGTGCGATCGAACCATGCGGAAAGCCACTCAGGTGCCGCCCACCGGCAAACACGTCGGTTATCAGCCCCTTGTTCTTACTCGTCACGAACGCGCCCTGATCGGCATCAAAAACAGAGATACCCGCACCGTCCTCGCCGCGATGTTGCAACCCCAGTAGCCCCTGGTAGGCCTGCGTTCCTAGCGGTATGTCACGTTCAGCATCCGGCTGGCCGTCCACTCTAGCAACCGCAAAAACGCCGCACTCTTCGCGGGGCGTATCATCCGTTTCAAACCGAAGATCGTATCTTTCGGACATTTATTGCAATAATAGCATAAGTTCTAAGCCTAGACAAAGTAACACAAGTATGTTATAATCTAGCTAGTTTTCGTTTTCATCCGGAAGGAAAAGAAAGATGACACACGAGGCAGTTCTTTTCACGCTGCATAGCGAGATGACGTTTCCGAGGTTATTCCTTGGAATCGCCATCGCCGGGCTGATCGTCCTGTTCGCGTCGGTGCTGGTCAAACAGCTCCTGGACAACGCCCAAGACCGCGGCTACGAACAGGGCTACGACGCCTACGCCAACGAGGTCGCCGACAACATGGCCGAAGAGATCAGCGAGGAGCTCGAGGGGTTCGCCAAGTCGAACGACCCTGAGGAATACTTCCGCCGCTTCGACAACTAACCGACGCTGCAGCACACCCCCGTCCCGTCTTGCCAGAGACAGGTCGGGGGTGTTTCTCTATGGGATATAATGAATGTAATGACAAATCACCTGATAAAATTGTCGTCTGGCGATAAAATCGCGTATTGGACACACCACAGTAGTAAAAAACCGACGCTTATTCTCGTGCATGGGTTTACCGGCTCCCATGAAGGATTCCAGTACCTCATACCACTCCTTAAGGATTTTCATCTGATTATTCCAGATCTGCCAGGATTCGGTATTAGTCCGTTGCCACACGACAAACTGACACTCGCCGAGCTAGGGAAGCTATTCACCGACTTCATCGCGGCGCTCGATCTCGACAACAAGCCATATCTGCTCGGTCACTCCATGGGTTCGCTCGTCGTCAGTGAGGCCGTTCGCCAACAGCCAGACCTCTTCGCGCAGAAAATTATCCTCATCAGCCCAGTACCATCACCGATCGGCATGGCTGATCTTCGTCGTGCTGGCGCAATGGTCAGCCAGTTTTACTACGCCGCCAGCCACCGACTACCGGTCATCGGCAGTAAGTTATCAACCAGCAAGAAGATTACGCGTATGAGCACCAATATGATCATGACGGCAAGGGATAAAAAACTGCGCCGAGCGATCCACGAACATCACTTTGGTAATCTCAATTTCATCAGCAACATCGGCTGGTACAGCCGACTATACCGTCAAATCAACCGCACTGGTATCAGCCGATACAAGGTGGCACTGGAACCGTTTGATGTCCTGCTGGTAAACGGCGAGCGCGACAGCGTCACACCACTTAGTCATCAGCGTAGAGCGGCGCACACAGTGAGAGCCACACTGAAAACAATCCCTGGCGTTGGTCATTTGGCTCATTATGAAAAACCGCGCGCATTGGTACGAGCTATTGTTGGTTTTCTGCGATAACTTTTTCGTATAATTCTATGAACTGAGGAATAACGACTCTGACGTCATGGCGCTTGGCCAGCCGGGCGCTGTTTTTACCGAATTTTTGACGCAACTTCGGGTGTTCGAGCAACTTGGCGAGCGCCTTTTCCATAGCGGGTACATCATCGACGTTTATCAGGTAACCCGTCTCGTCGGTAATACACAATTCTTTCAGAGCACCAGCGTCCACCGCGACGACCGGTTTGCCACACGCCATTGCTTCGAGCATGGCGAGACATTGCAGCTCGGTTGGTGACGAAACGGCGAAAATATCGCCGACATGGTGTAATTGCACCAGGTCTTCGTCTGAGACCAGACCAGTAAACGTTACTCGCTCATCCAAACCAAGCTCGGCTACCATCTGCTTCAGATGCTCGGCGGCGTTGCCACCGCCAACGAACAGACCGTAAAAATCAAACCCGAGTACCGAGAGCTGTCCCAGCGCTTCCATAAGGATATGCAGGTGCTTTTCTTCGTCGATCCGACCTATCCAGCTAATGATTGTCTTGTCGCGGGGGATGTTGAACTTTTCAAATATTTCGTCGGATGGCTTTTCCGGCCGAAACCGATCTAGGTCGATGCCGTTACTGATTGCGATCGCAGGCGCCTCGATTCGTTCCATATTAAAGAGCCCGAGTGCTGATTCTGTCGGCATGATAATGCGTTTGGCGCCACGGTAGAGCAGGGTACCGTATTCGCTCAGGAAGTAACTAAGCGGTCGCGAGACACGTGACAAACCTTTGATATTCTTGATCATGTTGTCGGGCATGACATGGTTGGTCGCAACGACCGGAATCTTACGGTTAACCGCTGCACGTAACATTCCCAAACCGACCGTTAATTGTGTATGGACATGCACGATATCCGGCTCGTATTCGTCGAGTATCCGCCGTAGTTCGCGGTCATAAGTTACCGACACGCGTAAATTCTTGCGAAAAGGCAGGCCGAAGGATCGGATACGTCTGATCTCGTAATTCTGATCAACTTCTTTATAGCCGCGACCCGTCTGAGAGGGGGCGACCACGACGACCGTATGGCCTTCCTTTGCCAGCCCTTGCGCCAATGTACGTACGGCTGTTGCCACGCCGCTTCTCATCGGCCAATGCTGGTCGTTTGCGATAAGTATACGCATAAACTTATCACGATTATACCATGGGCGGAATTTGGTATAATGACTGTAATGCCTACATTTAAAGAAATGCTGAAAGCCCTCGGCTTTACGATTATCACCTTTGGTTCGCTTCACTTGATCATTTCGTATACGCTCATGATAACGCGCGACCCCAACGAAGGTAATCTGTTCAGAATCCTCAATATTCAGAAGCTCTTTCCGGACATTGACATCGGTTGGAGAAACTTCATAATTTCCAACATCATCGCGTTCGGCCTGTACTTTATCTACCTAGGCATCATCCTACGGCGTAGCCGTTCGCCAAAGGGCTTAGAGCCTTCTCGCGTGGATGCAGCGCAAGGCAGCGGCGAAGGGCGCAAAGAGCCGCACAAAAAGGTGCGGTGAATGAGCACTGGAGCCGATAACGCCGCGATGCGCCACGTGGGAAGGCTCTTTTTTGATGCCCGCTATATAAATGTAGAATTCCACGACGGTATCAGCCGGTATACCACCGAACTGGGAAACGCATTGGCGCGACAAACCGCAGTGACGTTCATCATTTCAGATACATCCCAATTGAAATTCCTACCGCCAAACGCCGAACACGTCCTCCTACACCCGGTCACGTCATGGCGTGAGCCGCTTTCTGCACTCTGGCTAAATAAGTTCCACCCCGACATCGTCGTATCGCCCCTACAGACTATCGGCTCGGTTGGGCGGCGTTTCAAACTCGTCCTGACGCTCCATGACATGATCTACTACAAACACCGCACCCCGCCGCCGCAATACAATCCGGTCGTACGGCTGCTCTGGCGGGCGTACCATCTGAGCTACGCGCCCCAGCGCCTGACGCTGAACGGTGCCGACCTCGTGGCGACAGTCAGCGAAACAAGCAAGCAGGAAATCCTGGACGCAAAACTGACCAAGCGGCCAGTCGTCGTCGTGAGCAATGCCGCACGCGATTTATCCGAATTTCTAGAAAAGCCCGTTGTCCAGCACAGCCAACCGCCCAAAAACCTTGTCTACATGGGTGCCTTTATCCCGTACAAAAATGCCGAAACCCTGATAAAATCGCTGGCATATCTGCATGGCCGCACACTCCATCTGCTGAGTCGTATCAAACCTGAGCGCAAACAGGAACTGATGAAACTCATCCCAGAGAATGGCAAGGTCATCTTCCATGGCGGTGTCAGCGATGAACAGTATGCCAAGCTGCTGGCAGACGACGTCATCATGGTGAGCGCCAGCAAGGCAGAGGGGTATGGACTGCCACTCGCCGAAGCGTTGAAACTCGGCGTCCCAGCAGTCGTGAGCGACCTCGACATTTTCCGCGAAGTAGGGGGGTCCGGCGCACTCTACGCTGACCCTGACAGCCCGCAGGATTTCGCGGCTAAAATCGCCTCGCTCGATGACAAAAAACACCGCGAGCAACTCGTAGCGGTGGGCAAGAAGCATATCGAAAAGTTTAGCTGGGATGCGTCGGCGCAAGCGCTGCTCGACGCTATAAAAAAACTCTAGAGAAATGCAAAGCCCCCGACGAATCGGGGGCAGTGCACCTTGCTATGAACTTATACTCGGGCGAAGATCCTGTTCAGTACATGCCGGAATTCCGGCTGGTTCTGGAGGAACCCGCAGTGCGTAGCGGGAACATCGACGAGCTCGAGATCGGACACCCACATGCGCCAATGATCAGCGGCAAAGGGCTTGACCACGTCGTTGCTGCGAGTGCAGCGAACATACGTCGTCCTGCTGCCATCCAGCGCCTTGCAGGCCCTGGCTAACGAGCCATCGCCTCCAACCTTGATCATCCAGCGGGTCTGGTCAATCAGTTGCGACAGTGAATAGCCGCTCATGTAGACCTTGGCCTTTTCGATGATCTCGCGCTTGTACGCCTCCGGGTCAACCGAATCAAGCGGGACGGTGATGCCATCCGGCTTGGGCAACGCGTCGTCGCCAACAGGTACTTGTACGAACGACGGCAGCAGATGTGCCAGCGGTAATCCGATGTATGGCAAAAACTTCGCCATCGGATTAAGCAGGCTATCCAGCCCACACGGCGCGTCGACAAGCACGGCATGCAGCCGCGCGGGATCGACATCCAGGTTCTGAGCACGGAAACGCTCGATGATGAACGGCACTTCCATACCGCCCATCGAAGCTCCGACGAATCGGATCGGTCCGCTCGGCTTCAGGCTGTCCAGCTCCGCCAGCACGCTGTGGATCAGATTGTCGACGCGATGTCGACGGCCTTCGGTGTGATACGCGATCACGGGGCCAGGGAGACTGGGCAGGATCGGAGCAAACTGCTCCTTTCCACGCGCCAGCACCCCACACAGGCAGAACGTTATTCCGCCGTCGGGTTCACGCCGCGTCGTCAGCACCTTGCCGACAACACCTTTGCTGGTTGGCTGTAACACGAGGTATCACCTCTGTTCTTTCAAAGTGCTATCCAATGGATAGGGTAGCAAGGTGCTACATGAGTGTTACTATAGCATAAAATCTATATTTTTACAATACCCGTAAGGGGTGGTTAGGCACTAATCGTCGTGCCTATTTTTTCACCGGCAATCACGCGGGCGATATTGCCCTCTTGAAGCAGTTCAAATACCACGACAGTCTGTCCATGGTCTTCAGCCAGAGCGATTGCCGAGTTGTCCATCACCTGGATATCAGGCTTTTCAACCGCCTCGCGCAGCGTCAGGCGGTCGTATTTCACCGCGTCGGGATTCTTATTTGGATCGCTGTCGTAGACGCCGTCAACTTTAGTCGCCTTGAGAATTACATCGCAACCCAGTTCGAGCGCCATGATAACTGCTGCCGTATCAGTTGTCACGAACGGACGTCCGGAGCCGCCGCCAATCACGACAACGCGACCTTTTTCCAGATGATTCAGTGCACGCCTATGGGTAAATTGGTCTGCCACCTGATCGGCTTTAACGTTGGTTAGCGTCCGTGTCGGCAATCCCTCGGCGTTGAATATGTCGTCCAGCGCGACCGCGTTGATTAGCGTTGCTAACATACCCATGTTATGCGCCGTCGGGCTTTGTAGACCGTGGCCTTCGACCTGTGCGCCGCGAACATAGTTACCGCCGCCGATCATAACGACGATCTGGGTGCCGTTGCCATGGGCTTTTTTGATTTCGTCGGCGATCCACACGACACGCTCGGCATCGAAACCGCCGTCGTGTCGACCCTGTAGTTGTTCACCGGATAGTTTTAAGAGGACTCGTTTATACATCTTCATAAGTATAGCAAATGAAAAACTCCCGCAGCCATTCACGGCTGCGGGAGTTCATCGATCGGAGGTCAGAGGGCGACACGGAAATTCTGCACGTCCCACGGGACATGCTGGTCGCGCGGATCAAGATCGCGATAGAAATCCATCACGGCTAGAAGTACCCAGCACGCCAACAGCGCGATCGTCCACAACGCCGCAGTATCCAGCCTGAACCAGGTCGGCATGACCATGGTGAAAACCACGCCGAAACCAACGGGCATCTGCCAATGGTCGAGCCACCACTTGGATGGACTCTTCAGCATGGATTCACAGCCGTGTTCGCGATACCGCTTGTTGTCACCAGTCCGGAACACGAAACCGAAGACGATTACCGCACCAAATCCCAGCCAAGTCCACCACCATTGGTGCGCCCATGAGGGAATGGTGTCACCGCGCTCCCCCCATATGCGGGCAGCGATAACGAGCGTTGGCACTATCAGGAACGGTCCGGCCATGAACGACCAGCTCCGGCCGCGACCGAAGAGTCTGCGAAGCCTGTGGGTCTGCGGATCCTTTTCGCAGAACAGAACGAGTATGCCAAAGACCAGAGCAGTCAACGACAGGGACGCCCACAAAGTAGCATCCAAATTGCCTTGTGCTATGGCCATACACAGCTTGACATAGCTCGCCAGCCCGGCAAGGCTGGCAATGCCATAAAACCAGTACTGCTTAGGTATACCCCTGAGCATTTTCACTTCCTTTCGACAGAGTAAAGGTCCATCGCGGCAATTCCGCGAATGTCGTGAATATTATTTTAAATCATTTCCGCTATCTGTCAATATTTTACCGAGGTGGAATGTGCTACAATAAAGGAACTATGGCTCGCAAAAAACCGTCAAAAACCAAGCCGAATGCCGTCGTCAACCGCCGGGCGCGGTTCGATTATACGCTTGGCGACGAGCTGAGTGTCGGCCTGAGTCTGACCGGCCCCGAGGTCCGCGCCGCCCGCGACGGCCACATCCAGTTGAAGGGTTCGTATGTTCAAGTGCGGGGCAATGAGCTGTGGCTGCAAAACGCTAGTTTCAGCCTGAAATTAAACGAACGCGGAAAACCAGGTGCCCGCACTATCGACACCGAACCGCGCAAACTGCTGGCGCACCGCAAGCAAATCGACGCACTCCTCGCAACCAAGGCGCAAGGCAACACCATAGTGCCGCTGCGCCTACTCACGCGCGGTCGGTTTATCAAACTCGTCATCGCGACTGGTAAGGGCAAGAAACACTACGATAAGCGCGAAACATTGAAACGCCGAGACCAAGAACGTGAAGCGTCTCGCGCCATTAAGTCGGCATAAACAAAGGAAAAAGCCCGGCCGAAGCCGGGCAGTTCCAAACCCTCCTGTCAGACTATAGGGAAGTGAATCATTGGTAACTCACCACTCCTACTCGTGAAGTATCCCGGTGCCAAGCTTCTTGATCCTCGCGATACCGCCGTTATAGATAACGGTCTGCTTGTCGCCACCCGTATGATGAAAACAGGCAATCGTCGCCCCTTTTTCATAGGTTAACTCTGGCGAACGATAGACGACAAGCGTTGAGCCGGTCGGTATCGTGAACCACTTGCTACCAGCACATTCCAGTACGACGCTCCTTTCGACTAGACACTCGAAATTACTGCGGTTCGTCTGTTGCCGCTCGCCGCTAAACGCATGCGATCCGACCTGACGCGCCAGAAATTCCAGCACTGGAATGGGTTTAATTGTCGGTTCTGACACTCCATGTCCTTTCTTGGTGGGTAGGAACCACTATCATTATAGGTAAAAATCGGTATCCCGTTTGTGATAAAAACCATAGACGTGTTGCAACATATCGCAAACATGTTATAGTTATACTATTGGTGCTCCTCGTCACGGGAAGGTGAATATGAGCAGGACAGCCAAAGCGGCGCGGCGCAAGGCCCGCAAAGAAAAATCAGGGGGAGCCCTCCGCGAAGCCAGACGCCAGCGCAAAATCAACCGGCAACGAGCCGAAGTAGAGCGCGACCGCGCCGAACGGCAGAAGTGGCAGGACTGCGTTTACCACGGCGTCGAGCTGCAACCGGGCGATATTTACTACGCCGTCGGCGAAGAAGAGTCGCTGTCGCTCATGCCGCTCAAGCACGGAAGTCCAATCATGGAAATCTACTGCGGCAAATGCGAGCAAGGCTGGATCTGGTATTCGCCGTATCGCACCCACCCCTGACAATCCCCCCGTATCGTGACCTGCTGGTTACGGTGCGGGGGTATGTCATTTCATGCTACTATTAGGAGTAATGAAACTATACTCATGGAACGTCAACGGTATACGCGCCGTTATAAAGAAAGGTGCGTTTACCGAATTCATCGCCAAGCATCAGCCGGATATCCTGTGTCTGCAGGAGACAAAAGCCCGTCAGGATCAGGTAGAGATCGATCTGGCGGACTACCACGAATACTGGAACAGCGCGACCAAGGGCGGCTATAGCGGCACGGCGATTTTCAGCCGTATGCCAGCACGGCAAACCGTCGCCAACATCCCCGAAGATATCGCCGCGAAATATGAGCTCAAGGATACCTACGGTGACACCAACACCGAGGGCAGAGTACTGGCTGCCGAGTTCGAGGACTACTGGGTCGTCAGCGTCTACACACCCAACAGCAAAGGCAAGTTGGAGCGACTAGAACTGCGCACAGAGCAATGGGACAAAGCCTTTCTGGAGTACATGAAGCGGCTCGAGGAGAAAAAGCCGGTAATCTTCTGTGGCGACCTGAATGTCGCACACAAGGAAATCGATCTGGCGCGTCCCGACCAAAACCGCACATCACATGGCTTCACCGACGAAGAGCGCGCTGGCTTTGACGCCATCGTCGACGCAGGGTTTCTGGACACGTTCCGCCTGTTCAACACACAGGGCGAACAGTATACCTGGTGGACCGCCTGGGCTAACGCCCGCGAGCGCAACGTCGGCTGGCGTATCGACTACGTTGTCGCGTCTGAATCTCTGGCCGACCGCATCGTTTCTGCCGAAATCCACGCCGACCAGATGGGGTCCGATCACTGTCCGGTCAGCATCGAGCTCACGTAATCATCAAAGCTTGTTGACATTTTGTGCTGTTTGTGCTATTATTTCTCATGTCTGCAGTTGAGGTGACTCCTGTAGCTCATTGAGAAGAGAGTTCAACCCATGTCGAATAGCATACTCGTCGAGGATAGCTTACTGCGCAGATTCACGGATCTGTCCAGCAAGCTGTCCTCGCACATAACAACGTGTAGTTTGAGGGGAATAGGACAGCCATTGTCCCCACCCACAGAGTATAATAAGAGAATGTTTAATTCGAATCGTGCAACAGTCGGTATCGTGTGAAGCCTTCGGGGTGGATGGTTCCGGCACTACGTACGATCCCGCGGAGGGAAATCGCGAGGACGATAGAGCCTCCCGGTCAAATCCGCAACTACGACATCCTCCGTCCTGGGGTGTCGGGCGCCAACATGGCATCATGCCAACGGCGTTTTCAGCAGGGGCGACATAATAGGTTGATGAAGAACGGTGAGGCGAGCCTACATTTTTATCTAAGATAATATGACACGGGTCGGCATGCGTTGCCGGGCCACCTCGGCTTGGTTCACCGTTTCTTCACTCTCAAAAGCTCTGCCCCTGGTTCGCCGGGGGTTTTATATTTCTGGTATACTTGGTACCACCTACAGGAGGGGATATGAAATTACAGGAACGACTAGATCGGCTCGTGACCGAACGTGACAGCTATGAATGCAAAGACAAAGAGAGTAACCGCGGCAAGCGTGTCATTGCACTATTGGGACCGTCCGCCGTCGGCAAGTCAACCATCATACAGGCGTGTCTAAAGCAGGCGGGAGATTGGGATATCGATTCAGCAGCAGAGGCTGGCACGACCGGTACACGAGCACCGCGACCCGGCGATCCATCCAGCTATCACATGGGTGTCCCGCGTGAAGAAGCTATCGAGATGATCGAAGCGGGTGAACCCGCCAATTGGTCGCTCATGCCCACCGGCGAGCTATACCTCACGCTACCGAGAGATTTTCCGGCCGAATACAACTTCATGGCATGTTTGCCCGACAGTGTCCCCATGCTACGACGCGCCGGATTTGCCGTCGTGCACGCTTTTTACATCGTCACGGAAGTTGGTGCCTGGGAAGAGCATCTCGCTAGTCGACTCTACACCGCCGACACAATCAACCTGCCTGAATCACAGCGCGTATACCGTCCGGATGCAGCTGGCCGCATCGAAGAAGCTATCCAATCGCTCGAATACGGCAAAACGACTCAAAACATCATAGGCATATCAAATACTCCTGGCGACGAACAGTTAGTCACAACAGCCGACATAATGCTACAGACCTGCAAAGAACCCACGACATACAATTGTGGCACCACGCAAATGTACAATGAGTTCAAACAAAACATCGGCGAAATGTACGGCCGAGCACTCGATATCGCCTGGGAGATCGAGCAGGCGACGGCCGAACAGCAAAGCGCCTGATACACTATATATATGCAACAATTCCCATATTGGCAGCAGCAAGCGCCCGACAAGGTGCTGTTTCCTGACGTGCAGTGGAACAAGCCCGAACAACGCGCACACACCGGCAAACTAGCAGTTATCGGCGGCAACAAGCTCGGCTTCGTGGCGGTCGGTGACGCCTATGTTACAACGACGGACACCGGAGTAGGGCAAGTACGCGTACTACTGCCGGATGTACTCAAAAAATCCGTTCCGCCGGTACTGACTGATGTTATCTACGGTGCGAGTAATCCTTCTGGCGGTCTCGCGAAAGGCGCAGCTCCAGACATGCAGGCTATCGGTGCCTGGGCAGACGCCGTACTACTCATTGGAGATGCAGGCAAAAACAGTGAGACAGCGATCCTCTACGAAGATTTCGTCCGGCATCATGACGGCATGCTAACGATAACGCGTGACGCCGTCGATCTGCTCTTGAACGCGCCCGAAACCATGGTCGAGCGCGACGAGACACTGCTCGTCGTTTCGTTCGCGCAACTGCAAAAAATCTTTACCAAGGTGTATTATCCTAAGATTCTGACATTCAGCATGCAGCTACAGCAGCTCGTTGAGACGCTACATAAATTCACCATTACCTATCCCGTATCCGTCATGGTGTACCACCAAGACCACATCGTCTGCGCTAGCGGCGGACAGGTTACCACGACGCCATGGAGCAACCCCATGGCAATCTGGAAGGGTACCGTTGCCGCACATGCCAGCGCCTACTGGCTCTGGAATCCAAAAAAACCGTTGCAGGCAGCAACGACTTCTTTAGTTGTCTAGCGAAAAATTTATTCTTTGGTACCGCGGGCCGGACTTGAACCGGCACGGACTAAAAGTCCACAAGATTTTGAGTCTGGCGTGTCTACCAATTCCACCACCGCGGCACAAAAGAACAAATTTTTAATTCCGCTCGCGGAATTGTCTACCAATTCCACCACTGCGGCACTAGATGTTAAACAATCGTTATATATTGTATACTAATACTTGTAAGGAATCTAGTTCGTGCAACCAGAAGACGACGCCAACAAAAACAAACAAACCAACCGCGACGCCGCAGCAGATGTAGTCCGCGACCAATTAGACGCACTCTACGACCATCAGCCAAAAGTCGTTACGCCGACCTCCGACAACACGGCTCAGCAAGCACCGCAAACGGTCCAAAGCACCCAGGCGGGGCACTGGCAGCAATACCACTCGCAGTGGCAGGATTACTACCGCAAATATTACGAGCATTACTACGTCGGCAAACTCCACCAAGCAATGACCGAACAGGCAGAGGCGACTAAGACTCCCGAAGAAAAACACGACCAAGAGCTGACCGACCTGCGCGAAAAGATCGTGACAAACGCTAAGAAGTCCGCCAAGAAAGCTCGCAAGAGCCGTCACTTTATCCCGATAGTCAGCGCGCTTGTCGTCGTTATGGTCGTGGCATTCTTGCAGTACAACGAAATTATCTTTGCCCACGTCCAAGCGTTCGTTAGTCCGGGTGCCATAGACCCGCAAAACATCGTCGTCGACCCGACTGGCAACGCGCCCGTTTCGCCGGATCCCAAGCTCATCATCCCAAAGATCAACGTCGATGTACCGGCTATCTACGACGTACCGCTCGACTACAATGCCCAAATGGCCGCCATGCAAAAGGGTGTCGCGCATTTCGCTATCCCAGGTGCCGACAGTGTGCCGGGACAACTGGGTAACACGGTCTTTTCAGGCCACAGTAGCAACGATCTGTTCGACCCGGGTGACTACAAGTTTATCTTTGCTCAATTAGACAAACTACAAAAAGGCGACACGATTTTCGTCAACTACAAGTCTGTCCGCTACACGTATACCGTCACGAAAAAGCAAGTCGTCAAGCCGACTGACGTCAGCGCACTGCTAGGTTATGACGACAAACCGTACCTTACATTAATCACCTGTACGCCACTGGGGACGTCACGGAACCGACTCCTTGTTACGGCTGAACAGATTTCACCCGACCCGTCTAAGGCTGAGCCAGCAAACAACAACTCTGGCGAAAGCAAAGCTACTATCCCGGGCAATGGCCCGACTGCACTAGAACGCCTCTTTGGAGCGCATTAAAGTATCAGTTGCGCGCGACGAAGTTCGTACCCTTTGTCGGTTTTCGTAATCCCATAGACATATTTTTCGTTTGAACTAAGGCTCACAGCGAAACCTTCCGCAACCGGCATAATCTTTTGCCGATTAGCGCCGTCGAATTCATAGAACCACAGCTCTCCGCCATAGTCAGACCACAGCATGTAGTTGTCCAACCAATGCAACTTCTCGGTAGTCTGAACCGGGTTCGCCCAGGCTGTTTTGTCGAATTTCTTCAGCTCAAGGTCATAGGTGGCGTATCCGTCTGGCAATGTCGCCACGACGAACCGGTCATTGCCACTTATCTCGAGGTGCGTCACGCCAGCCGAAACCTCGTGGCTCGCAAACTTTTTGAGCGACCCTTCGTCGTGCTCCGTCGGAAGCGAGCCGGTCTCGATCGTCAACGTCTCGCCATGGACTACCGCTAGGTATCTTTGGCTAAAATACTTCGTCATCGTAGCGAAAAGCGGTTGGCCATCAGCTGGGTAGGTGGCAATCGCCACCGGTGCCTCAACGTCCACGGCGGCATACCCGACCGTTCGTTGAGATTTACCGTCCGGCGTCGTCGTGTACATGATCGTTTTGTCGTCATAAACGGTAAAGTTGTCGACATGCGTCGCGAGTGGTCGAGACAGCGTTTGCTCGTCGAGATTGATACGCCGTACGATGTCGCCGGTCTGGACGAAAAGCAGCCTACTGCCAGTACCAGCGAACATAACCCTAGACGGTGAGACAGCATACGTCGTGTTTATATCGATAGACTTTTCTGGCGAGCTACGGTCGAGCCATATCCATTCCGTCTTGGTGTCGTCGTAGGTATGACGAATCAGTACCGCTCGATCATTGTCGCTCCAGCTGTCGAGCGTAAACGTCTGTGTCTTACCCTCGGCTGGGGGCGTATAACTACCTGTCGGCAGCGTCAGTGCATCGTAACGAAGGGTGTCGCCCTGAATATTTACTAGTGTAAATACTGGTTGGTCGGCGGCCTCCTGTAACAACATGTAGTGACGGCTTGGTGCGGCCAGAGCACCAGAAAGCGTCTTGTAATCATGCAGTGTTTTCGGCGTGATCGTCTTGGGGATTAACCGCGCATAGCTCAACCAGCCAACTTGTCCCGGTGTGATAGTGATCGATTTTTGCCACTGCCGATACCCCTCTTTGTCGAAGGTAACGAAGTGATGACCGCTCTCAACTGTCGATTTCGTCGATGTCAGCGACCCCAACCTTGCTTGGTCCAGCGTTACCATCGCACCGCTCGGAATAGACTCAAACTGTAGCAAGCCGCCTTGCTCTAGACGACCGTCCTCTTGGTTGAACTGGTATCCCAGCACAACCAGCATCAACAACGCCACGATAACCGTAACGGTCAATGTCATAAAACTATAGATCGCCGTGCGTAACCATGTTTGATGTTCAGTGGAAACCTGGCGCTTCATATGCAGTATTATAACAACTGTCATGGTAATACGAAACTACGATTAACTATTGCAATATTGACGACGGGTGCATAATATAAAAGATACGAATAGACATAAGGGGATAGGGATGACAGAACGCGCCACAGTTAGCATCAATGGTCAAGAGTATGACGCCATAACTGGTCTACCTCTTGAAACGTCTACTACTCAATCAGCAAAACCAGCATCAGAGCCCACATCACGGCTAAAAGTTAGCGACCCGCACCACGCAGCAGCTATGCTCCATAACTCACCGCAGCGCTCGGTAACCCTTCGACGCAAATCACTGAAAAAACCAACGCCGGCCAAGCACGCAATCGTCAAACGCTCTTCATCGGTCAAGCATATGGACATCGCCCGGCCACACAAGAACGTCAACGTTCACAAATTCGCCCCGCACCCCGCCGGAGCGCTTAAGCCAAAATCAGTCGACGTCGGACCCGTTACGCACCCGCATGTCGCCAAGGCACATGCTCTTTCCTCCGCCAAGGCTCAGCCGCTCACAAAAACCATCACCGCTAGCGAGGTTAAGGATCAAGCAGTCAAGACTGCCGTCGCAAATACACACAAGCGCGCACCGCTTAAGAGTCGCTTCAAGCCACGCCAACGAACGCTGGCCGTGCTTTCGGCCACGCTGGCAATCGTCCTGCTTGGCGGCTACTTTACCTACCTGAACATGCCAGCTCTCTCTGTCCGTATCGCGGCCGTCCAGGCCGGAATCGATGCCAACTATCCTAGTTATCGTCCGGACGGCTACGCACTGAACGGTCCCGTCAACTACAGCAACGGACGAGTCGCCATGAACTTCAAGGCTAACGGCGGCAATCAAGACTTCACGATCAGCCAGAGTAAAAGCGGATGGGACAGCACCGCACTGCTCGACAACTACGTCACACCAAAAGCTGGTAGTAATTACGTTCCATATACTGAACGCGGTCTGACTATCTATACCTACGGCGACAATGCCGCTTGGGTGAACGGCGGTATCTTGTACACGATCGAAGGCGACGCACCACTATCGTCCAGCCAGATCCGCAAGATTGCCACAAGTTTACTGTAATATCTATTTTGAAATAATCTCTGCTTCAGCCTCCTGCAAAAAGAATACTCCGGTTATCGACGCCGGAGTATTCTCTACGGTGTGCGATAACACGGAGCTAATTGTTCGCCTCTACTTAGGGGTTGCGGTATGCCTCGACGTGAGGTCCACGCAGGTTGTCCCAGCGAAGGACCGTAGCCGGTGATTCGAGGGTCAGCGTACCGCCGTAGAAGACGTTCAGGCCGGCCAGCAGGTCATCGAGTGAGTCGAAACCGTCGTCGCGCCAATCCTCATCGGGAATTTCGCCGATCGTGCAGTGTCGCACCGACGTGGCGTCCGCCCATGCAACGAAGCCGTCAGGGCTTTCCACGGTTCCCTGGTAGTACAGCACCAGGACGCCACCTTCGGCGTAGTTGCGGTGACTCGGTCGGATACTGACGCATTTGACACCCTCGAGGGCATCTCGCACCATCTCTTCGGTTCCGAGTTCCAGTGCTTGTTGGACGGGTACGAGATCGCTCATGCGACCTCTCCTCTCTACTAAAAAGGATGGCAAACTTTGCCACCCGCAGCCATTATACACACCCGTCCAAGAAAACTATATTTCAATCTGTTATAATTATCCGTAATGACTCGAACTCGCTTCGCGCCCAGCCCTACGGGCTTCATGCATGTCGGTAATTTGCGTACCGGCTTGTTCGCATGGCTGCTTGCGCGCCATGACGATGGACAGTTCATTCTGCGCCTCGAGGACACCGACAAAAACAGAGAAGTCGAAGGATCGGCAGACCATATCTTGGCATGTCTGGACATGCTAGGTCTCGACCGCGACGAAGGGCTTGATGTCGGCGGTCCGTACGCACCGTACAAACAGAGCGAACGCCTAGATATATACAAACAGTGGGCACAGCGGCTGATCGACGCAGGCAGGGCCTATGCCGACCCGTACACCGCCGAGCAGGTGCAGCAATTCCGCGAGCAGGCCCAGGCCGAGAAGCGACCGTTCCTTTATCGTAACCACCGCCCCGAATCCGCTCCAGCCTGGGACGGCAGCACGCCGCTGCGTTTCAAATCCGAGCCAAAAGCCTATGAGTGGCATGACGAAGTCATGGGCGATTTGCATGCCGGCGAGGAAGTCGTCGACGATTTTATCCTCATCAAATCCGACGGCTATCCGACCTACAACTTCGCACACATCGTCGACGATGCCGAGATGAAAGTCAGTCACGTCATCCGCGGCCAGGAATTTATCTCCAGTACGCCGAACTACCTCAATCTCTACGAGGCCCTCGGTCTCGAATTTCCAATCTTCGCTACTATGCCACACATTCTCAACGAGCAGGGTAATAAGAAGCTCGGCAAACGCGACGGCGCCCGTGACGTCCTAAGCTACATCGAGGAAGGTTATCTGCCTGAAACCATGCTCAGCTTCATCGCTACGCTCGGCTGGAACGACGGCACCGAGCAGGAGGTCTTCACCCGCGACGAACTAATAGCCAAATTCAGTCTCGACCGCGTCCAGCGCAGCGGCGCGCGGTTCGACGAAAAGCGTCTGCTCTGGATGAATGGACAATTCATCCGCGAGCTGTCACTTGACGATATTTATGTACGAGTGTCGGGCCAGTCCGTCAACCTTTCATCTGCCGACCTGACCCAAAGCTTCTGGCCCAAAGAAGCCGATGGCGCCGACGAAGACTATAAGCACCAAGTACTCGCGCTCGCGCAGGACCGTCTAAAGACACTGTGCGACCTGCCGGTGCTCACTAGCTATTTCTTTGCCGAACCGACGCCTAACTGGGCGATGTGTGACGAGAACAAACAGCTAAAGAAGCTCGACCGCAGCCGCCAGCTCGAGCTGCTCCAGACCGCCAAATCCGCCCTGGAATCCACCGACTTTGCCGCCGAAGCCTTGCAGCAAACCCTAAACGAGTTGCTTGAACAAACCGGCGAAAAGCCCGGCACACTCTTTAGCCTGATCCGCTTCGCCATCACCTGGGCACCATTCAGCCCAGCACTACCCGAAACCATGGAAGTCCTGGGTCGCGACCGCGTTCTCGGCCGCCTACAGCGAGCACTCGAAAGCGCCTAGCCGCACCTGACAACAAGTCCAGCCGTGTTATACTGGTTACGAATGAGCGAAAACATCATCGAAATCGACCATTTTTCAATGGCCTTCGGATCGACAACTGTCATCGACAATCTCTCTTTTGACGTAAAGAAGGGTGAGACGTTCGGCCTGCTCGGCAGCAACGGCTCCGGCAAGACCACGACCATCCGCGCGCTATTGGGAATTTATCCGCCGACATCTGGCAAACTGTTCGTCGGCGGCAAGCCGTACAGCGTTTCGGGCAGCATCCGTCTCGGCTACCTGCCAGAGGAACGCGGCCTATACAAAAAGGAGTCCGTGATTGACACCATGTTGTACTTCGGACAGCTGAAAGGCCTGTCACGAGACCAGGCTCGCAAAGAAGCCCTCGGGTTTTTGGAGCGGGTAGATCTGGCAGACAAGGCAAAGGTACGGCTCGACAAACTCTCTGGAGGCCAGCAGCAGAAAGTCCAGCTGGGTATCACTATCATGGACAACCCGGAGCTGCTGATTCTGGATGAACCGACCAAGGGCTTTGACCCGGTGAACCGCCGGCTCCTGATGAATATCATCGAGAACCATCAGAAGAAGGGCGCGACCGTCATATTGGTCACTCACCAGATGGAAGAAGTCGAACGGCTCTGCGACCGTATCATCCTGCTCAAGGATGGCAAGGCTGCTGCCTACGGCACGGTCAAAGAAGTCAGGAAAGCCCACGACAACAAGTCGCTCGACGACATATTCGTCTCGATTTACGGCGGCGCAGAGAAGGAGGACGAAAACGATGCATAATCTCAGTACGGTCATGCGGTTCGAAATCGTACGAGCGCTCAAGAAAAAGTCTTTCTGGATCATGGCGCTTGGCTTCCCGCTGATTATCGCGGGCGTCATAACCATCGTCGTGCTGTCGAACAAATCGACCGACGAGGCCAGCAAACAACTTCAGAACGAACAGTTCTCGCTTGAAATCACCGACACCTCAGGACTGATCAGTCCGCAGCTCATCGACTCGGTCAAAGCGCACGTGATCAGCGACAAACAGACCGGTATCAACGACGTCAAATCCGGCCGGACCGACGGCTATATATACTATCCGTCAGATCCTAGCAGCCAGCCCATAGAGGTCTACGGCCAGGACGTCGGCATCTTCAAGAACGGCCGCTACGACGGCGTTGCGGACTACCTGCTGTCTACTTCGGTAGAGTCGACGGTCACGCCGGAAGTCCGTAAGATTATCGCCGGTAATACCAACACCGCTGTCGTCACATATCGTGACGGCGTACCGTACGACTCCATCCAAGAGATGATCCTGCCGGGCGTATTCATGGTGCTTTTCTATCTGCTCATCGCATTCTTCGGTAACCAAATGCTCACCAGCACGACCGAGGAAAAGGAAAACCGCGTGATCGAGATGATCCTCACGACTATAGAGGCGCGCACGCTGATTATCGGCAAGATACTCTCGCTCATCGTGTTGGCGCTGCTACAAGCGATCATCATCATTATCCCTGTGGTCGTGGCATACTTGCTGCTGCACAATCAGCTGAACATACCGTCGCTCGACCTCAGCAGCCTGCCGGTCAACTGGGGACGAATCGCTACCGGTTTCGGCGTCTTTGCGCTTTCATTCGTCATGTTTACCGGATTCCTCGTCCTGATCGGCTCGTCGGTACCGACCGCCAAGGAAGCAGGGCAGTTCTTCGGCATGATCATGATCCTGATTTTCGGACCCCTGTATGTCGCCGGTCTGTTCGTCTCGGCGCCAGACAGCGGCATCGTACGGTTCCTCAGCTTCTTCCCGTTGACCGCACCCATACCGCTGCTACTACGTAACGCCCTGGGCAATCTGCACCCATGGGAAATTGCCGTAGCACTGCCAATCCTGGCCCTCACAAGCGTCATTATCCTTGCGCTAGCCGTCCGAGTGTTCCGTTACGGAGCGCTGGAATACAGCCGCAAGCTGTCGCTCAAGGAAATTTTGCGCCGCCGCGCATAATCCTGGCAAAATCTCTTTAGCATAAGAGGTTCGTCTGCTACAATAAGCTTACGCTATGCGGAGGCTTCATCGGTCAATTATTGAGCGTGTGAATGGGTGGGTGCATAACCACCATATTGCTTTTGTGCTTCTTGCTATTGCCGGCCTGCTTATCGCGACCGCTCTGGTGACATTCGCCGTACTGTATCGGGCGCCACAACAGGCCGCCGCTCCAGAAGCCGAAGCCACCCCGACCGTCACGCCGTCGCCGCAACCCGTCTATTATTCGCCGCTGACCGGCGAGAAAGTGCCCGACCAAGCGACCACGCGGCTGCCCGTTACCGGCGTCATGATCGAGAACAGCCTCGACGCCCGGCCGCAGTCCGGCCTCAAACAAGCCGGCGTGGTGTACGAGGCGATTGCCGAGGGCGGCATCACGCGCTTTTTGGCGCTCTATCAGCAGGAAAAGCCAGCGCTCATAGGACCGGTTCGTAGCCTGCGGCTGTACGATATCGACTGGTTCACACCTTTCCAGGCCTCGATCGCACACGTCGGCGGCAGCCTGTACGCGCTTCGTGAAGTCAGAAACGGCAGCTACCGCGACCTGGACCAGTTCTTCAACGGCAGCTACTACTGGCGCTCGACCGACCGCTACGCGCCGCACAATGTCTACACCAGCGCCACCAAGCTCGACGCGCTCAACCAAAAACGCGGCTATTCCACCTCGTCCTTCACGGCATGGCCGCGCCAGGACGGCAAAGCCGCCAAGGCCCCGACGGCGACCAGCATCGACGTAACGATCAGCAGCGCCCTGTATAACGGCCATTACGTCTACAAACCGTCGACCAACACCTATGTGCGCTACCAAAACGGCGCTATCCACAAAGACCGCGAAAAGGGCGCTATCACGCCGAGCGTGGTCATCGTCATGTATGTCAACGAATCGACCGTCATGCAAGACGGCTATCGCGAGCAAATCACGACCACTGGCACTGGCGTTGCGCATATCTTCCAGAATGGCACCGAAACGGACGCAACGTGGTCCAAGGCAGACGAGGGTAGTCAGCTCAAGTTTATAGGTGCCGACGGTAAAGAGATCCCGCTCAACCGCGGCCAGACGTGGATCACGGCAGTACCGGCAAACAGAGGGGGAGGAGTGACATGGGGAATAGCGAACTAACGCCTGAATCTTCAACGCCGCCGACGGCCGTCAACAAGCCGCTCATGCGTGATTATTGGCGCAAGTTCCGCGGCCGCACCTACGTAATCGTTACCGCGGCTCAGTGCAGTGTCATGCTCATTATCATGACAGCGTTGCAACTTACCGGTATTATTCATCTGGATGTTCTTGGCTTCTTCCTCGTGGCTCTACTGGCGTCCGCCCTGCAAAATGCCGTAACGATCTGGCTCATCCATACCGTTGGACAACCATTCCGCGATCTCGTACAGGCTATCGTACTCGTATCTGGTGAACCGTCAGCCGCTACGCCACCCAACCCTAATCGGTACGAATACGACCAAGACGGATTCAAGGATATCCTGCAGACCATCTACGAGCTCGCCGCCAAAGACGACACGCCTCCGGCTCCGGCGGAAACGGTCGATAGCTTCATCAAAGACGGGCTGCACAATACCGCCACTGGTATCATTATTATGGACAAAGATCACAAGATCGTCTTCCATAACCGACATGCGCCTATTCGCCAAGACACCGACGGCAACGACGTCCTCGACCTACTATTTCCCGAGGAAGACGAGCTGCTCACCTGGCTGGAGGACGGCGTAAAAAACAAGCTGTCCGCCGAACATCAATGGACGCGCGTCTCTAACAGATTGCCGGGCGAAAAAGACCGTCGGGTCTTCGACGTAGCAGCCAGTTATCACAAAAACAGCACGGCCGAGACAGTTATCACGCTGTTTGATCGCACGCATGATTATATGCCCGAGGAAGACGAGCTGGACTTTATCTCGTTTGCCGCTCATGAACTCCGCGGACCTATCACCGTTATCCGTGGGTACCTGGACGTTCTCCATGAAGAGCTGGAACCAATCCTGGAACATGATCAGACCGAGCTGATGGAACGTCTGATTGTCACGTCGAACCGCTTAACCAGCTATGTCAACAACATCCTCAACGCGTCACGTTACGATCGCCGCCACCTAAAGCTACACTTGGCCGAAGAAAACGTTCGGGATATTTACGACTTGATCTCCGACGACATGCAACGACGCGCCAACACGCAAAACCGTCTGCTTGTCGCCGACATCCCCGAAAACCTGCCAACCGTGGCCGCCGACGCCAACGCCATAGGCGAGGTCATGGGCAACTTGATCGATAATGCCATCAAATACAGCAACGAAGGCGGCCTGGTGCACGTCATGGCACGGCCCGTCCCTGGGTTCGTCGAGGTTTCCGTTATCGACCGCGGTATTGGCATGCCGTCAAACGTTTTGCCGAACTTGTTTCATAAGTTTTATCGCTCGCATCGCAGCCGCGAGACGGTCGCCGGTACGGGTATTGGCCTTTACATTTGTAAAGCAATCGTCAGCTCCCACGGGGGTCTTATTACCGCACGCAGCATCGAAAACGAAGGTTCTACGTTCAGTTTCACGCTGCCGATTTATGACACGGTTGCAGATAAGCTCAAAGCAAGCGATAACAGTAACGTATCCTTGATCGACCACGGTAGCGGCTGGATCAGGAATCACTCAATGACCAGGGGATAGGTATACCCACACAAACAAACGTTATTCAAGAGCCTGAGCTCGTCAATGTATAACCGATACGCTTTCTCGTTTAGAACAAATTCTACCTGGTTCAAACAGCTGGATAAAACATACGTTTTGTATTAGGATAGGTATAATGCCAATCAAAACCATTTTAGTTATCGAAGACGACCGCTTTATCGGCGAGATGTATGTTCGCAGCCTCAAGAAGGCTGGCTATGAAGTCGACTGGATGGTCGGTGGCAACGAGGGCCTCATCGCCGCCCGCAACAAGAAGTACGACCTTATCCTTCTTGACGTTATACTACCGGAACGCCGCGGAAACGAAATCATGGATGCGCTTCGAGGCAAAGAAGATTTGATTCCGGAAACGAAGATTATTGTCATCACCAATTTCGAGCAAGACGAAGAATCGCGCATGGCCATGGAGAGAGGCGCCGACGCGTACTTGATCAAGGCCGAAATCACACCCAAAAAACTGATCGACGTCATCAGCCAGCTAGGCTAAAGTTTTATCCAACACTGTACAACCTCTGTTAATTTTGGTAAAGTAGGGCAGAGTTGACCAATATATACACGTGGGGACCTGTGGTTCTGCAGACGGATGCAGCACAAGGCGACCATGAAGCGCGCAGTGAGCCGTACTGAGGTACGGTGAAACGAGCACTGGAATAGGTCAACGCAGTGATGCGCCGTAAGTCACCGGCGCAACTGGCTGCGCCAGTTGGCAGGGTGACGGTGCAGAAGCACAGGGCCTTATCGTCTAACGGTTAGGACACCAGGTTCTCATCCTGGCAATCCGGGTTCGATTCCCGGTAAGGTCACCATACGTGAAAAATCAGCAGAAACGTCCTTCGGGGCGTTTTTGTTTACTCTGTAAAACTCACTAATTTTGCGGGTGTAAACTTTTTTATCACGAGTCACTGAAAAACCCTCTGGAAATATCAATTGTTTACACCACCTCTGATGTTCTTGGTCTAGCTCCCAAAACTTTTGCCTAAAACCTTCAACTGTATTTATTGCAAACTCAACAAACTCCACGAAGTCCTTCTCTATGGTGGAGATTGACTCCAGTTGCTCCTTGATGTCACTAATTTGTTCATCTAATGCATCTAACGCTAAATCAGCCCTATCAGCTGCTAGCTCTCCCCGAACCTGCTTTAAAATCACTGTTTTTCTGTCATTATCTAGGGTTTTAAGACGGGTCTGAAGCGATTCGGTGGTGTTATAGGATAAAGCTTGCTCTTGCTCCCAAACGTGCCGTAAAGCTCCGATAAAGTCACTTATTCTATCTTTAGCCAGTTCCAAATCTAGTAGCGAGTCACTAAGCTTGTTATGTAACTCATCTCTAAGAATATTGCGATTACATGCCCTGCAACGATAGCGTTTGTAGAACTTTCGCTTGTCTCCAGCTTTACCGTTGTTATGGTCATAGCCTACTAGCAAAGGGTGTTCAGCTCCAGCTTCAGAACATTCCTTGCACTCCATTATCTTTGATAGGGGAAAGTCTGGGTTGAACTGCTTGCGTTGTCTATATACAGCTCCTTTAGCGATTTGTTTTAAAGTCTCATGCTGCTCTGGTGTAATCATAGCTTTGTGCAAACCTTTAGGGTTTATCTTCCAGTCAGACATCTGTATGATTCCTGCGTAATACGGGTCTTGTAGCATCACTTTAAAATGACCTGCATCGAGACCTCTACCAGACTTACGCTTATAGCCAGCTGCGTTTATTCCAGCTACTACTTCTTTGATAGGTATGCCTTCTAGAACTTGCAGAAACCCAGACCTTAACATTGACCATTCAGGCTCTTTTGGGGAATGGAGCCCTCTAACATCAGTACGTTGATAACCAGCCTTCGGGTTACTTGGGTAATAGCCTGAGGCAACTCGTGACTGCATGTTGCTAGTTGTCTTGGTGATACGTTCTTGATTAGCTGCTTCACCACGAAAGACATCAATCATTTCTTCCATTGTTGCAACCATACTTGTATCTTCGGCTAGATGCGGCTTCTTAGCATAAACCAGCTTTGCTCCAGCCTTCTCTCTAAACTCTACCTTCCAGTGATAGTACATCTCTAAATCACGCATAAAGCGGTCTGGCTCATCAACAATAATGTACTTAATATTCTTGTCTGACTTAGCAAAGGCAAGCATCTCCATCAGGTCTTTACGCTGGTAATTTTTACCCTTACGACTGGACTGTGTGATACTCCAAAACTTAACTATCTCTGCATTAAATAGTGAAGCTGCATCATACACTCTAGTTTCTTGTGCTTCTAGGCTAGACCCTTCAACACCTTGTTTGACCGTAGATACTCGACAGAGTGCTATGGCTTTTACTTTTTATTGTCATTCATTTTTCAATCTCCTTGATTAGCTTTAGGTACACAAAAGGCGACCCCTGTGGCTACTTCCTAATGACAGGAAATACAGAGGTCGCCGTCTGTACCCGAAACTAATGTCATTAAATTGTAGCCACTTATTATTATACTCTTCTACCTCTGTTGTAGCAATCGAAATTGCTTAAAAAGTGAGAGGAAAAACCTAGCATTTTCAATAGCTTCTTTACTAGGTTTAGATTTCTTTAATTCACGCACATTTTCGCCCAAATATTGGCTTACTATGCTGCCGTCCATAAGACTACCGTTTCATGTTTACGCTCTTCAAAGCTACATACTCAAGTTCTTTGAGAGCCTTACGCCCACGAGTCGCATCTTCGGCTGACAACACAACATGTGTCTCAAACTCCGTGAACTTGTCGTAGACAAATTGCAGCACCCTGAGTAGGGTGAAGCGTTCTTTCTTAAGCTTCTTTATATGCACAAGTATTCTCCTTCCGAGAACACCAAACTGACACCTTCATATTGAGGCATACTTCATGGTCATTAGTTATTTTTAGATATAGCAAGCCCCACATACGAGACACAAATCTCGCTTAAATTAAAAAATGCCCGATTCGAGGTGATTCACCTAGTGGGCTATGTTGTTGAGTGGAGTTGAACTAAACTGATTCAATTTGCTCAATACTATGCTGAGTATTATATCAAACCATAAGCAAAAAGTCAATACCCCACACAACAGATACCACCCCTGACAAAAATGTGTTGTATTATATACAACAACAGTATAGCTTTGTCAACAGATTTATGCTAGCAGGTGTAGCCAGCTAGAATACCCCAACATTGTCAATCTCTCCCCTGGGGCTGATTGGAATCTTGCGTTTTTATTTCTAAAACGACTATGAGTCCATCTCAAATATTAAAACGTGTGTTTTGACAGTTTCGTAGACTGTTATAAAACATCTAAAAGTGCCATAATATATCTATATGGCTAACCTGTTCGGAAAAAACAAACTACGGAGTATCGCACAACAAATAGATACAGAGGAAATCAAACCTCTTATTGAGATAGTCAAGGAGTGGCATGAAGATTATCACAATGGCTCTCTAAAGCGTGACAAAGAAACCTCTCGTGAACAGGAATACAATCAGCAGTTCTTCAAGGCTATTTTAGGCTACAAAGAAAAACCAGCATCACCATTTAGCTTTGAGCCTAAAGCAACTACAGATAAAGGACAGCTACCAGATGCAGTTATTAGCTACACCGACACCGCTAACGACATACGCAACACCGTAGCAGTAGTAGAACTTAAAGGTGCTGCAATAGACCTAGACCGCCCCCAGAGGCGTGAGGGTAATATGTCACCTGTACAGCAGGGCTTTAAATACAAGGCTCAATATAGAGCTTGTCCGTTCGTTATTGTCAGCAACTTCTGGGAGTTTCGTTTGTATCATGACAACTTGCTTGATTACGAAGCGTGGACATTAGATGACCTAGTAAACCCTGATGATGACTACATACTATTCAAGACTTGGTATGCACTGCTCAAGCACGATAATTTCACGACCAGCAAGGGTGCAAGCAAAACCGAAGCACTACTTAGTGATATACGAATAGAGCAAGAGAATATCGGGAAGAAGTTTTACAAAGTTTATCGTGAAGCTCGACTTGATTTACTCCGTGACATTTACTCAAATAATGAGAACGTCCGAGACAATATAGACATTGGCATTGAGAAGGCTCAAAAGATTGTAGACCGTATTGTGTTTGCAGCCTTCGCAGAAGACAGAGGCTTATTACCAGATAATACTTTACAGCGTGTCATTAAAGCTGCAGATAGCTCTACTTTTGGAGGTAGTTTATGGAATACGCTCAAAGGCTTTTTTGAAGCAATTGACGTTGGTAGCGAAAAGCTAGAAATACCTGACGGCTACAATGGTGGTTTATTCAAGCATGACGAGACACTGAACAATCTACGCATTACTGATGCCCCACTACGCAAGGTGGTTGAACTCGGGACATACAACTTTTCAGAAGACTTGAGCGTTAACATTCTTGGACATATCTTTGAACAGTCAATTAGTGACCTCGAAGAAATTAAGAGCAAGGTTCGTGAGAGTCAAAACATTGAATCGCTTGCAGTATCTCGCCGCAAAAAAGACGGTATCTTTTACACGCCTGATTACATCGTTAGATACATAGTAGACAACTCACTTGGTGCATATCTCCGTGAGCATGAAGAGAAATTTAAGAATGAGTTCGGGCTTAAAGGTGACATCACAGATAAGACGTATGAGAAACGTGAGAAGCAAGCCTACAGCAAGTATCAGGATTTCTTGCAGAATATTAAAGTAGTAGACCCCGCCTGTGGCTCTGGTGCATTCTTGGTGTACGTGTTTGACTACCTGCTTGCTGAAAACAAGCGTGTTAGCGATATTGTTGGGAACTCGCTATTTAGTAGTGATACATATGTTCGCGACATTCTGCGTAACAACATTTATGGCGTTGACCTGAATGAAGAGTCGGTAGAAATTACCAAGCTGTCACTATGGCTCAAGACTGCTCAAAAAGGCAAAAAACTGACAGCCCTAGACGGAAACATTAAGTGTGGTAACAGTCTGATTGATGACCCGAACATAGCTGGTAATAAATCATTTGATTGGCAGCAAGAGTTTGCTGATATATTCAAAAACGGTGGCTTTGATGTTGTTGTTGGGAATCCGCCCTATGTTGATTCTGAGAGCATGACAAAAAATGTGCCAGAGGAGCGAAGCTGGTTGGCTGAGAGTTATGAAACAGCCAAAGGCAACTGGGACTTATTTGTTCCGTTCATCGAGAAGAGTGTGCATATTTTAAAGTCTGGCGGCTATGCGTCAATGATTATGCCCAACAAAATATTGAGTGCTCCATATGCTAAAACACTTCGTAAATATATTAACGATAATCATAGGCTTGTAGGCTTAACTGACGTCACAAAAGAAGGTGTATTTGATGTAGATGTATATCCCGTCATTACAAATATCAAAAAGGATAAAGTTTCTGAACCATTGACAGTAGCTGAGGGTGTAAAAGAGGTTATCAGTAAGCTAACAGTCAAGAATACAGACCTACCAGAAAACTGGGCACTGTTACTTAACAGCACCACGCAAGTCACGTACAAGGTAAAAACTGCCAAGCTTGGAAGTCTATTCAATACTGCTGCAGCAGCAACCGTAGCTGAAGCTTACGAGTTAAAGGAAATTATAAGCGACAATGAAAGTGCAAAATCTGGCAAAATCATAAACACTGGAACTATCGACCCCTATACCACCAGCTGGGGTGTAAATTCTATGAATTATATAAAAGATAGGTATAAATATCCTTATGTTGATGTGAATCAACTTAAAGAGAAGGAGTGGCATAAGCTTAACAAGATTATTGTCGCAGGAATGGCACTCCGAATTGAGGCGACATATTCACATAGTGATGAATACCTGCCCGCTAAGTCAACAGCTGTCATATACTGCAAAGACAGTAGCGATACTGCCCTCAAGTCGCTCTTAGCTTTATTAAACTCTAGATATGTAAGCTATCTCTTTAAACAAGAGAATAGCCAGCTTTCAATGGCTGGTGGTTATATGAATGTGAATGCTGGGAACATAGCAGATATTCAAATTCCGTTACAACTTATGACTAACGAGCTTCTTGCAGATAGTGCTGACAGTATGTTGGAGCTTTCAACTGAACTCCAAAATAAAGACAATGCCTTTAAGCAGATTGTTGCTAGTGAATTTGAAATTGAGAAGTGGTCAACAAAATTAAATAAATGGTGGACTCTGGACTTTACTGATTTCATAAAATTACTGAAGGTTAAATTGTCGCTTGCTCAAAAAGACGAGCTTCTGCAGCTGTTTGACAAGTATAAAACTGAATTACAGTCGTTGGATAATAGAATCCAAACAACAAGCCACGAGATTGATAAAGTGGTCTACGAACTCTATGACCTCTCACTAGAAGAGATAGCAATAGTAGAGGGACGATAATATGGCAGAAGATAAAAACCCGAACAGCAGAGAGCAAAACTGGATAGACCTAGCGAACCACTTTAAAGACAAGGTGCATAAGCGAACATCTGAAGTGACCTTCTTGCAGACTAAAGCGGGATTCTTGATTGCGGCAGCAGTAGTTTTACTTCAGATAATTACAGCGTTACCAAAGTTTGAAAATCCATTAGCGATTGCCGCATATGTTGCTGCAATAGTATTAGCTTTTGCATCAATTATCGTTTCAATTGTTTCTATGCATATCGCTAAATCACCGACACCACTCAATCCAGACGAAATGATATTAAGCCTGACAGAACAACCGAATATGACTCGTGAGGTCTTTGCAAACTGGCTATCAAAAAGCTACGCACAAGCAAATAAGGATTTTAATAAAATTTATAGCCGTAAATATAATCAGCAAGTTGTCGCAGCAATTTTATTAGTTATTTCGTTTGGAATTGTAACCATCTTAAAAGGAGTAAGCACCTATGTCTGATACAGATGAATCGTATGTTGAACCATTAACCAGTCATTTACCAAAACCCTCTACAGAATCAGTGAAAAACGATGCAAATCCACCACGTGCGTCAGTGGAAACGGTGAAACTTAGTGAAAACCCACAACCTCAAAGTCCCCCAAAACCCTCAGTTGATTACGAAAAGAAAAGCCTTTAAAAGCTTATGCAGCAAGGTTTGCCACAGGTCACGATTCAACAAATTGTAGATGAGGCATTTCCGTACCTAGAACGTAGCTCGTATTATCAAACAACAGCATATGACACACACTTATTTATAAGTGGCGATGATGCATATGACTTGTACCATCACTTTGAATTGTTTGGTAGAAAAATTCTTTGGATAAATCAAGTACAGCAAGAGACTATGGGTGAAGTGCGAACTGTAATGCCTAGGACAATTTTCAAGTGTGACAATGACGACTTCGATGGACACATAGTTGCTCATAGGTTTGCAAGTCTTCTTTGCTACGCAACAAGCAACACGTACATAAATCCTCGACTTTGGGTGGGGACTGCACACCCAGCACCATCTACGAATCAACCTGCCGAGAAATACGTCCATATGCACTACGGACATGAGCAAATTGATAACATGATTCGTCATCTTGACCCAAATTCTTTCACCGAGAAAAAATGGGCGGCGTTGGCACACTATCGACAGGCTAGGTTAGCCGAAACACCGTATTATCAAGTATTGTCGTATTGGAAAATTATTGAGCTATATTTTAACAATGTGAACACGGATATGAATGCTTACATTAACGAGCTTTACTCTAATCGACCAGACATATTTCATGACCTAGGCAGCTTCTCAGGTACAGCATCTCGTAAGCTACGAACGGTTCGACATAAAAGTGCCCATTTCATGCTAGATGGAAATGCCTCCATCGAAGACCCTGACAATCCAGATGTATATAACGAGGTTAGTAAAGGCATATTCTCACTGAAAAGACTTTGCGAAGGTTTAATTGAGCGAGCAACTGGCTGGTAGATATAAATTGGAAAAACAGCCTTTTTTAATTCTCGAGACGTACTGATACTCATTTTTTAGTTTTAAACGCAAGATTCGAATCAGCCCCAGAGGTGACTTACGCAACATGGGGGTATTTTCAGAGCATGTTTGATATATAATGAAATAGTCTAGATTCAACAATTAGAGATTAAGACCAACAAGTCTTTAGTTTGAACCGTAAATACGGCAACTCCTTGCGAACGCAGTTAGGTTCAAACCTGATTGTTGAGTCTAGACAACCCTAGTGAGGGGTTGTCGTTTTTATTTGAAAGGAGATAACAAAATGACACAGGAAGAAGCAGATAACTTTGTAGAGTCTTTTGGTGAAGCTCAAGAGCGAAATGCTAACCAAGCTCAACAAGAAAAGCAAAATAACCTAGAGCAAGAGAAGCTTGAATTGCAACAGCAGCAACTCCAATTACAACAGCAGCAACAAAGCACCAACCAACAACTAGTAATTGGAGGATTGGTATTAGGTGGTATCTTAGTCTTTTCTATAGCTGTGTATCTATTGTTTAAGACCTTTAGGGGTGATAAGAAAAAGTCGTAATATTGTATATATTTACATAACCAAAAACTGCTAGATTATCGCCGATTTACAGAGGTAAACGGTGTAAGCTTTTCGTTCTTTGCTTATGTTATGCTTATGGCATTCATTAATACTCAGTGAGTATGTCTAATTGTTCAGGGCTGTCTCTGGGTATGTGCTTTATTACTTTAGTTACTGTATAAGATTTATTTAGGTAAACTCGCAGTGACTCATCTAAGATTTGTGTAATTTCCAAGTCTGCCTGTAGCTGGTCGCCTTTGGCAAAACTTTCTCCATTATCAATTTGCTTGAAAAAATCAGCATCAGTTATATTCGCACTAATGTTGTTTCCTTGGTAAACAAAGTCCCATTTTCTACCAGCACCTTCAAAAACAATCTTGTTGATAGTTAAGTTTGCCGCTTCTTTTATGATTTTCTTGGTGTTCTCATCTTCTACTACCACTTTTGTAGAAAGGCTATCGAAATCTTCTTTTTCTGCTCTAAATAGAACCTTGCTTTCATCGGATATCTCTAAGCCCGTAATTGATGGGTCTTCCTGTAGGGTTGCAAAACTGTTAGAAACCGCATCGTTAACTCCTTGATTGTTATTGTAGATGTTATAAACATCACCCATAACAATGATGCTGTCTCCGTCAGTATCGATAACTTTTATACTGTTATCCTGTTGCGGCTCAGTTTTATCAATACTCCTGGTGGATAGCCATTTCCTAAAGCCGTATACACCAGCTACAACAGCAACAACACTAGCAATGGTTGCTACTGGCTGCATAGCTAGTTCTGCCTGTACAGCATTTACAGACTGTTGCAATATTAAGTGAGCATCGAAGCTACCTTTTTCGGTGGCGACAATTTTAATTTCAATCTTTTTATCTGAGCCACTTTCACGATTCACTTCTTTAACAACTTCAGAAAAGTTTATCAGCGTACTAATAAATACCTGTGCATCAACCTGATGGGCTTGACCGTCAAACTTGATTTTTACTAACTTATCTTCAGCTTTTTGTGTTTGTAGCATACTTTCATTCATTATACTGCTTATCCTTATATTTGACAAATAACTACATTGTTATTTAACAATACACTTATTGACCTGTGGTTCATAGCATAACCAGACAGGCAACTGTTATGTCCATACTTTTCAATAGCATGACTTGTCATAATTTGCCCTCATATACATATCAATCCGTAAGTTAATACTAAGGCTAAACTTGTCAGCCCCTCCCGTACCCCACATCAGAATAAAACATAGAAACACAAACAAACATCTAAAAGACTTAGATACTTACTTATACTTCTACTACTAGGTGTACATTCAGGCTGGGAATATACTAATCACGTCTCTCTATCTGTAATTTATACTCTCTGTACATCGGGTCTAATATCTCTCTCCAGCGTCTACCTTCTTGCTTGATGAGGTGTAAACTCTCACTGGTATGGGTCACCAAAGAAATAAACCCATCCATGCGATGGGTTTATTTCTTTGGTTCCTCAGCCGGGACCGAACCCGGATTGATAGCCGCAGGGCGGCTCAATCCGGTGTTCGACTACTGTCAAATCTTTGATTTGTACAGTAGTTAGTTGATGGTAGAACTCTTAGATTCCAATCCAAAACGCAACACTCGCGAGCGGCGCTAGCCGCTCCGGTTG
>CAZQVE010000002.1:0-236094 GCA_964596695.1 uncultured Candidatus Saccharibacteria bacterium | reverse complement strand
GGACGCCTACCTTTTTTGAATCAAGATGTGTTGCAAAGGTGGTGAGTTACTACGCAACTATTGCTTTTTTATTATGTTTATGCTATAATGAACTTAATTGTTAACAAGGTGTTAACACCCCGAAAGGGGCCAACTCAGGGAGTAGGATAGCACATGTCAGACAAGAACACTGGGAGCGCACGAGTTACCTCCATCCCGATGACGGCCATCAACCTGATGACCGCCGCTCTGCGCCAGCCCCTCATCGAACAAGTTTTACGGCCGAACATCGTGCCAAAGGACGTGGACGTACTGTGGGGCTTTACCGAGCAGGGATGGTTGCGCGTCCATATCACCGGCCGTGCAAACGGCATCGGCAGGGTGGAAGGCAGGTACTCACTCGACCCGTCCAACGAAGATCCGCCCCTGCACTTCACGCTTTATGCAGAGCCACCTGTTCCGAGGTGCTGGACGTTTACCGTCATGGGTGACAAGGACAACTTCACGCTTTCCCCGCTGTAGCGACGCTGACCGCGCCGTCTCGAACGCATACGAACTTACGTCGTCCCTGCGGTTCGGGGCGGCGTATTTTCGTTCATAAGGTAGAGGTTCAAGATGGCTACCTTCTGCTATACCAATTAAAGAATCGATCTTCGGATCGGCTTTTAATTGGCTTTATTATAGCCAGTAAGTTGATTTTATTATAACTTTATTCTATAATATACGTATAGCCTTATCCGGCTACGCTCCGCGGTACAGTATGTATCGCTTCAATTCGGACAGAGAGGTAATCGTGAAAGTTTGCGTGAAGGGCCTGAGTCAATATTCAGACACGCTCCAGATCGAAACAGCGCGACCGATGGACTGGCGCGGTATCACGGCCCTATTGAACATCGAAGGCGTCAAGTACTACGTCGCCCAAGGTGGCTCGGCGTTCATCGCGTACAGCAAAGACATCGCGGACGTCCAAGACGTCGCCGCACAGAGTCTTTGCACGGTAGCCCGCTACCTCGGAGTGAGCGTCACCCAGCTGGACGTCATCGTCCGCGACGAGTTCGTCGATCAAGGCGAGTGGGACTCATGGGCGGAGGCAATCATGCTTCGTGCACAGACTTCACCAGCTCCGGCAGCAGTGCCGGCCGAGCGTGTGATTCCCCGAGGCAGTGCTCCCGCCTACTGGCTTGCCTAAAAGCAAGCCGCGAGGACCCCTCTGTTCTCGCACCCCAAATCGTTAATCATGATATTAACGGGTTAGGGTGCGATTGATCTCCTCTCGTGCGCCGCATAAAGCTCAACCAGCCGACAGCGTCATCTTCACGTTGAAAATACCGGATTTCACTTTTACGCCCAGACATATGCGTGAGTTTTCGCGAAACTTCTTCGCCTTCCGGGTGTTCGTGAGTCGTCACGAATGCCATCTTCCAAAACGGCAGAATCGTCCGTGCATGCATATCCACGAGCCGTGCAGGCTGTTCGTAACCGCTCAGATCCCGAATATCAGCAAGCAGTCGTACTGGTCGGTCGCTGCTGACTAATATATCTATTATCTTTCGGATTCGATCGATTGTCGCCTGTAGTTCGCCCGCCTTTTGCTGACCATGATACACGACATGAATAACCCCATGCTCGTCTAAAAAAACTTCGTTAGCAAGCTTATTGGTATCTCTCGCCATAGTCTCATTATGGCCGTCACCGAGCAGTGTGGATGTGAATAATCTTACTCGTATAGCTGCCGGCTAGTCGCCTTCGACAAATGCAGCAAAGTCGGCCCCGTCATAATCATTGCGGACGCTCTCGACGAGCTTTTTGAGATCCGTGGGCTGTTTTACGCCCGTGTTCATTGTCCCCATAGGGTCAAAGATGTCGCGAATTGCAGCAAACATCTGATTGACGTCAGTATCGATTTCCTTGTAAGCAAAGATTGCCTTCAACCTACCCTCGCCAGCCTCGCCTATTAGATGACCGCCATGTGCCGCCACCATCGCAGACCATTCAGCTAATAGCTTAAGAACCTTGTGGCGGTCGGCTGATTTTCCCATGTCAAGGAGTAGCCGTGCATGATACACGCCCTGGGTTGCACGACCACTAAGTGGCAATTGAACGTGGTATTTCTTCTCCAGCTTTTCAACCGACTTCATGAAATCCTCTAGACGCTCCGACGGTACATACGCACCGTATAACGCTCCGGGGTCGCTGTAGTTGCTTTTCTCTGGTATAAGCGATAGCGTCGGCAATGCTGCTATGAGATAGAGATCGTCAATCTTGTCCTGGCTGTCCTCAAACACGACAAAAGCCGGTTTGTCCTCGAAGGCTTTGGCGATTTTCTTGGCCAATTTCTTTTTAGCATGTCCGCCGCTTTCATGAAATTCCATCACTAGTACCGCGGCGATATTATCGTTATCCAGCGCCTCCGTATAGAACTGATAGCTGTTGCCGTTATCGACTGCTTGCTGCAGGATTCGACCGTCAACGTATTCCAAGATTGCCGGGTTCAGCGCACTCAGAATGTCGATTCCATCGCGAGCTGATTCATAATCAGGAAAGGCAATCGCGCCCACGAGTGGATCCAGTGAAAACGGTTCAGCCTGTAGGATTACTTCAGACACAATCCCCAGCGTTCCCTGACTACCAACGAATAGCGGAGTCAAATCAATTGATCCATCGCGTCGTTTGACATCAACGATGTTATAGCCGACATTGTCTCGCACGTCGATAGCGATAGAATCAATAAGCTCATCGTTGTCGATAATCAGATTGTCGATATTGCGATAGATTTCGCCCTCGAATGTTTGCAGGCCCTTCTTCTTCTCCAGCTCGCGCTTGTTCAAGCGACCAGTTTGCAAGACCTCGCCGTTACTCAACACAACTTCCAGCTGCTTTACCCACTGCAACGTCGAACCATATTTGCCCGACATGCTACCACTAGCATTGTTGGCAATTGCACCACCAATGGTGCTAAACGTATGCGACGCTGGATAGGATGGAATAGTCAGTCCATATAGCTGCAGCGCTTGATTGAGTGCTCGAAACGAAACGCCTGGCTGCACGCGTATAAGCTTCTGCTTGGCATCTACCTCGAAGATCGTGTCCATGTGAGCAGTTGTATTGATAATGACACCAGAGCCAATCGCCGCACCGGTCTGATCGCTGCCTCCGCCACGAACCGTAATCGGTAGCTTGTGACCTTTCTCGGCTAACTGCCATGAAAAACGCGCAACCTTGCGCAGGTCGCTTGTTACCCTCGGATAAACCACCATATCCGGCATAACCGTAAGAATACTGCCGTCCGTCGAGAAGCGCCGTCTGACAGCTTGGTTAGTTGTCACCTCTCCCTGCAGGTGCTCATTCAAGTACTGCGAAACTTTACTCATTTGTCACTATAATAGCACAAGCATTGTAATTTTCGAACACTAGTCTCAAGAAGAGAAATTTGTTATAGTATTCGTTATACGCGCGAGCGGTGGTCTGCGTTGAACGCAAATAGTCGTAGACACGCTAGCGTGAGTCCGCAAAGACAATAAACTACTGAGTACATTTGAGTTATATATACGCGCGAGTGGTGGAATTGGTAGACACGCTAGCCTTAGGAGCTAGTGCCGCAAGGCGTGAAGGTTCAAGTCCTTTCTCGCGTACCAAACAAAAGTCCGACCCGTAGGTCGGTTTTTTTGTTTGGTACCTGCCGAGCAAAAAGAGTAGTTCTTCACTACTTTTGCTTCGCAAAAGGTGAACATGGCGCCCCTCGGGCTTCTGCGCCAAGCCCTTTCTCGCGTTCTCAAGAGCGCAGGTTCGCCCTTATGCTTGCCCGCCCCAGATGAACCCTCTAGAATACAGCTATGGCAAATTCATATAAACAAGCAAAGGCGATGACCGCATCGGCCGAATACGTCAACAGCGCAACTTCACTTGAACCCAATGATTTTTTCCATTTCATGAAAAAGCCGGGACCCAGTGATCTGGCAAGTAAAGTCGATTTCTGGCTTGGGAATTATTTTTGCCACAGCCTGGGCGGAAGATATAAAGTGGGCAACGACCTCTATGTCCGGCCTGCTGGTATCGTAGAAGAGGGTCTGATAGATACACAGGCCTTCCTGCATGATGAATTTGATCGCGGAGGATCCGTATCGCCCGAAGAGGCAGCTCGTATTGCTTTTAGTTCGTCCACACTCGACGCACTCGCCCGCAAAGCAATGCAAACGGGAGGCGGCTGTCCCCACGCTGTGCGAAATGGCGAAATATATGCGTCGCCATTATTTATAAAATTAGCAACTTGGTCTGGCGCACTTGCGATTCAGTCATACTTCACACACCGCCGCAATATTGATCCGACCGAGGTACTCGAAAAGGGGTACGACCAAAGATACTATACCCGGTTTGCCTCCGCCGAAGCGGCAGACGATAGAAGCGGCAACTCCCCGGATCCTATGCCCGATCCGTACAACCCCGAAAACAAAGACTATACTTCTTGCTTTAGAAATCTGAATTTATCCGATGGAAAGGAATAAACAATACAAAGTCGTGGTGAACGGCGAAGAACAACTGACCGAAACACCAGGCGAATATGCGGGGTGGCGAGCTGGCAAGATATTCGGCAGACTTGAGTGCAAATCCGGCATGCGCATGAAACGAGAGAGTCGTATATTCTTCCAGAGCATGGGAGAGGCGATCTTACGCGGTTACCGACCATGCAAAAACTGCCGTCCGATGGATCAGGATAAGTTCGAAGAATACTCAGATATTATCCCCGAACAATCACTCGAAGATTTTTATAATCGAAATAAAAAATAACGCCTTTTCAGGCATATCTACTTCTCTAGGCGGAAGTAAGTGAGCGCCGCGTCTCCATATCCACGATTGTCCACCACAACAACTCCAGGTAAAGTCGGACTCTCACTTCTTCCTGCATGAGATAATACCATAAGCCCGTTCGGCTTTAAAAGCCCCGTTAGCTTCATAGCTGTGGAAAACTGGGGGTCATGGTACGGTGGATCGGCAAAAATCAGGTCGAATTTCGGACCGTCATATGTCTCACACCAGGCCGCTACGGACGCACGAATCAGCTTTGTTACATCTGATAGTCCCAGTAGTTCAATGTTTTCTGACAACACTTTTTGTGCCGATCGATCACGCTCTATAAATGTTGTAAATTCCGCACCACGACTAAGGGCTTCAATCCCGACCGCACCGGTTCCGGCGAACGCGTCAAGAACATACGCGTTTCGCACATTATCACCCAGGCTGTTGAATAGGGCGTTTCGAATCCGCTCGCTCATCGGATGCGTTCGGGTACCGTCAGGCGACGCAATCGTCCTTCCGCCCAAGCTGCCGGCGATAATCCGAAGATTCACGACTCGCTCTCCCCACGAGCCTCAACAGCGCAGCAATACCACGCAAGCGTCACGGCGCGCACGATTTCGGGCACAAGCTTCCCCTTGGTGTCGCGTGCCAAGCGGCGGGTCCAGCCGGAACGAGTGAACTCTTCGTATAGTTCCAGACTAGCGATACGCTCCAACGCCTCGTCGAAATGCGACATGAAACCATCTTTTAGTACACGATCCAGGTCATGATTACTCGGAGTCGTATCCTGTAATCGTCCGGCGGCAAGTGTCGTCGCAACGCCGAACTCAAATGCGATATGCGTCGTCATGACACCCTTCGCACCCCAAAACTCCCAGTTGTTGCGCAACTGATGACGACGCGTCTTGCCGGGCAATACAATCTTCTTGCCTGCCGTATTGCGCGTCTCCAGACCTTCCCCGCCGCGTAGCTCCTCTAACTTCTCTTCCAGCGGATAATGGTGTGCGGGCGTCAGGCCGTCAGTAATCGCATGCGCCAGCCATGCCGCTTCAAAGGCTGCACGCTCTCTGTTACTCCCTATAAGTGCTGTTGTTAGGTTATGCATATGATCGTGTATTATGCGGCGCAAATCATTGTCGTTCGGATCTGCCGGATCTAGGTAGTGCCACGGTTCATCCTGCCCGGGACTCTTGCGCTTCACTCCGTCGGGACCATTCAGACCTTCAAAATGCAAAATCTCTTTGACCGTCGGAAAAAAACGACGTCTATGAATAAGCGACGATAATTCTCGCCGCGCCAGGCGATCAATCCGCTGATGGACGCCCATAACACGCCCGGATTTGTTTCGTAATGTGGTACCTGAATACATATACGGACTAATGTGTAGATTTTAGATTATAGGTTATAGAAGGGCTCATAAATCGCCGTTAATTTAGCTTGGTTAAACGCTGGTACCGCTCAACCTGTTTCGCTAACTGCTTATATTGTACCAAATCATGGCCACTCTGTACGAAAGCCTTGGCTTCTTTTTGCGCGCGCGAGATAAGCATCGTATCCCCAAGCGTCGCCACCTGTAGGTTCAACTCACCATGCTGTGCGCGACCGTAAATCTCACCGGGACCACGAAGCTTCATATCAACCTCTGCCAGATAAAATCCATCGTTTGATTTTTCTATCTCACGCAGCCGTTTGCTTGGCGCGCTGCTATCTGACATCATCAGGTAGCAATAACTCTGCAACTCCGAACGCCCAACACGGCCACGTAACTGGTGAAGTTGCGCCAAACCGAACCGATCCGCGTCCTCAATAAGGATAACTGTCGCGTTTGGTACGTCGACGCCCACCTCTACCACCGTCGTACTGACCAGTATATCGGTCTTGCCATACGCGAAGTCTGCCATCACCGCGTCTTTCTCTGCTGACTTTAGCTTGCCATGGAGGAGTCCGATCTGACGATGTTTAAAGGGACCGACATGCAACTTTTTGTATTCTTCCTGGACACTCTTCAGGTCATTTTGTGAGTTGCCATCAATCAAACTGCAGATAACATAGGCCTGCCGCCCAGCGACTAGTTGCTCCTCCAACAAAGCATAGAGTTGCGCCCGACTATTTGGCGACCATATTTTCGTAATAATAGGCTTGCGACCCTTCGGCTGTTCGTTCAAGATACTAATATCCAACTCACCGTAGACCGTCAGCGCAAGGCTGCGCGGAATTGGCGTTGCCGTCATCGCAAGTAAGTGTGGCATATGCTCAGATTTTTTCAACAGTTCTTGTCGCTGCGCCACGCCGAAACGATGCTGCTCGTCAATAACAACGAAGCCGAGCTTATGAAACATCACCGCCTCTTGTATGAGAGCATGCGTACCCACCACCACGTCAACACTACCGTCGGCGATGTGCTTGTATAGCGCCTCGCGCGCCTTGCCCTTGACGCTTCCAGTCAACAGTCCGACCGACACGCCGAACGGTTCAAGCAGCTTAGAAAGCGTCTCAGCATGCTGTGACGCCAAAATCTCCGTCGGGGCCATGATAGCCGATTGGAACCCAGCGCTTGCTGCTTGCCGGGCAGCAAGACCAGCGACAACCGTCTTGCCGCTGCCGACATCGCCTTGCAGAAGCCTGTTCATAGGTGTGTCCTTTTCGAAGTCTTGAATAATCTCCCATGCCGCACGACGTTGTGCGTCGGTTAGCTTGAACGGTAGTTCGCTTACGAAATGCCTGACAACATCTCCACTAAACGGAATATGCCAACCAGTCAGCCCGGAGTTCGCTTGTTTGTTCAGCTGCGCTGCCAGCAGTAGGTTGAATAACTCGTCAAAAGCCAGCCTCTCTCGCCCGCGCTCCACATCATCACCACTTTCTGGAAAATGCAGCGCCAGCAATGCGTCGGCATACGGCAATAGCTGCTGCCGCTTCACGATATCGTCCGGTAGCGGGTCGGGCAGCATAGTCATGAATGGCCTGAGCTCTACTAGTAGCTTGCGAACCAGCTGGCTTTTCAATCCTTTAACCGCTCGATAAACAGGCACGATTCTGTCGGTCGAGATGCCCGTCTTACGTGAAACATCGCTAGATCCAGAATTGTTTCTAGCCGGTCGAGACAAGTCTGGGACAGCAAGGGTTTCGTGTGAGGTGGGCATGACCTCACTTACTTTTTCGGCGCTCGGATTAGTTAATTGATAGCGGTTATAGCTGAACTCGAAATTACCAGAAAAATAAAACTCTTCGCCGCCCTCCAGCTGCTTCACGCGGTAGGGCTGATTGAACCATACCGCTTGTAGCTTGCCGGTCTTGTCTGCCAACGTCGCTGTCGTAACCGTCATGCCGCGACGGACGCGTTTAGTAGTAACAGATTCGCAACGCGCGCGGATCGTACGCTTACCCGGCTGAAGACTCCCTATCGGGGTAACCTCGGAAAAGTCTTCGTATGTCCGCGGCAAAAATGTAAGCAAATCATCCACGGTATGCAAACCGGCCAGCCGCAACTGCTCGGCGGTCTTCTCACCAACTCCCTTTACCGCCCCTAGCGACGTAGATAAGTTCATGTATTCATTCTAACAAAGAGAATGCAACAAGCAGACATGTCGGAGTCAGCGCCCGAACATGTCTGCTTGTCATAGAGCAACTCCACCATTGAGTAGAGTTGTTCGTGCAGGACGAGCAAGCATAAGCAGGCGAGACGAACAATCACTCCGGGTACGAAAGTTACGAGAACAGCATACCTTCGAGTTCGCGCGATAAGCCCTCCAGATGACGCCCGTTATCTTCGTATTGGGTCGCAATATCTTGAAGGTCTTTAGACACAGCATCCTCGTGCCATTGAATATAGAATTTTATCTTGGGCTCGGTACCACTGGGGCGGATGGTCAATCGACGTCGATAGTCGCCAAATTCCAGGACTACGACGTTGCCGCTGATGCAGTCAATCGGCTCCGTTTCCCCGGTTGCAAGGTTCTTTTTCTCAAGAGACTGATAGTCTAATACAGCCGTTACCTCTTGTTTACCTACATGAGTAGGAGGGCTTGTGCGCAATCCCTGCATGATTTTTTGCATACGCTCAAACCCATCAGCGCCCGGGCTCTGGATATTATCCAGCCGCTCCACGAACAGGCCGTGCTCGCCGAACAGCTCCAATAGTCTATCGTACAGAGTCTTGCCATCACGCTTTAGTTCAGCGGCATATTCGGCCAGTGTCAACGCACCCGCCGCGCCATCTTTGTCGCGGCTATAATCGCCCTTCATAAAACCAAAACTCTCTTCAGCGCCCATGACGAATATCTCATCAGTGGTTTCCTTTTTATGGATTAGTTCACCTATATATTTGAACCCGACCAAGAAATTCCCATAGATTGTCGCACCATAGTGTTCTGCCAATGCAGCCATCAAGTCAGTTGTTACGATTGTTTTTGCGACATAGTGCTTTTGCGTCAATTCACCTTTTTGCCTCAATTTCGACAGTGCAAAATCCGCCGCTAACGATGCCGCCTGGTTGCCACTAAGATAAACGACCTCCTCGCCTTGACGCACCATGACACCGAACCGATCCGCGTCGGGATCATTGGTAATCGCGATATCCGCTGATTCGGCGAGCATTTGCGCCACCGCGCGATCATTCGCAACTCGCTCTTCCGGATTCGCCTTGTTGTTTTCGACTGTCGGGAAGTTGCCATCAGGCACCATCTGATCCTTGACGACAGACACGTCCGTAAAGCCAGCCTGCAGCAATGTCAGCAGTGTATTCGTCTGACCCGCACCGTGTAGCGGCGAATACACGATTCTTACGTCACGCGCATCACTTTCAGCTTGCGCCACCACCGCGCTCAGATACGCATCATCGACATCTTTGCCAATGATGATAATCTTGCCAGTATTTACTGCTTCATCAAAATCAATATCCTCAATCTCGGTAATTTGCGCCGCTTTGGCCAGCACACCTTTGTCGTGAGGCGCGACCAGTTGGCCACCGTCGCTCCAGTACGCCTTGAAACCATTGTCGGCCGGCGGGTTATGGCTTGCGCTGATGACAATCCCGATTGCGGCACCTAGGTGCCTGACGGCAAAACTAAGCTCAGGCGTCGCGCGGAAGCTGTCAAAGATATATGTCTTGAAGCCCGCAGCAGCACAAACCTGAGCAGTATACCTGCTAAGCTCAGGCGAGCTGAGACGCGTATCACAAGCAATCACCACACCTTTTTCGGCCGCCGACGAATCATGATCGGACGCATACTCGCAAAGTGCCTGCGCTGATTCGCCGATTGTCACGCGATTGATACGATTTGATCCGACGCCCGTCGTGCCGCGACGACCGCCCGTACCAAACTCTATAACTTTAAAAAAAGAGTCTTCAAGCAGTTTCCATTGCCCATCTGCAACCAATTGCTCCAGCTCATCCTTGTATTGGACATACTTTGGCTGATCCAGCCATTCATTGATATTATTCACAGCTTCAGGTGACAAATGTGAAACCGCGGAATCGGACAAAGGCATATACCCTCCTTTTGAGTTGAGCACTATCGAGCTTCTATTATAACATTTCGTCTAAGCGTAATAAAAAGTAAAAACCCTGCTCCCCATCGGGAAAGCAGGGTTTCCACTGGGAACAGGGTTAGTGTCTCCGACTACCGGCGCCTTCCGGCGTGTACATCTTGGCGGGCGAGGTCGAGAACGTCAGACCTTCTCGCAAGTTCAACACCGCGTCGACTCCTGTGAAGTCCTCGGTGGGCGGTAGCATATCCGCCAGCGCAAACATGACGCGCTTTCCCCAGCTTCGAAACCCGAAAGCCTCGGACTGTGTGCGAGGAAGAGGAAGCCGCACCTTATACGTATAAAGCCGCTTGCCTAACGTTTTCCATTCCGTGAGAGGCTCGGGCCATGCTTCCAGTACAAGAAGCTCTCCTTCATGCGAATCGCGCCAGGGATGCTTTGCAATAGCGGCATTCACGACGTTTTGCAGCCACGACGTATTCACATCGTAATCTGCCTTCACGGCAACCACGAGGTCGACGCTCACATGATATTTTGTAGTTACTTCAGCAGTCCCCATTGGGAAACTCCTAACTGTGTTGTCGGATAGGACATCACTACTATATCATAATAATGATATAAAGTAAATGGGTATTTAGTAACGACGAGAATCTATGAATCAGCGGAGTTAGGTCGTGCGGCCAATTTAGCGTACATTTCTGCAATTATCTGGTGCACTTCCTCGCGAAGACCATGATCGGTCGCGAGGATTTCAGAGAATTCTAGCTCTAATTCGAGGAGGTCAATAACTGTCTGCGGGTCTTTATGTGTGAGCGGGCTGCGTTCGATCATGTCGAGCACTAGCTGGAAGTCTTTACGCGTTTTTGTTCGCATATCCTCGGCGTGCCTCCAAGGATCGCGGAGACCTTCGTATTTGCCTTGAAGAGCGTCAGAGTATTCGACATATTGTTTTATGTCTTCGACAGTCTTAAGACCAAATGGGTTTTGCATGAAGCGCGGATTGGTCGCATCGCTATCAATAGCATTGATTTCTTCGATCGTCATGCCGTCACGATGATAGGCGTCTGCCGCGGTTGTCCCCTCGATACTTTGCCGATACATACCTGTCATTGGCATCGGTTCGGAACCAATATCTTCAACGCGAAGAGTGCCATCAATAGCTCGACGAGACATACCATAAAAGACGTGTTGGAATATCGTATTCGCCTCGCTGTCATGTTTAGCGACCTCGGCGAATGTGCCGTTATAGGTCATAACATCGTAAGTTTCATCCATAATAGCACTATATAATAATTTTTGATGTATGTCTACTAGTAATATTGACTTTTCGGACATCGATGTTATAATTTTAATCAAGCTGGTATTCCAGAGTCCAACCCCCACCAAGAGGAAGAGTTAAAAAGTTATGCCAACAATGGTAACCGACCGTCCCTTAACCGACAAGGATCTGCTCAACTTGTGCGACATCCGGCCCGGACTGCGAGTCCAGCGCTGGAACAAGGGTGAAAAGTTATGCGTCGAGACCATCGCGAGCTATCCGTTCTTCGAGCATCAGTCCGAGGAAGAATCCAAGTGCCGATTCCACGACCCCAACACCATGTGGGTCAAGATCAAGTCACCGCACTACCTCCCCTTCGTCGATCGTCGTTCGCTGGCCGATATGGGCATAGTCCCTTACAGGAACGGTTTATGGAACAGCACTAACTTCACCACCAAGGCCGAGGACTTGCCGCCCGTCTCATTCCGAGACGTCACGAACAGTGCGGACTTCTTCGCCAAGCTGCAACGGTGGCTAAACAAGATGGAGCACGACTCCTTGTACAAGAATGAGGCGTCGGTCACCGTCCAGGTACCCCGGCACCTACGCAATATCGTGCGCGAGCACGAGTTCACGCAGAAGGTACCATACGGAAGCATCGGCCATGATGTTCTCGTCAATATCGTCCACGCATAACAATTGAATACCAGCTACCCCCGGTTTCCCGGGGGTAGCTTTTTTAGATTAGCGAACAAGCAGGAAGTTATTCTTGCCCTTTTTGATAAGGGAGGGCTGATCGACGACTTTATCGTCAAGAACCTTGTCGCCATTCACAGATACAGCACCGCCAAGGATAAGTCGGCGGGCTTCGCCCTTGCTGGCAGCCAGGCCGCCGTCTACCAGTAGATCGACAACAGATGCATCCTTGCCTGCTGTTGGAATTTCATCCGCCAAAAGGTTTAAATCATCATCAGATAACTCAGAAAATGCCGCGCCACCGAACAGTACGCCCGTCACGCGCTTGGCGCTGTCGGCCGCTCGTTCCCCATGAACCAGCTTCGTCACCTCGTATGCCAAGGTCTTTTGGACATCACGCGCTCCCGGATCGGCTGCTTGCTTCTCAGCAAGTACATCGATATCTTCGCGAGTCAGTAGAGTATAAATCTTTGCGTAATCAACCGCACCCTCATCGTCGACATTCAGCCAGAACTGATAGAACTGGTAGACACTCGTCAGATTCGGGTCTAACCAGACGGCACCGGCCTCGGATTTGCCGAATTTAACGCCGGTCGTTTTATTGACGATGAGCGGCGCGCTGAATACATGCGCCTCGCCGCCCTCGATTCGTCGGATGAGGTCGACACCAGTAACTGAGTTGCCCCACTGATCAGCGCCGCAAAGTTGCAATGTGACGCCATAGTCGCGATAGAGATGCAGAAAATCGTAGCCCTGTATGAGGCTATAGCTGAACTCGGCATAACTAATGCCGCTGCCACCCTCACCCAACCGTGCCTGCACAAAGTCACGACCCAACATACCGCTCAACGGCACGTGCTTGCCGACATCACGGAGAAAGGTCAGGTAATTCATATCCTTAAACCAATCGTAATTATCAACAAGCTCAAACGCCTGTCCAGCGAAAACTTTTTTGTACTGCTCGGAGATTGCCGCCTTGTTCGCCGCTATCTCATCGAGTGTCTTCAGGTTCCGTTCGTCCTTTTTACCGTCCGGGTCGCCAATCATGCCGGTGGCGCCGCCCACGAGCAGGTACGCCTTGTGGCCGTGCTCGATAAAGTGCCGCACAAGCATAGCGGCTGCAAGGTTACCGATCGTCATACTACTGGCACTTGGATCGACGCCGAAGTAGAACGAGACAGAGCCACCATCAAGCGCGTTTATATCGTCGTAAGTCGTTTGATTGACGAACCCGCGCCAAAGCAATTCCTCAGATAGTTTCATATATACTAATTGTATCAAAAAATATGCATTACGTTTACGTATTAGCTATCCGGCTTTGCCAGATAGCACAACATCGTCTCGAAAATACAAATTAATTTGTATTTTACTCGTCTCGGTCATGCTATAATAGTTCGTAATGTTGTTTATGGGATGGGGGGAATAATAACTCGTGGTTAAAGGCCGTCGTCGCTCACGTGCAGTAAAGGTATACGCTAATCTAGCGAAGTCTCGTCGCACCAGAAAAGATACTCACCGCCGAAAAAAGGCGGAGTATTTAGCGACCCTCCCGAAACACCCCATTAAGAGAACCGTCGTACGCATGCACCCCAAGCGCGTCGCCGGGTATTGGTTCAGCAAAAAGGGTGGCATGATGCTACTCAAGATTGCCGGCGTGTCCGCCCTATTGGTCGTCCTGTTTGTCGGCGGCCTGTTTGCTTATTTCCGCAAAGACCTCGACACGATCCGCCCCGAAGAGCTAGCTAAACGCGTCCATACGACAGTTACCAAGTACTACGACCGTCGTGGACCCGAAGGGGGATCCGCTGCGCTCTTATGGGAAGATAAGGGTTTCGGTGACTACAAGCTCGTCGTAGACGGCAGCGACATCAGCACATATATGAAACAAGCGACCGTCGCTATCGAAGACAAAGACTTTTACAAACACGGCGGCGTCAGCTTTACTGGCATACTCCGTGCTGCCATCAACAACTACACCGGCGGCGAGACGCAGGGCGGCTCGACGCTTACTCAACAATTGGTCAAACAAGTATTCTTCTCCCCGGACGAAGCACAGCAGCGCGGCCTGGCCGGTATCCCGCGCAAGATAAAAGAAGTCATTCTCTCAATCGAAGCCGAGCGCATGTACAATAAAGACCAGATCTTAAACCTCTACCTGAACGAGTCGCCATATGGCGGTCGTCGTAACGGCGTCGAATCCGCCGCAAAAACCTACTTCGGTATCGATGCGAAGGATTTGAATCTCGCGCAATCCGCGCTCCTTGCCTCCATACCGAACCAGCCGGGGCTCTACGACCCGTATAATCCCGCAGGGCAAGACGCGCTCATCGCACGTCAACACAAGGTACTCGACGAAATGGCTAGCCAAGGCTATATCAGCAAGGAGGAGGCAAATAAAGCTAAGGAGGAGCCGATACTCGACACGATCTTGCCAAAAGCCTCCCAATTCGAAAACATACGAGCACCGCATTTTGTCGAAATGGTCAAGTCACAGCTTGAAGCCGAACTCGGCAAGGCAACCGTCGGCCAGGGCGGACTCGTCGTCACAACCACCCTCGACCTTGGTATCCAAACACAGCTCGAGAAAAGTTTCGACGAGATGTTCAATCCAGACAACCCGAAATATAGAGGAACTCCAACATACGCAGGGTTCAACAACGGCGCTGCAACCGTAGAAGATACGCAAACGGGTCAGATTGTGGCCATGATGGGCAGTCGTGACTATAATTACCCAGGCTTCGGTCAGACAAACGCGGCAACTTCTTATATTCAACCGGGGTCCACTATCAAGCCCCTCGTGTACGCCCAGCTGTTCTCAGAGCATGAAGATCCAGCCATGAATATTTATGGCAGTGGTACCGTGCTGCCCGACGTAAAGACTACATTCCCGGGTAACTACACCCCGCACGATGCCGACCTGCGATACAAGGGTAATATTTCGATCCGCAAGAGCCTAGCATTGTCCCGCAACATCCCCGCTATCAAGGCTATGAATATATCTGGCGTCGAACCGACTCTTGACCTTATCCATGCTGCCGGCGACACGCCATATTGCACACAAGGCGCCGAAAAGCAGGTTGGCTTGGCAGCGGCTATTGGTGGCTGTGGTACGAAGCAAATCAATCACGTGAACGCGTTTTCAACGCTCGCTCGCGGCGGCACGTACAAGCCCTACTCTACCGTGCTTGAAGTAAGAAATAGCAACAACGAAGTTATCAAAAAATGGCAGGACAAAAAGTCGAAGAAAGTGATTGATCCGCAAGTTTCCTACATCTTGGCCGATATCTTGAGCGACGACAACGCCCGTGCCGGTTTATACGGACGGAACTTCCCGGGCTTGGTCGTTGACCACGGCAAGGTTAAAACTGCAAGCAAGACGGGTACATCCGACATCGACGGCAAATCAAAAGACATCTGGATGATGAGTTATAGTCCAGCGCTAACCATGGGCGTCTGGCTCGGCAATAACGATCCTCGACCTCTGAAAAACGGCAACTCCTCCCTACCGGGACAAATCATCAACGAGGTCATGGCCTATGCCCACGAAGAGGTATACGCAAAAGAGGGCAAATGGAAACCCGGCGACTGGTATACGATGCCGGAAGGCATACAAAAGATTGGTAATGAACTGTATCCCTCGTGGTACAACAAAAACAAGGCGCAACACACAACCAAGCTTACATTCGATAAAGTCTCCAAGAAAATCGCTACCGACTGCACCCCTCCTGCCGCAAGAATAGAGTTGGATGTACTGCAGACCACGGATCCAAAGACAAAGAAGTCTATTTACCTCTCGCCAAGTGGTTACGACGCAACCGCAAAGGATGACGCCCATCATTGTGACGACGCGAAACCATCGATTAGCAGTATTACCATGACAGGCGACACTATTACGGTCAACGTTATATCGGGCAAGGGAACCCTGACCGATCTGAAGATTGCCGTTAACGGTTCGGTAATTAATGACCAGCCAGTCACGTCAGCCGGCGGTTATAGCACCACATACACCGCTAGTGGCTCCGACCCGATTACTATCACGGCGACCGTTACCGATAATCTCTACTACCAAGGTACCGCTTCGCAAACATACCCAAAGTCTGATACATAGTCCCGTAAAGAAGAACCCTCTTCGCGAGGGTGCTTCTTTCTGATTGTTATCGTTACGACTGTTTATCAATCTGATTGAGGAGTGACGCCTCACGATCGCTGCTTGTCGGCGGACGACGTCGCCTTTGACCGTTGCCACCCTTATTTTTCGGCTGCACTTGCTTCTGTCGCGTTGGCTTGCGGCTAGCGGACGGTTTAGTGCCGCTGGTCTTGCCGTTTGATTTTGCACGCTGCAGTTTTGGCTGTTGCGCCGTTCGCTGAGACTCCTGCTTATCGACCTTGCGGGCAAACATCATCTTACCGGCGGCAGTCTGCAAGCTACGGATAAATTCTATTTCAACTGCTTGACCTATCTGGCCGGAGGCATGTTCTACGACCACCATCGTACCGTCTGGCAAATATCCGACTCCTTGATGGCTATCCTGCCCCTTCTGCACAAGCTCGAGAACGATTTTCTCACCCGGTAGGTATGCCATGCGAAGTTCTTTCGCCAGCTCGTTGATATTACAAACGACGATTCCTTCGACAACAGCGACTTTATTAAGATTATAGTCAATTGTACAGATAGCGCCGCCGTGCTTTTTTGCCAAGTTCAGCAGCCGCTCATCAACACCCTCTTCCGCCTTGCTGCCGTCTTGAAAGATCTGCACGTCAGCGTTCTCGAGACCCTGCAGCTCTTTCACGACATCAAGACCATGACGTGCACGAGCGCGCTTGTCAGGGTCGGCATTGTCCGCAAGGAATTGCAGTTCACCAATGACACTCCGCGGGATAGCGAGCGTATCGCTGACGAAGCCCGATGCCGCAACAGGTATGATCCGACCGTCGATTAGAACGGATGTATCAACGAACATCATACGTTTTTTACTGTTTGTTTGACGCGGTAATTTAGCGACCAAATAGGTCGTTTCCGCCAAGAGGACGAGTAGTACGCCCACGATTAATAATCGTTCAATTTCCATATCTTGATTCCTTATTCTTGGTTTTCTTCTTGTCATTTTTGTAGATAGTCAATCAGCGCTTGGCGCAGATCCTTAACACCAGTAACAAAGGTATTCTTCTTGCCCGCTACTGGCGCGATGGCTTTGGTAAAGCCAAGTTTTTTTGCCTCAGCGATACGCCGATCAGCACCGGTAACGGAGCGAACCTCTCCGCCAAGGCCAACTTCACCGAATACCACAGTGCCGTCACCCAGTCGCCTACCCGCCGCGGCGCTACCAATAGCCATGCAGACAGCTAAATCGGCCGCCGGGTCAGCCAGTTTCAATCCGCCCACAACGTTGATATAGATATCTTTGTCGGATAAATTCAGTTTTGTTCGCCGTTCCAGTACAGCGATTAACAGATTAAGACGGTTGAGATCAAACCCACTGGCCGTACGCTTAGGATACCCGAAACTGGTCGGATTGACAAGTGCCTGGATTTCTACTAAAAGAGGCCTGGTGCCTTCCAGCGTAGCGAGAACGACCGACCCATCGGCATCTTGGCGCTCTGCAAGTAACGCGGCAGAAGGGTTTTCGACGATCACTAATCCGTTTTCATTCATCTCAAATATCGCCGCTTCGGACGTCGATCCATAGCGGTTCTTGACCGCCCGGACGACTTTGAACCCCCCATAACGATCGCCCTCGAACTGCAGCACCACATCGACCAGGTGCTCCAGAACTTTCGGTCCGGCGATTGAACCTTCCTTTGTCACGTGCCCTACAAGTACCACGGCGGTATTCGCCGCCTTCGCTGCCTGAATGATCACATTACTGCTATTAGTAATCTGACTTACCGTTCCTGGTGCCGAGGTAAGCTCCCCAAGCGTCAGCGTTTGCACCGAATCGACAATAACAAGCCGGTAGCCGCCCGACCGGATACTTGCGGCAATATCATCAGCAGATGTACTGGCAGCGAAATTCAGCTGTTCGTTTTTTGCAGCCCCTAGACGTTCGGCACGAATCTTTACCTGTGACGCCGATTCTTCACCGCTCACGTACAGTACCGGTACCGACTGCGCGACCGCAGCGGACACCTGCAGCAGCAGCGTACTCTTGCCAATACCTGGTTGTCCGGCCAGGAGAACGACTCCACCGGGTAATATGCCGCCACCGAGTACTTGATCAAGGTCATTAATCTTCGTTGTCAGCCGCTTCGCCTTATCATCACTGACGATTGAATTCATCGTCTGAGGTTTCAGTACCGCACCCACGCTCTTGGCGACGGCCGAGTTACCCGCCGCTACCGGTGTCTGTTCTACCAAAGTGTTCCATTCACCGCAATTGTCGCAACGTCCCGTCCACTTGGGATACGACGCGCCACAGCTCTGACAGACAAACGTACTTCGAGATCTAGCCATGGAGTTATTATACCCGAGACCTATACTTTCGGCGCAGGCGAAAGTTTGCTGTCTATACTTTCATAGAGATCGTTCGATTGTGTCACGATACTGTTATACTGCTCACGTAAATTATTATATTGATCAGCTAGCGCGTTTACGGCTTGGCGCTCGGCACGTACCTCGCTTACCCGCGCCAACAACGCCTGTCGCTGTCTATCGAACTCAGCTTGTGACGTAAAATCACTTCTCGCAGCACGATTGTTAAAATTATTTATATCAACGTTTAACTGTTTAACATCAGAATTGTATTGATCTGATGATGACTTAAACTCGTCACTGAGTCTGTCTAACTGCGCCGATATTTCTTTCGCTTGAGCGGCAAGACTGGTGAATACACTGTTATAGGAGTTGAACAGTGCGACAACATGACTGCGATCAGTAAAGTATTTCTCGTAGTGTTCTTCGAGTTGCGGACTAATCGTCTCAACCTCTGTACCGATAATCGAGTGAAGCTCATTGTCACGCTCACCAGGTTCGGTTCGGGCATAAAACGCCATCCTCTCGGCAAATTCAGGATCTTGACGAAGTTTTTGGTACTCCGCTTCAACCAGCTTATTAATTGACGCCTTGTCCGCTGGCGACAGGCGCTCGTAGACAGCATGAAGGAGCTCATGCGCAGCCGTTACTTCTTTGATCCCGCTCAACCGAGCATCCGTCACGTCGTAAATATAAATACGGTCGTTTACGTAGCAGCCGAGGATTGCCATGCCGCTTTCTTTGCTCTTGCACTCACCATTAAATGTCGAACTTCCGTCGATTTGAGGGTGGGCTGCATAAAAATTAAATGTACCCGCGTTCGTCAGCTTGTTGTTCTCAGTGATCTGTGCAACTTCGTTACTAGGGCTATACTGCAAGAAACGAACCGTATCAACAAGATACTGGTAGTTGAGCCAAATCGCAGCACTAAGAACAATCGCAACGATAGTTGCTAGTATGCTTCCGATGCCAAAACTGCGCTTAGGCTGGTTGTTCTGCCGTGGCGTTGATTGCAAGTTTGTCCCCCCGTGCCGTCACTGATAGTACCGTGCCGCGTTCATATTTCTCATCAAGTATACCCTCTGCGAGCTGATGTTCCAACTCATCTTGAATCGCGCGCCTGAGCGGACGGGCACCAAACTTTTCGTCGTACCCCTTCTTGATCAAATAGCGTTTGGCTGTTGGTTTTACGGCTAACCGAATGCCCTTCTTGATCAGGCGTTCCTGTAGCTCATCAATCAGGTTATCGAATATCTTACCGATCTCCTTCGGTGTCAAAGCGCGGAACGTGACGATTGCATCAAAACGGTTAATGAGCTCCGGTCGCATACGCTTGCCGAGCTCGTGCCGAGCGGCCGAAGCGTTTTCCTCGTGGACCTCATCAAGCTTCTTGCGATCATCTTTTGACGTCGCATGAAATCCAAGTGATGATTCTTTCATCATCTTGTCCGCACCCAGGTTGCTTGTCAGGATGATGATCGTGTTCGTAAAGTCTACTTCGCGACCTTTTGCGTCACTCAGCTTACCGTCTTCAAGCAACTGCAACAACATATGGAACACATCGGAATGAGCTTTTTCTATCTCATCGAACAGCACGACACTGTACGGTTGTCGGCGAATCTTATCGGTGAGCTTACCACCATCTTCATATCCAACATACCCGGCAGGCGCGCCAACCAAGCGACTTGTATTGTGCTTCTCGCCAAATTCACTCATGTCAATCTTTATCAGCGCCTCGTCACTACCGAACACCTCTCGAGCCAATACGCGTGCGAGCTCCGTCTTACCAACACCGGTCGGACCCATGAATACGAACGATCCGATTGGCCGCTTACTGCTCGCAACGCCACTGCGTGACCGACGAATAGCCCGCGAAACAGATTCGACCGCTTCTTCCTGCCCGATAATGTATTTACCCAGATGCTTTTCGAGCCTCCGAAGCAATTTCGACTCCGATTTTTGCAAACGCTTGACCGGAATACCTGTCATCGTCGCAACCGCATGCGCGATATCGTCGTCCGACAATGTAACCGGTGACTTCTTCTCGTCGGTTTCTTTCGTCTCGGCAATCTTAGAGGTTAACTGGCTAATGCGCGTCTTATACAGCGCCGCTCGCTCGTAGTCTTCGGCCGTAACGGCTTCGTCCATCTTTTCGTTCAGATTTTTCAGCTGGCGAGTAAAGTCACGTACTCGGCTTGGTCTGCGACTACGGCGAACACGAACCAGCGCGGCGGCTTCGTCGATAACGTCGATAGCCTTATCGGGCATGAACCGTTCACTGACATAGCGATCCGCCATATATACGGCGTCATCGATAACATCATCGCTAATATTCACGCCATGATGTTTCTCGTAATACGATTTCAGCCCCTTCAATATAGCGGCGGTATCCTTCAACGATGGCTCTTTTACGACAATCGGTTGGAACCGGCGCTCAAGCGCACTGTCTTTCTCTATATGTTTGCGGTACTCGTCAAGCGTGGTAGCACCAATCATATGTAACTCACCACGAGCAAGAGCCGGTTTGAGCATGTTGGCTGCATCTAACGCACCCTCAGCAGCACCAGCACCAGCGATCAAATGAAGCTCATCGACGAACAGTATGACGTTTTTCTGGTCTCGTAGCTCATCAACGACCTTCTTCAGGCGTTCTTCGAACTCGCCGCGGTATTTCGTACCCGCAATCATAGCCGCAAGATCCAGCTGTACGACGCGACGATCCAGCAGGTGATCCGGAACATCTTCACGAGCGATTCGTTGCGCCAACCCCTCTACAACGGCAGTCTTGCCGACACCGGGCTCTCCAATAAGTACTGGGTTGTTTTTAGTTCGACGGCTAAGAATCGTCACGAGGCGCTCTTGCTGCTCATCGCGACCAATAACCGGGTCAAGTTCACCAGCGCGAGCTTTGGTGGTTAAATCGGTACCGAACGTATCAAGTGCGCCGCCGCGACGTTTTTTCGTCTCTTTGAGTGTCGCCTCGTCGATTGCTTGGTGATAATCGCTCGCTTGACGGTCGAAAAACTCTTCGAGCTCGCTCGTGAGCGTTGGTACGTCGATGTTCATATCTCGTAAAAGCACTGATGCGCGAGCATTTTTCTGGCTAAGAATACTGTAGAGGATGTGCTCCGTGCCCAGATAGTCCTGGTGAAACTCCTGTGCGACCTCCCAGCTCATCTTGAGCGTTAATTTCGCCGTTTCAGACAACCCCTTCGAGCCGGTACTTACGACAAGCGTACGCGGCGTAAGGTTTAATGCCAACTCGGCACGATCAAGTGTCACGCCGGCGTCAGCCAGCACCTTAGCGGCGACAGACGAGCCCTGCGCCAATACACCAAGCAACAAATGCTCGGTACCGATATAGGCACTACCGTACCCCCGAGCAATCGCATCGGCATGTTGCAAACTTGTCCGAGCGTTATCGGTTAAATGTGTAATAAAATCAGCGAATTCGTCAGGCATACTATTCATTATCATTCCTCCGTAGCATCGACGCAAGCGGAATATCTCACTGTTATCGATGTACTAGTATCTAGTATATCTACGATTAGCACTCTCGTCAATAGAGTGCTAATTTAATCTGTTTTTCAAACTTGATCTCTCCAGGCAGGCGCGGTCTTTCCTGCGCTGATTGACTGTGGCTTTGTAGATAAACCATGAATATAGTACACTACGAGCATGAGCGCAATTGATACGCCAGCCTTAGAAATTAGTCATCTGACCAAGCTGTACGACAGTACGCATGGCGTCCATGACATTAATCTGGTCGTCAAGCAGGGAGAAATATTCGGCTTCCTCGGACCGAATGGTGCCGGTAAATCCACGACGATCAACACCATCTTAGATCTACTACGACCCGACAGCGGAGAGATTAAGATTCTCGGTACCAAGAACAGGCGAACCCACAAGGTTCACCGCCATATCGGTTACCTATCCGGGGACATGGAGACCGACCCGTCATTAACAGGCCGACAATATTTGACGTTCGTCTCACATCTGCAGGGAGGTGTTGAACGCAAGGTAATCAATCACCTTGCAAAGCGTCTAAAGGCCGACTTGTCGGTTAAGATCAAACATCTGTCACGTGGTAACAAACAGAAAATCGGTCTAATCGCAGCGCTTATGCACGATCCTGAGGTTCTGATTCTCGACGAGCCAACCAGTGGTCTCGACCCGCTTATCCAGACCGAGTTCAACGCCATCCTTACCGAGCGAAAAGAGGCTGGCAAGACTACCTTTATGTCGTCGCATGTACTTAGTGAGGTTCAGGAGACTTGCGACCGCGTCGGCTTTATCCGCGACGGTAAACTCATTCACGTTAATTCCATGAAGAAACTACTCGAGCAAACGGCACGGACGGTCGAAGCTCGTTTCCGTAACCCGCAGTTCAGTAAGCAACTTGCGAAATTACAGGGTGTCAAACACCTCAAGCAAGCCGACGGTCTGACGCGCTTTAGCTTTTCGGGCGACATCAACCAACTTATCCGCATACTCGCCAGCCACCCCGTGGATTCTTTGACTATTAGCGAGCCTGATCTTGAAGATTTATTCATGGGTTACTACCGCCAGGAGGAGAAGTATGCTTAGAACCGTCTTTACAAAAACGCTCTACGGCCTGCGTTGGCAACTGCTCGGCTGGACAATTGGCATTGCGTTCGTCTCGTTTCTCACGTTGGTATTCTTTAATTCATTCAATCAACAGGGTATCGACAATATCGTCAACTCCCTGCCCGACTCAGTCAAATCAATCGTCGGTGATGTCTCGGTTTTTAAATCGGTTTCGGGTTATATCGGTCAGGAAATCTTTGGCCCGAACATCGTTATTCTTACTATTGCCATGGTGATAATCGTGTTCGTCGGTATCAGCGCCAGTGAAGAAGATTCACGGCGCCTACAGTCACTTCTCAGCCTGCCTGTAACTCGAACATCGATATATTTCCAAAAGTGGCTCGCCGTACTCGTTTTTGTCGCTGTTGTCTGCGCCGGTATGGTCGCTGGTGTATACGCGGCGCTGCCAATTATCGATAAGGCTGTCGACGCACAGCGCGTGTTCCAATCTGCGTTCGAATGCTGGCTCATGAATATAGCTTACGGCATGGTTGCCTACAGTGCCGCCATGGCAATTGGCCGCAAAGGTCTTACGGTCGCCCTCGCCAGTGGCTATGCCGCGCTCAGCTTTATCGTCTCATCACTAGCACCATCAGTAGATAAGCTTAGTATCATCGACAAGTTCTCAATATTCCATTATTATAATCAGCCCCTCACTATGCAACACGGTCTCGACCTGAAACACATAGCCATCCTCGTCACTGTCGTTATCGTTCTAACGCTCATTGGCTGGCTCGGCTTCACTCGTCGCGACATCACGACATAACTGCGCTCAACGCACACGTAATAAAACACCGCTCCATGGAGCGGTGTTTTTGTCGGCCAGAGGGCTTTATTCTTCGCTCTTATCCTCAGCCTTATCTTTGTCTTCTTCAGGTGCGCTACCCTCTTCTTCACCAGATTCTTCGATTGCGCTAAATAGACTATCTTCGATATTCTTTTTTGGCTTCGCCTCGGCCTTTTTCTCTGGCTGAGCCGTTTCAATGTCGAGTTCGTAGCCGGTCAGGCGTGACGCTAGACGAACGTTCTGACCACCACGGCCAATCGCAATTGATTGCTGGTCTTCGGAGACGAATACCTTGGCGTGTTTCTCTTTCTCGTCTATTTCAACCTTGGCAACCTCTGCAGGACTCAATGCGTTGCGAATGAATTGTTCGATATCTTCATCGAATGTCACGATATCGATCTTTTCCTGATCGCCGATTTCGTTCATAACAGCCTGGACACGGGTGCCGTGACCGCCGACAAACGTACCGACAGGATCAACACCGGGCACGGTACTGGCAACTGCCAGCTTCGTGCGGCGTCCCGCCTCGCGTGAAATCGCTTTGATTTCTACCGCTCCGGTCTCCATCTCGGGAACCTCTTGGCGGAAGAGGTATTCGATAAAGGCCTCGTTGCCGCGACTCAAGATGAGTTGCGGACCGCGATTGTCACGCTCAATATCCTTGATGAACACCTTGACGCGACTGCCGATACTATAATACTCACCCTGAATCTGCTCGGATTGCGGGATAATACCCGTTGCCTTGCCTAATTCCACGCGAATAACACGCGGTTCGACACGCTGAACGGTACCAGTGACGACAGTGCCGATCTTATCTTCGTATTCAGCCAAGACAACCTCACGTTCAGCTTCACGCAGACGCTGCAATACGACTTGCTTGGCGGTCTGGGCGGCCACGCGGCCAAATGCCGTTACTTCGTGATCTTCTTCGATGACATCACCGAGGACGGCGTCTTTTTTCACCTTTTTGGCATCCTCTAGGCTAATTTCGACAGCGTCGCTTCCGACAACCTCGACGACCTCACGTGCGACAAATACCTTTGCAGTACCGTCGTTGACGTTCAGCTCAGCACGGACTTCCTGGTCGCGCTCGCCGTTGTCGCGACGCCACGCCGCAGCGATTGCCTGCTCGATAACACTCATGACGACTTCTTCGGGTAAATTCTTTTCTTCAGCGATCGTTCGGACAGCCAGCGTCAGTTGCTTTATGTTCAAATCTTCCATCGTATATTCCTTCCAGGAGGGGTCATCCCTCCAATCTCGTTTTGAAGCAAATTCAAAGTCGAGACTTCCTCGCCCTAAAGCCAGTGCATTCGCACACTATGCTTCACGGGTTTGGCGTTAAGTTACTGTAACTTTAAATGTAAAAATCCGACCTGCCGGCCGGAATGTACTACATCAAATATACCACGCCATATCAGCATATGCAAATTCAGTTATAATAGGTGCATGAATCATCGCGAAGTCCTGGGTATTGGCACAGATGCCAGCCAGGCAGATATCAAGAAAGCTTTCCGCGAAGCTGCCAAAGAAGTCCACCCGGATCATAGTGACTCGCCCGAAGCCGCAGAGGCGTTCGCTCGTATCAAGGAGGCGCATGATGCCCTCCTAAAGCAAGCAGAGGCGCCACGAGAGTCTACTGTCGCAAGTACTTCTGCAGCCCACGCTGCAGCCGCAACCGCGAAGGTCGCTTACGCGCAACCAACAACACAACCGCTCATGACCGACGAAGAGCTGGAGCATATCCAAGACCTGGACGAAAAAGCCCGTCAATCTGAAAAGCAATCGATTTTCCGCCGCCAGAAGGAGCCGAGCGAGGTAAGACGCCACCGCAAGAAACTCAAGACCAACGAACGCCGTATGCGTGGGCTTTACTAACGCTAGCAATTTATATATTATGGGGCTTATATAGTGAGTATTCTTCTTACCGTTGTTATCGTACTACTGCTAACCGGGTTGGCGGCTATCTGTTCAGGGCTGAACGTGGCTCTCATGTCACTGAGCCTTGACGATCTTCGCCGTAAGCGAAAACTAGGCAATCATCGCGCTGCGAAGGTCTATCCGTTACGAAAAAACACCCACTTAACGCTCGCTGCTATCTTGCTGACAAACGTTGCTGCGGTCTCATCAACGTCACTCGTCCTCGAGAATGTCCTCTACGGCGTACTCGCAGGCCTTATTACAACACTCCTCATGGTGATTTTCGGCGAGATATTTCCGCAAGCACTCTTCAGCCGCAAGGCACTATGGTACTGCGCCCTGCTCACGCCGGCTATGCGACTGATGATCGTCGTCACTTACCCTATCTCCAAACCCCTCCAGCTACTTCTCGACAAATTATTCCAGTTCGACAAGCATCAGGTTCAGCTTCACACGCGTCAGGAGCTAGGTGTCATGATTAGCGAACATCTTCATCAGCAAGCAAGCGAGCTGGACGACGACGAAGTTGAAATTATTCGTGGAGCCCTGCAGCTTAGCGAAAAGAAAGTCAAGGACATTCTCCTCCCGATCAGCGAGGTGTATTGGCTCACTCCGAACACGGCATTATCTCCTGACAAGATTGACGAGATCAAGGAAGTAGGACGCAGTCGAATACCTATATTCAATAAACACCTTACTCAGTGCTACGGCGTCTTGCTCATGAAAGACCTTGTCGACATGGACTTTGACGATAACGAATACCTGGTCAACGACCTCGACCTTTACCCCGTTCAACTCGTCGGAAGTAGGACAGCGCTCGACACGCTCCTCCGCCGGTTTATCACGACCGGTACCCACTTAATACCTGTCGAGAAAGACGACAAAATCGTTGGTATTGTTACGATCGAGGATCTTATTGAAGAAATCGTTGGCCGTGAAATCGAAGACGAGACCGACAAGCGTCAAGCTCAAGCAATAGGCAACGGCTGATCAGGACAGCTCGACAAGACACGCGCGCTCGCATCATGCTCCGCCTGCGTCATCCACAGATGATATTTTGCTTTGACGGCAATCTGCCGCGCCACGTATTGGCAACGGAACGGCTTGTTTGACGGCAACCAGGTCGCCGCATCACCATCGCTCTTTTTGATATTGGCCGGTCCGTCAACCGCTAGCAACTCTAACGGATCATTCGCTAATTTCTCGCGCTCCTCTCTACTGAGCTGCTGCGCACCTTTTTGCCAGGCATCGCTCAGTGCCACGACATGATCAATCTGAACTTCTGAACTCGTATCAGCCCCACGTTCAAAATGAATAGTCTTGCCCGTATATGGGTCGTCTAACGTGCCCGACAATACCTTGCACCCGTCACCGACGACGGGGTGCTGTAAGTCACGATGCAAAATGATGTTGCGAGTATCGCAGCCGTCCTTAGTAGACCAGCCGGCACCAAACTGTTCGCGTTCGTAACCAGTCTTTGGCGCACGTCCTTTTATCGGCAACGTTTCCAGTAAATCAGCCGCTTGTCCTGTTGCGTGGGTCGTTGTTGCCACGGGCTGCTCCCCACGGGGCTGCCAAACATCGCCGCACGCAGTAACAGCTACAGCAACACCTCCCATCAGTACAAGTGCAGCGACAGTACGCCGAATTCGTAACGCCTCGTGATGCATTTTTTTAGTATACTGGATATATGAATACTGTCGAACGACTTATAGAATACTTCATACCAACGCATTACGACCTCCATATGGATATCGATGGGACAGCACGAAAATTCGAAGGCACCGTCACGATCCAAGGAAGCTCCGTCGCTGACAACCAGCCAATCAAATTGCACGCCAAGGATCTGACCGTTACTGCCGCGACAATTGACGACCAGCCAGCAACACACACAACCGGCAAGCACGACGAACTGGCCGTAACGATAGGCGGTCTCGCTGCTGGCGAACATATCGTACACGTTACGTTCAACGGCACGATAACCGATGCGATGCACGGTCTATATCCGTGCTATTACGAACATGACGGCGTCAAGAAAGAATTATTCGCTACCCAGTTTGAGTCGCACCATGCACGCGAAGTTTTTCCGTGTATCGACGAGCCTGCCGCCAAAGCAACATTTGACCTGCAGCTAACATCCGAGCCCGACCAGACCGTTCTTTCCAATATGCCTGTCAAAGATCAAGCTACCGAGGATAATCGCCTCACCACGCGCTTTGAGACGACACCGCGTATGAGCACTTACTTACTAGCATTTGTCGTTGGCGAACTCCAGAGCAAAACCGCCAAGACAACCACCGGCGTCGATGTCACGATATGGGCGACCCCGGCTCAGCCAGCTGCAAGTCTCGATTTCGCTTCCGACATTGCTGTTCGGGCTATTGAATTCTATAACGATTACTTTAGTACGCCATACCCGCTGCCCAAAAGTGATCTCGTGGCGCTGCCGGACTTCTCTGCCGGCGCCATGGAAAACTGGGGGCTTATTACATTTCGCGAGATTGCGCTTCTAGCAGACCCGAAAACGACCAGTATCTCCAGTCGCCGCTATATCGCCACCGTCATCGCGCACGAGCTCGCGCATATGTGGTTCGGTAACCTTGTGACGATGGCCTGGTGGAACGACCTGTGGCTCAACGAAAGCTTCGCAACGGTTATGGAGTATATCTGTATAGATGCGCTCCACCCAGAGTGGGACATGTGGCTGGAGTTTGCCACGCAAGAGGCCATTGTCGCGCTTCGTCGTGACTCGCTCGAAGGTGTTCAGTCGGTTCAGGTGGAGGTTAACCACCCCGATGAAATCAGTACGTTATTCGATCACGCCATCGTATATGCCAAGGGTGCGCGACTCATGAGAATGATCCAATCTTATATCGGCGAGGATGCTTTCCGTGCTGGTCTTAAGCAATATTTTGCGGATCATGCGTATAAAAATACTGTCGGAAACGATCTCTGGGATGCCCTGGGTAAGGCCAGCGGACAGCCAGTCAAGACAATCATGAATACCTGGATTTCACAGTCAGGTTTCCCCGTTGTCACCGTCACACGCAACGAAGATAATATAAGACTTAGCCAAGAACAGTTTTTCGTTGGTCCACACCAACCGTCCGACAAGCAGTGGCCAATCCCGCTCGACAGTGACGACCGTGGCGCCCCTAAGCTTCTCAACAACCCCTCGATTTCCTATCCCTCAAACAGACCTATTCGTCTCAATCGTGCCGACAGCGCGCACTTCATCACGCATTACGATGATCTTTCCCGCGAACAATTAATTTCTCAGGTACGCGACGGCTCTCTCGACCCGATTGGCCGCGTACAGCTGCTCGACGAGGCAACGTTGCTCGCCCGCGGTGGGCTCATGCCGAGCGAACAGCTGCTGCCTCTCCTCGAAGCGTATGAGGACGAGAGCCTTGAGTACGTATGGGGAATCATCAGCCTCGCACTTGGCGAACTACGCAAATTTATCGAAGACAGTCCAGAGGCCGAGACAAAATTGCGCCACCTTTCAGCGCGACTCGCCAAGAAGCAGTACGAACGACTCGGGTGGGAGCCCAAAGAGGGCGAGGCAGAAGATGACGCCAAGCTACGAGCTATCGTAATCAGCCTAACACTCTACGGCGAGGTGCCTGAAGCGCTCGCAAAAGCAAAAAGCATCTACGAATCCACCCCGCTTGAAGACATAAACCCCGAGCTACGCTCACTTATCATCAGTTCGGTGAGCCGGCACGGCGACGGCGCAGTCGTGGACGACTTGCTCAAGAAGTACACCAGCACCCAGTCCCCCGACCTCAGGCAAGACATTAGTGTTGGCGTTACCAGTACGCGCGTACCTGAAAAGATCGCACAGCTGCTTGATAACATGAAAGATACAAAGATAATCAAGCCGCAAGATGTTTTCCGTTGGTTCGCTTATCTCTCACGCGGTCGCGAAAGCCGCGAACCCGCTTGGCGGTGGATACGCGACAACTGGCAGTGGATAGAAAAGACCTTCGGTGGCGACAAATCATACGATGACTATCCGAGATACAGTGCCAGCGCGCTCACTACCCGAAAACAGCTCGACGAATTCCGTGAATTTTTCACACCTATGAAGGATGTTCCAGCCTTGTCCCGCGCCATAGCAGTCGGAGTCAAGGAGATCGAGGGTCGCGTCGTACTAATCGAGCGAGACCAAGATGCAGTCGTTGCTGCACTCCTGGCACTTGATGAATAGTTATTTTTTACAATACTCCTCGCTGTAATACTATTGAGTATAAGAGTATAATAGGCTCGTGAACAAAGCTTCTCACTTGGGTCAATTAGGGCATCTGCTCGTTGACTCACTGAAAAAGATTGACGCATATGAAACTGAGGCGCTAGCCCGGCGGGAGAAGGACACGATCCATGTTCCGACGGTCGGAAACACGATTTCTACCGCCTACGAACAGCTGCGTAATGCGTCGGAATACGCCGAGAGCGACCTGTTGCAACAACGGGCTATTCGTCGGTACCTCAACCGGGTGCTTTCTTTTCATGCAAAAGTTTCGACAACACACCTTGCAGACGAATTGGTCGCTGAACTCACCCAGTCGGAATATTTAGCAAACGACCACACCACTAAGACAGACGTCAAGGCGATTGCGCATAACATCAAGCGCTACTACGACGCCTACTGGGACTACACCGAAAACGAACATAACTTAGCAAAACGTAACGCATTCCAGAAGTGGACGCTCGACGTACTGGCAGTACGTTGCGAACAGATTTTGCAAAGTCATATCCGTCAGATGCTGTTTGCGCACTTTGCCGTAACATACCTGCACGAGAGGGTAAGCCGAAAGAAGCTTTTGCAGAACCGCGAGAGAATCGACGAGAGCGACATGACAATCGTGCTTTATATCGCCGTCCATCGCGCGCTGCTCAAATCAGACAACGCAACAATCCGAACCGCCTTAATCGACAGCTACAAGCAAGACATCAACGATATTCATCAGTTTGAAGAATTCAACCAAAAGCTCGATCACCTCTTCGAAACCAAAACCACCGTATATGCAACGCGTATCGTAAGTAAGAACGGCGCGGCGCTACGGTTCATTTACAGCGGTTTTTACCGAGCCGACGCGCCAATGACCGTACAGTCACTTAAATCACCGGAGGCGCTGGAGCAGAACCTCCATCGTCATATCGAAGACGAATACAACGCACTCGACAAAAAGCTCGACATCGGTATTATACGTAGTATTATATTCCTACTGATTACCAAGGGTATCGTTGGGTTCGCTATAGAGGTTCCGTATGACATGCTTGTCAGCGGCGAACTGCTGTGGATGCCATTCCTGGTCAACCTCCTCTTCCCTGCCGTTTTCATCGCCTTTACTCGCCTAACATTATCACGTCCAATCGACCGCAACACGTCAGCGGTCATCAACCAGGCGAATGCAATGCTCTTTAGTAATGACAAAGACACCTACCCAATCAGAATGAAGAAGGACTCGTCGTCAATAGGCTTTAACACGGTCTATGCCCTTATCTTTCTACTCGTATTCGCCGGCTTGACGTATCTTCTCTATAGTATTGAGTTCAACATTGTCCAGGGTGTTATATTCTTTATCTTCCTATCAACAGCCAGTTTCCTGGCGTTCCGCCTCAGTCGTCAGATCCACGAGCTAGAAGTCGTCAATACGCCGCAAGGTTCGCTATCACTACTGCGCGACATTATCTACATGCCATTCATTGCCGTCGGCCAGCAGATATCTTATCGCTACAGCCAAATCAACATCGTAGCCATGGCACTCGATATCCTCATCGAACTGCCCCTCAAAACTATCCTCCGCCTCGTCCGCCAGTGGACACAATTCCTCAACGAGAAAAAAGACGAACTCATTTGATATGAATATTAAAATCGGGTGGCAAGCGTACAGCTTGCCACCCGAGATGCACCGGCTCTATCGACGACTTGGTGACAGACGCCACCACAACAGCCGTTTTCTTTGGAAATACAGCGTGACCGGCCACAGCAATGCCGCCATAACCGCGCTGAACACAAAGTACGCAAAGCCGTATTCACGCACGCCCGTCTTCGCCTTAACCGGAAGTAAGTAAAGAACGAGTGCCGCACCCAAAGACAGATATACGGCGATGAATCGTCTCATTATATCTTCTCCACTTGTTATAAAACATAGGCGGACTCTCCGCCTGTATACACCACGATATCACATAGAATTTTGCTAATCAATTATGATAAAATCTTCGACTTCCGGCGGCTCGCCCGTGACCGACGCAACCGCGAGGAGTAGGTCTTTTTCGTTTAGTTTTTGAGTATGTGCGTAGAATTTCGCGGCGAATTTCATTTGGTTCAGTTTCTTGGGCGTGATGGCCGCTAGCCCACCGCCTTGGTTTGGCTGCTTGCGGTATTTCACTTCCGTAAAATACACGGTTCCGTCCTTGCTTGAGACAATATCGATTTCACAGTACTTCGTCTTCCAGTTGCGCTCGATGATTTCGTGACCCTGCCTCTGCAAATATGTCGCGACTTCGTTCTCCGCTATGTCACCAATACGTTTCGGACTGTCGCCAGCCAAAGAACGGCCAGACCTTTCATCCGCCGAACTGCCCCCGTCGACACCGATAGGTGTGACAAGCGAGGCGCGTGGAACGGTCTGGTCGTTTTTCGGTTTCCTATACTTCGCTAACGGTGCAAATGACAACCGATGCAACGGCGTCACGCCGAGCTCCTCGATAGCCGCGCGGTGCGCAGCCGTGCCGTAGCCCACATGCGACGAGAACTTGTAGCCTTCGTATACCTTATCCTGCTCAGCCATATAGTTATCTCGTGCGACCTTGGCGATTATAGACGCCGCGCTAACGCTTGGCACCAGTAAATCAGCCTTTTTCATAGTTGTGGTATGTTTGCCTTTAGTAGTACCCGCCAAAAAGTTAATCGTGCCATCAATAATAATTTCATGGTACGGTGTCTTCACCTGTTCAACCGCGCGCTTAGTTGCGAGTTTCAGCGCTTCTGATAGTCCAATCTCATCAATCTCTTCCGCATGCACCCAGCCCAAGCCATAACCAGCTACTTGTTCGCGGATAATAACGTCCAGTTCCTCGCGACGTTTCTTGCTCAGCTTTTTGCTATCTGTCAGTCCGTCGATCAACATATCACCCAATACCACGGCACCTACCACCAACGGCCCCGCCCACGGGCCGCGCCCGACTTCATCAACCCCTAGAATCATATAGACAATTGTACTTCATTGATTTTTTCTATATTTACTGTTTTAATATACTAGACAGAATGTAGGTGGGCACATCCTGCGCACCCCGACAGATTGGAAAGAAAATGGTTTTAGGCATTGTTGCCGCATACTTAGCTACGGGCGTTCTGCTAGCCTTCGGCATATGGCTCTTTGTTCGTTGGAACGTTCATAAGGGCGTTCTCTCCAAAGATGACGCCGCCCTGAGACCCCTTGCACCCGGACTAACAGCTGCGGCTGTTTTGTGGCCAGTGTTTCTTTGGGGTATACTTTTCCAATATCCATAGCAAGAACCTCCGCCACGGCTGTTCATCGAGGGGGGCGAGACAACGACGACTCGTCCCTCACGACCACAGATTCAATCTGTCGGGTTTATCCCGAAATCAAAAAACGCTCCTTTCGGAGCGTTTTCTTATTGGTCGAAGTTTACTTAGCTTCTTCGTGTCGGGCTTCAACTTCAGCTTGCTTGGCTTCGAGCTCTGCCTCTTCAGCGGCCTTTTCCGCCTGCTTCTCCTCGGCGGCTTTCTTGGCCTCTTCCTTCAAGCGAGCAGCTTCTTCTTCGGCATGCGGATCGCGAACGTCGTTGACGGCGGTACGGTCAAATTTAACCGCAGCCAGACGCGCACTTTTACCGCTGCGAGCACGAAGGTAGCTCAAGAAATTGCGGCGAACTTTAGCGCGGCGAACAATCTCTACCTTTTCTACTAGTGGACTATGGAGCAGGAAGCTCTTCTCAACACCAACACCGCTAGCAATCTTACGAACAGTGATACGGCTGGTATGTGAATTTTTGTTATCTGTACGGATAACAACGCCCTCGAACACCTGGATACGCTCTTTGGCGCCTTCTTTAATTTTCTGGTGAACACGAACGGTGTCACCGCTACGAGCGTCAACAACAGCAGCTTTTTTCTGCTCGTCATTCACTTTTTGAATCAATGCAAAACTCATAATTTTCCTTTTGCCCAATAGTGAGCTTAGCTGGCCACGCAGTTGTATCCCTGCGGCTCCACGCTCTCACTTTGCGGCGCTTATTTACTGTATACAATCAGTTCCCTACTATAGCACACTTTAGAGAGTTTTAAAAGGGATATTTCCATAGAAAGAGCCCGCCGTGGAACTCGGGTGAAGCATGTGCTCCAGCGGCGGGTTCTTCGACGGGCATGATGCCCAGGATCAGGCGATGACGATTGCGAGCGGGGCGCTGATGGTCAGGAATCCTGCACCAATCAGCCCGATCATCGTCCAGCCGAGGACGGCGTCAAACGTGCCGCGGCGCTCATCATCCCGGGCGCTCTCGACGACGCGATTCCACACCAGAAAGGCGCAGATGCCGACAAGGTAGACAGCGACACCGGCGGTTGTACGCGCTCCTGCGACCACCTCCAGATCCAGCATCGGACCGGATGCGAGGTAGATCGCCACGAGCAGGCTGACCACGGAAAGGCTTGCTGCCACATTTTGAAAGATCGTCCCACGTCGTGTACCCGTCAACCTGACAGGATCCAGCGCGTTATCGATCTTTGCGTTGACAACCGCAAAAGGTTGCATGTCACACTCCTGTTTTTTCGAAGGGCTCACTACGTTGTCGTAGTAACAATATTATATCTTATTGCATATGTTTTGTCAACCTAAATTGCACGGTTAACTTCTTCGAGTGTTGTCTCACCACGAAGCGCTGCAAGCGTGCCCGCCTGAATGAGCGTAATAAGGTCGGCGGACTGCTTCGCCTCTTTTTCGATTGCTTCGGGGTTGGCATCGGCGATATCGCCGCGGAGGAATGCCTGAATACTATGATTCACGACCATTTGCTCCATGATAACAATACGTCCTTTGAATCCGAACGGCGCATCAGCATGAATGCCTGGTTTATAAAGCTTGAAATTATTCAGATCGATACCCTGCAAGCGCTCGGCCGAGACACCCTCCAGCGTCTTCTGTACCCAGCGTTTCGTGGCTTCGTCGGGCTCATATGCTTCTTTAGACGCGTCATAGAGGCGTCGGACCAATCGCTGCGCGATTAACAAACGAATAGCGGAACTGAATATCGGGTTGATACCGATCATGCCGATCATACGGCTAAAGGCCGCGCTGGTAGAGTTAGCGTGAAACGAGCTAAGCACCAAGTGACCGGTAATCGAAGCCTGAATCGCCGTCTTGGCGGTGTCGACATCACGGATCTCACCAAGCATCACAACGTCAGGGTCGAGACGCAGGACAGAGCGCAAACCGTCGGCAAACGTTTGGCCATGAGTCGTATCGATTGGAATCTGCGTGATACCGCTGATGCCGTACTCAATCGGATCCTCAAGGGTCAGGATCTTGCGCTCGGTCGAGTTAAGGGCATTGAGTATGCTATAGAGCGTGGTCGACTTACCGCTACCGGTAGGACCAACCATCAACATCATGCCGCGCGGATGACGCGTGATCTCCCTGATCTCGCTCATTTCCCGATCAGGGATACCAAGCAGGTCAAGGTTTAGCATGGACTCGTCGAAGTTGAAGAGACGGAGCACCGCATCCTGGCCATACATACTCGGCACTGTTTCGATACGGATATTCAGTAGGTGGGTTGCACCTTCGCGATGAATTTCTTTTTGGATATGGCCGGACTGAGACGTCTTGGCGGCAGACGAAATATTCGCCCGTGACCCGATAGCGCCCATAAGGATACGGTACTTGTCTTTGCTGATCTCAGCCACCGGGTGTAAAGCGCCGTCGACACGCATACGGATGCGTATGTACATGCGTTGGTTTTCGACGTGGATGTCGGATGCACCGAGGCGATCAGCCTGATCGATAAGATAATCGAGAATCTGATCCGAGCCGACGGAGTTCAACGTCTTGCTAACCTCCGCAATCGTCGTGCTATCACCGGTTTTTGCAATCGTAATATCGTCGTAAATAACCTTCTTCGGTGGATCGTAACGATTCATCAGAACCGTATAGCCGCTGCCCGTAATCAGGAAAATCTGCGCCTCGCGACCCTCGTCGGCATACTTTTGTTTGGTCTTTTCGATAACCGACTGTGGCGTGTTACTTGTCGCACCGAAGCGGTACGGCTGGTATTCTGACCCCGCCTGCAGAGGCACCATACGCCATTGATGCATTTCCTCAATGGTCATCATGTCGTCTTTGACGAGGTCGAGCTTGTCTTCAAATTCACGAGAATCCAGATACGGCAGGCCTAATATAGCTGCACGCGAAGCCGTGGATTTCTCTTCATGATCACGACGACTCTTCTGAATCTTGCTCTCTTCGGCAAGCGCCTGGGTATCTTCTTCTACGACATATGCCATACTGCTTACGATAATACATCTTATAGGGGTCAGATAGCAAGTGGTAAACTGATAATATGCCCGATATTATTGCTATCGTCCACAACATCCGTTCGACACACAATGTCGGTGCGATTTTTCGTACCTGCGAGGGATTCGGCGTAACTAAAATTATCTTAAGCGGCTACACGCCCTACCCGAAGCTACCCGACGACTCACGCCTCCCCCATATCGCTACCAAACTCACTGCACAGATTCATAAAACCGCGCTTGGTGCGGAGGAAATGGTACCGTTCGAATATAGCGAAACGCCAGACTTCGAGAAACTACGGTCAGACGGTTACCGAATCGTCGGACTTGAGCAAGACAGTCGATCAGTCATGTTGCCCGACTACGAGCCTCCCAAAAAGGTCGCATTACTGCTCGGCGAGGAGGTTGAAGGCCTCACACCCGAACTCCGTGCTGCCTGCGACGACCTTATTGAAATACCCATGCACGGGCAAAAAGAATCATTCAATGTCAGTGTTGCCACCGGAATTGCACTCTATGAGCTTGTTCGTCGTCCTCTCGCTTCGTAACAAAATCGTACTTATCAGTCGGTTGCTCTATGTTTCCTTACGGGCACTCCATAATAACCGCCCTATGCCTGACTCATCGGATCCCATATAAATTGATCAATTGCTTGGTTAATTTCGTGTTGTGCCCTCTCGATATCATCGATGGTAACGATAACCGACCCGTCACCTTCAACATCTGGACCGTCCCAGTAGCAGATCTGTCGGCCACTTGCAGCCTGAATCGATATCTCCCGTTTGAGCGCCTCGTGGCCCACGCGCTTCAAGCGCGCGACACCAGCATATCCACCGTGTTCAACACGGACTTTCAATTCTTCTGCCTCTAGATTGCACTGATCAAGGTTTCGGTTCTGCTCATTCATATCCTCATTCTAGCGCGCCGCCACTACAGCATCTAGTCAACACTTCTTACCCAAGCTATAGAGTATAATGAGCGTAATGTTGCACCACATCCAAAAAAGCGTCATTAACGTCCTCGCCTCTACCGATCCGGCTCACTACGCCGATCTAAAGCCGAGCGGCATGGATGGCAACCAGTTCACGTACCACTTAAAACAGGTGATGGCTAGTAAGCTGGTCAAAAAGAACGACGACGGCACTTATTCACTGACACAAAAAGGGCGGTCATATTTAGTCACTCGCTACGAAGATCCCGACGAGATGGCGCACACGATATTCCTGGTTGTCATACGCTACGGCGGCAAACTGCTGCTGCGCGAGCGCAAGGTGCAGCCGATGCTTGGCTACACCGGCTTCGTTCATGGTGAGCCGGTCGCCAGTAAGACACTGAGGGAAAGTGTCCGCGAACGAGTGGCTCTCAAGACCGGTATCGACATAGAAGACATCACGGTTCGGGGCAGCGGGCTGATCCAGATTATCAAGGATGGCCAGCCGCAAAGCTTTTCACACGCCATCATCGTCCAAGCTGTCGCCTCGAGCAGCGATCTACCGATCGTGGAAGACGAAACAGGCAAAAACTTCTGGACTCCCGAAGATAAGTTGAATAGCGTAGTCCATCTTCTACCGAGTTGCTTTGATGTACTGGCGTTCGCTCGCGACCCGGCGGGCGGCTGGCTTGAGCAAACCTACGACGCATAAAAGCAGGGTAAAATATCTAGACTAGTGTCCACCGCCGTATTTACATACACTCGCTTATAGACAAGGAGATTGTTATGAATAACGAGAGACAATTTATCACTGTAGAAAATTCCGAGTATGACTTAGCCGAGGCGCAGGCATTTTATGACCTCCACGTCCGCGAATACACAGAAGAAGAATTCGAGACGTACCTACGGGCGCAGTGTGAACAATGGAAAGAGCAGGCATGGCGAGCGGAGAGCGACCATGCGCCGATTAGAGCGATGTGGTTGAAGCGCAACGCCGGGGGCGGAACATACTTCGGCGCAGTCATCGACTACGTCGTACCAATGCGTGAAGGTTTTCAGGCCTATGCGATGATTGGTATTCATAGTGAAAGCGGGCCAACTGAGATCGAGCTCTACCTTCCGAGCCAAGACGGATCCGAAGAGCCTGTCCGTGTTATGAACGAAGCATACTCGTTGGAAGCCCTCGACCGTACGATCCAGCTGGTTGAATCGTATTACGAATAATCACTTCACAACGACGGCGTCCTCGCCAAGGATTTTGACCAGCTCGCCTATGAGCTGGTCGGTACATTCGACAGCGAATGGCAGCTTGATAGCTGATTTCTTTTCCTCACCAAGAACCAAAACGATACTGTCAGTACCCGGATAGAGTCCGCAGGCACGCTTAAGCGCCTCAAGCGAGGTACGGTCATCAGGATCTTTGACATGAACATAGACTTTTTTCGGCGTGGCAACAGTAACGACCGGAGGCTCGGAGCGGGGTGCCGGTGCGTCCGCGCGCGCGGAATCAGTTGCTTTACGGCGTGTCGTCCGAACTTTTCCCGGCTGCGGCGCCAGTGGCGCGCCTCCTGTTGATTGGTAGTTGCGCAACTCATCGTCAGTGACAACCGAGATCATATCAGCCATCACCTTTACCTCGCTACCCAGCTGACCATCACGGTCACGCGCGTTCACGCTACCTTCGATCCGAATCGCGACATCTTGTTTCAGCTGTTCACCAATTTGTTGATACACGCTTGGAAATACAATGATTTCACTCTCGCCAGTCTTGTCTTCGATACCGACGAATGCCATCTTACTTCCGTTTTTCGTTACGATCATTCTCACCCGTTCAATCAAGCCGCCAACAATGACTTTTTTACCGTCGTGTTCAGGCATTAGACTGCCGAGCGGTACTGTTTGTTCGGCGAAATAGTCGGCATATTGGTCAAGCGGGTGAGCACTGATATAAAGTCCCATTAGTTCACGCTCCCACATAAGACGCTCTTTGTCGGTGTGCCGTGTCGGCGCCTGCTCCAGCCGGATTGATGGTTGAATAGTTTGCGCGCTCTCGCCGAGAAGTCCGAAGAGGTCGGTTTGTCCGCTCGCTGCTTCTTTTTGCAGCTTACTGGCAAATGCCTGTATGGACTCAAGGTTAAAGAGTAGGTCGGAGCGATCGGCCAATTGATCGAACCCGCCGGTTTTTATCAGTGACTCCCATGCCTTCTTGTTGAATTTCTGAGTACTGACACGTTTGGCAAAATCCTCCACGCTCTCGAACTTTTTGTCTTCACGTGCTCGCAATATTTCTTCGACAGCACCGACCCCAACACCCTTTATCGCAGCCAGACCGAAGCGAATCTGTTTTTTGCCTGGCACGACAGCGAATTCAACGAACGACTCGTTAACATCTGGCGGCAGTACCGTGATACCCATACGTTGCGACTCGGCGATCTCGATTGCTAGTCGATCGATATCATCTTCGTCGCTCGTCATGAGCGCCGCCATGAACGCGTCCGGATAGTGTGCCTTCAGGTATGCCGTCCAGTAGGCAATCTGTGAATAGCACGTCGCATGTGCCTTGTTAAAAGAGTAGTCGGCGAACGGCTGAATCTGCGCCCATAGTTTCTCCGCATTCTGCTTGGTCAGCCCCTGCTTGATACAGCCTTCGATAAACTTCGGCTCCTCAGCAGCCATGATATCGCGCTTCTTCTTACCAATCGCCTTGCGCACAAGATCGGCTTCACCGGGCGTGTATCCAGCGACCATCTGTAGCAGCTTGATAATCTGTTCCTGATAGACCATCACGCCATAGGTATCACTCAAGATCGGCTCGAGCGATTCGTGTAGGTACGTGATTGACGAAGGGTTGTTCTTGCCCTCGATAAAGTGCGGAATTTCGGCAAGCGGACCTGGGCGGTAGAGAGCGTTCATGGCGATAAGGTCGGCAAACTCCGTCGGCTTCAGTTCGCGCAAATAGCGTTTCATACCTGCTGACTCAAACTGAAACACGCCTGTCGTGTCACCAACGCGAAAGAGTTCGAGTGTCTTTTCGTCGTCGTTGGGGATTTCCGCCAGCTCGATCTCGTCGCCATAGGCACGTTTGATAATACGCAACGCATTCTTGAGAATCGTCAGGTTGGAAAGTCCAAGAAAGTCCATCTTGAGCAGCCCCAGCTCTTCCACTGGACCCATGGGGTATTGTGTCGTTACGACGCCCTTTTGCGCCATCTCGAGCGGCACGTAATGAACGATGTCGTCCGGTGCGATCACTACACCCGCCGCGTGCACGCCATGACTGCGAATCGTTCCCTCTAGACGCACAGCAAAATCAATCACCTGTTTGGATGTCTGATTCGTCTCGTACTCAGCCTTGAGATCGGGATCATCCTTGATCGACTGACCGAGGGGAATATGTCGTCCCTGCACTGGTGCCGGAATCATCTTACTCAGGCGATCCGCCTCGGCATACGGTACTTGTAGTACGCGCGCGACGTCGCGCACGGCCGCGCGGGCTGCCATAGTACCGAACGTCACGATATTTGCCACGCGGCTATCACCATATTTGTCGGCGCAATATTTGATTACTTCGTCGCGACGGGTGTCCTGAATATCAATGTCAATATCCGGCATACTGATACGACTTGGGTTCAGGAATCGTTCGAACATTAAGTCATAAGCCAGCGGGTCGATCTCGGTAATACGTAGCGCGTACGCCACGATAGAACCGGCAGCCGAACCGCGCCCAGGACCAAAGATAATTCCGCGATCCTTGCCCCAATTCATGAAGTCTTGCACAATCAGGAAATAACCGTTGTAGCCCATCTGATCCATGACGCCCAACTCGTATTCAGCCTGCTTGATAACTTCCGGCCCGAGGAGCTTCTTTGCCTTTTCTATGGACAGGTTCTCTGACTTTTCCGGAGTTATGTCGCCATAGCGCCACGACAAGCCACGCCATACGAGCTTATGGAGATACGACTTTTCGTCCTCACCCTTCGGCACGGGAAACTTCGGAATCAATATTTTGCCAAGCTCAATGGTCACATCACAGCGATCAGCAATCCGCTTAGTGTTACGTATGGCTTCGGGATTCGTCTTGCTCCAGCGTTTGATAATCTCGGCAGGTTCGGTGACGTGCAGCTCAAAATCCTTCAGGCTCATGCGCTTTTCGTCGCTCAAAAACGCGCCGGTACCGACACAGAGCAATATCTCATGCGCATCCTGGTCGTCGTGCGACAAGTAGTGGCCGTCACTCGTGACAACGCATGGGATATCTAATTCCTTTGCCAGTTTTTCCAGGTGTTTGTTGATGTTCACCTGCACATCCCACGCCGTCGGGCTCTCCAGATGGCCGTGATCCTGCAGCTCCAGGTAATAGCGGTCGCCAAAGACAGACTTGTACCAGCCGGCGATCTTTTTCGCCTCTTCGTAATTATCGACGCGTAAGTTTTCACCCAGCTCACCGCTGGCGCACCCGCTGAGAACAATCAAACCTTCGTTGTATTTCTCTAATAACTCATGATCGATACGAGGCTTGTAGTAAAAACCATCGAGATTGGCAATAGTACTGAGCTGCATTAGGTTGCGATAACCAGTCTCGTTCATAGCCAAAATTGTTAAGTGATAGCGGGCTTTGTCTTTCTGCGGGTCGCGATCCTGGTGTGAACGCGCTGCTACATATGCTTCCATACCAATAATCGGTTTGACACCTGCACTCGAAGCGGCCTTATAAAAGTCAATCGCGCCGCTCATCGTACCGTGGTCGGTAATCGCCACAGCTTGCATGCCGTAATCTTTGACCCTATCTACTAATGCGGGGATTTTGGTCAGGCCATCGAGCAGTGAATGGTGTGAATGATTATGTAAGTGCACATAGTCACTGACATCCAATACCGCCCCTTTTTCGGTTTTTGTTTTTACCTCTCCCATAACTATTAGTATTATAGCAGTTTAGTTGCCATACTCTCACATTTTGAGCCGTAGTATAATTTACAATCTATATATATTATGTTATAACTATGTTATGTCAGAGACTTTGCCACTGTATCGACGTGCGTTCAACTACATAAAAGATGCCAAACTCACTGTTACTACCGCCCTCGGGATGACGGCCATTAATCTAATGTGTGGCGATAGTCTCGTGGTTGATTCAAGCGACCCTATAGCAAAACAGATGGAAATGGCGATTCCGTCAGCATTCGGTACCCCTGACGCCACCGGTGTCAGAGCTCTCGACTTTGGCGGGTGTACCGCCCTGACCCTATCCACGCTTGAGGCGGCTCGCCGCACATCCACAATACCCGAACTAGGCGCAACGGCTGTGAGCGCACAAATGATCAGCTGCGGAACCGATGCACTTGTCGACCAGACTGGTCTGGTCGGTGACACATTAGATGTCGGATCGTCTGCAGTCGCGGTAGCATTCGGAACGAAATTCTTTCTCGATCACATAGCGAGCGCAGAGGACGAAACAAAACGTCGTCGATGGCAACTCGGCGGAGCAGCCTTTGCCGGTGCGCTAACGTTCGGCGCCTACGCCTTCCTAGGCGGAGACGACGGCAAGCTCGACCTAATATCCCATAGCAGCGCTCTCGTAGTAGGGGCAGTTGCCTATAGGTTCGGATCCTGGCGCAAAGAGCACAAGGAAGATTCGTCGGAGACACTCCGTACGAACCTTCCTGCTTAGATATCGTAATTTTACTACCCTAGTATGTTAATCGCGGGGCTACTGAATGCATATATATATATAGATATGCACCAAGATAGTACATAAATACTAATGCAAAGAGTCCCATAATAATCCGTTTACGTACTCCGCCTTTTCTAAAGATACCCACCAAAGATCCAATAGTACCTACGGATGATAAAAGAATCATGAACGGCATAGCCGAGTTTATTGACTTTTGGTGACCCTCAAAAGCGACACCAACTAGGATATTAGTGATAATCATTAAAATAAGCAGACTTCCCACAAAACAAGAATACTTATCTAAAAATACGCTCTCGCTCTTAGTCTTTGTTTTCTTTACCATATATAGCCCCGGATAACATTTGATTGACTAGCCCAGCGCATTTGTACCGCCAAGACCTATAGACCATAAGCCGACAACTAAAAAGTAGAGAAAAACTAAAAGATATAAACCGAAGAACACCTTTAGAACCTTCTCCTTCTTAATCATACCTACGAAAGAGCTAATAACCCCGAAGACTGACAGTAATACCACAAATCGTACCGTCCCATAATATATCTTATCGAGCATGGCACTATCATTAACCATCAGATACCAAACCCAAACACTAAACATAATGGCTAGCGCTAATAGTCCACTCACCACAAAAAAATACTTATCCCAAAATACACCCTCACTCTTAGTCTTTCTTCTCTTAGTCATATACTACCCCCCCTTTTTTATGCGTCCTACAGATACACGAACCATGCCTTTACTACATTACCCCAGTTCCCAGCCTCGTCAATAGCGCGGATGCAGAGTTGGTGGGCGCCGAGCGGAAGTGTAAGCATATGTGTAGCGGTGATGGTACCGCTGGCGGTAGATGTCATGGGCGTACCGTTACCTTGGCCCGGATCCGTATCGATATAGTACTCACCCGCATAAACTCCGGAGCCCACGTCAGATACAGCTAGGTTGTGAGTGCCTTCCAGAATACGCCCGCCAATACGACAACTGTCGCTATAGTTAGTACTATTGATGCAAGTGCCTTACTAATCACACCTCTATCTTCTTCCATGTACATCTGAAAATAGTAGAAGAGCAGTACATAACCCGAAACAAGTAGAACTGGATTAACGAATAGCAGAAATATGTCGGGATTCACGATTGCTTTTCGCCACCCTCCAGCAAGTCCGTTTAGCACCCCCCCGCCAGCCAGTCGTACAGCTCAAGTATCACTATCGGTATAACGATTATCACTAGAAGTCCTGATAGGTAGTATCTCGTAGACACACTCAACCTATCTGCAATCTTCTTCGATAGACGCCTGCCCTTCAAAATGTTCTTTTCATTAGCCTTTGTTCTTCTGCTTACTCTATTCACCATATGCCATATGCCATCTTCCTTTACTATTTATCTTATAGGTACAAAAACCACATCTTTACTACGTCACCCCAGTTTCCAGCCTCATCTATAGCGCGAATGCAGAGTTGGTGGGCACCGAGAGTGAGCGTAAGCATATGCGTGGCCGTGATAGTACCGTTAGTGGTAGATGTCATTAGATATACCGTTGTCCTGGCTGGAATTAAGTTGGATCACCTCTGTTGGTGGGATTCGATGGTGTTTTGTGCTTTCTCGGCAGCGTTACCGATGCCGGGGATTTGGACGAAGAAACTGAGGATCCAGACTACAAGCGCGGCAACAACCGAAGCTCCAAGCACACTACCCAGGCCGAAGAAGATACCGCGGAAGAAGTTCATCTTGTAAATGTTACGGCGATCGTCGTATAGGTCATTAAACAGCTCTTCCAGTACCGCGCGGCGCGCACCCTTACGCTGATCATGTACTGTCTTTTCTACGATGGATTTCTTGGCCATTGCCAGCTCTACTTTTTCTTCTTAGCTGCTGGCTTAGACTTCTTACTCTTGAGTTCCGCAGCCTTTTTCTTGATATCGCCGCGGGTTTCTTTGCCGCTCTTTGGAGCCATCAAAACACCGGCGACGGCTCCTGCGACCGCCCCGACAACTGCTCCGAATGCTAACTTTTTACCCATTTACCCTCCTAAACTTTTAAAATAATTCTGCAAAATCTTTTTTATATGGTTTCTGCCCCAGCCTGTTTTTAACCATTGTTCACGGGCAAAGGCATCTTCTTTAACAAGGAACGCTTCATAGTATATCACTTCCATCGGTATCCGTCGCTTCGTCGATTCTACTTTTGCAGAATTATGCAGCTCAAGCCGTTTCCTAAGATTTTGCGTACAACCGACATATAGATTTCCATCTTTCTCGCTCCGCAGAACATAAACATACTGCATATCTTAAAAGTTTTGGCGGGTTAATCCTTCCGTTTTTTGAATTTCTTTGCTTGTTTGAACAATGTTTTCGCCAAAGATGCTCCACCGCTGAATTTGCGAGCGTTCTTGACCAATCCCTCGATATCGATAGCCGTTCGCTTAGCCGAGTCGGTCACTGATTTGATCTGCATTGTCACGCGAATCAATAGGATAACTAAAATGATACCGAGTATCAAAAACAGCGCGAGAAATACCGAGAGGATGATGACGAGTACATATGCCCAGTCCATAGGGTTATTGTATCATTTCCTTCAGGTACTTGCGTAGGTCTTCGCCCATCTCCTCGTGGCGCAAACCAAAGTCGATAACGGTTTTCAGATACTCCAGTTTGTTGCCGGTGTCATAACGGCGACTGTTCTGCACCTGATATCCATAAAACGAATGACCGTCGCGAATCATCGGCTCGATCAGACTGTCAGAAACGTAAAACTCTTGGCCATCCTGAAGCTCATCCAGCCCGCGATCGACGTAGTCCAGGATGCTTGGCTCAAACAAGAAACTACTGACATGAGCGAAATTCGAGGGCGCCCTCTCCCTGCCTGGCTTTTCTATGATTCCTGTCATCTTGATGATTCCATCATCGACGGTATCCCCGGCAAGGATACCGTAACTTTCATATTCTTTATCGGTTTTTACTTCGAGACACGTAAGAATCGCACCGCCAAGTTCGTTATAGCGGTCTATCAGTTGCTTGTATACATTAGGTTGAGCCGCGATAATGTCGTCAGCAAAAACGTAGAAGAAGGGTTCGTCGCCAATCAGGTGCCGCGCGTTCGACAGCGGCGTCGCATTTCCGTACGGACCTTTTTGACGGAGGTAGATAAAGTTAGCCAGATTAGAAAGCTCGTAAAGGCTGTCGATATAGGGTTGTTTTTTGGCACCGCCGGCACGGAGATTTGCCAGCAGGTCCTCACTTGGCTCGTCGAAGTGATCTTCGATGGAGCGTTTGTTACTACTTCCCACGATGATAATGTCTTTGACGCCCGCCTTTACAAGGTCTTCGACGATATATTGAATCACAGGTTTATCAACGATTGGCAGCATCTCCTTGGGCATCGCTTTAGTTTGCGGCAAAAACCGTGTACCGAACCCTGCGGCGGCAATAATAGCTTTGGTTGGTTGTTTCATCTTACTTGTCTCCGATCATCTGTTTAATCGAACCTAGCAGTTCATAGTAATCATCGTCAGTAAATATATCCGTGTTTACTTCTATTGTATCATTGATCTCCAGTGCGCCATATTTGACATGGTCAGTGGCAAAATCCTTAACTGTCTTAACGTCGATAGTACTCGGATGCCCCTTGTGCCGTTCGCCATTGCGGATACGCTTCTCGTATCGCTTGAGTCGAATTTCCGGCGATGCTGTGACATATAACTGAACGAGACAAATCGTTCTATCGCCTAGCGCGTCCTGGATATCTTTGAGCGCGAATTTTTTATCGAAGGCCGACTCGATAATAACGCTTTCGCCTGCTTCCAACAGCGTCTGGGTCGCTGCATACAATGCCCTTGTGGCTGCAAGGCCGTAGAGAGTTGACTCCTCTCTAGCTGCCGGTATACCCAGCGTGTCATAGAGCATTTCCTTGAAGTTATCTTTCGCGAGAGCATACATTTTCAAATCGACAGAAAGTTTACTTGTAAGGGTTGTCTTTCCGACGGCAGAACCTCCCTGCAGCACGATAAGAGTCTGTTGCCGCATACTTATAGCCTTTCGCGTATAAGTTTCTGCGCCAAGGCAGGATTCGCCTTGCCTTGGGATTTTTTCATGACTTGCCCTACGAGGAATCCGATGACTTTTTCGTTGCCAGCTTTAATGTCGGCCACGGCTTTAGCACTCGATGGATCAGCAAGTACTTCGTCGACGATCGCGGCAATCGCACCCTCGTCACTCACCTGTAGCAAGTTTTTTTCTTCGGCAATTTCACGAGGTCCGCCGGCCAGAGGATTATCGCTGACTAGTAGCTCGTTGAAGACCTCTTTGGCAGCCGTGCTTGACAGTTCGTTCGCCTCGACCATCTTGGCAAGCTCGACGAAGTTCTCCGGTACGAAGGCGCTGGCGACCTCGGCCGCTTCATCGTCCGTCGATATACCGCTCGCAAACCAATGCGCCACTCGCTTCGCGATACCGTCACCGGCGTTGTCTTGGATCGTGGCGATCAATTCGGCGTAACTACGATGAGAAAGCAATGATTCGACGACGGACTTGTCGAGTCCCAAGCCAGCCCACTTCTCACGGTAAAACGGCGGTAACGTCGGCATATCGGCTTGAATAGCGGCAATTTCCTCGTCGGTCAGCCGGACGGGCGGAATATCCGGGTCGGGCATATAACGGTAATCTTGAGCTTCTTCTTTGCTTCGTTGAGAGGTAGTCTTACCTGCCGTATCATCCCAGCCGCGCGTCTCTTGCACGACTTTTTCACCATTTTCGAGTAGCGCTACTTGGCGCTTGAATTCGTATTCGGCAGCGCGTTCAACACTTCGGAAGGAGTTGAGATTTTTCACCTCGGCACGCTTGCCCAGTTCGGTAGCGCCCTCTGGTGCAACGGATATATTTACGTCAAAACGCATATTGCCGTGATACAGGTCGCCGCGCGTCACTCCGGCGTAGGTCATGAGTTTATGCAGCTCAGCGGCGTAGGCTTTCGCCTCCTGCGGTGAATGCATGTCTGGTTCCGACACGATCTCGATCAACGGCGTGCCGGCACGGTTGAGGTCAACAAGACTATGGTCGCCATAGTGACTCAGCTTGCCAGCGTCCATCTCGATATGCGCATGATGAACACGAACCTTGACGTTTGAGCCGTCTTCCATCGGAGCATCCACCCAACCGGCCAGAATTGTCGGATGATACATTTGCGTAATCTGATAGCCGTTCGGAAGATCAGGATAAAAATAATGTTTGCGGTCAAAACGACTAACATTGGCTATCTTGGCGTTTAGCGCTTTACCGGCGAGCACGGCCAGCTCCACGGCGCGATGATTAAGTACCGGCAGCATTCCCGGCAGACCATAGTCGACTGGATGCACGACACTGTTCGGTGCCTTGTCGCGAGCGTCGTTGTCGGCAGGACTGAAAAGCTTGGTCACGGTCGCTAGTTGTACGTGGCATTCAATACCAATAGTCATCTTGTAGTTCACTATATCGCCCCCAAGTCTTTCAGTGTTCGTTTGAATCCACCGAGCGCACGGCGTGCTTGATTGTAATTGACATGAACGTTTGTCTCATGGACGATGCGGTTCCGTAACTTATGCGCTGTCCATAATTCGTCGCGATGGCTCAACTTTCCGCGAGTCGCCTTGATACGATCACCCATCGTTTGACCGCTGTAGCCAAGCTCACGTAACGCTTGGTCGACCAACTTGTCGGCGTCCACAATAGCCATATGATAGCTCGTTTCATTACCTCGTTCGAGCGACTGCTCGATCTTTAGCCACTGTACGCGGTATTTCTCGACGTCAAGCGCGCGACCGCCCTTGCCTAGCGTAATCAGCGCAAACAGCAATACGCCGAGTACGATAACAATCGCGAAGATAATGATAATACTAGCATTCATTACGCGGATTCCCCTTCTACACTCTTGGCGAGCGCAAGCAGCCGCGCATCACTACGCCGCTCCCCAATCAGCTGCACGCCAACCGGCAGTCCGTCACTCGTATTCCCCGCCGGTACGCTGATCGCGGGAAGTCCCGCCAGACTCGCGGGAACAGTCATGATATCTGCCATATACATTTTGACAGGATCCGCCGTGTTCTCGCCCAGCTTGAATGCCGGTGTCGGAGCAACGGGACCTATGAGCGCATCATAGTCCTCGAACAGTTTATTAAATTCGTTGATAAGCAACGTTCGGGCTTTTTGCGCCTGCAGATAGTAGGCGTCAAAGTAACCGCTCGACAGTACGTAACTTCCTATCATAATACGGCGTTTATTCTCTGTGACAAATCCTTCGTCACGCGATTTTCCATAAAGTTCCGTAAGCGACGACGCCTGTGCGCGTTTGCCATAGCGAACACCATCGTAGCGAGCCAGATTACTACTGATCTCTGCCGGAACGATAATGTAATACATCGGCAACGCATACTTCACGATAGGCAGACTGACTTCATCGACCGTGTGCCCCGCGGTCTTTAACCGGTCGATATATGCATTGACCTGCGTCTTAACATTGCTGTCAACGTCGTCGGTCATGAATTCTTTTATAACGCCGATCTTCTGGCTCGTAGACTTCACCGTCTGTACCTCAAAGAAGTCCGGCAACGTCGTCATATCGTGATCGTCACGTCCGGCCATGACATCCATGACCAGTTCGGCATCTTCGACGTTTGTTGCGAAGCAGCCAATCGTGTCGGTACTGCTCGCCATAGCGACCACGCCGTAGCGGCTAACCGTACCGTAGGTCGGTTTGACGCCGACAACACCGTTAAAGCTGGCTGGCTGGCGAATAGAACCACCGGTATCTGTTCCCAGCGCAAATGGCACGACATCGAGCGCTGTCACCACTGCCGAACCCCCAGAAGAACCCCCGGCAACGCGCATCTTGTCGGCCGAATTCAGTGTTGGTCCGAATGCAGAATTCTCGGTACTACCGCCGTGAGCATATGCATCGAGGTTTGCCTTGCCAATGCAAATCGCACCTTCGGCTTCGAGCTTTTCGATAGCCGTCGCCTGCAAGGGCGCGATGAAGTTCTCTAAGAAGTGGCTCGCCGCTGTTGTTGTACCGCCAAACGTCAGGAAGTTATCTTTGGCAACGAATGGCACGCCAGCTAGGCGCCCGGTTATCTCGCCGCTATCAACTTTAGCCGCACGCTCGAGTGCGCGCTCTTCAGTAAGCGAAAGTAGCGCATGGTAGTCATCAACAGCCTTAGCTGTCTCTATGGCTTTTTTAACGTTTTCGACAGCAGAAGTGCCTGTGTAATCTGCAATTTTCACCGCTACAGCACCTTCGGAACCTTAATCTGATTGTCCCCTTGATCCGGTGCAAGCGCTAAAAGTGCCGTACGGTCGGCCGAGTGGTGCGCTACGACATCATCGCGCCAGACGTTTTCTAACTCAGTGACTTGATATGTTGGCTCGACGCCGGCCGTATCCAGTTCGGAAAGTTCATCAATATGCCCCAGTATATTACCGAGGTCGGCCTGCATGGCGACAACTTCGCCATCGGTCAATTGAAGGTTTGAAAGTTCGGCCAAGTGAAGCACGTCATCACGAGAAATAGCAGTGGTCATAGCTGTTATTATACTTGCTTGTTCTTTTTTCGGAAAGGCTCAAAGTTATTCCTTAATTGACAAATGAGTATCTTATGTTTATATTAATGTTATCATGTAGCCGCGTGCGCCTGCATGCGGTCCTTTCGAGAGAGGAACGAGATGATCAACCTATTGACAGTGCTCGCCGTCGTGCTACCGATCACGTTCATTGGGTGGACAGTAGGCGGCCCGGCACTGAGCATTATCCTGGTACCCAACAAGGTCTTCCTACGGATTGTGCTGCTAGTCGTGACTTGGTTCGCGCTGCTCGCAGGGTGGATTGCAGCCGCCAACAGGCTGGATTTCTACCGCAGCGACTTATTCGGTGGTTGGATTGGCGGATACACTGCGCTTACGGGCACCGCAGCCGCAATTGCCACTTTTTTTGTCTGCTGCAGTCTTGTGGGAGATTAGGTCTCGGCTCGTCTTCTTCCCCACACCCCGTCACTTATCCGGACGGCGTAAAATACTCGCCGCCTCAAGATGAGTCGACGGGTATTTTATTTCTACTCCCAGCGGAAGACGCGGAAAGCAATGATGTAAATTATGATCAACCAGATGCCGATGAGCCCCAGCTGCGGCGCGATGTCCCATAGGTGCTTGCCCTCTGTCGCAATCATACGTATGCCGTCAATGACCGGTGTTAGCGGAAGGTATCCGGAGACATTTTGCAACCATTCAGGCATGAGATACCGCGGGAAAAACGTACCCGAGAGGAACATCATAGGAAAGACGACTATGTTAGACAGTGGTGCCGCCTGGCGTTCGTTTTTCGCCCAACCACCGAGCGCAAGACCGATACCGAGAATCATGACGATACCGAAAATCGTAAATAGACCTAACTCAAGATAGTTGCCGACGACATTGAGATGGAACACGAGTATTGCTACGACGAACATAATCGCAATCGAAAGCAGCCCGGTCGTCGCTTGCCCCATCATAATCGACAGGAAGTACTGCCACACGCGAAGCGGGGTCGTACTAAGGCGTCGTAAGATGCCCATTTTCTTCAACTCTGGAAAGACGTTGATAGGTCCAAAGATACCCATACCTATGATCGCGAAACCGAGGAGCCCGGAGAAGGCATAGTCAAACGCCGTCAGGCTCTTTTCATTGAGCTGCTTCGCTTTAACTGAAAACGGCTCTTTGTTATCGACGAATTTAGCATTGATTGCCTTGAATTGCGCCTGTAGAACCGAGCTAAGCGCCTGGCCGGACGATGCATTGTTTTGCGTGTAGATAACCTCTACCTGGCCACTTGGATATGTTTGACCTTGCTGCACGACACCGAAATCTTTCGGCAATACAATGGTAGCGTCAAGCTCAGAACGACTCATCTTACTTTTAGCGTCATCGAGTGTCTTTATGTCTTTGTCGACATTTAGAACCTTACTGTCGTTGGTATTCTTAACAAATGTGCGCGAAAACGAACTATCGGAGTGGTTGACGATCGCAACGTTAAACGATACGTCGTTACCACCGCTATTCAGCCCACCAAAGACGAAGAGGAAGATAAGCGGGAAACCAATACCGAAAAAGATAGACAGCCTATCACGGAAAAAACGTCGAGTGTTGATCTTATAAAGCGTCAGTACAGTGTAGAGTGATTTTTTCATGACTTATCCTTCCCTTAGCCCTTTCCCCGTTAAGTCGATGAAGACATCCTCGAGATTGGCTTGCTCGACGTGTTGCTCTTTTTTGAAACCACGCTTGAGCAACGCTTTGATGAGGTTTTTCGGCGTGTCTTCGGCAATAATCTTGCCGTTATCCATAACGGCGATTCGATCGCACAGGATCTCGGCCTCGTCCATGTAGTGAGTCGTCATAACGACGCTGATTCCTCGGTCGCGCACCTGCTCAATCAGCTTCCAGAGGTGGCGGCGAGCCTGCGGGTCAAGACCGGTCGTCGGTTCGTCCAGGAAAAACACTTTCGGCCCATGGACGAGAGCGGTCGTGATACTCAAACGCTGTTTCTGGCCACCCGAGAGTTCTTCGACGTATGCGTTGGCTTTTTCTTCCAGGTTAACGTCGCGCAAGAATTTGATTGCGTCGACTTTTTCTCCGTACGCGGCAGAGAACATTTCGATCACTTCTTTCAGCTTCGTTTTGTCCTGAAATGCCGGACTTTGCGGTTGTACACCAATGAGGTATTTGATCTTCTGGGGATTCTCCGCAACGTTGATTCCGTCGATATGTACCGTACCGCTATCGATGTTACGTAACGTTTCCATCATCTCCAACGTTGTCGTTTTGCCGGCGCCATTCGGCCCCAAGATGCCGAAGATTTCGCCCTTTTTAACCGAAAAACTGATGCCGTCAACGGCCTGTTTGTCTCCGTAGCGCTTCTTGAGATCGCGCACTTCTATCATATTACTCATAACGACTATTGTATCGCATTGACCACTGTTTCTGCTATACTCTAAACAACACATATGCCTAAAAACAAAAAGAAATCAAAAAAACGAAAGGCTGCTCTCCTCCTACTATGGCAATTTATCAAACTGCAGCTAGCCGGAAATATCCCGTTTTGGGGAACCTACCTTATTAACTTCGGCCTGGACAAGGGTATGGGTGTTGATAAGTTTCAATCATTGCTCGTTGCCACCGTACTGGCAAACGCGCTGTTTTTTATCGCCGACGACCGCTGGGTGTTCAGCGACTCTCGCAAAAAGCGTAAGACAACATCCGAAATCTGGCGTTTTATCGTGTTCATGAGCGCCAGCGCGTTGATTACCTTTAATATCACCTGGCAGCTTTATTCGATATTTGGCATATCGACATATATCGGACAGTTTATCTCGGCTGCATTGTCAATACTATGGACGTTCATAGGTCTGCGGTTTTGGGTATTCGCGCCGCCGCGTCGTCACAAGCTATTCTCACTGCGCAAGCAAACACGAACCTAAACGCTAAGATTCTCTTTGTCAGCACGTTCCGGCTGCGTCTCGACACTTGTCACGCCGAAGTCAACCAACGGCGCATCGACAAACAGGATCGCGGCAGTTCGTGATGGAACGTGATTCTCGTTCTCGTCAAAAATCCTATCCACGCCATGATAGAGGGGTAAAAGCGGCGTTCTGGTTCCATAAACCGCACGGAATCCCTCGCCGAAAAACAACTGAGATTGGTTCTCTCCATATGGCGGATGGACTTTCTTATAGTTGCGTATATTCGCACCCTTGGGACGAATCCAAAAACCCGGTGCACTTGAATACGCCTGGATCGTCATGCCGCCACGATCATAATGCGCCTTTGCGACTTGCGCGCCGTTTTCGACTATAGGCTCCCCCTCTTCGTTATGCGTCTGATAGCCGTCATAGCGTAGCAGCCGTAGGGTCGTTGATGCCATTCGGTTGGGAAAGAACAGCTCGTCTATACCTACATATGACTTACGGAGAATATTCACATAGCGCATAGCAGCCCTCGTCAGCTCGCTATGTAACTGCAAGCCGTGATCCATGAACTCGTTAAATTCCGGCGAAACCTTTTTTGGCGTCTCAAAAGACCATCGCGCCCATAGTGAATTATTAAAATGAAAGAGATTCTTGGGATCCTCTATTTGCATGCCTGCCGGGTTAAAATCGAGATCCTTGCGTACATGCCCGTCTTCGGGAACGCCCTCTTTATTAAAATTACCCGCTGTCCAGTTAAGGAGGCGGGCATGTTCATCTATACATACGGCATATTGATCACTCAGTTCTTGAAACTCATTGGTATCTATATGGAGGCGAACCTGTGCGATACCGTCTTCGCGTAGATGTTTCTCTAGCTCGCTTTTTGGTTCGGACTTGAGTGATGGCGCACCTGGCCGATACCGCTTCCGAGCTTGCTCCCTGTTTAGTTTTGCGAACCGTAGAATCTCCCCTGCCATATTCCCTCCGACGCTTTATGCTTCGATATTACCAGGAAATTGCTTGTCCTACAATATTATTTGAAAAAAATGCTTGAGACTATTTATAGAACGGATCTTCAACCGGCCCGGAAGCTTGCTGGTCGGGGCTGCTTGGCACCTCTGGTGACGCCGGCGGGGTAGATGGTGACTGCGGAGGTGTAGATGGCTCCGGCGACTGCGGCTGAGCGGCACCTGGAACGGCGGCTGAATCATCATGAATCGGTAGCGCCGGAGATTCAGATGGCGGTGTTTGTGGTGTAGCCGGTGTCGAAGGAGTAACCGGAGGTTGTACTGGCGGAAGGGATGTCGACGGTAACGGTTGCGGCATGGCTCCGGCAGGAGCTGGTGCTTGCTTGTTGGTCGCCCCATAATGACCGACTTGCAGCTGACGAACACGATACCGCCGAATGAAGAAAATGATAGTCAGAAGAATCGTCGCGACAACAAGGATGATGAGTGCGACTATCATGACGGCTTGCAATTGGTTCATTAGTGACGTGTCGTATTTCGTACCTTGGTTGGATACTGCTAATTTCTGCAAAGGATCAGCCCATTGGCTGTGTACATACAGACTACCCGACTCCCCGAACGCGGAAGCGCTTGCAGCGTAATTGGCACGGAAGTACTGGTCGACGCCATCAACCCAGCTTTTCGTCGTCGCACTGCCCGTCTTCAAGTGGATATTGTTGTCATCAAGCAGTTTCAGAAGTTCTGCCGAAGATCGAACGGTGCCGTTAGCGAAGCATAGCTGATCCGGGCAATATGACATTCCATACACGGCAAACCCAACGAGCTGGCCGTTACTATCCATAACCGGAGCGCCATCGTTACCAGGTAGGACGGGCATGTTGGTCTGAATAAACCGGCTGCCGTCCTTCTTATACGCCTGGTCAACCTTGCTGACCGTGGCGATCGGTAGGTTGCGAAGCTTGTCAATCGTTAACGAACTGTCCGAATACGCAGGATAGCCGATCGTGTTTAATATGTCGTCGGACTTGACGTCTTCATTCGCGGCGATCGGCACGTCTGGGAAATTGCCATCAACCTTCAGTAGCCCAACATCAGTTGGCGGAGTCGCACTACCAAATACCTCTTGGATCGATTTGGTAGCATCGTAGTCAGACGCGACGTACTTCGCGCTCAGCACACTGTCAGAGTAAGCAAACGATGGTTTGTTCGTATCGTTGTGATCGATGACGATCGGCTTATCTGATGGTTGAACCGCGTAGGTGTATTCTTCGTTTACCGCCGTGATGGAGTTGTCCGGAATAATAGAGGCGATATTTTCTACCTTAGCTAACGCTTCCTGGTCACCGGTCGAAGCGCCGGTCTTTAGATAATCCGCATCGGATTGGAGAATAATTTTTGCTTTGAGCAGATAGTCAAGTACGCGTTGCAGACGATCAAGCATCTGGTTCTGGTCTGGCGCAAAATTAATGTAACCATCAATCGCCGCCTTCTTCTGAGATCGAATAGCGTGGCCTGTCGTTGCAACGTAGCCGTCTTTGCTAATAAAGACACCGCTCGCGACATTTCCAACGCACGCGTCAGACAGTGTCGTTGCCGTACTGCCGTCAACCAACTTAAGCGCCAAGTTCGCGCAATAAATCATACCGACGCGCACAACACTCGGTTGCGTCTTGGCTATCGCCTTCAGACTGGCCGCGTCATTGTAGTAATACGGCGTGATCGTGAGAAGTGGTGACTCATTGCCTTCGCTATCGTCAAATCCAGTGGTGCTTTCGGTGGAATCGGTCGTGTCGTCGTCGGTTGTTGTCGTCGCTTGAGCAAGCCTGGCAAGAGGGAAGAGGAACGATGTTTTCTTAGAATCATCGGTCTTACTGTCTGATGAAGAAGACGAGCTATCGGATGTTACCTGTGGCTGTTCGAATATAATCGAATTAAACACGTCTTCGACCAGGCTTGCGGCACTAACGGTTGTCGGACGAACGCCACTAATACAGATAGAATACGGTTGGTTGTATTGGATCGTGTAGTAACAATCATCGTATTTGACGTTTGAAACACGGTAATTGTTGTTCGTCGTGGTATAGCGAACCTTCTGATACTGTACGTCGCCAATAGTCGTTGCCACCGGTTTAGTCGCCTCAATCGACACGATCGTGTTGTCGTCAGCGACTTTCTTTTCTTGGCGTTTGTCACCGTCCAGTTTGACAAACAGACTGAGCTTGGAAAGGTTCTTGTTTTCGGGAACGGCAGCCGCGGCGTCCAGCTGCTTGTCGCTCACAGTCGCGAAGATCTCTAACTGAGGCGGAATCGGTTTTAACGCCCGAGAAGAATCAACACTCTCGATGGGTCGGATGCGGACATAGTTGTAAGCCCGAGAAGTCCTCAGGTCGTTGTTTTCGTACGTTTGTCCGGTAAGAATAGCCTCGCTACTATCTGTGCCAGCCGTGCTGTCGCCCACTTCGGCGTAGCTATTATATATATGGTTATCGTAGTTTAAGCGAAAGCCGACCTTAGATGTCACGTCTACCCGTTTGAGCGTCTGATCCGGCGGTTGCAAGACATCCGCCAGCTTCATCCGTGCCTGCTGGTCAACAGCGGTCGTTCGCGGAACCACAAAAAAGAGCCCACCCCCGACTAACACGGCCACTACGGCCGTTATAATCATGGCCCATTTGACAATCCGCCCCAGCGGTGACTGGCGCTCGTAGATCTTGGCCCGGATGGCATCGGATTCCTGTGGTATGTAGGGGTTCGTCGACGAATCTTCCATGCTTATGCTTAGTATAGCATATGAGGTGGTAGTTGGTAGATGGTAATCGATAGAAACTACATCTTAGTTCTGATTTCAGAGATAAGATCTCTGAGTTCTGCGGCTTTTTCGAATTCCAGATTGGCGCTAGCCAGTTCCATTTGACTGGTCAGATCCTTGATGAGACTAGCATACTCGTCTTTCGGAATCTTCTTGAGGTCGAGCTTTGGCTTCTTGTCAGCCTCTTTCATAGGAATAATAGCACGTAGACCTTCACCGATTTCCTTGTCAACACTACGCGGCGTAATGCCATTTTCCTTGTTGAACGCCTCCTGGATACTACGGCGGCGGTTGGTTTCGTCGATTGCCGCTTGCATGGATCTAGTCGTGTGGTCGGCATAGAGCAGCACTGTTCCCTCGACGTGACGCGCAGCACGACCAATTGTCTGGATCAGCGCGCTTTCACTGCGCAAAAAGCCCTCTTTGTCGGCGTCCATGATAGCAACCAAACTGACTTCGGGTAGGTCTAATCCTTCTCGCAGCAGGTTGATGCCCACCAGCACGTCATAGACACCCATACGGAGGTCACGCAGAATGTCACCGCGCTCCAGCGTATCGATGTCGCTGTGGATATACGCCGTCTTTATATCAAGATCCTGAAGATAGGTGCTGAGATCTTCCGCCATGCGTTTGGTCAATGTTGTCACGAGCACGCGTTGCTGCCTGGCGGTTCGGTCACGAATTTCCGCGATGAGATCGTCAACCTGACCCTTCGTCGGCTTGAGAACGATTTCCGGATCCAAAAGTCCTGTAGGCCGGATAATTTGCTGCGCTGGTTCGGGGCTATGTGCCAACTCATACTCACCCGGCGTCGCCGAAACGTACACCGCCTGGTTGATATGCCGTTCAAATTCATCGAAACGTAGCGGACGGTTGTCGAGTGCCGACGGGAGACGGAATCCGTGCTCAACCAATACTTCCTTACGTGCGCGGTCGCCGTTATACATACCGCGCACCTGCGGCAACGTCTGGTGGCTTTCGTCGACGAAGAGCAGCCAGTCGTCCGGGAAATAGTCCAACAGTGTGGCCGGCTGCTCACCCGGTTCGCGGTTGGTCAGATAGCGGCTATAATTCTCGATACCCTTTACAAAGCCAGTCTGCTCCAGCATCTCCAAGTCATACTTCGTTCGCTGTGCCAGACGTTGTGCCTCCAGGTGCTTATCGTGCTCCGTAAACCATTTCAAACGCTCGTCAAACTCTTTCTGAATACCGTCAATCGCATGTGCAAGCTTCTCTTTTGGCGTTACGTAGTGGCTACTGGGGAAAATCTTTAACTCGTGCGGCTCACCCAGAATCTCGCCAGTCAGAGGATCGATTCGTGTCACGCGATCCACTTGGTCTCCGAAAAATTCTACACGATACGCCACATCGCTGCCCGCTGGAAAGACATCGACGACATCGCCCTTCACGCGGAACGTGCCACGATGAAAATCAATGTCATTACGCTGATACTGAATATCGGTCAGTAGACGAACGAATTTATCCTGCAACCGTCGCTCGCCTACAGTCACGGTGATTGACATGTCGGCATAATCATCCGGGTTGCCGATACCATAAATACAACTAACGCTGGCGACGATAATCGTATCGCGATGTGTCAGCAACGCAGTAGTTGCCGCATGGCGCAGACGATCGATTTCATCGTTGATTTTGCTGTCCTTTTCGATATAAGTGTCGCTGGACGAAATATAAGCTTCCGGCTGGTAATAATCGAAATAGCTGACGAAATAATGAACTTCATTATCCGGAAAGTACGCCTTGAACTCGCTATATAACTGCGCCGCCAGCGTCTTATTGTGCGCCAAAACGAGTGTCGGGGTTTGCCGCTGCTGGATAATGTTCGCCATCGTGAATGTCTTGCCACTGCCGGTCACGCCAAGCAGCGTCTGCTCTTTGTCGCCCTTTTCGAGACCTTTTAGCAATTGAGCAATCGCCGTCGGCTGGTCTCCTGTCGGCTGGTAATTCGTCACTAGGTTAAACTTCGCGACCATAACCTATCTATTATACGCCAAACACTGCCCGTATGTCTTATTCGGTAACGTCTTATTGCGTAACAAGCGTGCCTTCGTCTGGATCCAGCAGGTTTTCCTTGCCATACACGTGCTTGGTCTTCTCTAACTGTTCATGCATTTCTTCATATGCCGTTCGCTGCGAATGAATACTGATAGCCTCAACAACATAGGGAATGTCATCCGTTATCGTATAGAGTTTGCTATCGATAGGATTGATTGTTTTGTACTTTTTCGCCAACGTTTCATTGATAAATTCATCAAGTGGCTTCCAGAAATCCGTTCCCAAAAGAATAATCGGAACTTTTGGTATGATTCCCGTCTGTACTAGCGTGATAATCTCGAACATTTCATCAAACGTACCGAAACCGCCCCCGCAGAAGATATACCCGCTCGCGTCCATCGTCATGGCGACCTTACGACCGAAGAAATGCTGAAACGTGAAATGCTCGGTCGTGTACGGATTGAGTTTCTGTTCGGTCGGCAAGTGAATGTTAAATCCGATCGACGTGCCGCTGGCCTTCATAGCTCCATGGTTCGCCGCCTCCATCACACCGCCGCCGCCGCCAGTTACGACGGCATAGTCGTGCTTGGCCAACGCCCATGCGATGGCAAATGCCTGCTTACATACTGGGTCATCCTGCGCAAGACGCGCTGAGCCAAAAATCGTTACTGTTTGCGGATACTTACATAAGATATCGAATGCTTTTTCGAACTCCTCGATAACATCGTCTAGTCGTCCCTCGGCAGCATCAATGAATCTCTGCCGTATGAGCAGGTGATTCTTCTCGTTCTGGGACTTCAGCGACGGAACCGATATGGGACTGTCGAGCATAACGCCCTATTCTTGGACTTCTGTCACTTTATAGTTTTCTGGAGCCTCTGATAGGAATTCTTCGATCTTTTCGCGAGAGAGCAGTCCGGACTGCGCACCCATCTCCTGAACGACGTTCATACTGTTAATCGGTGCCCAGGTCAACGCAGTATCCATCGGCTCGCCAAGCGCCAGCGCAGCTACGATCGTCGACGCGAACGCGTCACCCGCACCGGTACGATCAAGCGGCGGTTTAGGATCGGGGTAGTTAGGGATAGTAACCAATTTCCAGTCATACGAGGCATATGAACCATCAGGTCCGTCAGTAATAACGACGATATTCGGACCGAGATCATGCACGGCATTAGCTAGTTCACGAATAGGATCATGCGGCTTACCCGTCACTTGCATCGCCTCTTCACGGTTCATGATGACGATTTCGGCCCGCTTGTAAAATTCGGATAGCTTCTCGGCACCCCACATCAGGTGATACATACCCGGCTGGAACGCCAGTTTGATTTCTGGATTGTCACGGAGATAATCGAGCATTGCCTCGTGGAGCGGCCAGGTCTTTTCGCCAAGCACACCGAGGTAGAGCCAATCGGGCTTTTGTGATGGCTCGTGCCACTCGTAGGAGTAATCTTCAAACCGCTGCAACTTGGTGCGGTCGGCACCATAGCGCAGTACATAGTGATAGTTGGATTTCATCCCTTCTTCGACAACCAGTTCGTCCGTACCGACGCCTTGCTGTTTCAGATATGCAACCATGTCCTTACCTGGACCGTCATCGCCCAGCCACGACCTAAGACTGACATTGAGACCGAGCCGGGTCATGGAGACCGCAGCGTTCGGACTGCACTCAACAGCCTCAACGATATCGACTTGGTCATATGGCAACTTAGCACCCATCTCAAAGCTCAAGCGCTTTGTCCCTTCGTCATCGGTATAAACTTCGGCGTAATCCTCTGACAGTTTGATAAAGGCGTCCGTAATAATATCGCCTACTGCAAGTACATGTGGTGCTTGTTTGTCCATATTGTGTGATATCTCCTTATGTATATTAGGGTGTCCTTCGTCGTGAACGGGCTTGAGACCAATCTCCTCAGCCAGCTTATGCACGAGCTCATTATCCGAGCGATCGTGCTCGGCGTAACGGCGGATAATCTCCGCCCTAAGGTGTCGCTGCGCGCTCGTGATGATACGATCCTCAAACTTCAACTCATGATGTTTATTCTCTATGACATCTTGAAGATTGAACGACACCAGATCATTACCGAAAAAAAGTAATACGTAGTCGGTATCGCGCAGTTTGTCTCGTACCGCATCATTACCGATCTGATTACGAAGTGCTCTGTATGCCTCCAAGCCCATCGTACTAGACGGATCAAGACCAAGTTCACGAAGTACAGCATGACCCTTCTCGATAATATCTGCATACAGCTTCACATCAAGACCGTCATTGCCAACAGCTCGCTCGAGTGCGGCTAGGTTTGCCGTAAATAGCGGATGGTCATTGCCAAGGAGTTCTTTGAGTACGTGTGTCATCTGATTTGAATTATATCATGCTTATGGCTTTTTATAGAGGGTACAGCGCTGTAAGCTGTCCATTATAATTTTCGCTCGTGCAGGGGCATATGATGAAGGTGGACGCCATGATGTAATATGCCGGTTTTAGCGCCAATATACTGGACGACAGAGGTGGAATTGGCGCTAGCAAACACAATACTATCGACCAATGACTTACCCTGAACCCACTGGCTAAGGAATCCAGACGCGAACGCGTCACCCGCACCGGTTCGGTCAATTACTTTCACGTCTTGGTACATGCCAGCTTTGACTATTGTTTTACCGTCACTTGCCATGACACCGTTTGGCCCGTCACTCACGATAACGACAGGGACGTAATTGAGACCGTGAAGCACCAGCTCCTCTAGTGTCTCACCCTCGACGATCTTTTGCATTTCTTCTTTGTTGACACACAGTATTTCCACGCCCTCAAGCAATGCCTTGAGCGTATCCGGCTTAGACAACTCCGGTCCCGCAGGGTTCAACATAACTTTAGTATCCGATTTTTCAGCATGGTCAACGATACGCCGCAACAACTCCAGACCGCCGCTTGCTAATGAGGTCGGGTAAACCCAATCGGCCTTTTCGATGGCAGAAAAATCCAGATCAACACCGTGAGCACCTGTCGAAACACCGCGATGATTAAGAATCGTCCGCTCACCGCCGGTCGCGATTAATATTGTCGAATAGCCCGCTTGGTAACGGTCTTTCTGCACGACGTGTGACGTTCTGACACCTTCGGCGTCAAGATCACGCAGCACCGTTTCTGACGCCGGATCATAACCAAGCGTCCACATGTATGACACGTCCAGACCTTGACGCGCGAGCGTTACCGCCACGTTACCAGCGTTACCGCCGGTAGCAAATGTTACCTTTTCGACTTCCAGCTTGGCGCCCAGCGGCAAATGCGTGTAGGCAACTTTCCCTTCTTTGTGCGGGTCAAACTCCTCGCTTGTTAGAAAGACATCTTGTGTCGTTTTACCTATCGTTAAAATTTTTGTATTTTTACTCATCTCCTACCAGTATACCACTTGTGGTTTGTGTTAGATTACTGCCTTACCTGCACTGCCAAAAGCGTGGATCTTGTCTTCGACAACCTTCTGAACTGCCCCATAGACCTCGGGCATCAGTTTGACGACAGCGTATTCGTCAGGATGTTCAGCCAGAACCTTCTCTAGCGTTTCACGGAAGGCAAGGCGCATGTCGCTGTTGATATTGATTTTACTGACACCAATCTTGGCCGCATCTTCAAAATAATGCAACGGCGTGCCAGAGCCGCCATGTAAACTGATCTGGCAACGAATCGAATCACGGATTTCCTGCAGCAGTTCGAGATCAAGCTTCTTCGGCACGGGATATTTACCATGAAGATTGCCGACAGCAGCCGCGAACGTATCGATACCAGTAGCATCACAAAATGCCTTTGCGCCTTCGGGTGAACTAAAGGTTTTCTTGATTTCATCGTAATCAATCTTTTCAGTATGCAAGTTCGATGAACCGCCAAAATAGTGCGGTTCGCTTTCAACTAACGCGCCAGTGAATTTGGCATACTCGACAACTTCCTTGGTCTTGGCAACAATATCTTCATGTGACGCATCGTGATCCGCCTGCGAAATATCGATATGTATGAATTCGAAGCCAGCGTCAATCGCCCGCTTGCAATCGTCTACGGCGGGACTATGGTCGAGGTTGATATACATCTCGATTCCGTACTCTTCCTTGTAGTTATCGACCATGTCGCGAATATTCTCGAGGCCGAGTGCCTTGACCTCACCGTCGCTCACCTCTACGAGAACAGGCGACTTTAATTTCTGTGCCGCGCGCGAAACCGCGATAAGCGTTTCTTGGTTATCAATGTTAAACGCCCCGACGGCGAAATGTTGCCGACGCGTGCGTTGCATAAGGTGCCGTGCTCGCATCGTGTTAACTCTGATTTGCGGTATGGTTAAACTCACTTAAAATCCCTCCCTATGATATTGCGGTGTTTTTTCAACGAACTGTTTTACGTCGGGCGCCATCTTATGCCCCGTTAGACCGAAGTGCTCAAGCAGATCGTTGGGCGCGCCGGACTCGCCAAAGCGGTCTTGTATACCGATACGCTTCAACGGTGTCGGGAGCTTTTCGGAGAGCAACTCGCTAATCGCACCGCCAAAACCTCCGGTAATCTGTGCTTCTTCGGCGGTTACGACACGGCCGGTCTTTTTGGCACTGTGAAGAATCGTCTCTTCGTCAAGCGGTTTGACCGTCGGCACGTGGACAACCTCTGCATCTACGCCGTGCTTCGCCAGCTCTTCAGCGGCAACCAGTAACTGATAACTCATCGTACCGGTACCCATCAGGCTCACGTCAGTACCTTCGCGGAGGACATACGCTTTGCCAATCTCAAACGGTGAATGTTCGGTGCTAAAAATAGGCGTCTTTTCACGAGCCAACCGAATATAACTCGGCTTACCGTTCTCGGCGAGAGCGAGGGTCGCCTTCTCGGCTTCGATACTATCGCCAGGCGCCACAACGACCATGTTTGGCAAAACGCGCATGAGCGCGATATCCTCGAGCATCTGATGCGTTGCGCCATCGGGACCGACACTCACGCCGGCGTGACTACCGACGATTTTGACCGGCTGGTCGTTGAGCGCGATAGTCGTGCGAATCTGTTCCCAGTTACGGCCGGGACTAAATGAGGCATAGCTGCTGGTAAACGGAATTTTACCTGCGCGCGCCATACCGCTCGCAACCGTCACGAGGTTCTGCTCGGCCACACCGATTTCGACGAAACGCTCAGGAAAGGCCTCTTTGAATTTGCTCATCTGCGTACTCTCGGTCAAGTCTGCGCACAGGGCAACCACCTTGTCGTTCTTTTCGCCCGCAGTCTTGAGACCACGGCCAAATCCAGCGCGAGTCGGCTCCTGCGCGACGTCATCTGCATACACGTTGTCCGCAAGTGGATAGTGTGTCATTATTCGTGTTCTCCTTTTATCTTACCGTCAAGCGTTCGCAATTTATGAAGTGCCTTCTTGTAATCATCAGGGGATTTTCCGTAGCCGTGCCAGCGGTAATCATACTCCATGAAGTCAACGCCTTTGCCCGGGATTGTATGCGCGATAATAACACTTGGCTTGTTCGTGATTGCTCGCGCCATACTCGCAGCGTCAATAACACTCTCGACATTATGTCCGTCGATTTCCTGAACGTGCCAGCCGAACGATTCCCATTTGCCATGGAGATCTTCGAGCGGCATGACATCATCGGTGGAGCCATCAATCTGGATGTTGTTACGATCAACAAACACAATTAGTTGCGACAGCTTGTATTTGCCCGCGAACATCGCCGCCTCCCATATATTGCCCTCGTCCAGCTCGCCGTCACCCGTCACCACGTAAACGAAACGATGCAGTTGTTTGTCGATATATTGCAGCGAATACGCATAACCAGCAGCTTGCGAGAGACCGCTGCCGAGCGGACCGCTGGTATTTTCAAGCCCGGGTAATTTTGTCCGCTCCGGATGACCCTGGAGGCGACTCCCTAATTTGCGCAATGTCTTCAACTCATCCTTGTCAAAGAAACCAGCCTCTGCCATAGCGGCGTATTGTATTGGCACGCAGTGACCATTGCTGAGAAAGAACACGTCTCGCTCCGGCCAGTCGGGATTTTTCGGATCATAACGCATGATATTGAAGTACAGCGACGCGAAGATCTCAGCCAAGCCCAATGGCCCGGCACTATGACCACTACCAGCATGCTCAAGCATGCGGATAACGTCCTCACGTAGCACGTAGGCCTTATGCTCAAGATCTGCTACTGATAAATTCCCACCCGTCGTCATCACATTACTCCTTGTTTGTTGACTTCTTTCACCAATGCCTCGTACGCTGCTTGCGGGTTATCTGCTTGCTGAATCGCTCGACCGACATACATGACATCCACACCGCCCTGCGCCAGACTAAAGGCGTTCTCGGCATTCACTCCGCCGTCCCAGCCGATCTCAGCCCCTGCGTTAATCGCTCTGACTAGTCGTGCCTTTTCCAGCTGCATCATGCTCGCCGTACCGCCATACTTACCGAGATCACCACTGAATATCATGACATGGTCAGCAGCCTCGAGCAGTTCGCGAACATCCGCTGGAACGGTTGAACGTATCAACGCCACTCCCGCTTTTACGCCGCTGGCTTTGACCTTTTGCAAAACAGACAATAAATCCGTCTGTACTTCTGCGTGAAAAATAATCAAATGTGGTCGCATGGCCAATAATCCGTCGACGTATTGCGTAGGATCAGCCACCATGGCATGAATATCGGTTTGCCATTCTTGCGGCCACCAAATCTGATTAGCGGCAATCGTCTGCGAAGGCGCAAAGCTTCCGTCGCTCAGATCGACATGGACACGCTGGGCAAACGTATGTACCCGCCCAAGACTTTCCTTGTACTCTTCCGGTGTAGCCGCCAAAACTGTTGGAACGACGACGCTCACGATAATTCATCCAGTTCCGCGTTGCGGCGTTTATACCTGACGGCATTAGCATATGGCGTATGCAGCCAAGTATCGAGGATGTCCTGCCAGACATTGTCATCCTCACGCTGCAGCACTCGTGCCGGTAAACAAAGGACGTTACTGTCGTTGTCATTACGAGTCATACGAGCTTCTTCGGCGTCCCAAATAACGCTGGCGCGGATACCACGGAAGCGATTTGCCGCCATAGCCATGCCTTGACCGCCGCCGCATATCAGGATTGCCCGTGCGTCAGGGTCTTCGTCACCAATTACTTTAAGGGCGGCTATTTGCGCGAATTGAGGAAAGTCATCTTCGGGATTGAGTTGTTGCGGCCCGACGTCTTCGACATCGATACCTCGTTTTACTAGATACGCGAAGGCTTTCTCTTTCAAATCAAAGCCAGCATGATCAGAGCCCAGATATAGTTTCATACTTTAAGTATAAGCATTTTTTGACAAAAACAAAAGCCCGCAGCTCATTTGCACGCGGACTTTCGTATGCATAAAACTACTTGTTCAGCGTCTTGCCGACATCTGAGACAAGCTCGACGAGTCGGTTGCTGTAGCCCCATTCGTTGTCATACCAAACACATATTTTGATCAGGTTGCCACCGACGACCTTGGTTAGGAGCAAATCAACAGTACCGGAATGGCTATTGCCGATATAGTCGTGGCTGACAAGCGGCTCTTCACTGACAGCCAGAATACCTTGATAGAACGGCTCGGCCGCAGCTTTCTTGAACGCCTCATTGACTTCCTCGACCGTCACGTCACGACTCAGAAGCGCGGTAACGTCGCTGATTGAAACGACGGGGGTTGGGACACGAATCGACAACCCGTCAAACTTACCCTCAAGACTCGGCAGTGTTTTAGTAACGGCAATCGCCGCGCCGGTTGTTGTCGGAACGATGTTTTCGGCAGCGTTGCGACCTTCACGCAAGTCTTTTGCCGGTGCGTCCTGTACCACTTGACTGGCAGTATAGCTATGTACAGTCGTTAGCAATGACTTCTCGACGCCAAATTCACTATCGAGAATAGCCATGACGGCGCCAAGGCTGTTCGTCGTACAGCTTGCGTTGCTTATCACGTCGCTCGAACCTTCAACCTTGTCATCATTGGCACCGAGAACGATTGTATCTACGCCCTCGTCTTTAGACGGAGCGCTAATAACGACACGCTTCGCGCCGCCACCAACGATGTGTTTCTCGGCGTCCTCCTTCTTCGTAAAGCGACCGGTCGATTCAATCACCAGCTCGACACCCAAATCACCCCACGGCAAAGCCGCTGGATCCTTCTCGGCCAACACCTTGATGTGTTTACCATCGACGATAATATTGTTTTCGTCAAAACTGACCTCGTGTCCATACGTGCCGTAGTTACTGTCGTGTTTTAGTAAGTACGCTAGTGTCTTGGTATCCGTGAGGTCATTGATCGCTACGACCTCTAGGTCGCTGCGCTCAAACGCAATTTTAAATGCATTTCGGCCAATACGTCCGAAGCCATTGATACCCAGTTTTGTTCTTGTCATGGTCTGTTTCCACCTTTTTAAGCGTTAGTTCTTTCGTATTGATTGTAAACAGCCACATTGTAATATGCAAATTTTGATCGTCGCTCGTATCCTCCGTCTCTAGGCGGTGGTTTTTTAATTATCATAACTGATTTATACTGTATACATCATGGAGAAGCGTGAAGTATTGGCACTCGCCCGAGAAATGTACGACGATAACCAAATCGCCGAGCTGGAGCATGCCATCGACTTCGCAACCGAGAAACACCGCGGTCAAAAGCGAAAAAGCGGCAAACCTTACATTACTCACCCGCTCGCCGTCGCCCATACGCTTTGCGAATGGGATATGGATATCGACAGCGTCCTCGCCGGAGTACTGCACGATACCGTCGAAGATACCGAAGCGAGGCTCGATGAAATCGAAAATCTTTTCGGACACGACGTCGCCTTCCTCGTGGACGGCGTAACGAAAGTCAGTCAAGCTCGTGCCGGCATGCGCGACCTGGAAAGTTACATGCCACAGACGAAAGACAACTTATCAAAACTACTCATCGCCGTCAGTCAAGACGTCCGGGTAATCATCATTAAGCTTGCCGATCGCCTGCACAACATGCAGACACTTTCCTTTATGCCCTCCGACAAACAGCAGAAGATCGCCCGCGAGTCGCTTGAGGTTTTCGCACCGCTCGCCGATCGCCTCGGTATGGGTCGTGTTCGCGTGCAGCTAGAGGAATTAGCGTTCAATTATCTCGACCCTAAAGAGTTCAAACGACTCGAAGCCATGCTAAAAAAGCGCCTCGGCAAAAGCACTCGCAAGCTCGGCGCTGTCCGCATAGAGGTTGAACGCGAACTAAAAAAGCAGAGTGTTCAGTTCGAGATCAACGGTCGTGTCAAGGGAATCTATAGCCTGCACCGAAAATTACAAAAAGTCGGTGGCAACATCGAGGATATCTACGACCTCATGGCGCTGCGCATCATCGTACCCGACAAAGAGACATGTTACCGCGTTCTCGGCATTCTACACTCGATGTACCAGCCGATGCTTGCGCGGATAAAAGATTACATTGCCGTGCCAAAGCCAAACGGTTATCAAAGCCTACATACGACAGTTATCACCCCTTCTAAACAGATCGTCGAATTCCAGATCCGCACACAGGACATGCATGACTGGGCCGAACGCGGTCTCGCAGCCGGCTTCCACTACCATGAGCAAAAGGGTAGCAAATCATACACGCGCAAAAAGTCGGTCGCTCACCTCCCAGCTGAGCTGCAATGGATTACCCAAATGCAAGAAGTTGCCGCCCGACTGCGCGAAGGAGAGGAAATCAGTCGCGATCAGCTCAATATCGACTTGTTTGGTAATCGGATTTTCGTCTATTCGCCAAAGGGTGACATATACAATTTGCCCGAGGGTGCCTTACCGCTAGACTTTGCCTACCTTGTCCATAGCGATATCGGCAAGCACGCCTACAGTTTTCGCGTGAATGGCAAGATCCACGCGTTCGATAAGCCATTGCATAACGGCGACGTCGTCGAAGTAATCACGCGCAAACTCGCCCAACCGAAAAGCGATTGGTTAGATCTTGTCACGTCTACGCACGCCCGCGCAAAGCTACGCATGCAACTACGTAAGCTCGGTCTGCTTCATGCCGTCAGCGGTGCTGCCGCAATCATCCGTGAAAAAGCCGCGCGGAAAAAGAAGTCAAACACCAAATAGGTTGTTCTTCATCGCATATTCGATCGACTGGCGTTCGGTATCCTCCAGGTCTTGCCGCTCGAGCAACGCCTCAAGGCTAAGCCATTCGTATGATTCATGTTCCCAGCTGATTGTCACGTCAGGGGTGTGGTCAAAATGTGCCTGATAGAGGAGCATGCTCAACGATCTACCGCTTGGCACGATCCAGGTATGGGCATAGAAGAGTTTGCATATATTCGCATCGAGCGAAATACCAGTTTCTTCGTGAACTTCACGTGCCATACCGATCAATTCGTATTCACCCTGTTCCACCAGGCCACCCGGTAAATCCGTGTGATGTGGTTTTCGCGGATGTGTTTCACTACGCCGAAGCACGAGGACCTTGCCCTCATCATTGAAGATAAACGTCTTCGTACTTATAAGCGATTCTGTCATTTATTATTCCAACGTTCGATCGCCTCGTGGATAACAGCTTTCGCTTCCTCGGCGTCACCCCAGCTCTTCACCACGGTCGTACCGGGCTTTTTCAGATCCTTGTAGTGGCTAAAATGGTGCTCGAGCTGCTTGATAAGTTGCGGGATATCGTCGAGACTCTGTATCCGGTTGCCACTGTTACGGTCGTCGGCTGGTACGACAACAACCTTGTCATCGACCTCACCATCGTCCTCAAACTTCATGACACCGATAACCTTCGCTTCCAAGAATACACCGGTTGGCAATGGTTCGTCCGTCACGATCAATGCGTCCAATTCATCGCCGTCTTCGTCAAGCGTCTGGGGAATAAATCCGTAGTTCGTCGGCTTCGCGAAGATCGCGGGATCGACGCGATCGAGCTGCATGACCGCTAGTTCGCGATTCCATTCAATTTTGTGACTGCTTCCCTGTGGGATTTCAACGACGACATTGACGACACCGCCATCAACATCACCTGGTGTAAGAATTTGGTTAAAATCTGCCATTGTTTCTCCTGTAAGTTTATCTATATCTAGTATACTATAGCGTATGCTGATCATTGGACATCGCGGCGCTGCCGGACTGGCACCCGAGAACACACCGGAAGCACTACGCGCCGGTATGGAGGCTGGTGCTGATATTCTCGAATTCGATGTTCGTCTGACAGCCGACATGATTCCCGTCGTTGTACACGACAAGCGCTTGCATGAAAGTCACGTCAGTCGTACAACACTTACCGAACTAAAGAAACTAGGGGTCGTAACGACACTGGAATCAATCCTCGACGAGTTCTTCGGCGAAATTTTGCTTAATCTGGAATACAAGCCAGTCAATAGTGTTGAGATTGTCTATAAACTACTCCAGGAAAAGTACATCAAGCATTCGCGAGACTGGGACAATATCATAGTTTCGTCATTTCACGTTCGGCCGCTTGCACAGCTACGCTCACTCAACAAGCACATCAATCTCGCGCTCCTTCATAGCATCAACCCGTTCGCGTTTGTTACCTACCAACGTCGCTTGCGCCTATCCGCTGTCGGCTGGCACCGGTTGCATGTTAATAGTATCGTCATCGCGATCGCTCAAAAAGCCGGCTTATTTACATACGTGTATACCGTCAACCGTCCTGACGCCGCTATTATTTGCGAACGAAAAGGCATCGATGCGGTCGTAACAGATTATCCCGACCGCATAGCTAAGAAACTTTAGGCGGCTATTCCGGTTGCTGCTTTCGGTGCCGACTCGGCATGCTTCATGCCATCAAGGTATTCACGAATAGCAAGTGCCGCCGTGGCTCCCTCGCCGACCGCGCTGGCGATTTGCATAGTCGCACCGCTACGAACGTCGCCGCTAGCAAATACGCCCGGTAGATTCGTCTCGAGATGTTCGTCCGTCTTAATCAATTTCTGCGCATCCAACTCTATACCCGATCCTTCGAGAAACTGCGTGTTCGGTTTCAATCCGACGAATACAAATACGCCATCGGTATCGAACTTCACTTTCTCATCGCCCTTTTTGGCATTCACATGCGTTACCTTGCCGTTCTCGGCAACGATTTCAGTTGGCGTAACACCAAGGTGGATTGTAATCTTACCTTCGTCCACAAACTTCTGCAGATCTTGCTGTAAAACTTCGCTCGCTTTGATAGTGCTACGAACCAGCAGATCGATATGGGTGGTGAATCGGGTAAGGAAGATCGCCTCCTGGACAGCCGAGTTACCGCCACCGACAACGACCAGTCGCTTATCACGATAGAACGCGCCGTCACAGGTCGCACAGTAGTGGACACCTCGTCCATAAAGTTCCGCCTCGCCCGGGATACCGAGTTTGTTATAGTCGCTACCGGTCGCGATCAGAACCGTCTTGGCCGTTACGGGCTGACCATCGATCACGACCGTCTTGGTTTTGTCGTCGTTTACCGACAGACTGTCTGCCTGACCAAAGTCAATCTTGGCACCAAACCGTTCGGCCTGCTTTTGTAGCTGGTCGGCCAATTTCATGCCTTCGACACCATCTGGAAATCCAGGATAGTTGTCGACCATGTCAGTTATCGCTGCCAGGCCGCCGATAACCCCTTTTTCATAGAGAACCGTCCCGATGTCTTCGCGGGTCGTATAAACAGCTGCCGCTAGTGCACTAGGGCCAGCCCCGATCATAAGTGTGTCAATTACATCTGCCATATATCTATTCCTATACAAAGTATAGCACTATTTAACCGCTTTTAGTTCAACGATAAACATCAACGGGCCAGCAGGATAGCCGTTCTCGGCAGCGTTGGGGCCGTATGCCTGATTGGTTGGAATTGTCAGCCGGACAACTGAACCGGCCTTCACGCCTGTCAGACCCTTGGTCCACCCTTCAATAACTTGATTCAAGCCAAAGTCAACTGGAGTAACCGTGCCGTTCTTATTGCTACTGTCAAATATTTTGCCATCTGCAGTCCAGCCGAAATAATTTGCCGTCACGGTTGAATCCGCTTTCGCTACGGCACCGTCACCTTGCACCAGTGTCTCGACCTTCAGCTCCTTTACCGAATCGGCGTCGAACGATTTCGCGCTATACCCCTCAAGCGGCTTGCTCGCAGCAGCATTCCGCTCAGCTGCTTGTTTTTGCATATCCAGATATGCCTGTTGCTGGTTTGCTAAATCGGTCGCCTGATTTTTATTCGAAAGGATAATAACAAAAAACGACCCGATCGTTCCTATTGCCAAAACAACGGCAATTACCCAAATTCCAATACGCTGACTCCTGGTAGTAGACATAACTCTCCCTCTTCTTTCGTTGAACCTATTATAACATCGGCGAGGCAAGTGAAACGAAAGTTCCCTTTCTTTTTCGAGACAACCCGACGTTTTGATACTACTTATGTACTATCATATCAGAAAATTTATTTCGCTTTTGCTGGTGGTGTCGGCGTAAAGTAGTCTTCTTCGATCTCAGTCTGTGCGCGCCATTCGCCCAAAGCCTGACCGATTGGCAATATATCGTGGTACCCGACTATGTCTGCCACGCGACGCAACACGGATGCCGGCCATCCGTAAAAGCGCAAGAAATGCCATTCGAAAACCGCCCAGTTTTCGCCGACCGGCACGACGACAGGCGGCATGACAGGACGATATTTTTTCAGCACTTTGTTGGCTTGGCGACGCTTGAAGTTCCGGGCAACAAATACGCCATCGCGCAGCGCCGTCTGTGCCAGCCCGCTATACGGAGTAAAGGCATTGTCGCCAATCACATAGATACCATTTTTGGTCTTCATATGACGGTCGACAACCACTCGACCATTTTTCGCTAGTTCGAAATGTTTGGCATTCGCTGCAAAAAACGGATGGTTCGCAACACCCGATGTCCAGATGATCGTATGACTGGAAAGCGGCTTGCCGCTCACCATCAGTCCGTCCGCATTGGCCGATTCTACCTTTTTACCGACAAGGACATGAACCCCGATTTTCCGCAGACGCTTCTGTACGCGCTTGCTTGTCTTTGGGTGCATTCGCGGGAGAAGTCGTGGAGACGCCTCAATCAGCGTAATACCGATCCGCTTATGCGGCAGGCCGTAGTGAATACGCAAGCGCTCAATATACGAACCGAGCGCGGACGCCAGTTCCACACCTGTCGGACCGCCCCCGATAATGACATATTGCTTTTCGACTTCACGTTGCTCGGCCATTTCCTGGTAGAAGTGATGCTTCAGCTTTTTGATTTCAGCCTCTGACTTGATGCCGTACGTGAAATGATCCAGACCTTCGATTCCAAAATATGTAGTCACGGTACCGAGCGCCAATACTAAATTGTCATAATGATACGTGTTGCCGCTGGTACTGTCGAGGGTCTTTGCCGCTGGATCAACCGACGTAATACTATCGATAACTACATTGACGTTCAGCTTGCCGGCAAAAATCGTCCCCAGCGGTACCCATGACTGCAAGTGGCTGCGGCCAGTTGCCGTACCATATAACGCCGGAAAATACTGGAAGTCTGGTTTATCCGTAATAAGCGTTATGTGATTATGCTTATGCTTAGCGAGCTCGAGTGCGGTCTTGACGCCGCCGAAACCACCGCCGACAATCGTGAATTTCATCTGCTGTTTCCTTATTTCTGTTTATGCTTCTATCTTATCGCCAGTATAGCACACTACGGGAGAATCGGTCCGACGGTCAACATCACGCACAAGAGCAATATCGTCAACATAGAGAACCTAAACATCTTACGTGCCCATGCCTCGGATGCCGACACCTGCACCCCTTCGCTCGCAAGCCGGATCCAATATGCACCCGCCGCAAGCATGACTGCAAAATATACGCCGCCCGTGTAGCCATATACTGTTAGTGCCAGCGTGCTCAAGACATAGAGAACCGTGTATACATAAATCTGAACAGCTGTCGTTCGAATACCATTGACCACCGGCATGACAGGCAGACGGGCAGCAGCGTATTCTTTGCGACGATAAATAGCAATCGAATAAAACTCCGGGAACTGCCAGAAAAAGAGAATGAGGAATACGATAATAAGCCCCGCATCCACTTGCCCGCTCACCGCGGCATACCCGCCAGCAATCGGCATGGCACCAGATATACTACCCACGAGCGTGCCGTGAACTGAACGGCGTTTTGATAGCGCGCCGTATAGCCATACGTATATCACAAAACCAACAACTCCGATTGCAACAACTAGTAGATTTGTCCATGCATAGAGGATACCGAGTCCAAGCAGACCAAGCACTACTCCGTATACAACCATATGCCGACCCTCTATAGACCCGCTCACGCTCGGTCGCGACTTTGTCCGTTCCATGATACTGTCGATATCTTGATCGAGAAAATTATTGAGGACACATGCCGCCGCAATCACTAATGTCATGCCACCGATCGCCGCGAGGAATAATAACCAGTCGATTCGTCCGTTCGCGGCTAAGAAGAATCCTGCCGCGCCCGTCAGCACGTTACCGTATAGTACACCCGGTTTCGTCAATCGGTAATACGCCCTTGCCTTTTCGACCATCAAAAGCCCATTTCGCTCTTGTGTATCATGTAGTCGGTTTTTTCCGCCGAGGTCATCTGCATCATATTGTAGTTAAGATTTGCCATGATCCAGAGCGAACCCACCACGACGATAAGCAGTGTTCCAGCCATGAAAACAAACGACATCAATTTATAGCGTGGTCCGACTTCGTCGCCCAAGTGTAGGAAGAAGATAAGCTGTATGACCATTTGCACAAGTGCTAACACGCTGATCGCTGCAACCAACCACGTGCTCATGCCACCATACATCGTCAACATATACGCAGCCAATGTCAGTAGTAACGACAGGATGAATCCGATAGTATATCGTGTCAATGTCATACGGCAACCCCCATCAGGTAGACGACCGTAAAGATAAATATCCAGACCAGATCAAGGAAGTGCCAGAATAGGCCGAAGAGTGTCAGTTGTCGTGATAGCTTCGTCGTCAATCCGCGGCGCGACAGGACGAACAGCATAACAAGTAGCCAAATCAAGCCGATAAGTATGTGTGTACCGTGCGTCCCGACAAGCGTAAAGAACGCTGACAAAAAGGCGCTTTGCTGCGGGCCATGACCTTCGTTAATAAGCTTCACGAATTCACTGACTTCTATCGTCAAGAAAGCGATACCAAGTGCGTACGTCACGACAAGCGCACCCGCCACCTGGCCAACCTTTCGCGCCTTCACGCCGAGCAGCGCAATACCGCAGCTAAAGCTACTCGTTAGCAGAATAATCGTTTCAGCAAGCACCATCGGCATAACGAAGATTTCGCTGCCAGACGGACCATGCGCCGTTGCCGTCCTGAGTACGACGAACGTCGCGAACAAACTGGCAAACAAAATACAGTCTGTCATCAGGTACGCCCAAAAGCCGATTGTCGTCTTGCTCAACAATGCCTCTTGTTCGCTCACCGCGCTCATGCCTTCAATCCCCTCAATCTCGCCTCTATCGCAGCAACCTCGTGCGCTGTGATTTCGCGTTCGGTATCTTCGCGTAGCGTCGAGGCAATCGCGACGGCTACCAGTGCTACTACGCCAACAGCTACCAACCACCACATGTGCCAAATAATCGCAAAACCGACAACGAACGCACATACGCCGATGTAGACGCCAAACCCGCTATTCTTCGGCAAGTGGATAGCATGATATTCGCGCTTCTTCTCTTTGTTATGCGCATGCTTAACTGCCCAATACGCGTCACGCTCGACGACAGGGTCTAATGTCGCGAAATTGTATTCGGCAATTGGCGTCGATGTCGCCCACTCTAATGTTCGGCCGCCCCATGGGTCGGGTCCAACAGCCAATTCTTTGCGTTTCCATATACTGTAGCCAAGTTGAACAACCTGGAAGAAGGCACCGAGCAAGATTATCAGTACGCCAACGCCCGCGACGATAAATAGTCCGCCCCAACCCAAGCTCGGATCATAGTGATCCATTCGCCGTACCGCGCCCATGAATCCAAGGATATAGAGCGGCAGAAACGCCACCAGGAATCCGATCAACCAGCACCAAAAGGCAGCCTTGCCCAAGCCTTCATGCAGACGAAATCCGGTAAATTTCGGAAACCAGTAAGCGTAGCCGGCGAAGGCACCGAACAGCACACCGCCAATAATGACATTATGGAAATGCGCGACGAGGAAAAGGCTGTTGTGCACCACGAAATCAATACCAGGAACAGACATCAGTACACCAGTCACGCCGCCGACCGTAAAGACCGTTACAAAACCCATAAACCACAACATCGGCGTCGCGAAACTAACCCGACCACGATACATCGTGAACAGCCAGTTAAATATCTTAACCCCCGTCGGGATGGCAATCACCATCGTCATAATGCCGAAGAACGCATTGACGTTCGCCCCTGCACCCATCGTGAAGAAATGATGCAGCCAGACAGTAAATGATAGGATTGAGATTGCCATCAACGCCCACACCATGCTGGTGTATCCGAACAACTTCTTACGACTAAAGACCGGTACTACTTCCGAGAAGATTCCGAATGCCGGCAAGACCAGAATATACACTTCCGGATGCCCCCAGGCCCATATGAGGTTGACATACATCATCGGGTTGCCGCCCAAATCCGTCGTGAAAAAGTGCATGCCAAGCACACGATCCAATGCCAGCATACTGAGTGTCGCGGTCAAGATCGGAAATGCCGCCACAACCAGCAACATGCTCGCGACTACCGACCAGCAAAAGACAGGCATTTTCATCATCGTCATACCAGGACGTCGCATTTTGAAAATCGTTATCAAGAAGTTTACTCCCGAAAGCAAACTACCGACACCAGCGATCTGCAAACTCCATATCCAATAATCAATCCCCGTCCCCGGACTATACGCCAGCTCAGATAACGGCGGATACGCCAACCACCCGGCCGCTGAGAATTCGCCAATACCCAGAGAAACATTAATCAGTACCATGCCGACCGCGAACAGCCAGAAACTAATAGAGTTAAGCAGCGGAAACGCTACGTCGCGCGCGCCAATCTGCAGCGGCATAATGAGGTTGATAACACCGAATATGACGCCCATGGCGACGAAAAAGATCATGATCGTACCGTGCGCTGAAAATACCTGTTGGAACATGTCCGGCGAAATCGGGCTGCTTGAACTCGTCGCGAAAACAGCTTGTTGCGCTCGTATCATCGACGCATCTGCAAGTCCGCGTAGGAGCATGATAAATGCGACGGCAATATACATGACGCCAATTTTCTTCGGGTCGAGCGACGTCAGCCATTCCCGCCATAGCCAGCCCCATTTTTTGAAATAGGTCAGTGCGACAATAACCGCGATACCGCCCAAGACCGCACCGATAGCTGCCCCTAGCGTGATTGGGTTTTGCGGCAGCGCGTCTAGGCTCAGTCGTCCCCACATGCTACTCTTTTCCTCCCATATCCATTGGTGTATTCGACGATTTATGACCCGTCGGCATATACTTGTTGATTATTTCAGTATACAGATTTTTATTGTGCAAGTGGTAATACGCTACTTGATTATTTTCGCTCGGTTTGGCCAATTCCTCATACTCGTCCCATTCCATGTGGTTATGTGACGGCAAATCAGCGACGGCTTGCGCCCACAGGTCAAAGTCACGTCGTGATTTTAACGCGACGACTTCAAAGTCCATACGCGAATAGCCCTTGCCGTTGATATTCGTATTTGTACCCCTGTAGGTACCGGGGTTGTCCGCGACCAAACTCAGCTGCGCGCTCATGCCGGTCATTGCGTACGTCTGCGTGCCAAGCGCCGGAATCCAGAAGGCGCTCATCGGTGCGTCGGCCGTTATATCAAAATTGATTGGCGTACCGGCAGGGATTTTCAATTGGTTCACTGTCGCGATATGCTGATCCGGATACAGGAAAAGCCATTTCCACTGGAGTGCTACGACCTGCACATTGATCGCCGGTACATCTGACACGAGCGGCTTGTGCGGGTCTAGTTCGTGTGTTGTTATCCAGGCAGTTACGCCAAGAATGCCGATAATAACGATTGGAATCCCCCACCAGACCGCTTCCAGCCAATGGTTGTCTTCGGCGTCAGGCGTATATGTCGCTTTATGATTGCTCTCTCGGTAACGCCATGCAAAGAAATAGAGCATAAAATACACCGGCACAACGACAATGATGCTTAACAAGACCGTGAAAACGATCAAACCTTTTTCCTTGACACCGACTGCACCTTGCGGATCCAGAACCGCTACGTCTTTGCCCTGCAAATAGAGCCATGTCGCCAGGCAGGAAATCACCAATAGGAAAAGAACGCTAAGAACAACGCGCCATGGTTTCCAGAATGTCCCCCTCCGCTTTTTCATGCTTGTGCTAATAGCATACCAGTTCGATAACGCGCTGACTAGACCTGAAGCCAAATATTTACACGCGAAGACGCTAGTGGTAAAGTACGACCATGTATATATCCGTTGACATGGGAGGTACGAACACGCGCGTGGCAGGTTCCCCCGACTTGGAACAGCTGGAATTTACAAATGAACCCATTCGGCGCCGCAATACAAACCCTTACGAAAACGACCTGGCTTACGAAAACGACCTGGACTTTATCGTCGAATCGGCAAAAAAGATTGCTGGCCGCCAAGCCGTACGAGCAGTTGGTATCGGCACGCCAGGTACACCGAGTCCCGACAGGCTTCGCATAGAGACCGCAAAAAATATTCCACACTGGAACGGCAAGCCACTAGTAGAGCCGATTGCCGAAGCACTCGACTGCCCCGTCTACTACGATAATGACGCCGTCGCGGCTGGTCTCGGAGAAGCTTACTACGGGAATTACGCCGAGGGAGATTTTCACTATCTCATATGGGGTACTGGCATAGGAGGGGCTTCTGTCGAAATGAACGAAAAGAGAGATGTCGTTTACGCTGCCAAGCTCCCATGGAAACGTCATTTCCGAAGTTGGGATGTCGCCGGTATACAGCTCGAAAGAGATTATGGCAAGCCCGCAGAAAAATTCAGTGACGCGGAGTGGTCAGACATCATGAAAAAGTTCGGCGCGCATTTACTAGACTACGCCACGCGATTTGACCCGCCCGCCGTTATCTTTGGCGGTGGGGTTGCCAGCAAACGCCGCAAAGATTTGGAACATATATGGTTATCGACCGGCGTCGACGCAAAAGTAAGTGACTTTGACGAAGACAGCGGCATCGTCGGCGGATTCGGCTTGATCCGGTATGAACAAAATCCGAACCATCGCCCCTATGTCTACCAGGAAGATCCTGAGGATTAGACAACCGTCGCGCCGAGTTTCTCGTTCATGGCGCCGGCAAGCGCTTCCATAATCGCCGCGACTTCATCGCCAGTCATAGTCTTCGCATATGAAGTAAGGCGAATTCGCAGAGTGATGTTTTTCGTGCCGCTCCGCTGATCATCAGACGTTGGCTGGTAGATGTCGAGCGGCGCGACCAGAGTCTCCATGTCAAACAACGACAACACCTCGTCGGCCAATTCCTTTAGCTTTGCATACTGCACGTCCTGCGCGACCTGGAAACATACGTCTCGTTCAACCGAGGGGTAGCGACTTAGGGGATAGTAACTCGTGCCGGCGGCGGCAGCAGCCTTCATGAGAGCGCGCGGATCCAGTTCGAAACCAGCCGTCGTATCTGCCAGCTTGAACGCCTTCTTGACCGCCGGTTTATACTCACCGACGATACCGATATACTCACCGGTTGCTTTGTTGGTTACCGTGGCGCTGCGGCGGTGATCGAACGGCGCGCTTTCGTCATAACCGGGATCTTCGGTGATCGACGCGTAAACAAATTCCAGCTGCAGCATAGTGCCGAGATAATCAAGAATTCTTCGCGCCTGGTAATAGGTCGCCCCCTCACTTTTGCTCGTCACGGTCAGTGCTAATAGATCGGTTTCTTTTGGCGTGTCGTCGTCATCCATGCCAAAACGTTTACTGTGCGTTTTATTCATCTCGAACAATGCGAACGTATCGTAACCGGCCTTGCTATTGGGATGTACAAGCGTCAGCAAGCTTGGGGTTAATGTCAGTCGGTAATACTGTAGATCCGGGCTGATACTGTTAACGATTCTGAAAGCATTGTCGATATTCTGACCAGCCTTCTTTAGTACGTCACCGTGGACAAAGCTATATGTCAGCACCTCGTTAGCACCGGCACGTACCAGTACCCTTCGAACACGCGCGCGAAAATCATCAAACGCCGTCGGAGAAACAGCTGTAAAATCACGCTTCGGCAGTGTCGGCGTGATATTGTCAAAGCCGTTCAGACGTCCGATCTCTTCGTTTAGATCTTCCGCTATGTGTATGTCGGTGCGCCAGTACGGCGGTGTCGCGACAACTGTATACCGTTCTTCGACATCAACGTCGAAGCCGACGTTGGAGAGCGACGTGGTAATCTGCTCCATGCCGTAGTCACTTCCAAGCGTTTCATTGATCTGCGCCTGAGTGACGCGTACCGGTTCGATCGTTTGCTTCACGGGATACGCGTCGGCGACATCGCTCGCCCTGTCGGCCATCGCCGCCAAGCGGATCAAATCGGCTGCACCGGCTAGGACTGGTGCAGTCAGTTCTGCAGGCTGCCCCTTCGTAAAGCGCGTAATCGCCTCGCTGAATATACCGTGGCGCATTTGCGTGTTGCGCAGATTATATAAGTTAAACGAGGCGCTTTCGAGTAAGACGTTCGTCGTATTTTCGTCGATCTCCGTGTCGCGGCCACCCATCGCGCCAGCCAACGCCACTGCCGTGTCGCCATTCGCGATGACGATGTCTCCTGTGCTTAATTCGATTTCGCGGCCATCGAGCAAAACGAGCTTCTCGCCCTCGTGGCCACTGCGTACATGAATGTCTATCTCGCCATCATTGACCGCCTTGAGCTTGTCATAATCAAACGCGTGCAGCGGCTGACCGGTAATCATCATCAGATAATTCGTCACGTCCACGACGGCACTGTGCGGCTTTACGCCGACACGTGCCAGATACGTCTGAATCTCGAGTGGGGACAATTGTACTTTACAATCGACGTTTGCCAGTACAACTGCCTGATAACGGCTACTTAACTCAGGGTCGTCGATAGTAACCTTCGGCGTCGGCACATCACCTACCTTTTCCGGCCACTCGATACCTTCAAGCGTGAAGACTTTCGGTGTCTTGAATTGCTTACCCATGATACCGGCGACTTCGCGAGCAAAACCGACGATACCGAACGTATCCGGACGATGTGTGAGTGATTTATTTTCGATATCGAGCAGATAATCATCGAGCTCATAAGCACCGGCGAAACTCTCGCCAGCCTTACGCTCGTCTTCCAACTCTATGATTCCAGTATGGTCATCCCACAGGTCGAGCTCTTTGGCACTCGCCAGCATGCCGTTACTCATCACGCCACGAAGTTTGCGCGCATCCAGCACGAACGGCTCTTCGTCGCCAAATGTTTCCGGCACCACGCTACTCGGCGGCAGCCACGCCACGGTCAGACCAGCACGGGCATTCGGCGCACCGCACACGACCTGCACGTATCCGTTCTCGTCACGCTCGACATCCTGTACCGCGCCACCGTCATCAATCTTGGTCACATTCAAGTGATCACTGCCCTCAAGCGGTGTACACTCCACGACTTTTGCGATTACCACGCCTTCGTACTTTTTGCCGAGGTCGATCACTTCCTCGATCTCAACCAACCGCGAACCGATCAGTGACGTCAGCTCATCAATCGAAATATCGATGTCCGTGTATTTTTTGAGCCAGTTTACTGAAATAATCATGCGAATTTCCTCAAAAATGCTAATTTGCCAGACTCAAAATGACGCAGGTCTTCGATACCGTATTTCAGCATAATTAAACGTTCGACGCCACCGCCCCAAGCGAAGCCGCGATACTCGGTCGGATCAATGCCGGCAGCCTTCAGTACATTCGGGTGAATCATACCGCAACCCAACATCTCAAGAAATTCGCCCGGATTGCCACCGATACTTGCTGGCTTTTCGATCAGAAACTCGAGACCTGGCTCGACGAACGGAAAGTAACCAGGCTGCGTCTTGATAGCGAGTTTTTGCCCATAATATTCCTCGAAAAACGCGCGCAATGTTCCCATCATCTGCCCGAGCGTCGCGTCACGGCTCACGAATACGCCTTCTACCTGATAAAACGTATGCTCATGCGTGGCATCCACGTCTTCGTTGCGAAACACTCGCCCGTAACTGATATCCGCTATCCGCTGGCCAGTGGAATTGCCTGTTTCCAGCTTAGCTTTGCCAGCTTTGAGCACGCGGTTCTGCATAGTGCTGGTATGCGCTGGTGGAATCAAACCCTCCTCCGTGCGAAACGTATCGTAGCCATCGCGCGCAGGGTGACCCTCCGGAAAATTCAGCGCGCCGAACATGTTCCAGTCGTCATCCAACTGACGCGACTCATGCGCATCAAATCCCATACGCGTAAAGATATCAATGACGCGCTCCAACTCCATAGTAATCGGATGCTGCGTGCCGTATTCAGTCGGTAACAGTTCGGGCTGTTTACTGTTGGCGTCCCATGGCGCGGTAACGTCTATCGGTGTCACTGCAGCTTCGGCAAGTTCGGCTTCGCGCCGTTCTATCTCGACCTGTAGCTCTTGCTTGAGTTCATTCAACGCGCGCCCAGCACCAGCGCGTTCTTCAGGCGGTAAACCTCTGATCTCGTCGGCGAGTACCTTTAGCCCAGGAGCCCGCAAGACTTCGTGCGGGTTATCGCTGGATTGGATTCGCGCCAGCAGTTCGTCGCGGATATGTTCACTACTACTCATCAAGCTAAAGTATAGAGGAAGTTAAGCGTTATTGCTAGAGACGACAAAGGTGACGACCGCCGCCACGACGACCGCTACGATTATAAGAATCCATACCCACGCCGCGCGCGTCGTCTGCGTCGTATCCTGGATATAAGCAGAATCATCGACGCCGTCCGGGCGCTCACCCTTCGGTTCGTTTTTCTTTTTGGCTTTTTCTGATAGTTCGGCCGCTATACGCTTTTGCAGCTCGCTCCGGTTGTTTTCCTGATTAACGATGATTCCCATACCTTAATTATACACCGTGAAATATTTTATGGGTACACATGCCAGTTATGGTATACTACGTTCATAATTTCTTATTAAGGAGGGAATTCATGGCTACGAAAAAAGCCGGCACTTCTGCCAAAAAGACCACCCGGTCAAAAAGCCAATCAACAAAAACAAACGTAACAACGGTAAAAGCCGCGAAAGTTTCGAAAACCGCATCGGTTTCTCGTTTCGGTGACCGACGTACCGTCTTAGCGTCCGCGCTCATCGGCGAATTCGTCGGTGCGTTCGTGCTCGCAAGCGCATACCTGGTCACGAAGGGCGAGCCGCTTTACATGGGCTTCGTTCTGATTACATTGGTACTGATGGTTGGTACGCTGTCAGGTAGCCACCTGAACCCGCTCGTTACTGTCGGTGCATGGGTTACTCGCAAAATCGCTCACTTGCGCGCTGTTGCTTACATCGTTGCCCAGTTACTGGGTGCCGGTGCTGCATTCGTCGTCCTATCGGCGTTTATCGGCGCCTACCAGGTTGACGGTTCTTCAGCAAATGGCTTGGCTCAGCAAGCACCTGAAGTATTTAGTATTGCCGCACTGACCGATCACGCTCACTGGTATGTCTTCTTCGCTGAACTACTCGGTAGTGCAGTCTTCGCCTTCGCCTTCGCTGGCGCTATGCGCGAAAGGACCGACCGTGTCGCTAAGGCTCTGACCGTCGGTTTCGGTCTGTTCGTCGCTATGCTGGTTGCAGGCGTTGCTGCGAGCTACGTCGCTGCAAACGTTGTCGTCAACCCAGCAATCGCACTATCAGCAGGTGCCGTTGACTTCACGGACATCGACTGGTTTGCTGTCGCTGTTTACATCGTCGCACCGCTCATCGGTGGTGTTGTCGGTTTCGCACTGCGTGACGTTGTCGAGACAAAATAGTTCCGACCGATCACTAATCAATAAACCCCGCTCGTACCAGCGGGGTTTATTGATTATCGGTAGCAAAGTTATTGTGCGATTATTTCGTCAACAACCTGTATGTCGGTCGGAAAATCAGGTATATAGACTGAGGCTAGCTCCGTGATTACCTCCAGATTACTAGCGTCTTCCAGCCTAATAGTCACCTCATGACCACCCCCATTCGTGCCAACACCAACGCTCATACGTAAGTCGGGGTGACTACTTAGCGCACATTCATGAAAATACCTAGCAGCTTCTTGTACTTGGTCATAGGTAAATGCCCGCTCCTCAAATGCTTCCGGTGGGTTCGATATGTGTTCCATAAATATGCCTCCAAATTATCGTAGGCTGATTTTAATCGTCCGACACTGGTTTGTCTAGCAGCAGGGGCTCGACGCTGCTGCTATTGCCGGCAATCTTGACGATATCCTTGTCAACTTTGGCAAGTTCTTTGTGCGCGCTATTAAAATGATTTACTGTCGTGCCAAGCGAGTTTCCGAGTTTTTGCATGAACGTTTCAAATCGACCGATATGCTGGCCGAGCTTACCGACGCGTACCTGAATATCCTTTGCCTGTTGTTCGATCTCCAAGCTTCGGAGTCCCTGTAGTACCGTCTGCAAGTACGCCATGAAGCTTGTCGGGCTGACGATAATCACGCGTTTGTCGCGAAAGGCGTATTCGATCAAATCCTTGCCGCTTGCTCCGACATTACTAATAAGTAGGTCATAATACAGCGCCTCGCTCGGGATAAACATGAATGCAAAATCCATTGTCTTTTCGTCAGGACGGATATATTGTGCCGTCTCGTCGATCCGACCCTTCAGGTCAGTCTTAACTTTCGCGAGCAACTTCTCGCGCTCGTCTTTGTCTTTGCTCTCAACCATACGGTTGTAATTTTCGAGCGAGAACTTACTATCGATCGCCAACACCTGACCCTTCTCCAAGAACACGACAGCATCGACGATCTTGCCATCGTTGAATTTGTACTGCATCCGGTACTGTTTGGGCGAAAGGACATTCTCAAGGACACTCTCAAGATAAAACTCACCGAACACGCCACGCTGCTTTGGGTTCTGCAGAACATTTTGCAGCGTCTTGAGTTCGGTCGCGACATCAACGACGCGGCGATTCGTCTCATCAAGTTTCGCCAAGCGCTGCGTCACGTCGGCGACTAACTTCGCGCTCTCGGTGAGCTGCTTCTGAACCGATGTCTGCATGGCGGTGTTACTTCGTTCCAGTTTGTCACCCATACTTTCCTGCAGCTTCAGTATCGACCGGTTGAGTTCCGTTACGTCAGCTTTGATCAAATCAACAGATCCCTCACCGTGGCGGGATTGTGTGCGCGAAAGGAGCACAACGACAGCTATCGCCAACGCAATCGTCACCACGCCAAGAATAAGCATTTCCATACTACGATTATACCATTGGTAGCCAGCGAATCAGTACGACCGCAATAACGACCAGTATAACCGCAGGTACGAACGATCGAGGTCGTACCAACCACGCAAAGGCAACATAGCAAAGTGCACAGAGAATAATCAACCACGCCAGTGCCTCGTACCAAGGAGAGCCCACTGTCCAGGCACCGACCCCCCATAGCGACGCTATGACAGCAAGAACTATCAATAGTGGCCGATACACGCTCAATCTCACAAGCCCCAATAAGCCTATGACAGCAGTGACAATCAAGCTGATATTAGTAGCATTGGTCGTTACATCCGGACACGTGCCATTTGCTGAATCCCCGCAAAATAGCGGCATCAAAACAACTTGTCGTATCAGAAGCGCCACGATCCACGTCGCTGCACCGAGCACGGCACCGAGCAGCGTAATCTGCACGACGTGTTGCCGAGGCATGTCAATAAATCCACCGAACAGTTGCGATACCGACTTGTCAGACTCAGCCATAAAAACCTTCCTTACTCAAGTTTATTGTATCATTCTGGCGATAAAAAGGTAAATATACTGTACGGAGCCTTAAGATGAATGCTTACGGCGGCGTGACCGAGCCTTTTCCGACCGCGGCGTCAAATACCACACTGCACCTACAGCCGCTGCGATTAATCCGCCCAAGATATCGAGCGGCGTATGCACGAGCGCTAACACGCGGCCGGCACAGACAAGCGCAACCAGAACGACAAGCACCGATGTCCATAGCTTGGATCGCGTTTCAAACCACACTGCAAACAATATCGATGCGGCAAACAACGCATGGTCTGACGGAAATCCCGGATTATTCAGATAGGCTGCACCCGGCGCGACGTTCAACAGCTCAAACGGTCGCTCGCCAACAGGCTGATAGAGCGTGGCCATGTATTTTGCCACAAGATACGCGGTGAGACCTGCGAGAAGTATCCGGCAGTATGCGGCATACCGTCCCTTTTGCGACACCTTGAACACTAACGTATATACACCGATTATCACGATTGGGATAAGCGTGCCGTCAGCAATCAGTCGGATAATCGTATGAGTCATCTCTCCCCAGTATACGCCACCGAACCCCGCCAGCAAGATGCCAAATTTCGTCATTTTCCGGTATACTAGTGGAGAATATGGGGACTATATAGTGAACAAACTCGTCTTAGGAATCGCCGTTGCTCTTTTCGTTGTTATTGGCGGCGTCTGTACATACGTCATTGTAAACAACCAGTCAACCAACCCGACACCAACGACACCAGACAACTCCCCCTCTCTCTCCGCTCCGTTTGCTGCCTGTGATATCTTAACGGAAGATATCGCCAAGTCACTCCTCGGTGATGCGATCGATCATCCAGATGCCGCACTCGGAACAGTGTCGACCACCGACATCGCTATCAGTACCTGCGACTATACAACGAAGGTTGTTGCGGATGAGGCAGACTCGAGCGGTCTGCCCAAGTCGGACGGCCTCAGTCTCATGGTACGTGTCGCCAAGACGGCCGCTGGAGCGGCAAGCAACAAGCAGGCGTTTAATAACCCTCCGCCCGATGCGCAAATGGTCAAAAATTTCGGCGACAAGGCATTTTATGCTCCTGCATTTCATCAGCTCAATATCTTAAAGGGTGGTAATTGGTACGTCATCATTTATTATATGGACACTGTCACCAATGCTTCTCTTGAAACCGACAAACAGTTAGCCAAAAAGCTGAGCTATCGATAATTATAAATATGGTATATTAGTTACGATATAAATCCACCAAGCCACCCAGCAATTGCCCATTGCGCAAACGGGAACGTGGTATTCACTCGGCAGGGCGCCGGGATGTCGATAACCGGTTTATTAACATCAATTAAGCAAGGTTACGCACATGAACCATAACGAAAAAAAGAAGTACGAAGCCGACGGCAAAGATTGGTACGAGCTAACGCACAAAAACTGGCGCGCCTGGGGCAGCTGGTTCTCATGGGGTTCTCCCATCGGGCTCGGCTTGTTCTACGCCATCGTCCTCACGGCGACGGGCTTCTTTATCTGGCTAATGCACCACCTCTAGGGTCGCACAGCCACTCTAAAAATCCTCGGTTCATTCCGAGGATTTTTAATTAGCTGTTAATAACACCAACCGATGCTCTCAGATATTCTTCGACAGCATCCAGCTGCAACGGCCGCTTACCTGCATTGTTAAGCGGATGCAACTGACCTTCGGCATCCCACGATAGGTCGGGATATTTCGCAAGCAGAGCCGGCAAATCCTCGCTGATGTTCTGCGCGTTCAGCCCGCCAGCGACAGCAAACCCGACTCTATCAAGCGGTTCTGACGCGTAGGCTTCATACAAGAAGCCGCCGAGACGCCGAGCGTCCATATGCGTGCCCGTACCGTGGGACGAATCAAACAGTACGTAGTTAAGTAGATGCGCATGCCGACCGAGCTTTTGCGCGACACCTTTTTCACCTAGTTGCTCCATGGCTGGCCCATGGCACTGGAGCAAAACCTGAAGGTTCGGATGATTCGTGCGTAACTTATCGAGAAAATCAAACATATCATCATTATCATCCCATGGCAGCATATCAAACTGCACCGCCTGCAGCCACGACCGGCCGCGCTCAGCAATCCGACGCATAAACCGCTTGCGATACCCAGCATCCGCGACGTGATGGATATCTAAATACGTTTGTGCGACGCCGAGCGTATGCGGATGCTTGTCTTTGATATCAAGCGCACCAGCAAATTCTTGTTCGCCAACCGGATACCATTCACGGCCATATTTATTCTCGCGATCCTGGAATTGTGTCTTGTGTGTCGCCTTGACGCCAAGTGCCAATAAACGGTCCGTCGCGTACAGCCCGGCTTTTTCTGCACGTGCTTCAACAAACAGCTGTTGCGGTACGCGCACCGCCAGCCCACTCGGCTGGATATTTTCGTAAGTTACCACACCACTCACCCCCACGTATGGTCGCGGTCGTCTCTCGCAGGTATTCATGTGGTCAGTATAGCAGAAATCTGAATACTATTTACCGATATTCGAGCGTTTCGATGACTTCATCAGTGATTTCTTGGACAGTTTTTTCTTCGCAATCAATCGTATATTCCGCCCACTTCTCATACAGCGGCGTACGCTCGGTAAAAAGGCCGTCAAGTCCCTTTTCTTTGATGCCGATAATCTCACCTTGCCGAACTGTATCCGCAGCCAACCGCGATTCGATTTCATGAAACGGCACCTTCAGATATACGATGTGCGTCTGCTGCTGCAGTGGCTGCAATACATCGTTATAGATGATACTGCCTGGTGGCGACACAATCGTTTCACGCAGATTATGATCACGAATACAGCTGCTTTCAAGTGCCAGTACATAATCAGCCCCTTTCGTCCGAAGAAGCTCTGGTAGCAACATCCCTTCTTGTTCTTCCATCCAGCGGTCAACGTCCAGCATTGGCATACCAAGCATCTCTGACAGCCGCCTACCAATTGTCGACTTACCTCCAGCCGGCATACCGATCAATGTAATTCCTTTTCGCTGCGTCTTTGTCATATCTTCATCAATAAGCTGGATGTCCTGAATATCCCTATCTCTGCCAGATTCAATTTTCCATTTCTTTACATCCTGTAAACCGACGAATGGTACGCCGTCGATACTATTGGCATTCGCTAAAAGTTCTGTAAACTTCGGATCGTACTCCCCAAATTTCCAGCTGGTAAATGCTTCGAACATGTCGTATCCAAGAAAGTAGTCACCGTTTGGCTTTGTACTCTCTTGCCAGCCTTTTTGTTTCAGCTCTTCATACAGCGCGTCCGTTACGACGATATCTATATCCCTCGTTAGGCGGATTCCGGCTGCCGCCAAAGGGCCACTACCGAATACAACATACGACCCGGCCGGGAAATTTTGATACTTTATTTTCGCGATAATTTCGTCTTTATTCATAGAGCACCTGGAACATGAGCAACCTGCCGCCTTATCATATTACACATCCGTCTAATCACCTAGTAGTTATCGAGGGTATGAAGCGTACTTGATCAGCTGGGCGGTCATAGCATTAAGATTCGAACGTACTTTTTCCAGTTCCCGCTCATGCTCACGCGACCGACCCTCGGGTCTCTTCACGATAGTCGCGAGCCTCGTGTCGTTAAAAGTTAGCGCGCCATCGATATGCCCGTCCGTTCCCAGGGGGTTAAAATCGTGCGGAACGGCACCGAAGCTATTCCATTTTCTCCGAACGACCGATTTGACCACATCGTTCATCCTATTGAGCAGCGGCGTCACACCTTCTACGTACCGTGTTTTTTGCATCCCGACCTGAACGTCTTCTATCGTCTGGAGTAATGGCCTTAATGGCATGGGGCTCTTATGTCTATTCAGCGCCGTGTTTAGCAAATACCAGGTGGCAAACGGACGTTCAGCAATGTGTTGACTAGCAAGAACTTTGAGCGCCTGGCGGTTCGCGTCACTGACATCATTGAATGTCCTTTGACTTGTCCCTACATAGAACATCAAACTCTGATCCATATCGTTGTCAGTAAACACTGCCGCGTCCAAACAATTCAAGAAAGCAACGGGATTCTGCTGCAAATTATTCATCGCGCAGTTCATATCCTGACGAACAGAATAGTGATCAATCTCGCTCGGTTCCATCCACTCGGTTAACTGCTCCAAATGGAACATCCCCGTGCCAAACATATAGGCATTCGTCCAAAATTTTTTGAGCTCCTTATAGTCCTCTGGATACTTATCGTAGCCGAACTGTTCGGTTAGGTCGTCCAATGTCTCCATAAGCGGTTGCCCGAATTTGTTCGACAGGTACATAACGGCCGGCAGCGATCCCGCCATAACAGCCCCCAGATCATTGGTGCTTTTTTCCTCTGTCAAGAAGTTGCGGGTATCAACGATAATCGGATGCCCGTCAGACTCACTCATTTTCAGAAAATCTGCCTGTTTTTCCAGACGACGGCTCAACCCGCTAAACGGTACAGCTGGGCTGTCGGGTTCGTCGGGGAGTACTTGCTCGGTTAAAGGTTCGCCGCCGTTAGACATGTAGTACAGTTGCGCGGGCCGCAACAGCCGAAGAGTGTCGTCTTCCTGCGTAGCTATTCTCGGAAAATGTATCAATTCGCCCATATCTTGGATGTCAAGATAGTATAAATGCTATAAAAAGTCAATTTCTACAGTATTCGCTGAGCTATTTCCATTTATTACAGAATACGGATTTCCTATTGCGTTTTACCGCACATAGTGGTACAATAAGCGCCAATGTGGCGTGCGCCACACGTGTTCCGTGAGAGTCGGCTTACCAGTAGGAAGCGTCCATCCGTGCCGGTCTATACCAGCCCGGATGTCGCGCGTCTTACTCGAGTAGGCACGTGACTCTCGCTGAACTTTACACCCTCAGCGAAACAGCAGTACCCAACCACGATCGGACTATGGTCCGGAAAGGAAGTCATCATGGCTTTCAGCAACACCAAGAAGACCCTGCGAAGTGTTCAGGATGAGCTCAACGAGTTCCGCAAGGCACACCGCGCCGCCGACGCACGTCTGGACGGCTACGGCCCCACGCTGGCAGCACAGCACGACGGGACGGTGACGTCTCACGTCTCCGGCCGATTCGAGTCCACGACGGTCGTCGACGACACCTGGCAGGTCAACGTCAAGAACGAGCCGGGCGGCGCCCGCGCCGTGTTCACCGCGCTGGTGCACGATGTCGCGCCACTGCCCGTCAAGTTCGCCCCCGGTCTGGGAGCGGACTTCAGCCCGTGGGATCTCGAGGCAATCGAGGACTGGATCACCGAGGCGCGGACCGGCAAAGCCGTCGATCACGCGCGCCACGCGAACCGAGCCGCCGAACTGGCTCGATTGGCCGGCTGACCAATCGCTGAGGAGGGTGGGGTCGTACATCACGTACGACCCCGCTCAACTCACACTCTGAAATAATAACTCCAAGACCTGAATGGGTCTTTTTTAATATTCTTTTGCTACGTGACCCGGCAACTACACGCGGCGACGCCAGCGCATGAATACGTCTTCAATTTCGGGGTGAATCGAGTAAGGCGCTTCAACCGTGAGTTGGTCACCCACTCTTATCACCGTATCTTTATCGAACTTCACAACCTTGGATCGTCGACGAATCTTGATGATTTGCGCTCTTGGCGGAAGACCTACTTCGCTCACCTTTGCCGTAGCGATCGAGTGCCGCGGCGCCACGTGGAAAAATATCTTTTCAATCTTGTCGGCATATTCTTTCATTCTCTCCGCCGGTAACTTGTCGACGACACCAAGCCGTGACGCTACCCAGTTGAGTGTCGTTCCCTGTATCAATGTCGAGACCAATACCACGAAGAAGACGGCGTTAAAAATCAGTTCGCCATGCGTAACATGCGCCGAAAGGACATACGTCGCCAGCACGATCGGCACAGCTCCGCGCAACCCAGCCCACCCCAAAAGTGCCCGCTCGCGATTATCTACACGTCCGCCAAACGATAACGATACCCACACGGAAACAGGACGTACCACCAATATAATCAGCAATGCTAGCAATATGCTCGGCACCGCTACCGCCCACAGTTCGTGTGGTATGACAAACAGTCCCATAATGACGAACATCGCGACTTGCGCCAAAAAAGCGAGCCCTTCATGAAACATCGTCAGCGGTCCGCGATAACGCGATGGCGTACTGCCGATTGCCAAACCGACAATATATACCGCCAAGAAGCCGCTACCACCTATCATATCGGCGATGCTGAACGACAAGAGTGCCGCCGCGACAGATGCCACCGGAGAAAATACACCTATACTGTGCGGGAGTCGCGAGAATATATACATCGCCGCGCGACCCAAGAGCAGACCGACGACGAGACCGATACCTAGCTGTTGCACGAGAAGCAACGCCAGATCTATTTGACTATAGTCTGGTCGTTGTATCCACGCGATAAACCCGACCGTTAGCGCAATTGCCATCGGGTCGTTAAGACCGGACTCTGCCTCCAGGATACGCGCCAACCGACGGCGGATAGTCGTAAATCGTAGCGTAGCAAATACGGCCGCGGCGTCTGTCGATGATACGACCGCGCCAAGGAGCATCGAGAATGCCCACGGCAAGTCAAACAAGAAATGTGCTGCGACACCAGTCAGAATCGCCGTCACGAAAACGCCCACCGTACTTAGTAGCGCAGCCGGCACGATAGCTTCTCGCAAACGGCGCCGCGACGTCGACAAACCTCCTTCGAACAAGATCGCTACCAAGCCTATCGTTCCGACAAACCGTGCCAGTTCGACGTTGGAGAATTCAATATGACCCAAGCCTTCAGACCCCAGTAACATACCAAATGCAAGAAAAGCCACGAGCGCCGGTACGTTGGCATTCGCCGCAACAAGAGCAATGATAATACTCAATGCCAAGACTCCACCCACTATTAAGAAAATGAATGAATCATCCATCTTTCTATGATACCAGATGAGTCAAAAATAGTGGGGATTATCGGTCGAGTTCGGTCGGCACATACGCCAAGTTTGACCAGGCAAAATTCTTCACGCGACGACGCTGACCTTTACCATTGATTGGATTATAAAATTCTCGTAAGCCGCTCTGGTCAACCAATCCACGTGAGCTTTTCGTGATTCTGTCCGCCCACTGCACGCAGCGATCAACCAAGTCGCCACGATGAGCAAGGTCATCTCGACCAATCTGTCGCAGCAAACCACGTTCAACTATATACCAATTCGTATTTATCCACGTGGGTCCGCGCCACAAGCGCTCAGACTCGTGGTTGTACGGATCGTAGTTACGACTGTCGGTCGCGACGCTCGGTAACGGAAACGGTGTATTGAAACTTTCGTCTAACAAATCAAGAAGTGATTCCAATTGTTCTTCGTGGAGATTCGGCAAAACGAGGGGGAAAAGATTGCTGATAGATATTTCCTTGATTGGCTCGCCACTTTTATCGAGCGCATAGAATACGCCCTTGCCGCCACGCTCTTCAGGGAACCACATCGTATCAAGCATTTGTCGCTCCACCAGTTCGGCGCGTTCCTGAAACTCCCATGCATCAGAAATATGCATTGTTTCCCACGCTAACTTCGAGGACTCATGTAGGTTATCGACATAAATACCATTCATCATAATATCGTTCACCCAATACATCTCGCGCATTTTCCGCACGTCACCCCCCGCACGTCGCAAGCGAATCCCATGGAGTAGGATGTCCGCATAATCGATTGCGATATTGAGCTTATCAACGATAATTGCCGTGTTCGGTCCTCGGCGTGGAAGTCGATGCGGTTTCAAATTGTCAAATGTCGGGTCGGAATCGCGTCCAGTAATATGCGGGTGGTATATACCGATTTCATTACGAGCCGGACCCGAGCCGTTGCTCATGTCACGATCAAAATACTGGTAATGGTCGCGCACCTTGGGATAAACGTCAGCCAAAAAATTCCTGGCATCTCGCTCATCGTGTTCTCGAGCCGTCAAGTATGCCTCACGCACCCCGAGCGCGAGTACTGGCGGCTGCGTATAGTTCGTCGATGTCGCTGTCTTTCCCAGTGCGAGGATTCTCTCGGGGTCAATTCGCCGCGACTCCTGGGTGTAGCGTAAATTCGGCAAAAACCCATTCGGCTCTATACCCTCAATAATAGTCTTCAGCTCAGACTGCGCTGACCGCACCCAGCGCTCGCTTTGCGCGCCATCTAATCCCGCCCGAGCGGTCACAATTGCCGCGAAGACTGAATCCCAATAAAAGATGTCGGGGTAATGCTCGGTTGCCGGAGGCGTGTGCAGGGTCTCGCCCACGCCCAGTTTTGCACCAACCTCCAGTCGGTTTCGTAATAAATTCTCTGCCCCTATTTCTGCATCCGGATATCTGCGTTGCATTACACCCCCATCTCCGTCACTATGCTTGTATCTTTTCCTTGGCTGGGGTGGAGGGATTCGAACCCCCGAATGCTGGGACCAGAACCCAGTGCCTTACCACTTGGCGACACCCCATCATATAGCCAAGAAAAGGATACAAGTTTCGTTTGATTATATCACCATGAACAACGATATTCCAGAGATAAAACCTCCGACCACGGCCACCAGATATTCAAGGATATTTGCTACTTCTTGTGGGATTTTTGGGCAGTTTTCTTTCGCACGCCGAAGTAATCATTGATTTCATAAAGAAAATACCCGGCGACACTAGCTGATACGACCGCCATGAGGACGTTGAACAGGTTGTAAACGATTAGCGCACTAGCAAGGTTCAACACAAAATTAGCCAGATACGACCAAAACAACAGCTCCCAGCCTCTTTTGGCCTTGATCTTAAGCGGGCTTACCGACAACGTTAGCAGTACCGTCGTCACAATATAACCGACCAGGCTGATGACAAGCCCGAGCCACAAGGCACTCCCGACGCTTGGACCATGCAGAACCGAAAGGCCCGAATGGTACGCCGTGAGCGTTGCAGCGCCCATCAGAACAGGAATAACGACCAGTAGACCGAGAATACTCAGGACGGCACCGATCAATGCTAACCACCAAATATTATCCGCAAGCCAGACTTGCGCGTTCTTTGGCAGGTGCGGCGCGTTCTTATACCAGTTGCCGATCACTGCTTCAAGGTCATTATTTTTCGCCATGATGTCTCCTGTATGATTATTATTAATGATACCTTGTAGCTTGACAATGAGCAATATTATTTCTTTTTGTTCGGCCAGAGACCCCAAACTGCCCAGATTGCCAGGAGAGCCAAAATAAGAGAGACAAAGAATTGCTCAGGACCGGTTGGGACCACGATTTTCGCACCGAACAAACCGCTATTCATTTCTGAACCCATCGCTATGATCGATAACTTCAGCCAAATAGCCGGCACAAGAAGACTGCAAAGGAGGCTCACGTAGCGCATAAGCCGGCTCAACGGCATCCTGAGCAGAAACGGTAATGCGAACACATCGCAAAAAACAATCAGGCAACTCGTCATCACTGCAGTTCCGTAACCGCCCCATTGATTGTATTCACTTATCAGGGGTACGAAATCCTCAAAGCTAAAGAGCTGACAGAGCACCATGACCACAAGAATAACCGCATATATCCATGCTATTATCTTGGCCTTTTTGGTTCGTGGTGGTGGCGCCTTTTCAGCAGAGGCAAGTTTCATATTACTCAGTATACTCTCCCTCTTTTCCCCAGAGTGTTGTTTTTTTCGTCATAATGCTTGCGTTTTGGTCAAATGCGAGGTATTGTTGGGTCAGCGAAAGTTACAAAAACAAACATACACTCCAAAAAAACAGTACGAAAGTACAAAAATATGTTGTGACTGATCGCTCTACGATATCCACCACAACTGAGAACACCCCGACCATACCGGGGTGTTTTCGCCGTTAATTTTTATTATTTATTATTTTCTTTACTCTTCCTTATCCTTATCCTTATACACATTATGTCCGATCGGACATAATGTGTATAAGATTTTGCGTTACTCTTACGTTGTTCATATTACATGTTATAGTTGTTCGTATTAGCGACTCGACGCCGTCTTTCGACATCGTTACTCGGCTACTGCCTTTCGACATTACTCCTCGATGTTATTCCTCTACATCGCCTTTCGACATGCCTCTCGGTATTGCTTTTTAGCATAAACTTCTTTGTACTACTTCGCGGCCTTGGACGAGTTGTCGGCACGCCACTTGGCGATGGCCGCGTGGTTGCCACTCAGAAGTATCTCGGGCACTTTCATGCCACGAAACTCCTCTGGCCGTGTGTATTGCGGAAATTCAAGCGTCTCGCCGTCACTAAAGCTTTCTATCGCAGCGCTGGACTCGCCACCCAACACTCCCGGTATGAGCCGCACGATACTATCAATTATCGTCATGGCCGGCAGTTCACCCCCGGTTAGTACATAGTCACCAACACTCACCTGCTCATCCACTAAAGAGAGTATCCGCTCGTCATAGCCTTCATAGCGCCCACAGATAAATATATAATCGCGCTGCTCGTCGTCGGCCCACTGCTGGGCAAGTGCCTGCCGCCAACGCTGACCACGCGGCGTCATCAACACTACTCTCGGCTCTGCTATAGGGTGCGGCCCTTTAGCAGGATGGGGTAGGTCGTATTTGGACTTGGCATACTCGACCGCGGCAAAGAGCGGCTCGGGCTTGAGCAGCATACCGTCGCCACCGCCATACGGCGTGTCATCCACCGTTTTGCGCGGACCAATACCGAACTGACGCAGATCGATCGTCGAAAGCTCTACGAGTTCATCTTTTTGCGCCTTCCATAGCATGGAGCTACCGAACACGCCCGTAAACATCTCGGGAAACAACGTAATGACTTGGAACTTTCTCATTTGTACACATTATACAGGAGGGGAACCGTCACCTCAAAGCTCGCCATATGGCAGATATAACTTTACAAATGCTCCTATAGATATTAATATATAATCGCATGTCGAGAGATTATCGTGTGCACCTGTCCAAACGTCTGTCGGCCAAACAAACGGCCAGTACCTTGCATTAGGAGAACACTATGTGGGCTGCAATCTGTGCCGCACTTGCGGTATGGGAATACACCAAGCACGTGCCAAGCTGGACGATCTTCTGGGCTGTCCTCGCCGCCATGTGCCTCTGCGGCTACCTGGGTAACTACATTCTGGTCCTGACCGGAAAGAAGCCCACCGGCTGCAGCTGCAACCATCACTGCGGTTGCGACGAGGATGACGCCAACACCACAGCGAGTACATAGCACAACGTAAGCGGACAGTGTTGCCCGCCGGAAAAGCCCAAAAGAGGAGCGTCGCTCCCGCGCCGTACAGCGTATCCGCTTTTCCGGCGGGCTTTTTCGTTGCAAGTGAAAACCGACCCTTGCGGGTCGGTTTTACACATAAATCTCTCATCCGGCGGCGGTGGGTTTGTCGCCGAATTGCTCGCAGTTCAGATTTTTGTGAACTTGTTATGATTATATATCAAGGTCATCGAGTTCTTCAAGCTCTTTTCGAGACTTTTTCGCATAATCTGACTCATCGTCCTGGTTATCCACAGTCTCCTCTGTTAGGTCTTCCACAGGTTCATCAGTAGCACTCTCGTCAGCGGCAGCCACAACATCATCATCAGTATCGACCGTGTCGTCGGATGACACAGTGACATCGCGACCGCCGTCGGTGTTGACGATTTTCAGGTTGTAACGAGCGTCATTTTTGGTGCCAAGCGCGCGAAGCAATGTACGCAGGCTCTGCGCGGTAATACCTCGCTTGCCAATAACCCGGCCGAGATCATCCGGGTGAACAGTGAGTGACAGTAAAACACCTTTTTCATCAATGATCCGTTCGACAGAAACGTCGTCCGGGTGTCCTACAAGAGACTTTACGATATATTCGACAAATTGCTGGTCTATTGTTGCTGACATGTGTGCCCCCTTTACGGTCGTATCAGTAGTATCGTACCTCTATTATACCATGGTCTGGCCGTGATAAGCACTAGCATATAGTAATACGAAAAACACCCCGCTGGTTATGACGGGGTATTTTTGTTCGTGAAAGAGATTATTCGGACTTTTCTTCTTCGGCTGGTGTTTCGGAAGCGGCTTCCTCGGATGGAGCCTCTTCGGTTGTCTCGGCGGGGGCTTCTTCAGTAGCTGGCTCTTCCTCCGCCGGCGCTTCCCCTACCTCTTCGGCAGGACGGTTCTTGCGCAGCTTTTCAACGTTCTTAATCGCTTTTTGCTGGCTATCGTCGTGACCCTTCACCCATTTTGGTAATTTCACACCCTCTGCCTTTAGAAGTTTAACGACACGAGGCGTAGGTTGCGCACCGTTATCCAGGTATTTCTGAACGGCGTCCTTCTGAACAGACACTTCTTTAGTGTGCGGGTTGTAGCTACCGACATACGCAACCACACGGCCGCTTGACGGGTGGCGCTGGGCTTCTTGAACGGCAACACGATAGACTGGATAGCCCTTGCGACCGATACGTTGCAAACGAATTGCGAGCATATTAAATAAATAATCCTTTACTTCACGTTAGAGTTTTTCTCTAGTTCTCGAATGATTGTACAGTTTTTGACCCCATATGTCAACAGAGATAAGGCACGGCTACTTGCCGTGCTTCTCGTAGGCCTTCAACGCGGCGCGAGCTGCCTCTTGCTGTGCATTCTGCTTGCTTGATCCGGTACCTTTGCCCATACGTTTGTCACCGACGAATACACCGAGCGTGAATACTTTGTCGTGATCAGGACCCTCTTCGCTCAACACCCTGTATACCGGCGTCTGGCCATCGATACGCTGCGATACCTCCTGTAGGTGGGATTTCGGGTCACGCCAGCTACCGGTCTTCAAGATGTCATCGAGCTTGCTCAGAATATGCTTGGCTATGAACTTCTCAGCGTCATCGTAACCGCGCTCCAGATAGATAGCGCCTATGACAGCCTCAAACGCGTTCGCTAATATCTGCTGGCGAGCGCGCGAGCTGCCGTTTTTCTCGCCGCGGCTCATGCGCAGCAACGGCTCATATCCTAATTTGTCGCCTGCCGCGCCAATACTCTCAGTACGCACGAGGCTGGAGCGCCAGCTCGTCAGGATACCTTCTGGTTCGGAAAAATGATTATACAAATAGTCCGTCACTGCGAGCTCTAGAACGGCATCACCAAGAAATTCTAGCCGCTCATTGTGTTGAGATACGCTTTTGCGGTGCTCGTTCACGTAGCTGCGGTGCGTTAATGCGGTAATCAGCAGATCGAGATTAACGAATTCAAAACCTAACTGATTGCGAGCGAAGTCCTGGTATGGTGCTGTCTGCATACCGCTCACAGGTTTTCTTGCCTTATCTTCTTCATTGCTAATAGCATGAGTTTGCCGATATCCTCATACTCGATTTCGTCTAGCGCATCATGGAATTTGAACCAACGAATATCGTTCATCCAATCTTCCTTTTTGATCGCGTCAGTATCGCCCTTCGCCCTGACCAGATAAATCTGCGTCGTCATAAGTACTAATTTGTCAACGCGTCGATAGCGAAAGTGGATCTTTCCTAGCCAGCTAAGAATGTCGACATTCATGAGACCTGCCTCTTCACCGATCTCGCGCTTGGCGGTTTGCTGCGCAGTTTCGCCCTCCTCGATATGTCCTTTTGGAATCGTCCAGCGGTCTTTGGCGTCTTGGATCAGCAATATTTCAACTTGATTCTTTTTATCACGGCGAAAAACAATACCGCCCGAGGTTGGTTCGCGGACAATTTCTTGAATAGATGGTTTATTACGGTTGAAGTACTGTTTGAATTTATTAAACTTTGGCGTCGGCATCTGACTGAGCCTCCACAAGCGTTCGGAACGCCGTGCCAAGCACGCCGTTGATGAATTTGCTTGAGTTGTCAGAACCAAAAGCTTTGGCGAGTTCGACTGCTTCGTTGATTGCGACCTTAGGCGGAACGCTATCACCGCGATACAGCAGTTCATACAATCCTAACCGCAAGATATTGCGGTCGATTCGGGCGATCTGTTCCAGGGGCCATTCCGGCGCAAGCGGCCGGATATGATTGTCGAGATCGTCCTGTTTCTCAAGTACGCCATGAACCAGCTCGGACACGAAGTCGGTGTCCTCGATCTCCTGTTCGTAGCGTTCAAGGTTGCGGCGAAGTATGTCGTCAATCGCCGCGCTCTTGTCTTCAGCCTGTACGCGAAATTCATACTCGTACAGTGACTGTAGTGCGACGATCCTGCCCAAATGACGATTTGATGCCATTACTCTTCGGTTCTTTCTTGTTAATGATTTGCTCTTAGTGTATCGCGTTTATGCTTGTTTTGCGAGTTTTTTGCCCGTTTCGTTCTTGGTCGTCTTCACTTTTACAGGGGAAGTCGCGTTGACGCGGCGGGCCAAATTGAGCACTAAATGACTGCGGCGCAAACCCGTTTTACGCGGGCTTGTTTGCTTCTTCGGTTGAGCCATGGAAAAGTTCTCCTTTCGGTGTTATCTATAACTTATAGGTGATTATAGCATTTTTGCGGGAGGCTGTCTATGAACTTCGATGTTACCGAAAAACCAGCTCGAACCCATAGCAGCAAGGGGGGCGGCAAAAGGTTGATGTATTATAATGTTTATGTTATAATTAAGGTATAGTCTGAGCACCCCCGCTCGGCTAGAGTCCTTAGGAGTGAACAAGTGAACCTGGATAGTGGTAGCGTTTTCGTCGTGCTCACGATCGTCACCGCCGCCTTACTCACCTGCGAGTGGGCAGCGCGGCGATTCACGAGGCGCGAACACATGACCGCCGGTCATGTCGCCAATACCCTGGCATGGATAGCGGGCAGCGAGGTCGTCATAGCGATCGTCTACGCCGCCCCCTTTCCGGCTCCGGCCAAACCCGGCGTATGGATCTTTCCGCTCGCCGCGCTCGTCACCTTCTTGATGGCGGTCGGCGTCGGAACGATGGATGTCCGCCGGCCAACACCAGCCGTCCAGCGCTCGCGCGCCAGGCGGCAGAGCCGATAGTCACAACAATCCCTAGGGCAATCCCCCGCGTATACGCGGGGGATTTCCTATTTTACGACGACGTTTACGAGTTTTTTCGGTATGTAGATGATTTTGAGAGGCTCTTTGTCACCGACAAATTTCGTGACGTTCTCCGCCTCCAGTGCGGCTTTTTTGATGTCGTCTTCGCTGGCATCAGCCGGAAGTTCCACGGTAGCGCGGAGTTTGCCATTCACCTGCACGACGATAGTCATGGTGTCGGAGACAAGATATTTGTCATCCCACTTAGGCCAGCTATCGCGGTGTACGGACGTATCATGACCCAACTGGTGCCACAACTCCTCAGCGATGTGTGGTGCAAACGGTGCCACAAGTGCCACAAGCGATTCCAGCGCGAACCGCCAGTTGGTCTGATCGCCGAACCCCTCTTTGGCCTTCAGGTCGTACAGATCGTTAGTCAGTTTCATCATAGCCGCGATAGCGGTATTGTACTTTTGATCTTCTAAATCAGCGGTCGCTTTTTTGATGGCCGGATGCGTGACTTTGAGCACAGCATCAGACTTTTCGCCTTCAGTAGATTCGTTGAATTCCTGCACGATATTCCAGACACGATTCAAGAATCGGTACGTGCCCGGCACGCCCTGTTCATCCCAACGAACCCATAGGTCGAGCGGCGCCGCGAACATCAAATAGGTTCGCAATGAGTCGGCACCATAGCCGCTGTCAATAATCTGGAGTGGATCGACTCCGTTCCCCTTGCTCTTGCTAAACATCTGCCCGTCAGCAGCCGTCACCTTGCCGTTGAATAGAAAGCGTTTGAACGGCTCAGGGTCGTTTACCAGTCCTTGCTTATGCAAGAATCGGGTCACGAAACGAGCGTAAATCATATGCGCCGTGGCATGATCACCGCCGTTATAGAAGTCAACCGGCATCCACTTGTTTGCACGCTCGAAACCGACGAGTCGGTCAGTATTGTGCGGATCCAAATAGCGCAGGAAATACCAGCTGCTGCATATATATGTATCAAGCGTGTCCGTCTCGCGCTCGGCATCGCCGCCGCACTTCGGACACATCACATGCAGCCAGTCATCGGCACGCGCAAGCGCACTGCGACCATCGCCGCTCGGTGCAAAATCAGTTAGCTCAGGCAGCACAACAGGCAAGTCTTCGTCTGGTACCAGTACTGGACCATCCGTCGGGCAGTTGATAATAGGAATCGGCGCACCCCAGTAACGCTGACGACTCACTGACCAATCGCGAAGTTTGAATGTCGTCTTCGATTCGCCGACGCCCTTTTCTTCCAGCCACTCGACGATACGCTCGCGGGCATCGCTGCTGGGCAGGCCGTCAAATTCACCGGAATTGACCATGACTCCTTCATCGTTGAAACATTCGCCTGCAATGAATTTGTCGTAGGCATAGCGGTGTAACGGTTCTACGATTTCAGCCTCTGCTTGTTTCTGACTCACCCACTCGACTGAAAAATTGTCCTTCTCGGATTCGTCGAGATTTTGCTCCTGACGCGCATCGCTACCAAGTCGCAATCTGACGAATTTCACGTCGGTCTCGTGCGTCTCTCCTTTTGAGAATGCATAATATTTGTAATGGAAGGTTTCCTGGCCTACGGCTTCAAGTCTCAAATCCGTATAGCCAGTCTCCTCTGTCACTTCGCGAAGTGCCGTCGTTTCGGGCGATTCGTCGCCCTCGACAGTACCGCCGACGAACAATCGACCGCCCTTGTCACCCCAATTGATAGTGAGCAACTCGTCCTTGTCGTTCGTGACGACGGCGACGATCTTGTCTTTGACGACGTCGGTTTGCTTGTCTTTGGCGTCCTCGCGCACCGCGACAGGATCGACGACATTGACGATCGGCAGATCATACTTCTGCGCGAACTCACGATCACGCTGATCGTGCGCAGGCACAGCCATAATCGCTCCGGTACCATATCCAAATAATACGTAATCAGCCACCCACACAGGCACCCTCTCTCCATTTGCAGGATTGATAGCATACGAACCGGTAAACACACCGGTCTTGTCTTTGCTCTCCATACGTTCCAATTCGGATTTCTTCGTCGACTCTCTCACGTAGTCATCAACGGCCTGCTCCTGTTCATTAGTCGTCAGGGTGGCAAGCATCGGGTGCTCGGGCGCTATAACGAGAAACGTGGCTCCGAATAAGGTATCAGGACGCGTTGTAAAGACGGTCAGGTGAGCCTTCTTACCGTCCTCGTCGCGGTTTTCGTTCAATTTCTCGTCATCAAATACCAGTTCAAAATCAATTTCGGCACCCTGGGACTTGCCGATCCAGTTTTTCTGCGCCAGTTTCACGGTGTCTGTCCAGTCAAGCGCGTCGGTTGCCTCAAGCAGCTCATCGGCATACTCGGTAATCTTGAAGAACCATTGTTTGATTTCCTTTTTCTCCACCAGCGGATCATCCGGACCGTCGTGGCGCCAGCACTTACCATCAATAACCTGCTCATTGGACAACACGGTTTTATCCTTGTCGCACCACCATTGCATACGGCTGTCCTGATAGGCCAGGCCCTGTTTGAACATTTCGGCGAATATCCACTGGGTCCATTTGTAGTACTCCGGCTCGTGCGTCGCGATCTCTTTGGTCCAATCATTGCTCCACCCCATAGCTTTGTACTGCTTATGATAGCCGGGGATGATCGTCTCCATGCTTTTTTGCGGAGATACGCCTGTCTTTATAGCGTAATTTTCGGCTGGCAGGCCAAACGCGTCCCATCCTACTGGGTGGTAGCTCTCATACCCCTGCTGGCGTTTGAAGCGCGCCATGACGTCGCTGATAGTGTAATTCATAGCATGGCCGATGTGGATACCGGCACCGCTCGGGTAATTGAACATGCTCATGGCGAAGTATTTCGTTTTGGCACTGTCAAGATCGGCAACGTACGTGCCGTTCTCACCCCAAAACTGCTGCCATTTTGGCTCTATCTCTGTTGGATTGTAGCGTCTCATTAAAGCTAGTATAACAGATATCAGTCAGGGATGAACCCTCTGAAAAGATCAATAACAATCTGGTCGGTGGTTTTCACGTCGCGTGGAATCTTAATCGTTGGGTGCGCGTCATAGTCAGCTGTTACTTGCAACGAATCATCAAATACGCCCGAGAGGCTAATCATCTTCAGGTGGTGATCGGGTGACAGAACAACTGTCGCCTTGGCGCCAGACAACTGCGAGGTGTCCAGTGGCTGGTTGATGAACCCCATACAACTAACAAGCGATGCAAATAGGTTGGTTTTGGTGAAAGCCGTTTTAAACGACTGCAGCTTAGCTCCGTCCAGCGACAAAACATAGGACATGTCAGAGCCAGCACTCTTTACGGAGCTTATACCGATAAACTGTTGGCCAGCATAAGTTGACAGCAACTCCCGCTGAGCCTCCCCGTTATGCGCAAGCGAGTCGCGAGCGGTAACAAGACAGTTCAGACCGCTGATATCAGTAGACTTAATCACTGGCCTCTCCAGGCTCAGGCTAATCCACTGGTTTTTTAATTGCGATAATATAGGCCTCAGCACTCCAAGCAGCCCTGGCTGCTCACCTGTCATTCGCGCCAGTAGCGCTTTCGGATTATCGGATCGTAGGTAAAGAGTACTACCACTGATAATCGCTTCAGTATTTAGGCCGTCTATGACGGCGCTCGCATGATACGCTTTCCCTCCGACATCCAGGCTGGCCGTCACGCCCTTTGACTTCAGCGTATACCTCGCCGGATTTTCCAGTGCATGGTTGGCGGCATCCATGAGCGCCTTCTGCGGACTATTCATCCATAAAGCAAAGGCCGTCAGGCTCACAATGATGATGATTACTACCGCTACGACCACTCCAATAAGCGGCCACTTCAACCGTACTTTCTTGGGCGACTGATCAGACGCCGAGGCGGCAAGTTGCTCGATAGTCTTTTCGGGCTTCATACGAGATTCCTCTCGAAGAAGTCCTCTTTGTGTGCCATCCAAGCCGGTGACTGGCGTACTAATTGATCAGCGTCGTTTTGATCAAGGAGTAGGATTTTCACCGCTTCTTCGGCATACACATTTCCCTGCGACCCTTTGACCAGAATCAGAGCCCCTGGCACGAGAACACTGTGGGCGAATGCCCCCGCCTGGACAGCGTTGGCAAACGTTTTGACTTGGCAACCCTGTGAGTGAGCGGCGGGCGCCAAATATTTGCCAGCGTCTTCACCGATAGTAATAACCCACTCAACCATCTGAGGGTTGAACATTTTGCCGATTTTTTCATGTTCAGCTGGCGACGAGTCCCCCAGTTCATTCATACTCCCCATGATCGCTATCCGTTGCGGTGCATCCATGGCAAAAAACGTCTGAATCGCACTAACTGCAGCGGCAGGACTGGAATTATACGTGTCGTCAATAATCGCGGTTTTGTTTAACCCGCGCAGTAAATTCATGCGGCCGGAAATTGGTCGTATCTTCTCAAGTCCGGCTTTAATCTCCATGGCATTCATACCAAGCTTTAACCCTACGGCGGCAGCCGCGATTGCCGGACGCACATTGTGTTCGCCAAGCACTTTGATGGTCGCATCGACGCCATCGGGTAACTCAGGTCCGACAAATTTACCTGAGTGACCCTCATCGACCTCAAAATTCTGCTGCTCAAAGTGGTATTCAGCCGCGGCGCTCGTGCCGTACGTATCGATGTTGGCGTTGGTAATAAACTCGGCGTATTTACCATCGATATCGTCGCGATTAATAAGTGCCGATTGGCTGAAATTGGCAGCTGTTAGCTCTTCGCTTGCCACGGCATCGATCGTCTTGAAGTACTCCATGTGCTCCGGCGTTACAGCAGTAACGACCGCCATATACGGTTTGAGATAACGACCAAAAGCAGCAATATCACCCGGATGATCAGCGCCAAGCTCTTGCACGATCACATCGACATCAGTCGGTGCGAAAATTCTTGCCCGAGCGGCTCTGAGAGCATCGCGCCAAGCGGTGAAGCTCCGAACGTTTTCTGGATAAGGAACACCGAGAATTGCCAGCGGCACGCTCATGGCGGTATTGTGATTACCCTCATGCAGACGAACACGATACTTCTGCGATAACATCGTAGCAACCGCTGTCTTGGTGCTCGTTTTACCGACGCTGCCAGTGACAACGATAAGTTTTACTTCTGCATGCGCCGCAAAATAGTCGACAACAGCCTGTTCCAGCTTCTTCTGGATGTTTACTCTGTATTTTTGTCGCAAGCTGTTAAACATTAGAGATATTATATCATCCTTCACTCTTGTGCTTTTTTATTATAAGGAGCATACTAGTAACAGTGCTGGTGCGCAATTTGGGGCAACCCTTCTAGCGCGGCAAAAACAAACACCACCACGTAAAAGCGAAGCCCCGGGTGGGCGCGCAACAGCAAAAGCCGTCCCCTCGCGGGACGGTTTGCTTTTGCGGCTTTCCCCTTATGCATAGCAAATGTTGTTTATTTTTCGCTTAACTAGGTATATATTGATAAGCACAAGGCATTTAATGGAGGGAAAATGAGCACAAAAGAGTATGTCGATGAGCATGTACATGGACTCGTCGTATTGCAAGGCCTCGTAACGCTTGCGTTCGGAGTTATTGCATTGTTCTTTCCAGGGTTAACACTGGTTAACCTCGTAACATTGTTTGCCGTCTACGTCGCCGTAGTCGGTGTCGCCGAATTGGTTCACGGATTCCGTGACCTGGGCAAGAGTGGTTCCTACTGGTTCTCACTTTTGGTCGGTCTGGTACTCGTGGCTGCCGGCGTGTACCTTGTCCGCAACCCATCAGCAGAGATGAGCGCGTTTCTCGTATTCGCAGGCGCTCTCGTCTTAGTACGTGGTGTCGCCGACCTGTTCGTCTCTGCTTTCTATAGCAGCGACAATGAACATCGGCTACTGCACGTCGTTGCCGGTGTTGTCGGTGTTGTCGCCGGACTACTTCTCTGGCGTTCTCCTGCTTTCGCAGGCCTGGACGCTGTCGGAGTACTCGGGCTTTACGCACTCGTTGTCGGATCCGTCGGCCTGGCTCTCGCCAGCCGCGTCCGTGGCTAGTTAGCGTCGCAGCTTGATTTAATAAACAGTTGAAACAAAACAACTAATTTTAAAGCACCTGTCGTTGCCTTGGCGATGGGTGTTTTTGTTGGTATCATTATTTTCAACAAGGGGCATTGGCGCAGTTGGCTAGCGCGCTTCCATGGCATGGAAGAGGTCATCGGTTCGAATCCGATATGCTCCACCAAGATTTTATTAAGGGGGACATATGTTTAAGAGCAGAGGCAGAATGGTAGAATTCTCAGGTCCGACAGATCGACCACTGGAGGATACGGTTCCAGGATACCCCACGGGCGAAATCATCAAGCTCGCACTTCGAGAAGAAAGTGAGAGGTCACAAGCACTCCTGGACGAAGAGGCTGAACGACGCAAGAAACGACTACCAAGAACCGGTCTTATACATCCTATTGAATCTGATAAGTGGGATTAGTGTTAACTCATTATGAAACTGCATATCTCCAATGATCTATATGAAACCCTCGGTTGGATTGGCGTTGTTTTTATCCTCAGTAGCTATTGCCTTTTGGCGCTTGGAATCATAGACGGCAGCTCGTGGCTGTATCATACGTTATTGCTCGGCGGCTCGGCTACCGTTGCGGCTATTTCGTATAAAAAGCATGCTTTTCAACCATTTTTACTCAATGTCATTTTCGCCATACTGGCCATAATCGCACTTATTCGGCTGGCGTTCATTTAGCATAAGCTTGGCATTTTTGTTTAAGTATGCTTTAATGTAAAGCGTTCAGAAGCATGCGCCGAAATATGTTTTCCTCCTTGGATACAACTAGGGTCCGCAGTTGGTCGATCTGACGAAAGTTATAACCAAAGAGAAGAATACATTTCAATGGCAACTCAAAATTTGTTTATCGGTAGCCTGGCTTATGCTACCACTGACGACGGCCTGAAGGCTCATTTCGAGCAAGTCGGTCCTGTCGCCAGCGCCCGCGTGATCACCGATCGCGATAGCGGTCGTTCAAAAGGCTTCGGTTTTGTCGAGTTTGAAAACGACGACGACAACCAAAAAGCTATCGATCAGCTAAACGGCAAAGAGCTTGACGGACGCACAATCAACGTCAGCCTCGCACGGCCAAAAGAAGACCGTCCTCGCGACGGTGGCGGCGACTCATTCCGTCAGCGCAGCTGGTAATCCCGGCACGCAAAAAACACCCCGCATTCAGCGGGGTGTTTTTGTTGCTACTCGGATTGGCGGTGTCGTTGTGGAAAACCCTAAAGCTAAAGACTTGATAATCACGGCACATTTGTCGTATGATTTTAAGCATAAGGAGAGAGGTTTTTAATGGAAACTGCTCAGGAGAGTGAAAATTACGGTGCTGGTCAGGCGCCGAAATCAAAACGCAAGCTATGGATTGCGAGCGTAATCGTCGTGATACTTGTAGTAACCGTCGGTGTCGTCGTATACGTCATCATGACCAATAAGCCAAAAGGGGATACGTCGGCTGCCGTTACTACCGTGCCCCAGGTTCCTTCAAAAGAAGAGGTGGGCCAATTGATGGCTTCCCTGGATGACAAGATTGATCAGGCCGTAGACGACCAAGCATCGGCAAGTGCCGCAATTAACGAGGCTTCAACACCGCTAAAGGTGGACTTCTAGCTATGAACTATTCACGATACACTCCATCTATTAAGCAGCACTTCGTCTTGGCGATTGCGATAATGCTCAGCGTGGTCATGGCAACGAGCATGCCAGTCAAAGCCCTGACACTCCATCAAGCTCTGATAGGCGGCGTACAAGAACTAAAAGACCGCATTGATTCCAACCTTGATGCCAGTATCGCAGCCATAAAGCAGAACGAAAAAGACATGGCTGCACTTGGTCAGAAACTAAACGATGCCCGTTCGCAGGTTCATCAGGCGGTGATGCGCACGCGCGATGACATTAATAAATACATCGCGGGCGCTCATGACATCAAAGATAGAGCCGAGAGACTCGTCCAGCGTGGCGTCACTTCGCTCAACCAACATCTTAAGGCTGCCGGTACGACAGCCGAGCAGCAACTGCAAACCGCAATCAACGACATAAAAGGGTTCGTAAAAGAAGGCAAGGCTATCGTGGAAGAAGCGAAGGAACTCGCGCAACAAGGCGCAGAACAGCTGAACCAGTTAGAGAAGAATGCCGATAAGTATACGAAGGAACAATTTGCATACATCACCAAGATGATCAACGCACAAGTCAGTGCGGCAAGCGATATGGCTCAAAAGATCGAAGCTCAAATAGCTGCCGGAATCGCTTTGATCGACCAGGGAGTAGTATCAGCAGCCGAGGGGGTTGGAGCCGCAATCAAGAACATAGAAGGTTTCATTGAAGCTGGCAAGGCTATCGCTAAGAAGGCGGGCGACCAAGTAGTTGCCGGAGTGGGAATACTCCAAGACAAGTTGCGGGATGATCTGCATGCAATGAAAAATGCCGTCAAGGTATCCGCCGATAAGTCTGGCGCGAGTATAGAAGTAGCTCTTGGTAGCGGTATTGTACTCTACGCGGGCATTAGCATTCCTCCGGAAGTCGCCCAAAAACTGCACGAGGCGAACGAAAAGGCAGCGGCGGCGCTAGCCTCAATCCAAAAAGCATTGCGGTCAGCAACTGATCCAAACGTAATCAAAGCAAAAATAAAAGAGGCAGTTAAACTAATCAACGATGCTGCGCTCACCAGTGTCTATGCGCGCACAACAAAAGCTATTAATAGCCAGGTAGCGGTCATGGACAGTTTGCAGGTCAACGCGAATGCACTACAGGCTCAGATAAATAAATTGCAAAAATGCATAAGAGAAAGTTTGACGGACGCTCAATGCTCCCAATTACGCACAGAACAGAACAGTGTTAACCAAGGCGCCTCGCTTCAGGCAAAAATAAAAGAAATCAGGACTAATATAGAAACGGTTCGGGCGTTTCTATCCGCGTCCGTCAACCTGGTAGCTTTGCTGAAAAGCGACAATTATAAAGGCACCCTTGAATCGCTCACGACCATGACAACGATGATGTCATCCATTTCAAACTTGTCTGGCGACTTGCGAAACGATCTGAACAACCTATCCAATGCGGTAAACAAATAGGCGACGAGCTGTCGGCAAATATACGCGACGCACCGGCTCTGCATTACCATCATGAATGCAGCTGGCTTTCAAACATCGCGTAGTACGCTCCGCGCATTTTGACAAGCTCTTTATGAGTACCATGTTCGACGATCTTTCCATCCTGCAGCATATAAATCACATCGGCTTTTTCCACCGTCGTCAGGCGATGACTGATTGTAATAATCGTTTTACCGCTGTCTTTTAATAGGCGCTTGAAAATCCGAGTTTCCGCCAGGGCATCGATCGCGCTTGTCGGTTCGTCTAGGATAATGATGGGACTGTCGCGATAAAAATTACGCGCAAGCGCCAGCCGCTGCCATTGCCCGCCTGACGGAATAATACCCTTGCTTCCGTCTTCCTCCTCTATCCATGGATTAATGAATGTTCTGTCGCCTTTGGGCAATTTGGCGAGAAACGCTTTTGCTTCGGCAAGTATGAGTGCTCTTTGATAACGCTCTTCGCTGTATGGTCGCTGCACATCACCCAACAAAATAGTGTCCCGTGCATTCACGAAATCGTACGCATTTGCATGCTGCTGCAACACACCAAGCTGCCTGTGCCAATCAGCAATTTTTACATCCTTCAGATCCCGCCCGTCTAGAAGCACTTCGCCATCAATCGGGTCGTACAAGCCAGTCAGGATTTTTATAAGGGTTGTTTTGCCGGCACCATTTTCACCAACAATAGCTATATGCTGACCGCTCTCAACTGCGATAGACACGTCGTTTAGTACTTTCGCATCCGAATTCGGATAATGAAACGTAATGTTCTTCATTTCAATCTGTTTGGGTGCAGTATTTAACCGCCCATTGCCGCCGACACGCTCTGGCAGGCGCATAAATTCTTGATAATCAAACAAATTTGCAAGATCTTCATCAAGCGTGCTAAGCGTTCGAACAAAACTGTTCGTATCCCCGATTGCGCGTTGGACGATCTGCTGTACCAGCAAAAAGTATCCGACCGGTTGCTGACGGGCGATAATTTGAAATACGATCACCACTAGGGCGATAATCTGAGCGGCTTCGGCCAATATATCAGCCGCCATCTGTCTGCCTATGTACTGTCGCTCAAATTCTATCCGCGCTTTTTCATCCTTTTCCCGCAGTGTATTGCGCATTTTTAGCAAATGCTTGACCAGTCCGTACAACCGCATTTCCGCCGTCTGCTTTTGGTCGCCAAGTACCCATTCCAACAATCCTTTAGACCGCCGTGTTGTTACATGCGCGTTACGATGAGCCACTTGGGCTCTAGATAATTTAAACTGTAGATAAATTCCCGGTATGATCGCGATAAATATAATCAAACTGATCCACCAGCTGATGAAAAACAACGCCACGATACTAATCACGACAGTTACGGCATTGACAATCATGCCGGATACTTGGTTGAAGACATAGGGGAAAAACCGTCCAAAATCACGCGCGCGGTCGTACATGTCTGCCGTGTCTTTGTCGTCATAACGCCAAAAATCGAGGTTTAAAAAATGTTCGTACATACGGTCGCTGAACGCCGCTTCTACCTTATAGCTCAATATTTGACTCATATAGCGTTCAAAACTACTCCACCCCATTTGTATGATACCGACTAAGGCAGTCAGTACGACCAGCACGATTGCTCGTTGTCCAGCTTCAGGGTTGCCGGCATATGCGTCGGCAAGCGCAGTCGTTGTCAACGCGGCAAAAAACGTCGTCACAAGCGGCAGGATTGACGAAATCAACGCGCCGATAACCTGGCTGATCGCTGCCATGGGTGCGGCGTGATACGTCTCCTTTGCCACGTTCCAAATTGCAACGAAATACTCGCGTGATGATAACTTTTTCTTTCTACTCATACTAGAAAGATTGTACCAGCATTTACGCTAACAGACGTATACGAACTGATAGTGTCTCAGACTCGACACTTTGACTGATTGTTCAATTAAGCGTATAGTGTAGCCACCTGTTGGATGGTGTAGAAATACACCTCAAGTGGAGGAGTTCCTATGAAAATCAGGAGGACCGCGAAACAGCGATCCGAGTCTAAACCACGGGCAATCATCGTCGGGTCTGGATTTTCCGGGCTGGGGGCGGCAATCGCCTTCGAACAAGCCGGTATTGACTACTTGATTCTCGAGAAGAAGTACGATATCGGAGGCACGTGGCGCGACAATACCTATCCGGGCTGCGCCTGTGATATCCCGAGCCACCAGTATTCGTTCAGCTTCGAGCCGAACCCGTACTGGAGCAAGGTCTGGTCGCAACAGCCGGAAATCCAGCGGTACCTAAAGGGTGTCGCTGAAAAATACCAACTGGAACGCAAAGTCCGATTCGGTTGCGAGGTGAGCCGGGCGCAGTGGAACGACCAAACAATGGAGTGGCATGTCCACACCAAAGACGGTCGTGAATTCTTCGCTCAGTACCTCGTGTCAGCGGCCGGTGCGCTCCATATACCGTCGATCCCGAAGTTCGAGGGCATCGATGAGTTCAAGGGCGCCGTGTTCCACTCTGCCGAATGGGATCACAGCGTGAACCTGACCGGCGAGCGTGTGGCGGTCATCGGCACGGGAGCAAGCGCGATCCAGATCGTGCCCAACATCGTGGATGATGTCGCCCAGCTGAAGCTGTTCCAACGAACGCCGGCATGGGTTATGCCGTGGGCGAACTGGGATATACCCGAGCGAGTACAGCGAATGTTTGCCAAGTACCCGCTCACGCAGAAAGCGTTCCGCGCCGCGATCTTCTGGGGTCACGAGTTTGTCGGCTACGGTATGTCCAAACGCCCCTGGCTAATGAAGATCGCCGACTGGCTCGGCAAGTGGAACATCCGGCGTTCCGTCAAGGATCCGGAGAAGCGCCGCAAGCTGACGCCGGACTACTCGGCGGGGTGCAAGCGCATCCTCAAGGGCGGCAAGAAATCGGGTTACGACTACTACGGAGCGCTCGCTCAGGACAAGAGCGATGTCGTTACCGAGTCGATCGTTAGGTTCACGCCGAACGGCATCGTCACTGCAGACGGTGCCGAGCACGAGGTGGACGTCGTGGTGCTAGCGACCGGGTTCCATGTTACCGATTCGTACAAGTACATGCAGATCACCGGCCAGCAGGGCGAGGATCTCAAGGCTCGTGCGGATCGGGACGGCGTTATCGCTCACCGCGGCACCATGTTCGCAAACGTGCCGAATCTGTTCATCCTTCTGGGGCCCAACACGGGTCTCGGCCACAACTCCGTCGTGGTCATGATTGAAGCGCAGATCAGGTACATGGTGAAAGCGATCAAGTACGTCCAGAGGAAGAAACAGCGCGCGCTGTTCCCGACCAAGGACGCTACCGATTACTACAACGAGAAGTTGCAGGAAAAGCTCGTACATACCATTTGGAACACCGGGTGTTCCAGCTGGTATGTCGACGAGCACGGTAACAACCGCGTGCTGTGGAGTGGGACGGCCTGGCGGTACTGGCTATCAGTCCTCCGGTTCCGCTCCGAGGAGTACTTGATTTACAAGCAAGGTCCCGTAGCCTGATCACTTACTCCTTCACTTCACACACCAACAGGAGGCCCCAGTCTGTAACAGACTGGGGCCTCTTCAATTGCATTACTGTCCTTGTACGAGACAAGCGAGTACTGACGGACCAACGAGGTCGTCGACGGCCTGATGATCAGCTAGCCTTTGACGTACTTCAGTGGAGCTCGTATCAATCGTCGCGACGGGAAGCCGCAAGGCATGGCGGCCGAGTTTTTTAACCGGAGTGCCCGGACGTTCAACGATAAGCATCGGCAAGTTACCCAGCATCCATTCCCCCATATGCCAATCCGACATAGTCTCAACCGAGTCGGATCCAAACACCCACACGAACTGTCTGTCGGGGTATAGTTCGTTATAGCGTAAAACCGTGTCAAACGTTTCAGTCGGCTCAACTCTATCAAGCTCACTGGTCTCCACGTGAACCTCCACCGTCCGCTTGACGACATCGTGAATCAGCGCATCAATCATGCGTAGGCGCTCCCGGCGCGATACGTCAATCGTCTTGTCGGATCTATCACCGCTTGGCAATAGCCACACATCGGCATCCATGTCGGCTGCCCGGTCGACGCAGGCTTGCAAAATCGCCTGATGCGCACGCGTGGGTGGATTAAACGCTCCGCCATAGATGATGGTCTCTTTCCTACATTCGGCCTGATTCATGACAATTCTCCTTTTGTTTTATTATTTAGTGTTGACTATACACTAAGTACGATGTACTTTGAGTATAGCACGTTAGTGTGCAAACGACAATAATAAGGAGGAGCTATGCGACAAAAACAACAAGAGATTATCGCCGCACTCGGCGTAAAACCAAATATCGACCCGGAAGAGGAAATTGAGAAGCGCAGTCGCTTCCTCGCCGACCATCTTGCGAACACCGGCTTGAAGGGTTTCGTACTCGGCATATCGGGTGGTCAAGATTCTCTGCTCGCTGGGCTACTCGCGATGAAAGCCGTCAAGCTTCGTCGCGAAGCGGGCTTTGAAGCGGAGTTTCACGCCGTACTTCTCCCCTACGGTCAACAGGCTGACCGCAACGATGCGCTGAGGGCGGTGGATTTTATTGAGCCGGACAATCACATTGATTTCAACATCCAGCATGGAGTTGATGGCGTTGGTCAAGATTTTGAAATTGCGATGGGGCGATCGATGTCTGACTTTAGTAAGGGCAATGTCAAGGCACGTATACGTATGATCGACCAGTATCTTCTTACCGGCGAACTTAAGGAGAAGTATAATCTATCCGTCATCGGTACGGATCATGCCGCCGAAGCAGTCACGGGATTCTTTACGAAATACGGTGATGGCGGCGTTGATGTGTCGCCCCTATCTGGTCTCACGAAACGCCAAGGTAAAGCGCTCCTCCGTGAATTGAGTGCGCCGGAACGCTTCATAACCAAAGCACCGACCGCCGACCTACTAGACCTGAAGCCCGGGCAAACTGACGAGTCGGAGCTTGGGTTCCTCTACGACGACATTGACGACTACCTTGAGGGTATGGACGTTGATGATGTATTCGCCGAAAAACTCGAGACTCAATACGACGCAACACAGCACAAACGCAAGCTGCCAGTGGCATATACGGACTAAGCAGGCGCAATAAAAGGGGCATGGTACACTGGTACGTAATGAGTCATCTTTATTTCGTCCGCCATGGTGAATCCGAGATGAATGTCCGGCAAGATCTTGTCGGGGGTCGTAGTAACCATGTTGATCTCACGGAAAAGGGAGTCCGCCAAGCTAAAGCCTTTGGCAAGTGGCTAGCAAACTCTCCCGTCCAACCTGACGCCGTCTACTTTTCACCTGCGAACCGCGCGATTCAAACGATGAACTATGCGCTTGAGGCGGCCGGACTTGATATGGAGTGCGTGGTCGATCTACGCGTCCAGGAATTGTCTCAGGGTATAAAGGAGGGGACATCGAGGCCGGAGGCGTACAACGACGAAGTATTAGCACAAATTGCTCGCGAAACGCTCGATTTTAAATTCCAGGGCGGGGAATCAATCGCGGACGCCATGAAGCGCATGCTTGATTTTACAGAAGATATCAGTACAAGGCATCCAGATCAAACTATCTTCATCTTCGGACACGGTTTTGCGATTCGTTCGCTTGCCGGCGCAATCAAACAACTCCCTCATCGCGAAATTGTCAGCGGACTGAAAACGCCCAACCTCTCAATCAGCGGCTTTGAAATCGTACCCGAACAAAAGAAAACCGTTCTCTATATTGGAAAGCGTGTCATAGATGAAGAAAACATATATAAAGAGAATGCTATAATAAACGTATGAAATACACGAAGGAATATATCCCGCCGACACTTACCGTTGATGCCGTACTGTTCCAGTTGATCGACGGTAACTTAAGCGTGCTCCTCATCGAACGCCCCAATGAGCCGTTCAAAGGCTCCTGGGCTCTTCCCGGTGGCTACAGTGCTCAAGGCGAGACGACCTTCGACGCGCTAAAGCGGGTTGTCAAGGTAAAAGCTGGCACCGATCTTGACACCGATCTCAGTTATGTAGAACAACTTTATACATTCGATACCGTTGCCCGTGATCCGAGAGGTCATGCAGTCTCGGTGACATACATGGGGTGCGGCAAACAACTAACCCCGTCTCAAAGTGAAGCGCGTACAGCATTCTTCCCTATCAATAACCTCCCTAAGCTTGCTTACGACCATGCCAATATTATCCGCTATGCGCATGAACGCTTAAAGGCAAAGCTCACCTACACCAACGCCGTCTATGCCTTCTTGCCAGCGCAATTCACATTGACCGAGCTGCAAACCGCATACGAGGCTATATTAGGCCGTGAGCTCGATAAACGTAACTTTCGCAAGAAGTTCCTCAGCTTGGATCTCATCCACAAGACCAATGAAATGAAACAAGGCGGTGCCCATCGACCCGCCCGGCTTTACCGCTTCAACTCGCCTTCGCTTGAGGTGCTGTCGCGCAGTTTCGATTGACATGTAACGTCTTTAGTGCATAAATAGTCCCATCCTGTTGGTTTGCATACAGCTCGTATGCATATGTAAGGAGTACCTAATGGCTGTAAAGGAGCGATCCGAATATGACGTTATCGTCATTGGTATCGGCTTTTCGGGTATCGGTATGTCTATCGAGCTGCAAAAACTGGGGCTGGATTTTCTCGTCCTGGAAGAAGCAGCCGACATTGGCGGTACCTGGCATCTCAACACCTATCCAGGTGTTGCCTGCGACATTCCGTCGCACTTCTATTCGTATTCGTTCGAACCGAAGGCGGACTGGAAGCGCCTGTACTCGTACGGCGACGAGATCGAAGAATATCTCAAGAGCATCGTCGACAAGTACGAGTTGCGGAAGCACGTCCAGCTCAACACGCACGTCAGCCGTGCATACTGGAACAACGACACGTGCCGTTGGCACATCTTCACCGAAGCTGGTGATGAGTATGTCGCACAGTTCCTCGTATCGGGCGTAGGCGCGTTGCACATCCCACTGACACCGGAATTCAAAGACAGTGATTCGTTCGCGGGTCCGGCATTTCACTCCGCCCAGTGGGATCACTCCGTCGACTTGACTGACAAGCGCGTCGCGATTATCGGTACCGGCGCTAGTGCGATTCAGATCGTTCCTGGCATCATCAGGAAGGTTAAGGAGCTGCATTTGTACCAGCGCACGCCGGCATGGGTGCTGCCGCTTGGCAACCCCAAGATTCCACCACGTCTCCGTCGCGCGTTCGCTACTGTTCCGGGACTCCGTAGGGTCTTCCGGCTCGGTATCTACGTGCTTCAGGAGTGTCTGGGCTACATGATGACCAGGCGACCGAGCCTGCTCAAAGGTCTGGAAGTCATCGCTAAGCTATACCTGCAACGAGTCGTCAAGGATCCCGAACTTCGCGAGAAGCTGACACCAAAGTACAGGGCTGGCTGCAAGCGGTTGGGCAAAAGCGTCCGGTACATCCCGGCGCTTGCGAATCCGAAGTCAACAGTCGTCGCCGAAGGCATCGAACGGTTCACTGAGAATGGTATCGTCGCTGGCGGTATCGAACGTGAAGTTGACGTGATCGTGTACGCCACTGGTTTCCACGTGACGGATTCGATCAATTCGCTCGACATTGCGGGCATCGACGGAATGACGCTTGCCGATCTGTGGGACGTCGAAGGTATGCAGACTCTTCGAGGAATCACCGTCGCCGGCTGGCCGAACCTGTTCGTACTGCTCGGACCGAACACAGGTCTGGGACACAACTCAGTCATTTATATGATCGAGTCTCAGATCAAGTACGTGTCCCAAGCCATAAAGGCCGTCAAAAGGGCCGGTGCCGAAGCACTGGTACCGAAGCGTGCTGTCCAAGATCGATTCAACGAGCAGCTGCAGCGCAAACTGAAGGGCTCCGTGTGGAACACGGGTGGTTGCGCTAGCTACTACCTCGACAAACACGGCAAGATCCGCACGCTCTGGTCGGGATTCACGTGGCAATACCGCCTCGCGGTGCGCAAGCTGAAGCCGCGCGAATACATATTTTTCGGCTAAACAACATACCACAGGATGGCCTGGGTCTACGGACCCAGGCCATTTCTCATGTCAGACGTTTAGTCTTCAGTAATTAAACGCGGCGCATATTCTGCTTGTTGCAGCAAATCAGCGCCGGTGTACTGCGGACGTGGCGGCAGTTCCACCCACTTGCCGTCAAACGGCGAGTTTTTCACATCGGTCGGATGGATCATGCGGCGCCAGTTCAACTTATCGCGGACATCGCTCGGGTCATTCGGATTTACGCGTGAATAGTGAACGATCGTACAGTTCTTGACTGTCTGCGAATCGTCGTTTTCCATCTCCTCAAACTGTTCAGGCAGCATGCGTTCGATGTTGTAGCGGGCAATACCAATAAAATCACCGTGCGTCACCACAAGAACTTTCTTACCTGCTGCTTCGCGGTGTAACGTCGCTTGGAAATCACGCCAACGACCGCTTACTTCATAGCGACTTTCGCCACCGTCCAACTTTGCGTACCACGGTGACTGCGCATACAGTTTAGCTGTATGCGCAAATTTCTCTTCGCGCTCCGCTTTCGGCATAGACCCATACACACCCCAGCTGCGCTCGACAACACGATCTTCGATAATCCAACCACCGCACTCTTTGCCGCTGACATACGCTGCAGTCTCACGGGTACGAAGAAAGGGCGAAAAGTATCGGAAATCAAAACTCGCCGCACCGCCAAAATTATCATCCATCCACTTCTTGGCAGCTTTCGCCTGCTCAACTCCTTGCGCCGAAAGACGCTGTTGCCAATCCGGCCGGTCGTTCACCTGTTGTTCTTTTTCGTGGCGAACACCGTTCTTGTCTGCTTTCTGAATAATATTCGCTTCGGACTGCCCATGACGGACAAATACGAGATCATTTGGCATTGACATTGGCAGGCTCCTTTCGCTTTAAGTATTGCTTACACAATATATCATTTATCTTTTTTTGTAAATTAGTGTTGACAATACACTAAGTAGGATATAGTATGAAGCTATAAAGTGTTAAACGTACACTTAATAACAAGGAGGCAATCATGAACAAAGAAACCCTACGCACAGCAGATAGAATCGTCACCATCGTCGTCGACGAACAAAACGATTTCATCACCGGCACTCTCGCCGTCCCCGGCGGTGCCGAAGTCATCGACCCTACTAATGAACTCGTTGGATATACCCGAGCACATGACGGCGATGTTATCTATACGGGAGACCAGCATCCCGAGACGACACCTCACTTCGATACATGGCCCGTCCACTGCGTCGAAGGAACCTGGGGTGCCGCGCTGCATACCGATCTCGATGTCCGCGCGACCGACATCATCATCCGTAAAGGTACCGGCCAGACCGACGGTTACTCGGGCTTTGACGGTGAAGCGCTCGACGGCACAACAATCACCGACGTGCTCCGACCCCGCCACGAACTTGAGCGAGTCCTCGGCATCGTCGTCGGTCTCGCGACTGACTACTGCGTCAAGGCGACCGCCAAAGATGCCGCTGAATTCGCCCGCATGACAAACGAAACCGGACGAGGCCGCGTGGACATCGTGCTCGCCACCAACGCGATCCGAGCGGTTAACCTCCAACTTGAGGACGAAGCTGTTTCGCTCCAAGAAATGAAAGACGCCGGCGTGCAATTCGTCACGAGCGACGAGATCGTAGGATAGGAGGACGCCATGGAACGCCAAAACGACCGACCCCTCTCCAGCGGAATCGATTTCTACAAGTTCACGATGGGTGACATGATTTACCACAAGCACCCAGACGCTGAGGTTACCTTTACATTCAAAAACCGTAATCTCGCCAAAGGCGAACGGATCAGCAGGCTTGTCAGCCCGCAAGCGTTCAGGGAACGGCTCGGTGAAATCCAGGAGCACGGATTCACCGATGAAGAGATTGACTACCTAGCCAGCCTAAAAAACGAAAAGGACGGCGGTCCACGATTTACCCCTGAATATCTCGACTTCCTGCGTAATGTACGCCTACCCGACGTATCGGTCGATATCGACCCCGACACAGAGGAGCTCGATATTCACGCAACTGGCAAATGGCACGAAGTAAGCCTCTGGGAAACGGTCATCATGAGTGAGCTGACCGAAATGTACACCGAGTTACGTATGCGCGAACAAGGTCTGAGTACGGAAGAAGTCTGGAACGAGGCAGATCGTCGTCTGGATGAAAAAATCTTTCTGCTGGAGAATAATCCGAACATCAAATTCGCAGAATTTGGTACACGGCGACGCTCAAGCTATAAATGGCAAGAGCATGTCGTCGAACGTCTCGCCGAGGAGGCTCCCGAGAATCTGATTGGTACGAGTAACCCCTGGCTGGCGCACAAGCTTGGTCTGAAAGCAATCGGCACATTCGCCCACGAGCTACCGATGGTTTACGCCGGTCTGGAAGATGCTGCAGGCAACAATCCTCTCGACGGCCATGCCAAAATGCTGCGCGACTGGGAGGAGTTCCACCGCGGCGACCTACTGATTGCGCTGAGTGACACCTACGGTTCAGAGTTTTTCTTCAACACGTTTACACGCGAACAGGCCGAGAAATGGGACGGCTATCGCCAAGATTCGGGCGACCCAATCGAGTTCGGCGCGATGGCCATTAAGTTCCTTGTCGATAACGGGGTGGATCCACACACAAAGATGGATCTTTCAAGCGACTCGCTTAATGTCCCCAAAATGCTCGAAATCGCTGAAGCGCTCGAAGGAAGAATCAAGCACAGCTACGGCCCCGGAACAAACATGACTAATGACATGCACAAGAGTCAGCCGCCGACAAACATCGTCGTCAAAGCGACTGCTGTCAACGGCATCCCGACTGTCAAGCTCAGCGATGACGAGGGCAAACATACCGGCCCCAAGGAGCAGGTCGAGAAATACCAGCGCGCCGTCCGTGAAATCAACGAAGCCGCGCGACGAGCGGTAGCCGGAACAGTAAGCCTGGCATGAAAGAACAGGTAACCAGCGCTCGTACCTACCCCGGCTATCCAACAAATCGGTTGGTTATGGAGAATCTCGATGAGAGCACCAACCTTACTCTGCCGGACGGTGAATGGTCTACCGGCGTCTTCGTCTACCCTACTCTGGAAGAACAGATAGCGTTACGCAATCAGGGCTACAAGCTCGATGATTTCGGGCGTCCGCTTCACCCGTGGTTACGCGAAATGCTCAACAATCCAGACGTCGGTATCGTCACCGGTCTTGGCGAGTACTGGAACTGGGGTCCCAACCGCACAGGAGACCCTATCGTCATCGGTAACGGCAGGGTTCTTCTTATTAAACGGGGTGATACTGGCGTCTGGGCTCTTCCGGGTGGATTCGTAGACTCCAACGAAACCGGTCGGCAGGCAGCCAGACGTGAGCTATTCGAAGAAACCGGAATCATAGTCTCTCAAGAAGGAATCGAAGTCTATAACGGCCCCGTTACCGACGCACGCGCGACAGCACATGCATGGCCGGAAACAACCGCTGTCGTTTGGCGTGTCGATAACACTCCGGAGCCAACACCGAATGATGATGCAATCGACGCGAAGTGGTTTCCTATTAACGAACTCCCCGGCGAGCTGCATGGATCACACCTCCTTCTCATCCAAAAGGCAGTTGATGTAATTTACTGATGGAATATAGGCAGCGGTGAATTGAGCCACTCCCACCCCAAACCCGTCAAGTGATTCAAAATACCGTAGCCGTCCAGTAGCCATATCGTCACTATGACAACTGCAGCAGTGAGTACCCAGAGCAACGCCTTAAGAGCGATAGTTTGCTTGCCAACCCACGCCTGCCACGCATCATACTTACCCTTGGCATAATGTAGTACTTTTTGTGCCCAGACGAATTCTGTTGACAAGATGCCAAGCCCCGCGAAGACCACTAACCAGCCAGGGCCCGGGTACGGTATCATAACAATACCTGCAATCAAAACAATGCCCCCTATAAGTCCAACGACTGATTTCTTCACTTGGTTCTTCATAGGCTACTTCGTCCGACGACGAAGGGTTAGTGCACCGAGTAATAACGCGGCTATAGCAAATACCAGGACCACCCATAGGTCTCGCCAAGCATTACTCGTAATGTCAGGATGTCGTACGATTTCGTTCAACGCGTCAATCGCATAAGTCAGCGGCAGGCAGTAGGCAATCGTTTCAAGCGCACTGGGCATTTGCGAAAGCGGCATCAAAAGACCCCCGATTAAGATCTGCGGAATAATAAGCGCTGGCATAAATTGTACAGCTTGAAATTCTGTTCGGGCAAATGCACTTACAAAAATACCGAGCGCCGTGCCAAGTAATGCGTCAGCAAGTGCCATAACGACTAGGAACCAATGCGCCCCGGCAACATCCAGACCCAATCCGTAGAGCAGCAACAAGCTTGCGAGCGTGGCCTGTACTATTGCAAGAAGTCCAAAGGCAAACATATAGCCAAGGACTAAATCTAATTTAGCGATTGGCAGTGTCATCAGCCGCTCCATCGTACCGCCGGTTCGCTCGCGCAGCGTCGTAATCGACGTGATAATAAACATAATAACGAACGGAAAGATACCGAGCAGCGCCGGTGCGATCGAGTTAAAGACCGTCAAATTGCCGTCATATAGCCACCGCAAAAGCCCCAATAGAACGCACGGCACGAGGAAGATCAGTGCAACTGTGCGATGGTCGTGCGATAGTTGGCGCAGTATACGCACCATTGTCGCGAAAGTAGCTCCAACGTGATACATTACGCGTCCTCCGATTTCTTTATCATCGCGACGAACGCATCGCCCACTGACTCTTTTTTAGTCTTCGCAAGTAGCGCCTCTCGCGTATTGTTCCAAAGTAACTTGCCGTCGCGTACGAGCAGCAGATTGTCGCAACGGTCTGCTTCATCCATAACATGACTGGACACAAGAAGCGTCTTACCGTTGCTCGCCATTGACTTGAACATATCCCAGAGTTCGTTACGTAGCACCGGATCAAGCCCGACGGTTGGCTCGTCAAAGACATACAGGTCGGGGTCGCCAAGCAGGGCGATCGCAAGACTAACCCGTGCTTTCTGACCGCCCGACAAACTTTCGACGAGCTGATCGCGCTGACCCTGGAGCTGTACTTGTTTGACGACTTTCTCCACCCTTGCATGGTTCGCGCCGACCAATGCTCCGAAATAAAACAAATTCTGTAGGATAGTGAGGTCGGAATATACCGCCGGGCTCTGAGTAACGTACCCTATGGAACGTCGCAATTTACGACTCCCGGCCTTTTGGGCAAGAACTGTCAGTTCTCCACCGCTTGTCTTTTGTACGCCGACAATCGCCCGCATCAGAGTTGTCTTGCCGCTACCACTTGGACCGATCAGTCCGGTAATCGTGCCTTCTGATACTTCAAACGTTAGCTTATCGAGAATCGTCTTTTTGTTTTTTTTAACGGTCACGTCACGTGCAATTATTGCTGCTTGATTGTCCATATGCTTAGTATACCATTACTTTTCGCCAAGAAGTCGTAACAACTCGGCCTCATCGATAATCTTCGTACCGTAGGCCTCTGCTTTTTTCAGCTTGCTCGCTCCCACTTTTCCACCAGATACTAAGTAAGTTGTATCTTTCGCCACGCTAGTTTGGAACGTACCTCCGAGCGCACGGATTTTATCTGCAGCCACATCACGACTCATTGATTCTAATGTGCCCGTTATGACAAAACTTTGTTCGGCCAGTGTGCCAGATTTCTTTTCGAAGTGCGGTATAACGCCAAGCTTTTCAAATTTGTCGAGTAGCTTCTGGTTGTCTTCATCGGCAAACCACGCCACGATTGATTCCGCGACTACTGTCCCGACTCCCTCGACTTCTTCGAGCTGCTCGATCGTGGCGTTCCGGAGTGACTCTACCGAATGAAACTTATTCGCAAGATCAATCGCGGTTTGCATGCCGACATGCCGGATGCCAAGACCCAGGATAAACTTTTCCAGCGGCGGGTTTTTCTTCGACTGGATCGCGTCGATCAGCTTGTTTGCCGAAACCTCTGCGAACCGGTCAAGCCGCAATAAATCATCAACGGTCAGCGTGTAGATATCGGCCACGTCTTTTACTAGCCCGGCGTCAACCAGAGCGACAACGTTTTTCTCGCCAAGCGTGTCGATGTCGAGCGCGCCCTTGGATGCATAGTATTCGACGGATCGCTTAAGGATTAAATCACTACTCGCTCCTTTGACGCGATATACGACATCCTTGCCCTGCCGCTCGAACTCAAGCTCCGGATATTGCTCGGCAAGCGCCTGCTCATAATCGAATTTCTTCGCGCTCTTCGGCCGCAGTTCCACGACGACACTCTCGACTTGCGGAATGATATCGCCGGCTTTGAAAATAACGACCGTATCGCCGATTCGCACGTCCAAGCGGGCGATCTCATCGGCATTATGAAGGCTGGCATGTTGCACGGTTGTACCGGCTACGACCACGGGGTCAAATACCGCCACTGGCGTCGCGGCACCGGTACGACCGATACTGATAACAATATCCTTGACGATGCTCGTTGCCTGTTCGGCGGCATATTTGAACGCTACGGCAGCGCGCGGTTGCTTGCCGACGACGCCCAGCTCGCGATACTGCGCGCGATCATTCACCTTGATAACCAACCCATCAGTATTGAATGGTAGGTCATGGCGAACTTTGCCCACGTGTTCAACAAACTTCATAACGTCATCAAGATGAAGAAAAACCGCCGCTTCTCGGTTGCGGGTCACGCCCAGTGCAGTCAGTGCTTCATATGCAAACATATTTGTCGGTACGTCCTCCGGATCATCGCGCAACAAATCATACGCACGGAAATGAAGCGGCCGAGCCGCAACTAATTTCGGATCCAGCTGACGGATTGTCCCGGCAGCAAGATTACGCGGATTGGCAAATTCCGGTTTGCCGGCTTTTTTGCGAGCTTCGTTCAGCGCATTAAAGTCTTTTTTCAACATAACGATCTCACCGCGGATTTCAGTTCGTCCGACCATAAACTTCTCATAGCCCTTTGCGCTCCTGAGACGCAAAGGAACGTTTGCGATCGTCCGAACATTGTTCGTTACGTCCTCACCGACGAAACTGTCTCCTCGCGTGACCGCTTGAACTAGCACACCATCTTGGTAGATAAGCGCACAGGCCAGTCCGTCCATTTTGATATCGGCGAAGAATTCATGTTTTCGTCCAGGCAACAGCTTGTCCATTCGACGCACCCAGGCATCGACCTCGTCGGGGTCGAATACGTCATTCAGGCTCAGCATCCGGCTGCTGTGCTGAACCTTGTTAAACCCACCCTTCAGCTCATTACCGACGCGTTGAGTCGGACTATCGGGCGTCACTAATTCCGGATGTTCATCCTCGAGTTTTTTCAACTCACCAAACAAACTGTCATACACAGCGTCGCTGACCGTCGACGCGTCTAGCACATGGTACTCGTAACTGTATTGGTTGAGCAGACGACGAAGTTCAGCCACCCGGTCACTAGGCTGGTTCGGCGTCGTCATCAACTATCCTCCGGTAGAGCATATAAATATAACTGCTAGTAAAAATCAGTGTCAGCGACCCCATGGCAATGATGGAAAACGGTACAATTGGCAACCAGCTGACTGCCGGCAGTAGATCTTTGACCCAATCATCAAAGATGATAATCGGTATCATGATAACCATCCATGCCACAATGACAAGCAATAGCACCCATGCCAAACGATAAAGAACACGAAGGCGACGTCCGATTACCAAGTCGCCAGCGGCTCTAATAGCCTGCATAGGATACATACCTGGCAGCGTCACGATCACTAGCGCCAGCAAACTACTCGAAATCCAATAGACGGACAAAATACTAAGAAGTGTGATACTTCCCCACACCAGCATGGCGCTGACACCACTCTCCAGCAGACCCGACCCGGCCGCGGCCGAATAAATAATCAACGCGATTGCGGCGGGTAACAGCTGGATGGTAACAATGAAGCTGACGATTGCCGTTGCAAGCACCGGCGAACCGCTGTTATATAAACCATCGCGTAGGCGCGGTTTATGTCCAGCTAATATATTGCGCAGTAGCCAGACCGTTGCTAACCAACCGAAGAACACCGTCAAACCGCTAAGCACCGATTGCGCTTCCGTCAGATTCGGAGACAAACCAGTCGTCACCGATGTCAATAACAACAGGCTCGCTTGCCCGACAGAGCCAAAGTTACCCGTAAACAAATCGCCGCTCGTATCTTTGAGCGTCTGCGCCAAGTTGCTATATGCTCCCTGCTGACCAAACCCGCCGATGACAATCGTGACAACAATGTACACAAGTGCCAAGCCGCCAAACAACCGCCAATGCTTCCAGAGGATCGCACGAACAGAATTGGTCAGTGACCAGTAGCCGGGTAACGCTAGTTTTCGTTTGTAGTCTCGACGGCGAGTAAGACGAAAAGAGCGGTGCGGACGGCGTGCAAGAAATTTCTTACACCGAGCAGCGACCCTACGCACTAACCGTTGCACAAACCGAACGAAAGGCAATAAAAACGCCGGCATGCGCGAGCGACGTGACGACTTTTTTATCGGCTTTTTTGTTGGTTTTTTCGTGGTTGTTTTCTTTTTCGTTTTTTCGACCATGATTAGAATTTCCCCTTTATGTCTTGCAGCCGAGCGATGCGATCTTTGAGTGGTGGGTGAGTACTAAACAAACGAGAGATAGATCCCGGCTTCAGCGGGTTGTTGAAAAACAAATGTGCCGTGGACGAGCTCTGACGCTTCATGGGTCGGCCGGCTTTTTCCAGCTTCTTAAGAGCGCTCGCGAGACCTTCGGGGTCACGCGTTGTCATTGCTCCAGTAGCATCGGCCAGGTATTCGCGTTGGCGGCTGACGGCCATCTGGATCAAAGCTGCCATGATTGGTGCCAGTATTATCAGAACAACACCGACGATTATCACTACCGGACTCACGTCGCGGTTGCGATCCCTGCCGCCGAAAAAGAACATATGTAACGCGATGTCAGATAATAGTCCGATAGCACTCACGAGACCGAACGCTATCATACTGACACGGATGTCATAGTTCTGTACATGACCCATTTCGTGTGCCATGACTGCCTCTAGCTCACGGTCATTCATGGTGTCCAGGATACCAGTCGTTGCCGCAACGATCGCATGCTTTGGATCGCGACCGGTCGCAAAGGCATTTGGTGCGGGATCGTTGATGATATAGACTTTCGGCGTCGGTATACCTATCGTAATCGCCAGGTTTTCAACGATTCGGTACAAGCGCGGGTTGTCTTTTTTCACGATCTCCTGAGCGCCAGTGACCGCGACAGCCAGCTTGCTCGCAGCAAAATACTGAATGAGTGCATATAGGGCGGCACCAGCGATTACCCAATAAGCAATAGAGGTTTGTCCGAAATATAAACTGACCAAGTAGCCGATTGCGCTAATAAGCCCGATAAACACCGCCATAATAAGGACAGTGTTTCGTTTGTTTGCGGCGATAGCTCCGTACATAAACTGACTCTCGGGAACGCCCGAATTAGAATTTTACGTCGACAGGTTCTTTGATGCTCTCGCGATCTTCGACCTCGAAGAATTCTTTTTTCTTGAAGCCAAGCATGCCAGCGAAGACATTGTTTGGGAAGACCTGTACCTTAGTATTAAAATCACGAACACCGGTGTTATAGAAACGGCGAGAAGCCTGTATCTTGTCTTCCGTATCGGTCAGTTCCGCCTGTAGTTCTTGGAAGTTTTGGCTCGCCTTTAGGTCGGGATAGTTCTCGGCGACCGCGAATAAGCTTTTCATGGTCTTCTGGAAATCACCCTCAGCCTTGCTAGCTTCAGCCGGACTCTCTGCGCTTAGTGTTTCCGCGCGAGCTTTTGTTACCTCTTCGAAAATACCCTTTTCGTGCTTAGCATAGCCCTTGACGGTCTTGACGAGATTCGGGATCAAATCGGCGCGACGCTTGAGCTGAACAGTAATATCGCTCCAAGCTTCCTCGACACGAATATTCAATCTTACGAGACCGTTGTATGTCACCCACAAGAACAGCAACACGATGACGATGATACCTATAACTATCCATATTGCAGTCATTATTCAGACTCCCCTTATATCTATTTGATTGATGTCATTATTATAGCAAAGTTATGCTTAAAAAACCACCTGGTGCAGGGTGAAAATCCACAGGCAAAGAGCCGCCCTCACGTCAACGGTCGTTTGTATGTTACTTTTTTCGCGTGGTTTCCCCGTGGTCGTTGATCGATGATCAAACAAGCTACCACGGGATTGATTCTCTGTATGCAAGCCATTGCACCAAGTAAATAGGCCGATCATCGAATCGGCCTATTTACTTGGTGGCTTTGTATTCCAAAGCTCGAACCTATTTCGAACGAAATGGCTGAGACTCAGCCCCGGCGCCTGCGCGGGCAAGCCCGCGCTGCGCCCCGCCAGAAAATCCGTCCCTTGAATTATCTAATGAATTTCCCCCCGCCGATCTTTTATTTTTTAGCTGAAAGGGCCGGTTTTTCTGGCTGGTCGCCCACCGCAAGCGGTGGAGGCGCCGTGGCAAAGGCGGCTTGAGCCGCCGCGCTACGCGCAATTCCTCTCTATACGTATTTGAGAATGACATTATTTATCAAATCAATGCCGAACTCCACAGCCTTATGTTCGCCAATGACGATTCCAGACGGATGAGCAGCACTGTTCCTAGTGCCAAGCTTGGTGTCGAGGATTTTTCGTACATCATTTGAGATGACGCCTGACGCACGGGATAATTCGATAAACTTATTCTCCGGTAAATCGGAGAAGTCGTCTCTGCTAGATATTTGCTTCACTTTTTTGTCCGGGTTTTTCTTTAGCTCCGCATTAAATGCGTTCAGTTTATTTGCAAAAATATAGCTTTGCAAATGATCGATTGAAACAAGCCAAATCAAGACTATGGCTGCCCTATACGCTGCAACTTGGTAACATTTCAAAGCTTCCTCGAGAAATACACGCTCATTATTTGATCCTACAGTTGCAACTATTCTCACTAGCTCTTTATCAAGACTATTCTTAACTGGAGTTCCATCAAGGATGGTGGCAAGTTCTGTAGCCAGTTTACCGTTTAGCTTATAACCACCTGTCTTTAGCTTAACGTACTTTCCATCTCTGGTGCGAGAGGCGTCTGATAGATATTGAGGCAATCGTTTATACGTGTGTAAGTCAAGCTCTGCAAGTTGCTCGTTGACTGTTTTTGCAGTCACAGAAATGTGTCCGGCATGATTCGTGAGGTAAAAAACAAGATAATCAACTTGACTTTTTATACCCAGATCGTAAAAGCCGTCGATCTTATGGATAAACTCCTCTAGGCTAAGCTGCATCTTCATTCGCGCTTGAGTCCTTCGACGTGTCTCGTCCGAATTTAAGACCGTTATGAGTCAGCTCGAGTTTGCCTTGACTTTGCACAAAGAATTTATCACGTGTGCGTGCGTTGTTCAGTTGCGCTATATGATTAATGGTATCCCATCCCATTTTCCGATAGATGAATTCAAAGTCGGTTGGGCTTACCAACTCAATTTCAAGAGAGTCTTTCAAGAATACAGCAAGAATTGCCGCCTGCTTTGTCGTGCCTTTTGCAAAAGCCTTTGAGCGTTCCTCGATGTAGCTGTTAATCTTGCCGACCAGATCCTCGTTGAAATTGTCATTCAGGGTGGAGTTCAGCTCGGCTGCTTTAACTGTAGATTTTTTACGAGTGCGTGGGGTAGTTGCTGCGCCCTCCTTGACTGTTCCGGCGGACTTTGTGGAAATCCGTGTTTTGGCAGCAGGCGATGTTAACAGGTCTCTGAGGTCCGTGAACCTGTTGTCAACCCATTCTTGATTGGGCGCAGTAATCTCAAATCTTGCCGACCCGTTATCGAACTTTATGGTATATGTCTCCATTCTAGTTTCCCTTTCCTTTATCTGTCTCAGTAATGGCAATACTTTCGATGAAAGCACCTATTCGTTTAGCGTCCTCCTTGAGAAGCCTCACAGGTAAGCTTATATGGACAAGCTGCCCATCAAGTAGTGGATACGGATAGAGAATACGGTTTGAAGTATTAGCAATTGAAGCCATTGATTGGGGTGTACTTGACGCTGTAGACGGCACAGCAGCTTGCGGCGCAGTTACTGCTATGGACTGGCTACCTTTCTTATCCGTCTTTGGTGTACGATTGCGACGCTGTACATCTGGTGTCCACCCCGGCTTGTCTAGAAATTGAGTGTACCAGTTGACGACCTTGTTAACTCGTGACTTATATACAGTTAAGCTGTCACTACTGTATTTACCCATGGTTAAGTTTGCAAAGCGAGACAGATAGTCCTCAACATCTATACCTTTGACTTCTGTTTGCTCCCAGTTGTCGCCATCAACGACCTGTACAACTTTGGTGAATGCTATCTTAAGAGGTGAGATAGCCCCTTTGGTGGCCTTCCCTTTCTCTATAAGGTTATCAAGATATTCAATAGCATTTTTTGCTTTACCGTCTCCCATCGACATGGCGTTCTCCTCCGTTTTAAGTAATGTCCCCAGTATATTGGTTATACATGTGTATCGTCAATAGTTAGTTAATTGTAAAATAATCAACATAAATAATACAACATACCACTATACCTACGCCTAATGGCTGACCCGGCACGAATCTACATAAGCTCAAACTTAGTCTTGAGAGGATCTATCGAAGCGTTAATTCCGTATGCAAGTTAAATATGATTTCTAAAATAGACAAATGTCGTGGTATTTGTAGTTATTTGAATACAGACTCAGTTTTCCTAGGGTATAGATTCTAAATAGTTGTCTGTGCGTAATCAATAAATTTCTTGAGTGTCAAGATATCTTCTTTGTGTTCGGGCGGAAACAGAGAAAGATGCTTCTCGGGAACAACGAGGGTCAGGTTTTCATCTTTCATCTCTTGGAGTTGATTTGAAGAGATACCTTGCTGAAGCGTAAACAGGTGCTTATGTGGGGTTCGTGCCGCCTCATTTAGAACCTGACGCCAGCGGTCTTTGCAGGTTGTCTTTGCGCCCAAGAAAATAAGTTTGTCGGCACTGTAGCTGCTATCGTGGTATAGTTCAATACTTGGTATGATAAAGTCTGGCTTTTTATTTCCCTCGGTAACTTTCTGAGCGGAATAAGGCAATGTGTTAACGTCAAAAATTTTTGCAAGATGATTTTCAAGCGATTTACCGGCACGGCTTTTTCTACGATTTAACACGGTGTTCGAGAAACCAACCAACTTCTCAACATCATTGAACGGTTGTGTAAGTTGTGGATTGTATAGGTGCCTTTCGACGGCCTTGAACAGGTCAAATTCCGTATCTACCCAGCTCGTTATTGCCAAGTCTGGGGACTGTGCGGCAAATTGTTCATTTTGTCGGTTGGCGTTGAAGAATATCTCTCGCGCTTTCGCGGAAAGTATTTCAGTTGTTGGAAAATCATTTGATAGCGACCGGATGTAGTCGTCGATTAGACCCTGTAAACTCGTAGGCGTCGCTACCAGTTCTGAGATAAGGCCATTTGCCTGGTCTGGAGAAATGCCAAAGAAATTCAGGTAGTTTTCTATCTCAATTTCCGTTTCCAATGCGTATGCCTTGTAATAGTCGTCTGCGATTTTGCTTATTACTAATAGACTACCAATATTCTCGTCATTGAGAAAAGGGAAACCGCGCCCAAAGCGCGTGAGCCGGTATTCGTTTCGAGTTCCGGTGCCGTAATAAGTAAATCTACTTTCTGTTTCAAAATCATCCTGCCATTGGATTATTACCGTCTTGTCTTTATTCGCGCCTTTAACTCCGGGTGAATCAAAGAAAAGGGGCCAAGCAGTTTTACTGATATGATAGCCGGACTGATGACCACCGGTTGAGCCTGTGTCGTTCGGTGTGATGAACTTACAGTAAGTTGTCTGTCCGTCTTCGGTAGCTTTAGTAGCAGATTCAGAAAAGTCAGATTGCATACAATAATTTTAACAGAGATATGTGGAAAAGTTACTCTAAAAATGAAACAACGGGTTTGATTGCACTCTCTAAATCTTTTTCAATTTTACACTCCCAAATCGTGACAACTTTCCAGCCGGCGTCTGCTATTTCAGTAGCGTTCTTCTTATCTCGCATTTTCGTTGCAGCAAGCTTATTCTGCCAAAAATCCCGATTGGTTTTTGGTATTACTGCGTTTTTGCAACCTTTATGTTGATGCCAAAAGCAACCGTTGATGTTAACGGCTAGCTTTTTGCTAACAAAAACAATGTCAGGCTTCCCCGGCAGCTTGGAGTAATGGAGTCTGTACCGATAACCCAGCTGGTTCAGTTTTTTGCGTACTGATACCTCCGGGTACGTATTTTTCCCACGAATTCGAGACATGTTCCAGCTGCGGTGACTTTGCTTCTGCTCTTCCATATTCTAATAATACTCCCGCAACCTGCTTTGCTACAGCGGAGACAACTGGCACAACTATTGAATTGCCGAATTGTTTGTAGGCCTGTGTGTCGGATACAGGTATTTTGTATGATTCAGGAAAGCCCATCAATCGAGCGCACTCTCGCGGAGTTAATCGGCGAGGGTTTTTTCCGTCTTGTGCAATCAATACCTCTGAACCATCTTTATAGTAACGCGCGCTAAGCGTGCGTGAATTACCGTTTGGATCCGTCATGCCAAAACCAAAGCCGTTACCTTTTTCTTTATGTTTAGCAGCGTAATTTACAAGATACTGCCACAATTTATCAGAAAGTGTATATTTGTCATCGACATTCTTATCAAGAATACTCGAAAACTTCGGACCTTTTTTAGGAATTTCCGGATATTGAAATTCAAAATCTTCCGGTACTAAATCTTTTCTAAAGCCTACAATATATGTTCGTTCGCGATGTTGAGGTACAAAGTATTTTGCGTCGATAACTTTATATGTAGTTTTATAGCCTAATTCGTCAAGGATTTGCATAATGACCTTGAATGTATTTCCCTTGTCGTGACTGACAAGGTTCTTAACGTTTTCAAGCATGAAACCGGAAGGCTGTTTCGCCTCGATAATTCGGGCTATTTCAAAGAACAGGTTGCCTTGCTTGTCGTCAGAAAAACCATGAGCGCGTCCCAGGCTAATTTTCTTCGAAACACCCGCAATCGAAAATGGCTGGCAGGGAAAACCGGCAAGAAGAATATCGAAATCAGGAATTTGATCCGTCCTGACTTGCCGAATGTCCCCAAAGGGAATATCGCCAAAATTAGTTTCATAGGTTTTTTGAGCGTGCTTATCCCACTCAGAGGTAAAAACACATTCGCCCCCCGCACTTTCAAAACCTAATCGTGTTCCACCAATTCCGGCAAACAAATCAATAAAAGTAAACTGAGCCATGTTATTTCCCTCCTATTCCAATAATGTTATTTTGCCACAAAGGGAAAAATAATAAAAGACCCTTATGCTTTCCAATTGTGGAAAACTTATTAAAAAACCGCCAGAAAAACCGGCCCTTTCAGCTAAAAAATAAAAGATCGGCGGGGGGAAATTCATTAGATAATTCAAGGGACGGATTTTCTGGCGGGGCGCAGCGCGGGCTTGCCCGCGCAGGCGCCGGGGCTGAGTCTCAGCCATTTCGTTCGAAATAGGTTCGAGCTTTGGAATACAAAGCCACCAAATCGGAACCAAAACGGAAATTGTCACCCGCAGGGGCGGCTTTTTCTTTGGCCGCGCGGAGCGCAGGCCAGATGTTTTTCTGGGGGGAATGAATAAATTGCCGCGCTACAAGTAGCGCGGATTTTTGTTTGTCGTCGGCATGGCCGACACGCTACCGTGTATGCTACAATCGTAAGTGGAATACAAATCAATCGGCAAAACTTTTTCTATTTGAGAACTCAAATAGCCGTTTCGCACAATTCGGGTTTTGCCTGATTTGTATTCCAGCGGAGCGGCTTTTTGAGTGCCAAAGGAGGTGGCGGTGCAATATTTCATCTATGTTCGTAAATCGACTGACGTCGAGGACAAACAGGTTTTATCCGTTGAGGCGCAACTGGTTGAGCTGAAGGAATATGCAGCGAAATACGGCTTGCGGATAACCGAAATCTTCATAGAAAAACGCACCGCAAAAAAGCCTGGTCGTCCTGTGTTTAATGAAATGTTGCGCCGTATTTCTGCTGGCGAAGCCAGCGGCGTATTGTCATGGCTGCCGGACAGATTGTCGCGCAACTCAATCGACAGCGGGCAGATTATTTACATGCTGGACGAGAGTGTTTTGCTTGACCTCAAATTCCCGCATTTCTGGTTTGAGAACACGCCGCAAGGCAAGTATATGCTGGCAAATGAGTTCAATTCATCCAAACAGTATGTGGACAATCTGTCCGTCAATACGAAACGAGGCTTGCGCCAGAAAGTCCGGCGCGGCGAAATGCCGGGCGAAGCACCGATTGGCTATTACAACGATGTCAGGACAAAGACGGCGAAGGTGGATAAAAAGATCGCGCCGATAGTCGTGCAAGCATTTGAACTGTACGCCAATGGCGACAAGCGATTGGACGAAATTGCCGACTTTTTGTTTGCGAACGGTATAAAAACGAAGCCGGGCAAATTGCTCGGTAAAAAGACGACTGGCAAAAAGCCGTATTCGAAAACGCGCGTCGCGCGTATGCTGGCAAATCCGTTTTACTACGGGCATTTTCGTTATCTCGGCGAGATCCACGAGGGTAAGCACAAAGGAATTATCTCGAAACAACTGTTTGACGACGTGCAAGCCGTTATAAAACGGCGCGGCAAGCAACATAGAAAAGCCAACGATCCAAAACCGCTGTGCGGTTTGGTGTATTGCTCGTGCGGCATGATGTTTACTGCCGAAACCAAAACAAAGCGGCAAAAGAATGGCAATGTGCATAGCTATACTTATTACCGCTGCACTCGCAAAAGCAAGGCGGTTGCTTGCCAAGAGCCGCACATTCGCGCGGAAGAGCTGGATAAACAACTGTCCGTGTTGTTGCTTGGCTTTTCCATGCCAAAAGCATGGGCGAACAAAATGCGCGAGCTAATACGTAACGACGAAATGAGAGAGAAAGCCAACTATGAGCGTGCTATCGGAACTGCTAGAACCGATGTCGCGCATTTGTCCGAAAAGCTACAGCGTTTGCTTGATAGTTACTTGGACGGCGACGTGGAGCGTGAATTGTACCAAGACAAACGCGCGGAAATACTTGGACAGAAGAAACGGCTGGAAGAGAAAATCGAACAATCGACGCGCGGTGTTTTGACGTGGGTCGAACCTATGAATAGATGGGTTGAGCAAGCCGTTTCTATCTGTAAAATCACCGAAAGCGATGATTTGCCAGCCAAAAAGTCGCTTTGTCTCGAAATCTTCGGGTCGAACCTAAAAATGCAAAACAAAAATGTCGTCGTAAACGACGACCAATTTATTCATTCCCCCCAGAAAAACATCTGGCCTGCGCTCCGCGCGGCCAAAGAAAAAGCCGCCCCTGCGGGTGACAATTTCCGTTTTGGTTCCGATTTGGTGCGCGGGGCGGGAATCGAACCCGCACGACTTTTGGTCAAGGGATTTTAAGTCCCTCGCGTCTACCAATTCCGCCACCCGCGCGTATAAATCCATGGAGGCACGTACGAGAGTCGAACTCGTCTACGAGGTTTTGCAGACCCCTGCGTAACCGCTCCGCCAACGCGCCATCACGAGATATTATAGCAGTAAATAGCCCGTCGAACGAAACGCAAGTGGTTCGGTTTACGCCAGCCCTGCTCTATAGTGGAATAAGAGAGTTGTTAAGGAGAATTTATGATATATGTCAATTACCTCATTATCGTCGTCGCGGCCATCGCGTCATTTTTGTTTAGCACGCTTTACTACGTGATCCTAAGAAACCAAATCGTTGTCAGCCATGCCGTCCATGCCAACAAGAGGCTCACTGCTCGCCCCGCTATGTCAGCGAATAAAGTTGTCGTCGAACTGGTTCGGACATTCATAACTGTCTTGGTAATCGCCTACGCGATCGGACTGCTCAACCTGCTTTACGTCAATCAAGCGATTTTATTAGCATTCTGGCTATGGCTCGGTCTTCCGGTCATGCTGCTTGCGGGTTTGGTCGCCCAGGAACAATGCTCGCCACGGTTGGCCGTTATCCATGCTGGCGACTGGCTCGCCAAGCTTCTGATTCTTTCCGTAGTGTTGACTGTCTGGAAATAGACGCGATTATTAACCTGCTGCCAACACCCGCCGAGCAAGTTTTTGCTGGCGTAGCTCATTCACCACCTCTATACGGACAGCTGCATTCTCATCAGCGTGCGTATTTGGATTCAAGTGCCTCGTACCTTCGACGGTTCGTACAGTATCAAACAAATGCGGCTTGCGGCCGATAACTTGTATTTGCTTATCATGATGGAAAAACTTGTCATCACTATGCAATATAACGCCGTTCAATACACCCCTTTCATGTGCTTTGGCAAGCATTGGCGCGAGGTCGGGATCCTTACCCAACATCCATACCTGCCGCATGAGTCGCGTTGGGTCTGTCGCGTTAAGCGCCATAAACTCATAACACACCTGGCGTCCAAACCTACTCCGAGGCAAAGATTTGAGCAAGAATGGCGAAAACTCGTCCGTTATCATATCGGGGACGTTCTGTAGATACACCTTCCACATATCCCTGTGTTCGATACCGGCAGGCGCCTCGCCTATAAAATAATCGACGCGGTTGTCGGTGACCGTGTTTCGTAGCCCCGTAAGCGCGCCCATCGAATGTCCGATAATCGCCAACTCGGAATCACCCGTTATATCTTCCATGATATCTATCATCGCCAAGCCGCCTTGTTCAGCGCTATGAAGCGGATCTTTAAAGTCAGCGATAGTCGGCGCTGTGTATACGTCATATACACCAGTCGCTACGCCGCGGCTAGCCATCTTGCTGGCAACGCCATAATACGTCGCCGCAGGCGCGGACCAGCCGTTCTCCGACAGAACTCTGACAGGGTCATCCGCCATATCAACCGGATGGAATATACGTCCGCGCATCGTTGCCAGACGCCCCAGTCGTGTCTTAACCAGATCTACATAAAAGTCTTGTCCATTCGCAGGACTCACGACCTCGCGCCGCGAGTTCAGCTTATACCGTCGTGATCCGTCTCCCTCAATCGTGTAACCCATAATAGACTATGATTAAACCATAGTACCGCTCACTATTCAACTATGCGCAAGGTTTACTGAAACGCCATGACAGCGGCGGTGATGTCATCGGCCTTAGCGCGATCGTGCTTTTCCTTGCTACGCATATTCGCGTCACCCACTAGCCGTTTGACTAGAGTGCCGACAACGCGTGACTGATGAAAGATTCCTTCCATCTCTTCAGTAGTCAAATTGTCGTGAACACCGTCGGTCGTCGCGAGGTACATATCATCTGGACGAACGTCATAGTCGTTAACATCAACAGTCGGCAATACAGCCGGATCGCCCATGACGTTGTGAATCTTATACCTGTGCCGAAACAAAACGCGAGCTTCTTCGCTCAGGCGCGGATTTTGTAAGCTGGTAATATTCGATAATATTTCTTGCATCAACATAGGATCGTTATTCGCCCACCCTGACACGCGTGGCGTATGGTCGAGAGTCAGGTGATCCAGCTCACCCTGTCGCATTCGATATACCCGACTATCACCAACATGCCCGGTAACGACGTAGGGAGCGCCATCTTCAGCATGAAACAACTTAGCCACCGCCGCCGTAGTCTTCACGGGCTGGTCGTGACGATTGCCAACGATAATAGCGTCATGGGCGGCCATAAGCGCCTCGGTGATTGCCCTTCGGCCAAGCGAACGTGGCAGTATGGTCGGAAGTTCGCCTAGCCAAGCTGACACCGTTTCGGCTGCTGTTTGCGACGCGTATTCTGCCCCCCACACAGTACCGACACCATCAAAAACGCCAAGCGATTGGCTGCGCTCATCGACGAAAAACGCGTCGATGTTACGGTTTGGGCGTGTGTACGACGCACAGCTGTCGCCCGCTATAGCAACCCGTAGCCGGCGGCCCGTCGAGGAGATTTGTTCAGTCATATTACAGCTATTATATACTTATATTACATGAAAGGCAATGTATATTGACCTCCTGTCAAATCACTTGTCAAATGCCCCATTAGTGCCGGATGCGTGTCCGGTACGACCACCGAGACAAATTCGACCGCAATATCACGAAAACCCTACTATGCGTACACAAAACTTTGCCGTATAGTAGTGAGAGATTCATGGAATACACCCTATTTATCGTTATTGCGGTCGCGCTATTTTTTAATTTCACGAACGGTTTTCACGATACAGCGAACGCTATTGCCACGATAGTCTCCACCCGAGCACTCTCTCCTCGAACCGCCGTTATCGGCGCGGCACTCCTCAACCTCGTCGGCGCCTTCATCTCGTTACACGTAGCGGCAACGATTGCTAGCGGTATCGTCAACCCGGCCGTTATAACCCTGCCGACGATCTTAGCCGGACTTGTCGGCGCCGTCGTCTGGAACCTACTGACCTGGCGAATGGGCATGCCGTCCAGCTCGTCACATGCGCTGATCGGTGGGCTAGCGGGCGCTGCGATGACAACATCCGGCCCGAGCGTTATTCGGTGGCAGGAACTGGGGTCAGCCGTACTGGCACCGTCCGTTATATCACCGTTCGTAGGTCTTATAGCGGCAGCCGTCTTAATGATTATCATCCTGCGGATTATACGACGCTATCCTGCAAATGCCGTCAAAAAGACATTTCAGAGGCTTCAGCTGCTCTCGGGAGGATTCGTCGCGCTCATGCACGGTACTAACGACGCGCAAAAAACCATGGGGATCATCGCATTGGCACTCGTGGCGGCGGGCGTCAATAGCTCGTTCCAAGTGCCCTTATGGGTTATCGTGTCATCGGCTCTCGCGATGGCGGCCGGGACATGGATCGGCGGCTGGCGTATTATCCAAACAATAGGTGAAAAAATCACTAAGCTGGAGTCACCTCAAGGCTTTGCCGCCCAAACAGCAACCGCCGCGACTCTAGGCGTTACATCAAGTTTCGGATTTCCCGTGTCAACGACTCAGACCATCAGCGGCTCCATCGTGGGCGCGGGCGTCGCGACCAAAGGCTCTGTCGTCAACTGGAAGGTAATCAAAAACATTCTCATAGCCTGGATAGTAACTATCCCGTCGGCCGCACTCATTGGTGCTGTCGCTCAGCTCATCGCGCAGCTGCCGAACGGTGTCGGCATCCTGCTACTTATTACGATAGTCATCACGTCGACAATCTATTTCACGCGCAACTGGACGTGGGAAGTACGAGCTCAGACAAAGACCATGCTCACGCTGTTGCGTCGTAACAAAAGATAGGAGAGAAATACTTTACAAAGTATAGCTTTGGGGGTTATACTTCATCTACAGCCAGCAGGAGGAACTATGACAAAAATCGCAATTATTATCGGCAGCACTCGACAAGGTCGCCAATCCGACAAACTCGCTACATGGGTGGCAAATGATCTGCAGCAAAAAGCCGATGTCGAGATACTCGATTTGCGCGACTTCCCCATGCCATTCTTGGACGAATCTATCAGTCCACGATACAACCCAGATCGGTCACCGGAGCCAACAACGCAAAAATGGCTGGACACAATCGCCACGTTTGACGGTTACGTCGTCATCACCCCTGAATACAATCGTTCAACATCAGCCGTATTGAAAAACGCTATCGATGTCCTCGGACACGAGATGGACGATAAACCGGTCGCATTGATCGGCCACGGCAGCACCGGTGGTGCACAAGCAGTTGCCAATTTACGCATGGCACTACCGGGAGTCGGTGCCGTCACTATACCGCAGGCGCTATTCTTTAGCGACCGCCTCGCAGACTCGATAAACGACAAGGGCGTACTGAAGTCTGAACTACGTGAAAACCCCTACGGACCACAGTCCCAACTCGATGCCCAAACAGACAAACTACTGTGGTATACCGAAACTCTCGCTGCCAATCGTAAAAGCGTGAGTTAATCCTATAGCTATTTTCCCGATAATATATTACAATATACATTGTAATTCACATGGGAAGTGAGGTTTGCTTGAGAAAAAAGTATTACAGTTTGCTCGCCATATTAGTTCTTGCTTACCTGTATACAATCATCATCGTCAGTCCTGATTCAGCAGCTCTCGCTCGGTACAACATCACCGCCACGCAGCTGCGACTACTGAGCCTGACGCTGATTATACCTATATTTGCTATCTGGTTTGCCGGTGTATACGGTCTCGTAAACGTTGGCAATTATGCCAGGAAAATCCGAGGCACACGCGACGGCAATGGATTCCGTCATCTGGCAATCGGGCTCGTATTCCTCGGTCTTCTCCTGCCAATAACCGGCGTCGTTTCTCGGATTCTACTGTACGCCGTTCAGCACGACATCATCACCCAAGCCCTCTCAACAATCATCAACACCCATCTTTCCGTCGGCCTGCAATTGCTTGGTTTTCTCTTTCTGTTTACCGGTTCGTGGCGCTTGGTACGGTCCGCTAAAAAAGCGTACCTGCCCCGGTCACACTTAATTGCCACCGGAGCGGCTCTTGTAGTTCTTGGCGCTTTTTACATCTTCGCGACTCTTTCGAACCCTTCACGCGAAACCCCTGTCGCGCCGACAACCCAAGCGACATACTACATGCCCGATTGGCTCATACTGACAACTATTACACTGCCCTATATCCTTGCTTGGGCTTTTGGATTCTATGCCGCACTCTTCCTGCACGCTTATCATCGCGGTGTCGGCGGAAAGATCTACAAAAAAGCCCTCATGAAGCTCAACAAAGGCTTCTTCGTCGTGATTATAGCTTCTATGCTTCTTCAGTTCATAGGCGCCGCAACTACTGTCCTCTACGGTTTAGGGCTCGGCGCCGCTCTTCTACTCCTGTACGTTCTACTTTTATTCATCGCCGTCGGTTACGTGTTTATCGCGCTCGGCGCCAAAGATCTTGCTCAGCTTGAGGAGGTGACGTAATGAGTCCTGCAGCCAAAACTATCTATGACCAAGTCGTTGATGTCACTTATGAATACCTCGGTCCTGCCGCGGAGCGTTTCGTTGCGCGTGAAGTTGAAGCACACCTCGGCAAAAAGCCGGAAGAACTGACAAAGGAGGACGTTGCCAAGCTCCTCGACTGGAGCAGACTAGCCATCGCGCTACTAACCGAAGACACGAAAATGGTCGACGATTTCTCCGAAAGCTTGCTGGCAATCGCCGACGGTGGAAGTAGTTAGAGGAGTTCATATGACCCGGCCAAGGCAATCACCACTAGCCGATGCTACTGAGCACACCGCCGCCGAAAAGGCACGCGCTGATGCTCTGTTTGCTAGTATCGGCGAGGCGGTCATCGCGACCGATGAGAACGGCAAAATCATGAAGGCGAACGGATCGGCTCTTGAGTTGTTCGGCTACGAGGAATCGGACTTCATCGGCAAAGGCTACCTTCACACCGTGCATGCCCATGACGCGGAGGACAAGCCCATAGAGCCACTCTCACGACCCGTTATGCAGGCGCTGCAGGACGGCAAGAAAGTCAACAGCACCCTGCAATTCATAAGAAAGGACGGTAGTAAATTCCCGGCTGCCGTTACTGTATCGCCCATTATGCTGGCGGGGAGACCCATCGGCATGATTGAGGTGGTACGCGATATCACGCGCGAACAACAGATCGATAAAGCGAAGACCGAATTCGTCTCACTCGCCTCACACCAACTCCGTACACCGCTCACCGCTATGCGCTGGTACCTTGAGTTGCTCTTAAAGGGCAGAATGGGCGCCCTATCGCCGCAACAAGAGGCGAGCCTACACGAAGTGCATAGAGTCAGTCTACGCATGATTGAGCTCGTTGCAGCTTTGCTCTCTGTCGCCCGAATCGAAATAGGCACATTGACAGTCGCACCGCAGCCGAGCAATATTACACAGCTTGCTCAAGACGTCGTATTTGAGTTACGCCCGCAGATTGCCGAAAAGAACCTTGATTTTGTCGAACAGTACGACTCCTCCATCCCGCTATTACCGCTCGATCCCGACCTAACACGCGTCATCTTCCAGAACCTGCTTTCTAACGCCGTCAAGTACACGCCCGCGGGCGGGAGTGTCAGCCTGGCAATCAAACGTAAGGGTCGCCATGTACACATCAAAGTAGCCGACACGGGCTATGGTATCCCCAAACGTCAACAACGCCACCTGTTTACCAAACTTTTCCGCGCCGACAACGTCCGCCAGAAAGACACCGACGGTACTGGCCTTGGTCTATATATCGTTCAGTCGATCGTCGAGAATTCGGGTGGTAAAATCAAGTTCGAGTCCGAAGAAAATAAAGGTACGACATTTTACGTCCGCCTCCCCCTTAAGGGCATGGTAGCGACCAATACGAACAAGGTATCTTAGTAATGAAACGACAGAGTGACGCCATACTGATTATCGAAGACGAGTCGGTACTCCGGCGCTTGCTTGCAACGACTCTTCGAGCTGAAGGGTATGCAGTACACGAGGCCGACAACGGCAAAACCGGTTACGACTTGGCGTTACAACACCGCCCTCGTCTTATATTGCTCGATATCATCATGCCCCGTATGAACGGCATGGAAATGCTTCAACTCTTGCGGCAGGACGAATGGGGCAAAGAGGCAGCCGTTATACTACTAACTAATCTGGACGACATCGCCGATCTTGAGAAAGCCCGCGAGTACGGCGTGACTGACTATCTCGTCAAATCCGATTGGTCACTGGACGAATTGGCTCGACAAGTCAAAGAGTGCCTAGAGCATAGCCAGCACGCCTAGGCGCACACCTGCAATCAGTTTCGAATCGCGCTATACTCAGACCAAGGAGGATCAATGGAAAAGAAACTACTTGACTCTGTTTTGAGCCGCATTAAAAACGGTGCTGTCCGCGTTACTTACTGGGACGAATCCGAAAAAATTTATGGCGCGGGCAAACCACTGGTTCACGTCATCATCAAGACGCCAAAGGCCGTTCGGGCAACATTGCGCCGGCTAAGCCTCGGACTGGGCGAAAGCTACATGAATGGGCTCATCGATATCGATGGGCCGCTCGACCAAATCATGCGCCTATCGAGCGAAAACAAACCGGCGTCAAAGGTTCTGAAACGTATTCCTGTCGTCCGCGCGAAAAACCACAACCGTCGAGTCAAACAACGCGCACAGATCGCACACCACTACGACATTGGTAACGACTTCTACAAGCTATGGCTCGACAAGTCACTCACCTACAGTTGCGCGTACTTCAAGTCCGAGAGGGATACTATTGACCAGGCACAGAAACAAAAGGTTGACCACCTGCTACGGAAACTCCAGCTAAAAAAGAACATGAGAATGCTCGATATCGGGTGCGGCTGGGGTACGCTACTGATTTCCGCCGCCAAAACATATGGTATTAACGGCATTGGGATCACACTCAGTAAAAACCAGCGTGAGCACGCGACCGCCGCCGCCAAAAAGGCTGGCGTTGATCATCTCGTGACGTTCAAGCTCATGAACTACCAGGATCTCGCCGAAACCGACCAACAGTTCGATCGAATCATCAGCGTCGGTATGTTTGAGCACGTCGGCCGGCACAATCATGCAAAGTACTTTCGCGCCGTAAACAAAATGTTGGTTCCCGGAGGCGTTTCAGTGCTTCACAGCATTACGCATACCCACGAGACAGCGAGTGACCCATGGATCGACAAATACATCTTCCCGGGCGGATATATACCGTCAGTCCGCGAGACCGTCGCGCATTTGCCAGCTCAGAATTTCCAGCTGACAGATTATGAGAATTTGCGAATCCACTATGCTATGACGCTCGACAAATGGTGGCAAAGATTCGAAACCCACAAGAAAACCGTCCTCAAAATGTACGACGAAAAATTTTACCGCATGTGGCGTTTTTATCTCGCTAGTTCGTCGGCAGCTTTTCGTTACGGCGATCTAACATTATCGCAATTCGTCTTCACGAAAGGTTTGAATAACAGCCTTCCGCTAACTCGCGAATTCCTTTATAAAAAATAACCTGTCTACAGGGGGCGTTTCACGATTGTCGCAAAATTTACATATGAAAAGTATTGACTTGTCAAAATTAGTGTTAAAATATTGAGATAAGAACCGGGTGGGGTAAATAGGAGGAGAGGAATCTATGTCGAGCGAGAGACAAGGACGCAATGTATTCGGTGAACTCAAGAGTTTCAAGGATGAGCATGAGAAACTGCGATGGAAAGGTACCTTTGAAGAATACATAAACATGGTCGTCGAGAACCCCAACATCGCCCGGACATCCTTCCGTACCGTATATGATGCGCTCACATCGCGCGAAGATTTCTTTACGACCGGTCGCAATGCCCTCTTCGGAGCCGAGAAAACGACAGGGCGATTCATAGAGCTCATGAAGTCTGGCGCTGAAGGACTAGAGACAAGCAAGCGCATTATCATTTTGGTTGGGCCTCCAGGAAGCGGTAAGTCTACTCTCGTGAACGGTACAAAAAAGGGTATCGAAGAATACTCCAAGTCCGACGAGGGCGCAATGTACGCTATCGACGACTGTCCTATGAATGAAGAGCCGCTCCATCTAATTCCTATGGATATGCGCCCAATGCTTGAAGAGGAGTACGGTGTGCATATCGAAGGTGATCTGTGTCCACAGTGTCAACTTAAGTATGGTGAAGCAAGCTTCGATTCAGACACTTTAAAGAACGTTCCTATCAAGCGTCTTGTGCTGTCAGAGAAGAATCGCGTCGGTATTGGTACGTTCAAGCCATCCGACCCGAAGAGTCAGGACATTACCGAGCTGACAGGTAGCGTCAACCTTGCGAAACTTGGTAGGGACGGTATCGGGACTGCTTCTGATCCGCGAGCTTATAGCTTTGACGGTGAGCTGAACATTGCCAACCGTGGTGTTATGGAGTTCGTCGAAATGCTCAAAGTCGACGAGAAGTTCCTCTACTCACTGCTCGACCTGACGACTGACCATGTCATCAAGGCTCCGCGTTTCGGTAATATTTCGGCAGACGAAGTGATTATCGCGCACACTAACCTGGCTGAGTACAACAGCTATGTGTCCAACCCCAAGAACGAAGCCCTGCGTGACCGCTTGGAAGTCATCGAGGTACCGTACACACTGCAAGTGTCTGCCGAGAAGAAGATTCACGAGAAACTCGTCGGCGAGAGCGAGCTTGCAAAGAAGGGTAGGATGCATATCAATCCTCAGACACTCGAGACCGCCTCTACATTCGCAGTATTGTCCCGCCTGTCACCTACATCAAAGAAGTACAGTAAATTGCAAAAACTACGTATCTACGACGGACAGGCTACTAATGGACTCACCAAGCGTGACATCCGCGAGCTTCAAGAAGAAGATCCAAGAGAGGGCATGTACTACGGTGTCTCTCCACGGTACATTATCGACTCACTATCAAAGGCTCTCGTGCGTGGAGAGAAAGAATGCCTCACTCCACTCGACGCGATTCGTGCCCTGCAAGACCAGCTCGACCACAGCGGTCACACGCGTGACATGAAGAAGGAAGACAAGGATGCACTGAAAAATGACCTTGAGACTGCGCGCAAAGCCTACGACGAATATGCCGTTAACGAAATCAGCGAGGCATTCATCGGATCATACGAAGATGTCGCCCTAAACCTTTGCGATAACTACCTGAACAACGTCGAGGCGTTCTGCAATAAGTCAAAGATTGTCGATCCTATCACCGACGAAGAGTTCGATCCTGACGAAAGACTCATGCGTAGTATCGAGGAGCAAATTGGCGTTAACGAAAACGGTAAGAAAGAATTCCGCAACGAACTGCTTATGCGCATAGCATCAGTCTACCGACGCGGCGGACAGTTCGACTACACCTCTCACCCCCGTCTCAAGGAAGCAATCCAGAAGAAACTGTTTGGTGACCTAAAGGACATGATAAAGCTCACCACTACCGCAAAAGTAAAAAACGAAGAGCAACGCAAGCGTATTAACGACGTTGAGCGGACACTGATCGAAGAGCGAGGCTACTGCCCTCACTGTGCCAATGAGCTCATCAGCTATGTTGGCGCATTAATGAGCCGCGCGTAAGACACGCCAGCTACGTTCTGCCTAAAACAATTAGTCAGTAAGGGGAATACATCACAATGAAAAGATTCGAGAACTACACAAGTTCAATTTCGAGGCAGGATTGGTCGCTTCACCGCAAGGGCGAACGTGATGAAACACGCCATAACGAAAAAGTAAAAGAATCTATCAAGGGAAGGCTTGAGGACGTTGTTAGTGATGGCAACATAATAACCGCCGACCCAAAAAGCAAAAAGACTATTAAAATTCCCCTCAAATCATTGGAGTTGCCTAAGTTTAAATACGGTAAACGCGATCAGGGAATCGGTACCGGTGACGGTACGGAGCAGCCTGGAGACGTTATCGGTCATCAGCCCGGTCCTGGAAGGGGCGGCGAAGAAGCGGGCGAAGAACCTGGTGAGGAATACTACGAGGCAGAGCTAACGATTGAAGAACTTCAGGAGCTCGTATTCGCAGACCTCGGTCTTCCGCTCATGAAGCCTAAACAGACCAAGGAAATCGAGTCCGACACCATCAACTTCAACGATGTCCGCAAAAAACGCAGTACCAACAATCTCGACCTGGCTCGTACAGTACTTGAGAACATGATGCGAAATGCCGTTGAATCAGGTACCGCCGAGATAAAAGACATATCACCTGAAGATTACAGGGTTCGTACGTGGGAGCATGAACGCAAACCCGAAAACAGTGCAGTAGTAATCGCCATGGCGGACATATCGGGCTCCATGGGTGATTTCGAAAAATACATCACTCGTGCATTTTGCTGGTGGACCGTTAACTTCCTACGGTCGAGATACCCCAAGGTTGACATAGTATTCATCGCTCACGACACCCAGGCGCAAGAAGTGACAGAAGAACAGTTCTTTACTCGTGGCATGGGCGGAGGTACTAAGTGTTCATCTGCAAACGAAATGGCAATCGACATAATTAACAACCGCTACCCGCCGGACAGCTACAATATATATCCGCTACACTTCTCGGACGGAGACAACTACAGCACCGACAACAGCACCTGTGCTGAACTCGTACAAAAAATGCTCGATGACGATATCAGCCAGTACGCATACGTACAAATCGGACGAGGCAGCCGGAGCCAATTGCTTGACACCTACGAGAAAAGTATTGATGATCCTCGATTCAAGGGACTCATTATCAATGACAAGGACGAAGTACTCCCAGCTCTAAAGGAAGTATTTAATACCGAAGAAGAGAAAGGCTAATCATTATGGAACATAGGCCCGAAGAACATAAGCCCGAGGATTACACCTACAGCAGCGAATTTGAAGCTGAAGACATAGAGCTGGAAGAAGCCCTCGAAAATATTTGGGAAATAGCCCAGGAATATCACTTAGATCCCTTCCCTACCAAGTTCGAAGTCGTCCCTGCACAGATTATGAACGAGCTTGGATCATACGGCATGCCCGGACGATATTCTCACTGGACACATGGACGCGCCTATCGGCAGATGAAAACCATGTATGACCACGGTATGTCCAAGGTATATGAACTCGTGATAAACGCCAATCCTTCGCAGGCATATCTTCTAGAAAACAACCCGCCTATCGAAAACAAATTCGTCATGGCTCACGTGCTTGGTCACACGGATTTCTTCAAGAACAATCTCACCTTCGCGAACACAAGGCGCGATATGCCGGAGGTGGTCGCGCGTAATGCCGCACTAGTTGATGCGTATGAAGAGAGGTACGGCTTACAGCCGGTAGAAGAGTTCCTCGACGCGGCGCTTTCTATCGAAGAGCATATTGACCCGTATAATATCGACAGGCCGCCCAGGAACGAGGAATTACGAGCCTGGCGCGAACAAGCCGAACAAGCTGCACTACCCCAAAAAGAGGTCCACGACCAGTTCGAAGACCTATTTCCACCGCGGGCGTCCGAGGAGACTCGTCGTAACATGGGTAGGGTTGCTTTGAACATTCCTCCAGCGCCAGACAAGGATATCCTTGGATTTATTCGTAACCACGCCCCCTATCTCGAAGAGTGGCAACGAGACATTCTCGACGTTGTCCGTGGCGAGTCTCTCTATTTTTACCCGCAGCGGCGCACAAAGATCATGAACGAGGGCTGGGCATCGTATTGGCACAAACGTATTATGCGTGAAGTTGGTGACCGCGAATTGATCTCAGAAGGAGATAACGAAGCCTGGTGGAAGGTCCACTCAGGTGTACTTGCGCCGAGCGAACGGCAACTAAACCCCTACTACCTCGGCATGACTATGTACGAATACCTCGAGGACTATTACAACGGCAACCTATCAGAAGAAGAAAACGATTGGCTCCGCAAAGAAGGTATTCCTGTTCATCCGCGTTTCGAAGGTAAACTGAAGGACAGTCCGGCTATCGAAGCTTTGCGCGACATCATGATTCATAATGATGACCAGTCGTTTATTCGCAACCATTTCAACAAAATCGTAGCTGACCGCATGAATATGTTCGTATACGAGGAAGTTACTGACCCGTATTGGGGCGATGTGTTCCAAATCGTCAAAGAGACCGGCTGGAAGGATATACGCGATACCCTCGTTGCACAGATGGATAACAGCGGCTTGCCATACATCGAGGTAGTCGATGGTGATTATGGCCATAGTAAAGAGCTGTACCTCCGACACAAGTTCGACGGACAGACACTTGATCCCAAATACATCGAGAAAACCCTTCCATACCTGTACAAGTTATGGCAGCGCCCAGTACACTTGGAGACATTCGATGAAGACCTGGAGGAGACTCTCGTCTATACGTATGACGGAAACAGAGTCACCTCCATAGTACCGAGCGAAGAAGATGAATCTCCGTACGGTGTGTCTTACTTCTTTTAAGTAACCGCGGAAGGGAAGCATGAGCGAGATACTCGAAAATTCCAAAAACGTCGCTGACGCTATTGTCGTCGGTGGTGGCGCGGTGGGTCTACACACGGCGCACGCCATGCATGAGGCTATGGGTAAGAATGCACGGATACTGGCGGTCACACAGGAGGGCGAGTGGGGCGGCTTGGCTGGCCGTTCGCTTGAACAGTTTCGCATGTTTAACGATTCGTACGCTATGGCCGAAATAGTCAGCAAGAGTATGGAGATATATGATCGTGCCAATGCCGACCTGTGCAAACAAAAAAAGACTGAATCTACCTACGAACGATTCCCGTATATCTTTACTGTTGGTACGCAGGAGCGACCTGAGTATCTCGCCGAAGTGTTGCCGCCAGGTACGCCCGACAGGCCGGATATGGAGTATTATCGCAAACTGGCGAGCGATACTATCAGCTGGGGGTTTGATCCCGAAGCGGACGAGCTGACTCCCGCAGAGCTACGAGACGAGTATCCGCTACTCGACGGCGACGGAATCGAAGGTGCTATGGTCGTGAATAATGCAGGTCGGCTACACTTTGACATTATGCGCAGTTGGTTGATGGAACGTTCGCGTGCCGATGGCGACGGTCACGGCGTGACGTATCGTGCGAATACCACGGCACGTAAAATTCTGATCGGTAAGGGCGGCGAAGCAATCGGCGTCGATTTTGGCGGTGAGAAAATCTATAGCGACAAAATCATACTGGCAATCGGCGCGTTCGCGGTCAACTTGGCGCAGCTACTGCCCGGCAAAGAATCGGAACAGATCGCGAGTAACTTTACCGTCACGCAACGCGAGTTGTTTTTTGCCAATATGCAAGGTGTTCCGGATAACACGAACTTCTTCCTGATCAGCCCCGATATGGCCATCGCCCGCATATCTACCCGTGAAGGCCATGCCAGTTATGGCTATGCAGCCATGGATGACCTGGTCGAGCGCAGCCCGGTCATTGACCCCCGGCCAGTCAACCACAAAGATTTGTTTGTCGGCCGCACGTATGCCCTGCTCGCAGAATGTTCATCACGATGGGATCCGGACAAGTCTACTCCCGATAAGCCAAATCTCGCTATCGAACCGCACAATCGTCTCAGCGCTGGTTACTATTCCGCGTACAAAGACGACCTGCCCGTTGTCGGCAAAATCGGCGACACTGGCGTCATTCTTGCCGCTGGTTCCCATCATTCAGGCATCATGGGAGGGCAAGGCATCGCTGAGCTGGCAGTAGATCATGCTCTAAAAGCAGCAGAAGAAAAAAACTTGTCTCAGACAACGCACGAACAGACAGACATTACCCGGACACCTGTCGAGCATACTGGCCTGGTACTTTAGTGATCGCTATTATGGTCGGGGGCGGGATATGTAATATCAGTGCCGTCTACTTTGGCAAACGAGGTCAACGTATGGTCGGGCGCACTGGTAGCGGTCATGATGTCGCGCACCTGCACGTCACGCACAAGTAACGCGTCACCGACCAGCGAACGATGGCAGCGCCACGGCACGGCTTCCGCGCACATGATAGCGGTTGGCTTTCTCGCCATTGCCATGAGTTCATCAACTGCTTCTTTGAAATCATCGGTCTGCATATAGTCAGCGTATGAGCGGAACGATTTGTTGCGCCAGCCCGTGTTGACTGATTCTTTGCCGCTATGTCGCAAACCGCCCAAGTTTTTCATATAAACGTAGTCGATACCGTGGGATTTCAGCGCGGATTCGAGTGCCGCCTGACCGTACTGCGGATTATGCCGCGAACCAGGAACGGTACGGATGTCAGCCAGCTGCGTAACGCCATAGGCATTCAGCAGCTCTATGAATTCTTCGATTGGACGAGTCGAATGACCAATGGTATAGATGGTCTGCATAGTATCATTATAGCCCTCTCTGCGGCGTGTGCACACTTGCATAAATGAGATTGGTCGCACAAATGTGCGATGCCGACAGCGGCATGTAAAATAAATTGGAAGATAAAATATTTATGGTATAATACCACCATCAAAGGAGCGATGTGAGCCACCCAGACAAGATCCAGTCCGAAAAACCGCGACAGATGTATTATTCATCAGAGCTGTTTGCTGATTTGGCAGATATTATTTTTACTGACGAGATACCTATGGCACGAATAATGGCGGGGCGCTCACCTGCCGCACGATGGACAACAGATAATGGGATCGAGTACGTCCTAGAACAGGCCTATAGGCCAGCCGAGCGTATTGACGAGACCGGTTCGACAGAAACAACATACACGCAAACATACACACTCCAGGAGTCTATAATTAACCGCAGGGCTCCGCACAACAGCCTGGTGTCAGAGCATACCGCAAGCATCCAAGATGGCGCTTCGCTGCCAATTAAATCCATCGGTCATTTCGAACAATACCCAGACCAGCTGTCGGCACAAGCCCGATTAGCACACCGGGCAATCGCTGTACTAATCGACCGGGCAGCCACCATATCTCCTCAAGAGACCGCGAAGATATCGAAAGATCACTACGACGCAATGTTTTTGCAAACCGTCGGAGTGTATATGTTGAGCCATCTAGCAGTGGAAGGCACCGCCGATCAAGACGCCGAGGATATCAGTGAAGATGTCGCCGACGAAGCAGTAGATGACCACGTTAAAAGAATGCGTACTATCAGAAGCGAGGAATATTGGAGCAATAGACGCGGAGAACTCGAAGAATGCTTTTGTACTGCTACAGATGTGCGTATAGCTGCCGATACTACTCCTCATGACGGCTCTCATGATTCTACCTACCCAAAGGAACTTCGCGAAAATATAGGACTAATAAACATTGTAGCTTCAGTAGCCGAAAGCCTGGGTGGAAAATGGACAACAACCGTCAGTGAAGATACGGACAAGTTTGATATTGACGAGCAGAGTAGTAATTCCGGCGAGTGATCACTGAGCGCTCACCTAGTCGAGGGTGTATTCACACCACACGCCCGATGCAGTCTTCGCGTGGTTCGTTCGTTTTGGCGTGAGTGGCCCTACGCTGCTAGCAGGGCACTTATCCTCTCCGGCAAACATTGCTCTGATGTTATGTTCGTTAGGGGTGACGTCAGTACGGATGATATAAAAGGCACCACGGTGCATCCCACTACCAATGAAAGTAGTGTCTGGTTCGGGATAGCTATCGATATATGGATCCATCTGTGAAAGGAAAGCTGGTTTCACTTCCCAGTACGAGGTTCCCCAGCAAAAACCATCACCGTCATATGTAGTGGTTGAGCCTAGGCATGATTGCTTTGTAGGGAAGTCGCCAGTCTGAGCCTTATAAACACGGATTGCTTTCGCCCAACCGTCTATTGCACTCAGCGTCTTCGCAACCCTTGCCTGCTGAGTAATGCCGTTGTACGCAACAAGTATTATTGCCGCCAAAATTCCGATAACAACGATAACAATAATGAGTTCGACCAGCGTAAATCCGCTTGTGCTTTTTCTCATGGGTATAGTGTATCATACGGAGAAAATGCTCCGAGTACCACGATTGTATTTTATGTGTCGTCTCCTCAGCAGGACTTTTCGTAGTTCATACGATGACCCATAGTGGTTATCGTTGCAAAAAAAACGTATTGATATATACTCGCCGCATGCATACTGCAGTAAGAGAGGGAAATTTTACACCGGCAACCGTAGAGAATTCCGCAAATAGGGAGAGGCGGCAATCTCGATTATTCCGGATAGTGGGCGGTATTGCGCTTGCAACAGCGGTTATTACCAGCATGACTTCCATGCACGAGTCTTCGCCCGAGCCCATGGAGGCTGCGCCTACTATTGCCGAAACTCCGGCCGTAGCACCGCCGCAAGAGTACATACCGCAACCCGATATTCACGGCGAACAGATAGTCATACCGGGTCAGGCCGATCCAAATGTGTATAAGGAGAGTAACGATTCGTTCTATCTGAGCGGCACCGGTGAAGATACTCGTACGCTCGCAGTCTATCACTCGTCTAGCCTGCGCGATTTCACGCAAGTAGAGACATACAATCCTAGCGCCCTGGATCAGAATCATGATTACTGCAATTTATGGGCTCCGGACATTACCAAGAATAAAGACGGCAAGCTCGAGATCTTTTTCACCGCCGAGCAAATGGCAGAAGGACAATCCTGCAAATATACCCATAACAGGCCCCGGATTTATCACGCGACAAGCAGCGGTCATGATACGCACTTTGGCCCACCACAACGAATAGACAACGACGGCTGCCTTCCCGAGAGTTGCAACAATATAGACCCAGAAGTCGTTCACGATAAAGATGGTGATACGTGGTTGTTCTATACCTGGTTTGGCCGGGGTCAAAACGTCATTTCAGCGCTCGACATGGACAATCCGTCGCACCACCACACGGTTGCCGTGCCCGTATATAATACCGATGGTGCTGTTAACGAAGCTCCTGATGTCTTTGAAAAAGACGGCAAATTCTACATGCTATACAGCCGTAATTCTTTCGACGCCGATTACGGGCTCAGCTATATAGAAGCTGACAGTATCGACAACCTCACCCGTGCAAAACAGCAGTCACATATCCTCACCTCGATGATATGGGATACACACGGCCGACCAATCGTCAATAGCGGTCACAGCTCAGTCGTCGAACGCAATGGCAAATACTATGTCTTTTACCACAAGGGTACATTTGACAATGACGGCGAATTCCTAGGAAGAAGTACCTACGTACAGCAGATACATTTTGAGAACGACGGTGCGATCAAGCAGCTTGATATTGCCGTCCCCAGCCAATCCCCCGCCTCATAATGTCACGAGATACGTCGTAGAGGCACCCGCGCGCCCTAGAGCGTCCGCCCTACCCTTTGTAACGTTGTAAAATATAGCAATAATAATGCTTATGTTCTATAGTGTTAGCACAAGGAGGGCGCAGTATGGAATTTTCAGATTCATATACCAAATCTTTAAGGGAGGAATACGATCAAAACGGATTTGTGAAATTCGAACAAGCTATTCCCGCAGACGAAGCAAGAGAAATAGGGAATAGGCTAAAGGAGCTTATAGAGGACATCGGCAACAACGCCCAGTGGCAGACGGGTGATCACAACGACGCCGAAGAGCGCACTAAAACAAAGATTCTCGACGTGCATGATGTTCATCTCCACCCCGAGGCACCAGAAAAATTGAAATCTCTCCGTTACGATCCGCGTATCATGGGCAGACTCGGTATTTTGCTTGGCGGACCAGTGGTTAATCATCACGACAAGGGGTTCGTAAAACCAGGCGTGAAGGGTGAAACATATGGCGGCAAGTTCCCGCTCCATCAGGACTATCCGTTCTTTCCTCATTTTGACCCTGAATACCCCAACTCTGACATTCGGATGCTTGCCGCTATTCTCTATCTGACCGATATCGATGAAGACATGGGACCGGTACAGGTATACCGCGGTAGCCACAAACTCGGCCTGCTTGAACACAAGAGAGGTGATAAACATGAACCATATATCGAAGACGAGACGCCGTTTTCGCCCGAAGACGCCGTTACTGTAACAGGTAACGCCGGAACCATGGTCGCGTTCAATCTTAATACAGTCCACAAGTCTGGCCCCAACAAGAGCCCGAGAGACCGGACATCGCTGCTTTACCAGGTACGTCACGAGCTCGTCGTACCGCTCTATGGTGAAGAGCTAAGACAGCCAGCCGAGGGTGAATTACTCTGGACTCCTACCCCCCGTGAGACATCGTGAAAGCAATCATAGTCATCAGCTAAGCATCTTTACGCTTAGAATCACAAATCCTTCCTTTAAGCCAACGTCAGACATCGCGCAGGGGTTTTCAGCGGAAGTCATGTAAGTGATTTCCGCCTTTGCTGACCGTCCTGTATATTTCTGGGTTTTTTCGTCATACTCCTGCAGATCAAGAATATCGCCGACATGGTAGTTCCTGTCGTTATAGCGCATTTCGTGCTTCTTTTTGCCCTCTACAGTTGGACCAAAGAGTCTGATCCAGGACTTTACTTTGTGTACTGTTGCGTCTTGTTTGATAGTTTGCTTTGCCATAAGTTCCCTCCTTCATAGCTTTGCGTAGTTTATACGCAAAGGATAATGCATACGGTTACTTATTGTCAAGCTTTTTTACAAAGTTACTTAAAAATAAAGCGGCTTTACGAGGTCGTTTGCCTTTTGCGACTTAAACGAATAAATTATGCCGGGGCGGTTTGCTACACCCTCCTGCTTTTTGCCGCTGTCCTGCAATACGTCCAGGCTCAACAATTTTTTACGAAAGTTGCGGCGGTCAAGTCGCTTGCCGAGGGCTGCTTCATAGAGACCGTGAAGATCCGCCATAGTGAAGTAGCGCGGCAGTAGGTAAACCGCTGCGGTCGTTTTTAACAACTGTTCTTTTAAGCGATCCAGGCCTTTGTTAACAATAGCCATATGGTCAAAGGCTAGTTCCGGGAGCGATCTCGTATCCATGAATTGGGGCTCTCCCGTCAAATCAGAGCGTTTGACATAAGCTTGGTTACTCAGGCACAGAAAAGCTATAGTAATAGCGTGGCCACGAGGATCCAAGCCCAACGTATCAAATGCATAGAGCTGTTCCACGTAGCCGAGTGATTGAATCCCGACACCAGTCTTCGACGCGAGAGACAGTTCGATCGCGCTCAGAAGTGTCTGGTTCGGAATAACGTATCCGCCCGGAATACCCCACGCTCCTTTTTCCGGATCACGCGTACGTTTCGTAAGTAGTATTTGCAATCTGTTTTCGCGAAACACAAATACTAAAGGATCTACAGTAATTCGTGGCGTCGCAGGTGCTCTCATGAAGTCTACTATAACAGATTTATTTGCGTTATGATGACGCAAAGATAAATTGATTTGTTTATTAATAACATGAATATGACAAGCAGACGGAGAACAGGAGTTACGAGGATGACTCTAACTGCCGCACCCGAGAAAGTCGATTGGTATAAACTCAAAGAACCTGTAAGTCAGTTTGATTTGTCGAGTGATTTTAGTTTAGACACTCGTCTAATAGTTCAGGAAATTCAGGACTAGTCATGTTATGACCGATTCGAAAGTGGCCATACCCGTTTAGCTCAACTAGTTTAGCCGAAGGAAATGCATTGATTAGCTCCTGCGTACGTCTTTGTATAGGCTCATCGTCATCTAATGAGTTGATAATCACGAGCTTGCCCACACGCTCTGACAGTCCTGTGTCCAGATCATAGTCTGAAAAATCCCCATACTTACCAGCATAGTCACAATACGGAGCAACAAGTATTGCTCGCTCTACGCTCATGTCACTATCGGTAGAGAGCCATCGTAAGATAAACTCTGCGCCCGCACTATGACCGACCAAGCCAGTATTGTCGTCAATCCTTTCTGCCTCAACCACTTCTTTATATGCTTCATACTCAGGAAAATAAGGACGAGGTAATGGCGGCACTGATGCTTGAACACCCGCCGCTGACAATGCCTCTCTTATCCAGGGAAACCAATTAGCTTCATGGGGTTTTGGAATCTCCGGGTTTAAATAACGTTCCTTCGTGGGCTTACCGTGCAAGACTATAGCACTCTTCATGGATACATTATAACAGAGGTGGCGTTAGAGTCATAGTTTAGGCAGAAGCAAAAACGCCGAAGGCTATGTAAGTATAACGACACTACCTAGAGTTAATCATAAAGGTCGATGCCGTCCTCAGGATTGGGCAATTGCCCTTCTAGACCCCGGAACGCCCACAGGGGCGCAGCACTCATAATCCTGGCGTTGATGTCACCCCTGAACTGATGATCGCATTTAGGAATTACGGCAGACCTTACGATGGACGCCGCCGTAGCAAGAGAAGCAAACAACGCACCAGCTTCTGGCCCGACTACTTCATCGTTCTCGCCTACGATAATACTGCACTCGCCTTTATATCGACCAAGACCATGAGTAATTGCATCCCCCCCTGCGTTTCCTGCTGGTGCTATAAGTAGTATCTTTTTGACTTGAGGATATTCATTAGCGACAGCAGATACTGCGCCGGCGCCAGCCGAATTACCCATTAGATATAGCTCAGTCTCCTGTGGTGACTTGCCGGAAATTTCTACTGAATGTACGAGTGTGTAATCAATAACTGCGCGTAAATGATCCTGAACCGACTGCGAATAGTCAACGCCCTCAAATCGAGGATTGTCTGTTCTTACTGCGGCACCCAGGTTTCTTTGTAAAAAATTACCAAGTTTTCCGTACTTGTTGGCAAAGCCGTCGACGTCACCATTGAATCCAGGATAGTTAATGACGATAATTCCATTTGTATGCGGATGGATACGTAGCTCTACGGGAAGAGAAGGTTCTCGCTCAAATGAATCGGCATAGCCGTAACTTAACGGCAATGGTCTCTCGTGTGACATATTTAAATATTTATAGCACTAGAATATATATAGTGCAATTAGCACGGGTGAAGAGACTCCACCGATGGGCGGACAGGTCTAAACTTTTATTCAAGTAAAAGAATATGACAAGCAGACATAGAACCAGGGGTACACAGTAGGCCGTGACTCCAGGTTTTAACCTATGGCCACTTGTCATACTCGCTCGACGGTTTGACGAGAGGTTTATGGCATACAGCGACAACCGATAGCGCACTGGATCACCGAAGATGTGCAGGTGCGCAGCATGTCATCGGTGCTTACCCAGTGAGAGTAGCGATTGTCGTCCTTGTCCTGGTGCCAAAGGCTACCATTCCGGTCTGCCCTAACATTAGGCATATCGGCGTGAACGAACTCGTTGCAGCGGTCACATTTAACCACTCCCAATGTCTCGGTGGCGTCCTGCTCGGCGTCAGCCTTGGCCGCCTTTAGCGTTCGGTATGGTCCGAACGCCTTCTCGATATTACCGTGTGTGCCTCGGATGAGGCTCCAGCACTCCGCCCAACGGTCGACGGCGTAATGTAGTTGTGGTCGGCTATCGATGATCGGGGTTGAGCCATAGCGATTACTCCATTCGTCTTTTTGCCAGGCGACGAGAGTTTCTTCGCTAGGGTTTGACGTGGTACAGTTTTTCATAACTACTCCTGCTCGTGTCACCAGTCGTTGCCGTATTCGGTGTATTCGTAGTCGCACTTGCGTTCGGTGCATTTGACTCTGCGGTCGGCATGGTCTTTGCAACAGTGCCAGCGACCGTCGTCACCCTCGAAGTCACCATACCCTGGTGAATCAGCGGTGCACTGTTTCTTTGCCATCATTCCTCCTGATTGTCTGCTTGTCAGTTACATATCCAGTCTCTCGACCGGAATACCCCTGTACTGTAGCAATAAACAATTAGATGGAGCAAGCATGAGCAAAACAAAACACCCACCTTTCGGAAAGTACTTATGCTTGGTGCCGCATCGCCGACGTGTTTCTAACCGTTAATTCGGGCGACTTTGATAATTTCAAGCTTATAGAACTGGCGGAAAGCTTTAGTCTAACGAGACAATTGTTTTTAAAATAATATTATATAATATATATATATGGCTACGAATCCTAATCTAGTCCCATCAGACCTTCTTGCAGCTCCTGCTTACTATATCAGAGGACTATCAGAAGAATACGCAGGTTTAGCAACAGATATACTTCGTTCTGCGATTGGCAATGCTAATGATGCAAGGACTTACTATGAGAATTCGGTTGAGTATAAGACATTCGGTGCGATAACATTAGGAAACGAGCTGATTGGCATGGCTGCGGTACGATACTCATACCTAAGTGATGAAGTAGGGGCTGAACTAAAGCATTTAGCGACAATTCCTCGCTATCAAAAAGGCTTTGGTATAGGAAGCCGCCTTCTCAAAGTAGTTGAGGATGATGCGAAAAATCGAGGAGCAAAAAAGCTAACATTGACTGCTTATAGCAACGCCTGGGGGTTCTATGCTGAAAAAGGCTACTCAAACCCATCAAAGTTTCCTCCTAAGCCTATGGAATTTGAAAAGAGCCTAGAAGACTCTAGCTAAATTTGCAGATAGTATTTAATCTATAGAACCAGAAAGACATTACGATTCCAGTTAAGCAAGAAGCCATTTCATCTTCACTCATTTGGTAGTCAATCATGGTGGAGTTTTACAACGAAGCTCGAACCCATTTCCAAGAAAATGCTTGAAGCCAAGCCCCGCCGCCTAGCGGGCAAGTCTGCCCGCTGCGCCCCGCCAGAAAAAGCCTTTGCATTTTTTGAATTTTCCCCCGCCGATTTTTTATTTTTATGGAAAAGGCTGTTTCTGTCGGGTCGCCTGTGCTAAAGCGCAGAGGCGGCGTGGCTCAAGGCGGCAAAGCCGCCGCGCTCCACGCCCTCAACTACTCAAAATGGTTCTTTCCGTCCGAAAAACCATTAAATTGACCTTTGTGTATTCTAATTTCAACTAGATTAGGATTCCACTCTGATACTGAAACGGAATTGCCTTCGCCTTCCATGACACTTCTGCCGAAAAATGTTCCGTTTGGAATAATGGTGTTCGCGATTGGTCGGTATTTCTCAAAAAGTCGTCTTTCGCAAAACTCGATTAAATCGTTGTCTATATTGTCATCAACAGGTAATAAAACTTTCCAGACAATTTGATCGTTGAAAAAGTGTAGATATTGCGTCAAGAGTGGCTGTCTGTGGATTGGTCGCAACTTTTTCCAATACCGCATATGTTCACGCCAGCGAGTACTGATTAAGGAGCGCGATTTACCGATATAGATACACTCATTAGTATTTTTGTTAAATGCGCCATATATGCCGCTACATCGCCCCTGTCGTATGTTCTCATCTTTCAGTAGCTCATTGGTATTTTTTACAAGACTCTCGTAGGCGGCTCGCGCCGTCTTTTCGTCAATAGTTTGCGGCTTACTTTGCGCTTCGCTGTGCGGTGCTTCGACTATACTGCTTGCTAACTGTTGGTGTAATTGTTTTTCTATTGCCTCGATTTCCTGCGGCTTTACTAAGTCAAAGTCGTTCCATTTGTTTTGTCTGCCAGTAGTGAGGTTATCGACAATGACATAACGATTAAACTGACCATTGTTATGGATTTCCTTGATGACACCCTCACGCAGTTTCTTGTCAATTATCTGCTTATTTTGCCATTTGAGGCTGTAGTTATGGACTTTGTCGCCAACCTTTAACGAGCTGAACCATTTGTCCGTCATTTGATCGCGGAATGCAGTTAGATATTCAGTGTCCATATATAAAATAGTATATCTGGTAAAATCAAAATATGACGAACGAACTGAAAAACTCCACCGAAGATCAGCATTTGCTGCGTCCTGCCGCTCTGTGGGCTGCTGATTATACCGAGCAAGCATTGCCTGTCTTTGAAAGCCGCTACCCAAATGACACACGACCTCGCGAGGCGGTTGAGGCGGGTCGCGCTTACGGGCAAGGCAAAAGGCGTGATAAAAACTTGCGCGTACTCGCGCTGGCAGCATTCAAAGTCGGCAAAGAAATTGATGAACCGTCTAAGTATGTAACCAAGGCAGCCTCGGCTGTCGCCGCAATCGCCTACACGCACACCGATTTGCAGACTGGCGAGCAAGGCGAACGTCAAGCCCGTCATGTGCTTGGCCCTGTTGTCTATTCGGCATTCGCGCTTGAGTTGGCAGACGGTAAACCTGAACTTGGCGATAGCATCATTCATAGCGCAATCGAGAGTGCGCCGCCGGAAGTCCGGACAATCGTGCGGAACATGCCGCCGCAGACGAACAACAAGAGCCGCCTTGATGTGCTGTTTGCTGATTTAGACACTGGTTTGCGCAGCTAACTCCTAAAGCACACCCGACAGAAACAGCCTTTTCCATAAAAATAAAAAATCGGCGGGGGAAAATTCAAAAAATGCAAAGGCTTTTTCTGGCGGGGCGCAGCGGGCAGACTTGCCCGCTAGGCGGCGGGGCTTGGCTTCAAGCATTTTCTTGGAAATGGGTTCGAGCTTCGTTGTAAAACTCCACCAAATCAGGACAAAATTGCAAATTCTGGCGCGCGAGCGCCGTTTTTGTTTGGGAAATTATGGTTTTGCGGAGCAAAACCCATCTGTTTTTCTGGGGGGAATTGGAATTTTCGGGCGCGCGGAGGCGCGCTTTTCCGCCACGGGCGGTTTTGGTAAAATAAAAGCGGACACAACTTATGTAGAGAAAACTTTTTGTTTGGCTTTAATAGCCGTCTCGTACAATTTTGGGTTTTCTCGAAGTTGTGTCCAGCGAGGCGGCTATTTGAGTTAAAGGAGGGGTTATGGGTGAAAAATACATACTGTACGTTCGCAAATCTACGGACGTTGAGGACAAACAGGCTTTGTCCATCGAGGCGCAGCTAGTCGAACTGCGCAACTACGCACGAAACGAGGGTTTGGAAATTATCGATGAACTGATAGAAAAGAAATCGGCCAAAATTCCCGGTCGTCCGGTTTTCGCGCAGTTAATCAAACGGATTGAACGCGGCGAGGCGAACGGCATTATCGCGTGGCATCCCGACCGTTTGGCGCGTAATTCGATTGACGGCGGACAGATTGTTTATTTACTCGACCAAACGCATCTGACTTCTCTGAAATTTCCGACGTTCTGGTTTGAGAATACATCGCAGGGCAAATTCATGCTGTCCATCGCGTTTGGCCAATCAAAATATTACGTCGACAATTTGTCCGAAAACACCAAACGCGGGTTGCGCCAAAAAGTCCGGCGTGGCGAATGTCCTGGACGCGCTCCGCTTGGTTATATAAATGACGTTCGGACGAAAACCGTTGTCGTGGACAAACGGAACGCGCCGATGGTCGTCGCGGCGTTCGAACTGTACGCAAAGGGTGACAAACGGTTGCAGGATATTGCCGACTTTTTGGCTGGCAAAGGTATAAAAACAAAAGGCGGTTTGCTCCTCAAAAAAGACCAGATAACAAAAGTGCTGACTAATCCGTTTTATTACGGGCATTTTCGTTATACCGGAGAGGTGTTTGAGGGCAAGCATACGCCTATTGTTTCCAAAAAATTGTTTGACGATGTGCAAGCCGTCATCGAACGGCGCAAGCACAAACGGATGACAAAGGTGAACGATCCGAAACCGCTGTGCGGTTTGTTGCGCTGCGGTTCGTGCGACATGATGGTGACGGGCGAAAACCAGACCAAACGACAAAAGAATGGCAATGTGCATCATTACGTCTATTATCATTGCACGAAAAAGCGCAAAGGCGTGCTGCGCTGTTCGCAGCCGCATATCCGTGAGGAATTGTTGAACCAACAATTATCCGAAATGCTGCAAGCGTATGCCATGCCGACGGCATGGGCGGACAAGTTGCACGAACTTATCGCGAAAGACGAAGCCGATTCGCAAATTCGCAATCAATTGAGAACAATAGAACTGCAAGCCATCATTGCGCAACTGACCGCGAAACTCCAACGCTTGCTCGACAGTTACCTTGACCAGGACATCGACCGCGAAACATACACGGCCAAAAAAGCGGAAATTATGAGCCAAAAGAAAAGTTTTGAGGAAAAATTATCCAAGCTGACGCTTGGTCAAAACCTTTGGCTCGAACCGATGAAAAAGTGGATAGAAACTGCCGTTTCTATCTGTAAAATCGCAAGCGGGACGAACCTAGAAGCCAAAAAGTCGCTTTGCCTTGAAATCTTTGGCTCTAACCTGGTTTTAGAAAATAAAAAAGCGCGCCTCCGCGCGCCCGAAAATTCCAATTCCCCCCAGAAAAACAGATGGGTTTTGCTCCGCAAAACCATAATTTCCCAAACAAAAACGGCGCTCGCGCGCCAGAATTTGCAATTTTGTCCTGATTTGGTGCGGGTGAAGAGACTCTAACTCTCGACCTCTTCCTTGGCAAGGAAGCGCTCTAACAACTGAGCTACACCCGCATATGTACCTGATTGTAATGTACTGACTGTAGCTTAGTCCAGAGTAGTTGCTTCCTTGGCCTGGCAAGGAATGTCACGTTCCGCGACCCCGTCGCCACATCTTTCAAAACGAGTTTTGAAGAGTGGACTCCCTTGCGAACTGCCACTGGCAGTTCTCACTCTAACAACTGAGCTACACCCGCGTATATGTTTAATTGTACTAGACCGATTATACGCAACAGGGGTAGATTATGCAAGATGATTTCGTGGATTAGCCCAGTCGCAAAGGTAGGAACCTCTGCGACTGGGCGTAACTGCAATTAGGAGCTGGGGTCACGATAGCCTGTCGAACCGAACCCTCCTGCGCCGCGAGCGGTCGCGCTGAGATCGTCGAGACTCTCAACCGGCGTCAACCGAGGGATGATGACCGGTTGGAACAGCATCTGGCCGATTCGCATCTGGTGGTCGATGATGAAATCGTCGTCACCTTGATTGACCACGATCAGTCCAGCTTCGCCGCGGTAGTCCGAGTCAATAGTACCCGGAGCGTTGCCGAGCTGGATGCGTTGCTTCGCGGCGAGCCCACTCCGAGGAGCTGTCCACTGAAACAAGTGGTAGGGTAGCTCGAACGCAACGCCGACACCTACGAGCACATGCTCGCCAGGTCGAAGACGCCAAGAAAGCTTCACTCCCCTAAACTCCCCTTCGTCACCCACCTGGGTTTCTTCGTGAACGTGACCGCGAAGACGCTCGTCGGAAGGATAGTTCCGAAAGTCGAACAGCGTCTTGCGCAAGCGGTTGTCTCGCGCGTCCATGAGCGTCGTATCGACGATTGCGCGTGCGTAGAGGTCGAACCCCACGGCACCATCCGACTGGCGTTTCGGCGTCTGGCCGCCAGGCAGGACGTGGTATCGAACTTCGATACCTTCGTGACTCCAGTGCGTCAGGACGGCCTGCGAAACCGCTGCGATAACATCGTCGTCAGACAAAGCCGACAGTAGGTGGGGCTTTACCGGGTCCATGTCATTCCTAACTAATAGATGGTCAGTTACAAAAAGCGGCAAGACGCCTGCTTTTCGCTGACTATTGTATAACGGTCGTATAGAGGACCTCAACGATAAGCAATATGTATAACCAAAGAAAAAATCCCACGTGATGTGAGATTCTTTCTTTGGTGCGATTTTACAACCAAGTTCGAACTGATTTTGAGCAAAAAGCTGAAGCGCAAGCTCAGCCCGTAAGTTACTACTAATGAGTAAGCAGCTATATGCCCAAAGTATAGAAATTAAACTTAATTAAAACGGGTTGCACTTGTACAGAACACCTGTCATTCTGTCTGTGTATTCTCTGGATTAACGATTCGACCTACAGATGGCAGAATAAGAATTATCATTGCAAGGGCGGCGATTATACATCCTCCGAGAAGTAGAATGTATGACACTGAAAGCACGCTATGTACCGTAATTGTCAGCTGATTCATCAGAACAAAGCCAACCGCTAACCCAAGACATGAGGAGATTATTGTCGCACCGAGCAGAGGTACAAGAGACTCCATAATGATAATCCGCTTTAAGCCACTTACTGACATGCCACCTAGCCGCAACGTGATTAATGAGCGACGACGCTCCAATAGACCTCCGATCGTTGATGTCGCCAAACTGACAGCTGCCACGAGTGCGGTTACACCGATACCAATACGAGTAAACTCGGCGGCCTCTTCGATAACCGGATGAATAAACGGCGTGTTTGAACTAGTGCCATCAAAAAGCAACACGCTAACCGACTCGTCCCGTGCGTAATGTGTCGTTATAAAACTACGAAATTTGTCGATATTGTCGTAATCTATCTGGACTAAATAATTTAGCACAACGGCCGTTACGTCAGCGTAGGGGCCACTGTGACTTATTTGCTCATATACTTCGGCCTCGGTAGTGCCGTACAGATTACTGGACGAAACTTCTGAGTTGAAACTAACGCCGACATAGTTCTTGCCATCTGGGCATTGCACAGTCATATATTCTATCGCCGTCTGACATGACATTACCGCAAACGTATAGCTTACCTGCTTAATCTCTACGGCGCTATGAACATAATTGAGCTCCCGAAAAGTAGCTTCCTGGCCGCCCGGTAGTGAATTACTCCCTACATGGTTACCGACCAGCACCGTATCTGTTCGTAGCTGTGCGTAAGGGTTGCTGTCGATCGATTCTGTCATGAAATTTTGCATGCCGTTCGCACAGGCAAGCAGAAAGCTGCCAACGAATAGAACGATCACAACTCCAGACACGCTACGGAAAACACCACGTGGATTAAGAGAGATGTATTTCATACCCAACAGTATCTCGGCGTGTTTTGTGTGTCGAGCGATTAAACCTGCGAGCTTCTGCGTGATATATGGACCGGCCACGATAAGACCGAACATCATCACAATTATGCTGACAAAGATAAGAAGCGCCGTATTAGCTCCGCTCTCATCTTGTATCGAATCAAACAGAGGTGAAGCTACAAAGCCTACGATACCAAGTCCAAGGCAAAGTGGAATAAGGCGCCCCCAGTGTAGTCGCTTATAACGCAAATTTCTGCGAACAATACCGAGCGGCGACACCTGAACCTGGCGCATTGCCCACAAATTCAAGGCAGTAGTGAAAACAAGAGTCGCAACAATAATTCCAACAACCTGAACTGTAGGTATGGCTACTTCGTGAGGCCAAAAACGCATACCATTAAATTTAAATGTGAGCATAAGCGGTTGTGTGGCCACGTATAGCAAGAGTCCTACAGCAATTCCCGCAATCGACGCGACTATAGACTCCACAATCATCACGCTTCGCACTTGTGCTTTTGTAGCCCCAATTAACCGAAGTGCTGCATAGCGCTGTTCGCGCTGATTACCGCCAAGTCGCGTTGCTGCCGACACAAGTAGCATAATCGGGAATAGCAATATAAATATGCCAATATACAAAACGGGTATGATGATGCTTGAGTGCACGGGGTCGATGGCTGGCTTTTGGTCGATACGGTAGAGCTCTATTACTGACGCCCCGATTGATTCAAGTCTTCTCACTTCTGCCAATTCCACACCCTTTACAACTGAGAGTTCATCCGGTGACGTAACATATTCGTCAGGGATAGTCCCTAATAGTTTTTCACCAAAACGGCTACCTAGAGAATCTTTCGGGTATGCATTCATTATCTTTTTGAGGCCGGATGATACGTAGTACTCACCTGGATTAGGCGTCGGCATTCCTCTAAACTGAGGCGAACCGGAGCCGCCCTCAGCTAGTCTGGTAATACTGACCCTCTTGTCGTGCCAAAGAGATTCGACGCTTGACCCAGGTGAAAGCATGACGTACAGAGGCTCTCCGGTGTTAGTTGCTGTTTGCCGGGACATGGCGGCAGATTGGATAATAGTCTGCTGCCATGAAATGCTACCCATGCGATTACTTAACCCATTAATCCAAGCGACAACCAGTAACAATATCAGCACTCCGGTTCCTAAGGCTCCTGCTATCAATAAAAAGCGTCTCCAATTATGCCGAAGAGGGCGTACAAATAGCAGCCAAGCTAGGCTCACTTACTATCTCCGCTAATTAGCCCGTCACGTACGGTAACTGTGCGGTCAGCACGTACGGCGATGCTTGGCTCATGTGTCACTATGATCACGGTCGCACCTTGCCGCTTGGCAGTATCGATGAACAAATCTATTATTTTTTTTGAATTAAGCGAGTCTAGCGACCCAGTTGGTTCGTCGGCAAATATGACTTTTGGGTGCGTTATCATCGCTCGTGCGATAGCTACGCGTTGTGCCTGTCCTCCCGACAGATCACTAGGCAAGCTGTCTGATTGCCTACCTAGACCCACTATAGTAAGCCATCTACTTGCTTCAGCGTACGCAGCCTTTCGTCCCGCACCGTTCAAGAGTAAGGGTAGAGCAACATTGTCTAGCGCGGTCAACTCTGGGACAAGTTGACTAAATTGAAATACGAAACCAAAATCCTGTCTGCGCAAACGACTACGCTTACTGTCGTTCAGCTTATCGATACGCTTGCCATTGAATATTATCTCACCACTATCAATACTCGTAATCGCTGCCAAGCTGTGTAGCAACGTAGTCTTACCCGAGCCGCTCAGACCCACGATAGCTAAAATCTCGCCATGTCTTACTTCAAGGCTCAAACCACGCAAAGCCTCTGTGGACCCAAATGATTTCTTGATGTTCTTTGCGCGCATTACCACATTCATAGATATAGCTTCTCCCTAGTTACAACAAGCCATCGCAGTCGTGCCTTTATCCTACCTAACATTGTAATCCATAGCAATGTGACCTCTTGAGTGTTGGTGATATAGTAGCCTCGAATTTATATCCGAGGCTACTCTGAATTTTTACTTTTTTGAAAAATATGTTAGACAAGTGATATTTACTTTACCACCATAGATTAGGGTGACATTCGGCCACAGAGTGGGGGTAGGGACCAACTATACTGTATGACACCCAGTGACAAGCGTGAGGTAGACCTGGTACGTAACTACCGTTTATCTGCACGCATTTAAATGTTATTTCGCTACAATTAAAGCGGTTTGGGACTACCCTGTTGGGCTCTACTGCGCCCGCCGCGACAGCGTCATATCCCGTACTGGCAAAAGCCGTAGGGGTGAGCGCCGTTATAGAAAGAACGGCCATGAAAGCCGCCAGTCCTACAGTTATAATTTTTGATTTTGTCGTCTTCATGGTAGACAAAAAAGTCCGACCAGATCTTATGCTAATATTGTTGCTACTCATACCACACCTCCTATGAGTTACTTTTTCAGTGTAATCCTTACAACTACACCTATAAATATCTTACTCCTTATGTTTTAAAAAAAACAATAGCAAAATCTGTATTTATCATTAAAACGGCTCGCCGCCATCAAAAAACACACTTTTCAGTTAAAAAAAGAAATTCGGCGGGGAAATAAAAATAATACAAAGGGTTTTTCTGGTGCGGCGAGCGGAAGTTTCACGCCCACTAGTGGCGGAGCTGAGCTTACGCTTCAGTCTTTTGCTCAAAACCAATTCGAACTTGGTTGTAAAAGAGCGCACCAACGAAAAAATCCCACCGAATGGTGAGATCTCTTCGTGGTGGCTCCTACTAGACTCGATACTAGGGACGGAGCCCTCAGCGACAATTATTCGCTCTGAAGGCCTTGGCCTGAAGAGCCTTGTGTGTGCTAAAGAAAAAATCCCACGTGATGTGAGATTCTTTCTTTGGTGGCTCCTCCCAGACTTGAACTGGGGACACAAGGCTCTTCAGGCCTCTGCTCTACCAACTGAGCTAAAGAGCCGTAATGTTGGTACACTTTGAGTGTAAATTTATTACCAATCAAGTTCGGCCTGCCTCTGCTCTACGAATATTCACGTTTCACGCAGGAGCTAAAGAGCCGTAATGTTGGTACACTTTGATGTAAATTATTGTCGGCCGCCTCTGCTCTACGAATATTCACGTTTCACGCAGGAGCTAAAGAGCCACAACTACCCTATTTTACTAGAGGTGGCTCTTTTTGCCAAGGTTAGGACTTATTGACGACACGAGCGATCGTGTCGGTCAGGTCGGCGGGCAGGACGAATAGTGTTTTTTGGCTTGGTTGCTCAGAAACCTTCTCAAGTGTCTGTAGTGTTCGAACGTTAATACCACCAGGAACTTTAGTTAGTAAAGCCGCTGCTTCAGCAACGGTAGCTGCTGCTGCTTTTTCGCCCTCGGCCGTGATTATGACGGCACGACGTTCACGCTCGGCCTCGGCCTGCTTGGCCATGGCTCGCTTCATATCCTGCGGCAGTTCGATGTTTTGAATCTTCACGTTCTCGATATCGATACCCCACTTTTCTGTCTCCGTGTCGACGATCTGCTCAATCTGCTGGCTGACCTCCTCGCGCTTAGAGAGCAGGTCATCCAGATCCACTTGACCCGTCACATCACGCAGTGCCGCCTGGGCGAATTGGCTACTTGCATAGACGAAGTTTGCAACTTCCAAAATGGCCTTTTCAGCGTCCTTGACACGGAAATACACGACAGCGTCTACATTGACAGTCACGTTGTCTTTAGTAATAACTTCTTGCTTAGGGATATCAATGGTATTAACGCGCTGATCCACTTTAACTATTCGCTGAAGGATTGGTACGACTATTCTCAAGCCCGGCTCGCGTATACCAGTAAACCTACCGAGCGTCAGCACGACGCCGCGTTCGTATTGGTCAACAATTTTAATACCGCTTAATACGAATATAATGACAATAACGACCAGAAACACTACAAATCCCATTTTATTCTCCTATTCCTTAATATCTATTGTACCATTTGTCAGCGTGTCTTCGATTAGCTGCTCGATCAATTGCGGATAGCTAATTCCCTGTTGTCGCCAGAGTTTCGGATACATGCTGATATTGGTAAATCCAGGCAACGTATTGATCTCGTTGAAATACAACGTATCATCCTCAGCCAAAAAGAAATCAATGCGCGACAAGCCGCTGCAACCGATTGCCTGATAGATAGTCCGAGCGGTGTCCTGGATGAGCTGCTCGACATCATCGGAAATGTCTGCCGGTACGACAACCCGCGCCTTACTGCCACCGGCGTATTTGTCATCATAGCTATAGAAATCTTCGCCCGGCACGATCTCACCGACGCCGCTGACCCGATGGTGTGGCGGCGTCCCCAGGATAGCGATTTCAAGCTCACGCGCCGTGACTGCCTGTTCAACCAACACAACGTTATCGTGCCTGTGGGCGGTAGTAAGTGCCTCGGCAAGTTCGGTCTCGGTATGCGCTTTACTCACGCCTACTGAGCTGCCGGCACGTGAAGGTTTGACGAATACCGGGCTGCCGAGCTGCATACTAAGTTTATTGAAATCCGGCGCGTCCTCGCCAGTCCGATGAACGACATACGGGACGACTTCGATACCGTGGACCGTTGCTATCTCCTTACTAGCAACCTTATCCATACCGATGCTGCTAGCCGTCACGTCGCAACCAACGATTGGAATATGCAGTAGTTGCGCCAAGCCCTGTACCGTACCGTCTTCACCGTTTCGGCCGTGCAGAATCGGCAGTATGACATCTGGCTTAATAGTTTTGCCTACCGGCATAGTCACAAAACCATGACCCCCCAGCACCGGCAGAAGTTGTGGCGCGTCATCGACGCTAATCTGCATGTCAAACGTATCGAGTAACCACCACTTACCCTGGCGGTCTATGTAGCAAAGCACCACATCGTATTTGTCGTCGTCGATGGCGGCATATACATTACGCGCCGAAGAAATCGAGACATCGTGTTCGGATGACTCGCCGCCGAAGAGCATGAGCACTTGCTTGCGGTCCATGCATCTATTGTAGCACTAGTACTATGGTTTGAACTATTTAGCTCGCATAAAGAAATCACCCTAGGCTGGGCCTAGAGTAATTTCTTTAGGCCAGCCTAGGGTGTAATAACCCCTATCTGACTGAGCAGGACGTCGGCGTTGCTGTTGGCCATCGCCTTGGCGTAATCATGCTGTTGCAACTGCTGCATCTTGTTCGTTTCCGCTCGCGCTTTGGTAGCGTCGACGACGTACTTCACGACGGATTTCGCGCAATCGTCGAGGTACTTGGCAAGAGCCTTCTTCTTGTCGGCATCGACAAGCTCGTTGTCTAACGTTGCCAGTATGTCAACGTGCATAGGATTCGTGAAAAAGTTCTCGACCGCACACGTAAGATCGCCGTTACCTAGGTTAGAGACGATTTTCAGAATCTCGGCCAGCCATGCCCTGCTGGCGCGAGACACGACATCACGCTCCTGTATGGTAGTGTGTGCGGCACTCCATTGACGACCCAATATATACTGTCCCGACGCATTTTCGTACGGCATCATACTTCCCGCACTTTCACCCCGACTAAATGCATACTCCGCCACCTCACCTTTATTCAGATAGTTTGCCATAATTGACGGCAGTCGGTGCAAGAGAAGCGTCCAGTCACTATTCACGTCTGTAGCGTCGGCCTGCAAAACAGCATTGAACACTTTCAAGTGCTTGGTGGTTCTTAACGTCGGCCCCTCGCTAGCATGCTGTGCCAGCATATTGATGAGTCTTTGGTCGTACTTTTCCTCGTCAGGCAGTCCCCGTACGGCCGGCTCTTTGACGGGTTTCTTACGAAACAGTCCCATTTGATCTCCCGATCTACTCAGAAATGTATAGGTTCTTGCGTCACGATAGCGTGACGACAAGTATATTATAGTATTATATTGCATAAAAGTAAATTATTGGTTCCTATCGTACAGGTCTAGTAGCGCTAATATGCATCTTGGGATATATAATGGAGGCATGGAGAGAGTACCACTGGCAGAGCGTATGCGGCCACAGACACTAGACGAGGTAATCGGACAAACCCATCTGTTAGACGATGGTGAAATTTTGCGTCAAATCGTCCGCAACAAAGAACCGGTCAGTCTGATACTGTGGGGACCGCCCGGCAGCGGCAAGACGACACTCGCGCGAATCATCGCCAGAGAAACGGAGGCTGAGTTCATCGAGCTATCCGCTGTCACTAGTGGCAAAAAGGACGTCGAAAAAGTCATTGAGATAGCTCGGGCTAACTGGGCGGGGGACAGTGCGTTTCGCTCGAGCGCCATGCAAGGAAGCGGCGAGAAGCGCAGCACATACGACGCGCGAGCATCGCAGCAGCTGACGATGCAGAGCGCCGAGCCGAAGCGTACTGTCCTGTTTGTTGATGAGATTCATCGTTTCAACAAAGCACAGCAAGACGCGTTTTTGCCGCATGTCGAGTCCGGCCTCATCACCCTCATAGGCGCCACGACCGAGAACCCCAGCTTCGAAGTTATCACGCCGCTCCTCAGCCGCAGCCGCGTATTGGTGCTGCAGCCACTTAGCAAAGACGAAGTGATTACCATCATCAAACGTACGCTCAAAGAACTCAAAAAAACAAAACTTGTCACGCCAAAAGCCATCGATTATTTAGCGGAACTGTCCGGAGGTGATGCGCGTGTCGCTCTCGGCAACCTTGAGCTTGCTCTAGGAATGAGCAAAGCGAAGATTACGCCTGACGTTGTCAAAGTCGCCGCGCAAAAAAGAGTGCCAGGATACGATAAAAAGGGCGAGATGCACTACAACGTGATAAGCGCCTTCATCAAAAGCATGCGCGGCAGCGATGTCGAGGCAACACTGTATTATTTGTCGCGAATGATTGACGCCGGTGAAGATCCAAAGTTTATCGCGCGACGCATGGTTATATTTGCCAGTGAAGACATAGGCCTGGCGGGCAATGGCGCACTCGCACTCGCTGTCAGCACGTTTCAGGCTGTCGAGCGCGTGGGTATGCCAGAAAGTAGTTACATGCTTTATCATGCCGCCACCGCCCTCGCTCGCAGCAAAAAATCGCGTGAAATTCCTGACCTCATGCACTCAGCCCAGCAACTCGCCAAACAATACCCCGACGCCCAGGTACCGCTGCACCTCCGCAATGCTCCAACCAAACTCATGAAAGATCTCGGCTACAATCAAGATTACGAATGGAAAGCTGATTTCAAGCACAAAAAAGGATTCCTGCCGGACGAAATAGCCGATAAGCAGTAATCAGCTCGCAACAACAATAGCTTCATTGGGTCGCAACTCAATACCATCAGCCATATTCACGTCGCGCTGATTTTCACGAATATCAATACTCGAAAGCACCACCTTGCCCTTCGCAAAATCAGTAACATTATCGACACGCTGCGGTGCATTGCTAAAGTTCACAAAAACAGCCACCTGCTTATCACCCTCTCGTCGTCCAAACGCAAGCACGTCGTCGCTATCAATTGCGAGCGATACGTACTTACCAGTGGCAAGCGCCGGAAGCTCCCGCCTCAGTTGTATCGCTGCTTTATGTAGTTCCAATGTCGAGAGTGGATCATTGCGCTGACGCGATTCTGCCAAATGTAAATCATCTTCATTTATCGGCAACCAGAGATCATTTGGATCAGCGTTGGAAAATCCGCCATTTGGCTGCGTATCATCCCAGATGATCGGCGTGCGATCCGGATCACGAAACTCCGCTGGGTCTCGTCGTTTTTCAAGTGGCACGGCACCGTCATGGAGTCCCAACTCGTCGCCGCTATATATCACGCCCATTCCCGGCGCCGCAAGCAGCAATACGGCAAACGCGCGAGCCCCCGCATCGCCAAACCGCGACGCAAGCCGAGAAACATCATGCGTACCATACAAATGATTGGGTACGCTTTTGTCATCTAAGTACTTAAAGTAATCATCCATCTGTACTTTGCGCTCCCGAGCACTCCAATCGTTTATAAGCGGACCAAAATTAAATGCCGTTGCCGCCGCGGGATCGATGGCGTTTAACTTGCGTAGCGTTTCTTCGGTAGTTTGAGCCTCGAGCATGAGTATGATGTCGCGATCTTTGTACGCCTCTTCGTGCACGACACTGCACAGTTCCTGCATATAGAACCGGAGGGTCTCAGGGTAGTTGCTACTGTGCTTACCCTGCAACTGGTAATACGGATTATCAAAATCTTTCTCGTTGTAGTCGGGGTTTATCTCTTCGTCGGGAAATTCCATATTCTTGGCCATATGATTCAGGCCGTCCATGCGGAACGCGTCGATACCGCGATCAAGCCAAAAACGCATGATATCCTTCATCGCGTCGCGAACCTCCGGCTTACTCCAGTTCAGATCCGCTTGTTCTTTCAGAAAATGATGAAGAAAATATTCCTCGCGTACGTCATCCCAAAGCCACGCTGAAATAGGAGGTGTCCATTCGTCTTCCTTGAGCCACGGCATTTCGCCCCGATCACGAGCTTTTCGGTTTGGTTGCGAGAAGTCACTTGCCCAGTTGTTCGGTGGTACACGTTTGCCGCTCTCGTCAAGCTTTCCTGGATGCCATATATACCAATCTTCAAACCCGGGTTCGCGGCGACGAGATTTCTGGAACCATTCGTGCTCGATAGACGTATGATTGGGTATAAAATCAAGCATGACTCGCATGCCGTTTTCGTGACACTTCTCTATGAATTCGTCGAAATCCTCCAGCGTGCCTAAACCGGGGTGAATAGCCATCATATCGGTCGTATCGTAGCCGGTATCGACCAGGGGGCCAGGATACGGCGGCGCTACCCATATAGCGTCACAGCCAAGCTCCAGAAAATAAGGAATTTTCTCGGTCAGCCCGCGGATAGAGCCATTGCCCCTTTGTGGCACGCGCTCTTTGTCTTCGTTGAATGTCCACGTATACAGCTGATAAAGTACGGTTTGGCTCCAAGGTGTAAATAACTTTTTCATTCGTAAGAACCTTTACGCTGGGACGGCGATAATTAACTCGTTTGGTCGTAGCTTCAACGACTGATCGTGTAGATAAATATCCTGTTGTAAATCTTCTTCTACATCGATGCTCGAAAGAATCGCGCGATACGCCAGAGATAATGATTGAGGAACCCGCACCGGCTGCATCTCGTCGCTAAAATTCGTGAGCACGAATGCATGATCACTGCCAGTTGAGCGCACAAAAGCAAGAACATCAGGATTGTCGGTGTCAGCCGGAACATATTTGCCCTCGCGTAGCACAGGCACATTATGACAAAGTCGTATAGCGGCTTTATAGAGAGCCCACGACGACTTTGAGTCACATCGCTGACGAGTGGCAGCTAGCTCCAGATCATTTTTATTTATCGGCAGCCATAAGTCCTCTTCAGCAGCCATACTGAAGCCGGCGTTCGGCTTGGTGTCATCTCGGATAATCGGTGTCCGTGCGCCGTCGCGCAAGCCATTTGGGTCTTGCATACGATTCTGCGGAATAGTGGCGTCGTGCAGGCCAAGCTCTTCGCCATTATAAATAATACGCATGCCGGGCAAGAACAAATTCATGACCGCGGCCGCTCGAGCTGCCGCACCACCGAGACGAGTCGCTAACCGCGGATTATCATGATTGCCGTTGACCTGATTCGCCAGTCCCTTTTCATGAATATTTTTATAGTAATAGTCCATCTGCAGCTTACGCATGGTCGCGTCCCATGGCATACGAAACGCGCCAAAATTAAACGTTGTCGCAATTTCCGGATCTATGCCATTGATCTCGCGAAGTATCGACTCGTCGGCGTACGATTCCAGAATAAGCCGCGGGTGGCGTCCTATATATTTTTCTTCACGTAGTACATCGCAAAACAGTCGTATCTGCTTACGAAACTCAGGCATATAGTTACCGCTGTACGTAACAACTCGCTGTTCATACGGATTGTCGTTACGATCTTCACTGTATGCGGTATTGATCGGATCATCCGGAAACGTATAGTCCTTGGCCATATGGTTGATAGCATCCATGCGGAACCCATCAACGCCACGGTCAAGCCAGAACCGCACGTTATCCAACATCGCCTCAACTACCCGTTCGTTGCCCCAATTAAGGTCAGGCTGCTCCTTGGCAAATGTCCGCAGATAGTATTCCTGCCGCGTATCATCCCATTGCCATGCCGATATCGGCGGCGTCCATTCGTCGTCACGCAACCATGGCATTTCACCGCGCAAGCGAGCTTGCTTGTTCGGTTTTGAAAACACGCTCGCCCAGTTATTTGGCACGAGCGGCCGATCATCTTGACCCAATATCAGATCACCCTGCTCGTCCTTTTTGCCTGGATGCCAAATATACCAGTCTTCAAAACCCGGCTCACGGTCACGCGATTTTTGGAACCATTCATGCTGGTCGGACGTATGGTTGGGAATAAAGTCGAGCATAACGCGAACACCGTTTTCGTGACATCTCGCAACTAGTTCGTCGAAGTCTTCAAGCGTCCCAAGATCGGGATGAATGTCAGTGAAGTTACTAATGTCATAACCCGCGTCTTTCATAGGGCCCGGATACGGTGGTGATATCCAAATAGCGTCAACGCCGAGATCAATAAGATACGGCAACTCTTCGGTGATACCGCGTATCGAACCGTTACCTCGCTGCGGTTGGCGCTCTTCGTCTTCTTTGAAACTCCATGGGTAAACTTGGTATAGGACGGTATTGTTCCACGGTGCTACTTCTTGTGACATATATTCCCCTTTTATCGCCTATGCTGGCAGTATAACGAGTGTTTCGTTTGGCGCCAACTTAATACCAGCGCGCAGGTCGACATTTTTCACGTCTTCGGCAACAGTAATACTAGAGAGCACGATCGTACCGATTACAAACGGACTATCCGGGATCTTGACGTGTTGTTCGTGTTCAGTAAAGTTCGCCAGGACGACCGCCGTGTCTTCCTCGTACTTGCGTCCATACACCAACACCTGGTCATTATTGCCATGCTGCGGAAGATACTCACCTTGTTTGATGACCGGAATCTCCTTGCGCAGCTGCAGACATTTACGGTAAAGGTTAAACGATGACAACGGGTCACGCTGTTGCGCGGCGACAGACAAATGCATGTCCTTATCGTTCGTCGGTAGCCATAGGCTATTCGGGTCGGCGTTGCTAAACCCGCCGTTCGGCTCATCGCCATTCCAAATCATCGGTGTCCGGCCTGGGTCACGTAAACCGTTAGGGTCTTGCATGCGCTCTGGCGGAATATCAGCATCGTGCAGCCCTAACTCCTCACCGTTATATATAAAGCACATGCCTGGCAAAAACAGATTCACGACTGCCGCCGTACGCGCACGCGCGTCACCAAGACGCGTCGCGACGCGTGGCTTGTCGTGGTTGCCGTTGACCTGATTCCCAACCGCTGCCTTCTGCAGGCGTGAATAGTAGTAGTCCAGCTGAATTTTATGATGATGAGCGTTCCAGTCCAGGTGAAGTCGGCCGAAGTTAAAACTACTTGCGTACGCTGGCGCGACTGCGTCCAAATCTCGCAGTTGCGACTCACCCATGTATGCCTCTAATACGTCGCGTAAATCACGCTCGGCATACACTTCATCTCGCAAAACTTGTGCCATCTCCCAAACGTATTGATGGAGAGCGGGCGGGAAATCGGCACTGTTATAACGCAACAATTGGTCATACGGATTTTCATTCCATTCTTCGCTATAAGCAGTATTTACGCCTTCGTTCGGCAAGTCCATGTTTTTGCCGGTATGATTAACGGCGTCAATACGAAAACCATCAACGCCCTTATTAAGCCAAAACCGCATCGCATCTTTCATAGCTTCACGGACAAACGGGTTGCTCCAATTAAGGTCAGGCTGCTCCTTGGCGAAGCTATGCAAATAGTACTCTTGGCGTACGTCGTCCCATTGCCATTGCGATACCGGCGGCGTCCACTCATGCGGCGGCAACCATGGCATTTCTCCACGGTCACGCGCCTTGCGGTTCGGAATCGAAAACACACATGGCCAGTTATTGGGCGGATGGCGTTCGCCGTTGTCATCAACATGCCCAGGATGCCAAATATACCAGTCATCGTGACCTTCGCGGCGTCGGGATTTTTGGAACCACTCATGCTGGTCAGATGTATGGTTGGGGATAAAATCTACCATGACGCGAATACCATGACTGGAAGCAGTGCTCATCATTTCGTCAAAATCTTCGAGCGTGCCAAGATCCGGATGTACGTCTTTGAGATTACTAATATCGTAGCCACCGTCTTTCATTGGCGATGGGTAAAACGGAGACAACCAAATAGCGTCAACTCCCAGCGTCTCTTTCAAATACGGCATCTTCTCCGTGATACCTTTGATTGAACCGTGCCCGCGCTGGGGAGTACGCCCTTTATCCTCGTTAAACGTCCAAGGGTAAATCTGGTATACTGCCGTTTCCCGCCAAGATGATTTACTGCTGGTCATGACCCGCCCTTCCGCGCTAAAGCTCGCCTGTTAACCGTGGCAGATACTGCCAAACGTTTTTTAGTTTTTGTTTTATATAACCCGTTGGCGTTGGGAGGCTTGATGTATCGATCACTTTTCGGAATGCTCGTTCGTAATGGTCTACCATTTGTGAATGCGAAAATTTGCGTGCTACGTGTTCGTGGCAATCGCGCCTGTTGAGCTTATCTACCTTGTCAACTGCTTCGATCATCTCGGCGATGCTGTTTACGATAAAACCTGTTTTGCCGTCAACGATTATCTCGGCGGCGGCACCACGGTTCAATGAAATAACCGGTGCGCCACAAGCCATCGCCTCAATCGTCGTCAATCCGAACGGTTCTTCCCACTGGACCGGCGTCAGCAAAGCTTTCGCCTTCTGGTAGTATTTGACCAACTGCGACTGATCCATGCGTCCCAAATACAGGATTCGATCGTCCAGCTGAGGTTTTACATATTGGTCGAAATATCCTTGATTACGCTCGTCAACCGGACCGGCAATCAACAACCGGTGACCAGACTCTTTCGCCACCTGAATCGCCTCCTTGACGCCTTTTTCCGGCGTAATACGCCCCGCAAAGAATAAATAATCTTCATAGGTATCAGAAAAATCAAATAATTTTATGTCGGTACCGTTATATACGGTGTCGACATACGGCAGATCCGGGGCGTCGCGACGCTGATTGTTAGAAATCGAAATAAAATTCTGATTAGGGCTGGCAAACAGCTCGAATAATTCACGGTACCAGTCGTATACCGGATCGTTAAGCGTATACACGGTGGGAATAGCCGGATGCTGCACGGCCGCCGAAAGGGCTGACTCGGGATGATGAAAATACAATAGGTCGAACTCACCCAGCTCTGCACGGCGATACATTTCATTTGCCATGTATCTGTCCCACAGGCCGTGGACATCATGCATGAGGTGTTCGGTGTCTCCTAAAAGTGATGCAAAATCCGCCTGGTTATGAACTATCGGACGGAGGTTTAATGTCTCAACGGTAATGTTTTCGCCGTGAACTTCCGTGCCTATAGGAGCAAAGATAGTGATATTATGACCACGTTTTCCGAGACCTTGGGCGAGTGCGACGGCTAGATCAATTGGAGCGTAAATAATATCGCTCGGCCGCGGCATTGGGATGAATCCCCTCACCATTAACGCGATGTTCATCGGTTTACTCATGGTGTACCCCTATTTTAACACACATCAAAGGCCAGCCTCAGTGCTGCTCTTTTTCCTCATTAAGCAGTGCCGCCAGAACGCCGTTCGTCCAACCGAATCCGTCCTGCAGTGTATATTCACCACCGTCGCTGTCTTTGTGAGGATCAACAACGTTATATTTTTCGACCATTTTGGCCTTCTTTTTGTATACATACAAGCAGGCATCGATCCAGTTGATCTTGATCCTGTCCGCCAGCGCATGATACCCGTACTCGCGCAAACCTTGGATTGCTACCCATTGCAGCGGCGCCCAACCGTTGGGCCAATCCCACTGCTGATCGGTCTCGGTTAGGGTCGTAACAAGTCCGCCATCCTTGAGAAAATCTCTTTCCAAACGTTCGGCTACTGCCTTGGCCTGTGCCGGCGTCGCGACCTTCGTGAACAGCGGGAATACGCCAGCCAATGTTATATGGCCGGTTCGCCGTCCGTCCCGAAAGTCATAATCAACGAAAAATTGCTCATCTTCATCCCACATGTAGCGGTCAATTGCAGCCTTGCGCTTTTCTGCCAGGCGTCGATATCTGCGAGCTAACAACGGCTGGAACATCGCCTGATATGTCTCTGCGATCGTCATTTCCAGATGATATAGCAGACAGTTCAGATCGACCGGCACGATATCTGTCGTACGGATTGTGCTGATGTCATGCGGATCAGTAAACCAACGACTGCTAAAATCCCAACCGCTCTCTGCCGCGGCGCGAAGATCCAGGTATAGTTTGCCGGAATCATCTTGGTGACGAGCATGACCTGCTGTTTGCACGTCTTGGCGCAGCGACTCTGGTCGCGGCGTTCGTTTGTTGTCGAAGTACCGTCCGAGCATCGTCCCATCCGGCATACGAACAACCCGTCGCATTGCCGCCGCCTCGTCAAGCTTACCGAGCGTCCGCTTACCCTTCGTCCAGAACCGATATTCGCTCAACATGTACGGCAAGTATTCCAGCAGTGTTAGCGTACGGTTGTGGTGACGAGCAAGCAGCTTGACCATATGCGAGAGCACCGGTGGCTGGCTGCGCGACAGATAATACGTCCTGTTCGCCGTTGGGACGAAGCCGAATTTACGTATCATATAGGTCGCGTTCTTGACCATGTTTTCCACCATATCCCAGCGATTGTCCGCCGCCAGGCCAAGCATCGTAAAGTAACTATCCCAGTAAAACTGAGCGCTAAACCGGCCTCCGGGCACAATATATGGATACGGAATTGCGATTAGCGACCCGCGGTCAAGGCGGTTGCGGCGCTCAAGAACATCCCAAAGCTCCTGGATGTGCTCACGTGGCGTATGATACGGATTCGTTCGATACTCCGACGTCGAGTGTTCAAATGCATAGAAATACCGGCCAACAAATTCCTGCAGATTAAAGTCGGGGTCGTTTTTCTGCATTTCGTATTCTTTTTTGATCTGTTTCATCTTGCCGCGCGGAATCAGATCGATAAACGTCATACCGTCGTCATAGATCTGACGGGTCTGCACATCGGAAAACAGTTCACCGAGCGCCTCATCGGGGCTGGCCTTGGTCAATATCAGTGCCCCAGCGGTGTTGACGAGAGCCGATTTAAGCGCTTCCTCACGTGGGATCCTTAATGGTAATTTCGGTATCTTTCTCGTCATATTGCACTGACATTATAGAGGTTATGGCTAAAAGTTACAATTGATTTTTTAACAATGTCTTGACATATTGTAAAGCTTATGCTAATATGTACTTAGTCTTGAATAAGACAAACAACAAAATAACAAAGGAACAGTACGTATGAATGGCTTCAAACAGAACTGTGTCCCCGTAAGACAAAATAACGTCTTTATGGTCTACCCGTTCTAACGGAAAACCTCCGCGCAAGCGGAGGTTTTCATATGAGCAAACAGGTATAGACAAATGCTTAAGCTTATCGTAAACTTATTGCATAGTATTTTAAACAGGAACATACAACATGGATCCCAAAAACCAACAAACACCTCCACCAGACCCGCAGGTTGCACCAGCTCCTGGTCAAAAAGTACAATACGTCGTCACGCAGCAATCACTAAATGGCCTCGGCGGTTGGCTACTGTTCTTCATGGTAGTATTCGCATTGATCGGCATTGGTGAAGTCGGAGTTTTCTTCAGCGGCCTGGACGCCGGTGTTAAAACAACCACCGACACCATCACGACCGTCTTCTCTCCGCTATTAGCCGTTTCACTCTTGGCATCAGTCACACTCCTGGCAATGCGTAAAAAGCTAGCGCTCATGGTCGTATACGTCAGCATCGCCATCGGCGCCCTCTATGCCGTTATATCGCAGCTCGTCGTCACCGAAGACAAAGAAGGCCTCGGCACGAGAATCGGCGGCGTTATCGTCGGTCTGGTTCTTTACGGCCTCTTGGCACTGTATTTCCGTCAATCACGACGTGTCAAAGAAACGCTGGTAAAATAATCGAGTACTTAGGAAAATCCTCCGTCTTATCGGCGGAGGATCTTTTGTGCATACACTTTTGCGTTCTCGAGTATAGTTTCCAGCTCAGGATCAGCCCACCCGTGAAGTCGAAATGGCGCAGGAGAAGTTTGGTTATACGTGCGATCGAACACGATATGCTGCCACGACGCTCGTCCATCGCCCTTATCAACCTCCGGCTTGTCATCAATTAACGCTATACCGTCGTAATTAAATTTTCGCTGATCGATAATAGCCTGCTCTAAAACGCTCGGACCGAATTCCGGTACGAGATAGCGCTCTATCCAGGCTCGCTTGCCCTCGACACAGCGCTCATTGGTATCGAGCGGCGCTGAACATATGCGCGGTTGATACCCAAGATCAAGCAATCGCTGCCACCCTTCGAGCGCACCGTCTATCGGCTGGAGGTTATGAAAAAATTCAGGATGAGTCATTATGAGCTGGATATGATGGGCGTGTTCAGGATAGTCATCCTCTAAGATCCAGTTCATCCGCTCTATACGCGGAACATGCTGTGGTAACGTTTCTATAATAGCGCCGTCAAAGTTTGCCAGCACGCCGTCCATATCCACGAGGACGGTAGTATTATAGTCCCCTCGCAAAGTCATGAGGCTACTATACTACATTGCATTTTATTTGCAACGTTTATACCGTCGTGCCCCCTTTACGTAAAGAGTAGGTTCCTTATGCGGCCTGGGCTTGTTTCGCGTGTTCAAGGATATCCGGCAGATCAGGCGCAAGCCAACCATGGAGCCTATAAGGAGCGGCGGAGTTTTGGTTGTATTCCTGGTCAAATACAACGTGCTTCCATACAGCCTGTCCATTGTTCGTGTCCGGATTTGGCCTGTCATCAATCAGCACGATACCTTCGTATTTGAATTTCTCCGAGTCAATAATCGCTCTTTTGAGAACTTGCTCGCCAAAAATAGGTACGAGGTGTCGCCTTAGCCATGCCCGCTTCCCTTCGAAAGACTGCGCGTTATGTGACATGGGCGCCGAGCAGATGCGCGGATCATAACCGAGATCAATCAATCGCTGCCACCCTTCGAGCGCGTTATCGTATACCGGTAAATCAGCAAAGAATTCCGGTTGACCCGATATTTCGTACATGACATCGCGATGGTCTGGATAGTCCTCGTACAAGTAGAAGCTCCGGCGTGCTATCCGCGTGAGAATTTGTGGCACATTGTCGAGAATATAGCCGTCAAAATCCGCGAGAACACCGTCCATATCTACGAGAACAGTATTTTCGTATGATGATACAGGTTTTACCATAGGAATTTCACTGTACCATTAACGGGCGAAAAAATGAAGCTAGGCTTTAGCGGCGCGTTTGCGCTGATTGGCGTCCAGGTGACGCTTGCGTAGACGAAGGCTCTTCGGCGTAACTTCGAGTAACTCGTCATCGTTCAAAAAGTCGATACATTGTTCAAGACTTAAGTCAGTAAACGGAGTTAGCTGAACCACGCCGTCGCTGCTGCTTGAGCGCATATTGGTCAGGTGTTTCGCTTTGCAGACGTTGATCTCCATATCCTCTTGGCGGCGATTAAGACCGATAATCATCCCGGCATAGACTTCCACACCCGGGCCAACGTACAATTCACCGCGCGATTCGGCATTTTCAAGTGCATACGGCGTGGTGGTACCAGGTTCAAATGCAATCAGCGCACCGTTGCGCGTACTGTTCAACTTAGAACCAAGTGGCTGATAACCGTGCGGCAGACTATTCATGATAACCGTCCCCTTAGTGGCGGTCAGCAGTTGGTTTCGGAGACCAATCATGGCGCGTGTCGTAATAATGTATGTCTGGCGAGCGGCACCCGACGACGTTGCCTCTTGGTGCGTCAGTTCACCGCGGCGAACACCCATCTCCTGGCTCACCGTACCGACAAATTCGTTGCCAACTTCAATCACCAGTTCTTCCACCGGTTCCTGCGTCTTGCCATCCTTTTCGATAGTAACTACCTGCGGGCGTCCAACTTCAAATTCATAACCTTCGCGGCGCATGGTTTCGATAAGTACCGAGAGGTGTAGTTCTCCGCGACCGCTCACGACAAAACCGATTCCGGTTTCTTCGACACGAAGTGCGACATTAGTCTCAAGCTCGCGCTTTAGCCGGTCACCGATCTGACGGCTCGTCGTAAACTCACCCTCGCGACCCTTCATCGGACTCGTGTTCGGACCGAGGTACATACTCAGTGTTGGTGCTTCGACTTCAAGTACGGGTAGCGCCTCAGGATTGTCTTTGTCGGCGATCGTCTCGCCGATATGCGCATCAGCGATGCCGGTCAAGGCAACGATATCACCCGCAATCGCCCCGTCGATTTCTTCGCGATTCAGACCACGATAGCCAAATAACTTATCGACTTGTGCGGAAATTTCCGTACCGTCGCGCTTGATGAGCGTGACTGGCTGGCGCGGTTTGACCGTCCCGCGAGTAATGCGTCCGATTGCGTATTTGCCCAAGAAAGAATCGTATTGCAGCGACGTCACCAACATTTGCAAAGACCGTCCTTGCAAGACTTTTGGTGCGGGGATGTCGTTTATGATCGCGTCGAATACGGGAGTCAGATCGGCATGCTCCGAAGGATTGTCGGGCAGCGATGTCCACGCCTTGCCATCTCGGCCGATCGCGTAGTAGACGGGATAATGCAACTGGCTGTCGTCAACTGCCAGCTCCAGAAACAAATCAGCAATTTCGTCTTCGACTTCGGCAACACGGCGTGATGGCTTGTCAATCTTGTTGATGACGATAACTGGCTTCAAACCAAGCTCCAGTGCCTTGCTCAACACGAATTTGGTCTGTGGCATTGGACCTTCTTGCGCGTCAACGATCAACAGCACGCCGTCCGCCATATTAAGCGTACGCTCTACTTCGCCGCTAAAGTCCGCATGACCAGGAGTGTCGATGATGTTGATCTTATAATCGCCGTGATAAATCGACGTCTGCTTGGCGGTAATGGTGATGCCTCGCTCATGTTCCTGATCGCCGGTATCCATGATAAGCGACTGGCTCATCTCGGACTGGTTTTCGCGAAACGTATTGGACTGTTTGAGCAAGCCATCGACAAGCGTCGTCTTGCCATGATCGACATGGGCGATTATCGCAACATTACGAATGAATTTTGGATCTTTCATAAAAAAATATGCCCCTATCAGGGCGTTCCTCTTAAATAGCACTATAACAGATATACGCACTTCTTCCAAGCTTAATGACACAAATGGTATACTACATACTATGAGGTATAAGAGCAAACGAACCTATAGGTGGTCTTCAAATATAGCTTACAGCGTTGGACTTATTGCAAGTGATGGATGTTTACAAAAAGATGGACGTCACATCGATCTTACCTCAGTTGATGTCATACAATTGGAAAACTTCCTCGAAGCAATCAATCGAACTCTCAAAATATCTTCTAAAAATAGTGGCATGTTGAATCCTGCATACCGTGTACAGTTTAGTGATGTTGCATACTACGATTTCTTAATACAAGCAGGACTTACCCAGAACAAAAGTAAGACGATTGGTAAATTGAATATTCCCGATGAGTACTTCGCCGACTTTCTGAGAGGTGTTTTTGATGGAGACGGTAGCTGTTACGCATACATGGATAAACGCTGGAAATCTAGCTATATGTTTTATGTTACCTTCACTGCCGCAAGTCCCGCATTCCTTCGCTTCATACAAGAAACAAACAGCCGACTGTTCAAAACATCTTCTGGCTCATTGCGGTTAAGTAGACGAGCGTACATATTATCGTATGCAAAGGCTGACGCACGAAAATTATTCACTGTCATGTACCATCAAGACACGGTTCTTTGCCTTGAAAGAAAGTATACTAAGCTACTTGGGTTCACGAAAATAACCAAAAGTGCTAGTATTGAGTAAGTATGCGCGCGTGGCGGAATCTGGTAGACGCGCTACCTTGAGGGGGTAGTGGGAGTAATCCTGTGGAGGTTCAAGTCCTCTCGCGCGCACCAAATAAATAACTGGTCTTGTACCAGTTTTTTATTTGGTACCCGTCGAACTTGAACTTTATGGTCGTGGTATAATCACATCAATTGGTTGGGAGTACCTTACACAAGGAGACTATCGTGGAATACACGACCTACAGGAAAATTCATCCTATCAACAGGAAGGAGCCCTTAGATCTTGCGGTCGCAACGTTTTGGATTTTTGGCAATGATGACGACGGTGAAATCCGCAAAGCGGCAGACACGGTTTGTGGTCTTGCGCCATTCCGGCAACGGCTCGGCGATGCGATGCGTTTTCGTGCGACTCGCTACTACAAGCAACTGCTACGAGAAAACGCGGTTTGTCTCTGGAGCGAGACTAGGTCGGACATACAGTGCGACAAGCAAGCACAGTCTGTCTACGCCGGGCTGCTTGAACTCGCCGCGCTGACAATTTGCCCGCAACATCCAGAACCTCGAAAAGAAGATTTCAAAAATTTCTTCCCCGACTATACCAACGCTCATTACGAGTGGAAGCAAGAAGGATCAAGCTTGCGTGAGCTTATAAAGGGCAAGCTGCAGCTCATCGGCAAAACCGTCATCGATGAGTGCCTGCGAAGCAGCATCGTACTTGAGTTGCAATGCGAGCTTGGTTCAGCTGAACTAAGTTTCGAGCATCACAAGCTGCTCCGTACGGAGTACGATGAAACTGTCGGGGTATACGCCAGTCGTATCATGGAAGCGTATCGTGATAAAGTCGCCGTAGAGAGGGCGAAGCAAGACGCGCTACAGCCTGTACAGCAGGCAATCGACCGCTCCATGGATGAGTCGGACGACACACTCGAAGCTCAACGAATAGCCGGTTTGATCGGTCGGTCGCGGAGCTTTCGCACGCTGTTCTCCAAGTAAACCACCAGAGCACGCCCCGGCGTGCTCTTTTACTTATCAAAGAAAGTACGCTCCTAAATCCACGACTCTCTCATATAATCAAAAGCTTGTGCTAAAGTGGTAATATAGTCATATGCAACAAACTTCATCGGAACCAACTGCATATCAATTAGCCGACCGTGATTTGATCATGGGCGAGGAGCGCTATGTGCTTCGCGTGCGCGATCTACCTATTGAAGACAAACCCCGCGAAAAACTAGCAAAGTTCGGCCCATCATCTCTTAGTATGGCTGAGCTCGTAGCTATACTGTGGAGCGTCGGCACGCGCAAAGAGGACGTACTAGAGATGTCACGACGCGTATTGAAAGAATACGGCGAAAAAGCCATACTGCACGAGACCGATCCCGCCAAGCTTGCAGAGGTTCTGATGATTCCACAAAACAAAGCCTACCAACTGGTCGCGGGCGTAGAACTTGGTCGCCGCTTTTTCGAGACACGCGGTGAACGACCGGTATTCGTACGGACCGCCAGCCAGGCGTCGCATTATTTGCGCGACATGGGTACGCTCAAGAAAGAACAGCTCCGAGGTCTATACTTAAACAGCCGCTACCAGCTGATTCATGAAGAGACGATATCCGTCGGTAGTCTAACCGCCAACATCGTTCACCCGCGCGAAGTATTTCAGCCCGCTATCGAGCACGGTGCAGTCGCCGTCATCATCGCGCACAACCATCCATCAGGTGCGCTAGAGCCGACGCCAGCCGACATGGAAGTCACCCAGCAATTACGAGCCGCCGGCAGCATACTGGGTATCGACCTACTCGATCATCTCATCGTTACCGATACTAACTACAAGAGCCTCCTGGAGGATGAAGCGTGAGCACTGGCCTCGCCTATGCTTTGCAACCAAACGACAACCTGCTATCTCATTGGAGCGCTGATCCGCGCCTCGCCGGCGATTACATATCGGTCGACACCGAAAAACTAGATACACAGATACGGTCGGGTGATTATTTCGTTACTCTGGCAACAACGCTCGAGGTGCTAAGTCAGCGCCTCGCGGTGGAGGAGAACCCGGCAGCAGTTGATTTTGAGCGGCTTGCCAACGAACTTCTTTACTTGCAGAACTATTACGCGATTGCTCGCAAGTCGCCGTCTGACTCCAAACATCGCAAAACTGCGTACTAAGCACTCCCGCGACCAGCTAATTGCCTCCGATACACACTTCGTCTCCGGTACTCCATTTCCAACTTCTGTCACTTCCAGTGTATTTCTTCATACAGTAACCAACACTAGGACCAAGCTCATAGGCATCACCATAATAGCCGCCATCGTTTTTTCCGCCGTCACCGTCGAGATAAATCATGATTCCGTATGTTTGGTAATCGTCATCTTTGGAAGACGTGTAATAATAGTTGCTACCTACGGCGTCCGGTGCCGTTGACGAAAGTGACGTCGGGTCGATTTTAATATACGGCGCCAACGCGTCCGAAAGGTCTTTGTTACGATCACAGTGCCCCCAATTCTCTCCATGATAATCGCAGGTGGTCTCGTTTCCTGAGGCGTCTTGTATCTTCGGATAGTAGCCGTTGGTAGCTTGGTACAGTTCTATGGCTTTTGAGATCTCCTTTATCTTCGCTATGCGTGCCGTATCTTTGGCATTAGCGGTAACGCCGTTATACGCCACAAGAATAATCGCAGCGAGAATACCGATCACCACGATAACGATAATGAGCTCCACGAGCGTGAAGCCTTCGTTTTTCTTTTCCTGGATTTTCGTCGGAATCATCATATGTCTTTGGCTCCTACCTTACGATAAACGCACGCGCCACAAATACGCCACCCACGCCACCAAACCAACGACACCCGATACCATTCCAGTTACGAAGTCGGGAATATGTATGGGTGTAAACTGAAAGCTAGTCATAAGCATGAATACGCTAAGCGTGACAACCGGACCTACTGTATACGCCAATGCGGCTGCCGTGAGGCGTGTCCTCCATGAAGTGATAGTAGACAGCAGGACATACGAAATAGCTATAAATAATAGCGGCATAAAGACATAAAACGGCATTAACGCGTATGCCGACGCGACAATCGCACTCACGATCAGCAGCGCTTGATAGGGACCGTATTCTAACAATGTACCCGTACGACGCAACGTATGGTTTAACGCTACCCAGATAGTAATCAGAAGTGTTAACACGACTGGCCAACATATCAACACCGATGCAAGCGGTTCCGAAACAGCCTGCCGTATATCAACCGTAACGTCTGAGCCAACTAGCCCTATAAATACCGATAGCCAGTACGCTAGGAACCCAAGTAATATACCGTTTAGATGATGCGCCTTAGCGTTCTTCGTACGCGTCGTTTTGTCACCGACAATATACGCCAAGATAAGCGGTAGCAAGGCTGATATTGTCAACGTTAGTAAGGTAACCAATACATTGATATGGCGAACGTGGGGCTGGAACGCAAGTACGCCAAACGGCACAACCGTTGAAAACATCGTGCCCAACACGAGTAGCACGAACAGTGTGTATCCGAAAAGTATTGTCGTTTTTTGCAGCATATCATTACGCTTATGCTTTTTAACCATAAACACAGTTTGCCACACAAAGACCGAGATTGCCAGCTATTATTCTACGAGTATTCGTCGGATAGTGTGGCCGAGAGCGGTCAGGAGATTATAGTTGAACAGTCCATACCTGTGAGCGATAGGATCGATAGCGTTCCTATCTTTAGGATTATTGCTATACACGACGACCTCGTCACCGACTTTTGCGCTCACGCCGTCAAGGTTAATCATAGTATGATTCATACACACGCGGCCAACGATTGGCGCGAATGCGCTACCAATCTTTACTACCCCGGTATTGCTGAGCGTACGGTTGACGCCCTCATAATAGCCAAGTGGCAACACGCCTATCGTCATGTCTTTCGGTGCGGTAAACGTATAGTTGTAGCTGACTTTTTCGCCCTTTTTCAGTTTGATTACCCTGGTAATCGTACTAACGAGCTGCTGCGCCGGCCGTAAGTCCCGTAATTTCTTGTGGCTCTGGTGACCCTTCGGGAACGGATTGATACCATACAGTCCTATTCCTACGCGAATAGCGTTGGCATAGTGAGACTGAGCTCGTACACTACCGGCACTCTGAGCTACGTGAAAGAGTGTCGGATGCGCACCGGCGGCAAGTACTTTCTCGACGCAAGTATCAAACCGTTTCACGGCTGCCGTAACCGTTGCCGGATCACTACCGTCGCTATCCGCGAGGTGGCTCATGACACCTTCGAGCGTCAGATTCTTGTATGACAAAATGCGTTTTACCAGGCTGGTGACTTCGTCTGGTTTCGCGCCATAGCGATTCATACCGGTATCACATTCCAGGTGTAGCTTGATACGCTTACCTGTCCTGCCAAGCGCGTCAATACTCGTCCGATCCTGCACGACGAACGAAAAATTGTCGTAACGCATGCGCCGGAAATTCTCGGGTGAAATCGCGCCCATAATAAGCACCGGCTGGCGGCTCACCTCTCGGATGCGTAGCGCCTCGAAGTAGCCGTCGACCGCAACATACGGCAGTTTGCGCCTCCGAAGCGCTCTAGCAACTTGCGTAATACCGTGCCCATAGGCATTACCCTTCAGAACCGGAATAACGGGCAACCCGCTCACGCGTTGAAACAAGTCGAGGTTGTCGAGCAGCGCCGAGCGCGATACTTCTATGCGATTATGCGTCGTATATGTATGCTCGAGGCGGCGTAGAATAGCGTTAATCTTGGAGCGAAGTAACATGTCTTTATACTATACTAAATACTATATGGAACGCTACGTCATACTACTCCGCGGAATCAACGTCGGGGGCAAGAACAAAGTACCGATGGTGCTTTTGAAGGAGTGTCTGGAAGAAATCGGCTTTACCAATGTTTCGACTTTTATCGCCAGCGGCAACGTGCTAGTTGAGTCCGACAAGCGCGTCGACGAGATAAAAGACATGATTGAATACGCACTTCCACGGCGCTTCAAACTCGATAGTGAACTGATAAAAGTTTTAGTGCTACCACGAGCACAGCTCCAGGCTGTTATCGACAACAAACCGGCTGGATTCGGTGAGCGGCCGGACACCTATTACAGTGATGTTATTTTTCTTATGGACATAAACGCGGATGAGGCGATAAAGGTATTCAAACCACGAGACGGAGTCGACAAGATATGGCCAGGCACCGGAGTTATCTACTCTCAGCGACTTGGCGCTTTACGGACAAAAAGCCGACTGAGCGCCATTGCCGGGACGCCCACTTACAAGTCCATGACTATTCGTACCTGGAACACGACGACAAAATTATTAGAACTGCTGCGCTAGCAAATGCGGCTTTCGTTCGCTAAGATCGAGTGTCATTTCGCCGAACAGCGAATTCGCCCAACCAAACCACGGGCGAGTATAGTCTCCTGAGTCGTCCACGTTAATGGCTTCGTGCTGGAAGTACGTTCCTGCGCTCGTATCGCGCAGTATACGTAAGCATGCCGCGATCTCCTGCTCATCATTACTCGTCATAATGCGCATAATCGTCTCGATTGGCCAGCGCATATCAAATTCACCGACATGCGGACTACTGAGACCCTCGGCTTCTTTGCCACTCACCCAGTACGGATTGTCATCGCTGGTAATGAAGCGTTTGGTATTTTGCCAGACCGGAGTCTGGGCGTAAACATAACCCAGGTATGGCAGCGAAAGCAGACTCGGAACGTTTGGGTCGTCCATCACGATTTGCCCGCCGCTACCATCAACTTCGTAGGCGAACATACGGCCGTATTTTTTATGCGTGATTATACCGTGTTCCTGGATGCCCTCATGTATCTCATTTGCCGTGGCCATGAACTCCCCCGCTAACTGCGGCTCACGCATATGGCGTAAAACTCGCGCCATGCCCGTCATCGCCACGACGGCCATAGCGTTGGCGGGTACGAGATACGGTAGCTTCGCCTCGTCGTCGGACGGACGGAACAACGTGCGGCTCATGCCCGTCTCAGCATTTGGGTGACCCCAGCCGCGAACGTCCACAGCCGGAAAAGGATTGCCGCTCGGCTGCAGGCCGCGGTGCATCGATTGTTTGTTATATTTCACGGAGCGTTGCCCGGAGCGAACAACATCAAGTGCCATAACTGACGCTTTGATCCAATTTTCGTCAAAAGGACGCAGGTCACCGGTTTTTTCATGATACTTCTGCGACAGATCAAAAAATGCCGCCAGACTATCCAGTTCGTACTTACGCTCCCATACGCCTGGATGCCAGCCATCGCCAGGCTCCCAGTGCGGCGTCTTCGGCGGATCGTCGACATACGGATCGACAAATGCGTTAGCATAAGGATCTATCAAGATTGATTGCGATTGTCGAAAAATAAGCCCTGCGAACATTTTCTGCAGCTTCTGCTCGCGATTAGCAAACCTAAGATACGGTCGCAATTGGCTATTTGAATCACGCAGCCACATAGCAGGGATGTCACCGGTAATCACGACAGTATCGGGATTACCGTCATCGTCTTCATGATACTGAACAGTCGTATCAAGCGTATTCGGGAGGCACTGCACGAACATCCGACGCAACTTTTCGTCACGAATCTTCACCGCCGTCTCACTGATAGCACGCTCAACAATCGGACTATGAAATAATCGTTCGTCTTCAGGCGGTCGAGATGTCAGATGAGAGAAGTCGCGAGGCAGTTCGGCCATTGCTACGGTGTTTTATATACCGTCCCTCGGTTTGCTGTCCAGTATAGGACGTTCGCGTAGTGCTCGTCAGCAGCAACAATCGTCTCATACGATCGTACGGCTTTCGTCGACTTACTGTGCACATAGATAAAGTTTGGCTGATAGAGACCGATTGCCGGCACATCCTCTAGCCAGCGTTTCGCAAAGGCGACATACTTGACCGATCTTAGTGTCATGTTGGACGTTGTCCGAGCACTAGAGAGGTCGTCGTCGCTCGTAGGGTTGCCGTAGTTTGAAAAGTTGAGCAACCCGCGCGAATGCCAATAAGCAAACACGTCTGGATCACCACCGATGACAAGTTTGTCGAGCAGCACGTCGTAATTTCGCTGTTGCAATACGTCCGTCGTGAAGTTTTGCGCAGGGTCGCTCGTATCAAAAATCTCGCTATCAACTCGAACACCAAGTTTACGCCACTGTCTCGCTAGCACCTCTAGCGCCGCCTCATAGTTGGTATTCTTACGGATCACGACTCGCAGACGAAGCTTATCCTCGCCTTTCGTCCGCACACCGTCTTTCATGACCCACCCCGCGCTGTCCAGCAATTTTGCAGCAGCAGCGACATCGAGCTTTGGAGCCGGGATAGCATCGGCACCAGCTACTTGGCTAGAAATAAACGGCAGATACAGCTGCTTGGGATGTCCGTATATTTGCTGCCTAATCGCTTTAGTGTCCGTCGCCATTTGTAGCGCTTGTCGAACAACTTTGTCTTTCAGTGCCGGTTGAGCGGTGTTAAAAATCGCATACACGCCATCGTTCACCGGACGGATCACGATACTATAGCGTTTGTCTTTTTCGAGCTTGGCAGCCACATCACTGGCAACGTCACTAGCACCTGTCACCTCACCCGTCTTTAGGGCTTTAGCCATACTCTCGTCGTCGTCATACACATCTAGCTGCAGATGGTCTAGTCGAGCACGTCCACCATAATAGTCATCACTTGCATCGAGATGAATCACCCTGCGCTTGGTCGTTGGATCGACAACTTGCAGCAAGCGCAAGCTGAACGGACCGCTGCCAATCGGCGACGTGCTAAATGCCGCCTCGCGGAGTGCCGACGGTTCGATTTCCTTCAATAAGTGCTTTGGCAAGATTCCGAAAGTCAACGCCTGCGGAAACGCTGCGTACGATGCAGGTAGTGTAAATTTGACGGTATAATCGTCTACCTTTTCGACTTCTATACCCTTCCAGCTACTCGCCATAGTCGCATGGGCGGCTGAGTTTTTCATCAAGCCCACTGTATATGTGACGTCTGCCGCAGTAAGAGGCTGACCATCGTGCCAGCGCGCGTCGTGGCGTAGCTTGACGGTAAAGACTTTGTCGTCGTCATCTTTCATAGAGGTTGCGATATCGCCTTTCAGATGCCCGGTCGTGTCCATGGCGAATAACGACGAGAACAGCAAATGGCTCGCCGAAAGCTCGGCGGGCGTCGTCGCGTAGAGCGGATTCAGCGTCTGAACCGGCCCCTTTACCGCTTCGGCATAAGTACCGCCGCTGATCGCCGCCGTCGTGACATAACTTTGCTGGAACCACGTCATCTGGATACCGACAATCGCAATCAAAACGCCGACACTGCCTAGCCAAACGATAATATGCAGCCGGACTTCGCGGATTTTGTCCCAGCGGCTAATAAGAAAACGGTGTGCATGCCGAGTCGTGACGCCTTCAAGGCGACGAGCATGTTTTCGCAGCTTTTTCGAGCGCTTTTTCAGCTCGAACCGCTTCCACCTAGCTTTGCCGTCATCCATATACTATACCGCCTGCGGTAGTTATGAAGGCAGCAACAGTCCTGTCAGGATTGATAATACGAATATTACTGCCAAGACAATCGTTGCTTCGAATAGGTTTTTATCCAGACCGCGCCTGGTAGTGAATAGCTCGCCCGAGCTGCCGAACCCGGCGCCAAGGCTGGCACCACGCTGTTGCAGCAAAATACAGGTCGCCATCAAAATACCTGAACCGATCGTGATAAATTGCAAAATTCCATCTATTGTCATGTTGTCTCCCTCCGATGCGTGCTGATTTCCAACAAGCTGCTCACTATATAGTTTATCAAACTCAAGATCATTCCGGTAAGAATTGAGTTAACAAATGTCATATGGAACCCTGGTGCTAATTTGAGCGAGACATACACCATAATGCCGTTGACGACCAGCATGAAAAGACCAAGTGTCAGTAAAATAGCTGGTAGTGACAATATAACGATGATGGGTCGCAATATGGTGTTGATAATCGAAAAAATCAAACCTGCCAACAAGAACCCGGCTACACTTGCCTCTATATGGGCATCACTATAACCCGACCCTAGTAGTCGGACAGCAACCCACAGGCCGAATGAATTCAGCAACCAGCGGATGAGGAATACTGCGAATTGTTTACGCATTACTACTGATAGTATAGCATGTTGCTACATGTTTGTCGGTAGTTTGGCGCTGAGGTTCTTGTGACCGGTATCAGTCACGAGGATATTATCTTCGATCCGCACGCCGATACCTTCTTCGGGAATATAAATACCCGGTTCAACAGTCATCACCATGCCTGGCTGCAATATCCGCGGCTGACCAAGCGAATCATGCACGTCGACGCCCAGCCCGTGACCGATAGAATGCGGAAAATACGTACGATACGCCGGGTCATCAGCACTCTTGATGAGGCCGAGACTCATGAGTGCTTCTTTCATGATACTGTCGACCTGTTTTTGATATTCTTCAAGCGGCATGTTCGGTACGATGAGAGCAATGATCCGTTGTTGTGCTTCGCGAACGGCCTCATGCACCGCTTGCTGGCGTTTGGTCGGTTTGCCGAGCGCGTAGGTGCGTGTGATGTCGGCCGCATAGCCATGGTGCCGCGCACCGATGTCGATGAGTAGCAGCTCGCCTTTTTTTAGTTTGGAGTTATTATGCGTGTAGTGTAGCGTGCATGCGTTGGCGCCTGCCGCGACAATCGGATCATAGGCGTGACCCTCGGCGCCAGCACGACGAAAACTCGCCGTGAAATCCGCCTCCACCTCGTACTCATGACGATACGACGCGAGCTTTTTGTACACCTCGGCAAAGCTCTTTACAGTCAGATCGATCGCGGACTGCATCATAGCGATCTCAACCGCCTGCTTGATAGCGCGTATCTTGGCCATCTCCGGTCGAAAATCCTCAACCTTCGAAAATGTCCGTTCCAACCGAGCGCGCATAGCATGAGCCGCAGGGTTTAGCGTAAAGCCAAACTGATCAGCATGCGGCGGAACATCTACCGTATACGCCAGCGGGTGCGAGCGGGCGGCCTGACGCAACCAGTTGTCGGCCTCCTGGTAATCAATCACTTCTTCGACGCCACTAATCTTTTGCGCGTCGTCCATCGTCAAGCTACCGTCAAATATTTGGTGCCGTTCCTCGATAGTTGGTGCGACCAACCACGACCGACGGCGCTTGGCGTCCATGAGTAACCACCAGTCAGGATAGTCGACTCCAGTCAGGTACCAAAAATTAGCTTCTTGCTCGAAATGTGCTGCCGCGTCGTTGCCGCGCTGCATTTGTGTATACGCCGAGACTGCCAAAACACCGCCCTTCAGCTCGTCATACACGCGTTCGCGATTATGTGTAAAAAAGGAAGAGTCCAGCGATTTCGGTTTCATATACCTAGCATACCACTCGCAGCATTGACCCGCGTCAAAATTTCATACGGCATACGTCTGTACTCTATTCCGCCCAACTATTCCAGCCATTCCCGTACCCGTCGCCCGGAAAATCAAAACCTGCGGTAGAGTACGTCGTGACAGTATCTGGATCGACGCCGTCGGCATCCGCCTGGGCAAGAACGTTCTCTCTGGTATGACCGTAGCTATTGCATGCGCTTCCGCCGTTCTCTACAAATTGCCCGCTCTCGAGACAATGTGCCTTCCCCTGAGCTATCGCACCAATCGCATACCACTTACCGTCCGTGTCGGCCACGTAGTATACATTATTCCTTGTAACGTCATAGCTCCCCTCTGTAAACTTTAAGCCAGCCTCCTTTAGGGTGGTCGCGCTTGTTGGGTATGCACCGTGTTTGACCTTGTATATCTCTAGTTTTTTCTTGGCGGATGCCAGGTCGCTCTTTACCGCTGATGTATGCGCCTGAGAAGTAATGCCGTTATACGCCACGAGAATAATCGCGGCCAGGATACCAATCACCACGATAACGATGATGAGTTCCACGAGGGTAAATCCTCGAGTGTCTTTTATTTTTGTCGGTATGGTTTTGAGCCAGTTTCTTCTCAAATTCATCTACCTATACTATGACTAGCTACCACCGTTCGTCCAAGCGTGCCATTTGGGATCGGCACGCTTAGTAGAATTGAAATACCCTGCAGTGACACCATAATCAGACGTACCCTCCGAGCCACTGCCTGTCAGACCACCTGACCAGGTGGTGAATTCTTCAAAATCAGGCTCAACAACCGAGGAGTCACCCGAATCGGTCGTGGAATGCGTCCAGCAGCTATCATCCCAGCCTCCCTTGATATATGTATCCGCGCCAGTATATTCACGAGGTGCGCTGGATTTGCTGCTGATAAACAGTTTCGTACCGTTTGCAGTGAACGACTGCAGAACGTAGCCCTGATTATTATCATATCGGCAATAAAGCAGATTTACCGTATAGGGCTTAGTAGCAGACGACTGAAACGCATCATGATTAAAATGAAGACCGAGCGATTTCATTTCGGCAGCAGAACTAGGATACTCTCCGTTGCGAGCTTTATATATCGCCAGCTTTTTATAGAAATTCGAAAGGTCGGATTTAGCAGCCGACTCCCGCGCGTTTGCGGTAACGCCGCTATACGCCACGAGAATAATCGCAGCCAGGATACCAATCACCACGATAACGATGATAAGTTCCACAAGGGTAAATCCTCGAGTGTCCTTTATTTTTGTCGGCATTATAGAATCAACTCCCTCTCTGATTATCAGCCGGCAATCCATGCCTGCCAGTCACATGTCTTCGTAGTAGCATTCCAGCGGCATCCGGACTCTGCGCCCGCATGATAATACGGCTGGCTGGACGTTCCGTCATCACCCGCCCCAGGACATGTGCTCGCGCCCCATAGTGTTGCAATTTCCTGCATCCCGTCTGATGAGTCATACCGATACCCGTGTCTCGAGCCTTCAGCAGTGGCTCCGACGGCAAAACGCGACCCGTCCGTGCTAACGCAGTAATACCAGTTGTTGCTCGCGCCTGCGAGATACGACTCTTTGTTTACTTTTACCCCGCCTTCCGCCGCCAACTGAGCAGTCGTAGGATACGAACCGTGGCGAGCCTGATATACCTCAACGACCTTACCGAAGCTCCTTAGCTCCGACTGAACCGCCGAATTACGAGCGCTTTTCGTGATACCGCTATACGCCACAAGGATAATCGCAGCCAAGATGCCGATCACCACGATAACGATGATAAGCTCCACGAGAGTGAAACCGGTATTTTTACGATCCGTCAGCATACTAATAGTCTAGCATAAGTATTATTGTGTTATTTCACCCAGCTTAGCCAGCCGGTACTGCCTTTGGTGTGTCCGTTACTAATAAATCCGTTCGTGTCATCCCATCCCGTTAAGCCGATCGCTTGGCATACAGTATCGCCATTTGCATTTGCAATCTTCTTCAGTCCGCCAGTCGTGGTAATAACATAGGCGGCCGTATTCGAAATTGTTCGCGCACCTATGGCAAACTCATCTGTCGTCTTGTTATAGCAGTAGTAGAAGTTGTTTCCTGTGGTGTCATAAACGGATTTACTTGCTTTGATGCCAACATTACTAAGTTGCGTTGTGTTTGTGGGGTAGGTATCTTCTTCGGTCTTATATATCAACAATTTCTGTTTTGCATTAGAAAGATCGCTTTGTATTGCCGATCCTCTCGCTTGATTCGTAATGCCGTTATAGGCCACGAGGATGATTGCGGCAAGGATACCTATGACAACAATCACGATAATGAGCTCCACTAGAGTGAAACCTTTAGACTCTCTTATTTTTATCGACATAGAATATTACCGCCTCTCATCCAACTATTCCGTCCAACTTTGCCAGGTGCTAGTGCCAGTGGTCGTATTATGATGAAGACCATAAGCAGTCACGGTCGTAGGATGGGCATAAGAGCCAAGTTGATTACAGGTGGAACCGCCGTTAACATCATCGGTCGTTTCTGTTACGGAGCCGTCTTTCATCCAGTACCTCGTCTTCGTTTTTACCCACACACCTATAGCGTAGTGTTGATGATCGTTGCTCACGCAATAATAGAGATTATTCCTGTCAAGATAGCTTCCATGCGTTGCCTTGAACTTCGCCTCACCCAGCTGAGTAGCGTCGGCTGGATATGAATTGTTGTAGACTTTGTATACATCCAACCCCTTCGCGATGTTCGTTAGATCGCTCCTTACCGCCGTATCATTGGCTTGACCTGTAATGCCTGAATACGCCACTAAGATAATCGCGGCTAGAATACCTATGACAACGATCACGATAATCAGCTCGACGAGGGTGAAGCCTTCGTTTTTCTTGCTTTGGATATTCACTGGAATTATCACTTTTTATATACTTTCGTATCTTAAAGTATATAAATTACTTTAAAGCATAAGCGTGAAAAATACAACGGACTAGAGGTAGGGCTTCAACTTGTCGGCCTTCGCCCTGCCAACTACCTCGACGATCTGTTCCGGTGTCGCGTTCTTGACAGCGCGTAAACTACCAAACGTCCGGATAAGCTTACGGCGCGTAGCCGGACCGATGCCGGGTATCTCTTCCAGATCGCTCGCCGTCTGTTTTTGACGTTTCAACACGGTGTGATAGCTGACAGCAAACCGATGCGACTCATCGCGAATACGCTGAAACAGCTTCACTACGTCATCATGCACGTTCGCGGCCGTCGTACCGCGCAAATTCGACGCATGTCCGGCGGATTTTGTTCGCCCCGGATGAAGATTAACGATAGTATAGTCACCCTCCCGGACTGCAACTCCACCTGTTTCTTGCAGATATTGATGGTTTAGCTCTACGTTGCTACTGTTTGAGTTTTTGGCGTTTTTTTCTTTTCCATTCTTCGTTTTCCACCCTTCGTTCTCTTTCAAAATGATTTCTTCTTCACGCTTGGCAATACTGATAATCGGCACCTTCATTGCTCGCTCTTCAAGCGCCTTGATCGCTGCGTCCAGCTGGCCTTTGCCGCCGTCAATCAACACGAGATCCGGCGTGCCCCAGCTCTTGATGTTCTTTTCACTAAAGCGCCGTAGGATGGTCTCGTGCATATTCGCCGTATCGTTGTTCTGCTCGATTTTCGTCTTAAACTTGCGGTATTCGCTACGATTACTCACGCCGTTCGTGAACACAACCATGCTCGCAACGACATTAACACCGCCCATGTGACTGATGTCATAGCCCTCGATCCGCGCCGGAATCTTTGGCAGGCTCAACAGGCTCGTCAAATCACTCAACGCGCGGTCTTTGCTAATGTCCAGGAATTCACGGTCGCCAAACATGATTCTTCGCTGCAACTCAGCAAGGTCACGCAAACGATTGCGCAGTCGCGCCGCAGTTTCGAAATCTTGGTTTTTCGCTGCGGTTTTCATCTCCTTTTCGATCTCTTTGGCGAGCGTTTTACGGCCGCCCTCGAAATAGCGGATAAGCTTGCGGAGCGTTGCCTTATACTCGTCACTTGTCGTTCCGGGGGTCGGACTGAGTCCGATATGCGCATCCAAATCGGCACGCTCGCTACGCTTGGGTGGCTTGGTGTAATACGGAAATACGCGTCGCAAATAGCGCAGTGCCTTTTTGATAGCGAAGCCATTGTAGTACGGTCCGAAATACTCTGCTTTGTCGTCGGCTGGATTACGCGTGAACGATACATGAGGCCACTCAGACTTCATGTCGATACGTACGTACATCTGTGATTTGTCATCTCGTAGCAATATATTGAAGCGCGGCATATAGCGCTTGACCATCTCCGATTCCAGAAACAGCGCATCAATCTCTGACTCAGTTTCTGTCCAGTCGGTATCGGCGATTTCTGCCACCAATGCTTGTGTCTTCACGTCCATCCGCTGGATGGCGGACTGCTGTGACTGGAAATACTGGCGGACGCGATTACGCAGTACCGCTGCCTTGCCTATGTAAATAATCTCGCCGCTTGCAGACTTATGAAAATACACGCCCGGGCTGGACGGAAGCTTCTTTAGTTTCGCCTCAAGTCTTTTGTTCATCTATATCATTATATCGCTACGCGACCGCGATACCGAACAGGTGACCGATACCATACGTCGCGATTGATGCAAAAACAATGATGAGTAGCTGGCGCGTGGCACCGTGCATGATGCTTTTACCGCTCGAGCGAGCCGTATAGCCACCGACGAACAATCCGCCGATCATAGTCAGACCAACCGACCACATGACGCCAGCGACACCATGCAGGCCGATAATCCATGGCAGAAGCGGCGCGATGGAACCAGCCGTAAATAGCAGAAATGACGATACGGCCGCGACCCATGGAGAACCGAGCTCGTCCTCATTGATACCGATAACCTGCGACGAGTACATAGACGCGAACAGCTTCTTGTCCCGCGCGACATCCGCAGCAGCATGCTTTGCCGTTTTGTTATCAATACCGTGACGTTCAAAGTTTTTGGCCAAGTTTTTCGCGAGCAAATCAGCGTCACTCCGCATGATGCGCTTGAGGTCGTGCAGTACGCCCTCAAAAAGTTCTACCTGTGCCTTAACTGAAATCCATTCGCCCGCAGCCATAGATATAGCTCCCGCGAGCAATCCCGCGAAACCAGCAAGCAGCACCGCACCGGATCCCGCACCTGCAGCAGCCACACCAACCACCAGACAGAGCGTACTCACCAGGCCGTCGTTGACACCCAGTACGGCCGCCCTGGCACCGCCCCGCTGTACCTGTGCGGCACGCTTGGCCAATAGCGCACTGGCTTGATCGACTTTTTCTTGCATATTATTACTTATTATACCATTTTTATTTATAAAATGCTACTATTGTGCACAGTACTCAGCAATCTATTATAGCGTTTTTTGAGTATAATCAATCATATTATGAAACGTCTCGACAGCCATTCCCAAAATTTTCTTCGCAGTCCGCGGCTTGTGCTGGAGTTGATTGGTCACAGCACCATCAAAAAGTCCGACACCGTGCTCGACATCGGCGCTGGAAGCGGTGTCATATCATCGGCGCTGGCAACGCGCTGCAAACAAGTCATCGCCTACGAATACGATTCACGCGTCGCCGTGAAACTACGCGACAACATGCGTGTCCACCCGAACGTCAATGTCGTTGAGGAAGATTTCCTCAATGCCGAGCTACCATCTGAGCCTTACAAAATATTCTCCAACATACCCTTTCATCTTAGTTCGCCAATACTCAAAAAACTGACCGAGTCGAACAACCGACCGACAGCTATATACCTCGTGGTCCAAAAGCAATTTGCCAGCAAATTACTCATCGACGACGCGCGGTTTACGGGGTTACTTGGCGCACAGATAGCCTCGCTCTACGCCGTCCGTATCCGCAAGCGCCTGCAAAAAACAGATTTTTGGCCACGTCCGGCTGTCGATACGGTACTCGTAGGGCTAACGCTTCGCGAAACGCAAGCTATCCCGGCCGACCGCCTAGCTGCATATCGGCAGTTCGTTGCTGACTGTTATGCCGACCCGAAAACTTTTGCTAAGATGCCGCAGAGCGCGGCAAACATCACGCCAGGCACCAAACCGTCGCAGCTCGTATTAGATCAATGGCTCGCGCTCTTTGGCGCGCAAAAAACGTATTAGTTGTCACTGCCAAGCAAGGGCATGAGCCCGCTGATATCACGCGACCCTACCGGAAATCCCGCTACAAACAAGTGGCTCCTGAGCGCGCTGAGGTTTCTGTCATCACCATGCGTGCGTTTTTCCTTACCGGAGAGCTCGGCGATACTTGCATGCGCCCGTGTCTTGTCACCGCGAAGGGCAGACGCGTTCCTATGAAAATCCAGCGTATCAGTCATATACTCCACAACACTCTCGAGCACGCTCAAATCCGTCATAGAGGTAATATGCCGTCGCCTCAAAACCGCCCGTTGCGACGTGAACTCATAGTATGTGCCGTATGTTTCATAGTTATCGGCATGAAGCTCATATTGCTCTGCTCCAACGGCTATGCGCCACACGTACCCGCCGTTTGGTTGATCGGCAACAAACTCCAGCTCAACGCGCTGTCCGTCGATTTCTTCGACAGCAACCCGCGACGCCTGCCGGTTATGATCCAAGATATCCTGGTAGTCAGTAGCAAACCGTAACGCGTACGTATACGTGTCGTGTTTGCTTTCAAGATCTTCAAGACCTAATAAAAAACGGCCAACCGGCCGTGTGCTTTCGATGTTCGTGTGTGATGGTTGCACTTCGCTCATGCTCTAGCGAGAGTACACCTCCTACACACGACCGTCAAGGCTTGAGGAGTGAGGAGTTGGGTTTGGAAAGCGAAAAGACCGAAGCATCAATCTGGTGGTAATTTGGTAAGCATTGGTTAATAACGAACGCATAAATGTCAACAACATCATTCAGTGCGATACCCGCGGTAGCAGCAACCCCAAGCTCATGGAGCGTCAACCATCTCAGGTCGGTCGATTCGCCTTCGGCAGGTGAGCTTGTCGGAAGCTTATCAGCGACGAAGGCGTAGCAATAGTCCGAATGATAGTGATCTTGATTGACACTATGCGTATTCGACAAGACTGGCACCGGATGAACAACTGCCCCTCTTACCTCGAGCGGTCTTTCAAATGGCTGGAGCACCTTCAGATCCGCTATATCGTAGCCACCTTCTTCCTTCAGCTCGTGCCCCAGCGTCTGCCACGGTGTCTCGTCAATTTCCACGTGACCGCCTAGCTGCATGAGTTTGCCGTGCTTACGATGCATGTGCACGAGGACTCTCGGCTCGTCATCAACCATACGAACGATTAACGCACTGGCGGTGATGTCATGCTGCCCCGGCTCAGTGTGAATATGCGGCACTAGGCAGCCGTCCTCGCCGGCTCACGACAGGCCTCGGTATGATAAAGCAGCTCAGGATTTTGCTTGCAGTTCAAACATATCAGTACCAAGTCATTACACTCGGCACGCGCACAATTTTCGAAGTTGTTTGTCGGGCCGCCACAATGCGTACACTCGCCGATAGTCTTGGCATGATCAGAGAAGTCGACCGTCATACGGTCATCAAACACACGTAGCGACCCCTCCCATAATCCATCGTCACTATATGCTTCACCATATTTCACGATACCGCCGTCGATTTGATACACGTCCTTGAAACCACGCTTTTTCATCATTGCGCTGATAACTTCGCAGCGAATACCGCCCGTACAATACGTAACGACTTTCTTGTCTTTGATGTCATCATATTTGTCGCTTTCGAGTTCGGCGATAAAATCGCGCGACGTGTTGGTATTTGGCACGATGGCATTCTTGAACTTACCAATTTTGGCTTCATGAGCATTACGACCATCAAAAAACACCACGTCGTCACCATACTTTTCGATCAGCTCGTGAACCTGCTTTGGCTTGAGGTGTTGTCCGCCGCCAACCACGCCATTTTCGTCCACGTCGTACTCTTCATCGCTCGCCTTGAACCCGACCAGTTCGCGACGATGTTTCACACTCATGCGCGGAAAGTCCTCGCGACCGCCATCGGACCATTTGAACACGATATTTTTGAAACTAGGAAACTTTTTCGTTTCCTTTATGTACTTTTTCAGGTCTTTCATATCGCCACCGACCGTACCGTTCAATCCATGGCGGCTGACGAGTATGCGGCCACGCAGATCAAGGCTATCGCACAACGTTTTTTGCCATAGCATGACCGCCTCCGGATCGCGGATCGGCGTGAATTTGTAATAAAGTAGTATCCTCTGCATTTACTGAATATTATACCATCTGATGACAAAGAGGTGGACTCGTAGTATCATCAAGTGCATGAATGATCGGTCGGAACGTTTCCGCATGCCGCACCTAGAGCGTCTGGAATACCAGGACGCTGATCGTGAGAGCCTGGAAATAATCACTGACCTTATAGACGAATTACTTGTATCACAGGAACAGCCCAGCGCAGAGCAAGCAGCCTCGTCGGTATCTACCACCGATTACTTCTCAATCAAGCGTACCTTCAACTATATGGAAAGTGGTATGTCATCCGGATGGATGTGGCCTCTGACCGAAACAACTGCCGTGCTCACCTACCACCGCTACAAAAATCCCACTCGTGAATCGTATGCAGTCGTCATCGGCTCCGAAATCCATCAGCAATGCATGGAGCCGGGAACACCGCCACCACTCCAGACCAGCTATTACATCGAGTATCACGGTAAGAATCGCGAAGGCAAACCGCAGACCAGAATGTCGGCTTTGAATATGGATATTCTCGGCGAGTCCCTGCAAACATGGGACACGCGAGACCTTACTAATTATGATACAGACCAATTGTTCGACGAACTAGGCAAAGTCTACGACCTTCAACAGCGCCAAGCCAACGAGCAGGAACGCCTCGACAGCCTCTTTCCTGATATCGCATAGCCACCCCCGTGGAACAGTATCGTTGCATTCATAACCAGTTTGTGTTATAATGCACGCATACTGAAATAGTGCGTCTCGTGACGCGACTGACCGGTTTCGGTCGGGGAGTGGTACATTACGATTACGAGGGAAGGTCTGAAGTGACTGTTCACGTGCAAGAAGAAGTGGTCACCAGGCAGGATCGCCGCCGCCAAGCAAAACAGCCGCGACTCGCGGACGTCGAAGCAAAACACGCCAAAGCCCGCAAGAAGTTGGTTCGCCAACATCGCAGCGCGCTGAAAATGACGTTCAGCGAAGAAATGGTGACTGGCAAAGCCGTCATCGAGGCGTTGAACTGGAAGCACCGAAAAGGAGCACCGTCGAGAGCCGACATGAAACTCGCAGCGGAACTGCGTACGGCCACCGAGTGGTACGTCTACCTGGCCAGTATGGTCACCCGCTACATCTCCAGGGAGTGCGGGGGATTCATCTGGGGCGGCCAGCTCGACGATCTCTACGACGAGATCGCCAAGGCGCGGTTCATCAGGAAGGTGTGTCCCGGTGCTACGGTGGATGACGTTGAATACGCCGTCGATATCGCGGTTAGCAGGAAACTGCTCCGCCGCCAGGAAGCAGCCGGCGTAAACGTTCCCGAATGCACCTGTATCGAGATACTCGCTGCCTAACCCTCGCCAGTCCAGGACCCGGAACCGCACGACAACAACGACGTTGTCATGCGGAACCGGGTCCGTTATCGTTTCTGGCATTTGCATTTATCTCAGTTTTAGGATAAAATTGCGCCATCGCAGAGTAACGACACTCCGGATAACTTATCCTCGCGATGCACCTCATTCAAATCAAGTCAGGAGAGTGGCAACGTTGTCCAAAACCAGAACCGCAGCCGATTCTGTCCACTTCGAGAGCGAACTCGTCCGACGAGAAATCATCGACCGAATCCTGTACCAGGATCGAGGACTTGCCCGCGGACTCAACCACGACATCTGCAGTGTCGGCTCCGACATCGACGATCTCGTCAGGCACGTCCTGAAGAAAGACAAGAAGTTCCAACAGCTGGAAAAGAAGGGGCAACGCTCCTTCAGGTACGCGCAGGAAGCTGCACACCGCCGCCGCACCATCACGCTGATCGTCCAAGACATGTACGCCGATGGTGAAGTGTTTTACCTGAATGGCATCTGGACGCTCAAAGTCTCCACGACCGACGACCATCGAGAGACCGGCCGTCGCTCCAAGCGAAACGTGAAGCACGACCAGCGCTCATACCACGGCCGCCCCGGTCGCGACCGTCGGCGATTGCCGCAATTCGTCGCCGCCTGACTTAACCCCCTGCCGTGACCATCTGTTACGTTGGTCACGGCGGGTTAAGCCGATTATCTTATCCGTTCCGTATTGGAGACGGATTTTTTATTAGAGAGGCATACATTGTATGCTTGAGTGCAGTTTGGATTTTCTCTTTGAGAAACGAAGCGAGCCGTATTCATATACGGCTCGTGAGTATCGCAAACGAAAAATTCAAAATGTGCCAAGCAGGCAATTTATCATTTGTTGGCGTCAACGTTCGACTGCTTCGGCTCGTCTTGGGATTTCCCGCCCGGCTTCGTCTCTTCCTCTTGGTTGTCCTGAGGAGTGTCGCCACCATTGTCAGCCTCAACGTCTTCAGCGTCCTCAGCATCACCGGCAGCAGCTTCGTTGGCAGCTTGAAGCGCGCTTGGTTCGTAGACATTCGCGACAACAACTTCGAGATTCTGTTCAGCATCGGCAAATTCAACACCGCTTGGTAGTTTGATGTCGGCAAGCGTTATCTTGTCTTCCGTCGTTACCAAGCCGGCAATCGAAAGTTCCAACGATTCAGGTAGATCAGCAGGCTTTGCTTTTATCTCGATGCGCTCAAGAGCTTGCAGGACAATCAGTCCAGCCTTCTCTGCCTCGCTTTCGCCCAGGCCTACCAAGTGAAGCGGTACTTCAGTCGTAATAACTTCGTTTTGGTTAATCGTATGAAAAGCTACGTGACGCACCTGATGTTTCACGGGGTCAATATCGATTGTCTTAATGATTGCCAGCTTTTTCTTGCCATCAATCATCAGGTTAACAGGTGTATGCCTACCGGCCTGCTGTGCCACCTTGGTCGTTTCCACGATGCCCGATTGCGTGTTGATAGGATCAGCTTTGCCGCCATAAACAACGCTCGGCACGAAGCCGTCACGACGCAACTGCGCAACCTTTTTACCGGCCGCTGTCCGGGGGTCTAATTTCAATGAAATATCGTTCGCCATGCCTTCTCCTCTAAGATTTCGTGCATTAGTACTCCCCTTATTATACCACAATCATGATACAATTATGCTCATGCAACATCTTAATGATTTGATTCTTTCACTTGGCCTGCCGGGCATCGTAACGGTCGTTTTTATTGAGAGTGGTTTTCCATTCGGTTTCTTCTTGCCGGGCGACACCCTCCTGTTTGCCGCCGGGCTGCTTGCCGCCAATGGCCACTTCCCGCTGTCGCTAGCTATCGTGATGATTTTCATCGCGAACTTCGCGGGCGTGACAATCGGATACTGGAGCGGACGAGGACTAGGCAAACGCTATGTCAAAAAGGAAAACCGTCTGTTGTTTCGTCATGAATACGTCGAAAAGGCCGAGCAGTTTTATGCCAAGCACGGCGGCAAAGCAATCATCCTGGGTCGTTTCATCCCAGCAGTTCGATCGTTCGTACCGATTGTCGCTGGCGTCGCCAATATGCGCTACCGCGATTTGATGATCTATAACGCCATTGGCGCTGCTCTCTGGACGATCAGTATACCGGTTATCGGATTCTACGCGGGCACGTGGCTGGAAAACCGCGGCATCAATATCGACACCCTGATTTTGCCGGTTGTCGTGCTTATCATCGTTCTATCACTTGCCGGCCCGCTCGTTCACGCGCTCAGCGACCGCAAGACGCGTGAAAAGCTGTTCAAAAAACTACGTCGTTAACTACAGCAGCGACTTCAAGTACTGGCCGGTATATGATTCTGGTGCTTTCGTAATTGCCTCTGGCGTACCGCTAGCAATTATCTGGCCGCCGCCATTGCCACCCTCCGGCCCCATGTCGATAATGTGATCAGCGGTCTTGATTACGTCGAGGTTGTGTTCGATAATCACCATGCTATTGCCGCCCTCGACCAGCTTTTGCAGGATTGACAGGAGGCGCTTGACATCGGCGCTATGGAGTCCGGTCGTTGGCTCATCGAGAATATACATCGTCCGGCCAGTACTGCGGCGCGAAAGTTCGCTCGCTAACTTAATACGTTGCGCTTCGCCGCCGCTAAAAGTCGTTGCCGGCTGTCCCAGACGGATATAACCCAAGCCCACCTCAACCAACGTGTCGAGTTTGCGTGCAATTGCAGGGATATTAGCAAAGAATCCGGCAGCTTGCTCCACTGTCATTTCCAGTACGTCGCTGATGGTCTTGCCGTTGTATTTGATCTCCAATGCTTCACGGTTGTAGCGTTTGCCATGGCAGACATCACAAGTAACATAGACATCCGGCAAAAAGTGCATTTCGATCTTGATCATGCCGTCGCCCTGGCAGTTTTCGCAACGACCGCCTTTGACGTTAAAGCTGAATCGTCCGGCCTTGTAGCCACGAATATTAGCTTCTGGCGTGCTGGCAAACAGTTCACGAATCGGCGTGAAAACACCCGTATACGTCGCAGGGTTGGATCGCGGCGTGCGTCCGATTGCCGACTGATCGATAACGATCGCTTTGTCCAGCTGGTTGATACCATCAATACTATCGTGCGCACCCGGCACTTCCTGGCTACGATGCAATCGAGCCGAGAGCTCTTTGGCCAAAATATCATTCACCAGTGTTGACTTACCACTACCACTAACTCCGCTCACGACAGTCAGAACCCCAAGCGGAAACGCTACGTCGATATTCTGGAGGTTGTTTTCGCGCGCGCCGCGCACCACTAGTTGGCGATCCTTTTCGATCGGCCGGCGCTTTTTGGGCACATCGATTTTTTCCTTGCCGGACAGGTATTTGCCGGTGATACTGCTTGGATCTGCAGCTACTTCGTCCGGCGTACCGTGTGCCACGACCTGGCCACCAGCGACGCCAGCTCCGGGACCGATATCCAGCAGATAGTCGGCATGACGAATCGTGTCTTCGTCGTGTTCGACGACCAGTACAGTATTGCCGAGATCACGCAGGCGCTTCAGCGTCGCGATTAATCGGTCGTTGTCGCGCTGGTGCAAGCCGATTGACGGCTCGTCCAGTACGTAGAGCACGCCCTGTAGGCCGCTACCGATCTGTGTCGCCAGTCGGATACGCTGCGCCTCGCCACCACTCAGCGTATTGGCGGCGCGTGATAGTTCAAGGTATGTCAGGCCGACATTGCTCATGAAGCTCAGCCGGGCAGTAATTTCTTTCAGGATCTGGGTAGCGATCACCTGTTCGTTTTCGGTCAGGTCGAACTTGTTCGTGAAAAGCTCCAGCGCCTCGTCGACAGCCAGGCGGCAAACATCCATGATATTCATGCCATGCACCGTTACCGCCAAAACAACAGGTTTTAGCCGTGCGCCATGACATGCATGGCATTCGCGTTCGCGCATGAACCGTTCGATATCACGGCGCATAAATTCGCTATCTGTCTCCTTATGGCGCCGCTCAAGATTCGGAATCACGCCTTCGTACGTCGACGTGTAGTTACGACCCAAACCGATACTGACGGTATACGTTTCGTCGCCGGTACCGTACAAGATCTTCTGGAGTGACTCATCAGACAACTCCCTGACCGGCACCTTCATACTAAAGCCATGCTTCTCGCCGACAGCCGCGAGGCGCTTCATATACCAAGCGTCGCTGTTGACGCGATTATACGGTCGGATCGCGCCCTCGCTAATAGTTAAATTAGGGTTGAACACGAGATCCGGATCAACCTCCAGACGACTACCCAGACCGGTGCACACCGGACAAGCACCTTGCGGAGCATTAAAGCTAAATAGCCGCGGCTCAAGCTCAGGAATTTCTTCGTTGGGATGGTTCACGCATGCGTAGCGCTGCGAATATACGTCGGTCTCGTCATCATCCACTCGGAGAATCTCAACGATACCACCGCCGAGGTCAAGCGCCTGTTCAACAGACTGCGCCACGCGGCTTTTCATGTCGTCATTGATAGCGATACGGTCGACAACGATTTCGATATCGTGTTTGTAGTTCTTTTGCAGTTCAGGAAATTCGTCGAGCGCGTAAACCACGCCGTCAACCCGAGCGCGAGCAAAGCCTAATCGTCGGTATTGTTCGGGAACATGCGCGAACTCGCCCTTCTTATCCTTGACGATTGGCGCCAAGATCATGAGCCGTTTGCTCTCATCGTATTGCAGAATCGTGTCGATAATATCTTGTGGCGTCCGTCGCTGCACCGGCTCACCGTCAATCGGGCAATGCGGCACGCCGATACGCGCGAACAGTAGACGCATATAATCATAAATCTCAGTCACGGTCGCCACGGTCGAGCGCGGATTGCGGCTCGTCGACTTCTGGTCGATGCTAATCGCCGGGCTCAGACCCTCTATCTGGTCGACGTCAGGTTTATCCATAGTACCGAGAAATTGCCGGGCATAGCTAGATAGACTCTCTACATAACGACGCTGGCCTTCGGCATAGATGGTGTCAAACGCAAGCGAAGACTTACCCGAACCGGACAATCCTGTAATCACTACCAATTTATCGCGCGGAATCTCGACACTAATATCCTTGAGATTGTGTTCGCGCGCGCCGGTTACTCGTATTACCTCTGGCATAACCAAACTATTATACAGATTTTTTGCAGATTTTTCCAGTGTGTAGAATGAGAAAAGGCCGCGCCTGTATGACCCGAGGGTCAAAACAGGCACGACCTTGTCGTGGCGGACGTTCAGGGAAGTTCCTTGCAGATGAGTGCTCTGTACGGCGGGTTGAGCCAGGGATTGAACGAATCACCGGGATAGAATCCACCGACACAATCTCCGTAGGTCGTGCCATCGTCGTCGGTGAACTCCGCAGCACGTGTCGGCGAACCCCACAGCGTGTCGTACACCACAGGCGTGCCAGCTACGTACCTGTCCGCATCGCCGCCGATTACTCGAGCCGGTTTAAAGTTCGCGTAGAGGTGACCCTCGTGGAACACGGCCTTATTGACGTCGTACGACGGCTCGCTGTTCGATAACGCGTAGACGCTGCCGCACACTGCCAGAATCACGAGCACTGGTATCACCAACCAAGCGTGACGCCACTTGTTTTTCCGGCCATTTACGACCGGTGCATGCCCAGAGACCATAGCAGTCTCCCTTCTCTCATTGATCGGGCTGATGTTATAGTTGCATATTCTTCCTGTAAAAGCAACTTTGGGGACATTTGCATATTTGTTATTAATATGCTATATTAATATAAAGATCAGGTAACAACGTGAGGTGTACAGCATGAGAAAAACAATCAATACCCTAGCTCTTCTGACATTTGTCTGGCTGTTACTCGACGCGCTAAACATCCCAAACATGTTACTGAACTTTCTCTTGGCAGGGGAACTCCCCATCATTGGCACGAGTATTTCACCAGCTATCATGCTGGCTATCATGACGTTGACTGCAGGCGTCGTGGTCTTTGAACTCTTAGCCCGTCGTCTTGACCAGACGGAAATTACTCCGGTGAATCAGCGTCACTAAGATCCGCCGGCGCGATATTCTCCAGCCATAATTGGATTTCCTGCAGGACAAACTGTTGGTGGTCGGTGATACTTTGACCAGCAGAACCACGACCAAGGCGCTCCAGTGATTTCGTAAACGACGGCAACGCCGCCTGTATGTGCCCCACTCGCCATTTTTCCCAGGCTACAGATTCGTCGGCGCTGAGACTACGCGGAAAGTTGCGAGCCTTATAGTGCAGTAGCAGGTCGTTCAACCTCTCGTCCAGAAAGTCCGGATGCATGTCGCTGAGGGTTTTTTCATCGGCCGCAGCTACCGCCTGCACACGTATCTTGTCCGCATCATTCAGAAAGCCATCATATAGTTGCGCCTCCGGATCGGGCGACTTTTTGAATTCTGGCTTGCTCTCAAATAATTCGCGAATATTCTCGGCAAAGTGTGGCGCGCTGAGAAGTTTCTTTTTGTGTTGCTCGACCGTGTCGATTGACAGACCTATCTTCGCCCATCCCTCGGACTGTTCTAGTACGCCCAGCGGCGCGACAGCCGGCGCGCGGTTGTATTGCAACTCCTTGACCGGTAGTGGCACGAAGCCTTCGGCCTGCCGTTCTTCCCACGTCGCATACATTTTCTTCGCTAGTTCTTTACTGTCCAGATCGACGAACTGAGCCGGGTCAATACGCAAATCATAGACGACAACATTGCCGTTCTTGCCAGCGGTTAACGGAAACGCGACCGTTGTCTTCTGGTATGTAGCATCGTAGCGACCACTCGTATAGACAAACGGTTGTTTATTATCCAAATTGACCAGTTTCTTAACCTCGTTCTTGTCGCGCATTTTCAGCAAATAGCCGTAGAGTTGCGGCTGCTTTTCCTTGATGAGTCGCGTCACCGCGATGAGCGCTTCGACGTCACTCATGGCATCATGCGCCTTGAAATGATCGATACCGTTTTCCTTGGTCAGGAGCTCAAGCTTGTTTACCGGCTTGCCGTCTACGACCGGCCACTGGATACCGTCTGGCCTGAGCGCGCGCGTCATGCGCACGACGTCGAGCAAGTCCCAACGCGAACGTCCGTCACGCCAACTCCACTCATATGGATCGCGAAAATTCCGCCACAAAAGATGACGGACAAATTCATCATCAAAACGAATACTGTTGTAGCCGACCGCAATCGTGTCTTCGGTGAATATGTCGTCTAGCAATATCTTGGCAAACTGCGCCTCGGTATAACCGTCGGCGACAGTCTGCTGCGGCGTAATACCCGTCACCATAAGCGCGTCAGGACTCGGCAACGTATCGTCGTTCAACGCCACGAGTATGTTCACTGGTTCTCCGATCGGCTGCAAGTCCATGTCAGTCCGCTGACCGGCGAACTGCATGATCCGGTCATTCCTACCCGACAGTCCGCTCGTCTCGAGGTCATAGAAGAAGAAAGTCTGCGCCATACTTTCTCCAGTATACAAAAGAAATCGTTTCTTGCGGTAAATACGGACGTTCTATGGCTTTACGACGAGGTTGGAGTCTGATGAACCGCCGTTCCAGTTGCTCTTGTTGACCACTATCTCGTAGTACTGGCAATTAGCACCAGAACACGACCCTTTTGAACTATTTTTATAGGAGTTATACGCATAAGCGCTCTTGTGGAATTCATCAGTCACCGAACTCCCGGCGTTGACTGCAGTCAGGTACGACTCCAGACTTGTTTTATTCTGTGGGTAATGGTTATTGTCCGTGAAATATTCGCCTAGCTTCATCTTTACCTGCTGCGCGGTTGACTCGTATGAGTTCTTCACAGCGTTATTGCGAGTGCTCGCATACGAAATAATCACGATCGCCGCCAATATCGCAATAACGACTATGACGATTATGAGTTCGATCAGGGTAAAGCCCCTGCTTCCATTTGCTTGTATCTTGTGGCTCATCATCTTGTTATTACTCTTTTCTTTCAATTAAACTTTAGCATTTTGCGCGAATATTTCAAAACGTTCTTTTTATTCAAGTGGCTTCTGGTAGTAATCAAGTAGCCCGAACTCGTTATGTGGCGGCGGCGCGCCAAAGGTCGATTCTTCTTCTATGACTTCCATATTCGACCAAACATTCGATGCCCAACATCCATCCCCACTAGCATATATCTGAGCGGCGATCGCGCCGACGGATATGTCTTTCTTATAATCACAGCTACCACCCACTCCTGCATAGTAAGCATATAGAGACATATGATCCATCGGTAAGCCATTTTTGGGACGGAGTAAAAACGCATAATGTTTAGCGGGCGCAAAGAGTCTCCTGCCGCTGCCGTCATCAGCTACCGTAGTTAAAATACCGCCACCCTCCGGAAGGACACTTGCCGATTCTTGAGCCTGCGCTGGTGTCAGGCAGGTCGTGACCGTGGCAGACGGAACAGTTTCGCTGTCTGAGCATGCCAGGTTGGAGGAATAAAAATCCACAAGGTGAAGTCTGGCACCGCTAGTTCCTGCAGGAAATGTAGCGTCTTGTAGGAGTATCTGCCTGTTTGCGACGACCGTCACGTCTGAGTCCGTCACGCTATCGGCTACCTTCAGGCGCAATGCCAATTTTCTGTTGTCCAATGCGTTGGTGTTGATGCCGCCTTTTATATAGACATCACCATGGAGACGAATTTCACACTCAATACTCGAATTATACTGGTATGCACCACTAGGAGGGGGGGCTAGATTGAGATCCAAATTACCCACGATGGTCGCACCAGCGGGTACATCATATGTTCCCCCTTTAAGTTCGTAAACCGGGTAGGGAGGAAATATCTGCACTCTCTGAAGACAGCTATTAGGATAGTTATCTGGGTTAAATATATCTGCCGCATTGATAGTTGGACCGTCAAGATTCTCGATGAAGCTCTTTTTGTCAAAGGCGGGCATCTCCATGGCGGGCAGCGAACAACTCGTATCAAGTCCAGGCAATCTAGTATGAGGAATCTGACCGGGTGCACATAGGTCTCCTTGGACTTTTCCAAGATATCCAAAAACGCCGGCAGGAAAGGCTATCGGCAACCACGTGCACGGTTGCGGCCAGTTGCTCGTACTGCCGCAACTAATATTTGCTATCCGTATGTGATCTGCCACAAGAGTTTGATCACCACCACTTGCTAAATTTGAGCCTGTCCCCATCCACCCAAGTACATCTACACGCGGCGCAGAAAAAATACCTATAAAGGGTAGGTGCAATCCCCCATACCCAATCGTCACACCACTGTATTTCTTTGCCGTTCCTTCGCCTGCTGCTGCTACCGAAGCAGCCTTGTACCTGATGGGTGTCGCGTCAGAATCTGTCCGCAGTACATTGCTGGTGACCGCTATCTGCCGAGGATCATCATCGCTTCCAGTAACGACCGTCGAGCACACGGACTTGCCACCACCCTGGGATGTCCTGTCAAATATCACCTGATCAGTGTATCCGCCGAAGTCAGGGTCGTCTTTCAGCTTCTGTATCGTCGCCGCGACGCATGCGCGAGAGGCATATGACGCGTTTTGCCGATAAACATTATCTTTCGCCGCCTTGTACTGCGCGCCGACCAGGGTCATAGCGGTCAGTCCGATCGTCATGAATCCGAAAATCAATATAATGGCATATATCATCAGATAGCCGCGTTCTTTGCCCTCTATCTTTTTCATGATTTCTCCGGATTAATATACGCGCTTATCGCGACGTATTTGTTAAGTGAACCGACGTTGTATCTGATCGTTACGTCAACCTGTTTGCTGGCGGGAGCTAAAGTAGGCGTCGTGATGACTGCTTGCGCGGAATGATCCGACGGCAGTCCGTCCAGGCTGTCGTCGGAGGTAAAGGTAATTGTTCCGTTCGTTATCGTGGAGAAGTCTTTGTTTTGCAGCTCAGTTATCTTAGTACGAGCCGCTTCGTTGGCCAGGTTCATGTAGTAGATGTTTTTTTGCGTGTTTTGTATCAACTGAACAAACGCCACCAAGCCTATGACCGATATCCCCAGTATCGCCATCACGACGATAATCTCGACAATCGTGAAGCCTTTGTCTGCATGTTTGCTGTTGCGAACTCGTAATATTTGAACACTCATCGTACTTATAGTAACATTAAACTGGTAATGTTTGTTCCTCAATATAATACGACAAATACGCTACACGATAAATAAGTATAATGACCTTGCACCGTACAACTACTGACACTGCCTCGAATTACAGGGGTGGCTTTACGACCGTTGAGCTGATCGTTGCTATTTTTATATCGAGTTTACTTATACTATCAATCGTCGCATTTATCGTCGCGCTGACAAAGCAGTACAGCATCAGCGTCGCGAGAAACATCCTGACCACGGAACTCTCGTCGACCGTTAACCGTATAGATAGCGACGTGAGAGCTTCCGACAGCGTATTGGCTACGAGTCCGGTAGATCCGGCCGGCCCGCTGAGTAGCGGGAAAAAGTGGTCGACAAACACAAGTACGAGCAAGGACACGATCGTGCTCACCACTATAGCTAGAACAACAAGCGGTGATCCTGTGAATAACGTATATCCCGGCCTTGCCGATATTATCGTATATTACGTACGTAACGGTTCACTGTACCGACGTCTTGTTGCCGCAAATGAGTCCGATAACCGCTATAGTACACTATTGTGCGCCACGACTTCGGACGGTGGCTGTTCGGCGGACGAAAAGCTTCTCGACAACGTGACGGAGTTCAACGTCACTTTCTACGGAACAAGTGGTCTCACTAGCAGCCCATCCCAGGCAAAGAACCTCAACTTCACGATCAAAGCTGAGACGACGGAAGCTGGCCAACCTATCTCGCAGACATCCACTATATCCGCTCATCTCTCGGGTACACCCACGCAACATTCTTAGACTGCCCTTCAACCACTACTTCTGTAGTCCGCCGCGTAAGGAACGACAAATGAAAAAACCGCCTTGTTGTCTGCTATGTGCGCAAACAACAAAGGCGGTGTGCCCGCAGGGTGTGGGTAGGAGATGTTGCTGTTCCTTGGCAGCGCAAATGCTCAGCAACTCAGCCTCCAGGATTACTCCCGGGGCGCTCCTCAGCCGCCCGTACACCCTGCGGGCGATGTGGCCGTAATCCTCGCGATTGCTCAGCGATAGGATCGGCCGTGATTCGTTAAACGTGTTGAGAAAAAGTCTTTTGGGGAGAGCGGCCGAAACCGCTCTCCCCTACAGCTCCGTGCAATAAACACGTAGCCTGTATTGAGTTATTTGTGTCGGTTGCCTTTAGTAACAGTTAACGCCTTACGACGCATTAACCCCGATGGTCACAATGCCAGCGGTCGTACAAGTGAGGACCCTGAGGGGGCATATAGCCAGTGGCGAGGAACGTATCCTTGTCGCCCAATTCCCTATATCCGACAACGCGCGAACTCGAGTCGCGCGCTCAATCCAGAGATGTCAGTAGTGTAAGCTACGACACTCGTACAACAGATGAGGCACGCTGCCCCTTTCCAGTTGCGTTTTTCTCTCGGTTGTCGCTCTGCAGCGACACCGCTCCATGGCGGCTTTTTATGTACGTCTCATACACAAAAAGCCACCATGGAAACATGTTCAACTTGTCAATGTACCACTCAGGTATCGGTTTACCTCACCCAATGGTATACCTATTGTAGCATTTATGATTAAATATGTCAATACTCAAAATGAATTTTCTCATACTATCGGCGTTGCCCGATATTCTTAGTCGTCTGTCTGCTGCTCAAGGAGCGTCAGCTCGTCGGCACCTATCCGGATAGTACTGTCTCCCTCGGCACCTTGGCGTACAAGCTCGTGTGTAATACCCATCTTCTTCATGATGTCACGGAGGCGATTAACTCCTTGATACTGATCAAAGTTGGTTCGGCGAGCAAACTTTTCGATCTTGTCGCCACGCACGACGTACGCGTCATCCTCTTTCGTTACTGTCCATGCCTCTGAGTTCGCCTCAGACCCCAGACGAATAACCGGCACACCTTCTCCGGGCTCATCTTCCCCGTCAGAAACAGCAGCTTCACGCGCTGTATCCACTTTTTGTCGCAATTGGCGCAAAAGCTCGGTCAACCCCTGGTGTGCAGTCGAGGAAATCGCTGCTACCGGCGTGCCCTTGGCTATTACCTTTCGTAGCTCGTCTGTCTGCATGGCTATCATATCCTCATCCAGACCATCGGTTTTCGTTAGTGCAACGACCTCTGGTCGACTGGCGAGCTCTTCGGAGTATTTAGTCAGCTCGTCACGAATTGTCCGGTAATCCGCGGCAATATCGTTGCTATAGGCGTCTACTAGATGCAGTAGCACTGCCGTGCGCTCCACGTGTCGCAAAAACTGGTCGCCCAGACCCTTGCCCTCAGCAGCACCCTCGATGAGTCCTGGAATGTCGGCAATCAGCAAACTGCCATCGTCGATATCCGCCACGCCCAAGTTTGGCGTCAAGGTGGTAAAAGCATAGTTAGCTATTTCGGGTCGAGCATTCGTCACGACGCTCAAAAACGTCGATTTACCGGCATTTGGCAATCCCACCAAGCCGATGTCAGCTAGTAGTTTGAGTTCTAACTCGGCCTCGAAAGCCTCACCCGGCTCGCCACGTTCGGCCATGCGCGGTGTCTGACGAACAGATGATTTAAAGTGCGTGTTGCCAAACCCACCGTCACCACCGTGAGCGACAACCGCTTGCTGGCCATGCGCCGTTAAATCGGCGACCATCTTGCCATCGCGCCGGATAATCGTTCCCATCGGTACTTTGACGACAAGATCTTGCCCCGACTTGCCGTGGCGCTTCGCCTTGGCGCCATTGCTACCCGCCTGAGCCTTGAGTATCGGCTGATAGCGAAAGTCCAGTAGCGTATTGAGATTTTCGGTAGCCTCAAAGATTACGTCGCCGCCCTTGCCGCCATCACCACCATCAGGACCCCCCTTGTCGACATATATCTCATGCCGAAAACTGACGGCTCCATCGCCGCCTTTTCCTGCTGAGATCGTTACCGTTGCTGTATCTACGAACATATTTACTTAATTATACCATAAAACAACAGAGGCATAAAGTACTTATGCCTCTGTTACGTCTCGTTCAGCTATTTAGTAAATGTAGCGATAGCCGCCACTCGTAGCCTGACCCCAGGAAATGTCACCACGACCGACTCGATTCCAGCCGCCACCGAAGCGGTAGCCGTTCATCTCGCTAATCGTAATAGAGACACCAGGGTTAACTGCTTCGACAATAGCGACGTGCCCAAGACCGCCACCGTTCTGCATAATCGCGCCTACCTGCGGCGTGTTACCAACGCTGAATCCTTGTGCGGCAGCATAATACGCCCAGCTGTTTGCATTGCCCCAGTTGCCCGGAATTGGTTTGCCCAACTGTGCGCGACGGGCGGCAGCATAATAGGTACAATAACCGTACGCGTAGCCGTTTCCACCTGCGCTAATTCCAGAAAAGCTTAGAATCGAAACGCGCGGAGCGACATAGCCAGGACGTTGCTCGGTAGGTAAGACGCCACTAGGAATAACAATTTTTTGACCTGGTTTCAGTCCGCTAATCTCGAGGTTGTTAAACGATATAATACGGTCTTCACTCGCTTTGTACGTAGAGGCAAGACCTGCTGTCGTATCGCCTGATTGCACAGTATAGAGCACACCGTCAACCGGCAAGATAGTCAAGCTCCTACCTGGAGTGAGCGAGTTATTAACCAAATCATTTGCCCATTTTACCGTGGCAGGTTGCAATCCATGGCTCGCAGCAACGGTATCAACGGTATCGCCTACCCTTACGACATAGGTTGTCACATCTTGGCTACCAATTGTCGGCTGGATAACTTCCGGTTTGACAATAGCGGTGTCACTCGTCTGCGCGAGCGCGTCTTTGGCTGCAAGCGAAACTGACAAGTTCGCCACGTTCGGGGCGATTGCCATATTCGTTTGTACAGCTAAGTTGACAGCGACATCTGAGGCGACCAGCTCATCGACCGTTGGCTTGCTTGTGTCCGGGGTGGCAAGCGGTGTTTGTACGACAGCGCTCGCCGTAGCAGTTGAATCTGCGGCGATTGGCTGAGGCGGTTGATATCCGACAGCGATAACGGAAACAATAAGCGTAAATACGCCTCCGTAAGCAGTCAGAACAATTAGTTTTGGCCTATTTGTTTTGCGGCGTTTTTTGCTCGAAAACAGTTGTTTTTTCAAGCGGACGGCTGACGATTGATCGTCGTCCGTTGTTGATTGATTACGAATTATCGTTCTCCTGCCGCTCGTATTGCTACAAGGGCGCTACCTTACTTTGTCTTTCTTCTCGCCATCTCGCAATTGGACGGAGGGAACGGGGTACGTGTCGACCATTTCTTCATTAATTATTATTAGTTTCGAAAAGTTGTATTGTCGTACCCGTGCGACATTTGTCGGTAGGCTCATTTACGCTCATTACTCCCACTCGCACAGACACGCTGTCCGGATTCAGCTGTCAACCTGTAATCCTCGTGTCTGTAAGGTGATGAAACGCAAATGTGCTAAGAACCAGTTTACGCTTTATTGAAATATATGTCAATATATTTTATAATATGTTGACCTCTGTTATCACTAGTTAATCAAGCACTTTTTCTGACAATGATTGGCGATATTTTGCTGATGCTGAGCATCGGTAGCAGCAAAATACGTCACGTCGTCGTCACCACTAAGGAAAAACAGGTAATCGTTGTCTGCCGGGTTTGCAACCGCCAGTAATGCGCCTTTTCCGGGCGTGGCGATCGGACCGGGCGGCAGACCGGGGTGTATACGCGTATTATACGGCGAGTCAAGCGACGGGTTGGGCGCCACACCCATCTTTTTAGCGGCATACTGGTATGTGACGTCCGAACCAAGCGTCATACCAGCCGCCAGACGGTTCAGAAACACCCGAGCGACCTGCCGCTGATCGTTGCTTGCGGTGTTCGGGTCGGGGCTTGAGATCTCGCGCTGAACGATTGATGCCAGCGTAATGCCCTCGTATAGCGTCAGACCCTGCTTCTGAAAGGCCGCGACAAGGTCATGTTGGTCAATAAAGGCGGCATATTCGTCAAAAAAGCGCTGCAAGATAGTCTCCACGGTGGCCGAAGAATCAAATTCGATCGTTTCACCGAACAAATACCCCTCGAGGTCGGTACCCGCCGGCTTGGTCGCGAAAAGCGGACCGTCGTACGTCTTGCTAAGTGCCGCGTCTATGTCGGATTCGCTGTATATACCCAAGCTCAAAAGCGCTTTTCGACCGTTTGCCAGGGTGTCTCCAGGAAGGAAGGTTACGCGGAAGTTATCTTGTTTGCCGTCGACAAGCCGGTCAACGATTGCCTTTGTCGAAAGGCTCGGCTGCAGGTTGTATACGCCAGCCTTCAGACTGTCCCGGGTATTGGTCAGCCTGGTATAGATCGTAAATGCCAAGCTGCTACGAATCACACCGGCAGACTCTAGCTCGTCGGCGATAGCATCGGGCGTCTCGCCGCTCTCGATCACCACGCGAACGTGCTTAGTCGTGTCACTTGTCACCGGTGTCAGCTCACGCTGGTACCAAGCGTACGCGCCAGCCGCAAGTACTACCAAAACTACCAATATAATACCGCCGACAATAGCAACCCATCGGCGCCAATGACGGCGCTTCGGCAGTCCGATAGCGGGCGTCTTTTCGCCCCCGCCCGGATCTAGCATCATATCGTTGCCTTGATCTTCGATCAGCGGCTCTGGTTTTGGCGCTGGGAGCTCATGGTCGGGTCGGAGATCCGGCTTTGGCCGCCTCGTCGGATTATTATTGCGTACCGGACGGCGGACGCCATCTAGCGAGGGGCGCGGTTTTTTGTTCTCAGGCGGCATGATTTTGCTCCAGATAATCTTGTAGGATAATCGCGGCGGCGAAGGCGTCGATGTCGGCCTTGCTGTACGGCTTGCCGCTGGCCTTTAGCCGGTCTTCTGCCATAACACTGGTCAGCGATTCGTCCTGGAAAGCAATTTCTACGAAATCCTTTACTTTGTTACCGAACGCCTCACTGAACGCCGTTTGCTCGGTCGCGTCACCCGCTTGATTGCGCGGATAACCCACTACTACCTTTTCAACCGAACGCTCTTGTACGAGCTGCTTGATTTTGTCGATCTCAGTGCCGTCTACCTCGAGCGTCACAAGCGGCTGCGCTACGGGTACGGTAGTATCGGCAGCCGCGACGCCGATACGCTTGGTGCCAACATCGAGAGAGAGAAGAGAACTCATACTGTCCTCCTGCTAATCATTGTTGATGAGTTTGAATTCAACGGTTATTTTCTTGGTGTCGCCAGGTACGCCCTGAACCCAGAACGGAGAGAGTTTGACATCGACATCACTGACACCGTCGATGGCTTTGATCAGACCAATCACTTCTCCACTGCGCTTACCCTGGACGAGCTCCTTTATACGGTTGTCGTCGATCTTCGGACCAACTTGACCTGTCGCCTCTACGCGAACGGTTGTTGGCTTGTCATCGGTCGCAGCCTGAAACTCTGAAAACCTCGCCTTCGAGGCACCGCTGTCGTAAATCCGCTTGTCATTGGTGCCGCCTAACTGATCTTCAATAACAGTGTTCAGGTAATCATCCAGCGCGTCTTTGGAAACGCCCATCAGGGTGTACGTAACCTCGACAGTCATCTTAGCCTTGCTGCCGTCCTTGACCTCTTCGCCGATACCGGGCGCGAGCTTAGGCTCGCTTGATGTACTCGTGAAGGTCTCGTTGATGACCTTGATGCCGTCGCTGAATTTGCCAGCAAGCTTCTTCTTCTGGTCGTTGGTGTTTTTCTGCTTCAACTCGTCGAGTGCCTTTTGGACGTCGTCGGCAGTGACGACTGTCGCTTCATGTGATTCACCACCAGTAATACCGTCATCAGTCGAGGCCGTCATCTTGTTCGTAAAGCCGGCAACGGTAAATTGAGCATCTGCCGCAGTATTGTATTTATCGCCAATATCAGTTGCCACGATTTTTACCGGTTCCGACTGACCCGGAGAGGTGCAGCCGGTAAAGAAGTTGCCGCTACCGCCAGGTACGACAACCGTCGACTGAACGACGTAGTTGTTGCCATGATTGCTGATGTACGTGCCGGCGTTAATAGTCAGACTGCTTGGATCTTGGCAGTTGGAGAATACGACCGTGCCAGTCGCCTTTTCGCCAACTTCTTTGGTACCTGTCGGTTCGATATCGACATCCGTCGATACTTTGTCGGTCTGCGTGATCGAGGACAGGGTATTCTTCGTAGGGTCGTTCGACAACGAATCACCAATAGTCAGCGCCTTTTTGACTTCAACAGGTGAAGTCTTGGCGCTCACGACGACAGTAGCATGCGGCGCGATGACAATCGCCCACACGAGGAACAAGACCAGCAAGATACCGCCGCTTATACCGAGAACAAGCTTCTTGCGGAAGGTACCGAAGTCGGGCACTTTGACACGCTTTTTAGCAGCCTGTTTGTCTGATTTGACCGGTTTGGTCGGAGCGTCGTTATCGACATCGATACTATCCAAATCCGCAGGAACAATAATTTCTTCGGCGTCATCGTCGTCCTTTTTCATGCCAGCATGATCACCGACAGGCAGCTGCTTGCCGTCAATGACATCGTCTTCGTCATCGTCATCAGCTTCCGGAACGTCGGCTAGTTTCGGTGGGGACTGCAATGTTTTAGCCACCGGAATCTTGGCACTGGCGGCCAGACCGGCAAGTGCTGAGTTGCCAGTAATCAGTACGAGGCGTTTCTTTTCGCTATCAGCCGCCTTGGCCAGCAATCGCAAATTAACCGCGCTTTGCAGCACGCCGGTGCGCTTGGGTGGTACTAAGGCAACAATCTTTTCCTTAGCCCCTTTGACCTTGCCGATAATGGCGGTAATGTCGTCTTCGACATCGATGTAAATAACGTCTTTTTGCTGCATACCTATCTAACCTAAATTCTTAACAAGCGGTTCACTTTATCCTTGATCGTGTCGCTGTCACCACTGCCGACAATTGTATCATAGCCGACCCGTAGCAGACCCATAGCAGTAATGAACGTGTGGTCGGTAACCGATCCGGTGGTGTCACTGATGCCGACAACTTCGGACGGTTGGATATGGTGAACGGCCGGCTTCTTGGTAAACGGCAGTTCCTTGTACCAGTCACGTCCAGACAATGCCTCGACCAATTGGTCTAAGCTAGCACCACCGCCGCAGAGAAGAATCTTACTTGGCAGATGGTCAACCGAATCAAACTCGCTCAGTGCCAGCTCGACACCGGCCAGCCAAACTTCAAGCGTCTTGTCGATCGCTTCATTCGCTTGCTTCTTGACGGACGCTTTTATCTGCTCATGGCCTAGGTGAAGCTTCAGCTTCTCGGCGTCAGCATAGCTAAGATCCATATCAGTCATAAGCGTCTTGGTGAAGCTACGTCCACCGATACCGAACATGCGCGTACCCTCGACACCGCCATCATTAACGACAGCTATGTCGGTCGTACCGCCGCCAACATCAGCCAAAACGGCCGTAAAGGTACTGTTGCTATCGGTACCAAGCACACTGCGGCTGACCGCGAAAGGCTCGGCCGCCACTGCAACCAGCTCCAACGCCAAATCTTCAGCCACATGCTCCAATGCACCAATATGCACCATCGGCGCGAACGCCGTGTAAATCTGCACCGATACGTCCTTGCCCTGAAAACCGATAGGATTCGACACTTTGTAGCCATCTATATGAATACTGACGAGAGCGCTGTTAACCAACTTAACCTCGACGTCTTCGTTGCCAGTCTCTAGCGCGATTTGCTTCTGCGCCTTGCCCTGTGCTCGCTCCTGTACCTTCTCGATGATAAATTCCATCTCGCGAACATCAAGCGGCTTGTCAGGCTGTGGCCGGCGGTACTTGATAGTGTTCGTCACACCCTTAACCAGCTCGCCAGCGATACCGATAACGGCCTTTTTCGCCTGGAGACCTGCTTGATCCTCAGCCTCCGCCAGCGCCTCTTCGCAGTTGTGTACCACACCGGCGATATCGGCTATCGCGCCGCCGTGCATGTCACTGACATCCTGGCGAGCGCGACCAACGCCCACGATGTCCAGATTCTCTCCATTGACTTTCGCTATCAGCGCCTTAACGAATTCGGTTCCAATATCGAGACCGACGATGTAGCTATCGTCAGACTCGCCTTTGCGTACTGAGCGGATTTTTTCGAAAACCATAATTGTCACTATTATATACCAGTCGCGCTTATGGCGCCAAAATACCTGAGATTAATGGACGCAAAAGCCGATATCGTAGCCGAACACCAAGCAATACCGTTCGGCTCATCTCAGATATTCGGACAGGCTATGCTGCACAGTATTCATTTGCTGACATCAGCAGCGATGAAGTACAGCGAAATCGTACAGTTGGAATACTAAGCCAAGACGGCCTTGATTCGGCGGATACCGGCGCTGGATGATTCTTCTTTTTTAACGGCTCCGCCTTATGAGAGGGGAATATCCCCTCTCATCGCGCCGCGCGCGGAATAAATCCGCCGCTCGGGCTGCTCACCCCTAAACTAGCGCCGCCTTAATTCTTCTGATTCCAGCAGAAGATGACTCTTCCTTCAAAACTTTAAAGACTTTATTTCCTTCGGCTAGCTGGCCGGTGTGATCCACATGCGGACCGCCACAAATTTCGAGGCTGGCAATGTGATCGCCTTCGCCCATTTGGTAGACTTTCACCTGCTCATCGTAGCGTTCGCCGAACGGACCGATGGCGCCCATATCAAGTGCTTGCTGGGTTGGATACATCGTGAAACTAACCGGTAGGTCTTCGGCAATCCAACCGTTCACCAGCTCTTCGGCGCGAGTGATTTCTTCTGGCGTCATTTTGCGGTCGAGGTTGAAGTCGAAACGCAGACGTTCCTCAGTAATGTTACTGCCGTGCTGACGCAGTTCAGTACCGAAAATCTCGCGCAGTGCGGACTGTAACAGGTGGGTCGCGGTGTGGTATTTCTTGTGCTGCAGCGTGTGGCCACCTAGGCCGCCCTTGAAGTCGCCTTTGGCTGCCGTCTGGCTGCGAGCACGCTGCTCGGCCATTTTGGCGTCGAACTCTTCGCGCCAATTTTCAGACAGATTCACGTCCTGTTTGAATGCCTCTTCGGTTGATAGTTCAACTGGAAAGCCGTAGGTATCATACAGCGTAAAGATAACTTCACCGTTCAGACCATCCGCCGCAAGCTTTGGAAACTGCTGTAGCCCCTTGCGTAGCGTCTGGCGAAAGGCCTTTTCTTCCTTCACGAGTACGGCGATGATAGTGTCGCGATTCTCAGCAACTTCTGGAAAGTCGCTATGGTACAGGTCAGCAATAACTGGCACGACTTCTTGCATAAAATTCTGCTCAACGCCTAGGTCGAATGCTTTGACCATGGCGCGGCGCACGAGGCGGCGCATCACATAACCTTGCTGCTTATTACTCGGTACACAACCGTCAACGGCTAGGAATGTCGCTGCGCGCAGGTGATCGGCAATCACACGCATACTTTCGGTATGGCTGTCGTACTTTTTGCCACTCATCTGCTCGAGCTTCTGGATGATCGGCCACATGAGACTGATTTTGTACACATCGGGGTCGTTTAGCTTGGCAGCGGCGATGCGCTCCAGGCCGGAGCCGTGGTCGATATTCGGGTGCTCAAGCGGCTCAAACTTGCCCTCAGCAACCTTGCGATACGCCATAAAGACATTGTTGCCGATTTCCATGAACCGACCGCAGTCGCAGTTGGGATGACAGTGCTCACCGTATTCCGGATTGTGCGGCGTGCCAAAATCATAAAACATTTCGCTGTCCGGACCGCACGGGTCGCCCACGGGCGTGCTCTCCGGCGCGCCGTTTCGCGACCACCAGTTTTTGCTACCGTCGTAGAAAAAGATTCGAGCGCCGTCTTCCATGCCTTTTTGGTAACCATCCTCCTCGCTACCAATATCCTGCATGCCAGTGCTCAGACCTTTTGCTTCGAACAGTCGCTTCCAGACCTCTGCGGCTTCGGTGTCCTTTTCGATTCCGTACTCCGGCGCGCCGATAAAGCATGTCACGTAGAGCTTGCTCATATCCAGCTGCACGACCGTGTCCAGAAACTCGAACATCCACTCGACTTGCTGCTCCTTGAAATAGTCGCCGAAGCTCCAGTTGCCCAGCATCTCGAAGAATGTCGTGTGACGGTTGTCACCAATGTCATCGATATCCTGCGCGCGCAGGCAGGTCTGGCTATCCACCAGCCGCTTGCCCTCTGGATGCGGCTCGCCCAGCAGGTACGGGATAATCGGCTGCATGCCGCTGCCGGTAAAGAGCGTCGTCGGGTCATCATGCAGCACGAGCGGTGCACGCTTAATCACCGCGTGTCCGCGCTCAGCAAAAAACTTCAGATATTCATTTCGAATCGTTTGAGTGTCCATATATCTCTGTTATAGTAACATCTCAACGACAATCTCGCCACCAGAGTTCTATTGAAACTACTTACGAGAGGGTTTGCGTTAATATCCGTAGATAAAGCCGTAGAAGATATAGGTAATCTTTCCCTCGTCGTTTAGACGGAAGGCTGCAAATGCATCATCAGTGGATCCTTTTCCTATGCCGACGTATGTTCCGGAAAAATCAAAGAATTTTGAAGCAGCGGCCTGATCCTTAAGCTTTTTGTTCGTAATGTCTTTAAAATCCGCAAGCGTCCATTCAGTCACGACAGGCTGCTTGTTGCTGTTTGCATAGTCTCTGAAATACTTGTGAAAAGTCGCGACCGCTTCTTTACCTGAAAGACGCAGCACACCCGAGTCTGTATGGCTAATCGCCATTTCGACGGTCGGTGCCAGATACTTCTCCAGGCCGCTGAAGTCGGAACGATTCATCGACTCTGAAATGCCTGATTTTGCCTCTGCTACCAGATTGACACTGGGTGTCGGAGTTAAAGCCGTGGAATCAGTAGTGCTTTTAGCGCTTTCGATACTTTCTGTATTTTCCGTGACGGCCGCGCGAGAGTTATCAGACTCTGGCTTTACTATGAAGTTTTGCCAAAATAGTACACCGATAAGTGCCAGGACGACCAGCGTAAGTGTCGCAAAAACGACAACCTGCACGTCACCGCGTTGTTTCGATATTTCTGTCATGCTGATAGTTTACCATAAGCATATTCGTGTCATCTCATCAGCAAGTATCACTCAGCCGTGGCACTTCCTTGACCATCCGGGTGCTAATGCCATTGCCCGTGTAGACATATAGCCTGTCGGGGTTGCAGTTCTCGCCTTCGTTTTCATCCATCATGTACGGATTACCGTCTGGGTCTCCAGCGCGCAAGCCGTCCAGATTCACGTGTGCCGCCGCGCCAATGGTACTGAGGTCATTGTAATATTTTACCCAACATGCATGGGACTTCGGGAGGTCTTTCGGTTCAGTCTCGTCTGGATTGTCGGCCGGACGATTACATGAACCCATGGAGTATGCACTCCCGGTAATATAGCGGAGTGCCTTCCCTTCGTTAATACGCGCGACCATTATCGCTTTGTAGTATTGATCCAGATCCGCCTCTCTTTTTGCCTCGCGTGCTTGAGCGGATATCCCGCTATACGCCACAAGGATAATCGCAGCCAAGATACCGATGACCACAATCACGATGATGAGTTCCACGAGGGTGAAGCCTTTTTGCAGATTTCTAGCGCTCACAGTTATTCCGTCCGATTATTTAATCCAGTTATTCCAGCCACCCGTACTAGTATCGACATGCCAGACATAACCAGAAGCAATCCCTACTGCTCCAGTTCCATCTGGCGGTTCCGCCTGATCGCACGTATGCGCAGCACTTAAGCCAGTTGTTGCTTTTATGGAGCCATCTACGAGGTAATACTGCTTCCCCGTCACCGCCTCAACGCCTACGGCGTATGTTTGCTTATCGGCACTACGGCAATAATAAACATTGTTTCTGTCGACGGAATAGTTACTTTGCGACACCTTGACCCCCGCTTCCTTCATCTCGGATACAGAGGTTGGATACTGTCCATTTCTCGCCTTGTATATACCCAGCTGCTTCGCTATGTTCGATAAGTCGCTTTGTACCGCCGACTCTTTTGCTTTGCTCGAAATCCCGCTATAAGCCACGAGGATAATCGCAGCCAAGATACCGATGACCACAATCACGATGATGAGTTCCACGAGGGTGAAGCCCTCATACTTTGCTTTTCTTGAATGTATCGTTGGTATCATCATAGAATTTTTCATACTTCAAGTATAAGAATATTTTAAAGCATAAGCGTTAAAGATACAACGAACCGGCCTAGACCAGCCGAGTGACACGGGAAGGTTCCTAATAGATGATGGCTACTATAGCAAGAGGGAGTACGAGCGCGGCGGGAAGCGCGGCTCGGAACAACCTCGCTTTATTATCCTTGAGAGTGTAGGCGACCGACCAGATATATAGCTGGCTTAGCACGAAGGTGCCCGCGAAAATAGCAATGTCTGGGACGTTTCTGCCGTGAAGATAGACACTTATGTCCAGAACCGGCGCTATAAAGAGAGCGTATACGACGAGCAGCGCTATAAGGGACACTTGATAGCCCCGCAGTATACGGCGCAGCGTTCGTATCGCAAAGTACCAAGGAAAGATTGCCGGTATCGTAAGCAAGCTGATATTAATGCGATCTACGGGTGATTTCATAACTTCGTATACACTGTCATACGAGAGAATCGCGGCAATCGACAGAAAACTAAGGATATACGGCACCATGATAACGAGGTTGACAACAAGAGTACCCATAAAACCAATAGGCTTTTCAATATCGTGAGTACTCTCATACCTCCTCTGGTCTAGCTGCTCGCGCTTCTCCTGGATTTCGTCATACGTTTTTGGCTTTGGATAGAGCGAACTGAAGTCGATCGGCTTTTTCACTTCATCTTTGTTTTGGTTATCCATGTTGCTGCTTATTATACCGACGCATTGACAAATATACTATTCAGCTAAGGTAAGCGTAGTCCGAGAAGAAACAGAAACGGCGCCTACGCGACGATTCCACCACCTAGGCAGACATCGCCGTCATACAACACTATCGACTGACCAGCCGCAACTGCACGTTGCGGCTGGTCTAATTTGAGTACATTTTCTTCAAGCGTAGCTGGCACCAGCGGCGCACGGTGACGGACACGGATTTGGTAGGTGGCGGGTAGTTGGTGGTTCGGATTGATCCAGTGGATATTGGTAAGTTCCACCTCTTTTTTCCAGAGTTGCTCGGCATTTAAATCGCGGCTGACGTAGACTTCGTTTTTATCCATATCTTTGCCGACCACATAGTATGGCAGACCGCCCCCGACATCGAGGCCATGGCGCTGACCGAGCGTATAGAAAATCGCGCCGTCATGCATACCGACTTTCTCACCCGTCTGCTTGTCCATGATGGCGCCTGGCTTTTGCTCCACATACTCACTCAAAAAATCACGGATGCCGACCTGCCCAACAAAGCAGATACCCTGGCTGTCTGGTTTCGCTGCGGTCGTAAGCCCGCGTTCTTCAGCCATTTTGCGCACTTCGGGCTTCGTGAATTCGCCAAGAGGGAACAACGTTTTCTGCAACGCCTCGCCAGTGACGCGATAGAGAAAATATGTTTGGTCTTTGTTCTGGTCTTTTGCCATTTTGAGTACGCCGTCTTCAACGCTGGCGTAATGCCCCGTCGCGATCATATCGGCACCACGCTCCAGCGCCGCGTCCAAAAACAGTCGGAATTTTACCTCTTGATTACACATAATATCCGGGTTTGGCGTACGACCGGCTCTGTATTCCTCTATCATGTAATCGACGACTTTGTGCTTGTATTCGTTTTCAAAATCAAACACCTCGAAATCAATTCCTAGCTGTACAGCCACGCGCTTGGCATCCGCCAAATCATCCGCCCACGGGCATTTGAGTCCTGGCATGTCTTGTGTCCAGTTTTTCATGTAGACACCAGTCACATCGTAGCCCCGCTCTTTCAAAAGCGCAGCTGTCAGCGACGAATCAACGCCGCCGCTCATGCCAACGTATACTTTCATCAGCGGCTCGCTCCCGCATAAAACGCAATAATCTTCACTATTTCACTTGTCGCCAAGTACCAGCCCGTCGGGGTAGTCCACCACCAAGCATTCCACTGATCATCCGACTGCACCGGGTGATTAACTATTTTGATCTCGCCGCCTGCGCGTTTGCCAAACTCCAACCCGGCGCGACGCTGATGATACGCCGATGTCACGAGTATGACCGACTGTATATTGTGCTGTACGAAAATATTCGTCGTATTCGCAGCGTTTTGTTTCGTTGTTGCACTCGTCCCGTCCATGAGAATCGCGGTCTTCGGAACACCTGCCGCAATCGCTCGTTGCTTCATGACTTCAGCATTTGACGGCCCGGACTTATCGGCAGCCGCGCCAGAAAAGACCAGTAGCGGTGCCCAGCCGTGCTTGTACATTTCTATCGCCCATGTCGCACGCGCAGGCGTATCGCCTCCGCTAATCGCGACAATCGCGTCGACCGACCCGCAGTCTTGTTTCGTCGATGGAAAATCGTCACAATGGCTAAGACCGTCGGGGCTCAGGTACGTACCAATACCTATGATGAAGATTGCCGCTATGACAACCAGGGCAAAAAGTGCCACGAGCAATTTCGTCATGAGCGCATCCTTGCTGTCTCACGCTCTACTTCAGCGATGATTTCCGCGGCAGCCTGATCAATGACGGTCTGATCAGTCAGCTTGCCCAAGCTCAAACGCAAGCTTCCGTCAGCGACCTTCGGCTCAAGGCCGATTGCGGTCAGTACGTGCGACCGCGTGCCTTTATTAGCCGCACAGGCACTGCCAGTCGCCACCAACACGCCGCGAGATTCAAGTCCGAAGACCAAACGTTCGGCATCGAGTCCCGGGAACGATATATGCAAATGACCGGAGAGGCGGTGTTTCGGATGACCAGACACGACAGCGTCCGGAAACGCTTCAGTGAGTCTCAACTGCAGCGTATTACGCAAGCCCGTCAGGCGTGTGACTTCGGTGTGGCGACCAGCGTCCGCCTTGGCCAGCGCCGCGGCCATACCGATCACGCCGGGTACGTTTTCGGTACCGCTGCGTAATCCTGCCTCTTGACCGCCGCCAACAATCTGCGGCTGCAATACAACCGACCGCGCTGCATACAACAGCCCAACCTGCTTGGGACCGTAGACCTTGCCGGCGTTGAGCGTGAGCATATCGACGCCCAGTCTCGTGACATGCAGGTCTAGTTGCCCGGCACCTTGCGAAGCATCGCTATGTAAATAAATAGGCGTTTTGTTGTCCTCCGCGAGCCGTGCCGCGCGAACCTCTTTGATAATTTCGGCTATTTTAGAAAGTGGCTGTATAGTGCCTATCTCGCTATTAGCCAGCCCGACACTCACGAGCCATGTATCAGGACGGATTGCCTTTTTTATATCATCTGGCGCCACTCGACCATGATGATCAACAGACACCAACGTGCTATCATGACGCGCTGCAGCAGCTAGCACTGCCTGATGTTCGACGGTCGTCGTCACGACATGGCCGCTCCCGGAGCCAAAAGCCAAGTTGATCGACTCCGTCGCGCCAGCCGTCATCGTAAGCTCGCCCGCACGCACGCCAATGACGCTCGCTATCCGTGCTTTTGCCGCTTCATATTCGCGGCGTACGCTTACCGCTGGCGCATACGGACTGGAGGGATTGTAAAACTGATCAGCAAAATACGGCTGCATAGCAGCTAACGCGTCTGGGTCGAGCGGCGTCGCAGCCGCATGGTCTAAATAAACATTCATTCGTATATATTATAACCTGAAACATTTTTAATTCGCCGGAGGCAACCTGGCATTAGCCAGGGCTTTAGGGGCGGGAGGTCTTTTGTCGAATTCACTTCGATAAGAGACCGGGAGGGCGAGCCCTCCCTTTCTTTTATGCTATCGCAAGCGGCTTGCCCGTTGCTGGGTCACGGTGGTAAATGTCACGAGCGATTTTTTCGTAATATGCATGAATCGCCGCCACGAGATTTGTCAGTTCGCGACCCTCGATATAGTAGTACGGCGTCTTGTCTTGCACCTTTAGGATACCGTTTTCGTGTACTTCATAGCGGGTCGTGGATGATTGCTTTTTACCCTTTTCGTCCCGCCACTCTTCGTACCAAACCCAAGTATGTTGGTCTAAGTTGAAGAACTGCCGATGGTGCCCCGCGGGAACCTGACCGAACAGTTGTCCGCCCAGTTCGCTTTCGCGTTGGATAAGTTGGCGGCGAGTCGGACGAATCCGCAAACGAAACCGTGGCATACCTGCAGCATCTGAACCGACGAGTAGTTGAAGAGATTTTTTCAGCAAGCCGGCCATTAGTTGGTACCCTCCATCTCCTGGACGCGAAACCATTCGAGCAGCTGTGCTGTCTGTACGACGCGCCCGGTTACTTCGGCCATCTCCTCAGGGGTCAGTCGGCGATATTCCGACTCTTCGGCGGGGTATTGCTGATAGGCGTTCGTCAATACTTCATCGAGTTGTTCGTCACGGCTCCCCGCTACGCGTGAGCTTTTCGACCGCTGTCTACTAGCATGCCATGTAGCTTCAGGCGTACGGTTAAAGCGATTAATATCAAACGCACCGTGGTCAACACGGGAAGATTCGTTGGAAATTGGGTTAATAACATCGTTTGGCATATATAAAAATCCACTAGTGTGTTGGTTGTGGTGTTTATGTTAGACCTTCGAGATACGCTATAGGTTAAACAGCGCAATTGCATTCGCAGTTGTTGCGTCGGCGACAATCTCGGGCTGTATCCCCCTGATCGCCGCGTGGTGTTTGGCAATCTCACTCACAAATGCAGGCTCGTTTATACTACCACGATAAGGGGTGGGCGTCAAGAACGGGGCGTCTGTCTCAAGCAGCATTTTTTCAAGTGGAATCGCCGCGTACATCTGTTGCTGCGCCGAGTCTTTCGTAAACGTGCTGATACCGTTCACGCCGACCAACAATCCTCGCTCAAAACCTTTATCTAAATTCACTTGCGTATCAGTAAAACTGTGCAGTTCGCCCCTTATTCCATGGAAGTTGTCAAAAACCGGCCAAAAATCGTCGAATGCTTCGCGAACATGGAAAATAATCGGCAGATCATTGTCGAGCGCGAGCTGGATTTGTGCCTCAAGCGCCTTGATCTGAACATCGCGAGGGCTATGATTATAGTAATAATCAAGCCCAACCTCGCCCACGGCAACCACTTGCTTGTCCTTGACTAGCTCGGTGATTCTACCGTAGCCATCCTTGGTATCGTGCGGATGCACGCCGACCGTCGCGTAAATGCCGTCGTGTTTCGCAGCAAAGTCAATCGCATCCGCAGAACTTTGCTCGCTCGTACCGACGCAGATCATCTTGCCGATATTAGCGGCGGACGCACGGGTCAACACTTCACTCACTGGCAATGGGTAATCGGCCTCATGAATATGGCAGTGGGTATCAACAAGCACTTAGGCTCCCTTTGGCGCATGTGGATCAGGCGTATGCCTGTAAATCTTGGGGAAGAGTACGCCTTCCGGCTGTTTGACGACACCCGCTTCGAACGTGTCGTGAATGTATTTCGCCGTATTGGGCATGAACGGTACTAGTAGGTCGGCAATCTGCAACAACGTACCGACAGCCGTGGCCAGAATTTCGCCCAAGTGTTCGGCTGCGTCCTTGTCGCTGTCGCGCTGCTTGGCAACCTCCCATGGTTTCACGCTTTCCAGATACTGATTAAGATTGCGCACGTTCGTCCAGACGGCGTCGAGCGCTTCGTTGAACTTCAACTCCTCCATAGCTGTGCGATACGGCTGCATATCATGTTCGGTCTGCGGCGCGTCGCCGATAACGCCAGCTTGATAGCGGGTGATCATGGCCGCTACGCGTTGAACGAGGTTCCCGAGGTCGTTACCTAGCTCAGTGTTGTACGCAGTCTCGAACTTCTCCCATGTAAAGTCACCGTCTTCTTGCGTCGGAATATGTCGTGCGAAGAAGTAGCGAAATGCGTCGGCGCCGTAGCCATCAATGATTTCAATCGGATCGATAACATTGCCGACGGTCTTACTCATCTTAGCGCCGCCGACATTAACGAAGCCATGTACAAGCAGGCTCTTCGGCAACGCTACGCCTAGTCCCAGCAACATGGCTGGCCAGATACCAGCATGAAACCGCAGAATGTCTTTGCCGATTACCTGCACTTCAGCCGGCCAGTACTCTTGCCACTCCGGATGATCCGGGTACCCAAGCACCGTGATGTAATTCGCCAGTGCGTCCAGCCAGACGTACATGACCTGCCCCGGGTCGTTCGGTACCGGTATTCCCCATGTTAGGTTCTTTTTCGGGCGGCTGATACTGACATCCTTTAGCCCGTCTTTCATTAGATCCAGGAATTCCTTTTTGCGAAACTCCGGTATAATCTTCATCTTGTTCTTCTCGATTGCTTCGCGGATTTGATCGGTAAAGGCGCTGGCCTTCAGGTAGTAGTTTTCTTCACTTACCCGCTCGTACGGCTTCTGATGGTCGGGACACGTGCCGTTGTTCGCTTCTACTTCTTTGTCAGTGAAAAACGCTTCATGGCCGGTACAGTACCAGCCTTCGTATTTGCCCTTATAAATATACGGTGCTAGCTTTTGCCAGATCCACTGCACCGCCGCGACATGGTGGTCGTCGGTCGTACGGACAAAGTCGGTGTACTCGGCGCCAACCTTCTGCATGAGTGTCTGAAAATTCCCAATCATCTGGTCGGTGTATGCCTTTGGCTCCAAACCGCCTTCGGCTGCCTTGGCCGCAATCTTGTTGCCATGCTCGTCGGTCCCTACTTGGAACCGTACCTGCCGGCCGTTTTGCTTTTGGTAGCGCGTCCAAATATCAGCAAGAAGATAGTCAAGTGCGTTGCCGATATGCGGCTTACCGTTGACGTACGGAATAGCGGTAGTGATATAGAGATTCTTACCCATTGGGGATAATTATAACCTAAGAGAGCGAGAGAAGTAAGAACCCCTGTCTCTTATTGTCGTATACCGTCATCAAACCGTTGGGAGCGTTACTCTGCACTGAGTCGTGTTGTCTGTATGCAGCTTTGTGATAGATTTAGCCCCGCCGATTCCTTCGCACGGCTGATCACCCTTGATGAAGTAATATATGCGTGCCGTGGCACCGCTATCGGAATCATTTTTTAGATAGTATGCGCCATGAGCCTTCAGACTTCCGCAACTCATCTCCTGTTCACTAACTGACGGAACAGAGCCGCCGAATACTTTTTTCATCTCCGTGTCAAAGTCGGCCTGGCTTGTGGTTCCACCACTGCTAAGACAATACTCTCCTCCTGGTCCTATCTTGCCGCAAGAGGTTCCCGGGTGTGGACCGAGACATGGGTAACCAGTCTCTATGGGATAGTGCCCGTAGCGTGCGGCGTACATCTGTAGTCCTTTTACATATTCGGCTACGCCCTGAACCGTCTGCGTATTGTTTGCTTTGGTTGTAATACCCGAATACGCCACGAGAATAATCGCAGCCAGAATACCAATGACGACGATAACTATGATGAGCTCAACGAGCGTGAAGCCGGTTTCTCTTCGATACATGATGCCCTTTTGTGAACGAATTGATTCATTGAAGTCTGTTTTTAGCTTAAAACATGAGCACTATTAAGGCAACTTTCGTCTCAGATTAGCGTATCGAAAACAGCCTACACGAGACCCCTCGGCAACCTAGAGTTTCTTTGTTACGAATTTGCTTTATTATTGTGCAGCTATATACTAAGGAAGTTAACATAAGGACTATCTTGAATTCCAGTTCAAATCGCAACGTCGCTACCATCGTTTCTCAAAAACCTCTG
>CAZQVE010000001.1:225377-442526 GCA_964596695.1 uncultured Candidatus Saccharibacteria bacterium | reverse complement strand
AACACTCCACGTTAAGACAACCGTTACTCGCAGACGGTTGTCTTTTTTTGTGGCATTTTCATTCGATAAAACAACGAACAGCACAAACACCAATGAAAAAAGCCGACCATAGGTCGGCCTCTTTCATTGGTGGAGCTGCGGGGAACGATTATTTATGCTCCGCTCTTGGGCTAAAGCCCTGCCGCTCCGGCCAAGCAATACATACTTGGACTGCCACAGGCAATCCAAGCCCTCACGGGCAGTTCTCCGGCTCGCTACCAATGAAAAAAGCCGACCATAGGTCGGCCTCTTTCATTGGTGGAGCTGCGGGGAACTGCCCCCCGGTCCGAAAGGTAACCTGCTATTCGTCTACAGACATAGTTTGTCTTACGTATTACGACTCAAAGGCCTAAAAGACGAACAAAAATGGTCTTCTTGTCGCGTGGTAAAGTGTCCTCTCCCTACGCCACTGCGCGTAGACAGAGTTAGTGACATGAATATGACACCGCGATACGACTATGTCACCTGTCCTATGCGGCGGCCTAATGAAATTAGGCTGTTTGTACGGCCAGCTGTGGGAAAGCAAATGCTTCCTTCACGCTCTGCCATACAGATGCAAGTTTAGTTGCAATTAAAATATACGTTACGCGTATGATCGGCCTGCAGAATAACCTGTTAAAGTCCTCTCGTCGAAAGCTAAATCAGCCCCGACCTCTGTTAATTATACCATACGTATTGTTTATGAACTACCCTATGCTTATAATACGTTTAATATGGTAGCTCATGTACTAACGGTTGCTCCTATGGGGTATGAGGGCGCTGTGGTTGAAGTGGAAAGCGACAGCAAGAAGGGACTACCCGTTATCCAGATTGTTGGCATGGGCACGAAGTCCGTCGAGGAGGCAAAAGAACGCGTCCGAAGCGCGATTACTAACTCGTTGCTAGAGTTCCCCGCCAAAAAGATAACTATCAACCTGGCACCCGCGGATTTGATCAAAGAAGGCACGCACTACGATTTACCAATTGCCCTTGCGATTCTAATAAGTAGCGGACAGTTGCGTCAAATAGAGGTAGAAAGGGCTGTATTTGCCGGTGAACTTGCACTCGACGGCACTTTACGACCGATAAAGGGAACGATAAATATCGCTCAGGCCGCGAAACAGGCAGGTATCAATAAGATTTTTGTCCCCGCCACCAATGTAAAGCAAGCCGAGCTGATCGCCGATGTTGATGTTATCGGTATTAATAATCTGAAAGAACTGTACTTACACCTGAAGGAAGAAGTCGTACTCACCCCCTCTCCCCGCAAACAAATCACCCGGACGCAACCAAAAATAATGCACTTCTTAGACGATATCCATGGGCAAGAACAAGCAAAGCGGGCTCTCACTATCGCAGTAGCTGGTCGTCACAATATCTTATTTACCGGCCCACCAGGGGCGGGAAAGACCATGCTCGCTAAAACCCTCACTGGACTCATGCCCCCTTTGACAGCTGATGAGCAAATAGCCGTCACGAAGCTCCACAGCCTCGCAGGAGAGATCGACGGCGAGATCATACTTGAACGCCCGTATCGATCACCGCACCATACAGCGAGCCCTATAGCCCTTATAGGCGGCGGTTCTAAGCCACGACCCGGAGAAATCAGCTTGGCTCACCTGGGGGTATTGTTTTTAGATGAAATCCCTGAATATCCGCGTTCCGTGCTCGAATCTCTGCGGCAACCCCTCGAAGACAAAAAGATAGTCGTAACCCGTGCCGCGGGACGAATCGCTTATCCGGCAGATTTTATGCTTGTAGCCACCATGAATCCTTGCCCCTGTGGCCATCTAGGAGATCCAACCAAGGAATGCTCGTGTACCACCACCCAAATTCTCGCCTACAAAAAACGGCTATCCGGCCCCTTACTTGATCGTATCGATCTGATTATTAGCGTCTCACGCGTAGCGAACGACGTATTTTTCGAACAAAAACAGTCGAAAAATACACAACACCTAACAGCGGTGAAGCAAATAAATAATGCTCGAGATATTCAGAAAAATCGTTTTCATAGTAGCACTAAATACAACAGTTCACTCACAAGTAGCGAGGTACATAAGTTGCTGCAGCTCAATGATGATGCCAAGAAGCTGCTAGCTGCGGCAGGCGAAAAGCTTGGACTAAGTGCACGAAGCCATTTCAAGGTCATAAAAGTAGCACAAACAATTGCCGACCTGGAAGGCTCCCCGACTATTGGTCAGCGTCATGTAAGCGAGGCTCTACAATATAGAGGCCAGGTCTCTTGAAAAGAGCTGTTTTATCTGATATGATTGTTACCGAGTAAACGCTCATAGTATTACACGTGGTAATCCTTGAGAAACCAAGGGCAAAGGAGAGAATAAAATCAGTACTAATGTTCGCATCAACGAAGCTATTCAAGCGAGTGAGCTTCGTGTGATCGGAGAGTCCGGGGAACAGCTTGGCATATTATCACGCCAAGATGCTCTCAAGCTAGCCGAAGATGCAGGTGTTGACCTGGTTGAAATCTCACCTAATGTTGATCCACCCGTTGCAAAAGTCATCGACTGGGGTAAGTACCAATACCAGAAGATGAAGGAGCAACAAAAGAATCGTCGAAACAGCAGACAGAGCGAACTAAAGCAAATGCGGTTCGGAATGAAGATTGGTTCAGGCGATCTTGAGATCAAGCTCAGAAAAATCCGCGGTTTTCTCGCCGACGGCCACAAAGTACGAATTCAAGTCTTTTACCGTGGACGTGAAAACGCCCACAGGGAACTCGGCTACGAGATGATTAATCGTATCGTTGGCTTACTAGAGGACTGCGCCGTAATGGAACAGCAACCTCAAATGGCTGGACGTACACTGAGCGTAATAATAAGGAGTAAATAATGCCAAAGCTAAAGACACATAAAGGAACCGCCAAGCGGATAAAGCTTACTAGTACTGGTAAGCTTACTCGTCGCCGTGCATTCGGGACTCATATGCTCGCCAAGAAGAGCAAGAGCCGCAAGCGAGCAATTCAGACCTCAGCAACAGTCAATGGTTCCGTTGCGAAAAACGTTAAACGAGCCCTAGGAGTATAGTCATGCGAGTAAAAAAAGGTGTTCCCGCACGAGCAAAACATAAAAAAATCCTAAAAGCAGCCAAGGGTATGCAGCATAATCGCACCCGTTCATTCCGGCTTGCGAAACAGGCGGTCATTCGTGCCCTGCAGTACGCATACCGAGATCGTCGCAACAGAAAACGTGATCTTCGCAGTCTGTGGATTACCAGGATTAATGCCGCGGCACGCGAAAACGGTACAACTTATGCGAAGCTGATTGCAAACCTAAAGGCAACCGGCAGTGAACTCGACCGAAAGGTTCTCGCTGAATTAGCCGTTAACGAACCAAAAGCATTTGGTGCAATCGTCAAAAACCTAAAGGGTTAGTATCTCTTTGTTATAAAAATAACCCCCCGTTTGGGGGGTTATTTTTATAACAGCCTGTCTATAAGCCGGGTTCTGTCGAGAACGATCATCTATCTAGCCCTGATGTTGCCACCAGGATCAAGCGGATATCGGCCTGCGGACGGACAATCCTTTAATGCAGACCTCCTTGCAGCTAACAGGGTTTACCTTCTTCGCCTGTCACCAGACGCCGCTGTGGGCTCTTACCCCACTCGTTTCACCCTTACCCCGAAAGGCGGTTTCGTTTCTGTGGCACTTTCCCTAGGGTCACCCCCGGTTGTCGTTAACAACTGTCATGTCCTATGCTGCCCGGACTTTCCTCTCATTATCAAATAACGGGCGATCGTTTAACAGACTGTCTCTATAATTATACATGACTTTCATTAGCTTTATGAGCGTCGAGAACCTTATTCACCTCTCCGTCAGCTAATTGATTCAACTCACGTGGAACATGTTTGAACGTCACCTTATCGAAGTGTGACATGAGTTCGCGGATTCTTTCGTTGATCGGCCATAGATCACGATTTTTGATAGTATAGACTCCGTTCATTTGATTTACCACTAGCATGCTGTCTAGATGAAACTCTACCCTTTTCAATCCCATCTCCATTGCCTTTTCAAGACCTAGCCGTACACCCTGGTATTCAGCCTGGTTATTGGTAGTGATGCCCAGGTACTCTCCCCCCTGAGCAGATACTCGTCGCTCGTTATCCATGATGACATAGCCCGACGCTGAAGGTCCAGGATTACCTCTTGATCCCCCGTCCGCATATATAATAGCGTCATTATGCGTTGTCATATTATCAGCAGATCCGTCGTGTTTAGTTATTGCCTTATCTGTTAATTCTTCCTGATGTATGATTCCCAACAATAACTGAGTGAGATCCGTAAGGGAATTCTGTTGCATATTAGTCAACGGCTGCCAAATGTACTGATCGTAATTTTCGCTCAGTGCGGGCTCATGATGACCATCCGCAAGCATAACAGTATACGTAATAACAGCGTATTGTATATTCCTGTCATCCCTATCGGTATAGGCCACAACATCGAACAATGTCGCCTTGCTTATATGCAAACCAGCATCGTCATGAAGGTGTCGACGTAGGGCATCCTCAGGCTGTTCACCATAATTGAGTCTGCCGCCGGGGAGTTCGTAGAGTCCTAGTATACTCTCACGGCCAGTGGCACGACGAAGGAGAAGAATTTTTTCGTCTTGTTTGATGAGGGCTCGGACTGCAATTCGTTGATTCATACTTTGATTTTAACATGCATACGGTTAGACTGCTGCCGCCCGTACTCTCCAAAATAAAAAGATACCCTAGCGGGTATTTTCATTTTGGTCGGGATGACTGGACTTGAACCAGCGACCTCACGGCCCCCAGCCGTGCGCGCTACCAGACTGCGCCACATCCCGTAGTAAATGCAAAGTCCCAGAAGTTCATGACGCTTGATATTCCCCGCTTATTAGCAAGGTGGGTGTCCTCAAACCATTTCCACGGAAACGGATCATTTGGACTCCCTATCGTACGATATTAGGAAAATCATACACGCCATGGCATCTCCGGGACTCTTCTATTATAGCGCATTATACGATGAATATCTTGGCGAACAGTTGTAAAATCGCCAAGATAACGGTGCTCATGAAAGATCCTATGAGGCTACTAGCAAGCAGTACGATTACAAACACGACCATTAATCCGTACTGTTCAACTATCTCCATGCCCCTGCGCACAAATTCAGGAGCAAGTGCATAAAGAACACGTGAGCCGTCCAGGGGTGGAATTGGAATCATATTAAAGACAAAGAACCCGAGGTTAACAATTACACCATAGCCAACCACCATACCGAGAAGGTCGGACGATCCACCGATCGTAAACATATTACGATCCAAAAGCACCCCTATGCCGAATACCAGAAATGCGATAACGAAGTTTGTTAGGGGCCCCGCCAGTGCCACAAGCGCCGCGCCCCATTCCTCGTAGCGCACTCGATCCGGCCTGAAGGGGACCGGCTTTGCCCCACCGAAGATTGGAGCTCCTGGTATAAGTGCAAGCATAAGTGGTAGTAAAATGGTCAAGAAGGGGTCTATGTGCTTTATAGGATTCAAAGTGAGTCGCCCCTGAAGCTTCGCTGTATCATCCCCAAGCCAATACGCGATAAAACCATGCATAGCCTCGTGAAGAGTCATTGATACAAGGATTACTCCGAAGACTACCACTAGATGTAATATCGTTAGCTCAGTCATTCATTCTATTATAACGTAATAATTTCTGACGTATAATTTCGTTTCACAGATTGACAGATATACCAAAAAAAGGTACACTGGGTAAGATTGTAAAAAATAAGTGGAAATAAATTGGTATGGCAGCACGATGTGAACTTACCGGTAAAGGAAAACAATTCGGCCACAATGTGAGCTTTTCTTTGAGGCGCACTAAAAGGGTTTTCAAACCAAACCTCCAGAAGAAAACATTTGTCGTTGATGGTCAGAAAGTCACGATGACACTTAGCACGCAAGCTATTCGCACCCTGAAGAAAAAGGGTATCCTTTCGCCAGCAAAATAACATTCACCAACAAAAAACGCCTCGCATACGAGGCGTTTTTAATGTAGCTACATTTTAACTACGAGCGATCTTTACGATAGTTAAGACCTGTGGAATTGAAGCAGCTGATTTGATCTTGTACTTAGCGCCTGGCTCTTCGACAGGTGCAGCAAGCTCCTTAACGAAAGTATCTACGTCATCCTGAGGTACTTCATACTTGAGGGCAGTATCAGCATAATGAACCGGCACGACAACACGCGGTTCGATTTGGCGAGTAATGGCCGTAGCAGCGGTTGCATCAAGAGTATACCCACTACCGCCAACAGGGATTACAAGAATATCGACAACTCCTATCCCCTCCAACTGTTCCTCGCTGAGCTTGGGGGCGACATTACCCAAAACCGCAAGACGCACATCACCGATACTAATACGGTACATGGTACTGAGACGTTCGTCCGCTTCCGTATCGAGATGTCGTGTAGCAGGAATTCCCGTTATTGATGCCTCTCCTACCTCATATTCACCAGGTCCTTCGATGTGAAGTTTTGCCGCGTCATCATTTACAGCAAATCGTGATTCAGTAGCAATCTCTACCGCTTCTTTTGCGGATAGACTCTTAAGACCAACAACAGACAGATTAGGATCAATAACGAGCTGAGTCTTCTTACCCGTTATTACAATACCGTTGCCACCCTTATATTCGAGATCAAACATGCTATATTTTATCCTTTCAGCGTTTTGTCGGTATCCACCACTACCGTATGGTTGTTATTCAATATCTCTGTTATAAACTTATCACGAACACTTAATCGATAGTAAAACTCGTCATAAGAAACGACGCTGTAGTTTAGTTCTCGTCCCTCCAGCTTCTCGATTGACTTTATAGCCTTCTTCAGACGCGCTGGTGAGATTGTACCGACAAGTAGCAGGTCAATCTTGCTCGAAGACCCACGGACAAGCATACCGGCCGCTATGGCAATCCTCAGTCCTGGCAAATCTTTAATGAAGTGTTGCCAATCACTTGAAGCAGATTCGCCCGCCACTTTGCTGGTTGCGGTATCTTTTTCATCCGTAAAAATCGCCCGTAAGGGTAAATAGTGCTCGTATCGCTGATTCACTTCGTAATATAGTTTATGCTCCGACGTATCACTCGTAATAATGCCGACGCTCAACATATTGGAAAGCTCGCGGCGAACGGAATTAATTTGTTCATCGACAAGCCGCGTTATCTCGCGCACGTAAAAAGAAGTGCCTGGATTGTTCAGGAAAAGGTTCAGTAACTTTACCCTCGTCTTAGAGCCGAATAGCGTATCGATCATATGTTTCCCGTATAACTCTCTTGTACTGACTATACCATGATTATTGTTCAGAATCGAGTAACGAACTAATTCGTTCGTTCGCTTCATATACCGGAAGCCATTCTATAGAGGAGTTTCGCCGAAACCATGTCAGCTGTCGCTTCGCTAATCGCCAATCTAGAACAATAAATTTCTCTTTCGCTTCATCTAACGAAATTTCACCCATAAGGTATCTATGGCACAAAGGATAAATATTCCCCGTCATAGACTCATGGCTCCACCCATATTTTTCACCGAGTGTTTTCGCCTCTTTGATAATCCCTGATTTGAATATATTGTCTGCTCTTTTTTCAATTCTCTGACGTAAGTCATTCTTGTCCGTAGCGATTCCTACAACGAGTGTATTTGATATCGGTTCACTCCTCCGCTGAGTATTAATGTTTTTTTGTTCGATCGCACGGATAACATACCGCTTATTCTTGTAGTTCTGAGGCAAGTCTATGTCATTTTTACTACAATATACATGTAGTTCTTCGAGTGACATTGACTCCAGCTCGCGGCGCCTTGACTCGTCTGCCTGCGATCCGAATTGGTAATCAAAAATCACTGCATCTATATAAAGGCCGCTACCTCCAACAAGAAACGGTACATGCCCTCTTGATCGTATTTCGGCTATTTTCTGTACGGCATATTCTTTGAACTGCGCAACCGTAAATTTGACGTCTGGTTCTACAAGATCCAACCCCCAGTGAACAACTCTTTTACGATCTTCTTCCGTAGGTTTCGCTGTGCCTATGTCCATGCTCTTGTAAACCGTACGGCTGTCCGCGCAAATAATTTCTCCGTTATATTTCTCTGCCACTTCTATAGCTAGGCTTGTTTTGCCACTCGCTGTAGGGCCAACGACGGCTATTAAAGGCTTGGCTTCCATCGAATAGCCTCAAAATTATCAACTATATAGTTTGTAGTAGTAACGCCCTCTTGAGCAAGTAATTGAGCCTGGGCGTCTCTTCCCCCGTGATAACCACTCGCCAGACCACCGAAACGGTTCACGAGCCGATGCCACGGTAAATCCTGATCACCGTAATGAGCAATTCCACCTACGATACGGCTCGCATTCGCATGTCCCGCCAGTCCTGCTAAATCACCATATGTCGTGACTTGGCCGCTGGGTACTTGCGCTATAAGTTGTTCAATCTTGAACCGGAAGTTCTTGTCGGGTTCCATAGTTATAGGTTGTGCAAGTAGTCAGAAAGTTTATCAAGTGCCACCTTTTCTTCACCGGATTGGGTACGAACGCTTACTTCACGTGCGTCTTTGTCCTTTGGTCCGACAATCAGTTGTACGGGGACTTTCACGGCAGTCGCTTCACGAATCTTCTTACCAAGAGATTCGTTACGGTCATCACGGGTGAAGCGCAGTTCGTTGTACCTGACCGGCTGCATCAGTACCGTGTCTTGCAGTACCGCTTCAACTTCTCCTACATAGTCTAGAACCGTATCGTTAATCGTCAGGATACGTACCTGCTCCGGTGCTACCCACAGAGGGAACCAGCCAGCGGTATGCTCGATAAACACGCTCATGAAGCGCTCTATCGAGCCAAGCAGCGCACAGTGGATCATAACCGGTGTCTGAGCATTGCTTTCGGCGTCTTTATATTCCAGGCCGAAACGCCCCGGTTGCACGAAATCAAGCTGCGCGGTCGCCAACTGATGTTCACGCCCAAGAGCATCTGTTGCCATAAAATCAATCTTCGGACCGTAAAATGCCGCTTCGCCTTCTTGTTCAAAGTAATCCAGCTCGTTTTTGATTACGGCGTTTTTCAACTGTGTCTGCGCCGACTCCCAAAGCTTACTCTCACCTAAATAGCCATCGCCATCGTCACGATAACTGAGACGTACTCGTAGTTTCATATCAATCGTCTGATACAACTCACGAACACTCGCTAATAGTCCATCAATCTCGTCCTCTATCTGGTCGTGGCGGCAAAACACATGACTGTCATCCTGCGTCAGAGAGCGTACCCGATTGAGTCCACCAAGCTCTCCCGTCTTTTCGTCGCGATAATCAGTCGTGGTCTCAAGATAACGCACCGGCATATCTCTGTAGCTACGCGGTTGTGACGCAAAAATCTGGGTATGATGCGGACAGTTCATCGGTTTGAGCGCCATCTTGTCATCTGTTTCTTGGCTTGTCACGAGAAACAGCTCGTCGCCAAATTTCGCCCAATGGCCAGACGTCTCGTAAAGAGCGGTCTTGGTGATATTCGGCGTCCAAACTTTTTGGAATCCACGGGATTCACGCAGTTGGTTGGAATACTTGGCAAGCACCTCGCGGATGACCGTACCGCGCGGCGTAAACATTGGTAGTCCAGCACCAACCAAAGGTGACATAGTATAGAGATCCAGCTCTTTGCCAAGCTTACGATGATCACGCTGTTTCGCCTGCTCAATCATTTCCAAATAGTCATCCAACTCCTCCTGGGTTGCAAATGCCACACCGTAAAGCCGCTGCATCTGTGCATTCTTTTCGTTACCACGCCAGTACGCTCCGGCAACGCGCAGTAATTTAAACGCGCCCACCCCGCCGGTGCTCGATACATGAGGACCGCGGCAAAGATCGGTAAAATCCCCATTTGTATAAAACGATACTTCGCTCACTGCCGCACTACCATCGGCAATCGTCCCCATTGCACTAGCATCCAAATCCTTGGCGACTGTAGTGCCGCTCCTCTTCAGATCATTGAGCAGCTCTTCTTTGTATGGTTGCATCTGATCTTTTGCCCACTGTATTGCTTCATCTACCTGCTTCGTCGAACGAACAAACTCCTGGTTCTGAGCGATAATTTTGCGCATCTCTTTCTCGATTTTGCCAAAATTATCCTCGGATATCTTTTGCTCACCGAGGTCGATGTCATAATAAAATCCATTTTCTACTACTGGTCCTACGCCAAATTTTGCCTCTGGCCACAACTTCTGTACCGCTGCGGCCATAATGTGTGCCAAGCTGTGCCGCATTGCATGTAATTGTTCGTCGTTCACAATAACTACCTCTGTTACTTTAATAAAATAAAAACATGCGATGTTCAGATTCACTATTATAAATCCATAAATCGCATGTCTCGGGTCTCGACTCGTGTCGGGACGGTTCCACCGGACTTTTACTTATGAAGCAGCGTTGCGTACGCTCCTACGTCCCACGAAGCTCGGCGGGCGGTTACTCCGCGTCATCGCTTATCGTTATAATACTCCACTTACCCCAGTTATTGCAACACCTCAGCTAATCTGTTACGATTATAGGGCTTTATGGGTGATTAGCTCAGTTGGCCAGATGCCGTAGGCAGACAACGTCATAATAACGCCTGAGGCGCTCTAGCCAGCTAATCGATTACCTTAATGCTCCGTGCTGACGGATTGATTTGGGCGATTAGCTCAGCTGGCTAGAGCGCCTCATTGACGTTGAGGAGGTCGGGGATTCGAATTCCTCATCGCCCACCAAAACAGATCATCAACCGATGGTCTGTTTTGTTTTCCACGTAGCTGAAAAGTTTTCCACGTGTCTGGATGGCATCCATCATGGTATTTTATACCGCTCATGATATATTCACCTTTTGTTTGTTCCATTGACAATTTAATATGCTTATGTTAGTATTAACGCATGACTAAACAGTCAAACACAAAAACAGCTTCACACGCGGCAATATCATCCACAAAGCCCTCTGCTCTCTCACAATTCCACCTTGCATTTGAGCTGGACAAAACGTGGAATCAAGCCAAGCAGACGGTTCAACACCGTCCTAGCAAGAAATAATTATTTCTTCTTGCTATTTACCGTTGCTTTTTCAGTGACATCGAATTTATCAAAATACCTACCGATCAATAGGGCTGTCTGGGAGGTAAATGCTGAAGCTGAGCTATAAACGATTGCCGTTACAGGCATAAGGAACCATTGAAGCACCATCCAAATAGTACGGTGGCGCTTGTAGCGTATGGGTCGCGGAGGAAGCATTTTGAACGCAAGAAAGACCGTAATAAACAGCCCAATGAGCGCTACCTGCTGAATACGGCTAATAACCTCTGGTAATTGATGGGCGGCGATACTATGGGCAGCGCCGCTGTTGACGAAAAGCGGCACCCACCCACCCGTGGCAATCAGAATAGCAATGCTTGCTAGCGTCACGTGACCATCGAGGAGGCGTACGAGTCGTGCCAGCCCTGGCCCGAAAGGTACTTCCCGCTTCTTCGTGAAGAGTCTCGTCGCGACGTAGGGGACGTCTGACGCACCATAGGCCCAACGACGCAGCTGAATAAATTGCGCCTTCAGGGTCTTTAGGTACGTGGAGGAGAGTACAGCATCTTGATAAATCGGTACGTAAATCGGTACCACTCCGTATTTTCCCTTGAAATGAAAGTAACTTCGCCAATACTGGTGGCCGTCCTCGACGATAGTTCGCGTACTCCAAAAATCCATTTCGACAAGCGCATCCATAGGTTGGGAGTGTGAGGCAAAATTGCGAAGCGTGTGTGGACGCATGGAGCTAATAATATTCCAAAACGAGTTACCTGTAGCTACCACGCGCATTGGGGCGGGTACGTCCCATATATTATTGATAAAGAGACAGATTGGCTGATATGAAAGCTGTTTACGATCAGGGTGAACGACATATTCATATGTTAGATAGTCGAAGTATGTATGATGGGCTCTGTTGTCAGCATCAAGTGTCGTAACGATTACATTGCTGTATTTTATTTTTCTCTTCTTCAACCAATCCTTTAAATAAAAGCCGGCGTAGGTTATGTTCCCACCCTTTCCAACAACCTCATTCGGCAAATCACGCGGATGCTCGACAAGGATAAAGTCCTTGAACTTTCCTTTGAATTCCTCCGCCAGCTTGTGAACCGTTGCGGATATCGCCTCTCCACCCCGTTCCTCGTACGCAATAACAACGATCATATGGTCTTTGTCATACGACGTATCCAACAGAGATTGAATCGTTGGCTGCAAAATATCGTACGATTCGTTGTACGTTGCGATAATGACGGCATTGTAGAGTTGTGATGGCTTAGGGTAAAGCTCTGGCTGTGCCGCGATATCCTGAAGATTACTCAGATGCTCCTCATACTGAAAACCACCATGAGAACCGTGGGATTCGTGCGTATACTCGGATGGGTTTTCCAGCTGCGATAGACGCTCGTGCCAATTAATTCGTTGAGCTTTCTCCAACCGGTTACGCCCCATCGTTGTGTGATATGCAATACCTACGGCTTTGATAAGCGTCGTAATGATAACCGCCAGGAGGTATGCTGCCGCGATGAGCGGGTTCACGATAGAAAGAACAACGAGAAGAATAATAGATCCGTAGCTTATGATAGCCGGAACCATCTCGAAAAACCTATATGTTTTGGTTCTTTTGCCAATAGGAATCTCTAAATCTGTCATAGCTACGAAAGCGACGCTATTTTTAGTATCTGATAAAAGAGCGCCGCCGCTATAAGCACAAGGAGGATACTAAGCCAAAGAAAGGCCGCCGCCAACTCCCTCCCCTTTGTTTCAAGCAGCTTATAGCTAATAACACTATGAATAACCGCGGACAAGACGATAAAGCCGACGAACGTCAATAGATAGTACCACTTGTCGCGGTAAAAATTAGTAGGTCCAAAACTGGTGTAGTGCACAACTACCTGGAGTTCACTTGGATGAATCGTAAAAAATAAAACTATAAGCGCAATGACGCAAAGTATCAAGAAGACCGCCAAAAGGACGGTCAAATACCCGTCTTTCGTAAATGTTTTTACTGCGTTAATAAATTGCTTCTTCATAATTGCCAATCTTGGTGCGGGTACAGAGAATCGAACTCTGCGCTCAACCTTGGGAAGGTTACATATTAGCCACTATACGATACCCGCGTCATCGTTATGGAGCCGCTGTCCGGATTTGAACCGGAGACCTACGCTTTACGAAAGCGCCGCTCTACCAACTGAGCTACAGCGGCAAATATGCCGATGCGTCCGCATAATTATAGCATTTAGCATACGATAAATAAACGTCCTGTTCACCGTTGCACCAGAGGCGAAAAGCTGGTATCATACGTGGAGCGCCAATGCTATGAGGGCTCGTAGTGAAGTTGGCCTATCACGCCTCCCTGTCACGGAGGAGATCGCCGGTTCGAATCCGGTCGGGCCCGCCATTAGAAAAGGAAAAGTCACCCCTTGTGGGTGGTTTTTGTTTTTCTAACGAGCGAGCTTGCTCGCATGATTCGAACGGTTCCTCGTTGATGGCACGGATAGAATAGCCATACCATCTTGCGTCATCCGGTCGGACAACGGGCGCGAAGCATTTTATTGCAATTTCTCCGCCAAAATTAAGTATACCGTCGTCTGGTTTTTCATAACTCGAAAAACAGGGGTATTTTCGTTGACCGATATCCGTTAGCGTGATAGTATGAAAAGGTAAAAACCCACAATACAAAAACGTGAAAATGAAAAAAACATTCGGGCATAAGTTTTTGATCGGGCTGATGTTTGTCGTAGCCCTGTTTACACTTGCGCCAAGTCCCGTACATGCAGTAAGTAACGCCGGCAACCTTACCCCTGCGTCCGGTACAAGCAGACGGGACAGTAAATTCACAGTCAGCGTAGACGGGTCGGTAGCCCAATCTTTTATCGGCGCAGGGAGCGCCAAAGGAACGATAACCTTCCCGGCGGATCTTCTCAAGGTGACGGCTATCGATGATTCCGGTGCAACTTTTTCTGCTTCTTCCACGGTAACACCGAATAATTCTAGCGGGGAAATAACGTTTTCACAAAACACCCAGTGGTATAACAGGGTGAACAACCAAACTGTTCACTTTTTTACGATTACTTTTCAGTCGCTGAAGGCTGGTACGGCCAACGTCAACTTCAGTAGTCTTGTATACGACAACATCAGTTCCGCAGCCACGACTGGGGGTACCTACACAATCACAAACCCTCCACCACCACCGCCTCCTCCAACCCCGACACCACCCACGCCGAAACCGCCGACTAGGCCAAGTAGGCCCGTTGTTCACACCCCAACTCCTACGCCGTCTAGTACACCCACTCCCGAAGAGACTCCCGATCCGGTCAGTGACAGTGATGGCGGATTAAAGATAGAAAATGTAAAAATATCGGCGACCAGAGACGAAAACGAAATAACCTGGACCCTCAACAACACCGCCGCGACGCCGACCCTACTCTACGGCACGAATAAAAGTTCCCTAAGGGGCGAAGGACGCGTTGAAAAGCAGGATGATGGCAGCTATATCGTTCAGTTAGATGATTTAAAACTCGGGACGCTTTACTACTTCACCATAAAAGCCTCAACTGATGACAATCTTCTCGGTGCAACATATAGCGGCGTTCTCACGACACGAGGCTATCCTGTCCAGCTAACAATTGAGCAAAATAATCTTCTTATCCCTGGCGCAAAGGTAAAAATCGGAGACCGTTCGTTCGTAGCAAACAAGAACGCTATCGTCACGGCAGAACTAAATAGTGGTGATATTACTGCTCAAATTACTCCTCCGGGAGAAAGTGACGCGCACAATGTTCAGTTTACGGTTAAGAAGCTGCCTATCCCGGAAAATGGCAATCCAACTCTGCAAAGTTTCACGCTCAATGTAGCTACTATCGGTAGCTCTTCCGGACCCAGTAGCTCCTTGATACCTTTGATTGCCGGCGGCGTAGTTATAGGCGTGGCTATTATCGGCGGTGGAGTTGGTCTACTGTTGTATCGTAAACGTCAGCTAGAAGCCGGTAATCCAACAGGCGTAGACAACAATCTCTTAACAGAGAGCTATGGAGAAAACGTCACGCAGTCTCGTGAGCATACTCCGGCACCGAATCTGGATACGATCCCCGGTGCAATGCCCCCCGCTGCGCAACAAGAAGTCTTTAACGAGCCGCCGTTGCCTGACTCAAATATCGCCGCACCTCCTGTGACACCAGAAGTACCGACGATGACCATGGATACAAGCGTTCCTCCTGTAGACCCCGCCTCTCTACCCCTTCCACCAACCGACAATACTGTCATGGACACCCCGCAGGCTCAGCCAGCCGAACAAACGTATAGCGCCGACACTCAACAACAACAACAACAACTTGAAGCACCTGTCGTGCCGGCGGAAAATACCGATGCGGAAGAGTACTCTCAAGCAGTAACGCAGGTAGAGGCATCCGACCAGACTCCAGACGACGAGCCAAGCGCCGTGTATGACGAAACGACCGGAGAGCTCGATATTATCCACCATGACAGCAGCTCGCATAGTATTCCTCACGCCCCACTAACCACGGAACCCCAACAAACATGAACATGCATAGCATACGTCCGCTCGGATACCGCGTGGCGAAGCGCACACTCTACCTTCTCCTTGCTATCTGCCTATCAGTAGGTATGGTCCCTGCTAGTCTGGTTTTTGCTGCCTCAAGTAATAAACTCATTGTGAATCCAGCCTCATCACAGATGAACATTAACTCCAACCTTATACTTAACGTCAAAAGCTATTCTAGTGGCTGTAGTTCTAGCTGTAGTGCCAAGGGTACTATCAATTATAATTCGAACCTCCTCCAAGTAACAGGAGTCTCAACTGGCGGTAGCGACTATGGTGCCCCCTCAATTTCTCAACACGCATCATCTATCGATTTTGACGCCTCGCGTACCCCGCCCGAAGGCGATGATGGCAGCGGCTTCTCCCAGATCTTCGCCATTACCTTTACGGCAAGAGCCGCTGGTACGGCTTCTGTTACATTCTCTAATGGCACGGTGAACGGATCGACAGCCGACGTAAGTAACGGATCATTTACGATTATCGACCCCAACCCAAAAGAACCGTCATCGCCACCCCCGAAGCACTCACCCAGCCCAGTGCCAGTCATCACGACACCCGTCACTCCACCAGCAGACACAGCCAGTGATACACCTCCGACCCCAGACCCCACGGGCACCGTTAATAGTGTGATTGTCACCCCGCGTTATTCATCAAGTACGATAACCTGGAAGGTTAACGCTCCGAACCCTACTTCGACCATCTCGTATGGGGCGTCGTCTTCTCAGTCGGACAAAAAGGGTGTCGTTCAGCAAAAGCCTGATGGAACATTCATGGCCGTTATTAACGGGCTAACACCGGGTCTTCATTACAGCTTTACTATTACGGGTAGTGGAACCGGCGTCTCACCAGGTACGTATAGTCAGACATTCACGACACAAGGATTTCCCGTTACTATCTCAATCAGTGAAAACAAGACGCCCGTAAAAAGTGCGCGTCTGGCGATTGCTGGTGGTAATCATGCAGTAACGAGTAATAAGATTACTCTTGGTCTCGCAGCCGGAAGCTACAGCGGAACTATTACGACCGATACCGCCTCCCTGAGCATCAACCTAACCGTAGTATCAAAAAAGGTACCTGCAGACGGTACTGCACCCGAAACGCAATCCTTCGCTTTCAACCTGACAAGCTCGCCGATTGAGGGCGGGCCGGGATCAAGCTTCTCTATCTTCGCGTTCGTCGGCGTCCTCGTTGGCGGCGCAGTTATACTCACTCTCGGATTCCTTATCTTTATCAACTATCGCCGGCGGCAGTTCGAGCTTGACGGTGGTTATTCGCAATCAAAGTCGTCGTCCACTGTCGTGATCGAAGACGGTTACGACTGGCACCATGAAGACAATAACCCAAACACCACACAGCAGGCACCGCCGGAACCGCCGGCTCCTGATGGGTATCCCGGATCAGAAGTACCGCCGGAGACACCGGCACACCAGCACGCTAACTCTGTCTACTTGTCAGAAGAAGAACCTGTCGATATGTTTGATCAGTCAAAGATTTCTCTGCCGCCTATACCTGGGTCTTCTCCGCAGCCGCCAGTCGTGCCGCCACAAAATCCCAATTCACCACATTCCACCACGCCTTAACGTAGTCGTCTCGCTTGTTCTTGTAGTCCAAGTAATACGCATGTTCCCATACATCAAGACCGAGAATCGGCTCAGGCAGACCCTCGTTTAAGGGGTTGTTTTGATTGGGTGTTGTAATAATTGTCATATCTGGCTGCAGCCACGCCCATCCGCTACCGAATATGCCTAGCGATTTTGTTGTAAATTCATCAATAAACCCTTGGAAGCTGCCATATTTCGCAACCAGCTCATCGGCCAGCCTACCAGTCGGTTGGCCGCCTCCGTCCGGTGACATCCATTGCCAGAAGAGGGAGTGGTTATAATGCCCGCCACCCTGATTCTGGATTGCCACCCGCACAGATTCGGGGACAGTTTCCAAACTACTCAAAAGTTCCTCGAGAGTACGATCCTGTAGCTCGGGGCTGCTCTCAAGAGCTGCGTTCAATTTGTCTATGTATGCCTGATGATGCTTACTATGGTGCAGCTGCATAATCTCTTTGCTGATGTATGTGCCCAAAGCATCGTAATCATAATCAAGTGTTGGCAGTGTGTACATAATTTACCTCCTACGCCTATTATAGCGCGAGTTATTGCTGTGTTGTCGGCGACTTGACTTCTGGAACAGAGATAAATTCTTTCACTTTATCATCTGCTCTTATTTGCTCTAGCCGTTTTTTGAACACTGTCAGAGGGATTTTGAGGGTCGCGTAACTAATCCGCTTCTTGTCGCGCTTTAAAAGCTTCACTATATAATATCCATCTCCCGTCGTTGAACGAAAAGGTTGAGAGATTTGACCAACATCAAGCTTGGACGCTTGTTCCGCAAGGCCGCCATCTTGATTATTGCTCGGTACCAGTGGCGTGACGCTTGCTTCGACTTTGACACCCTCGATGGGTTTGATCGAGGCTGCTACCTTATCAAAATCTGATTCGGACTTGAGCTTCTCAACCACTTGATCACGTAGTTTCTGAGCAGGCGTGTCGATACTATAGGCAACCTTCTGGCGAAGAAGTTCGCGAGCCGTTACCTCACGTACCTCTTCTGGAGTCCAGTTGAAGTGATCGAGAACGATAGCATAGTACGTTTCTTCTGATGTTTCACCGTCGCGGGATTGCCGCTGCCGCTTGATGGCTTCATCAATCTCTTTGTCGGACACGTGTATGTTTTTCTGTTTGGCCAACTTAGCCGCGTAGCTCTCTGCTATCGCATCGTTAAGCGCCTGGCGCTTGATCCAGTCCAGTTGAGCCTTGTTTTCTTTGGTGTAAAGGTTAACGCCCTCTTTGAACTCCAGATAATGCTCCTGGGACTTAAATCCTTCAAGATAATCGCTATACCGCACCGTCTGACCATCGACTGATGCGACAGGTACCGGCAAGACTCGTGTAATGCGGTAGAAGAACGTCGACGTGTTTTGAACCGGATATAGCTGCCACCAAACGATTAGCATCACCAGAAGCAACGCGACGACACTAATAACGATAGTATTGATCACGAGGCGATGTTTTGCGTACTGAACAGGGTATTTAAAGCGTCGACCGCCAGCAAGAATCCGCTCGCGATGTTCAGCAACCGTCTCATTAGTAATACGGTGAGGCGCCTCAGGTGTCTCTGCTTTTTTCCGCTTAAATCGGCGTAGCTTTTTCATTCGTTCCTTTGACACCTTCCGCAACAGCGACGGCGTCTTGAAGTTTATTATAAATCTTCTCAGGATGTTCTACCTTGTTGATCACAAGGTCTCCGACATAGGTCTGAATAACGATAGTTCCAAACCCTAAAATTTCACCACTGAGCCCAGGTACATTATAGCTAATGCTCTGGATTTTTGACAGTCCAAGCTCAACGACGTCCTTGCCGAAAAAGCCCCTTTGGGTCACCTGGCGTATCCGTTGATCGGTAACAATATATACAGTGTAAAACCACATAAGAAAATGGTACAGAAACAACATGAGGCCAATGATAAATCCAGCGAGCGGTGACCAATACACCTGGAATGTCGTAGGCCAAATAAGTACAGGGATTGCTGAGAGCGCGAACGGGATTAAAAATAACCAAAAGCCTTTGCGCATAGCAACAAGATGACGCCGAAAGACGAAGAGAAGCTCCTCGCCCTCGCGCTGGCCTTTAAACTCGGCTTTCTTTTTAGCCATAACCTTATTTTAGCATGATATACCCCAAGCAGGAGTATGGAGATATATCGCTTCGCAAAAGCACAGGTTCGGCTCCGGCCTAGAGTACGAGAGACAGCTAATGATAGGGTTTCACTCGTCCGAGAATCCGTCAAACGTCGCTTTTTTTATGTTCTTTGCCGTATAGATAGCTTTTAACACCATTTCGGGAATATCATAAACCCGCGTGTACTTGTCGCATTGCTCACACCGCATCGCAGTATAGTAGTGTTTCGAGTGCGTACCCTTGAAATAACGAAGCACCAAGTCTGCCGGTTCGACCACATATTCCGCGCCACATCCTTCGTCGTCAAACTTATCGAACTGCCTACACTCAACCGTTTCGCGCCACTCTTCCTGGATATTAGCGTATTTTCCATCCTTTACCTTTTCCATCGTAATTCCTCCTTACACACTTACGATACAAGCATGTTTACGATCGATATAGGAAATGGATTTTACAAATATACTTCGTGCTTTTCTTCGCTTTCCGCCAGCCGGCGGATCACTACGCCGAACCTTGCAACTTTTGCTTCGCAAAAGCGCAGGTTCGGCTCCGGCTCGGGGTCACAAAAAATACCATGCAGATGCATGGTATTTTTTGTGGTACCCCGGGCAGGAGTCGAACCTGCAACCTTATCCTTAGGACGGATCTACTCTATCCAGTTGAGCTACCGAGGCAAATAACGGTGCGCTGCACCGGTTTTAGGGGGTGGAACCATTTTAGAGTTTACCTCTAAAAATGGTGGAGGGGCAAGCCCCTCCTTTTATTATCTCGTAAATTTCTCGTTCAGAACACTGTAATCGTACAACTCGTCGTCGCTGAACCAGTGAGGAATTTCCTTCTTTGCGTCGCTGAGGTCGCCAGATGCGTGAATCAAATTAGGAATACCCTTGCCGGCTGAATCACCGTATCCATAGCTCATGTGCGAATAATCACCACGAATCGTGCCAGGCGCAGATGATTTCGGTTCTGTCGAGCCAACAAGCTTGCGTACAAGCTCCACCGCTTCAACCCCTTCGAGCACCATAGCGATGACCGGCCCCTGATTCATCATCTCGAGAACATTGTTAAACGTTGCCTCACCACGACGAGTAATTACCTGGCCGATTTCCTCGTAATGCTTGTAGTAGTGTTCCTTGTCCGGAGCAATCATCTTAGTACCGATGATTTTCAGACCGACACGCTCAAAGCGAGTCAAGATTTCGCCCACAACACCCCGTTGCACGGCATCCGGTTTAAACAAAATTAATGTACGCTCAACATGTAAACTCATATTATATCTGTCTCCTTTTTCCTCTCAATTGTAGCAAAAAATCCCCGTAATCACACACATACGACTCTATGGCGCCGGAGGAATATACGCTATGCTTATAGTATGTATGTCTCCGAACTCATCAATGACTACATCGAGCACCTGGAGGTAGAAGGCGGCCGTTCAGTTAAGACATCCGAAAACTATGCGCTGTACCTCGAGCGGTTCGTTGAGTTCACAGAAGACATAAAAGTAGCCGACATTACAACAGAAATCGTCAGGAAATACCGGCTTTGGCTCAATCGGCGGATAAACGAGAAGGGTGAAACGCTTGCTACGATAACCCAAGGCTATCACCTGATCGCATTACGCGGATTTTTGCACTACCTCTCACTTCGTGATATCGAAAGTCTCAGCCCGAACAAGATTATCCTCCCGAAAACATCGCGCAAACAGGTAACATTCTTGTATCGCGACGAAGTTAGCCGGCTTCTCTCCGAGATAGACACCTCGACCGAGCGGGGTCTTCGAGACCGAGCTATTATCGAACTGCTCTTCTCTAGCGGCTTGCGCGTTTCGGAGCTTGTTAACCTCAATAAGGATCATATAAATACAAAACGGCGGGAGTTCATGGTTCGTGGTAAGGGACAGAAAGACCGTCCGGTATTCATCAGCCGCGTAACTGCCAACCACATAGAGGAATACCTGGACACCAGGGAGGACAACCTTCCGCCTTTATTTATCAGCTACGGTCGGAACGCAAGTATACAGACAAGCGGTAACTACAAACGCCTCACCGCCCGAAGTATCCAAAGAATGCTCAGCCAATACGCTCGATTGGCCGGCATTACCAAACACGTCAGTCCGCACACAATGCGGCACAGCTATGCTACCGACCTTCTCATGAACGGCGCCGATCTACGATCGGTTCAGTCGATGCTCGGCCATAGCAATATCAGCACGACACAGGTATATACGCACGTCACCGACGAGCACCTCCGCGAGATCTACGAGCAATACCATAGCGAAACAGATGAAAACGGTTAGTTTGAAGAGAAACCGTTCGGACAACTACCGGGGTCATAGTCGACTGCCTGGTCGGTCACACGGAATGTCTTGCAAAAGTTTCCAGTAATATCTACCGCCGCCTCTACATTCGGGATGCTGCTACCGCTCAACTCGATACGACTTCTTATCCGACGAAACATATCGTTCGCCCGACCAGTTGAATCGACTATAGGCTGGACGCCGGAAAATAGTACGGGATTATTATCATCGCAACTGTCCAGACATACACGAAATGTCGTGTTCGGGTTATAAAATTCATTGATCCTCAGATACGCATGCCTATTGTCGCCGGAGTCAGAGTTTATGGGGTTCGGTAGTTTAATCGTCACGCTGCAGGCGTATTGATAATTGGTGCTGGCAATCGAGAAATCCTGATGACAACGAATTTGTTCCAACGCACCGGACGTATGCGACTGCCGAACATCATCAGCAAAACTAATATTGTCACTGCCAACACTGCTTGGCATAAGGAATAGAGACGCGTTATTGGTTTGATCGTCCTTGTTTTTGTCAAAATCAGAGAGCATAAAGCTGTCGCCAAACTGAAGAAGCTGCACCCGTAGGAGTGCCGGACGGTTGTTCGGCCAATCGGCTAGTTTTGGCAAAGATGAATCGAGACCAAGGTCTACCTTTGAGTCGGGCGAGGTGCCATCAGATAAGCCGTTCTGTAAATCTTTTTGAGAGTACCACTCTATCTTTACTTGATCGAACGGCTCGCTCGACTTGAGCGGAATCAGCCTTGATGTATTCGGTGTCAACGAACCGAGGTAATCCACGGTATTCAGCTGCACCTTAACGCACGTGTACGCCTGCTGCAACTGTGCGTCATTTTCAGATTGCTTGACAATCCATCCTCCACCTTGGTCAGCCGGTGCTGGTTCACCGACAATACCAGCTCGCTGCAGAGTATCGCAGTGATCTCCATCGGTAAGCGCCCGAGTCAAATCGACACATTCCTGGGTTCCTGAAGCGTCTCCCGAATTAGCGCAGTGCGCAAGGTATGTCACGATCGCTCGCTTAGCGTCCTCTACGCCCGCTTGAGCAGAGTCCAGTGCGCTCCTAGACAAATCATTCGTCGTCGCCTGCACCTGATCCTGAATCATGATACGGATAAAGGCAACCGTCACGGTGGTGATAAGCAGTGCCGAAAAAATAACGAGGAATAATGAGACCGCCCCTTTTTGCTTCTGTGCGACCGGGTTCATTTATTGCCCTCCTTTATTACCTGCTTCCGCAGTAAAATCAAACTGGTTAACGGCGCAGTACGTCTGCAGCGATTCATCATCGCTTGGCGGTTTACAGGAAGTATCCATCGTATCAATTGAATTGTTCGTTTGTGTCTGCTGTAACGCATCTTGATTGTTCGTCCCTATCTCCATAACGATACGGTAGAGCGCTTGCCCGATTGTCGGATCGTTGGCAATCCTCTCGATAGCAAAGGTTTGTACTGCTATGCTATCACTCTCGGAAGACAGCAGCTCCGTGGCATCTGATTCTTGGATTTTCTTCGTTGGATCGGCACAATACTGGCCACCGCTGTCACGAACACGGATGAATCGTATCTGATTGTCACCAAAACTATAGACATTGATCGGCTTATCGAGTGATCTACCGTAGTTCCATATGTAGCTATAAAGCCCCGTGCACAGACGTCCGCCATCGGGTTGATCATTTCCCGGATAACGCTGCAGGCGAAACGCCGTTTCCACTGAAAACGGCTGACTCTTGCTCAGCGTTTGGCGAATATCAGTACTGATCGCACGGCCAGCCTGGTCGACCATCTTCATTGTCAGGCCTTTGTTGTAAATGTTACTAATCTGAATAACCGTAGCGGCTATGACGAGTAACAGCATCGAGACGAATGCCATTGCGAGCATCAGCTCAATAAGCGTGAAGCCTCGTGATCTATCCTCGAGGTTCATAGAGCCTCACAATCGTTCCTAGTGTTACTGGCCTCGACTGGCCGGGGGTTTGCCAGCAGGCACGGATATGAAAATCGTAAAAACCCGGTCTCTCATGACCGTCGCTGCTGCCTATCTTCGTTTTCGAACGGACGGCCTGAATCCATATACCTTCCGCACGCGGTGTTGATGAATCATAGCGCACCTTGGCATACGTCACGACATCTGGCACGGGGGCAAGCAACGGGCTGCCATCCAGCTTTGTGACATCAAGAGCAAATGGCTTGCCAGCCGGAGTGGGCAAGATGCACTTCGTACCTTCGGCGATAGAGCTGAATTCCTCGGCCTCGTCTACGGCGTGCGAGACAACAACCTTGTTCCACATATCGGTTGCCTCGCCACGTTTGCCATAGTCGGCTATATACGCATGGTTCAAATATCGCAGGGCGTCCGCCTGAGCATCCATCTGTTCACGAACAAGACCGATCTCCAGTGCCCGCTGAGCCATAGCCGTCCCCTTGTTCATGAGCGACAAACCACCGATAGCAATCATGCTAAACACAGTAACAGCAAAGAGCACTTCTATAATCGTATCCCCACGCTCGTGTATCGTTATGCGCATGCCGGATCCGCCTCATTTACGGTAACGCCGTCCAAACTTGCGATGCGCGGATTCACGCTGACAGATTGGGTTGGTAGCGAACCCGAGTCCCCTCGGACACAGTTCATTAGTTTTATAGAAGCAGTATCCGAGTTGATAACACTCGATATGTCTGCCGGTAACGGATCGGGCGAAGCAAACACCCGGATCAGCCCGCTCACTGGAGAGCGCAAAATCAAAAAGCTTGCGGTTGAGGCCTTATGCTCTTTCGTAAAAAGTGTTGAGCCCCACTCTATAGAATTCGTTCGACTGTCAAAGGATGTTACTTTCGGATGATACGCCTTAAGTGTTTCGATATCGCTCGTCGTGTCGTTTTGTACTGGCTCACGCCCGACGACACTGGATGTCACCACGGTAGTTCCGTTATCCTCAATCTGAACCGCTCGTCCCAATATGACACAGTCTGTCGTACCTCGTGGTTGCCCGTTCTCTGACTCTTCACTGATTGTTCCATCGTCAGCGCATTGCCAGTCATTATCACGTGCATTGCGAGTATTCGCCACATCCGAATATTGACCCTGCAACAGCGCACTATACGAGGTAACGCTCTCCCGGTATCTCTGTTGCGAAATATTATTGTTGACGCCTATCATAAGCGCAGCAAACAAGGCACCGCTCACCGCCAAAAACAGCATGAGTTCGATTACTGTAAAACCGCGTTCTATAACAGTAGTCATTTGGGGCTAATTATAGCATAACCGTTATCACACGCCCAGGGTGATCGACAGATACCAGTCGAGTATCCGAGCACCAAATATACCGGCGACAAACCACCCTCCGATAAGTAACGGACCAAAGGGTATATGTGTATTGCGTTTGATTTTTTTGGCCGCCATAAGCGGCAAAAATATGATCGTCCCTATAACATTGGCGAGAAATAGCGCCAGAACAGCCAGCTGCCAATCGGCAAGCAAGAGTGCCAACGCGAAGCCAAGCTTTACGTCTCCGAACCCTATCCACTGATGTTTTGATACAACGTATATCAAATAGTAAAGACCACCTAGCACCGCACACCCGTAGAGAATGCTCATGAATTCGGATACGGCGAAGTTGTTTTCGGCAAGGACAACAACTGCGTTCACCACCCCTAGCCCGATCAATGGAAATACGATGGCATTTGGCAGCAAGAACCATCGCGCGTCATAAACGAACAATATCGCCAAACCGACACCCGCCACCAACCAGATAACAAGGCGGGTGATATCCAGAGCAGAGTCAAGCGGAGTTGGCCAGCACAGGTACGAGACAAGGAAGAATGCTGCCATCACAAGCTCCACAAGTGGCTCAAAGGATCCGATAGGTTTTTTGCAGTAACGACAGCGGCCGTTGAGATACAGCCAACTTGCCAGAGGTATAAGATCATACCATTTCAGCCTATGCCCGCAGTGCAGGCAGACGGAGCGGTCATTAAAGATTGACTGCTTTTTGATTTTACTCACCTCAGACTTGTCTTTGCGATTGATCTTTTCACCTTCGGCTTCGTCACTTCGAAGCTGGCGTACGCGTAGCCGCCATACGGTAGCTCCAACAAAACTGCCAAAGAATAGTCCTAACAGTACGAACAATACAGGTATGACGATTGTGCTCATGCTTTCTATAATAGCAGACTCTTACGAAACAGTCTTACGCAATATGTCTACGATTTGTTATCGAGGCAGAAAGGAGCTGTTTGGTTTTCGAGACGTATCGTCAACGCATAGTCACGAGCGGCGTTGCTTTGTTTAACACCCTCGTCCGTGCCTGGGTCGCAGTTGCTCTTTGGATAGTAGCCAATCTGTCCGACATCGCTTGGCTTCTGGCAGCGAACAAGATACGCGTTGCCATTTGGATCGGTATAGTCAGATCCAGCGACGCCATCCGAACTACCCATTAGGTAACCTTTGACAAAGTTATCGATATTTGTAGAGCCCTCCGCACAGCTCGGCACCGCACCTCGTGTCGACGAGAGATAGTTCGTCATCTGGACCGCTATACGTGAAAGGTCTTCTTTGCGTTGAGCGTCACGTTGACCACGCTGCAAAGCAGGCAATGCAATAAATACCATCAAAAAGATCAGTCCCGCGATAGCCAATACCAATACGACCTCTATAATCGTAAACCCGCGAATCGGACTCTTCTCTAATTGTTTGTATTGTTTGTTCATGAAATTCCCACCTTTCTATGAACGCTAGGACTGGTTAATTATCACTCTATGAGAGCGCTTATGATTATCGTACACGAGACTATTATAATTGTCCATATTAGATTTGCAACGTGTTCACGAGGCTATAAATCGGCAGCAGAATTGCCGCCACCAAACCGCCGGCAACCAGCGCCAGGACTACCATCAACACCGGTTCGATTGCCGTTGATATAGAGCTGATTTCTTCGTCCAGTTCATCTTCGTAAATCTTGGCTGTCTTACCCATCATTTCGTCAATCCGTCCGGACTTTTCACCGATACTGATCATCTGCGAAACAAGCTCGGGCACATGATCTTCCACAAGGAGAGCGGCGGACAGATCCTTACCACCCTTTACCTTTTCGGCGGCGCGGTCAATCTCGGCGGAAATAACACTGTTGTTCACTGCTTCGCTGGCAATCGCAAGCATGTCGAGCATACTGACGCCGCTATCGAGAAGTGTTTGACCAGTCCTATTAAGCCGTGCCATGTAAAGCCGCTGGAAAAGCCCCTTGAATATCGGCACGTTCAACTTCAGCACGTCGAGCGTTCGCTGCCCCGCCTCTGTCCGCATATATTGAACAACCAGATACACCACGACAGCAACCGCAATGAGTATCACCCACCAAAAACGCGTCGCGAACTGCGAACACGAAACGATTACCTGCGTGATCGATGGCAAAGTTTGATGGAGGTCATGATATAGCTTCTCTACCTGCGGTACGACCGTAAAGAGCATGAAAACCATCACGCCCAAGATAACGACGAGAACAATTATCGGATACGTCATCGCGCCCCGAATACGACTGGTAATAGCAGCGTCCTTTTCCTGCTGCGTAGCAATACGCTGCAATGCCTCGTCAAGCGTTCCGGAAGCCTCACCGGCGGCAACCAGCGAAAGAAACAGTTTGCTAAATACGTCTGGATGCTTCGAGAAAGAATCGTGCAACGTATGACCGCCCTCGATCGATACGATCAGCTCTTGGACAATCCCGCGGAGACGACGATTAGGTGTTTGTTCGACCAACGTCCGCATGCTTTGCGCCAGTGGCAGTCCGGCCGCAATCAATGTTGAAAGTTGGCGAGTAAAGACGACGCGATCCTTCGTAGTGATACGATTCGTCAGCCGCGAGAAGATATTCTCTTCACTTCGTATCTCACGGATATCAAGCGGCGTGAAACCTTGTGCAACAAGCAATTTAGCCGCCTCATGTTCAGACTCTGCCTGAACGACGGCTTTTACAAGCTTATTCGTTGTGTTGTCTTTAGCTTCGTAGTTAAATTTGCGCATGGCTATCAGCCTCGCATCAATCGTTCAAATTCTGTCAGATCGACGGCAAAACTCCTTGCTTCGTCGTAAGTAACGACACCGCTTTGGACCAGTCCGACCAGTGTACGGTCCATCGTTTGCATACCCGCCTCGGCACCGGTCTGGATAACGGCATCCAGCTGGTGGGTCTTACCCTCTCTAATAATATTACGGACTGCGGGGTTAGCAATCAAGATTTCAGCCGCTACGACACGACCGCCGCCAATGGCGGGTACCAACCGTTGCGAACAGATAGACATGAGGATATTCGCCAGTTGGGCGCGAATCTGCGACTGTTGGTGCGGTGGGAAAACGTCGATCATACGGTCGATTGATTGCGCGGCGCTGTTCGTATGCAGCGACGCCAACACCAAGTGACCTGTTTCCGCAATCGTAATTGCGGCGCTGATGGTCTCGAGGTCACGCATCTCGCCAATCAGCACAACATCAGGGTCTTGGCGCAGGCTGGAGCGCAATGCCGCCGAGAAACTATAAGTATCATAGTGTACTTCACGCTGAACAACGACTGACTTTTTTGACTTGTGCGTAAACTCGATCGGATCCTCAATCGTAATAATATGCTGTGAAGTTTCGGCGTTCAATTTGTCTATAAGTGCCGCCAGCGTGGTTGATTTACCGCTACCCGTCGGTCCAGTGACAAGCACAAGCCCCCGGGGGTAATTGGCAAAGTTCATAACGACCGGTGGAACACCAAGCTCAGTGATCGTTTTGATTTCGTTTGGAATCAGACGCAACGCCGCTGCCAGGTTGCCTCGCTCGTGATACGCGTTAACACGAAACCGGCCAAGCGTACCGAAGGCAAAGCTAAAGTCGAACTCTTTGTCTTTGTCGAGAATCTGCTGCTGGTCTTCATCCAAGATAGCGAACAACAGTGTCTCTACCGATGCTTCGTCAAGCTGATTGAACCCAGCGATCGGGATCAGTGAACCATCAACACGTAGCATTGGCGGCAAACCGACTTGCAGGTGAAGATCAGACGCCCGGCGACGGACGACTTCTTCCAGCAAAATTTCGATTCTGAGCTCTTGATTTGGCATATGTTTCCTATCTTTCTACGCGGTATCCGCCGTCACCCGGTTAACTTCTTCCAGCGTAGTCACCCCTTGCAGTGCTTTGAGATACCCATCCTGGCGCATGGTAATCATTCCCTCAGCCACCGCTTGTTTTTGGATCTCGTTACTTGTAGCGTGAGCGACGATTAGTTGTTGGATCGTTTCAGATACATCCATCACCTCAAACAGGCCCGCCCGCCCACTGTAACCCTTAGGGGTAGCTGGGGTATCTTTACCCTTGACTAAAGTATAAGCGTTTTGACCCGCAAGAGGCAAGTCTTTATACCCCAAATCTTGCGAAACCTGCGCTACATCTGCAGGCGTCTTAGGTAGAAGATGCCCGACCGTCGCCAAGATATTTTGCGTTTCGATAGGTGTAGACTGATACGTATCGCGCTTGGCTGATACCCGACGAACCAGTCGCTGACCAATAATCGTATTGACGGTACTCGCGATCAAGAACGGTTCGATCTTCATGTCGAGTAGACGCGGTAGCACGCCGGCCGCACTGTTTGTGTGCAGCGTACTGAAGACCAGGTGCCCGGTTAGCGCCGCCTGCACTGCTAGATTAGCCGTTTCGTCGTCGCGGATCTCTCCTACCATGACAATATCCGGGTCTTGGCGCAGGATTGAACGCAACCCCGTGGCGAACGTCAGACCGACTTCGCCGTTCACCTGGATTTGGTTCACGCCGACCATCTTGTACTCGACGGGGTCTTCCAGGGTAACGACATTGACCGCGTCGTCTTTAATTTCTTGGATCAGCGCATAGAGACTGGTTGATTTACCGCTACCGGTTGGTCCCGACGTAAGCACCATGCCGTTTGGCCGGTGAATGCCTTTGCGGACAGTACGCAACGCTCGTCCGGTATAACCCATTTCCTCGATATTGAACGTGCTGCCCGACTTGTCCAGAAGGCGAATCACAACCTGCTCACCCCAGACAACCGGGCTGATCGCAATACGAAGGTCTACCTCTTTGTTGGCAACCTTGACGGCGAATTGGCCATCCTGCGGTACGCGATGTTCGTCGATTTTCAAGTTGGATAAAATTTTTATTCGGCTGACAAGCGCTGGCTCGATCGCCTTTGGTAGTTGCATGATTTCACGGAGGACACCATCTACCCTACACCTGATTTTCAGGGACGATTCGAGTGGCTCTATGTGGACATCACTGGCACGGGATTTTACGGCGTACTCAAGAATCGTCGAGAGCGCGCGACTGATCGGTGAATCCTGAACGATCGTTTTGATACTGCTCGTCTCTTCTTTTTCAGCCTCTTGCTTGGAGGCTTCAGCGGCGGCGTCGACTGACGAAAGGTCGGTACGGTATTGATCAAGAACGTGACGTACCCCCACTTCAGACGCCATAAACACCTTGAGCGGACGCTCGATTAAACTCGACAAATAATCAACTGCCTGGACGTTGCTTGCGTCGACCATTGCGACAGCTAGTCGATTTTGCACCTCGGCCAGCGGCACGGCCATGAATCGTTCGGCGACATCTTCCGGTAATAGGTCGAGTACCTGCTGATTAATAAGGCTGTTCGTCAGATTGACATAAGGTACTCCGGATATTTGCGCAATCGCATGCGTGAGCATTTCGTCATCGATAATATGCTTTTCAGAAAGCAGTGCGAAAAGAGGTTTTTTACTTGCACTCGACTCTTCCGTGGCCGCCTGCAGTACCGACTTAGAAACAAGCCCCTCGTCAGAAAGGAGCGTCATCAGCTTCTCCTGCATGTCAGTGGTTAAAAGCGCCACCCTTACTCCTCCCCTTTACGGTTGACCTTCACCAATTTCCACTTTGACTGTCGGATTGATCGCGTCCTTGTTAAAAATTGTATCGTCTGGCGTCTCTACCTGCGAGGTGATAGGTTCCATGGTTTTTACTTTGACACTTTCGCTCGTAGGCTGGCCGATAACTGCCTCGGCAACGAAATACGCGACAATTACACTCAACGATGCGATAAGGATTAGTGCGGCTATATCACTGTTTTTCATGGTCTTACCACCTTGTCCGTTAAGTGAACGACCTGTGCGGGATCATAGTACCCGACACCCGTCGCCGTCATGACAATACGACCACCCTGGCTCTCAACGGCCAGATTCGTGATGTTAAACGGTCGGATTGACTTCTCAATGCGCAGTAACACCTGGCGCAAGCCATTTTGATTGTCCGAAGTGGTACTGACCGAGAACGAGAAGCCGATTGAATTCGAACTAGGGTCGCTGCTGTCACCTGCAGCCACGCTATCACTGGTCACTTCTACACCGCTGACCGGATCAACCTTGAGCGACTCTATCATTACTCCCGGAATTCCATCCAGAAGCTTCGTCTGTAATGACGACGCCATCGCCGTCGAGTTGGCGTCGGCCGGAAGCGCGTCCAGTACCGACTGCAGTGCCGAATCGCTGCTGCTTAACCGTGTCTGTTTGAGGGCTTCGTTCGTATTGAGAACCCGAATATTGTCCTTGAGTGCGGGCACGGTGTCGAGATTCTTCTGCATGACGGTGACCGTGTGGTTCTTTTCCGCGATGACCTTTTCCGTAAACAATATGCGTTGCACCAGGAAAATCATCAATACGATACAGAAGCCGATAACTACTGATACCCCGGCTATCGACAGAAACATCGTCTGGTTCGCACGGCTGATCTGCTGACGCTTACGCATACCGACTGTCGGCTTGTCCATTAGTCGTCTCCCTCCTCGTCTACGGCGCGGTCACTAAACAAACTTCCCGGCAGATGTTGGAATGAATCCGTAGCGTTCTTATGATCAGGCTTGATGACAACCGCGTTTTTAGAACTCCGTGCGAAGAACGCGTCATTATAAACGAACGTCAACGTAAACCGCAGGACTTTTTTACCGGTAGAATCTTCGCCGTAACTCAGCTCCGACGTTGAGACAGCGTCCGTTAGCGGGACGGTTTGTGTCGTGTCGCCGTCCTTGTAGCTGATGTCGGTCCCGAGAATCGTCTTTTTCAGCACGTCGGCAGCTTGATAGCCATTGACGGCTTGACCCTCAAGCCTGATGGTCTTTGTGTCCGAATCAATTCGCGCCAACGAAAACGTCACTTGGTTAGGTGCCGGCGGATTAATAGCACCCAAGAGGTCGAAGAATCGGGAGTCGATGTTTTTCTGATCGTGAAGCGCGCTTAGCTCGGTCAGCTGGTGCTGGATCGTTAGCATGCTCCCGAGGTCATCAATGTTGGACAATTCCTTGCTCTTCTCGGTAATAGCGGTGTCGGCGAGATTTTGACGGACGGTCTGTACGCCAAATAAATACACTGCCAGTAGTATCACGATACCGACTGCGACCATCCCGACGACGCTAGCACCGGCAATGACCATTGTTCGAACACGCTTAGCGCTGATGAGCTCTTGTTTGACATCGGGGACAAGATTGACCTCTATCATGACTTGTTCTCCCTTTGAGCCAACCCAACTGCGACGGCGAATTCGGACGCGACCGCTGCCAGTTGCTGGTCTTTGGCTGGAGTCGCAACTCGCTGCCATGGGTTACCCACCATAGCCTGAATGCCTACTTTGTTCGCCAGATACTGGTCAAATTGCGGTATAGTGCTGGCATATCCAGCCAAAAGAACACTCCCCACCGTTAGTGCCGGATAGCGTGTCTGGAAAAACTTGATCGACTTTGATAGTTCCGAAACAAATCCCTCAAGCGTACTTTCGAGCGCCTGGACAACCTGCCCCTCTAGCTTGTCTGGCGCAAGACCAAACTTGAGAATGAATTGCCGTGCTTGGTCTTCCTGAATATTCAGGTTTTGGACTGCGGCATGTACCAGCGTCTCAAGACCGTTCGGAATCGTCCGCACGAGACGAGGCGCGTCTGCGTACATGATAGCGACATTGATCGACTGTTCACCGATGTCAACAATTACTTGTGCGTCGTTGTACCCTGGCGTTGCGATAGAACGGATCATGGCTATGGGATCCGGCTCCGCGGCAATAACGTCAAACCCTAGCCCCTCTACAAGCTCTAACCGCTCCTCGGCATAGGACATAGCCGTGCTTGCAAGCAACACTTCTTGTTGTGAGGGATCATGGAATGATTTTCCTAGGAGCGACCAGTCAACTTTCGCGTCGTCAAGCGACATGGGGATGTACTGGTCTATCTGATACTTGATCGTACCCTTTAGCTCGGTCTCTGTTAACGCCGGCATGTCGACGACCGTAATGAATGTTTTGCTAGCAGACAGGCCAATAGCAACGTTTTTCGTCTTGATACCACTCTGACCCACGACGGTCATAATAACTTCACCGAGGCGATGGCGAGCCTCATTTGAATCAGCCGTTGCTGTTTTGATATCGATCGGCGCATAGCCATAATGACGCAAAGACCATTTGCCCGCCCCCGTAGGGGTGAGCTGTACTGCGCGTACTGCTGTGGTGCTAATATCCAGACCGAAAAAGTCGCCCACGCCTTTTAATATAGCCATAGTGCCTTTCATTATACACAAGCGTTATCAGTTAGCAAAGTTTTTTGTTACCTAGAAATACGGGGGTAACTCGGTAGTAAACGTGGTTTGCGCGCGAACGCCGTTGCGCCCTTCGCTTTGCGACCATAAATATGTGCCGCCAGGCAGGTTTATAATCTCGGCCGGATCACCGGCTGCACCGCCCGCACCCGCGCCGCCTGTGCGGCGAAGATTCAGCTGCCTTGCCATGATTGCCCCGTTAATCGTAAGGGGTTTGTAGCATATCTGACTAGTCAGCGTGTTGGGATCATCACAGGTAGAGATCGTACCGCCCGACGTACTATTCGCGATGAGCCACGCGTCGACACGCGTGACATCCGGGTCGATATTGATCGCTTTCGCAATGATAACCAGCTGCGGTATCTGGCTGATGTCAGTATACGGGCCGTCGTAATATGTAATATCTCCTTTTATCGTGACTGTCCCGTTAGGAACGTTGACGATAATCGTACTATCTCCGCCTACGGTACCCGCCTCAATATCCAAATTGCCAGATGTCTTTTGGTAGAGTCTGCGCTGTGCAGTGGCGCCGTTAAATGTGAGCGAGCCATTAGTTCCTGTGAGGTTGTCCGTTACGGCGCGCCCAGCCAATATTGCCGAGGCAGCGTCAGGAATCGTCCCCTGACCGATATCGTTACTGGTAAACAGCCCATACTCATCATCAGTATTTGCGAACGTTAATTTGCTCCAATACTGCTGGCTGTTCGTGAGCGTTGATTGATACCCGCCCTCTAGACCCGACAACGAAGCGAACCCGACAACCAGCCCCGGTGATATAACACCGTACTCCGCCCAGCTACCGTACGTCCGGCCGTCGGTCTTCAGCGTTGTACTGGTTTGGATACTAGTTGGTGCCGGAGGGGAGTCGTCGCCGTCTTCGTCTGTCGGTACCGTAATGGGGTCAGTCACGAAATGACGCCCTACCCTTATGTCGCCGCCATGAACCTGTACCAGCGGGTGTTTGCCAACGATAATACATAGCGGCCGGCTATAGCGATCATATATGTCTTGATCCTGTGTCGGCCTGTCTAGCGTCAGAACATAGCATAGTTTTGTCCCGACGCCCCATTCGTCGTTCAGTACGACGCTCGTAGCACCGGCCGCGTCCATGTCAAGCGATGTACTGCCCGACGCGAACACGCGCTGACCTGCAGCTATTTGGCTACACTGCGCACGGTCATTTACCAAAGCGACCAATTGCTCACAGCTATAACCATCGCGATACGCCTTGCCGTCAAACGAAAGTCGATCAACCGACTGACCACGCGCCACGATCAGCTGCTTGACCGTCCAGTTAATCAAGTCGCTACTACCGTTCGCTATAGAATTATTGACGTTGTAACTCAGCGTCGCGCCGTCCGTACCCGCAACGATATGGTCGTTGCTGGTGACGGTCGGTGTTAGCGAGAACTTGTTCGTTGATGGTGGAAACTTCTTGTCACAGCTATCCTTGATGATTCCTCGCAGTATCGTCGCAAGGTCGTCGTAGTTCGAGCTGATGGTGAACGTATTCGTCGCGTTGCTATCGCTTCCGTTGATCACGTAGTTCAGGCTTCCGTGGCTAGCATTTCCGACGATACCTCCTAATATATAAAGGTTCGGATCATCAGGGTGAGAGGCGGCATAAAGTTGCTTCAGTTTTGAAACGGCGTCTCGAGCGGCATTCCGGGCGGTTGCGTTGTTATTCCCCGTTCCTGGAACGTTCGGTAAGCCGTCAGTCATAAAGACGATAATATCCGCTTTTTTGATGATTTTATCCATGCCGTCATACGTGTTTATATCGCCGTTATCAAACCCGAATCCTTGTTCGTAATCCGTCGCGCCGCTCGATACGATCTTGTTCAAATTCGTCTGGAACGAACTGCTCACGCCCTTTGAGCTGACGAAATCGTTATAGGGAGCGTCGTAGTTAGATGTGGGGTTCGTCCAAGAAAACGACCAAAACGCCAGCTTGATATTGTCGTTATACAATCCGCCCGGCTGAAAGAGACGAAGAATCTGGTTGCGCATCGTCGTCAAATTAGTCGGACCTACAGAGCCAGACCGATCCAGAACCATGGCCGCATGACAGACCGACCGAGCGGCATACGCCTTCGGTTGCATTTGTATAATCATCAGCAAGCCGAAAAAGATTCCCGCTACCGCTAGCGGTACCCCGATTAACTGTATCGTCTCCAAGCGAGGAAGCCTCACTGTACCCCCACAAGTGCCGACACGCGCGCCGCCTGGCTATCATAATAGCCCTTCGTCAGTGCCGTTTTATTCGTCGGACTTTTCGCCCACTTGCCCGCCAAAGTATAGTACTGTGCCGCCAATGCATATTGCTTTTGATCCTCGTAGAGACGTGATAGCCAGTCGGCAACCAGGAACTGGTCGTCGCTGTACGACTCTGCCCCCTTAGCGACGTTGATTGCCTCGGTGTATTTGCCTGCATCATAGAGCAGCGCCGACTGATCAAGTGTCAGCTTGATCTTACGCGTCGTGTCGTTTTCCGACTGAATAGCCGACTGATATACCTGATTAGCCCTATCCGCGTTACCCTGCTCCAGAGCTTGCGCCGCACTATCGCGAATCGCACCGTCACGCTGAGATTGGGCGACATTGGCGTCACGCCTAGCCCTTTGTTCATCCGTCAAAATCGCCGGTTCGGGCATTGGCGGCTGATGGTTGATCTTTATCAACGTGAGCGCGGCCAAAAAAGCGACGACGATCACCACCGTAACAACGCCGATAATCACCTTTGTCCGGCGGGACAAATTGAGTAGTATTGATTTCTTTTTGTGCTTCTTACTCATCTATATCACTGCTTATGGTTACTGTCAGTATACCTGTCGGCAGACGATTGAACAAGCAAGCAGCCGCGGCTTTGACGTGCTAAGATATATCGTATGTTGACGATGATTTTGGGACCGATGAAAAGCGGCAAATCGTTGGAGCTAATCGGACAAATGGCACCATATGAATTCACTGACGGCCAGGTGCTATACGTCCAGCCTGCTGCTAATGTCCGTGACAAAGGTATCCGGTCACGCTCCGGCGCGACTATCGACGCCATCGTCGTAAAATCACTCGGTGATATTACAACCCCCTTCGATGTCATCGGCATAGACGAAATCCACATGTTCGACGCCAAGGATGCGCAGTTCATCGACAAATGGCTATTGGATGACAAGCTTGTTTTTATCAGCGGACTCGACCTCGATTACCGCGGTAAAATGCCCGCGATTGTCCGCAGACTATTGGAACTAAAGCCTGAGAAGCTCATTCACAAACTCTCTGTCTGCGATGTCTGTCGGCAGTACCGCGGTCAGTTTACCCAAATCCTGAAGGATGACGAGCCCGTGGTGTCCGGCTTGCCGATTGTCGTACCCGAAGACGGCACATATGTCTATCAGGCACGTTGCCGCACCTGCTTCGTCAAAGAATAGCTAGTCGTCGCTTGGTCTGTTACGAATCGAAACCCCGGCCATGATAAGCGTGCCGACGATAGTCAGTACCGGAGAGTTCTTGTCGGTCTTTTGATGCGTCTTGTCTTCCGTCCCTGCCATGACGTTGTTCAATTGATTGCGGATGACAACATGTTCCGGAACGATGATTTCCACGCCGCCCCAAAACGCAAACACATCTACCAGAGCGTTCTTGTCGAACTCCGCCTTACGCAGATCAAGCTTCGCGCCACCCATGATCGCAGTAGCGTTCGACTGCTTGAAAGCCTTAGAGTGATTATTTACGTTCGTACCGGACAATATGGCAGTCACGTCGTCGCGCTCAGACTTGCTGACACGCTTGCCGGTATACGAGCGACCAAATACGATAGATACACCGATAAAAATTAGGATTAGCGGCCACACGACAGACCAAGGGTCGGCGTGGATGACCCCCGCCACGCGTAGCTGATACATACCGCCCAATACGACCAGGAATGCCGCCACGGCCCAGCTTCGCCAACTGTTTATAAATACCAGCACGCCGGCCAGAACCATGCCCAGCGGCCAATAATCATGCACCACGTTGTCTACATTGATAACATCTAACGTATTCAGTAGTAGTGCCGCGCCCGCGACCAACACTACCAGCCCGGTGATGTTTCTCGAAATATTTTGACGATTCATACGTGCTCCTTTGTTTTATCTTTTCTCTACGCCTAGTAGCAATAGTATCAGACCGATTAGCCGATCTTTGTCTTTAGGGTCGCTTTCGGCGACGAGTAGCGTAATCGCGGTAAGCGCCTGTGGGCTTATCTCAGCAGTGTTAAGCAGATTCGCCTGCTTGAGAAACCATACGAACGCGTAAGCACCGGAGCGTTTGTTGCCATCGACAAACACGTGATTTTTGACCGTGAAATACAACAAATGCGCAGCCTTTTCTTCAACGGTCGGATAGACGTCTTCACCGCCAAATGACTGAAAGACATTGTGAAACAGCGAGTCGAGCCCACCCTTCTCGCGCTCGGTGCCAAACAGGTCAGTGGCCTCACCACCAGTGATGAGTTGTTGCCGAAGGTCTTTTAATTCCCGCCCCAGGTCTTTGGCACCAACATCGACGATTTGCTTTATATCGCCCGTCCGAGGCAACTCAGATTTGTCATACGCATTAAGCGAAAACCACGTACTGGCAAACGCAAGCGCAAGGTCGGTTGCCTCGGCCGATCCGACCGTTTCCGTACCGGTGGACAGCAGCTTGAGATCCTCTAGTGCCTTGGTAAATTGCAAACGATTGTGCTCTATCCGCGCCGAATTGATGGCATAGCCATCAACAACATAACCGCGAAGGGTTTTGGTAGCCCACTTGCGAAACGCAGTCGCATTTTTGGAATTTACACGGTAGCCAACAGATATAACGGCATCGAGATTATAGTGATTCACCTCACGCTCAACGCTACGATCACCTTCTTTTTGAACTATCCGGAATTTCCGGATAGTTGCACTTTCGGCAAGCTCTTCTTCGGTGAAAATATTTTGCAAGTGCTCATTCACGGTGCGCACATCAACATCAAACACATCCGCGATCTGACGCTGCGTCGCCCATATCGTCTCATTACCAGCATCGACCGGCAGCTCAATCGCGCCATTCGCGGCTTGGTATACGGCTAGGGATTTTTTATCGTCGTTCATCAGATACTAGTATATATCGACGTATTGCTTACAGCAAAAGACTATAGCGCGTGCTACACGTTGCTCTTTCGCCGGTTGTCTTCTTTGCATATCATCTGGCAGTTCTCGGCGTTTGTCTTGCCGCCTTCGCTCCATGGGGTTATATGGTCGGCTTCCATCTCCTCTATGGCGAAGTGAGCGCCACCACACACAGGGTTTCGTGCCACGCACAGGCCGTTTTGGGATATAAGGATATAAGGTTCACGGATATAAGGGATATAAGGGATATAAGGTTCACCCCTAAAAGGTGTTAATTTATACAAGTTTTTCGTTTCGTCTCTATTCGTCAGCGAGCATCGCCTTTAGTAACTCTAATTCTTCTTTTTTGCTTTCGTAGTCATGGAGGAATCGTTTGTACACCTTGGGCGGCATGTCGTTAACCCTATCGGTGTGAAGCCACGGTGGTTGTTGTGCGCCCAGATAGTACCCAATGCTCGACCATGGATAACGCAAGTAGCTTCGTGGATTCATATGGATATAGCGAGTGATGTGCAGTAGATACGCCTCGTCCGTGATGCGTGACGCCTTGAAAATACTCTGAAACAGATGGCCGTGACGCTTGTATTTGCGATTGAAGTACATGGTATAGGCGGTGGCAACCGAACGCATAAGTTGCGTGATTGCCATCGGGTCACTCTCCTGAAATAAGAGTAAATGGAAATGATTTCCCATCAGACAATACGCGACAAGCTCGACCTCATATTTCTCGTATTCCCCGCCGTCGGTTTTGGTGTCGTTGTTGGACGGATCAAGATGGCGAGCAAAAAGCGTGAGAAATTTGCGCCGATCCGCATCATCTAAAAAAATCTGAGACTCTGAGGCACCACGATTATAGACATGGTAGTATGCGGGCGTGTCATATTGTTTGATCGTGTTTTTGATAGGCATACGATAATAATATCGTAACTTGTACAAAATTACACCTTTCAGGGGTGAACCTTATATTCAGGTATATATACGCTCATCGTAGCTTGAGAATGGAGTCCTCGTGAGCAAATTGAGAGACACCGCATTCGTGCGGGGTATTAAACTTGTGGTTTCTGTTAGGATAGAGCTATGGCAAAGAAAAGCTCTAGCCAACTCAAGCGGCGAAACATTATCCTCGCTATTATCGCGGTAATCGTCATAGGTGCCGTATGTGGCGCAGCCTTATTCTTGCAGCCCGCTGCGGATAGTCCGCAAACAAAAGCACCTGCGGACGGAGCGATTAAAATCAGCGGCACGGTCATGTGCCTGCCGCACAAGGATACGAGCGGTCCACAAACACTAGAGTGTGCCTACGGTCTCAAGGACGACAGTGGGCGTTATTACGGATTAAAAGACAGTGATCCAACGTATAAAAACATCAGTGGCGTACCCGTGAACACACATGTTACGGTTAGCGGAACGTTCAGCAAGAAGTCTGACACTAAATATCCCACTGTCGGAATTATCGAAGTCACAAGTATCGCGGAGTAAGGATGGGTAATGAAAAAATTACATAACGTACTTCACAGACAGCAAGGTTTCACCCTTGTGGAACTCATCATCGTTATCGTGGTAATCGGTATTTTGGCCGCGATTATCCTTGTAGCGTATAACGGCGTACAAAGTAACGCACGTGAAGCTAAGCGAGACGCCGATCTGAACCAATACTATAAGGCAATCATGGTGGCACGCGTAAAAACAGGGAAAACCGCGGCAGAAATCACTGGCTGGAGCTGGTCGATAGGCGCCTGCTCGAGTCCGACATATAACCCGGACGGCACCGAGCCAAAAGATCTCCCGAAATCACATGTTTGTTGGACCCGCTATTACGATGACCTCGACACAATCGGAGCCGCTGCGGGAGTGGACTTGTCCGGGTTGAAAGAAGGAGACGCGAGAGGAAACCCATATGGGCTCGATGAAAATGAGGGCGAGGGCGGTGACTGTACCGCAAAGGATCGTCTGTCGTACTTTACGGGCAACGGCATAACAGTACAGAGATATCGGGACATACCGGTATCAGGCAATTGCTCTTAGGAACACTAACTAACGCAGGGATGGAAGTAAATGAAAAAATTATACAACACACACGGTAGGCAGCGAGGCTTTACTCTCGTGGAACTCATCATCGTTATCGTGGTAATCGGTATTTTGGCCGCGATTATCCTTGTAGCCTATGGCGGGATTACGAACAGCGCGAACGATGCAGCTGTCAAAAGCGACCTATCTAATGTCGCAAAAACGCTTGAGCTATGGCGAGCCGATTCTGGTTCAAACACCTACCCTATAAACACTTCGGGTCTTAACGCAATGAAGGCTGCTGGTCATTCTCTCAATGCAAGTAAATCATCGTATCAAACGGATAACACGCATAACTTCCTCTACTGTTATGGTGATCCTAACGACGGCTCTTCGTATTCACTAGCTGCATATAGTAAATCCGGCAAAAGATTCTATATCTCCAATACTTCCGGAGGAGTGAAAGAATTCAGCCCTACGTCATGGACGTCGATGACAGTAGTATGTCCGGCTACCGGCCAAAGTTCCAGTGGTGCGTGGGGTTGGAAGTACACAAACGACGCGTGGGCGGGCTGGGTCTCACCATAGCTTTTCCAGTCCAGGCATATCCCGAAAAGTGTGATTCTAACTGTTACTGCTCGAGTGTCAAAAGATTACGAACGGCTGCGTTAATCGGTACGGTATATGTGGTTTGTTCGAAATTGTTTCTGATAACCAAATGAGGCACTAACCCTGGGTGAAGAAAATTGTCTATGATTTCTACGTTTTTGAGCGCCCCCGCGATACACTCGCCATCTACGGGATTTTCCGTGACCGTGTCTCTGCGTCTGCGACCGTCGACGACTTTCGTGAATTTATCGGAATTGATCATAAGCGGAACTACATGATCGATAAGTGGCTGAAGTTGTTTTTTGTATTCGCGCACGCGCTCATCCAGCGCTGCGTATCTCTGGCCTTCCGTATGCGTCTCGTCATACACGGCCATGCGGAACGCAGCGAAATCTCCGTGCATGTCGTCGAGTGTTTTGTCCAAGTCTTTGAGGCTAATATCAGGTACTATCAAACTCTCATAGTCGAGTTGTTCTGCGTCATCGAGCAACATATAGAAGTGACTGGTATCAGGTCCGGACGCTCCGTCAACCGGCTTTAGGCGGAATGCCGCGCGATGTTTCTCGACTTCACGAAACTTACCCGGATATGTTACAGGTACGAAAGTAATCTCGTCGAATTGCATCGTGGCAGACTCTAATTGCTCGGCGTCGGATTCGGAAAAAATTTCTCCCCCGCCATACAATACGCGGTAGGCCTTACCCGTCGCGATAACCTTTTCGCCTCGTAGCTCACTGGTTTCGTACTGATTATTGAGCGACAGGGTGGCAAGACCCATAGCCTGTACATAGTCACCTCCCCTTATACTCTTTTGGCGTTGAATTTCATTTTCGCTCCCGATCCAGCTTGCAACAAAGGCTTGATCACGAAGCGCCCTTAATCCGTCGAGCGGCTTATGCTCGACTTGATGAATATCCGGGTAACTCGACACTACTTCAATCATTGTCGTTATAATACAGGTATTTTCATATTTTGCAATATTCATGAGTGAATCGCAATAATTGTATCGGAAATATCCAAAAATCAGTCATACGAAACAGCGGGCGTGGTGTTCTCTCGCCCATCAGGAAACACCCGCCCCATAGGCGCGCTTCCGCCTACTCTAACTCGTCTAGTTTTGCATGGATTTGTGCGAGCGGCTCTTCGCTAAGACTGTCCCAGGCCGCTTCTTGTTCAGCGGTCATATCCGTATTTGGGTCGTAATCGGGATATATATTCATAAAGTCTCTAACGAGGTCTATCCGCGCGATAGCTGCTTGCCGCAAAAGTTGCGTTCGCCGAGAAATAACTTCAGCTCTATCTACAGGTTTTTTCTCGTTCATAACTAAAGTAGTATTACACCTTGTATATAACTTAAGTGCAAAACTCCGCAACCATCGGCTACGGAGTTTTACTCGACGTTGCCAACAGTCACGGAGTTGGTCGGGGCCGCATATCCTCCGCCTTCGCGTAGCGGTTGATGCTCCAACCTGTACGCGTACCACCACCTTCAGTTTCAATGCGCCAGTTGCCGTCGCGTTGCGGATGTTCCGCACCGAAGTCGGAGTTGGAGACGACGCGTCGCCAGTGTGTTCCGACCTTGACAAAATCACCGGGTCCGATGTCCGTCACGGACCGTACTGGGGCATCGTGCTGACGCATGAGCCTTTCACTCATATCATCACCCTACTCTATCAGCCCTCACCGGATGTGAGAGATAAATACATTATACCATAATGTTAAGCTTTTACCATAGTTCTCTAGTACAGTATTCGTACAGAAGTAAGGATTTATCCCTCAAATGAAAAAGCGGCAGGCAGATAGGTGGTTTATACCTATCTGCCTGCCGCTTGGTGACCAGCATACAACTGGCTGTCAGCGGACAGGAAGACCAGTGATGGTGCGTCCGATTACCAGCCGCTGGATCTCACTGGTGCCTTCGAAGATCGTGAAGATTTTCGAATCACGGTGCATACGCTCCACCGGGTATTCCCGCGTGTAGCCGTTGCCGCCGAGAATCTGGATAGCCTCGTCGGTCACGTACACGGCGGTCTCGCTGGCGACCAGTTTAGCTATCGAACCCTCAGCGCTCTCGAACTTCTTTTCGTGAGCAGCCATCCACGCCGCTCGCCACACCAGCAGCCGAGCCGCATCAATGCGTGCCTTCATGTTGGCCAGCTTGAACGCGATCGCCTGGAAGTCGCCGATCTTGTGACCGAACTGCTCCCGCGTCTTCGCGTAGGCCAGCGCTTCATCATAGGCTGCCTGCGCGACACCGACTGCCATCGCTCCGACCGTCGGTCGGGTGCGTTCAAAGGTCATCATGGCCGCTTGTCCACCGGCACTCTTGCCTTCGCGCACACGAGCGATCCGTTCCTCGAACTTTTCCCTGCCACCTACGATCAGGTCGCCGGAAAGCCTCACGTTGTCGAGCACCACTTCTGCGGTGTGCGAGGCGCGGATTCCGTGCTTCTGGAACTTCTGTCCTTGCGACAGCCCCGGTGTGTCCGGGGGCACGATGAACGACGCCTGCCCACGGCTGCCGAACTCGGGGTAAACCGACGCGACCACGATGTGGACGTTGGCGATACCGCCGTTGGTTGCCCACGTCTTGGTGCCGTTGAGTACCCATTCGTCGGCATCCTCCTCGTACGCTGCACGCGTCTTCATTCCACCGACATCAGAGCCAGCATTCGGCTCGGACGAGCAGAAGGCGCCAACCTTCGGATCATCAGGCGTGCCGAACATGGGCGCTATCCATGAGAGCTGCTTGGGGGTGTCGTTCGCCATCGCAACTGCAGAAAGCGAAGCCACCGCCAGGCCGGTTCCCATGATGGACAGTGCGATTCCGGCATCGCGCTTGAACAGCTCCTCGTGCACGATCGGCATCAAGAGGCCGCTCGGATGGAACGCCATTTCGGCGAAGAATTCCGGAGTGTAGATGCCGACTTCGGCGGCCTTTTTGATGATGGGCCACGGCGTTTCTTCGCGCTCGTCCCAATACTTGGCCGCAGGACGAATATGCTCATCGGCAAACTCGCCAACCCAATCACGAATGTGAACAACATCCTCAGGAAGCTCCAGAGAGAATGTCTTTTCCGGAGATTTTGTCATGATTACTCCCTACAGACTCTCACAGGACTATCCTCAGGGTTGCCCCTGCTTGCGTATACTTACCAAACACAAGATGAGATGAAGCGGCGCGTCGAGCGTACCGTTGCACCTCATCTTGTGCCTCCGCTTGTCAATGTACCTCAATAACTGAAGTTGGATGTATTTTGGCACATTCGTGCAATAAATTCAATTACCGCGAAGGGTTCGAAGGTTCAACCCGAGAGGTGCGCTGAAACAGACGCTGGTTTATAACAGGCAGGCGTAAACCGCCTGCGCGAAGCACTGCCCACATCGTCACTTGATTTGCCGACAACACCGGCTTTGAGAGATAAGCTTCAAGCTTTTCGATGATATCGAACGTGTGGAGATTTGTGCAGCTAAAAAATATCGCTTCTATATCCGGACGATTAATCGACTCGGCCAAGCGCTGAATTGCACTCGTACTAATCCGCGCGATATCGTGCTCCATACCCAAATAACCGCCAGTCGCGACTTCGAATCCTGCTTCACGCAAGTAATCCACCAGTAGTTGTGATAAATCGTGGTTATAGGGTGTCACGATACCAATTCTTTTGATCCCTAGCTCGTTGAGCGCCTGTACGAGCGCACCCGATGTCGTTACGGCAGCCTCTGCGCCAGCTGCGATCATCGTGTGCTGCAAGCGGCGCTCTCCCTCCACTCCATCAATAAAACTACCTGACGTACACGCATAACCGATAGCCGCAGGGTTCACGGCAAGCAGAGATTTTACGGCAGGCGCTACTGCCAGCTCGCTACTTACTTCCTTTGCCAGCTCGACTGTCACATCGGCGCTTTCGAGCTCTGGTGTCCGCGTTACGAACATCGGTATATCGTCGGACAGCCACCTGCGACACTCATCATCGAGCGCAAAGTCGAATGGCGCTACCAGACCAATACCGTTGGCGATTTTGCCAGACAGTTCATTGGGTAACAGTTTAAATTCCTGCAATACGTTTGTGTCGGAAATTTCTATCATGGGAGAATCATACATAAAAAGCGTTATTTGCGCCATACGGAAAGAAAAAGAATGGCGACAAAGCAACACAGGCGCAGAAGAGCTAACCTCGCTCAAAAATGGTATACTAAATATAGTAATACTTAATTGCGAATATGAAACGAGACGGAGGTGTCCGATGTCGAAGATTTACGTTACCCAGTTCGACCATGACAAGTTGAAGAAGCTGTTGAACGATCGCGAGCCGCACGATGATTATGACCTAGCGCTGCTGTACGAGCTGAAACGAGCGGAAATAGTAAAACCACGCGAAATACCACACGACGTGATTACGATGAATTCGCATATACGATTCGTCGATGACCTGGGACACGTATGGGAGTATTGGCTGGTATTCCCCGAGGACGCTAACCTGCGCGAAGGCAAAGTGTCCATACTCTCGCCTATAGGCTGCGCATTGCTGGGTTATAAAGTTGGTGACAAGGTAACGGTCTTTATACCCGCCAAAGGACGCCGGGATCTAACAGTCATAGAGATCATGAGCCAGCCAGAACGCGAAGGCAAGTTCAACGTCTAGAAGATACTTTCTCGCTCTTGAAAAGTAGTACACTAGATGTATGAACATATTCGGTCGAGGCATAGTACGCACGTATACGGTTACCGGCGTCTTGGCAATCGTGGCGGGCGGCGTACTATCAGCGTTTTTTGCTAAGCAACCAAGTACGTTCGCCATGTGGGCAAGTGCGTACTTGGTGCTGATTGTCGGCATAGCACAAATATTTTTGGGTGGAGTTATCGCAAAGCTTGGTCGCAAGGGCAAAGAACGACTAGCCTACACGGTCTTCGGCCTGTTCAACGTAGGTAATGCACTGGTAATCGGAAGTACCGCTATAAAATACGCTGAATTGGGCGGGAATATACCGCTGACGATAGTAGGAAGCGTATTGTTTGTCGCGGCACTTGTGCTACTAGGCTGGCACGTCCACGGCGCAAAGCCGTCGCAGCTAAAGGTCTGGACTTACATAGTGATCACCGCCTTGGCGCTTTCGACACCTGTCGGGCTCTTCCTAGCTCATCAGTGATTTCGTGTGACTGAATAGCTTACGCCGAGGGGAAACGTTGGATATTCGTATTTGAGCAATTGCGTCGATTCACCGGACTTGATGTCGTAATCGATTACTTCTCCGCCGCCAGTCTGGTCATTGATACTGTAGATGACACGCGTCTTGCCGACGTAGTACACCCCAGACATCTGGTCGGGTACCTGCGTGAGCTCTGACGTCGCTCCGTTTTTGGCAATGGTTATGATCTTTTTACCAGCAGTGTAGTATACCGAGTCGTCGGCCGTGTAACCAGCAAGCGCAGAGCCTGCCGAAGTGGGGCCAGTGTAGGTTGCGAAGTTAACCTGCTTTTTGGTCGCGAGATCGAATTCTTTGACGATAGATTGTGTTAATTCAGAGTCATCACTGCGGTTAAATTCTACGCGGACCGCCCTGGTAGCATCGCTGTTGATGACTGGCGTGGGGCCGATAAAGTTTTCAGACCGTTCGATAACGGTGCTGCTTTTGCCGCTCTTCAGGTCGTATTGCAGCATGTTAGTCGGTGCGGTTTGGTCGCAGGCATAACAGCCCTCTACATAATAAACGCGCTGTTTCTCTCGGTCGTAGGACTTCACGTAGTAGGACACACCCATTGTCTGGCCTTCGGCGATAGTACCGGTGAAGAGATTGTGTACTTCGGTGGAGTCGACGTTGATCGCTTTGACCGAATTGGGCTTGTCGTACGCCGGCAAAAGTCCGAATGCCACTTCAGTGCCATCAGTAGAAAACGCAATACTGGTGATACGGCCAGTCTTGCTCTCGGTGGCGTAAATCTTCTTATACGTTCTACCGCTGTCGTGACTTAGCCATATAGTGGAGCCCTCTTTGCTGCCACAGCTTGGCGTCGTAGCGAACACGACAAGGTCATGATATGTCGCGAACGCAGTTGCGTTCTGGTAGTCATCAAGCGTGATGACATTCGTTACCTTTTGACTATCGAGGTTCATATAGTGAACAGTATCGGTTCTCAGTGAACAGTTTTCGGCCGTCTTTTCTGCGGTACTCACATATACAAACGCGTGCGGACTAGATTTGACGACGGTTTTAACATCGGTGTCATGCTGCTCCACTTGCTTCTCTTGCGGCTTGTCTAGCGACACATAGTACGCGTATCCTGCCCCGGCCGCTGCGACCACTACAAGGATTACCGCGACGGGTATCCAGAACAATTTTCGTTTGTACCACTGACGTTTCGGTGGCACTATAGGAGGCATAGTGGGGGGCGTCGGTATAGGGCTTGGTGAGGGATTCGTGTCTGGGTTTTGGTTATTGTCCATAGCTCAAATATAACATAACCGGTATGGATGTGCTGTTGTAATGACCGAAATATGAGTTCGCTTCAGAGATAGTACATTACACTATGCTGTAATCAGCAGAATGATGCTCGAAATCAAGATTGTAACTGCCAACACGATACTTACAAACATCTCGCCACGCTTTAACACGATTCTTGTACCCATGTAGGTTCCTATAAACGCAGGCACCAACCCTGCAATCCCCAGCCCGACATTGATAAAGCCCGTAACGTACAGCGCGATAAGAGCGATGGGCGACATGACTGCGACAATAGCGCGACGCGTTGCCATGGTTTCGATTTTTGTTGCTCCGAACAAAAGCGTCAGAACATATACCGCCAAACTGCCAACGCCGCCGCTAAAGATGCCCTGCAAAAACAAGACACAAGTGTAGAGAACATAGCCGATTGATTTATGCCTACGGCTTGGACGCTTAAGTGTCTTTTTCTTTACGAAAAGTGTTGGCAACATAAGAATCATAAAAACCGCTATGGCTATCTGAAAGCCCCTACTCTCTGCCACCATAAATACCAACGGGGTTATGAGACCGACAACAATAGCAATTGGCGTCATCACTTTTATGATGTCTTTTCGAATATGCCCAGACTTTAGAAAACCACTAAGACCACCGAAATCCCCGCCTAACCCGCTCAGCTTGGCAGTCGCAACTGCCATTTGGGGCGAAAGTCCAGCAAAAATAAAAGCGGGGATCATGAGCATCGCGCCGCCTCCGCCGCTGATTCCAGAGACAATTCCAGAGACAAACCCTACCATTGCAATAAAAATGTAGGGTAGTATTTCCATTACTCAATAGTATCATGAAGAATGGATTAAACTTTTCACCTCTGTTATAATGTTGTTTAATGAGTTCACTTCAAATCGGAATCGTCGGCTTGCCAAATGTCGGCAAATCAACACTCTTCAACGCCCTGACCAGGGCGGATATTTTGGCGGCTAATTACCCTTTCGCAACTATCGAACCGAACACAGGAATTGTTCCCGTGCCGGACGATCGTTTGGACGTACTGCAAAAAATGTATTCAGCGGAAAAGCTTATACCAGCGACCGTGACATTCGTCGATATCGCCGGACTGGTGGCGGGCGCCAGCAAAGGTGAAGGCCTGGGCAACAAATTCCTCGACAACATCCGCAAGACCGACGCGATAGTGCATGTGGTGCGCGCGTTTGAAAACGATGACATCCTGCGCCATGACGAAGCGCCAGTCGACCCGAAAGCCGATATCGAAATCATCAACACCGAACTGATCCTTGCCGACCTGCAAACGATTGAAAAACACCTGCCCAAGGTGCAGAAGGAAGCCAAGGCTCTGCCCGCTAAACGCGAAGTAGCAACCTATCTGGAAAGCCTACAGCGTCACCTGTCAGAGGGTACGCCGCTGTCTGCCCTGCCCTCGCTGGACGAGGAAAAGCTCAGCGGGCTACAGCTGCTAACCGCAAAGCCCGTCATCTACGCGTTCAACGTGGACGAAAACGATCTGACAAGCGATAGCCGCAAACAGGAACTTGCCAACCTAGTCGCTCCAGCGAAAAGCTTGTTCGTCTGTGCCAAGCTAGAGGAAGAGATCAAAGACCTGTCGGTCGTGGAAGCAACCGAACTGCTGGAAAGTTACGGCGTGAGCGAGACTGGTCTACAACAACTCATCCATAGCGCCTACGATACGCTTGGGCTACAAAGTTACCTGACCGCCGGACCGAAAGAAGTCCGTGCCTGGACGATCCACCAAGGCTACACTGCTCCGCAGGCAGCAGGTGTGATTCACACCGACTTCGAACGCGGGTTCATCGCCGCGCAAATCGTTGATTATGACGACCTGGTCGCCGCAGGCAGCGAACAAGCAGCAAAGGCCGCTGGCAAAGTCCGCACCGAAGGCAAGACCTATGTCATGCAACCAGGTGACATAGTCGAATTCCGCTTCAACGTATAGAAACTTTGCCTTTGGCACGCTTGTTAATTGAAAACGCCCCGGGTCGTAATGACCCGGGGCGAAATGTACATGCTCACTATTTGTACCGGTGAGGCACGCGGTCTATCGTCATACAGCGCTACATCCCCGGTGAGACGCATCGCATGCAACGACGATCAGGTTCTGAAAGGTGTCGTTGCCATCCTCGACATCACACGTGATCAGCTCCACCCGGCCGGGCCGGTTGTCTGCAAGCGCGTGCTGTGTCGGTAGGTCGACCTTGTCCACGAGGTATAACGCCTCGATGGTGTAGGTCAACTGACCCTGGGGCATCTGCAGGCTGACCTGCGAATGCTGCATATCATCCTGACCCAGCTGCATCAGCGGATTGAACACCATGTCGTGACTCGCCTTGGCATGTCCTCCGATGATGACCGTTCCCTGATGTGTACCGGGTAGCGTCGATACGTTGTCTGCAACGTACAGCCCTGGCTTATCACCAGGTTTGACCGCTCCGTCCGCCCGCACGGTCAGCAACGTCTGATCAACCGGCGCGCGGTCAATCAGGATGTCGCTAGCCGTTTGCACGGACAGCGTCTGCGGTATTCCCGGCGGTATGTCGACAGGTTCCGGCACTGGTGAGGTTGGCGAAGGTGCCGACGGCGACAGCGGTATAGCTGCCGTCGCCGCCGGCGATGGATCCTCCGAACCGATATGCACCGATTCGGCGGCTATCACTCCTCCACTAACTACGACACAGACGAGAACCGCGCTAGCTAAACCGCGGTATCCCATAGTGTCACCGGAAAACGCCCACGAGGCGCTGCCGATTGACATACGCCAGACCGAGTAAACCGATCACGACGATGCCAATGCCGACCCACAGAATCGTCGGCTGCCTGGCGAACCAGTTTACCGACGAATCAGTTGGATTAACCCCGGTAATGAACGGAGGCAATCCTTGCGTGGGTTGCTGGGTGATGATATCCGGCGACCAGCTCGTCGGCACGAATGCCGTCTGAGGCTGAGCCTGACCCGGAAGTGTCACCTGCTGCTGCTGGCCGAAGAAGTACGTGTTATTCGCATACACGCACCCGCAACCTTCGACCTCCACGTAGTTATCTACATAGTACGGCTGGTAGCCGGACGAGTAGATCACCAGCGGTGGCGGCGGTGGCGGCGGTGGCACGTAGCCACAACCATTGCTGGCGCTGAAAACGCCTCCACCAACGAATGCTCCGCCTACTCCTGCGGACCAGGCCCAATAACCGCCTGACCCACCGCACCATCCACCCGGTAGCGCATACGGCGTGCCATACGCGATACCCTGGTAGTACAGCGTCCGTCCCGTGACGAGGTTCGTCAGGTAGAGGTCGCTGGAGTTGTCCACCACGTTCACATTAGTGATATTAGTAACGTTGTTCACGATTACCACGTGGTTGTTGTCGCCCCGGATGAAGATGTCGGGGTCGGGCGGCGGCAAATGGTGATTGCCGTGATCTCGCCAGTGGTCGTGCCAATTCACTCCCGGTACGATCGGTGGCGGCGGACCGCCATGGTGGCCGTGGCCACCTCTGTGATCGCGGTCGTGATCGCCATGACCATGACCCGGCAGCGGGTTGTGATTGTGCACCGGAATTGCCGGCGGTGCCGGCTTTGGGTGCTTATGCCCCCAGTCCGGGAAACCATGGTTTGGCGGCGGTGGCGGCAGTGGCACCGGCTTGCCCGGATGGTGGTCACCGTGATGATCATGGTGACCATCATGACCTGGCTTGGGATGGTGATGTCCGTCGCCACCTGGTTGCCCTGGCGGCTGATGATCATCATTCCCGTTACCATGATCCCGACCATTGTGGTCGCCCTGCCGCGGATTGTGATCCGACGGCGGGTTTCCGTGATGGTTGCCGTTGTGGTCGCCCGATTGCGGATCGTGATCCGACGGTGGGTTTCCATGATGGTCGCCATCGTGGTCTCTACCACTCGGCGGACCGTTATGGTGATCACCTTGGTTGTCACCATTAGGCCGCTGGTGATGTTCACCGGGACCCTGCTGCCTCTGCTCCGGCGCCGTGCCGTGCGGACCTTGCGGACCGTTCGACGATGGCCGTTGCGGAGGCGGCGATGTTTCCGTCGACGGCGGCGGACTGTTTTTTGGCGTCACCTGTTGCGGTACCTTACGGGGTGCCGGTTGTGGTGGCGATGGCGGAACCGGAGGCGGGTTCTCAGGAGCCTTGGGTGCCTGATTGACAGGCGCCTGAGGCGCTGAAGGAACTTCCGGCTTCGTATTTCCGCGATCGGGTTTTGGTACAACAGGCGGTGATTGCACCGAAGGTATCTCGGCCGGCTGCGAGGGCGGCTGAGGTACGGGTACGGGTGCAGGTGCCGGTGGCGGTACCACTGGCACAGGCGGCGATTCCGGCTTCGGCGGACTTACTGGCACCTGAGGTAACCGAGGCATCTGCCGAGATCCCTGTTGCGGCGCCTGAGGTGCCTGCGGTGCAGGCTGAACCGGGGTCGGAACCACTGGTGTGGTTGGCGGTGGTTCTGCTACGGCTGGGCCCGCCAGGGCAACAGACATCATAGCGATACCTACCACCCCAATAAGGGCCGCCGTTTTACGACGTGCAGGCGGTCTGCTCATGCAGATCACCCCTTCCTTGTTAAGGTAACGACGGACCTTCCGTCACATACAAGCCTCCACCTTGGAAGCTATCCTGATTATAAGTACTCGTCCAAACTGAAATTATGAGATTTTTAACAAATACGGAGTAAGTAAAATCTCTCGCGATTACCCTTGCTACCCGCGACGTCACTATCGCGTTTATCTACAATAACGAACAGTGATTTTGCCCATGCCTCAAAATCACGAAGAATCTGTCGGCGTACTGAATCGTTTTTGATAACCCCTTTGTGTATCTGCTTACGCCCCGCCTCGAACTGCGGTTTGACCATAGCAACCACCTGCGCCTTCGGCGCGATACGCACGACCGACGGCAATATATCGCGTAAACTGATAAAGCTCACATCGATGACGACAAGATCAATCTGCTGATCCGTCGAGAAGTCCCGAACATCGGTTTTCTCGTGCAACTCGATACGTTCGTGTCCATGCAAGCTCGGGTGCAGTTGATCAGTACCGACATCAACAGCAATAACTTTCTTCGCCCCATGCTGCAGTGCATAGTCAGTGAACCCGCCGGTACTACTACCTACGTCCAAGACAGTCTTGTCGTGAAAGTCAACGCCAATAAGTTCGGCGACGCTGGCGAGCTTCAGTCCCGCCCGGCTGACATATCGCTCCGTTGCTGTCAGCTGAATCTCGGCGTCTTCGCGTACGAACAGACCGGGCTTCGTCACGGTACGGCCATCAACCGTCACCTTACCGAGCCGTATCCAGCTTTCAGCTTGCGACCTGCTACTCGTCAAGTCGCGCATACTCAGCAACACGTCAAGACGCTGCTTCATGGTCTTTGCCTAACGCGTATTTCGCAGCCACATACCATACGGGGTGACCGTGCGATAACTTCGTTTTTTGAAACAAGTAAAGTGCATCAATGTAGCGCCTGTCGTCTACGCTTAACCTTTGCGTTTCGGTATGTGTTGCGTGCGGGTTATATTGATCGAACGCATACTTCGTGTTCATTTCAACCCCGGGAATTTGCCGCACTACCGGTATAAGCAAGTTATGCACGGTGTGGAGCGTTCGCGCACCTACTCGTCGAGCAAGCACTCCCTCTTTGCCGTCCCTTTCGTTAACTTCCATCATCGCTTCTTCATGAGCAACGATAGTAAACGGATCGATACATTCGAGCTCTTCAGCAATACAACGTGAAATATGACCCGTTGCAATCCTATCGTGCCGAAACGGCGGAACGATCGTAATATGCAACGGAAGCTTTTTCGTATCACCTCCCAGCCCTAATACGGGGTGAGCAAGATTAGCCACGACAAGCGACTTTACTCGTTCGGACATTACTTCTTCCGTTCGCGATATTCGCCGGTCGACGTGTCAACAGATACGATATCACCGACCTTGATAAAAGCCGGCACCTTGACGACAAGGCCCGTCTCAAGCGTCGCATCTTTCAGCACACTACTAGTCGTGTCGCCTTTGACGACGTCTTCGGTATAGGTCACTTCCAGATAGAGGTTCTTCGCCAGCTCAACGTTGATTACACGGTCGCCAAAGAACTGCAACGCTAATTCGTCGCCTTCCTTTAGGTACTGAGCAGCCGTATCCACGATATCCGCGTTCAGCTGAAATTGCTCAAATGTTTGAGGGTCCATAAAGTGAAAATCGGTACCGTCTGAATACAAATATTGCACGGTCTTGTTCGTCACTTCGGCGCGCTCAATCTTGTCTTGACCCTTGAATGTCTTTGGGATGACACTGCCGTCAATCAGATTCTTGAGCTTAACGTTAACGATACTGCCGCCACGTCCCATGACTTTTTGGGAATACTCGACGACGCGGTAAGGTTTGCCGTCTAGCTGGCAAACCGTACCTTTTTTGAGGTCAGTAGGTTGATACATGAGGGCGCCTCCTAATTGTTCGTTACGAACGGTACCAGAGCCAAGTGACGTGCACGTTTGATCGCGACAGCGAGTTGGCGTTGTTGTTTCGCAGACAAGCCAGTCTTGGAGATCGGTTCGATCTGACCGTACATGTTAACAAATCGCAACAGTGTCTTCGGGTCTTTGTAGTCAAAGTATGCGGGGGTATCTTTCTTAAATCGTTTCATAATGCTCCTAGAATGGTATCTCGCTTAAATCAATTGGTTTGTCGTCGATATCTTCGATAACGACATCTTCGGATTTCTTTTTGTCAGCAGCCGGCTTGGATGAAGCGCTTGAACCGCTGTTATCGCCGCTTGGACCGTCGAGGAATGTCACGTCGTTTGCAACGACCTCGACTTTACTACGCCTTTTGCCGGTGTCTTTGTCATCCCAACTGTCTTGGCGCAAACGTCCCTGTACGAGGCAGCGACGACCCTTGCTCAGATATTGCTGAACTAGTTCGCCGGTCTTTTCCCAGGCGGTAATGTCAAAAAAGTCTGCTTGGTCATCTTGCGTTTGGCGGTCGACAGCCAGACTAAAGCTGGTAACTGTCTTGCCGCTTGGCGTCGTACGGCTCTCAGGATCACGCGTGAGGCGACCCATCAAAATAACTTGGTTGATACTCCGTGCCATCCTTACTCTCCCTTTTCTTCGGTGTTACCTTCGTCGCTGTCTTTGGCGCGTTTTTTATCTTCAGCCAACAGTGCGCGGCCCTTTTCGTCTACCTTTACGAGCAGATAGCGCAGTACTTCGTCGGTAATGTTCAGCGTGTTGCTGATCTTGAGCGGTGCGTCCGCCGGCAACTTGACGTCCATATAGACGTACACGGCGAAGTCTTCGCGATTGATTTTGTAGGCAAGCTTCTTCTTGCCCCAGTTGTCCTCGCTGGTGATTTCACCACCGGCGCCCTTTACGATGTCGCGGACTTTTGTCAGCGGCTTTTCCAGATCTGCTTCGAGATCAGGATGAATCAGAACGGTTAGTTCGTATTCTTTCACAGATTTCCTCCTTCGGAATCCATATTAATCCGTATGGATGCTTGCACTAACTATATGCAAGCTGAGTTGATAACTCCATAATTATACCTTATACCTCTGTAAAAAGCTAGCCCCGACCATTAATTCGTGATACACTAGGACAGTTTGGCAAAAGGAGCGACGCTCGCTTTCGCCCACTCTCGACAATATATAACCTAAATGAAAGGATTTTTCTCTATGGAAAAACAACGTTTATGGACCGAGGGCCGGAAAAAGGTGTTGGCCGCACCGCAACTATACGTCGATGTGGATGTCGAGGCGGACGGTATCGCGGGATACGGCTCCATGCTGTCAATCGGTGCCGCGAGCCCGACAGGCGAAAGCTTCTATAGTGAGATTCGACCGTATTCCAAAAGATATCTGCCTGGTCACCGGGAGTTTTGCGAAGAGCACGGCCTTGAGCATGAACGCCTCATGGATGAAGCGCCCATACTCGCAGTGGTCATGGAACGATACAGAGGTTGGCTCGACGAACTCTCTCAAAAAACCGGTAAAAAGGCAGTCTTCACTGCCTTCAACGCAGCATTTGACTGGGCACACGTGGATGTTGCATTCGCAAAATCCCGCCTAGAGAACCCACATGGTATCGCTGCGTTCGATCTCAAAACCCTCGCTATGCCGCTCGTTGGCTGGGACTGGGACCATACGAAAAAAAGCAAGCTGCCGCCAGAGATACTGCCCGACGGCGATTTTACCCACCACGCCCTGGAAGACGCCCAGTACCAGCAAAAGATTCACTTTGGCCTGGCTGCACTGCTTGGTAGCAGATACGACTCACTCGATAACCTCTCCTAAGAAAAGAGCCCGCCGGTTGGCCGCGAGTAAACCGGCGGGCCTTCCGGCGAGCTCTGAGAGTTCGCCTAGTCGATTGTTTCCTTGGAAGCGGCCACTTCGTCTCGTGCCAACGCCATCGCGCGTTGCGGGTTCCGAACCATGCCACGCGCAAAGAAGTTGGTGATGGCCGGAAAACACCGAGCCAGCGCTGCATAGCGAGGGACGTCGATGTAGAGGCTTCGGCGCTCGATCCCGCAAACGATGGCCCGAATCGCGTCCTCTGGATTACGTGCTTTGTGAGACTTCCTGAGCAACGGGTTGTCTCTCATCAACGCGCGAGGAATCGGTTCCTTGAACTCCTCCTCCATCGGACTTTCATGCTCCGCCATGCACAGAACGCCGCAACGAGCACCCGTACCAACCAGTTCGAGGTTGTAGCCCTCGCCCAGCTTGATGACGGCTGCCTTGGTCGCGCCATAGCCTGGCGCCATGCCCGGAAGGGCAACGATACCGCCCTGAGAGGCATTGACCAGGCCGTAGCCGTCCTTGTGCTTGATGTGCGGCGCACAGGCATGGATAGTGTTGTACACGCCGACGAAATTCACGTTCACGTGTTGCATGAACAAATCCGAATCACCGTCTTCGATGACGAGGAACTTGGCGACGCCAGCATTGGCAACGAACGTATCGAGGCCGCCCATCCTGCCGACTGCCATATTGACGGCGTCCTTCACCTGCTTGAGATCTCGGACGTCGCAGTATGTGCAATAGGCGTGCCCGCCGGTGCCGGCTTGCATGCCGATGGCATTGCACTTGGCGGCAACTCTCGTCAGTTCATGACGCTCAACACCGGTGATGAACACCTTGGCGCCCTTCTCGACGAGGGCATATGCGAGCCTTTCGCCGATACCGGGCATATCATTGATGCGTCGCCCAACACCTGTAATGAACACGCGGTTTCCCCGGAGGGACCGCTTCTCTCCAAACATGATGCACCTTCCATAGTAGGTAGATAGGTAAACTCTGGAAATGAGCTCCCAGACCTTCACCTCTGAGTAGTGCCTCTATTGCACGCCAAAAGACATAATATGTCAATGAAATTCAGTATTATGCGGGTAACTTGCCCTAACCAAGCTCTTCGTCGTCATCACCGCCACCGAGTTGGTCGAGGCTAGTAACCAGCACATCGCGTGGCTTAGAGTTGCCACTCGCCTGACCGACAATGCCTTGCTCTTCCATCGTGTCGATATAGCGCGCAGCTTTAGCATAGCCGATACCCAAACGCCGTTGCAGCAAGCTAGCACTCGCCTTGCCGCTATCTACGACAATTCGCAGTGCTTCCTGATATGTCTGGTCGCCGCTAGTGTCTGTATTAAAGTCCATCACCACGCCGCCCCGGCCATTGAGCTGAACCGGTTGACTGATAATCTCGTCGTTATACTGAGGCGCGGACTGTGTACGCAAATGATCCATGACTTTGCCAACCTCCTCGTCCGTCACCCATGCGCCCTGCAGACGCTTCGGCTTGCTCATGCTTGGCTCCAGAATGAGCATGTCACCCTTGCCAAGGAGTTTTTCGGCACCAGCTTGGTCAAGAATCGTTCGGCTGTCTACCTGGCTCGCTACCGTAAAGGCAATACGCGCCGGAATGTTCGCCTTAATAAGGCCGGTGATGATATCTACGGACGGACGCTGCGTCGCAAGCACTAGGTGAATACCGACGGCACGTGCCTTTTGTGCCAAGCGAACAATCAGCGCCTCAACGTCACGGGCGGCAACCATCATCAGGTCGGCCAACTCGTCGATGACGATCACGATATATGGCATAGCGCCTTCTTCATGTTGTTGCGGATTACCCTCTTCGTCGGTCACTTCGATCTTGCCGCGGCTGGATTTCATCTTTTTGTTGTAGCTCGCGATGTCACGAACCTTTTCTTCGCGCATGAGCTTATACCGCCGCTCCATCTCATTGATTGCCCACTTGAGCGCGCTGATGGTCTTCTCCGGCTCTGTAATCACCGGAGTTAACAAGTGAGGAATATCCTCGTACGGCGCCATCTCGACTTGCTTCGGATCGACAAGAATCAGCTTCATCTCACTGGGACTATTGTGGTAAAGCAAGCTGGTAAGTAACGTATTGATCATGACCGACTTACCGCTACCAGTCTGACCGGCTATCAGGACGTGCGGCATTGCGTTAAGCTCACCAACGACGGCTTCACCGGAAATATCACGGCCAATCGCAAACGACAAAGGCTCCTTCGCACCCTCCCATTGCCTCGATGTAAGAATTCCATACAATCGTACGTCGGCGGCCTTCTTGTTTGGTACCTCGATACCGACAGCTTTTTTACCGGGAATCGGTGCTTCGATACGGAGTGATTGCGCCGCCAGGTTGAGTGCGATATTCGTCTCGAGCGCCGTAATGCGCGTCAACTTGACGCCGCTTGGCGGTTTGAGCGTGTATTGCGTCACCTTCGGACCAATATTGGCACCTTCCATCTCGACATCAATACTAAACTCACTAAGCGTATCTTTGATGATTTCGGCGTTTTGCTGCACATCACCGGCGTCAGCGGGCGACTGCTTCTTTTCCAGCAAGTCCACGCTCGGGCTCTTCCAGTTGGGGTCGCTAACCGATACGAGCGCTGCTTGATCTTCGGCGGCTTTGTCCTGCTTGATACTGCCACGGAGCGTTGAGAGACGACCGGATTTGTCATCCTCCTCCGTTTCTTCGGTCGGTACGCCAGCATTGAGCTTGAACTTCACCGGTTTTTTGTCGTCACCATTTCCAGCGGCCTCGCGCATGACCTTGACGTTGTCGGCGTCGAATTTCTCCGTCTGCACGAGCGCCCAAATCTTCGTAAAGATCGTCGCGAGCGAGACCCGGACAACAAACAGTATCGTGATGAGGATAAGTAGCACGTAAATAAATGCCGCGACAGGCTTGTCGACCAGCTGCGCCATCATAGTATTCAGGTTATCACCTACCCAGCCGCCATGCGTCGGGTTGCTTTCGGGCAAACCGAATAGGCCGGCGAACCAGACTAACAGCAGGCCTGTTGCTAGTTTCATTATGAACGGCAGGCGGTTTTCTTCGGCGCGGAAGATTTCGACAGCAACATAAATAAAGAGGATTGGCACGACATAGACCGCATAGCCGATCAGCGCCAATGCCGCCGTCTGTACCCAGTCGAGTACTGGACCGCCTACGCCGAACCATGCGACGACCAGCAGAATCGACACGGCAATCAGACCAAGGGCGGCCACTTGCTGCCAAAAACCGGCTGGCAGGCGATGCTGCGGCGCTGATACCTTGGCGGATTTCTTTCTTTTTGTTTTTCTCTTTTTAGCCATTGATTTTATTATATCTGATTACTAGTAGTGATATTATAGCAAAATTTACTACAATTTGCAAGACGCTCGTGGTTTGAAGCACTCAGGATTTATCGAAAATAGTAGGCGCGGCCACAAAAAAGCTCCGCCGCTGAGACGACGGAGCTTTTTCATTTGGTTTAGTACGCGCGAGTTTCGGCACGTGAACGCGTTGAGGGGTCAACAGCTTCAGTGTCGGGAACTTGGCGTGGCGGGAACCTACGAGCTTTTGGCGCTACTCCTCCGGCTGTACGTGGCGGCCGAGCTGCTCCTTGCGGACGAGCGGAGTTATCGCGGTTCTGTCCCCCGCCGCCAATTTCGTTGATCACCGGAATAACGATCGGCGTGCGACGAGTTTGGTCATACAAGATATGCGTAATCTCGTCCTTCAGCTCCTTTTTGATAACATCCAAATCGATCTTTTTGCCACCGAAGCTGCGGGCGGCCTTTTGCTTCAGATATTGGCGAATCGTACCCATCAGCTCTTCACTGTCGCGTAGGTATATGAACCCGCGGCTAATGATGTCTGGGCTCGTCATGAGACGGCCGCTGCCACGCTGAACGGTCAGGACAACCACGAACATACCTTCGGTTGCCATGTGAATACGGTCTTTGAGCACGACTTCGCTGACAATAGCGCCACTGTCGTCATACATGATACCGCCGACCGGAATACGGCCGTTTTTCTTGGCGCCATCAGGTGTAATCTCAATAACATCACCGGCGTCACAGACAAAGATGTGATCTCGCGGAATCGCTGCTTCCTTCTCGGCCAACTCTGCGTTGTGCACGAGCATATGGAACTCACCGTGAATCGGCATGTAGTACGTCGGGTGGAGCGCGTTGATCAGTTTGACATGGTCGTCGTAATAGCCGTGACCACTCAAGTGAAGCGGGCCAACACCCGTCAGGTGCGTTTTACCGTTTTGGATAACAGCGCTACCCTCACGCATGAGACCATCGACAGTACGGACAACATATTTCTCATTGCCCGGGATCGGGTTCGAGCTAAAGACGACAACGTCACTGTTTTTGATCTTGATGAATTTGTGCGCACCGCTGGCCATGCGGTTCAACACGGCGTTGAACTCACCCTGGCTACCGGTACAGACGATCGTCACCTTGCCGTCAGGCATTTTGACGATGTCTTCCATCTTGACCACGACGTCCTTCGGAATCTTGATAGTACCCGCGCGAAGCGCGACTTCAAGGTTTTGGATCATGCTGTAACCAGCGAAGGCAACTTTACGGTCGTGCCGCTTTGCTTCTTCGAGAATCATTTGCATACGATGAATCTGCGAGCTGAAACAGCTCAGGATCAATCGGCTGTTCGGATATTTATCCATGACCTGTCCCATTGACTGCTGAATATCGAACTCGCCATGATTATGCGTACCCTCCGATTCACAGTTGGTACTTTCGTTCATGAGCAGCAGGATGCCTTCTTTTGTGGCGATTTCAGTCAGGCGTTCGAGGTCGAACTTCCTACCGTCAACCGGGTTTTCTTCGAAACGCCAGTCACCGGTGTCAATCAGCACGCCAAGCGGCGTACGTATAACCACAGCCGTCGCGTCCGGGATCGAGTGGTTCACACGGACGAGTTCGATGTTGAAGTTATCACCAAGCTGTACGCGTTCGTGCGCTTCTGGGTTCAGCTCATGGTAGTCGGGTGTAAAGCCACTGGTCGCCTCTTCCATGGTGCGCTGCAGCATACCCAGCGTAAACCTACTGGCGTATACAGGCGCCGGAATCTTATCGGCAACATGACGATACGCGCCGATGTGATCCAAGTGACCGTGCGTAAAGATATGGCCGCGGATTTTATGCTTGTTTTCCTCAAGATACGTAATATCCGGCGTAATGTAGTTGATACCGGGGTAATCAGCACCTGGAAACAGAAATCCGCAGTCGATAACAATGATTTCATCATCGTATTCGATAGCCATCATGTTTTTGCCGATACCCATTTCACCGAGACCACCGATTGGCATGATCTTCAGAACGGGTCCCTTGGTGGGGGGCTGTTTTTTGGCGTCAGCCAGACTGAACTGGTGACCACCGTAACCGTTATAAATTGATTTGTTGACCGGTACGTTAATGACGTGCTGGCTAGCACGAAGGTTAACGTTTTCACTCGTACGTCGCTGTGCGCGGAACACCTCACCCTTCCGGGTACTCGTGTTGTTCAGTACAGTGTTGTTTGATTTTGGGCGTTGTTGCCCCTGAGGACGCTTGCTCTGATCGTCAGGGCGAGCGTTCGCGAGTCTTCGTTGACCCATATGTTTATTGCTCCTTATTGTTTTCTCTTCATTTGAAGTATTTAGTTATTCATTATTCACAAGGCGCGGGATGATTCCTTTCGGTCATGCCCTATTGCAGTACTCTTATAGTAGCACACTTCCCCGGAAAACGCAATGCTATCGGTTACTTATGACCTGATTTTACCCTAGCATTATGGATGACACGCTGTGGAAGCGGGATTTCGATATCGTTCTTATGGAAGGCTTTTTTAAGGCGTGTCCGGAACTCACCGGCAATGTTCCACTGTTCGATAGGTGCTACTTTTCCGACCGCTTTAAGATTGACTCCGTACTCGCCGAAACTGTCCAGACGCAGATACGCGATAGGCTCGAGTATACGGTCTTTCCATTCTGGATCTTCCGCCATTTCCTGGCCGATTGTGTTGATGAGTTCTTTCGCCTTGTCGATATCGGAGTCGTAGCTTATGCAGACATCGATAATTGCTCCGGAATAGTCTAGTGTCATGTTTTTGACCGTCGTAATCTCACCGTTTGGCACGAAGTAGACGCTGTTGTCGAGATCGCGCAACTTGGTCGTTCGTAATGTTACTTGCTCGACCAGCCCGCTCTGTCCGCCAATCGTTACGACGTCGCCAATACCGTATTGGTTCTCTAAGATGATAAATACACCGGTCAAAAAGTCTTTGACCGTACTCTGAATACCAAATCCCACCACAATACCAACAAGACCCGCGCCGGTAGCCAGCGCAGCGAGATTGACACCAAATATCCCTAAGATGATAAATACACCGACCACCCAAATAGCCACTGTAATGGTCGTCTGGAACAGCGAGGTCAACGTCTCTTCCCGCTGTCGTTCTTCCTCGACAGAGTGGTACTTATGGCCTTTTATAACCTTTTCAACGATACGCCCGACGGCGCGTCGAGCGATATATTGCACGACGAATAGCACCGCGACGACGAGAAGGATATGACTGAACCTGCTATCAAAAACTCCCCCGCCAAACAAGAAATCAAACATATATTTATCGTAACATATATCACTTAAGCTTGGCGACGATGTTCGGAACCGTCAGAAAATCATCAATCAGCGTTTGACGCATGCCGCCGTTATACAGTGCGGCGGCCGGATGATAGAGCGGCACGACAACGAGTTTTTTATCACCGAATTGAATCCGCTTCGGCTGGCCATGTATCTGACTGATTTTCATACCCGGCAAGAAGTACTCCATACTGTGCCGTCCAAGCGTAATCACGACTTTTGGCTCGATGATTTGTAACTGCTTGAGGAGATACGGCCAAAAAGCTTTCTTTTCCTCTGGCAGCGGATCACGGTTATTTGGCGGGCGGTACTTGACGATATTGGTGATGTACACGTCACTTCTCGCCAGACCAGCCTCGGCGAGCATTTCGTTCAAGAATTTGCCGGCAGCACCAACGAACGGTAGCCCTTGTTCATCTTCGTTCTTCCCCGGCGCCTCACCGATAAATACGATATCAGCGTTCACGTTACCATCACCCATGACAAGATTCGTCGCCGTAGCGGCAAGTTCAGGACAAACAGCGCCATCGGTAATCCCCTGGCGGACTTCGTCGAGTTGTGCTTGTTTACTACTGGCGGACATACGTGACGACACTTGCGGGACCGATTTCCTCCGTGGATACGGCTTTGTATTCTGACGAGATCGGATGGCTCGGCGTACCATACGAAACATATTTGATACGCTTATCCGTCAGTTTCTTTACGTCTGTCACCTGGTGCGGATTGCCCCTAAGCGGAGTAAATCCACCGCCAAGCGAACCTTCTCTCGCAACGAAATAAACTGGACAGTCTGGCAGATAATATATCAGCTCGGTGCCAGTATACGCATTGGCAGCGAGTACACGAGTACCTGGATGACAATCATCTTTGACGGCAGCCGCCATTTCACGGACCGGTGACGTTCGGAAATACTGAAAGCTATAGTTACCGACATTTGCCAGATGAACGCAGCCGATACCGACAGCTCCATATACGATCGCGAACATGAGATACACCTGCCACTGGCGGCGTATTCGCTGCGCCGCATAACATAATAGAACACCGACAAGTAGGAGCGGACCAATGGCAAGGTGTGACAAGAACCGCTCCATGTACATTGGGCGGAGGAGTGAGATAATCATGACGATAACTATCGGCACGGCGATATACAGAACGAGTAAGACAACCTCTTCGCTGAGACCAGCAAGCGCCCGGCGAGACTTCACGGCTGCCCACGCCACCGCGGCAACCACCGCGATGAATACCGCCGTCAAGGCGACACTTACCATGGCAACCGGCTGGTACAGGACATTAAAGGTGGCTATACCGACAAGCTGCTCCAAATTGAGCGGCTGAACGGCCGGTCCAAGCGCGCCGTTAGTAAACTGCGGCAGAAACGTAGGCAACCACGGTATAAATAACACCGCCGCGCCAACATACGCTGCGAAGTATCGCAGCAATTTTTTCCAGGCAAGTGAGTGCTTCATCTTCATGAAGACGAGCCATACTATATGCGCAACCCACAGAAGCGCCATGTAATATAGCGTGTACATGCCAAGTGCCACGAGGAGTCCGTACGCGACTAACCAGCGTGTTTGCCGCTGCTTATTCTTCTCTTTCCATGCACTATAGAGCGCGTAGGTAGCACTGACACCGACAAGAGACGCCAAGGGATACTGACGAAGCTCAAAACCATAACGAAGAAGCAATGGTGCGATCATCACGAGTAGGACGGCAGTAATCGCGGCTCGGCTACCAAACATTCTGCGTATCAGTAGACCGCCAACGATCAACGCCCCCATCATCATGAAAACGCTCAGGAGACGAAGCGCGACTTCGTTCCAGTCAAAAGCGGTGCCCCAGACTTTTAACAACAGATAGTAAAACGGTGGATGAACGTCGGTACCCGTCATATGAATGAGCTTGTCGACGGGCGCCTTGGCAAGTTCAATCGAATACGACTCGTCGAACCAAACGCTTTGCCGAAGACCAATCCACAAGCTAATCGCGCCAGAGACAACCGCAGCTCCCCCCAGGAACGCCCAAAAGGTTCGCGTATCGTTCTTTTTCAGCCGTGCGTGTGTCCGTTGGAGAAAATCAAAATTCATATAAGACAGTATACCTTATGTTAGCCACTTGTTTTCCACCTGTAACTGCGATTAAATGAAAACATGGACACCATGCCGATTTTAATTGTTATAACTCACCTTGTTAATCTGTTTTGTCTTATTCTTCTTATCCGTAGCGGCCTGCAAATCTTGAACGATCACCCAATGCTTTACTGGACAGATCACACGCGTCGCGACAATTACTGGCTGAAGTTCGGCAAGAAAAAAATGCCCAAAGACAAGCTATGGACAGCTCATGATGAAGCCGAGCGTATCGGTCATTACGCCATGCCTGGCGGTGGACATGAACAATTCGGCGCCGCGAGAAACTGGCATTTCGCAACAGCAATCCTCTGGATTATTACCGGTCTTATTTATTACGCCTACATGTTTTTTAGCGGCGAGTGGCGCCGACTCATCCCAACCAGCTGGGACGTATTCCCTGCCGCATGGCATGACCTTATCGGATACCTGACGTTTAATATCCCGCCAGTTACCGCCTTTGACCCTTACGACGCGTTGCAACAGCTAACGTACGCGGCAGTCGTATTTATCTTGGCGCCGTTAATGATTATCACTGCACTCGCCATGTCGCCAGCACTCACCAATCGCTTCCCACGCTACCTGTTGATCTTTGGTGGTCGCCGTCAAGTAGCACGCAGTTTGCACTTTCTGGGCATGGTCGGATTTTCGATCTTTATTCTTATCCACGTCACACTGGTGTGTCTGGTGTATTTTGAGCGTAACGTCAAACTCATTACCTTCGGTACGACCAGCGTTAACCTCTCCGCTGCGCTGGTAGTCTTTTTCGCGGCGCTGCTTCTTCTCCTTGTCTTTAACATCATTGCCACGTACTTCACCCTCAATCACCGTACTGCCGTACGCCGGATTCTCGTCAGTATCATGAATCCTGTCATCCACGGCGTGTTCGGTCGGCTGGCGCCACGAAAAACATATACCAAAGACGACGTTTCCGAGTTCTTCCGCGTCAACGGTTACCCGCCAGAGACCGAGGAGTTTCATAAGCTGACCGCCGGCCATTACAAGGATTGGCGACTCAAAGTAAACGGCTTGGTCGAAAACGAACTAAGCCTTAGTCTCGACGAACTAAAGACACTCCCTTATCAAGATCAGATTACCAAGCATGTCTGTATCCAAGGTTGGACCGCCATCGGCCAATGGGGTGGTGTCCATATGCGCGAAATCATAGCGCGTGCCAAACCAAGCAAAAAAGCCAAGTACGTCGTCTTTCATGCCTACGATGTCGACGCTAAAGGCAAGCCGTTTTACGAGGCTTTGCGCTTGTCCGACATGAAGGACGCCCAAACGATTCTGGCATACGAAATGAACTGGAAGCCACTTAATCTCGCGCACGGCGCGCCACTCCGGCTCCGCTGTGAGCGAAAGCTCGGCTACAAGATGGTCAAATACATCAAATCAATTGAGTTCGTCGAGGACTTCAAACACATCGGTGATGGTCGTGGCGGCTACCGCGAAGACAACGTCCTATTCGACTGGGAAGCGTCGATATAATTCGCGTCCGATCTTAGCGGAAGAAGATAGCTTTTCGCTCGACGACCTTGTCTCGGACTGCCTTGAGTTGGCTTGTCGGGTTCTGAGAGTTTTTGACGGTGTCCATTTTTGACGTGTCAATTTTCGCGAGATCCTTATAGAGCGTTAGCATCTTTTGTTGAGCCGTCAGTTGCTGCTCGACTGTCGCAGCCGCTAAGTAATCGTGTACGATCTGCACTAAATCAAGCATGATTTTACGGTATGGCACATAAAACGTGTCATTGAATACCTCTGACGGAACCGTCTCGTGCGCGTTAATGTAGTCTTTGCACTGTTTGACTGCGAGATCATACGAATTAACCGAAGTAACGTCCGACAGGTGGTTCAGTACGCTGCAGCTTAACAGCATCCTGTAGAAGATATAGCCCGTGCGATAGTATTCATCAGACGTCGAACCATACTCATTGATCGCCTTTTTATTAGTATCGTAGACAACCTTAACGGAAGAATCTTTCGTAACAACCAGTGATTTTTGCAGTAGCTCCTGTTTGCTCAGGTACTCCGCCGCCTTGTCTTGCGCGTCGCTCAACTCACTCAGTTTCTTGCTTAGACTCGCTTCGTATTCATCACTCATGTCGACAAGATTGACCGACGTAACCGTCGTATTCGTCGTGACACTGTCCTTAAACGATGAATCATGGCTTTTTATACTCGCTGCGTCGGCAATCATCGAATCAAGATAGGCGATGGTCTTTTCGTATTCGTTGTCAGGCATGCGCATCGCGAAATACCAGGTGCCAAAACCTCCTGCGCCCGCAAGTAGCACAACGAAAGCCGCCACAAGACCGACTATCAAGCCTTTACGCGAACGACTTGCCGGTGGTTGCTGTATATAACTCGTTGCTAAAGGTGTCGTTCCACCGACTGCAGCCGGTGCGAGGGCTGGCTCTACTGGTTGCACTATGTTTTCCTGTACTGCTGGTGTAGGCTCTGGACTGGTAACTTGTTGGGGTATATCCTGCGGCACCACCTCTTCGGGTGTAGGTGCAGGAATGTTTTCATTAATTTCGTCTGGGTTTTCGTTTTCGTTAAGCATTACCGCAATCATAGCAGACGGCGGTGACGAAGAAAAGCAAAATAGTAATTAACTACGCTAGATATCCCGCACCGGACCGTTATCGTGCAGTTCCTCAACAAGCCGCGCGCCGTCTCGCTCTATACTGTATTCGACTCTATAGTCTTCCATGAATACGTCGCCGTTTGCTTGTAATCGGTAAATAACCTGCGCTTCGTGTTCGTTTTCGTCGTGCGGTGTCGAGCCATCATAGAGCGTCAACTCATGAGAGTCGCCGGGGTTTATCAATCGGTTATGTTGACGTTTTTGTTTGAGTAGACGGCTCGTGTCTACGCGGATTACCTGATCCGGAGAGTTGTTGTAAACCCGTGCCTTTACCAAGAGTTTTTCACCCCGGCGATACGACTTGAGGTTCTTGACGTCTATGTCGGGGACAATTTTGCGCCCATGTTCGTCATGTATACCGTTACTGGTGGATGCCGTACTCACTGGAGTTGATTGATTTTGAGCAGCTGGTCCAATCGGCTTGCCCATGAATGCGTTTCCTAGTTCATTTAAAAATCCCATGCGGTCATTATAGCAACCGAATGCTTGAACCCCTACTCAAAGCACACTTACGAATTCCGTCGGCGGTCGTATTTGCGTTTATGTTTAGGCTGCCAGCCGCGGCGTTTGGGATGTCTATTAGAACCAGCGTACCGACTGTGCGAGGCACCGAGTTTCGCCATAAAGTCATTGCCAAGATGCGTACTAAGTTTTGATAGCCCGATCAGTTCTGTGCGCTGTTTTGATGACAATTCTTCGAGCGATATGACATGCCCGGCAAGCATCCGTACCTGCTGTCGCAGCCGTGGCAACGGTATCGATGGGACGCGCTTGGTGTGGAATTTGGCAAAACTACGGCGCTCACGCTCAATTTGCGCGTAGGCCCAATCAGCAAAGGCATCCGAGAACAGCCGTATATTATCATTCGTCTTTTCTGTCAGCGGCACGCTCGCACCCTCGAAAATCTGTCCGCCGGTTCGTACCAGCTGTCGTGATGACAACGTACCGGTGCGTGGGTCATAAAATGTCTTACCTCGACGACTGGCAAACAAATGTGGCGCCAGATCAACCAGCCACTCAACCTTGACCACAGTGATCCCTTGTACCAAGTTGAGCGTTTCGAGCCCACCGCTCCGAGTTGGTACCTGAAGGTCAAACGGTGTGCCAGCAACAAGTTTTGGATTGCGCACTATCGTACTGCTCGATAATTCGCGGTGTTGTTTGGTAAACACATGCACCGCCTCGCCACGATCATCAACCGACCATAGCTCATCGATTTGTCCCGCGACAATGCAGCGCATGAGATGCTCCTGCTCGTCGTCAGTCAGCGGTGTCAATGGAATTGCGCCCAGTTGGAGATCGTGCTCCAAACGCTCCATCACTTCAGTCGCCTTGTGTACGTTTTTGGTGATAATACCGACGTCTTCATATATACTGTCGGGGATTTCCGGCAACGCCAAGTACACATCATACTGCGCCAGTAAGTCTGATTTGGTCTGTTTGGTATATTTGTGCCAGCCGGTGTGTTTTGAACCACCTTTGACGATACCCCCGATCTCCTGGATACCAATAATCACTGCTAGTTTTGACTGAACTTCAGCGCCAAACTGCATCGCCTCAACCAACATGCGTCCATAGCTTGATTCAACGGGGAATTCCTCCATCTGGCGGCCAATTCGCGTGACATCGCCTGATTTTGTCATGGCACCGAGCGCAACCAGCGTCCGCTTGGCGCGTTGAATCGCCTTGTTACTTGGGTCATGATAAAAGTCTAGTATCTCGATATCAATCCCTACGCTCGCGAGTCGCAGCGTAAGCCGATCGATGTGTTTGCGCAAAATCTCGGGTATTGCATACTCGGGACGCTCATCAAACTCAAGACACGGCAACGTATCGTACGGTGCCAATATGTATTCACCTGCTTTGGTACGTCCAGCCCTGCCCGCACGCTGCAAGCAGTCAGCCTGCGATATCTGAGCGATAAACAGCCCCTCTACACCGTTACGCACCTCTGAGCGACGCTCAAGTCCGCTGTCGATCACGACATCGATATCATCAATCGTCACGCTCGTCTGAGCAATATTTGTCGCCAGGATCACCTTACCATTCGGATAGTTTGCAAACGCTTGCTGTTGCGACGAGGCTTCAAGCTGACCATGCAACGGAATGACCGGCACGCCAGCGGCGGTCGCCTTTTCGGTAATCGCGTCGGCCACGTCTTGTATCTCCGCTTTGCCAGGCAAAAACACCAGCATATTACTCTTGGCAGTCGTTAATTGGTTGAAGATTTCACTCACCACATCAGTACCGCGTCGCTTCACTACCTCATGACTCCGTCCAGGAACATCGATCACTGCGTCGGTACCAAAATACTGCGCCAACGTATCGGTCTCGAGCGTTGCGCTCATAATAACCACTTTGAACGTTGACTCCTCTTGGCAGCGCTTCTTTGCCCACGCCACGAGCACTTCCATATTCTCGTTCCACTCGTGCACTTCATCGAGCACCAGCACTTGGCGTTCTAGCGTACCGCTACCGGTAATTTCTCGCACCAGCTGCAGGCCATCGGTACAATACAGCACCTGCGATTCCGGGCTATCGTCACGTTCGTGCGCCGTACGATAGCCAATGATTTTATCGCTATCGACATGGTTTCGCTGCGCCCATTCTTCGCGTACGCGATAACTCAAATTGCGCGCCGCCAATATGCGCGGCTGCGTCACGATCACCTTGGTGTAGCCATGCTCAGCCAAATACTGCGGCACCTGGGTGCTTTTACCCGCTCCGGTCTCGGCCGTCACGATTGTTACTTGGTTACGATCCACACTATCCGTTATCGCGCCGCGAAAATCCAAGATAGGCAAATCAGACCAAATGCCGTTATCGTAAGCGGAATCCATGTAGCAAGTGTAGCATTCTCTGTGGCGAGCAACTATGGTCGTCGATGCCGGTCAGCCAACTTAAGCGCATAATTGAAACATAAAAATACCGCTACGCTGGCGTAGCGGTATTTTGCTGATTATCTGAACAATCTACTGTTCAGCGGCTTTGATACTCAGGCTCAAGCGTCCGCGCTCGTCGATGCCGGTCAGTTTTACCTTTACGACTTGACCTTCGTGCAAGACGTCTTCGACTTTTTCAACGCGCTCGTTGCTGAGTTGGCTGATATGAACCATACCGTCAGTACCGGGCATGATGTTCACGAATGCGCCGAAGTCTTTGATCGTGACGACTTTACCTTCGTAAATTTTGCCAACTTCTGGCTCTTCAGTCAGACCGCGAATCCAATCGAGCGCCCGTTCAATACCCGCAGCATCGGTACCAGCGACAGTAATAAGACCGTCATCCTTGATATCGATCATCGAACCGGTCTCGGCGGTAATCTTGTTGATAACCTCACCACCCTTACCAATAACCGCGCCGATCTTGTCGGGGTTGATCTTGATTTTTTCGATACGTGGAGCATGCGGGCTCATATGCGTGCGTGGAGCTGCGAGAGTCGTCAGCATGTGTTCCAAGATATGCGCGCGGCCAGGCTTCGCCTTTTCCAATGCTTGGCGCAATATCTCGACAGGAAGACCGTGAACCTTCATGTCCATCTGGATAGCCGTAATGCCCTCGGAGGTACCGGTGACCTTGAAGTCCATATCGCCAGCAAAGTCTTCGGCATCTGCGATGTCGGACAGAACATACGGCGTATCACCGTCCATCATCAGACCCATCGCAATACCGGAAACCGGACGCTTAAGAGGTACGCCGGCATCCATGAGCGCCAGGACAGAGCTACAGGTCGCTGCCATTGACGTCGAACCGTTTTGGCTCATGATTTCGGTAACGCTACGAATCGCATACGGAAATTCTTCTTCGCTTGGCAACATCGGCAAGACTGCTCGTTCAGCTAAGTAGCCGTGGCCAATTTCGCGGCGGCCAGGCGATCCAAGGCGACGAACCTCACCGACGGTATAACCAGGCGCATTGTAGTGATGCATGTAGCGACGCTCGCCATCAGTGACCTCCATAGTGTCAACCATCTGGGCGTAGCTCAGCGGAGCCAAGGTGACGATGTTCATACCCTGTGTTACGCCACGCGTAAAGATCGACGAACCGTGCGCTCGCGGCAGGACACCAACTTCAGAGCTCAATGGACGGATTTCGTCGAGCTTACGGCCGTCAGGACGCGTACCGCTTGCGACAATATTCTTACGAACGTCTTTGTGCAACGCCATCGTGAATGCCTCGTCGTATTCGTCGTGGAGCGCGTCATATTCATCGGCGTGTTTTTCGCGCATTTCTTCGTGAAACGCCCACCGGAGACTGCTGACGAGTTCGTTGCGTTCTGGATACGGCTTGTGAAGTGCCTCGCCAAGTTTGCCATCAACCCATTCGTCTACAACCTTTTGGAACTCTTCGTTCGGGAGAACAAGTTCGTATTCCTGCGGTACCGGCGCGACTTTTTTAGCCAGTTCTTTCTGCGCGGCAATCGCAGGTTGGTATTCTTTAAATGCCCAGGCAAGTGCATCGGCAACGAGCTCTTCGCTCACCTCGTTCGCACCTGCTTCAACCATGGTGATGCCACTTTCGATACCAGCGACAACAAGGTCAAGATCGCTCGCTTCACGTTCTTCAGGGCTTGCGAATGCTTTGAACTCGCCGTTAACCTGTGCAACACGCAATCCAGCCACCGGACCATCAAACGGCGTGCCGGTCAGCATAAGTGCGCTCGATGCTGCAATCATCGCGATACTGTCAGGGCGAAAGTCCGGATCCATCGAGAGAACGCTGGCGACCACCTGGACTTCCTGGCGATAACCCTTCGGGAACAACGGACGGATTGGACGGTCAATCAGGCGACCAATCAAGATTGCCTCATCGCTCGGACGACCCTCACGCTTAATAAATCGACTGCCGCTAATCTTACCAGCTGCATACATTTTTTCTTCATAGTCGATTGACAGCGGGAAGTAGTCTAGAGTAACCGGTCGGCTACCGACCATAGCCGTACCAAGCACGACAGTGTCGCCGTACGTGACCAATACACTGGCAGTCGTACGAAAACCGACGCGATTGACTTCAAGTGTCAATTCCTTGCCAGCCAGTTGCGTGCTTACTTTGATAATTTCTTTGCCACTAGGGTTAATAGTGCCCATGTTAATTCCTTTCACGCGTTTCGCGGACATTCCATATGCAAAACACACTCCTTTTATAGAACACACCGGCGACTAAGTAACGGGTACAGAAATTCGTCTGAATTCCTCTATCCACCACTTGCATCGCGTGAGTGATGTATATATTATACCGCATTTTTCGAACTATGCATCTGCGTACTTGATTTCAGTGACACGATGCCCCAGATGACGCTCGGTCATTGGTTTCTGCTGCTCATCACGATACGACCTAGTGTCATACGCATACATGCCGACAGCCGGCTGCAGTTGAACCTTACGGGATTTTAACAATTGTTGTATGTTGTGGTCGCTTTGAACGTTCGGATCGGTCCGACAAGCCGCTAAATACAGTGCGTCGGGGTTCTTGATATCTTCTGGTCGGCGGATCTTTACTGCTGCGTCATTGGGCTGTCGTTCCACGACATAGACCTTCACGTTCGGATCATCATTGTGATGGAGGTAATACACGAACGCATCTTTATCTTGCGTCTGCATGTCGACAAATACGGTAAGATCTTGCGCCTGATATTCTTCACCTGTTTTTGTTTTGTGGCGGGTGGTGCGGCCTTGATCGTCATACGTGTAAATCGATCCGCGCTCCGTCATGAAAGCGGCTGGTTTCGGCGGCACAGGTTCAGCGTCCCGATGCTCTCCTGATCGGTAAATGCGTGGGGGACGATAAATTCGAGGAAGTTCGCTCATGTTTGTTTTTAGTATTTACAGATGTAATTCTACCATAAGAATTATGATAAGTCAATGTTCGTCGATCCGAAATCAGTGCATCACGATGTGCAAATCTAACGCCAGGTTGGCAGCCATATTTTCTGTTGCAAATCTGCGGGTGTCATAGGCCAGCCATAGCTCAACGGCACAAAATACAAAAAGCCAAGCACAACGATGACCACCAACACCCAAAACGTCTGGCGTACAGCCTTCTCGCCGTATTTCTCCGCCTGCCAGTCAAAAAGAGTTGCAAGCATGACACATGTTGCCACTATGCTGAACAATAGCGCGAATAAATAGTGATACAGGAACATTGGTCTGGTGATAAACGTGAAAGGTACGAAGTTCAGCGCGTAACCCGTTAATAAGAACGCTACCAGTTTACGTCGTCGCCCCAGCAAGCGCGGTTGGGCCAGCCAGACCAACAGCGCGCACGCCACGCCGACGGCCGACAACCACCACACGACCGGATTGCCAAGTAGGTAGATATTGCCTTGTTCGCCGTTTTTCAGTGTGTCTCCCTGCCAGTAGTAAATCGGTCTGATCTCAAACGGCCAGCTATACCATCGCGATGCATATGGATGCGTCACTTCGTTGAGTGAACTTTGCGCGGTATACATCTCGGTGTTCAGTTCGATGAATTTCTCCCAAAACGGCATAGTAGCCGTGGAGTTATATTTAGGGTTGCCGACAAGGGTTGATTGAAACTTCTCCGACATAAAGGCGTCGCCGGTGCCACTATGCGTGAGCAAAGCGAAATGCACAGCAAAACTACCGAAGTATATTCCTGCTATGACCGCTACGACCGCTGCCGCTTCGCCCAGAAGCCGCCGGTAATTTACCTTGCGCAAAACTCCTTCTATCGCCCACGTGACCGCGATTAGCCCCACCACGGCAAGCCCCGTCCACTTAGTGCTTACAAGGGTACCAAGCAGCACCGCGGTTGCGATTACCCATACCCAGCGCCGATGCCCTTTGCTCTTCCGTAGCTGCAAATAACTGCTTAGCGCACCCATGCCGACAAGCAGCAGCAGACTATCCATCAATACAAACCGTGACTCAACAAGCAGCGCGTTGTCACAGAGCACCAATAACGCTCCGAAAGCCGCAATCCGGCGACCAAGTCCTAACTGGCGAACAATAATGTAAACAAGCGGTACCAACGCTGCGCCCGCCAGTGCTGGCATGATCCGTAGAATCAATCCACCCGGATCACCAGCCGCTATCTGCTCAGGTGACAAATGAAACAACGTCCCAATACCGGCAAACAATAATTTGACCAGGGGCGGATGAATGTCAAAAAAGAAGTGTCCGTTCAAGTAGTTAGCTGCAAACTGGCGAAAATATACTTCGTCAAACACGAGAGCATGCGGCTGGCCAAGCTGCCAAAGACGCGTCACAAGCGCAAGCACTGTCAGCACCCACGCCTCAGGATAGCGAAATAACCGCTGAACTCTCTCCATATATATAAGTGTAGCAAACAGACGATAGCAATCTAGAAGTTCTAGATTCGAGTGCAGTTTGGATTTTATTCTTGAGGAGCGCAAAAAGCCGTATTTAACATACGGCTTTGAGCACCACAAAGAAAAAATTCAAAATGTGCCGAATATAGAGCTACTTACGTAGACCGAGTTGGGTAATCAGAGCCTTATAACCAGCGAAATCTTTCTTCTCAAGGTAGCTAAGAAGACGTTTGCGGCGACCAACCATCTGGATCAGTCCACGGCGAGCCTTGTGATCCTGCTTATGGACCTGTAGGTGTTCGGTGATTTCTTTGATACGCGCAGTAAGCACAGAAACCTGGACTTCAGCGCTGCCGACGTCCTCTTTGTTCTTTTGTACTGCTGCGATAGCTTTGGCTTTGTTGTCTGCTGTAATCATTAAGTACGTATTGTAGCAACTTTTTCCATAAGTTGCAAGAGGTCTCAATCAGTTATTCCCAGTTCCGCTAACGCTTGCGCGTTGTCGACCGTCCAGTCGGCAATTGCCGTGCGGCGCAACTGCGTGCAATACGCTCCCGTACCGAGTGCCTTGCCGATATCCTGCGCCAGACTACGGATATATGTCCCGCTACTGACGTGCGTGCGGATTTTTAGCTCGGGATAGGTATAATCCACTATATCCAAACTATGAATTGTCACGTTACGTTTCGGAATCTCGACCTCTTTGCCTTGCCTCGCTAGATGATATGCGCGCTGACCGTTGACTTTGAGTGCGCTATAAATCGGCGGACGCTGCGTAATTTCACCCATAAACTCTTTCAATGCATCTTCGATCTCATCTCGACTTGGTTGTTTATCACTCGTATTCGTTAGATCACCTTCCGGATCACCTGTCGTGCTTGTCTGTCCTATGCGTACCGTTGCTTCGTACACCTTGTCGTGTTTCATGTATTCACCAGCATTTTTGCACTCTTTGCCAATGCACAGGATCAAAAGTCCCGTCGCGAACGGGTCGAGCGTCCCGCAGTGGCCGACTTTCGTTTTCATACCGTTTTGCTCGCTTAACACACGCCGCACGCGTGCTACGACGCCAAAACTAGTCATACCGGCCGGTTTATCGATAAGTAGAATGCCATCTATCATCTTTTTAAGTATACTGGAGATATGCAAAAGATACTTTTTGGCATATTCGCTCACCCCGACGACGAGGCCTTCGGTCCAGTCGCAACATTGCTAAAAGAAGTGCGCGACGGTACGGAGCTCCATCTGATTACGCTCACCGCTGGTGAAAATGGCACCAATCCGGACGATTTGCCAAACCTTGGTGAAGTCCGGCTGCAGGAATGGCACGCCGCAGGCAAATTGATCGGCGCGACAAGCATGCACCATCTCGGATACGTCGACGGCACCCTGAATAACCTGAACCACCTGGACATCTCGATCAAAATCGCCGAAATCGTCAACAACGCAGTGGCGGGTCGCGAAGACGTAGAGATAGAATTCATGAGCCTCGACCTGAACGGCTACACCGGTCATATCGATCATATCGTTGCCAGCCGCAGCGCTTGCCTGGCATTCTACCGCCTGCGTGAAGCCGGACTACCGATGAAGCGTGTCCGCCTGGCCTGCCTCAGCCGCGAGGAGATTCCTGCAATCAACACCGGCTTTGTCTACATGGAGCCGGGCAAAACACCCGACGAAATCGACGAAACTATCGATGGTCGCGAATTCACCGACAAAATTCATGAGATTATGCGCTGCCACCACACCCAACGCAACGATTACGAGACTGTCACCAAGTACAAAGCCGAAAATCTCGGTGTCGATCACTTCATCATACAAGAATAGAAACTGCCCATTTGAGCATAGTTTGGATATTCTCTTCGAGAAACGGAACTAGCCGTATGTAACATACGGCTAGTGTGTATCGCAGATGAAAAATTCAAAATGTGCCAAACGAGCAGCTTCTATTGGCCAGGGATTCTGAACTGACCAGGCTCTGCCGGTGGCGCCGCAGGTGGCGTTGGTGGCGGAGGTGGTGCCGAAGCCCCGTCGCCAAAGACATCACCAGATACCGCGCCAGATGGCATTGCTCCATCCTGACCACCAAACACTGGTGGTGGCGGAGGCGGAGGCAACGGCGGCATGTTCGCGTCAGATGGTAACGGTGGTAGCGGTGGTAATGATGGCAGCTCAGGAACCTCTGGCGGCTGCTCGACAGGGAGAGCTGGCGGTACAGGAGGAGGCGGCATATCTACCGGAGATGCTGCCAGCTCTTCTGGCGCAGGCGCAAGCGTAGGCTCTGGCGGCAAGGCTGGCGCCTCAACCGGTGCAGGTTCGGAAGACTCAGGCGACGCCATTAAAATATCCACGCCCTCAGGCGTGCCCCCCGGAGGAGTTGGCACGACAGCCGTACCCTCATGCGCCGTCGCCGGTACATTGAACGGATCAACTGTGGCGTTCGCTTCGTCGTTAGTCTGAATACTGTTGATCGGTGAAGTGTCCTCGGGAGAGGAGACATTGGCAGGACCATGGTCGTTGATAATTTCTGGCGGCGGAGTCGCGTCAGGAGCTGGCGGTACGGCGTCAACCGGAGCAGCTTCGGCTGGAACGACGTCAGTAGGAGCAGGCTCAACAGGTGCAGCCTCAGGAGGAGTGACATCCGCAGGCGTGTCCGTGTTTGACGCTGGCGGTACATCGGTCGGTTCAAATCCGGGCATCGAAGCGTCTTGCGGCGCTGTCAGTTGATCATTATCTGCTGCCGATTCATCCACTGCTTGTTGAAGATCCTTCTCGATATCTTCAAGGGTGCCTGTCGGTGAAGTCATACCGCCAAGTTGCTTTTCGAGCTCTGCTTGATCCGCATCTTCCTTCGAGGTTTGAGGTTCAGGTGTTTCTCCCTGCGGTGGCTCAATGACCTTCTCGCCCGTTTCAGCTTTCGCCTCCGGCTTATTGTCGTTGCGTTCAATCACCAATTCCGTACCGTCGCTCGCGACGTCACTATCAGCAGAACTTGTACGAGGAGTTCCTGACGCTGCTACTGGCGCGATGTCATGCGCCTCTTCCAGCTTGGCAGCAATCAACTGCTGATTCGCGCCGGCAGCCATCAGTTGCGCTGCCATCGTCATAGCCCGTGAACTCGTGTGATCATTGCTAAACCGGTCTGTCGCCGACACGATACCCGTAAGCAACGCCGTCGCCACTTGCTCGTCCAACAGCGAATCGGTCTCTTTTAGCTGATCTGCCATAGTCACAATCATTTCCGAAAGACTACTGGCTGTATTGTCGTGCCAGTCAGCGTTGCCAAGACTGCTCGCGTCCGGGCCAGCCGTAATCGTCATAACTTTGGCGTCGTGCAGAATCTTGCCATGGGCGTCGAGAGATTTATCCAAGTGATCCTGGTCTTTGACACCCAGTGCGACCACGAGCTCGACATTGTAGTCACCTTGGCTAAATTCGAGATCTTTCTCAGAAAGCGTCGTCTTGTACGGCGTGATGAAAATCTTGACCACGTCGCCCTCAACCTTGTAGCGCAGGTGATCCGCCTTCTCCTTGTCGAGCGCGATGATAAAATCACGCAAACTGTCGGCGCTATTCTCAAACGTCTTATTCGGCTCCAGGAAGCTGATTGCCGGTGGGATATTACCGCTAAAGATAGCCGTCGCCCGTTTGTCCATCTTGTCGAGCAACAACGTCAGACCCAACGCAGCAGACAACTCGTCTACTGACGGATTCGTGCTGACAGTCACCAAAATATTGCTATTGCTTTTGATGCTTTCGACGATCTGTTGTTGAGCGGCGTCCATGGTATTCCTGCTTTGTTTTTGTTTCTCTATAGAGTTTGGTTTGACTATACCATGAGCATTATAACCTCGTCAACAGTTTCTTACCCTTTACAATTCGTCGTTTTTTCTCTATAATTTCACGTTGATTGCAATACTAACCCAAAGAGGAAGAATCAATGCCAATTATTAAGTCCGCTATCAAGCGTATGAAACAGACTGTTGTCCGCCGCGAGCGCAACGTCGGTATCAAAAAAGATATCAAATCCGCTACCAAAGCCTTCGCTGCCAAGCCAAGCGCTGCTACTCTATCCAAAGCTCAGAGCGAACTCGACAAAGCTGTCAAAAAGGGCCTGATCAAAAAGAACACTGCAGCCCGCCGCAAGGCAAACCTGGCAAAGTCCGCCAAAGCTGCCAACGTCAAGCTAGCGACCGGTACTAAAAAAGCCGCTGCCAAGCCAGCTGCTGCCAAGAAACCAACCGCAAAGGCCACTCCGGCGAAAAAAGCGCCGGCCAAGAAACCAGCTGCGAAAAAGCCTGCAGCGAAAAAAACAGCCAAATAAATCTGATTCGCACAAAACAGCCTCTATACCGAGGCTGTTTTTATAAGCGCTTTTTCGACAAGCAGCCACGGATCTGTCGCGGTTGATTTCATCGCCATATCCGTGTCGGCAAAAATACGAATGATTTTTCGGGTGTCGGTGCGTCCGAGTTTTTTGGCGCGTGGCGCAAGCTTGCCAAGTGCATACGGGTGCGCGCCTATATCAGAAGCAACTTCTCCGGATGGCTTACTACTCGCCGCCAACGCCGTCAGCTGAAAAACCTGGCTAGATAACAAACCGAATGTCATGTAGGCATCTTGCGTCCGCTGTAAGTTCCGCACCATCGTCGAAACTTGTCGTGTATCGCCACGCAAGGCGGCGTCGAGCAAATTGAACACGTTTTCGTTCGGCTGAGCCTCGACGGTTGTCTCGATGACAGTTTCATCCACTCGATCCAGCACCGCCAATTTCTCCAGCGCATGATACAGCGCCCACTGATCCGCGCCGACGCGGCGCACCAGCGCCGCAGCAGCTCTTTTGTCCAACGCAAACCCCTGACGTTTTGCTTCCGTGACCACCCATGTTTCTGCAAGCCGGGAATCACGCTCGCTCCACTGAACGAATTCTTTCACGTCGGCCGATTGCTTGAGATCCTTGTACGTCTTCGTTCGTTTGTCGGGCTTTGGCTCGACGAGTACAAGATGGACATCGCTGCCCATGCGCTCTGCCAGTCCTGATAATCCGTCCCACAAGACTTTGTTCGAGGACAAATCTTTGATAATAACCAGGCGTTTATCCGCAAACAACGTTCCGCCAAGCAGCAAATCCGCAAGCTGCGATAGCTCCATGTCTTCACTGTCGAACTTCTCGGCATCGCCATCAAAGTCGGCCACGATCGCCTCGATCGCGCGCATAAGTTCAAACGAATTTTCTCCCGTTAATACAGTAATCACTCTGTACCAGTATACCCTACCCTTCACCCTTCACCCCTCACCCCTCACCTTCCTCTTCCCCTTCCCCTTCCCCTTCCTCTTTCACCTTTCCCAATAATTCTCGCCTCTTCCTTATACACATTATGTCCGATCGGACATAATGTGTATAAGATTTGTATGCGAAGGTTATGTTGTGTGGTGTGTTATTTGGTGGCTATGATACGTGATAGTTATGTTACTTAGTGGCTATGTTACGTGATGGTTGGTTATGTTATTTGGGCTATGTTACACGATGGTTATGTTCTTTGGCAGTGGGGGCAGATATGTGTGCCGCGGCCAGCTGCCTTGAATTTAATAATAGTAGTTCCACAGCGCGGACACGGCTTGCCTTCACGGCGAAATACGCGGGCAAAGTCGATGTAGCTGCCCTTTTTGCCCTCGGCATTCACGTAGTTACGGTCAGTGCTACCGCCTTTCTCGATTGCGAGATTCATAACATCACGCAGCTCTGAATACAAAATCTTGAACTCTTTTTTTGTAATGGACGCTACCGGCCGGAGCGGATGAATTTTTGCGCCCCATAACGATTCATCGGCGTATATATTGCCCACGCCTGCCACGACCGTCTGGTCGAGAAGCGCTGCCTTGATGGGCGACTTTGCACGACGCTTGAACCGCTCGGCAAATTGCTCGGGCGTGAAATCATGCTCCAGCGGCTCTGGACCAACACGCTGCATGAAATCAATATTCGGCACCTCGATAGTCGGCATAAGCCGTACCCAACCGAATTTGCGCTGGTCGTTAAAATACAAATGTGAACCGTCCGTAAATGTGAACGTCACACGCGTCGAACGGTCGGGCAACTCCCCGATCAACGAATCATTCGGATGTCCCGCGCCCCAGCGCACTTCGCCGTCGGTCTGTTCAACCGACCAAGCAGCTTGTCCAGCCCGACTAGTGGCAGATGGCTTAATACCACGAAACACTAATTGCCCTGTCATTTTGAGGTGAATAACTAATGTATACTCTGACGACAAATCAATCAGCAATACTTTCGCGCGACGACGCACATCGATAATCGTCGCACCGATCAAAAAATTCTTCACATCGGCAGCTGCATTCGGAAAACTCTTGGACACCGTCGCAGGCCTCTCTTCCTGGGACAAATTGTTCAATTCTGAGTCAGAATTTGCTCGAGATGAGGAAGCATAGCCGTAGCTATGTTGACGATTCTCGGGTAAATTCTGGCCGGAATTGAGTGATTTGGAGCCGGATGAAGAGGTCTGTGACGGTGTCCCTGGTGTATCGTGCTCGACCGCTTTGATCTTGCGACCGATTACGAGCTCCTGCAAACCCCTCCTGACGGTCTCGACTTCTGGCAGCTCAGGCACGAAGGAGCTCCTGTAATTGAGTTATCGTGGCAGCAGTAGACTCAAAATGAATCGCGCGCATACCCACGGCGACGGCACCTTCGACGTACCGTTGCTGATCGTCTATATACGCGCACTCTTCAGGTGTAACACCAAGCCGCGACGCAATCGTTTCGTACATGACAGGGTCTGGTTTGATTGCACCAAGCTCATATGAAAAGACTGTTTCATCAAACAATGCCACTTGCCATGGTTCGAACAACTCATCCAGCCAATTATTGCCGGCATTGCTGAGCAGACCTATCTTATAGTCACCCTTAAGAGCGTCCCGAATATACTCGTATAATTTTTCATTCGTAGTATGCCCACCGATAATCTCAAGTGTTTCGTTCTTTGTCGTGCCCGCTAGTGACGATATCTCCTGAATAAAGTCATCGTACGAGATAAGCCCCGCGTCAATGCGCTTATTGCTCGCAATACCACGCTCCAGCAACTCCGCATCATTCTCGAGGAATTTCTCTCGAAACGCTAACCAACCGTCCGTCGTGAGCACCCCGAAACAATCAAAAATAACCGCTTTTGTCATTAATTCATTATAACAGGGGAGATTACGAAAAGTTGATCTTGCTGAGCAGCTTTGAATAGTCAGGGATTTGCGACCGGAAAAGACTCGTTACCTGCTGGAGATTTGCCTTGAGCGAGCCAGGCGAGCCTGTGCATGTCGATGTCCACAGTTTTTGTACGCTGTTGTCGCCCTGGAGAACCTCAAATTCGTACAAGTATCCTGTCGCGCAAATACCACGAGTGTCGTTGTCGGCGCCGCTTAACGGCGTGCCCTCCATCAGATTCGCACGGCTTAGAGCATAGACGAATTGCTCATACGCCTTGTGGGTGTTTTGCAACTGCTCGTTATCAACTTCCTTGTCCGTGTAGCCGGTATACGTCGTCATGTTGCGAGCGTCGGGGCTGGCCGTAATCGTATAGCTGTGAAAGTTCTCGTCCGCAACTATCGGACCCCGAACCGTCATGCGAACACTGCGATCAGCCTGTGTGCTCGTCAGTGCTTGCTTACCGGTGTTAACCGGCGTCGGTGATGGTGAAGAACTGTCATCACCCCCGAAAAATGTCCGTCCAAGCGAAACCAGCGCCGCAATAGCAAGCGCTATGACAATCAGTACCAATATGATAGGGACCAACCTCTGGAGTCCACTTCTGTTCATGTAGTTATTTTATAACTTTTGTACTCTGTTGTCAATTTTATGAATGTTTTTAGTGTTTCGTACTGCCAAAAGCACCCTCACCGCGCTCTGTTTCGTTTAGCGAACCGCTCTCTTGCCAACTCACCCGTTCGTGTTTTGCCACAACCATCTGTACGATACGCATATCCGGTTCGACAGTAAACGGTTCTGTCCCTAGGTTGATCACCAGGGCACCTACCTCGCCCCTATAATCCGCATCTATCGTGCCGATCCCGTTCACCATGGTGAGGCCGTGTTTTATACTCAGCCCGCTACGCGCACGAATCTGCGCCTCATATCCTACCGGCAAGGCGATGGCAATTCCTGTCGGAATCATCCGGCGTTCCATTGGTTGGAGTGTTATCGGCTCATCTATGCACGCATGCAAATCCATGCCAGACGCCTGCGCTGACTGATATTCGGGCAAAATTGCCGACTCTTTGAGCTTTTTGACCTGGACGCGCACTATAGTTCGCCCCAGTTCTCGCCGATACTGACGTCGACTTTGAGCTTGATCGGTAGTTCAGGCGCGATGTTCTCCATCGTTTCTTTCAGGATTTTCGCAACTTCGTCGGCGTTTTCTTTCGGACATTCTACCAGTACGCTGTCGTGAATCTGGAGGATCTGTTCGCCCAGGTCACCAAGTTTTTCATCAATCTTCAGCATCGCGAGTTTCATTAAGTCTGCTTCGGTTCCTTGGATAGGCATGTTCGCCGCTTGGCGTTTCGCTCCTTCGCGTACCATAAAGTTGCTACTGTTCACGTCCGGCGTCGGACGGCGACGGCCATAATACGTCTCAACATAGCCTTCTGTTTTAGCCTTCTCGAGTGTCGCATCGATGTACTTGCGAATCGGCGCTCGCAGTTCAAAATAATGATCGATGTATTTTTTCGCGTCGACGACACTCATACCTGTCGCAACCGACAGTCCATGCGGGCTCATGCCATACAGCACGCCAAAGTTGATTACCTTGGCATCGCGACGCTGGGCTTTCGTTACCTTTTCCATAGGTATGCCGTTGGCCTCGGCGGCAGTCTTAGTGTGAATATCAATATCGCCGTTAAAATCGTTTATTAGCTCTTTATCGTCTGCTAGCACGGCCGCCAAGCGTAGCTCGAACTGGCTGTAATCAGCGCCAACGAGCACCTTGCCCTTTTCCGGTACAAACGCTTCGCGGATACGACGACCGAGATCCGTGCGCACGGGTATGTTCTGCAAGTTCGGATCGGCGCTGGATAGACGGCCTGTCGCAGCGACATCCTGATTGAATGTCGTATGTATGCGATTATTGTCATCCGCTACGAGCGGCAGTGTATCCACGTATGTATTCTTGAGCTTCGCCAACTCTCGAGTCCGCTCGATCAGCTCGATAATCGGATGTTGTCCTCGCAGTTTGTCGAGAGTTTTTTGGTCGGTGCTAAAGCCGGTCTTGCCCCTTTTTACTCCGGCAGTCGGCAGCTGTAATTTGGTAAACAACACCTCTGCTAGTTGCGAAGGACTGCCGATATTAAACTCGTAACCAGCCATTGTATACATTTCTTGCTCAAGCTTGGCGTGTTCTTCACCAAGCTCTTTGCTCATAACAGCCAACAGCTCCTTGTCGATTTTTATACCGCGATGCTCAATGAGGAAAAGCGTATAAATAAGTGGAAAATCAAATTTGCGCGCGATATCAGCCACATGCGGCAGCTCCTTGAAACTCTCACACTGCCAGTCATATACCTGCCACAGAGCAGCAATCCGCTCTACTTCGGCCTCTAACTGGCCGCCAACAAGCGAATTTAGACTGCGATCACGCCGCAACGGGTCAATCAAAAAAGCCGATTGACGAATGTCGTGGATCTCACCGAAACGAATATCGGTAATTCCGCTCGCAGCTAGGTCATGATACACCCGCTTGACGTCATACGCGACGACAGTTGCCATTTGAAGCGCCCGCCACGTACTTTTGTCGACTTTGCTTACTGGCATACGGTAGACCGTCGACCGGTCGGTCGACAACCACAATTCACCGCCCTCAAGCTCGACAACGACGGTGCCGTTCATCATCAGCTGCTTTGGCCAAGGCTTCTCAGCGATGTCCGAAGTGGCCAAATTGTTGACCGCCAGCGCATGCGAAACGTTTTCGTCCTGCATGTGCTTCGGTAGGCGTTTTGTCAGAGAGTGGAACTCAAATTTTTCTAGCACTGCGGCGACCTTGTTGAGATCGGTCCTGTGAATGTCCGCTTCGTCCCAATCCAGCTCAATCGGTGCATCCGTAAAGATACGAGCGACTTCTCGGCTGGCAAATGCGACTTCTTTGTCTTCTACAAGGTTTTCCTTTTGTGCGCCCTTCAGGTCATCGATATGCGCATAAATACCTTCAAGATCACCATACGCCGCTAACAGTTTCTGTGCGGCAATAGGACCGACCTTGCGTACGCCCGGTATATTATCGCTGCTATCACCGACAAGCGCCTTATAGTCGACAAATTGTTCGTGCCGTACTTTGTATTTCTCGACGAATGCTTCCTCGTCATACAGCGTCAGATCAGACCCGCCTTTCTTCGTGATGTACACGCAAGTCGAGGGTGATATCATCTGCAGCATGTCGTAGTCACCAGAGACCAAACAGGTTTCGATACCCTTTTTATTCGCCTCACAGGCAAATGTCCCCATGATGTCGTCGGCCTCGTAATTATCAATCTCGTACAGCGGCCAGTGAAACGCATCGAGCAGTTCACGGAGCAAGGGAATCTGCGCATGAAAATCCGGCGGCGCAGGTTTGCGTGTTGCCTTGTACTGCGGCAGTATCTTCCTTCGCTGCGCGATACTCGTACCCTTGATATCCCACGCGACCGCCACGTAGTCGGGCTCGAGCCGTTTGATAATTTCGATTGCGATACTCGCGAACCCGTAGACCGCGTTCGTTGGTGTACCGTCACGTAAGCTAAACGGCGGCATAGCGAAATATGCTCGATAAAATACCGATTTTCCGTCGATGACCACGAGACGCTTCATAGTATTAGTATAGCTTAGTTGTCTGTTTGTTTGTCAGTAAGGTCGGCAAGAAGATTTTTGAACACCGTGCTCTTCTGCATTTTTCTGCGAGCTTTCGTATCTATCTGCCGTATACGCTCGCGGGTCACTGGTGGTTCCGACTGTGCTCCTATCTCGTTCAGCGTGCGAGACCCACCGCCATCTAGACCATAGCGTGCAATTATTACTTCCCGCTCCCGAGGAGTTAGCTTCGCCACAATCATAGCTTCTCGCATTTTCTCTGCGAAATCGTTATCCTCAGCAAGTAGTTCCGGCGAAGGGCCGTCGGTGTTCTCAATGAAATCGCCCAAATACACATCCTCGTCTTCGCCAACCGGTACATCCAGGCTGACTGGATCCTTATAACTCAGAAAATCCCTTATCTTTTCGGGATCTATCCCCGCCTCTTCACTCATCTCCTCGGGAGTCGGTTCACGACCGAGAGTTACTGTCAGGTCGCGTTTGATGCGGTCGAGCTTATTAACTTTTTCTACCATGTGGGCAGGAAGACGAATCGTACGATTCTGGTCAGCCATGCCGCGATTGATTGCTTGGCGGATCCACCAAGTCGCATAGGTACTAAATTTGAAGCCTTTCGTATAGTCAAATAGCTCCACTGCATGGATAAGCCCCGTGTTGCCCTCTTGGATCAGGTCGAGGAGCTCCATCTTGTTGTTCGGCCTGTTGTACCGCTTAGCGATGGAGACGACAAGCCGCAGATTAGCTTCGAGCATGTGGTCGTTCGCCTGCTTGCCAGTACGTTCCATGAGCGCAAGCTCGCGCCGGCGAGCGACAGGCAGCTTTTCTCCACGTATAGCCGCCTCCTCCAATAAGTGCCCGGCGTAAACACCCGCTTCGATATCCTTGGCCAACTCAACCTCATCGGCCGCGTTAAGTAGCGCCGTCCTGCCAACTTCTTTGAGATACCTCCTTAGCGAATTATCGGTATACTCTTGACTGACGTCGATGAAATCGACGTCATATGCTGCTATATCTTCGCTTATGGTTTCATGTGACATATATGTTGTTTCTCGCACTCAATTTTGCTTATATGATACTACTTTCTTTAATTGAAAGCAATTACTATAACATCAAAATTAGAGTAATTCTAGCGATTTTACACCTGGTATGTTCCGCTTGTGGCATACAGCAAGCGCAAGCATAGGCGTTTGACCCCTATTCTGACTCGGCGTAGTATGAAAACACTATGTCAGAAACGTTTCACCTTGCCATCATTCCCGATGGCAACCGACGCTGGGCAAAGCAAAACGGCCTGAAAGGCTACTACGACCTCTATCAGCGTGGAGTTGATGGTCTGCTGGAGATTACTGAAGCCGCCTTTGACCATGGTGTCACGCATCTATCGCTCTGGGGCAGTTCACACTCCAACATGGCTAGCCGCTCGTCGGATTTCGCTAGTAATATCGATCGTGTGTTTCGCGACAATATCGACCGTTTCACGACCCACCCAGTTATCAAAAAGTACGACGTCAGAATTGACATCATAGGCGAGTGGCGTGACAGTCTAACACCGGAGACCATAAGAACCATGGAAAACACTGTCGCCAAAACGGCACATCGTAAAGGCCGCGTACTGACGATTCTCATCGACTACAGTGGTGCCCGAGAACGAACAGCCGCCGTCCAATCGCTTATGGCTGACCCCAAAAGTGATATCCCGCCAGAAGAATTGCTTCGTTCACGCTCCTGGACCGGTCACCTGCCCGACCTTGACCTTATCGTTCGGACAGGATCATGGATCGACCCTCATAACAGTGCCGGTTTCATGAATCTGATCGCCGACGAAGTGCAATATGCCTTCCCCGAACTACTCTGGCCGGACTTTACCGGTGAACGTCTTGAACACATCATCGATGATTTTCGCGAGCGTGAGCGCCGACACGGAAAGTAGCTTGGCGTCTGGTACAATGTATATTAATGTCTGAGCACAAGGATGCAAAAATCATCGCCTTTGTCGGTCTGACCGGCAGCGGCAAAAGCGTCGCCGTCGATTACCTGACCGAAAAGGGGTATCCGAAAGTTTATTTCGGCGGCGTCTTCTACGAAGCCATGAGAGAGGCTGGTCTTACACCGGGCGACTGGGCCGTTGAAAATCCTTTTCGCGCGGAAATCCGTAAGCGTGAGGGTAAAGATTTCATCGTTAATCGGATTAACAAGCAGATCCACAACCTTATTGACGCGGGTCAACACCGAGTTATCGCAGACGGTCTGTACAGCTGGACTGAATACAAAATTATGAAGCATGAATTCCCCGGCGAACTAACGGTTGTCGCTGTCATATCACCGAAACACCTCCGTTATCGTCGGCTCAACAACCGCCCGGAGCGACCGCTAACCAACTCCGAAGCCAACGAACGTGACTGGAGCGAAATCGAGGACATCGAAAAAGGCGGCCCGATTGCCATTGCGGACTATTACATCCATAACGACGGGGATCTCGACCACCTCCACGAGCAAATCGACGACACGTTGAAACACGCCGGCTTTTACGACGATTAACCTAGGTATTCGTGCAGCTTTTTGGCGTCTTTGTGCTTGCGTAGCTTCGCGAGTGCCTTTGCCTCAATCTGGCGAATACGTTCGCGAGTCACGGCAAATTCCTGACCGACTTCTTCAAGCGTGTGTGACTTGCCGTTTTCCAGGCCGAACCGCATCTTGATGATTTTCTGTTCACGATCACTCAATGTCGAAAGTACTGACTGAACCTGCTCTTTTAGTAACTGCTCTGTCGCGGAGTCCTGCGGCGTTTTACTGTCCTCGTCCTCGATAAAGTCACCGAGAACACTGTCTTCGTCTTCGCCGTCACGGCCGACACCGGCATCAAGCGACGTAATGTCTTGCTTGATCTTGATGACATACTCGACTTTTTCCGGCTCCATCTCTAGCTCTTTGGCGAGTTCTTCGATAGTCGGTTCACGGTTCAACTCCTGGGTCATACGACGCTGCGTACGCAGTAGCTTGTTGATGGTTTCGACCATGTGCACCGGAATACGGATGGTACGAGCCTGGTCGGCGATGGCACGTGTAATCGCCTGGCGAATCCACCAGGTCGCATAGGTGCTGAACTTGAACCCTTTGTCCGGGTCGAATTTTTCGACGGCACGCAGCAAACCGGTGTTGCCTTCCTGGATAAGGTCGAGAAAGTCGAGGCCACGACCGCTGTAACGCTTCGCAATCGAGACAACAAGGCGCATATTCGCCTCAGCCATTTTGTCTTTAGCTCGTTTGTCGCCAGCGACGACCTTTTTCGCCAGAGCCAGCTCTTCTTCCGAATTCAATAGCGGAATCTTACCGATTTCACGTAAGTACAGTCGCACGCTGTCATCACTGATGTCATCGAAATACTGGCTATTATTCAGCGTCTCATCGTCGATTTCCTCTTCGTCTTCCAGCTCATCAGCTACCGGCTCTTCGATATCAGTTATATCTGACTTCTGATCACTCTCCTCCGCTGATTGTTCTTCGTTCAAATGCAAATCATCATCATTGTTATCGGGCATTATTTCTCTCCTTTTATGAGTATGCTTAGTTGTCGCAAATAGTCTTCGGCGGCAGCGTCGTCCCCCCGCTCTCTCGCGGCCGCCTCTAGCTTTGATAGTTCTTCTTTTTTCGTTTTCTGGTAGTTTGCTTGCAACGATCGTAGAGCGTCGGTAGCAGTGATAATACGGTTTTCACTGCTCCAATCCACGTTCTCTACATCGGGATGTAATAATAACATCGTAACATATTTTTCCTGCTCCTGTAAACCTGCCGGCACCGACTCAATCCTCTTTTTCTTATGCTTCACCAGATAAGCGACAACTGCTTGGCGATCCTTGCCCTGAAAAACTTCCGGATTCACCGTGCCAAGCAACTCTTGTACGCCCGTGTCGATAAGTGCGACGGCAAGCAGTGTGTCTTGCTTACGATCCGGCTCGTCTTGTGGCAAATCAACGGGTTTATCCGAATGTTTGACGGTTTTCTGAGACTTTTGCGGCGTATCATCCGAGGCGAATTTGCGCGTCAACGCATCTCTGGACGTGTCTGTCATGTCTGCGATCAGCGCCATGTAGTGATCTTGCTCCACGGGATCGGTCAAAGCCCTTACGACACCGAGCGCGGCAGTCGTAAATGCTCGTTTACCACCAGCCGTCGTGAGGTTTTCCCGAGAGGCGAATTGCGCGATAACCCAATCAACGACTGGCTGCGCCGAATCGATGGCTTTTTGCCATAACCTCGCGTCACGTTGGATCAGCTCGTCAGGATCCTTTGCTCCTTCGGGCAAGCTAACGATGGACAGTTCCACACCGACCAATTGCGCGATAGGAATAGCGCGTTCCGTCGCCGCCAGGCCAGCCTTGTCGCCGTCGAATGCCAGACGAATATGCGAAGTAAGTCGGCCAAGCTGGCGCAAGTGGTGCTCGGTAATCGCCGTACCAGCCGTCGCGACGACTGCTTGAACTTCCACCTGATGGCTGCTGACGACATCGAGATTCCCTTCCACCACGACAGCGTAGTCGGTACTGCGAATCGTATCTTTCGCCTGGCTCAGCCCGAACACATGGCGGCTCTTGTCATATAGCAATGTCTGCGGTGTGTTGAGATATTTAGGTGCCGACGGGTCATCCGTAATAATACGACCCGTAAAGCCGATAACCTGTCCCGTCCCATCCATGAGGGGAACCATCATCCGTCCGCGAAATAAATCTCCACCGAAGCGATTCGTCAGTCCGGCATCTTTTATTTCTTGGTTTGAGAAGCCTTTTTTCGCTAAAAATCCCGTTAATGCCTGTCCGTTGTTCGGCGAATAACCGATACGAAAGTCCTGAACAATTTTTTTGTTCAGACCGCGTTTCTTGAAGACATACTCAAGCGCGTGCGTGTTGCTCAGCAAGCTCTTCTGATAATATGTTGCAGCCAGCTCATTGGCAGCGAGCAGCCGTTTTTTTCGCTTCGCCAGATCTTGCGAACCGCTGCTTTGATACAGCGAAAGATCAACGCCCGCACGACGCGCAAGTAACTCCAGCGCCTGACGAAAGTCGAGGCCTTCGACCTCCATGACAAAACTAAAGACATCACCGCCCTTCCCCGAGCTAAAGTCATGCCAAATATGTTTATCCGGACTGACAAAAAAGCTGGGCGTTTTTTCGCCACTAAAGGGACTGAGGCCTTTGAAGTTACGACCAGAACGTTTTAGTTGGACGTATTCGCCAATAACGTCTTCGATATTGAGACGGGTGCGAACTTCCTCTTTAGCGTCCTGCATTATCACTCCTTACTGGCTCAAGCATTGCTTGCATAGTTGTAGTATACAGTGTTCCGCCCCTATACGAGAAGCACGAGAATTACCGTTTGAGCTTAAGAGGGTCTACCCCTTCGACGTTACTTATGGTTAAATGTTATCATAATGGATCCAAATCAACAGCCAAACCAGGCGCCCGCCACCCCGCCTCAACCTGCAGCGCCGCCGCAGCAGCCTTCTCCGCAGACGTATCAACAAGCCCCCGCCGCCCCGCCGCAGCCGCCTACTAGCTACGACGCGACGCCAGGCCCTGCTTACGACCCGAACTACCTCGACTCTATCGCTCCGGCGCCACCCCGACCCAAATTATTCAGTGGAAGCTTTGGCGTGATTTTCTATATCCTGATTGGCGTATTCGTTCTCGCCGTCAGTCTGATTATCGCGTTCAGCGGCAAGGACAACACAGCAGACCTGCAACAGATCGCCGTACGTCTCGACAACATAGAGAAAACGGCCAAGACTGTCCATAAGGATCTCAAGAGTAACAACCTCTCGACCACGAACAGTAACTTTCAGATATGGATAAAGAGCAACGCGCACGATGCCAACGAGCTCCTGCAAAAAGCCGGGGTCAAAAAGACCCAGTACGACAAGAAGATGATCGCGTCAGAAAAGGCAATCACCGATGATCTGGACAAAAAGTTTGAAGACGCCCGCCTGAACGCAAAACTCGACCGTGTCTATGCTCGAACCATGGCGTCGGAGACCCTAAAGATAATCAACCTGTACAATGCCATGTCAAAAAACAGCGGTGCCAAAGCTATTCGCGAGTACGCAAAAGACGCTAGTAAAAACTTGGCGCCTATACAGAAGTCATTCGATAGTTACGTCGACAACGGCAACTAAAAAGGAAAGGCTCGCCCCTCCAGTCTTTTGCCGGAATAAATCCGTTAAAAGACCACCATCCCCTAAAGGCCAGACTTGTGTCTGGCGGTACAGTAGTGTTCCGCTTGCGCCCTGCACTGCATCCAAGTGCAAAATCCCTTGCACAATAGAGGTTCTACGGGGTTCCGCCGACGAGTTGGTAGCTTAGCCTAGCAAGATCAAGAATCTCTTCGTCGGTCAGCTGACCGGTACAAATAATCGTGTTCCAGTGTTTTTTGTTCAAGTGATATCCCGGTAGGACGCTTTCGTATTTCTCGCGAAGGTGTTCTGCCAGTTTTGGCTCGCATTTCAGGCTGATTCGCAGTGGCTGACTGCCTTCGGATACGATTGCCATTATCTTGCCCTCTGTCCGCTGGTCAGCGGATCCACCATACTTATACACAGCGGATCCTTCGCCGAATGGATAATCGAGCCAAACCTTTGGCAGCCCTAAAACAAATTCTTCGAATTCCCTATGTGTCATAGCCTCACTTTACCAAGATAGTACTTTAGCTCCATAATACTGCCCCGGATGTCATCGAGTGCACGATGGTTCTCTGGTTTGGCGAATTTTTTGCCATATTTACCGTCGAACACGACCTTCCAGGCACTCACGTCACACATACGGTAATGCAGCCTATCGTTCAGCCTTGTCCACTCATTTTCTATAAACTTGCGATCCTGATGAATCGAGTTACCGGCAAGCAGTACACGTTCGTCAGTATCGAAATGTTTGTCTATAAATTCCAGCAGCTCATTTTCGACCGTCCGACCGTTTTTGGCTGCGGCGGAATTGTTCTGTGCGACCAACGCATCGCGAACCTCAGGGAACTTATCCCAGAATTCCGGTGCGGCTTTCATGCGCTTGGACACCAGACTGGGACCAACCTTTTTGGCCGCCTCATAGGTGGCGATTTCTTTGAAGTCCCAATCTGTCGCTATAGCCGCGACCTCCAGTATTCTGTCCTGAACAGGATCAAGACCGGTCATCTCAAGGTCGATCCACAATAATTTTGCTTTTTTCGTCATGCTACTAGTATAAACCCTCGAGAGCTCGTTTGCCTTTTTCGCGGTCGTACAACCGGCGAATAATCTCCTGGTTCGGTTGCATTAAAGAGGAAGCGACGGCATCGCGGCTATTTTTGGTCGTATATTTCGCGTCGCGACTATGAGAGGAGTAGCCGGAACCTTCGGCGGCGGTGTTTGAGCCTTCTTCGTAGAGCTGATATGGATCAACGCCTAATCGTCCCAGCTTATACCGGATAAATCCTGGCATATCCATGTCAAATTCATATAGTTCCTGACCGCGGTTGTTTTGCTGTCCGGACGCACGTACGTTCACGAACAGGTACTCACGCTCCTCGTGTGTAAATCGTTTCGGTACGGGGCTACCGTCTTTGTCGAGCGCGATCGACTCATCATCAAGCGGGTTTTCGGCGTTCTTATAGTGAAAGCTTTCGGCATAACCGGCGCCGCTCATTTGTATACGAAGTGACTCCTTAGATATACCCTCTTTTTCGATCAAATGCGTGATTCCTTGCTCGAGATAGCCGGCGTTCAGTCCCTGCCACCCGACATGCAATTGAGCCAAGACTCGATTACCTTTCTCGTCCACACCTTCGATAGACAGGACAGGACAATCGGCGGGACGGCAGACTAGCACGGTCTCCAGGTTTCGGGTGACGAGCAAGTCCGCTCGTTGCTCGGCAACAACTGGGTCGGTAGAAGCACCCGGCTGAAATACCTCGTCGACATTTACGATACCTAGTTCTTTGGGATACTGCTGTTGCGGCAACATAATAAACGTGTTTTCCGGCCTCAAACCAACCGAACGAATATAGCGATCCATGTTTTCACCAGCACGAATTTCCTTTTGTTCGATACTGAGCTCTTCGCCGTATTGGTTGAACTTGGGACTCATATTGCCACCAAGCTGACGCGCGGACGTAGCAACTGTCATACCCGTATGGTCGTTGTCGTCCAAACGCCAGGTGTTCCGGCTCGTTTTGAATTGATTTTTGCCTTCTAGCACACTGTTCCTTTTATCTTGTTACTTTGACGGGTCAAACTTTAGGCTGAGCGAATTGATACAATACCGCCGGTCTGTCGGCGTGTCGTAGCCTTCGCCCTCAAACACGTGTCCGAGGTGACTGCCACATGTAGCGCAGGTGACTTCGGTTCGACTCATACCATGGCTGTCGTCGGGTGTCAGCACTACCGTGTCAGGAATCGCATCGTAAAAACTCGGCCAGCCGCAGTGCGCGTCGAATTTTTTGTCACTTTCGAACAACCGAGTGCCACAAGCTCCGCAACTATACGAACCAGGATCGAAAACACTATCATACTCACCACTAAACGCTGGTTCGGTCGCTTTTTCACGCAGCACACGGTACTGATCCGGCGTTAATGTTTTACGCCATTCTTGGTCTGACTTATTCATAATCTCATCTACTTCTTATCAACTCGGTCAAGCCGCGCCATCTTAACCAGCACGTACACGACGAAGATCGTAGCAAGCAGCGTAATTAGCGAAGACAGTGCTGCTCCCCACTGAAAGTCGGCCGTTCGACCCCACAGCTCGACGTGCCATGTCAGCACCTCCAAATGCTTATGCGTACCGACAAGGAATTGTACGAGCGGGGTCACGAATCCCTGGACAATCGTCTTGACGGTACCGCTCGCAACGGTGCCGATAGCTAGACCGATAGCTAGACCGACAATACCTTGAGACCGTATAAAATCCGCAAATCCGCTTGCCTGGCTCGTGGCTCTTTTAACCACCTTTTTTTCTTTTGCCGCCTTTGCTTTTACCGCTGCGCGGGCTTTTGCTGCTGACGCCTTGCTTTTCAACTTCTTCGTATCTGCCATAACAAGAATTCTCCTTAACTGTCGCTACTCTCATTTTATCAGAAAGGGGTCTTCAGGAATATTGGCGGTTGGGGAACTTGGTTCGTTCCCCAACCGCCGATTGGCGATAACCCTGTTTAGGTGTCTCGCCATCGGGTGCCGGGATCGCCAGCCTCCGAGGACTTGTCCCGCTAGAACAAAAAATCTCGCCGGTTGGGCGAGTTGTTCTGTGCAGTGAAATACAGGAACTAACTCGCCGGGACGCCAATAATCACGAGGAGAGCCTCGCGGTTAGTAATGACGTTCTGACGGAAGTTATTTCCCATACACTCATAGTAACACGATTCTCTCACTTGAGCTAAGTTTATAGTCCATGAGAGCCGTCAGGTCTACATACTTGGATGCAGTGCAAGGCAGCAGCGAAGCACGCAACGAGCCGTATAAAAGATACGGTGAAGTGAGTACTGGAGTTGCTAACGCAGTAATGCGCCAAGAGGACAGCAGCGCAACCAGCTGTGCTGGTTGGCAGGCTGTCCGATATGTATGACCTGGGCTACATTTTTTCTGGAGCAGCAATCCCAAGAACCATCAGTCCGGCGCGCAAAGTATCAGCATAAACCGCGACCAGACCAGCGCGGTGCGCCTCATGCTCGCTACCGATAACCTGGTTTTTTTCGTAATACCGATTAAACTCTTGCGCCAGCTCGAACAAATAATTGCATATATGGTGCGGCTCGAGCGTTCGTGTCGCCAGTTCGATTACCTCGCGATATTCGCCCATCTTCCGAACCAGCATACGATCCTCTTCGCGAACTTCTGCCGGTAATTGTACGCCATCGAGCTTTTCCAAAATGCGGCGTGCGCGGGCATGCGCGTACTGCAGGTAGCTGCCGGTATTACCAGTAAGACTAACCGCCTCGTTGACATCGAACACCACGTCACCGCCGATTTTTACCTTCAGGAACTGATATCTCAACGCTCCGGCGATAATCTCGTCAGTCGGCTCGCCACCACGCTCCGTGATAGCTTGCTTGAACTGGTCAAACAACCAGCCTATTTCGACGACCTCACCTGTCCGCGAGCTCATTTTACCGGTCGCCAGCTTGACGAGACCGGTGGGATAATTCTTCAGTTTGCCCTTTAGCGCCGGAATCGCCAGCTCGCTTGCCGCAATCACGCCCTTGAAATACGCACCCTGCTCACCACCAGTCACCACAATACTCTCGTCTAGATCCGGGTAATCAGCATACTTCAGCTGGATTAGCCCCATGTCATGTGCGCCATATAGTCCGTTGCCATGCGAGCCAATGTAGACGTTGTCGAACGATCCGTGCTTGCTCCCCTCAAACACATATGCGCCGTCAGACTGTGTAAAGACCTCTGGCGTATGTTCGATAATCAGCTTCTTGCCCGGCTCCTCGGTTTCGCTCTCCACATAACGCCGCTCAATCGGCACATTGCCAAGCCGCGCGACGATAGCGTCGATTTCATCATAGCTCCACTTCGCGCATAGCTCGTAGATTGCTTTATATGTCGGATCCTCGAGTACGAACGACTGTTTTGCCAGCTCGTCCACTTCTTTTTTGACGTCTTCAGATTCCTTTGCCGCTTTAGATCCCTCGGCATACACACGGCTCATGAAACGGTTGCGCTCGTCTGCCGGTATGGCCTCAAGCTTAGCGATATCTCCGCCTGTCTCCTTCAGAATCGCCCACATGCTTTTGCCGACATGTGTACCGACATCGCCGTGATAGCTCACACGATGAACTCTCGCACCATCGACAGCTAACAGATTTGCCATCGTGTCGGCCAAAATTGCGTTATAGGCATGGCCGATGTGCATCGCCTTAAACGGATTCGGGTTGTTCGTCTCTATCACGACGGTCTGCCCTGCACGCCCCGGCATAGGTTCGCGTTTGGTCAGATCAAGCAGTGCGTTTCCGGAAAGTGTCAGATTAATAAAGCCCGGACCGGCAACCTCTACCTTTTCGAACTCATCGGTAGCACGGAGTTTTTCTGCTAACTGCTCGGCGATTTCACGCGGCGAGCGACCCACTTTTCCAGCCAATTGCAAGGCAACATTCGTCGCGAAATCACCGAACTGTGGTTCAGGGCGCGTTAACGTGACGGTGGTTTCTACACCGTACTCATCTGCAACCAATTGAGCAATTTTTGTATCCATTACTTGCCATTATAACAGATTGACAGGGGTTGTTACTTTGATATAAGAATAGAACACATAACATCGTGGCCGTTGCCACTAATCCAAGTATTATCCGGCATACCTATCTTTGCGCACTCATCCGTGCTGCTAGCTGTTATAAAGGTTCTGACCAAGAAGTAACTGCCTGTTACATGAACCCATGGCCCTACCCTATGTCCGCCTTGCATGACCCATTTTTTCGAATTCAGCGGCGGTTGCCCAACTTCTGATAGCGCCGTAATGATAGACGCTCCGGTACTTTCTGCAACGTTATTCGCACCGTCGGCGTCCCAGTCGCCATCAACGCAATACCCGCTTGGAAATCCTGTACCTAGACAGTAGTCCCCATTTGACAGACTCGGCAATGAGCCCTTTTGAGCTTTATATACTTCAAATAATTTTGCCCATTGTTTCGCCTCGCTTGCCGCAGCTGCGCGATTTGCACTGGTCGTAATGCCGTTATACGCTACGAGGATAATTGCTGCCAGGATGCCAATAACGACAATAACGATGATAAGCTCGACGAGCGTAAAGCCAGGACTACGAGAAATCTTAAACAGCCTCTTCCTTGTATCCTTCACCGTTGAAACCACTCACCATTCCTCGCTTAGGATTATAATAAGCTGATTATAACATAAGCAAAATACTACACCTTAGGAGGGGTTAGACGTCTGCTTCAAATTCGAACTCTTCGCCCATCCGAGCTTCTTCTTCGGCGATTTCGTATTCCTGCTCCAGTGCGCCGCCAAGCACGCCGCCCGACACAGGGCTGATGCCTTTGACGTTATGGAGGAGATACCGCAAGACGCGGCTATCGTCGTGATAATTGACTGGTTCGTTACTTCCGTTGTGCATGGTGTTTGTTTTATACCTTTATGGGTACATAATAGCACTTGTGCTTATATTTGTCAATGCCCCTTACCTTACATGTCCGGGCTGCACAGAGCTTCGGGAAAAAAGGAGTAAACTACCTCTGAATCGTTATAGAACATAGAAGAGCTGTGGTAGTGGTACTGTGCCATTTATCTACCATTCCGTATTTGCTACATTCTCCACTATCGGCAGACATAAATGTGTTGACGACAAACGTTGTCGAAGTAACCTGGAGATACGGTCCAACGTTGTTGTGTACTACCCATTTTTTTGAATTAAGTGGCGGCGTGCCGACTTTGGAAAGCGCCGTTATGACAGGTGAACCCGTGCTTTCAGCATATGCGGCTGGCGCACTTGCTTGTGCATTCCGGCAATATCCAGTTGGGAATCCCGTGCCCAAACAGTAGGCTCCATTAGCAAGACTTGGCAACGAACCTTTCTGTGCTCTATATACCTCAAATAACTTTGCCCATTGCTTGGCTTCACTCGCCACGGATGCTCGATTAGCACTCGTGGTAATCCCGCTATACGCCACGAGGATAATCGCAGCCAAAATACCAATCACAACGATGACGATAATAAGCTCCACAAGAGTGAAACCCTGCTGTTTTGTTCTATAAGGTACACATTGCAAACTTTTCATCTTTGCCCATCCCTTTACTAGTTAGTAGCGATTATAACGTAAGCGGCATAGAATACACAAAACCCGCCGCTAGGCGGAGCGTGAGCCCCCATGGAAGTTTCCAACCATGACCACAGAACAGTACCTGAACGACGGGTTCAGTATTGTTCTGTGGTTTTGCTACCGTACAAGAGATGTGACATCTCGAGCCTTAGGTAGGATCTCCGAATTGTATACTGGCCTTAAAAGACCATTAACATAATAACAGCCAACCGTGTCCGTTACGCCGGGTTCAGGCCTGTGCAGCTCGGAGTAGTCCGACAAACAGTGGATGCGGTTGATCAGGGCGTGATTTAAATTCCGGATGAGCCTGCGTCGCGACGAAGTATGGGCTGTCCGCTGCCTCGACGAATTCAACCAACTTGCCATCAGGCGACAGGCCGCTGATCGTGAGACCGCCCTTCGTGAGTGCGTCCGTAAACGTTTGGTTGACCTCATAGCGGTGACGATGTCGCTCGACGACGTCTTCTGTTCCATACGTTTCGGCGATTTTACTGCCTGCTGTAAGCTTGGCTTCGTAATTACCGAGGCGCAAGGTTCCACCAGTCGATTCTTTCCCCTGCTGCCCCTCCATGATATAGACAACGTTGTTCGGCGTATTCGCGTCGAATTCGGTGCTATTAGCGTCTGTCAACCCGGCACGGCGTGCAGCTGCGATAACTGCTACCTGCAATCCCAGACAAATCCCGAGATATGGTTTTTTGTGCTCAAGCGCGTAGGTCGCGGCGGCGATTTTACCGGGTACGCCTCGTTCACCGAAGCCACCCGGTACAAGAAGCGCATCGACACTGCCAAAATCATCGTCCGTCGCCGTCTCGGCATTAATCCACCGGATATCCACACCTACACCCTCGTGCCAGCCGGCTGCTTTGAGCGATTCAAGTACAGATATGTAGGTGTCCTCGTTATCCATGTATTTGGCGACGATGCCGACGCTCACCGTCCGTTCGTGATGCTTGGTCTGCGCCTCGACGATATTTTCCCATTTGGTCAGGTCGGGCTGATTCTGGTTGCCAGTAAACTTTGTCAAAACATCATTAATACCGCTCGACGCGATAGAAAGCGGCACCTGGAACACCGTCGAGGCATTCGGCAGCATAACAACTGCGTCTTCCGCGACACCACTGAAGAGACTAATCTTGCGCGCCACGCCCGCCGGCGCCGGGCTGTCCGTCCGGACAATTACGCTGTCTGGCACGATACCGAAACCGCGTAGATCATTGAGCGCATTCTGCGCAGGCTTGGTCTTGAACTCTTTACTGGTTCCAATAAACGGTACATATACGACGTGTACGTACAAACAGTTTTCACGGCCGACTCGACTGGCAAATTCACGAATCGCCTCGACGAAGCTCAAGCCCTCGTAGTCGCCAACCGTACCGCCAATCTCAACGATATGCACGTCGGCACCGTCGGCCGCATCCTGGATAGCGTCCTGAATAGCCCCGGTCAGATGCGGTACCAACTGCACTGTCTTGCCGCCAAACTTTCCTGACCGCTCGTCGGCAATCAGCTGCTGCATGAGCCGACCACTCAATGTCGCGTTCTTTTGCGTCAGTTCCAAATTCAAAAAGCGTTCATAATGCCCGAGATCCAAATCCGTTTCGGCACCGTCGACAGTCACGAAACACTCGCCGTGTTCGGCGGGATTTAAAAGCCCCGCATCTACGTTGAGATACGGGTCACACTTCTGAATCGAAACAGACAGGCCCTTTGCCTGAAGCACTGCACCCATGCTGGCTGCGCTGATTCCTTTGCCGACGCCCGATAGAACACCACCGGTCACAAATATAAATTTAGACATACGCACCACCCTCCTGCCGGTCAGTATAGTTGTATGCGTTGATTGCTAAAAAAAAGTCCACAGGTAACGTCTCTCCCATGGGGTTTCATTGTACCATCAAACATACTTCTAGCGCTAGACACACTACAACCCGCTCTTATTCTTATTACTAGTGATGTGTCGCGAAGTAGCGCAAAATATCGATACTCGCCTGAGGCATAGCGCCTGGCGTCGGAATACCCGGCAGGCCATCTGGCATCGGATACGCCAAGTGATACCTGTACAAATCAGGCGCAGCGCGCAAAAGGTCGGCCTGCGAGATATTAAAGCCAGCGTTATGTGCCGCCTCGTACATACCCATATTCGGATGAGCATAGACGTCGCTCATGCCCGTATGCAGCTCAAGGACGTTTTCGTGCGGAACAGATGACACTACCTGAGGGGCATGGGCTTCTGGCGACGGCGTAACGTTATCGGCAATAGCATGGTGCGTCGTGTCATGTTGCAGCAAGCCATGCTCGCCGTTCAGCCAGCCATCCGTCGGTAACATATGCGCTGCCGTACCGAGTGCGATACCGGTGGCCATGCTTCCGAGCGTATACTTTAGGGTTCGAGATTGTGCTTTTTCGATCCGGTTTTCAAATGCCGTCCGACTCAGTGAATTCACACTGTCATGGACAAGTGCAGCCTCTTCGGCGGCATTTTCACCGCTCAAGTCAATGCTTTCATAACTGTCGACGATTTCGTCCACGTCCAGTGACAGCATGTTCGCTCCAGCGGCACGCTTCTTGCGGTGACGGGCGTTGAAACCGGCTGCCATCAAGGTGCCCGAAACAGGCGCCGACAACCAGCCGCCACTCAAAACGCCGGCGGCTGCCGAGATACCGATACCAAGGACAACCTTCGGTATGATGTGCAATTTGCCGTATTTTTCCAGCAGCTTGCCGAGCGGCTTGTTCGTTTTGCGGTAGCTTTCCAGGATAGCAAGATCAAGCTTCTTCGCTTCTTCCACGGTGTGTTCGGCAATCATCCTGATTTTGTCAGTATTCGACAGATTCTTGTCGTGCAAAAGATTTGGGTTCAGAAGCTGGAACACACTTCGTGACGCCGCATGATATTCCTCGTACAGCGCCTTGTTTTTGTGATTATGCCGGGCGTCACCGACGATGCCGTCATGACCCCACATACGCTTCTCACGTTTGGCATTCACTGTCGCAAGCTGCTGGCGCAGTCCATCAAGCTTGGTATTTGCTGCCTCTAGCGCTTCGTTTCGCTCTTCCTCTACCGGTGCTGCTGTCGGCGACTGCTCTGTTACTTCTGGCGTAAACCGCGGATACTTATCGGCGATCACGGCATATGTCATAGCGTCGTTAAAATTCCTCGCTTTCGCGATAAAGAGTTTTCGGTGTGTCGTGCCGATCTTTTCTTTGCCCTCTTTGTTCTCGACGGCATTCATGAACTCCGCCAGCTCGGTTCCGGTTGACACCGGGTCTTTAGACTGGAGGCGGCTGTAGGTATCAGCCATCGCATCAAGTACGACACTGAATTCTTTCTTTTTAGATTCAGGGGCTTTCTCTCTGTTGGCACCGACCTTGCTGGCAAGTTGTTGTATCACCTGGCTTTCGTCGTGTCCCTCCAAATTCACCATGGCCTGGGCACGGTTCAGGTCGATAAGTGTCTGCATATAGACCAGTGCTTCTCGTTGATGTGGTTCTAGCTGCTTGCTGTCATCTTCACCGAGATTGTCGAGTATACGCGCATAGACGGCCATGTCGCTGTCATCGTTTTCGCTCGAAAACACACTATCTTTGCCGTCCAGCACGACGCGCGGATTCATCAGCAACGCCCTTTCCAGTTCAGCCGCCTTTTTACGGAAGCCGCCGGCAGTATATTCAATCGTCCGTGTCATCTCCGGACTCGAAGAGACAGCCTCGCCATCGCCTACCACTGGTGACTGCACGAGCTCACCTAATTCGGCCGTTGCGGGCTGGGGAAGTGTTTCAACAGATTGTGATGTGGTGGATTTCATGATTTATTTCATTGGTCATAATACCAAAAAATTGACTAAAAGTCAAGAGTTTATGCTAATTGAAATCTGTTCGGACACTACCTGTTGATGATGTCTCGAGCCGAGGCGCCAGCAGGGTATTGCATCATGTCGGTATCGTTTTGCCATGCTGCTTGAAGCGGTGCCACAATCTCCCAAGCGCGCAGCACTTCGCCGCTCGTGGCGAACAAACTCTTGCGACTATTGATAGCGTCCACCAATATCTGTTCGTAAGCACTTTGCATACGCGTATCTGCCGGATACGTATAGCTAAGGCTCTGGTGCTCAACCTCCCTGTCGTAGCCGGGCTTTCTGGTAACCAGATCGATTGCGATACCCTCGTTCGGTTGGATCTTGAAAATCAAATAGTTACTCTGGCTCTCATTTGCCCGGCGAAAATGTACTCTCACCTCTGTCTTTTTGCGGTCAAGTGACTTACCGGTGGTGAGCGCAAGTGGCACTCCTTGCCACATAGGATCAGTCGACTCAAGCGCTAATGATACAAATGTTTCGGTCAGGCTATCGGGGTTGTTCACTTCGTCGCGATAGCCTTCGTATTGCGCGCGGACACTACGAGCGGGATCGGCCGGTACGAGCGCGTCAAGCGCTGCTTGGCGTCTGGCGGGCAAACTATCCCAATCAAACTCAGCATCATCTGGCAATGGCAGCAGCGTCAACGCCAGAAGCTGCAGCAAATGCCCCTGTACGACATCGCGTAACGCGCCTGTCTGCTCGTAAAACGCCGCCCTGCCCTCGATACCGATGGATTCGAGTGCCAGTACGTCGATACGTTCGATACATGTATTGCTCCACAGGTACGAAAATATAGCGTTGCGCGCTCGGAACGTCACGAGGTTTTGCGCCATTTCCTTGGCCAGATAATGGTCGATCCGATACACCTGCGCCTCATCAAAATACGCTGCCGTATGGTTGATCATCGCTTGTGCCGATGCCGTATCGGTACCAAACGGCTTTTCAAACAGCAGCTTGCTCCGCGGCCCGTTCATACCCGCCTGACCGAGATTCTCTACGATACCCCCTGCGGAATCCGGCGGAACCGACAGATAAAAGAGCATTTGCTCGTCGGGTTGCTGGTCTACATAATCACGCAATCGTGTATAGTCGGCCGGATCAGCCAGATCCATCTGAAACATCGTCGTCGTGCCACTAAGGCTGCCGTGGTGATCGCCAAGCACCTGAAACTGCTCGACATGACGGCGCGACACGCCGATAATTGCCAGCTCATCGCACTTCTCGGCCTCGATGACATTCGCAAGCGCTGGCAGTAATTTACGCCGTGACAAGTCACCGGTAATTCCAAAAATAACAAGTTTTGTTTTCACTATACCGAGTATACCATTACCCTACTGCTTATAGCTGCTCGCTTACAACGAAAACTTCAATTTCCTTATGACAAAAAGAGTAACGACCCAGTATATGATCGCCCACGCCAACGCAGCAGGCTCGTATAGCGGAAACAAAAGATAAAACCCGCCCAACCACACCGCTGTAAGCGGGATATAAATAATAACCCGGTCAAACGCCCGTACGAGTGGTGATACGGAGCGGATAACCAACCAGTACACGACGGCAGCAACCGCGCCGAGCGGGATAAAAACCTGCGCTGCCAGCCAGGAAACGACGGCGCCAAGCGCCAGAAACATCAATAGTAATGTTGATTTGTCGGTAATGTTGAAATTATGTTCGTCCTCATACGCTTTCAATTGGCGGGTAAGATCCTTGTGATCGGCGTAGGAGATAATCGTCGACGCGATGCCATTGAAAAGTGCTTTATGCTGGCTACCGTGTTTCTTGACGACAATTACCGGCTTTCTGAGCGCATAGGCAATACCCGTCTCTGTGAGACGGCCACCGCTTGGATGGTCTGAGGTGTCAATAAGCAGCGCGTCGCAGGCACCGATCTCGTCATAAGCACGCGCCCATAGCTCTTTAGGGTCGTCGAAGGTATGCTGATAGTTCTCAATATCACGGATAAAGCAAAAATCCGTCATGCCAGCCTCTTTGACCGCATGGCACAGTGCTTCGATTTCGTGCCGATTGTCCGCCGCCCCCTTGAAACGTGCGGTGATATATACTTTCACCGTTTCAGTATAGCAAGTCTTTTGCTGACTACCCCGCTACCGTTAACCATATCAACGCAAAGTTCAATACCACGATAAGCGCCGTAATAAGCCCCAGGACAAGGGTTATAACTGGATGGTTCGCGTCTGTGTTCATAATGCGCCGACTCGCTGTTGTCAGTACGAGCGGTACGAGCGCGAACGGAATACCAAAGCTCAGCACCACCTGCGAGAGAATAAGCGCGAATGTCGGATTGACACCGATCGCGATAATCAAGACGGCGGGAACGATCGTAAAGAGCCGTCGCCAATACAATCCGATCCTTCGGTACAGCATGCCGTCCATAATCACGACGCCCGCATGACTCCCCACCGCTGTTGAGGCAAGCCCGGAAATCAGCAAGCTCAGACCGAACAAACCGCCCACCAGCGCCGACATATGAGTGCCGAGCGCGTGATAAATCCCCTCTAATGTGTCCGTACCGGGCAAATCACGCAACGCGCTGGCAGCAAGCAGTAGCATGGCGATATTCACACCACCGGCAATCACCATGGCGATACCAACATCAAACTTGGTCATGCGGAGCAGATTTTTGAGCGCGACGCCTCGCTTTTTGCCGTGTCGGTCGCGGCTCATCGCCGAATGAAGGTACACGACGTGCGGCATGACCGTCGCACCAAGCATCGCTGCCGCCAGTAGCAGCATATGAGAGTCATGGAGCTGCGGAACCAAACCGGCGACCGCCTGCCCGGCATCCGGCGGCTGGAGCAACAGTCCAATAACAAATCCTAGAGGGATAATGATAAGCAGTCCTATCACGACCCTCTCGAAGATTTTTTGGCCGTGCGTACTGTGGATGCGCAAAAGCAGCATACTCACCGTCCCTGTAATAATCGCGCCGACAAGCAGCGGCAACTCGAACAATATATGCAACGCGATCGCGCCGCCGACTATCTCGGCGATATCGGTGGCCACGGCGACTAGTTCGGCCTGCAGCCAATAAGCAATCCGGCTTTTCCGTCCAAGCCTTTTCGCGATGATTTCAGGCAAACTCATGCCCGTCACTAAGCCAACCTTGGCACTGAGATACTGCACCAGCATGGCCATCAGATTGGCCGCGACAAGTACCCAAAGCAGCGCATAGCCGTATTCGGCACCGGCGCTAAAGTTGGCCGCGAAGTTGCCCGGATCGACATACGCGACTGCCGCCACGAAAGCAGGCCCGAGCAATGCCAAAGCCCGACGGGCTCTACCTACCACTGTTTCCTCCATTCACACATACTATGTTCAGTATAGCAGTCGGCTATTGCATACGCTGTTCGAGTTCGACTACCGCACCGAGGTGCTTGTCGTGCAGTTTGATTGACACCTCCTCGCCTACGTACTCGACATATGAATTCAGCTCGTTCGCCAAACCCTTGGTATCAAAGGCGACATCCGCATGCTTTTCCAGAAAATGCGACAGCGGCAACGCGGTGACGAAGAACGCGCAGTCTAAACCTTCGACGTATTCTCTCCCCGGCTTCGGCTGGAGCAGCTCGATATACGGTATACTCCAATTGTCAGTTTTGAGTGGTGGGTCAACAGCCAATATACTAACCAGCCGACCATTCACTTCGCGCTCACTCAACATTTTTACCGACCGCACGAGTGCTTGTTTTACTGCTTCGTAACGCTCATTGCTATTTACCTCGTACGCCAACGTATCGCACTGCGCCAGTTCGTCCTTGTCGATAGAAAGATTGGCCAACAGGCCCTCTACCCGCGACATGAAGCCGCGGTAATCCCCCAAAATCTCCATTTTCAAATTCCTTTCCTATTTATATGCCGAACCAAAGGGGCGAATATCTCGGATGAGATGCAAGGCAGCGGTGAAGGGCTGTAACGAAGGTGTGTTTAACATACACCGAGCGAGCACCGGAGCTGCTATTGCAGCAGCTCGCAGAGAGATTAGTCTTTTTTCGCGCCGTTTACTTCGTAGCTAGTATTAGTCGCTTCGAAAAAGTTCACCAGCTCAAGCGTATCGTTTGCCGTTGCCATCCATTTGGCAGGGTTGCTGACGTTGTAGTGCGCGTCAAATCCGAGCTCTTCCAGGCGGCGGTCAGCCAGATACTTCACGTACTGGTTGATGTAATCGCTGTTAAGACCCAGGATACCGTTTGGCAATAGGTCGCGGTTGTATTCTTCTTCCATCTCCACGCCATCGAGAATCATTTGCTTGATTTCAGCAGCGAATTCTTCTGTCTGCAGGTCTTCGTTTTCCTCAAGTACGGTCAGAATAAGGTTGATACCGAACTTCAAGTGCAACGATTCGTCGCGAACGACCCAGTTGATCAGCGCGGCAAAGTTACGCAGCAGGTTGCGCTGACGGAAGCTGAGCGCCACCATGAAGCCGCTATAGAACCAAATACCCTCGAGGATGATATTGTACGCAATCAGGTTGCGGATAAAGTCCTTCTTGCCCTCGGTCGTGGTGATATCGAGCGTTTCTTCGGTCATGCGCTTGATAAACTTCGTTTCGAATTCCTCTTTGCGCGCCATCGATGGAGTTTCAACATGCGCCGCATACGATGCTTCGCGATCAATTGGGAAGGTTTCGAGTACGTATTCGAACGACATACAGTGGTTTGCTTCTTCCCACATTTGCTTTGCCAAGTACAGGTGACACTCGGCGGCGTTGACGTAAGGGTAAACGCCAAAGGCCAATGCTTTGTTGACCAACAGCTCGTTGGGGTTGAAGTAGCTCATCAGGAACGTCACGGCATGGCGTTCTTCGTCGCTCATTTTTTTCCAGTCAGCAAGATCCTGACCGAGTTGGATTTCGTTTGGAAACCACGTGTTCGCGATTGCCTGATCATACAGATCCATCGCCCATTTGTAGTGAACTGGTTTAAGTAGTAATCCGTCTTGGATACCAGTGCCGAGAATGCCTGCCATGATATTTTCGTAATCCTTTCGTAATCAATTTAAACAAACGTGTCATAATGTACCAACCTTAAGCCTATTGGCAGCCTTCACACATCGTCAGGTCTGCTGGATCAAGCGGTGCGGCAACCGTACCATTGAGTTTCGCCTCATCCTGAGCCTGCTCTTGAGCGGCTTTCATAGCAGCGTCAATAGCGTCCAGTTTTTCCTGTAACGTCATATTGTCGTCGATGATTTGTGATGCTTTCATAGTATTATTCTCCCCTTATACTCTTTTCTTTTCTGTTAAATTTGTTGTTGATTCTTTAGGTTCTTCACTGCTTCATAGGCTATGATCCCACCGCTTGCTTGAAGCCCGTCCGAGGTCTTTCACCTTGGACAGAATTGCTCGATTGCGAGTCAGAATTCGTTTTCGGCGAGGAAGCATAGCCGTTGCTATGTTGACGAGCTGAAGGCGAATTCTGGCCGGAAGCGTGTGATTCTGGGCTGGTTGAAGAGACCCCGGACTGGCTTCTTGCAAAGCCGAACCCTGTCTTGCGTGGTCCGTCACTGCTAAGCGTTTCAGCTTTGTTGACTTTTACGGTACTCTGTTCGGCACTGTGACGTGGTTTGACGTGTAGATAATACGTTGTCTTGAGACCCTTCTTCCAAGCAGCGGCATATATCTTTTCGTACTCGCTGATATCGCGCGTTTCCAGGTACATGTTACGGCTGATTGCTTGGTCGACCCACTTTTGCGCCCGAGCGGCAACTTCGATAAAGGCGTACGGACTGAGCTGGAAGCTGGTCTTGTAAACATCCTTGATGTGCTGCGGGACGGCGTCTATCTGCTGGACGTCACCCTGTAGTCGCAAGACGTCCTCTTTGACCTGCTCCCAGATACCGAGTTCTTTCAGGTCATGAACAAGATTTGTGTTCACTTCCAGGAACTTGCCGTTCAACGTGAAGCGGCTAAAGATCTGTGCGAACTGCGGGTCGATACCGGGTGTCGTGCCGGAGACGTGCGCGTTGTTGGCGGTTGGCGCGATAGCCATCAGCGTAGCGTTGCGCATACCTTTTTTCACCTTGGCGCGGAGCTTTTCCCAGTCCAGACGCTTCTTGCGCGTGATGTCCAGTTTGACACCGCGATCCAACTCTAGCTGGTCGAGCGTATCGATTGGCAGCATACCCTTGCTCCAACCGCTGCCCTTGTACGTTGCATAGCTGCCACGTTCCTTGGCGAGGTCGGCACTCGCATCGATAGCATGGTAGCTGATGAATTCGGTCAGCTGATCGATCAGGTCGTATGCCTCCTCCGATTCATAGCTGTAGCCAAGCTTCTCCAGTACGTCCGAAAAGCCCATAATACCCAGACCGACAGCGCGGTTTTGCTGGTTGCTGTTCATCGCCTGTGGGATCGGCGTGTTTGTCAGGTCGCAGAGGTTGTCTAGCTGGCGGATCGAGACGCGAACGGCCTTTTCCAAACGCTCCCAATCCCATGTCTTGTCCTCACGCAGGTGAACCGACAGGTTGATACTCGAGAGATTACAGACAGCGGTGTTGTCCTTGTCTTGTGGCAGCGTGATTTCCGTACAAAGGTTGCTATGGTGAATCGTACCGGTATTGTTGTTCAGCGCGCGGACATTCATCGTGTCCTTCCAGGTGAGCCATGGGTGGCTCGTCGCCTGCAGAATCGTCAGGAGATGTCGGTATTGCTCGCGAGCGCTTACCTTGGCGAAGTCTCGCATTTTGCCGGCCTTCGCCAGTTTGACGTATTCGTTATAGCGCTTGGCGAACTCGTCACCATAAAGCTCGACCAAATCAGGTGTTTCAGCCGGGTCAAACAAATACCAATCTTGGTCTTTTTGAACACGACGCATGAATTCGTCGCTCAAGATTACGGCAGTGTTCGCGATACGGGTACGAAGATACGGGTCGCCGCTGTTTTGTTTCAAATCCAAAAACTGCGGAAAGTTCAGGTGCCAGTTTTCCATGAATACGGCAGCTGCACCTTGCTTTTTACCCTTGCGGCTAACAGCGAAAAGCGCTGTGTCGATCATCTTGATAAATGGAATCGGGCCGGTCGATTCAGAGTTGGTCGTTTTGACCGGCGAACCTGCCGCGCGGAGCTTCGTGATACCGATACCGATACCGCCCGTACCCTTGGCAATCCACATCGTGTCGCGGATACCGCGGGCAATCGCCTCCATGTCGTCCTCTATGTCAAACAAGAAGCAGTTGGAAAGCTGCGGGAACGAACCACCGGCGTTAATACGAGTAGAACCAGCAGGGTTGGCATCCAGCTTGCTGATGTACTCATAAAACTCCAGCGCGGTCGCGGTCGGGTCTTTTTCGAGCAAACTCAAGCCCATCGCGATACGCATAGCGGTAAACTGCGGCACTTCCATGGAGTCACCGCTGTTCTTACGCAGGCTGTAGCGGTTACGGCTCGTAATAACGCCCAGGTAGCGCATAAGACCATCACGAGTAGGATCGAGCGCAGCGGCTAGCTTTTTCAGGTCGAACGTCTTGCTGGTCATACGCTTATCAAGTAAGCCATCAGCGATGCCGTTCTTCAGATACTCAGGAAATTTCTTTGCATGCAGCTTCTTCAGCTCGTCGGCATTGTCGTATTTGCCAAGTACCTTCTTGTAAATATTCTTTAGTAGCAGGTTAGCCGCGATCTTGTCGAAGTCAGGATCGTCCTTGACGTTCTGCAACGCCGTATGAATCAGCGCTTCGTCCAATTGCTCGGTCGTAATGCCGTCAAATAATGTCAGTTGCAGCTCTGTTGCTACCTGAACAACCTTGCTAATTTGGTCCGGAAGCCCCTCACTGGCTTCGACCAGAGCGAGATTGATTTTGTTGGCGTCGAATGGTTCGCGGGTGCCGTCGCGTTTTACCACATGGATGCTCATATTCCCCCTTAGGTGTTTTAAATATTTATATATGTGAACCTGTACACTTCTCCCCGCTCTCCAGCGCGTCTCTCGTGCGCTTTTCCCGGGACGCAAGAAGAAGCCCTATCTAAATAGATCTGGCGGCGGTTATCCTCCGTCTTGCAAAATGTGTATTTTTGTTGAACTACTACATATGTAGTGTCTACATAGCACTATAGACCCTACATATATGGTTTTCAAGCATTTCGCCTGTGTTTTTTTCACCACAAGCACAATAACACCTTATAGTGTTGTAAATAAGAAACACAACGCTATATATGGTGTACGAGTTTTGTTCGAAGAGGGTAGATTTATTGACGGACGTGCTATTATGGGCACAAGAATATCGGAGGGATTTAGTCAACTGACACGTCAGGCGGCGTTTGTGATATGAGGGGTATTTTGAGATGAGTTCTTTGTCTAGGATAGAGCGCGACCAGCTTGGTACGCCTTTTCGTGCGTCCGAATTCGTCTCCGCCGATGAGTGGAATCTATTGCGCGCCCGACTCGTCGCCAGGAGTCTAGCAGCCAACCCCCTGCTAGATGATCCGACCATGACCGCCTACACGCCAGGTGAAACACAATGCCTGCTCGACCGACCCGAAGTCCTGGAGTGGCACCACGAAGCCGCCGAGTTTGAGGTTCCTGATGATTACGAAACGATTGTCCTGGTGCCCTGTGCCAAAACCAAGCCGTGGGACAAGCAGCACAGCAGGCGAAGCTCTCTTTACCGCGCATACCACCGTATAATCGAACTGTCTAACGCTGGCGAATACCGCCCGCCTACTTCGTGACGGTCAGCGAACCGCTCGGTATCGTGCCGCAAGACCGTTGGTCTGGTTTTTTGCAGTATGGCAATCCTGGCCTGTTCCGAGATGATATTATTTGCGCACCGGCATGACAAAGACCGACTGGATCAAGGAGTTCGGCGAACGAAAATTCCTGCCGTTTGACGAACAAAAATACCAACAGTGTATATCTACGCTCGGTCGCGTCGCCAGCCAGTTCCTAAAGAACCACTCTGACAAACGAATCGTGTCGTTCGTTGATAACACAAGAGCGCAAAGTACACACCAGGAAATGCTCGATATCGCCACGACCGAACTAAACGGCCAGATAGAAATCGAACGGTACCTCAAACGTGATCAAGCACGCACCGAACCGACCGACTATATATTGTCGAAACTTACTTAAGCGCCGACAACCGGCTCTGCTTCGTTGTCGTCCAGTTTCAACGGACGCTTTTTGATGATTTCGTAGCGCTCACCCGTCAGCGGCGACTCCATGTAGTCGTCGTTCAGTAAGTTGACGAACTTCTTCATATCCTTGTCGTCTACGATAATAATCGCACCGGCATCGTCTTCCATCAGATCAATCCCTATCTCGTTGGCGTGTTCCAGCAATTGCTCCTGCTTGACGGCGCTGGTATTGATTTTTTGCAGCTTTTTGATGAGACTGCCCTTACCCTCGATAAGTGTCTGCATACTCTGGCCTTCTGGAAAACTCAGACGGAAATTGGCGTTGATTTCCTTGACCTTTTTCTCGGCGATGATGGCCTCTTTGGCATCGTAAGCAAACATCTGTTTAAGCCGTGCCTGGCTAAACACGTACATGTCCTGGTCGATGATAAGCAACTGGTTGTCGGTAGGTATACGCACGGCGGCATCGGCGTCAAACGGGATAAACTTGCCACCCCTCATCATCCAGCCCGCCCTGCCCTGCATGACATTCGAGCGTGGGAGAACTTTGACGATATACACCTTGTGCTTCATATCTGGGTGGCTCACTCGAGCTAATATACCCTTCATCCGAGCAAAATCGTGTTCGTCATCATTAAACGTCTCGATCTCGTGCTCCTGGGTATTGATCCAGCGCAAGGTTTCACGAGCGTGAGGAACCTTGAACACCTGCGTACGCTGCAATACGCCAGTCTCTGCCTCCGCCTCTTCAAACCCACGTACCGTTAACCCCTTCTCGGCGCCTTCGAACAAATGTTCCAGCAAACCATCGATAAACAGCGGCTCTAATTGCTGGCGCAAGGTATCCGCCAGCTTGGTTCGATAGGGAATATAGTTTTTGTTTATGAGGAACAGATCAATCTTCAACTCTTCTTTGTACTGCAGCATGTTGTTCGCCCACGCAAACACATCTGTTTCTACATAGTTATCTTTCTCGGCCTGTTCAGGCGCTAGAATGTCTTGTTGTTCATCCATGAAAAATCAGCCTTTCTGTTAGGCACGCGATGCCCAAGCGTGTTTATTTCTGTAATAACTACAAACCAGTTTACCGGAAAATACAGGTATTGGTTGGTGTAAAAATTATTGCTGAGGCAAGGTTGGTACCACTACCGAGAATGTGTCGTCGGGATGAGCTTTGTTCCACTCTGTAATCTCGTCTGCTGCACACGGTCGAATGTTATTTTCGTAACAAAACATCGTGCGGTGAGTCCAGTAAAGGTTCTCCAGGGAGTGTTGCGATTCCTGGCTATATAACTTGTTAAGCCGGTCCCGCTCATGCACGACAGTAACCGAAAGTATGGCAGCCACCGTTAGTGCTGCCGCCCCGATTACGAGTGCCAACACCGGCAACATAGGACGGCGAAGTATCGAATGATTGTTTTTCTTATGCTTAGCCATGGGTTGATTATAGCAAATAAAAATCCTTCGTTATTGTATCTGTTGGTAGTTTTTTGAGACAAAAATTTAAGCACTACCGTAATGCTATACTGACCGTATGGATTTACAATTGCTTCTCCCTCTCGTGATTTTCGTAGGGGTAATACGTCTTACCGACTTCGTTAGGATACACCCTGTGATAGCCGCATGTATTTCCATCGTTATCCCATATATTATTACCTTAACTACGAGGTATATCCTTATAAATGGACATCCGTCAGTTGCTCAGTTGCTAACACACCAAGAGATCATCATATTCGTATTGAAAGTCCTTCTTGCCGTGTTCGTGTTCTATCGGTTAGAGCAGCACGAAGATTCACTTGGGTCGCGACTTGTCACGACGGTTCTTGGCGCGTTTGCTATCTTCATACTCGTACCGATGGTCGTACGAGAGTTTGTGCCATTATAGGGTTTGTGAAGGGCGGGGTATCGCTCCTTCGCTGGACAGCGAATCCGCCGCACCACGCCAAGCTTCGCAAAAGCCAGGGTTCTCGCCTGTTCTCGCGTCCATGAAAAAATGCGTCCAAAAGGACGCATTTTTTCATGGCGGAGAGACAGGGATTCGAACCCTGGGTACCTTGCGGCACACACGCGTTCCAGGCGTGCCAATTCAACCACTCTTGCACCTCTCCTCGGTGGCGTTCACTCGGAATCGCCGTGTCCCTATATTATACAGGAGTCGGCTCTTACAGCTCACACGAGCGCCGTGCAGTAGCAAAGAGTTGTGCAAAACACACTTTACTTACGGTTGCCCGATACATCCGTTGGCTCCTATAATATAGGTAATGTCCGACGCTACTCCGCCACCGGTTATTGTGCTTGAAAACCTCACCAAGAGGTATGGTAGTGGCGAAGCCGAGCATACGGTACTCGACGGACTGAACCTGACTGTCGAAAAGGGTGAATTTATCGCCATCATGGGTCCGAGCGGCTGCGGCAAAACCACGCTGCTCAATATCCTCGGGCTGCTTGACCACTCCGACGACGGAGAATACCGCCTAGACGGCCGCAATGTCGAGACGATGAGCTCTGGACGATGGGCGCGTATCCGCTCCAGCCAAATCGGGTTCGTATTTCAGAGCTTCAACCTTGTCCCGCGACTGACGGTTATCGAAAACGTCGCACTCCCTCTCACCTACCAGGGAAAGACAAGAACCAAACGCCAGCAAGCGGCCAGCAAGATACTGGCGACGTTTCACTTGTCCGAACGTGAATATTACATGCCTTGGCAGCTGTCCGGCGGCCAGACCCAGCGCGTCGCGATTGCCCGCGCACTGGTAAACAATCCGTCGATCGTCCTGGCCGACGAACCAACCGGCAACCTCGACAGCCGCAGCTCACATGTCATCATGGAAGAATTGGCCGATATTCACCGGCGCGGCAATACCATCATCATGGTGACACACAACCCCGACCTGACCAGCTATGCCAGTCGTGTGATACAGATGGTCGACGGTCAGATTGCCAGCGACACGAAAACGCCGCGTGCCAAAAAGCCGCAGTCAGCGCCCAAGCGCCCTCTTAGCAAAGCCCGCAAAAAGCCGACCAAAAAGACAGACAAGCCGAAAAAAGGAAAGGCTTCATAATGCGCCTGCTCCTTGCCAACCACATAGCCAACGCATTCGAATCCCTGCGAAGTAACCGTCTGCGAACGACACTGACAGTCCTGGGTGTCACGATCGGCATTGCCAGTATCGTGGTCATCTTGTCGCTCAGCACCGGCGCGACGAGGATTATCACGAACCAGATCACCGAGACAGGCGGCGCGATTGCCGTGGTTCGACCAGGCTCTCCAGACCGCGACTTGGCGGTCAGCGACCTGGCGGCTACGTTCGCTGGTAGCCAAGCGACCAGTGGTCTGACGGAGCGCGACGCAAAAGACATCGCCAAGATAAAACACGTCCAAGCAGCCGCGCCGCTCATGTTGATCGGCGGCTCTGTCACGGCCGATGGCAACACGCCGCGCGACGCGTCAATCGTAGCGACAACCCCCGCACTCGCCGAAGTAACTCACCTGCCCCTCGACAGCGGCCAATTCATCGACAGCGTCACCAACCGCGACACGGCCGTCATCGGCGCGCAGCTGGCAGTTGACCTTTTCGGTACCGAAGAGTCTATCGGCCACACCTTCCGTACACACGGGACAGACTTTACGGTTATCGGTATATTGAAGCGACTCGACAAACCCGTTAACTATAACAACGTCGACTTCGACCATGCTGCTATCATTAGCCTCGACAGCGGCAAGGCGTTCAACCAAAACGTCGCCGCCATACAGCAAATCAATATCCGCGCCACAGCCAAAGACAAGCTGCCTATTGTCACCGCTCAGGCAAACAAGCTACTCTCGCGTAACCACGATGGCGAAAAAGACTACGTCATTCTGAGTGGTGACAAACTTGCTCAACCAGCGAACAGACTGTTTTCAGCCGTCGCGGCCACCCTCACGGTCGTGGCCGCCATATCGCTACTAGTTGGCGGCATCGGCATTATGAACATCATGTTAGTCAGCGTAGCCGAACGCACTCGTGAAATCGGCATACGCAAGGCACTCGGTGCCAGCAATGCGCATATCATCTGGCAGTTCCTGATCGAATCCCTCGCCATGAGTTTTGCCGGAGGCGTATTCGGGTATATCGGCGGCTACCTCGTCGCGTTTGCGATCGCCCGCACGTTCCTGACATTTAACCCCGCGTTTACCTGGCTGATCGTCGGCTACGCGTTGGGCGTATCGGTCGTTATCGGCGTTATTTTCGGCCTCTACCCAGCCATCCGCGCCGCCCGCAAAGACCCTATCGAAGCCCTGCGTCAGTATCATTAATATTGGTGTAATATAAACAACTAAATTTCGTGTTATTACAGATGGACTAACACGCACGATTCGTCCCATTCACGGACAGCGTCAGCATCACCCATGACACTATATATAGTGTCTATTGTCTTAATTATACACCAGGAGTAACATGAAGCTGTCATTAAAAGGGAGGGGTATATGAATGACAAAACCGCAAGAAAAATCATTAAAAGTAAAGGAGGAGGCAAAGAAAGAATAGTAATATGGCGAAGAGTATTACTCTTCGCGATGAGTATCGTCGGGGCGCTAGGAATTTCCTTGGCGCCTGTTTCAAATGTGTTTGCAACAAGTGTGTATGATGATTTAATCACACCGACAAGCACAATATCTATCAAGAACCCGACAGACTCTCCGGTTGATATAACTGGCAGCGTGTTGACGATAATGAATGCATCTTGTAATAGTGATTATGTCGCATATACAAATGCGCTAAGTGATGAGGATGGTAAATGGGTTATAGCCGAACAATATGATGGTCCGAGCAATACCATAAGTGTTTTAGTAGCATGGTCCACCGACCCCAACGCAAAGCTACACTGGTCTACTGATGGCTGGGCCACCTCTGTTAGGGCAGACGTTGATGGCGACGTGTTACTATACATGCCGGAGTCATCAACAACTCCAGATTGCTCCTCGCATTCATCTAGTTCAACTTCAATTATTAGTGACAGTCTTTGGCCTGGCACTCAAAAAGTGTTTATATCCACATACCCACCAAATTATCCATCAGGCTATGAGGGTGAAACAATTCCAGGAGATGCTGATGGAGACGGCTTGAGTACACTGCAGGAGGCTGCACAGAGTACGTCCGATAACGATAGGGATTCAGATGCCGACGGCTTAAGCGACTACGTTGAATCAGAGTGGAACCCATACTACGATGAGACATTTTGTAAGCAGACAAGCCCGTACACATGTGCGGATCCCAACCCGCTAGAAAAAGATTTATTCATCGAAATTGATTGGATGGATGATAATATTCACGCCCCATACAAACCTAGTTCCACACAACTTGGAATGGTGGAGAATATGTTGGCTAATAAAGGTATAAACGTATATTTTGATCTCGGTGAGTACGGTGGGGGGAATCAGTTACCCGGATACTCGAGCGATATAAACTGGTTCGAAACGGTAGGTCAGCTCGATGTCCACGATTTCAAATATGGCGGCGATGTCTTGGATACTGGTCTTCAAACCTCTCTACCCTCTCAGTTTAATTATGAATATCGTGAAGATGTTTGGCGATATATGGTATACGGAGTTGAGGAGATTAGTGACCTGGAATTAGTAGCTCAACAAACTGGTGATACTGTTGGAGGTGCCGCAGAGGCTATAGGCGATGATTCAGTAATTGCGTCGGAAAATTACGATTTCTTTGATGATAATAAGTTCGCCTATAGCGCAGACCGCGCACGAGCTGGGGTTCTCGCGCATGAAATAGGCCATTTACTTTGCCTAAGCTCAGTACATAGATATGTCGAACAAGATGAGGACTGTGCCTTTGACGATGTTGACAAAGAAGGTAGTGAGGATTATCTAAGTGTTATGAACTACACCTATGCCTTTCCGGAAGAGGAAGGCTTGGAAGCCGTCAACTATTCTGACGGGACTAACGGAGTCGGAGATCATGATGACTGGAGTGCAATTCTCGAAGGAATGGGAGGGTTTATATATAACGGAGACTTTACAAATATACCAACATTAATCTCAAGTAGTAATGGAAATATGGATAAGAGAGATAAAATACATATAAAACATCATGGAGACGACATGCCGACTATTGGAGGTGAGGCACAGGCGCGAATAAGAAGTAGTGTAAAGACTAGAGTGCTTAACCACAATTTCTAGTAACCTAGATGCAAAGTGTCTCCATCAATGGAGATACTTTGCTATTATATACTTATGATAAAGATACTAAAATCATCGCAAAAGAAGGTATTATTACTCAGTATTTGCATGTTGTCTTTAATACTATTGGTTGCTGGTCTAGTCTATATACAGGGTGTACAAGTCGGTAGCAGAAGCAATGAAAACAAAGCTCTGATGAAGAGGGCTTTGGATAATCTCGATCCATCCATCTGTAACCAAATAGAGGGAAATATCTTAGAATCAAAACCGGCAAGCCACTCGTCGCAAATAGTAGAATCAATAGCTACATACACACCGGCAATGACCGAAGCTGAAGCGAAAAGTGAATGCAAAAGAGATATAAAACTTGCAACTGAGCGTCAAAAGAGCTAATGGCTGGAACTAAGGCAATAAGCAATAAGGTCCGACCCCCTAAAAGTATAATCATATTGTATAGTTATCTTCCGTATAGTTCTCGCTTTATTTATATGAATACTTCGGGCACACTCCGCAAAAAGATTAAATCTACGCTCACCGTGAGCATTCTACTCGTAGGGACGCTCGTATTAACATCGACTTCCTTATCCTACTCCAACGCGTATGCATGCAGTCTTTCTGGATATGGTAGTTGTTCAGACGAAATTAAACCGCCGAAGCCAGAAACTCAAGCGCAAAAGACCATGGATACATACCTACTTACCGGAATAATATTCACCACTGGTCTGCTCTCCTTCTTTGTTTATAGATCGTCAAAAAAGCCTACTCGCAAGAAGTCGAAACGCAAAAAGTAGCGGTTGCTTATCAAGCAGACTTGCTTTTGTTACTATTATCTTATGGTTAAGAAAACTCGGAAAAACACCATTAGAGACACATATATGTGGATTTTCATCGGCATGCTTATAATAGCGGTTGTCTTACTGCTTATGCTACTACAGGCTCAAAAGAACACATTGGAGCTAACTTCAAGTCAAAGAAATATATTGTTGATAAATAATGCTAAAGACGATATGGATGCCAGTATATGCGACAAAATTCGTGGCACTACCGAGGAACAAGGTCCTCACCGCCCTGAGGGTTATACAGGAATAGATGTATTTGCAAACGGCACGCCGGCCATGACTGAGTCCGAAGCAAAAAAGTGGTGTAAAGAATCTGTTCAATGGAGAATTGATCACCAGTCAGAATTACAGAAATAAGCGAAGATACCCCTATATACCTATACTTGTCATAGCTACTCAATTATCTAGCTAATTTGACGTGAACGATGTAATAACGAAGTTTGTCACGGCGAATGCCAGGATCGCGACGACCAAGCCGACTATCGAGTAGAGAATGGTGTTCTTCGCGTTTTGAACCCTTGTGGAATCGCCACTTGAGGTAACATACTGGATACCACCCCAGATGATCATGATGACGCTGATGGCACCGATGATAAAGAGGAGTACGTTCGTAATAGTCTTTAGTACGCCATTCTCACCCGTGAGGCTCTCTGGCTGAGACTCATTCTTAGTACAGTTCTGTCCTGACGCCAAAGGATCGTTGCTGTTGACCGAACAGTCGGCTGCACCAGCAGTCGAAATGATAAGGCCGCTTGCTCCTATGGCAAAAACCGGGACGAGCATTATTCTGGATATAAATCGGCGGATATTTTGAGTCATACTATTCCCCTTATTCTCTATAATTCCTATGCTTAGCTTACAGAATATTCACAAAAAGGCAAGCTGCGCCACAGTAAAGGCTACTCTTTGGCCAGCTCGAGCTTCAACTTCTCTACCAGATCGACCGGCACCGGGTCGACGCCGTTCAGGATAGCAACGTAGATACTCACGAAGTCGGCCAGTATGCATCCCCACAACTGTTGAGCCAGTGGTGAATCGCCAGAGAGCTGAATCGGTACCGCCTTCGGCCGTTTGCCGCTCAGCAGCCTGTCGGTAACCTCGAACCGCTTGAGGATGTGCGGATGTTCAAACGAACTCTTGAGGTCGAACACGGCAAATGGCTTGTCGACAGGATGTGACGACCAGCCGATAAATTCGTTGTGATCAGTCTCGGGATAAACGTTCCAAAAGGCCACGTTTTTGGCGTTTTCGTTCCAGCTGATTTTCCATTTGTACGCCACCGGACCTGTCAGCCGACCACCATAGAACACCGGCGTCTTGCCGACAGCCAGTAATGCCAGTTGTTTGGCGTAGTTTTTGTCGGTCGGTACGTCTGGCAGCCATTGCGCCGTTTCGGACTTGAGCCATTCTGCCGGCGCGGCTACTTGTTCAACCATGCCATCTGACACGACGCCAAAGTGAGCAAGCAGCGTCACGAGCGCGCGAAGGTTGAACAATACCGCCATTCGCGGCTGTAACCCGCCAGGGATTACTACCCGCGCGATCTTGTCGGCCTCGGCCAGCTCTACCAGCTTGCCGCCAGCCGCAAGTATGCCGACCTGCGCCGAGCGTTCTCTTGCCTGATGCAAACAATTCAGCGTCTCTTCGGTATTGCCAGAGTAACTACTGGCAATCACCAGTGTCGATGCATCGACGTACGCGGGCAAATCATACTCGCGAACAACCTCGAAAGGCACGTCTATGATCGATTCCAGCCCGGTCTTCGCCACGAGAGCCGCCAGTGCACTGCCGCCCATACCGGCCACGACGACTTTCGTAATCGCACGCTCATCGTGATCGCCATCTACCACCTCAGTTGCAAATCGTACCTGTTCCCATTCTTTCGCGGCGACGCCCAGCGCGTCGCTTGGATCACGCTGTTTCAGTACGTTCGTGTCATCAAGCATTTTTTAGTCCCCTTCTGTTGCGAGTCTTGCTATATCTATGATACACTTTTGACAGATTAAAGCATAACGAATATGTACATGAGGTGGGCATGACTCCAGAAAATGACGAACAGGATTTAGTTAAGGCTCTCGACGACGTTGCTGACGCTGCTGCTAGTGTCGGAGGCGTCCCTTCTACGGATACCGCGACAGCAACCGCAACAGCCGAACCACCAGTGGCTGCTGGTCCTGTTGCCTCGCCGTTCCCGCCAATCGTCCCAGTGCCTGAACCAGCACCAGCGGCGCCAGCGCCGACAACGCCACCTTTCTTGGCACCCTCACCTACTCCGGATCCGGAACCAACATCCGAGCCAACACCAGCGCCAGAACCGGGGTTAACGATTGTATCTGAGCCGAAAGAAGAGCCAGAACCTGAGCCAGCACCGGAGCCCACCCCCGAGCCCGAGCCAACCCCGAAACCAGAGCCCGAGCCAGAGACTAAGCCAGAGCCCGAACCGGAACCAGTAGATCCGCCAAAGGATGACACGAAGGACGAGGACGACTCATCTGATTCCATGCCTCAACCCACAAAGCCGTTCGAAGACAACGGGCCGCTAGCGTCAATCAAGCAGGACGCGATTGTTGAGCTGCGTCCGCTGGTCGACAAGTTGAATGTTTCACCCGAAGAGAAGTTCGATACTTACCTGCTGCTTATCCGTAGCACCGACGACAAAGACCTTATCGCACCGGCGCATGAAGCTGCCAAAGCGATCGAGGACGAAACTCGCCGCGCCGAAGCGCTGCTGGACATCATCAAGGAAATCGACTTCCTGTCCCACTCAAAAACCACCGAATAATAAATATCCCTCCGCCATGGAGGGATATTTATTATGGTGCTTATTTTTTGTGTTTGTGGCTGCTCGGATGGATAGATTCGGCGATGTCCGTCAGCGTTGGGTTCGTACCGTCACTGCCCGCCTTTGTTGAGTGCGAACGTGGGTGCGATTGCGCGTGCAACAGGGTGTTGTCTAGGTCGCGGCGGCTCCTGAAGTAATACACGATACCGAGCGTAATAGCCGCCACGCCTATCAGACCGGAGATAACCTCGACCGGGCCGGTTGTCGGCAGGGCGCACGAGCCACCAACGTTCACTGTCGCTGTATCACGGAGATTGCCGTTGTTCGTTTCAACATCCGCCGTGTTAGTCAGTGCCGTACAAGGCGTACCGTCAATCCGAGCCGAGAAGACAAGGTATGCTACAGCTCCCGGCGCGTAGTTACCGATATCCATGCCGCCCGCGCTGATTTCGTCGCTGATTGTTTTGCCATTCGGGTGTTCGCCGTTATAAAGCTTGGTTTTGCCAGGCAGGAAGGTTACGCCCTGTGGCAAGATGTCTTTCATCGTCACGTGGCTTTGGTTGACCTGACCGGTGTTTTTGTATGTCAATTTGTAGTCAACGGTTGCACCAGGATTCGCAGCCACGGAATCTTCCCACTGTTTAGTACCGCTTACGCGTACGTCTTTTTGGAAGTCGAAGTTTGGCTGAACTGCTACGAAATGGAAGTCGATATACCCTGAGTAGTGGTCGCAACCCGGGAGAACACCGTTCAGGCTGTCAAAACCAAGCGGCGTACCGTTACTGCCGAACAGTGCGGTGTCGCTTAACACTTGACCGTCAACGGCGCCGTTGCTGTGGATCTTGACCGAACCAGGTATCATCCGCAGCGAGATATCGGTGTCGGTAGCGTTCTGGAACGAAATATAGTCATATACGGTAGTGGGGTTTGCGTTCGTCGCGCCGACGAATGCTTCCGCCTCGGTGTTCGTAGCACCGGCTTTGACCACGGCGGGCATTTCAGCGCGTGCATAGGCACCGTGCGCAATACCAGTACCGCCAGCATTGAAACTACTTGAAGCATTGTTATGGAAAAATATCAGCGCCTCGTATTCCTTGCCGGGCACCAGGTTGGCGTCATCGTCATACGCAGCGTTCGAAGATACTTCGCGAACACGGAAGAAATTCCGCTCGTCACCGTATTTCGGTGCGTCCGTAATCGAGTTGAAGGTTACATATGTAGCGGGGTTTGCCTGCGTAAAGGTAGCGCGGTTTGGACCCCACGCCAATACAGCGGCCGGTATAGCAACGACCGACAACAAGACTGAGACAACTAAGCTTGTCGAGCGTAAGCTTACTTTTTGGCTGATGACGGTGATGAACTGACGCATAGTGTTACCTTTCATTTGTTTATGGTTCGTTTGGCTTGCCCGAGATTACGTTACCGCTGTTAGCTGACCCACGCGGACCGGATACCGATAGACCAGGCTGGCTGTTACCACGTCGGGCACCGGAGTCACCGGTAATCGCGGTCGTAATGCTTTCGCGGATGGAACCAGATGGCGTCGAGGTCGTGTGATGTGTTTCCACGGGTTTAGGAGTTGCTTCAAACCTAGCTGGACCTCGAGGAACAATCGTATCAGGAGCCGGGCGCTCGTTACCCTTCGGAGCAATCGGCGGAGGCGGAGGAGGAGGCGTATCCGTAGGAGGCGTCTCGGTGGGTGGAGTTTCAGGCGGCGGAGTCGACTCTGGCGGCGGCGTTTCGTGGTGTGGTGGCGGAGGTGTCGAGTGGTGAGTCGGGGGGGTGTAATGCGACTGAGACGGTGCGTGGTTGTGCGGTACGACAGGAGTGGTCGGAGCAGGTCGTGGAGCAGGAGTAATAAAGTGACTCCATTGATCACCACAGCCCATATGGGCATAGTGCTTAGAACCGTCAGGCATCTCCACGAGCATAAACTCGTTGCCGTGAGGGCCATACGTCCGTAGGTTATCCGACGCGTCTACGAACGAATCGTAAGACACCGACACCGTACCGTCAGGGTTAGCAACGGCATAATAACTGCCATAGTTACGAGAGTCCGTAATAACAGAGAACTTTGCGTCCTTCAGGTGATCCATCAGCAGACCATACTTGTCGGCGAACAATTTAGGGTCATTCGCCATTTGATCGGCAAGTTCTTGTACGTTGCCCTTGCCATTCAGACCAAACTCGGTCAGCGTAGCACTCAACTCACCCGGGCTGTGCTTTAGGCGGTTGCCAAAGAAGTCGGCGTAACCAGCAGGGTTGGATCCATCTTCGGGGCTGGCATGCGGAGCGGTGCCCCAATCGTTGTGGTGTTTTGCCGGGTCACGTGCCGGGTCGAGATTCGGATCATAATGGAAGTGATCAAGGTTGTGATCCGGATGGTGCATGTCGAAGTGCTCGGGAGCAGGTGCGTCATTTTTGTGCTCCTCGGGATTCGGTGCGCCAGAGCCGCCGCCAGGAGCGTGATCGTGCGGATTCGTCCCGCCGCCGCTGCCGCCGCCTGACATCCAGTCAAACCCATGTGCCCTGTACGCAAGGTAGAGTGCGCTGCCAGCAAATACAGCCACGTTCGCACCGGCAACTTTCCAACGGTATTTCTTGCGTTCCGCCGGTGTCATGTTGTCGTACTTCTCTTTCCATGCCTCGGCCTGGTTCATCGGGTGCAAAACGGCTTTCCACGATAACTGCTTGGCCGCGTCTATAGGTGACGTCAGCGCCCATGCTGTTGCCTTGCCAGCGGTCGCGATGTTTGACGCTAGTCGGCGCAAGCCTGTTCGCTGCTTGCTCAATGCCTCGGCCTGCTCGGTCGTCGGCAAATTAGTCGGTATGTTTCCTTCAGGTGTTCCCTGGCGTTCACCATCGCCTCCGAAAACACTCATCAGCCTGTCAGCCAAATCCTGGTTCTGATCGATCGTTCCACCGATGTTTTTGCGCTTCATCTCGCCCATGATTGCTCGGAGCTTTGGAACGGTCTTGATACGGTTCCACATGTCGTCAGATAGCTGGCTGGCAACGTTTTCACCAAATGCGCCGACCTTGACGTAGCGCTCGATTTCTTCGCGGTTCTTGCCTTCAAGCGCCTGCATCTCATCGGCACTGAGGATACCGATGTATTCTTCAGCAACGAACTGATCCGCCTTGACCGGCAGATTGTCGCCCGTCTCTAAAGAAGTATCTTCCTGAACGAGATCGTCAGGAAGTTCGATAACATCCGTCTCTTTGTCGGCGAAGCCCGATGGGGCGACGAAGAGGCGGTTTGGTTTTGTTTGCGGTTGGCTTTCGCTCATTGTGGTGGATCCTGGAAGGTGCTTTTTTGTTTTTGTTGTATCTAAGTTGATACTAGCATAAACATTATAGAATGTCAATACGTCAATGCACCGCGCATTGCCATAAAGCAAGGCGCGGTGCATTCAAAGCGCAAGATTATTGTTGCGGCGTCTGGGTCGGGTCTTCAGGAGCCTCACCTGAAGGAGCTTGGAACGGTTGCCCGCCGTCGGCAGGCGGTTGCGTCGGCAGTGTCGGCGGTACACCTGTTTCTTCTGTAGGCTCAGCATTCACCGCTGGTGGCACATCCAAGGTTTGCGGCTCTTGGTCTGGAGCTACTGTCGGTACGGGCTGGCCGAGGTCGGGAGCGCTTTCAACGCCGTTTGGCGATGTAAGGTCGGTGCCAGCGGTTGGCGCAGCCGTCGGATCCGGAGAAGTTGGGTCGTCTAGCTGTGGCGGAGGGGTCAGTGACTCGCGTGGCTGTTCAATAGGAGCGGTGGTCTCCTTTGGCTTTTTGCCGAATAGTTTTGCGAAAAATCCCTGTTTTGGCGGTTGTGGTACCGGTGTGTTGTTATCTGCTGGAGGCATAGTTAGTTCCTTTTATTACTCTTATATAAACACTACCGTTTTCATCAGAAGGTGTCAACCAAGCCACTCGACAATGTTCTCGGTATGTATCAATTGTGCCTCAGTATTTGGGTAGGTGTCTGTGAAATATTTCGGTGTCGTCAGCTTTTTATCCGCGTATGCAAAGTCATACGCGCTGTATACGTTATCCTTCGCCTCCACGAGATCCAGCTCACTACCAAGCGAGCGCCAATAGTAACGCTGCACTCCGCCAGACGAAGAATCACCTCTCGCCTGCCAGTATTTCATACGTTCGTTCATGCAAAAATTCTCCCACAACGCGTCGCGGTCGGCGCGCAGTTCGAGTGGCTGCAACGACTGGATCAAGGCGTTTCGGATACCAAGGTCATAAAAATACACCTTGCGCTTCCGGTTAGACAGATTGCCCTGCACGCTTCCGGTAAGCGCCGGCAGACGGTAGACGACAAATGCCATCTCTAACAAGGTGATATAGCGTTCTATCGTCTCAACCTTCACGCCGAACGTCACGCCCAGCTCGTGATACGACACCTCCTGCCCTATCTGCAGCGCCAAGGCTTGCAACAAGCGCGGTAGCAACTGTCGCTGGCGCAACTCCACAAGCTCCAGACTATCCTTGTATACATAATTATTAGCCAACGCCAGAATTTCTTCATCGGCGCGGTTATCGTCGGTCAAGACAATACCCGGATAACTCCCCAAACGCAGGAGGCGGGGTAACAACGATTGAAGTTGCAGATCGTTATAGCCGAAGTAGCCTTTGATTTCTCCGAGCGACAATGGTGTCAGCATGAATTCATACGCGCGGCCAGTGAGCGGTTCTTTGACTTTGCCAGCGAGGTCAAACGACGAGCTGCCAGTGGCGATGATATCGAGCTCTGGGTGCGTATCGATAAGCAGCTTCAGCGTCAGGCCGATGTTTTCCACTCGTTGCGCTTCATCGATTACTATCCGTTTGGCTTGACCAATGACACGCTCAAGCGCCGCCTGACTGGTTGGTTTTAATGCCTCGGCGGTCACCATCTCGTCGCAGTTCAGGTAGAGTCGTTCGTTCTCCGGCACCTCGCTCAGTAATTGCCGCGCAATAGTCGTTTTGCCAACGCGCCGGGGACCATAAAGTACAATCACCCGTCCTCGTCCCAGATGAGACCGGATCAAAGGTGTAATAGTTCTTTCTATCATACTGGAGATAATAGCATAAGTTATTTCCAGTAAGCTAGTTATATACGCTGTTATTTGTTGTCGCTTACGTTGTAGACTAGTGTGCCATCATTAGTGCTATACCATCGTACTCGTCCGCAAGTTAAGTCACCGTCATCTATCGTCTTATCGACCTCTTTCGCAAAAGCATTGGGCGTACTTGTCGTATAGATGTTCGCTCCGTTACTGCTTACCGAGCAGCCGTTGTAAGTATCGAGATCGTTGTCATAGCGCCACAGGCTCGGACTGATTCCGTCCACGTTGGGCGCGGATTGCAAATAATTACTAAAGCCGCTTGTGTCAGAGATGATGCTGTTTATCGTTGGGTTTGCCGAACCAGTCAAATCACTATCCTTAGGCCAAGCGCTGTAGCCCTTTTCTACTATATATAACTGCATGGCCTTTTCTACCTTCTTGAGTCCGTCAGCATAGGAACTTACCTTCGCCCTTTCGGTAACGCCGCTATACGCCACGAGAATAATCGCGGCCAAGATACCAATAACGACGATAACGATGATGAGCTCCACCAGAGTAAAGCCAGAATCAAAAGAGATATGCGACCGCTTCCTTTTCCCTGTATTGTTCGTGTTTACGAACACTGTCTACCCCCCTATTGTTTTTGCGCTTAAAAATACTCGTTATTTACTTTTTTTGGATTGTGCTTGTTCAAGTTCGGCGATGCGCTGTTGGATTGCGCGTAGGTTGTTTTGCTGTAACTCAATTGCTTGTAGCGTATCGAACGCCAGTGCTTTTAGCTCTATGATGTCAGATACTTTCTGCAGATCCATATTGTCACAACTCCTTAGTTCGTGGATTCAATAGTATAGGGGTAGTATAGCGATGTCATAAATGCGGGTCAAGTTACGAAAACAGCCCGCTTATAGTACGGGCTGTTTCATATGCACACTCCGGGGACTTACATCATGCCCATGCCAGGCATACCACCACCGCCAGGAGCAGCGACCGGCTCATCCTTTTCGGGGATTTCGACCACAAGCGCACCCATAGTAGCTGCAGTCGAGGCGATAGAGACAGCGTTCTGGACGGCCTCTTTCGTAACGCGTGCCGGGTCTATAACGCCAGCTTTCTTGACGTCAACGAGCCCGCCGTCAGGGTTGTTTACATCGACGCCAAAGCCTGGTTTAGCAGCCTCTACTTGTGCCAGTAATGCCTCGCTGTTCAAGCCGGCGTTGGCCGTAATCAGCGTAAACGGTACGCGAAGCGCCGTCTTGAGGATTTGCCGACCAGCAGTAATACTGTCGGTTCCGTCGGCTTTTACACCGGCAGCCAGGTTGACCAATGTCACGCCGCCGCCGGCAACGATACCTTCGGCCAAAGCAGCTTTGGTAGCGGCAACAGCGTCGTCGACGCGGAATTTCTTTTCGTCGATTTCGGTCTCGGTCGCACCGCCGACCTTGATGACGGCAACCTTGCCAGAAAGCGCGGCCGCGCGTTTTTCATACTGCTCTTTGTCGTATTCGCTATTGGCATTCTCAGACTGTGCCACGATTTGTGTAATGCGGTCTTTAACCCCGCTCACCTTGCCTGCACCCTCGATGATCGTCGTGCTGTCTTTGCCAACGATAACCTTGCGCGCGCTACCGACGACATCCAAGCCGACATTCTCAAAGGTCAGACCTTGTTCATCGTTGATAACGACGCCGCCCGTGAGGATAGCGATATCCTCCAGGATTTCCTTGCGGCGGTCGCCAAACGATGGCGCCTTGACGGCAACGGTGTTCAACACACCCTTGAGCTTGTTCAGAATCAGCACGCTTAACGCCTCGCCTTCCACGTCGTCTGCTATCAAAACGACGTCTTTCTTACCGGCGGCAGCCAACTTCTCGATAAGCGGCAAAAACTCAGCAACATTAGCGATTTTCTTGTCGGTAATGATAATAGCTGGTTTTTCGTATACCGCCTCCTGACGGCTCGTATCGGTAACGAAGAATGGTGACGACCAGCCCTTGTCCAGACTAAAGCCCTCGACAACTTCGGCCTCAAGCTCCAAGCCTTGGCCTGCTTCAACGGTGACAACGCCGTCCTTACCTACCTTTTCGATAACGCCGGCGATCAGTTTACCAATCTGTGCGTCTCCCGCGCTAATAGTCGCGACCTCAGCTACGCGCTCGGTCTTGCCTTCGATACTCTCGCTCAACGCATCGAGCTGCTTGGTGATTTCAGCGCCCGCTTGTTCGATACCTTTACGGAGCTCCATCGGGTTGTGACCGGCCGCGATCAGACGGTTCGCTTCTTTCAGGATGTTATATGTCAGTACAGTGACCGTGGTCGTACCGTCACCGGCCGCCTTGTTCAACTTTTGGGCTGCTTGCTTGATCAGCTCTGCACCGACTTTATAGCCAAGCGTTTCGTCATCCCGCTCGGGCAGATCGACGGACTCGGCTACCGTTACGCCGTCATGCGTGACGGTCGGACCACCGTACCCTTTAGCGATCACGACATTGCGACCTTTCGGCCCATACGTTACCTTCACCGCGTCATACAGTGCTTTCGCGCCGCCGAGCACGCGCTCGCGGGCATCATCGTCATAAAATACTTTCTTAGCCATTGTGCACTACCTCCTAGACAGTTGCGAGTATGTCATCCTCGCGTACGATAATATATTCTGTGCCGTCAACCTTCAGTTCGGTCGTTGCATAATCTTTATAGACGATCTTGTCGCCTTTTGTGATGCCTTTGACATCTGGACCAACAGCCTCGACGGTCGCGACGACCGGTTTTTCCTTGGCCGCGTCCGGCAGATAAATACCGCTCGCAGTCTGGGTTTTTGCTTCCTCGCGGACAGCAACCACACGGTCAGCAAGCGGTTTGATTGGACTACTCATAATTGTGCTCCTCCGTGTTCTTGTTACATAAATAATTGTATCTAAAAAAATTAGCACCCGCAAGGTGCGAGTGCTAATTTTTTACGGTTTTACTCTATCTAACGTGGACGATTGCTGATCCGGATGTGCGAGTCACCGCTATAGTCACCAAAGTCATCGTCAGATAGCGAGCCATCTTGCATAACGGTGCGTGCGGTGATCTTCTCTATTTCCTTTTTGGTCTTTTGGTCGTATGTTGCCATAGTTGGAGCGATTTCATTTCCTTCGAAGTCATCAATCCTCCACTTAACCACTTCTAGCTCACCTTCAAGCTCATCGACACGCGAATCAAGTTCCGCTTGTGTCCACAAGCCTTCTGTTTGCTTTGCATCGCGTGGCAATTCATTTAATTCTTTTACGATTTCTTTCGCACGAGCATACAGATCGTCCAGTTCCTTCTGTAATGCAGCCTCCTCATAGCCGCCATGGCCATTGAGCCGAGCAATGACTTGGTATTCGCTCACGACCCGATCTGAGTGTTCTTTCGATTTCCGCTGTGATGCTTCGTAATCACGCTCTGCCGGCGACTCATCCTCCAATGCACTTCGGATAAGTTCATTCAGATACGCCTTGTCAGCCTTCTCCATGTGGTTGCGTGCTCGTTCGACGTAGAATGGGTCTTTCTCCCAGACTATGGAGTCTTTTTTGATGCGCCCCTGTCGCTCTGCGGCACTACCGTGATCTTGCTTACGAAACGATTTTGCCCGGTTTGACTGTGGTTTTTCAAGCATACTTGTCATAGTTCAGATCCTCTCTATTGGTTCTGAGCTTCGTCGTCTGGTGCGCCAATTTCGTCTTTCAGGTCTTCGGGCAACTCATCGTGCTCTTCGTTACGGGTAGTGTCAACGGTGATATATCCATCAGGTGTTGGTTCATGAGTATCTTCATTAGATGCGATCGGCACAAGGCTATTTTTTGCGTCCTGCACAGTCTCGTCAAGAGCCATCTTCTCCTCCCATGTACGTACTTCATTGGACGTCGGCACAGCATCTTGTCCTTCTGCGTATTCATCGCTTGCCATAGCTGTTCGTCCGAGGATAGGCCTATCGAAAGTATCGGTCTCGACTGGCTCGGCAATCATGTCGCCACTATTAAGGCTTGGCATATTTTCTGCCATGTTTGCTGGTGATGGGGTTGTTGGCTTCTCTATAGTTGTCATGCTTAACATTATACATATTTTTGCATAAATGTCAATATTATTTATGCTTATACCTCTGAAGCTTCTCGTTTACATGTCGGTCGCGTACTATAGACATAATGTTAAAAATATACTATAATCATATTGTCAGTACCCTGAAGAGAGGAGGGTCGCATGTATGAAACACCATATGCGATTCTCGAACCTGATACCCCCTACCCACGCCCCGAAAAGGGCAAAGTCATCACCTTCCTCATCGAGAAATCGAGAGGCGGTGAACTGGTCGAGGTGCCTGTGCGCATCGACCAAATCATCGTTGACCCGGTAGGGGGTCAGGCAAAAGTCCTATGCCGGACTGTCAAAGGCAATTGTTTTGCAACGGCGCTCTTCCGGCACACGGACAAACAGTCAGATCGCTACAACGGTCGCATAACCATCAGCGATGACTGTCGTCCCTGATCCGCACCTTCGGGTGCGGATCAGGGGCTTTTTACTTCCTATCGAATCCGCCTTTTTCGTTCCAGGCAGCTATGTCTTCAGGTGTCAGACCCTGCTTCGCAAGTACCATATCCCAACCATCATCATCTCTACTGAGGGGTCTGTTAAGGATATTGCCATTAGCGTAGTCATACGTCATGTAAGCGATGTCCTGTGCCAATTGGTCAGAGAGTTGATCTCGATACGGCACGAGCGTCTCACGATGGTGAAACGGTGTCGGCAGGACAAAGGCTGCAAGTTTCCTCTTGGCGTTCTCCGGCGTATCCGGGAACTGATTCCACCATTCAGGATTAGGAGAGGCGACCATACGTCCGTATCCGGGAGCCGGTTTGCCTGGCCGCTTTTTTGGATACCATATAGGAACCGAGTCTCTTCGATCCCAGAAATAAGTGCCAGCAATATCCGCCTCAGGAATAGCGGCCTTTATTAGCCTTATTGCAATCTCAAGAGTTGCGCCGCTGTTTTGAACCTCATCAACGATAAGGACATTCTTGCCATCCAACCGTGTCGGTTTATTCCACACATCTTCTTCCCAGTTGTCTATATCGATATCGCCCTCCACGAAATAAGCGCGAATACGGCTGACAAGCTCTTGTGGAACTTTGCTAATATCTATCTCTTTCCGTACGTTGTCGTCCTGATCATAGGGGTCTGTAACTCCCATATAACCAAGATAGTCTCGCCGATCGATTGCCAAATATTCGTCACGGGGCTTTGGCATATCTTTTTCAGCCAGCTGTTCCCAGAAAGCGCTCACTAGTTCCGATACGGGCACGGCCGACTTGGCAAGCCAGACTACATCGTCCGGCGTCCATTTTGACTGCTCAAAGTTCCAGTTGTATTCCCCGTCCTCTTCGATATGGTAAAGCTTCTGTGGTGCTGAGCCATCGAGAATTCCGACCATACGATCAGTAAGTGACACATAGTGAGACAGTACTTTGTCTTTTGACCAAACGAAGCTCTTCCCGTCAATCGCCTGCTCTTCAGTAAACCGCAGGTAGTTCTCTGGCGGCGCGTGAAACATTTCTTTTAGCTGGTCGTATGATTTTGTCATCGTGGTGGATAGACTCTCTATGATTATATTTTAGCATGATTCTTATGCTAAGTCAATTGTCCGACCCCTTACCTGGTCGTGTGGCTATTTAGCTGCTTTGATTTCGCCCTTTTCGGCGGCTGGCAAGAAATTGCCCGAATCGACCAATTGGTTGATATCGTTAAGACCTGTTTCGGCAGTCACGATGCTTGCGTTTGCGTCGAGTAGTGTAACGACTACAAGGTTTTGCGCTGTGTCGCCGTCAATCAATACGCCTCCCGCAGCTCTCGCATCGCGTACGGCGTTGACCGCGTCCGACTGGTTACCCTCACCAGCATCCACAACCGTTCGCCCCTGAAGCAATAACCCCTCGATAAATGCATGGGTCGTACCGGCATCAGCTACTTGCGATTTCACGACAACTACGTCACCCACCTCTGGCAGCCACTCTGCAAACGCCTTACCTGCGTTCCAAATATATTCAGTCGTCCCCTCTTCGCCAAGACGGCCTCTAATATCAGTTGATGAAAAAATCGTTCCCATATTCCGTATATTGTAACAAATTCGGTACAATGGTTCCATGACAGTACGCTTTGCAGCTCGCGATGAAATCGAAGCCTGGGATGGCCGGATTCTGGCTAATCCTGACGGTGGTAATGTATTTCAGAGCGACGAATTCGCTGAACAGAAGAAACTATCCGGGTGGAAACCTCGTTATGTCGTTGCGAACGACTGCGCCATAACGGTATTGGAAAAGAGCGTCTTTGGAATCGGGAAATTCTGGTACATACCCAAGGGGCCGGGCGTAAAATCTATCGTGCAACTTGGCGATATGCTCCCGGAGCTAAAAGACCTGGCAAACGAAAACGGTGTTTTCGCAATCAAAATTGAGCCCGAGCTGGAAAAAACCGAAGACACCATGAAGGCCGCCGCCGAACTGGGTCTTCTCCCCGTCACGCCGATCCAACCTAATTCATCGACGGTATTGATTGATTTATCACCGGATCCAAAGACAATCATGGCAAATTTCAACCAAACAAGCCGGCATGCCATGCGGCGGGCTGAACGCGAAGGCGTCACCATAGAGCTGGTCGAGACCAGCTCCGAAAACTGTAAGACTTTCTATAACCTGCTGGCAAGCACGGCAGAAGGATCGTTTGTTATCCGTTCTTATGAATACTATTTCAAATTCTGGCGACGATATTCCGACACCGACCAGGGTCAACTCTTCTTCGCCTACTACGACGGCAAGTTGGTCGCAGCCGCCTTCACCTTGGTATTCGGCGAAAAAAGCACTTACAAGGACGGCGCCAGTATCCGCGAAAAGACCGTCTACGGCGCTAGTCACCTGCTGCAGCTGCACGCTATGCAGTGGGCGCGGCGACGTGGTTCAAAAATACACGACCTGTGCGGTACGCCGCCAAGCGACCGTATCAACGACGAAACTCATCCTCACTACGGTATTGGTAAGTTTAAGACCAGCTTCAACAAGCAGGTTACCGATTACGTCGGGGCGTTCGACATCGTCGTCCGACCGCGTCAGTACGGTTGGTGGGTAAAGTTCGGTGAGCGAGCTGCCAAAAGTCTCTGGTGGCGCAAGCACCACGAATCGTGGTATTAGAACTCCGCCTCTGCCGCCCCAGACTCGATCTGTGATCCAGTTTTTATGAATTCACTTCCATTGGTACCAGACAAATACGGCTAACTAGACTTGGTGGATAATTCTTTGATAATGAGATCGACAGCAAACTTCATATGTTCTGACTTAGCCGGACAACCCGCAAATTTGAGTATCTCCCCCTTACCGGGAACCGGGCTGATCTTACGGGTTGCCCTCCCTAGGTGTAACGTCCTACGGCGGACATGCATATCAATGATATTCTGTCTCAATTTATCACTGATAGCGAATTCACCACGTTGCAACATATCGGCGTCCAAGACATATGCCGGATCCCACTTTGTTCCGTTGATAGCCAACGGACCAATGATACCCATAGTAATGATACCTAGCAGTTTGTACGCACCGTTTCTTTCGAGAGAGGAAATTGCATGGGCAATATCAAAATCTTGGTCTACATCTGCTAATAGGAGCGATGTTGCCTGCGCCACCGTATCCACAGCCTCGGACAACATTCGTGTCGCCGAATGCTGCTTTCTTTGGTCTTTCGGCATGCTTGGTTTTCGTGTATTCGGCCGTTTGCGAGCGACTTCGATATCGTCAATTGTCAGCTTCGCGAGTGCCAATGTAACCTCCGGGTTTACTGCGATATCCGCAATTCGCAATTGTGCGGCGATGGTCGCAGTCATCAGAGCTTCGCCCGCTGCCCTGTTTTTGAATACCGGCAGTTCAAGCGTTCCTCCCGGTTCTGTCAATTCTGGATCCGCAACGTATGGTAGAATATCCGCGAAGAGGACATCGTGGAGATACGTTCTGTCTCTGTATGCTTGTTGTGCATGTTTTATCTCCTTACGCGAATCTATGTCACCTTCGCGAAGTTCCGCTTCCAGCCACTCAAGATTATCGGTATCCTCGGGATTTAATTCCTCCCAGTGTCTAACCGCCCACATAAAGCTACTCGCTAATTTCGCACGTGCGTGCGCGTAGCGCAACATCACCGGATCGCTCAGTTCTTCGTATGATTTCGAAAATTTAAAATCAGTAATCTCAGGACGGTCAGGGTAGCGCTCCCGCCTGACACGTTTCATCATTTTGTGTGTAAAACCCCCACCAGCACCACGAGGATAACGAAAAGTCCGTTTATCGTCGGCTGGCAATTGGTAGATTTCGACTTCTGGCAGTTTAGTTTCTGGTAGCCACTTGTCCGCGCACTGAAATATCTCTACCGCCTCATTAATGTAATCGGTGACAGGCTCCTTAAAAGTAGCCGCATTCTCAGCAGCAAGCTTATTCCGTCTCGCAATCTCTTCCGGACTCCATCTCGCCATAATTAACGATACTTTATCATTTTTTCGGTATTTTTCAAACTGCTATTGGTCGTTTGACTTCGCAAGAGGTAGGGTAAAATGAAACGCCGTGCCCTTGCCGTGTTCTGACTCAAACCATAATTTGCCGCCCATACCCTCGATAAACTGCTTGGTGATGTACATACCCAAGCCAGTACCGGGTATGTTTGACCGATCTGAGCCTTCGACACGGAAGAACTTTTGGAACATCTTCGCTTGCTGTTCCGCCGGAATACCAAGACCGGTGTCCTTGATCGTGATGGTAACGTGATCTTCCGCCAACTCGTGCGAGACGATAACCTCGCCCGGTGAGCGGTTGTATTTGATACCGTTGCTGATAAAGTTCGTCAGTACGATTTCGAGCTTGGTCTTGTCGGCAAGCACCATAACTGGCTTGTCGAGCGCCGCATGGTGCAGCGAGATATTCTTTTCACGGGCTGGCATTTTTTGCAGTTCTATCATGTCACTAATCTCTCCGGCTACATCAACTGGCTCCAGATGGAACGTGGCACGGCCTGACTCCAGCCGAGCGATATCAAGCAGCTCGTTCACCAAATCACGCAGACGAATCGTGCCTTTATACGCCTGATCCGCCAGCTTTCTCGCGGTATCGTCGAGCGTCCCCATGCCATCGTCGAGAATCATGGACAAGTTGCCGATGATAGCCGTCATTGGCGCCTTAATCTCGTGAGTCGCCACATTGATGAACTCTTTGTCTTTTTGCTTGATTGCTTCTTCCGCCTCTTGGATCTTGACGGCCATGTTATTCATTATCTCTGCTAACTGCGAAAACTCTTTGTCACTCATACGTGATGTATCAATCCTGTGCGTCAGCTGGCCGGTCGAGAAAATCAACGCTCCGCCGACCAGCCCCAGAATACTGTCGACTGTCCGCTGGACGAACCGCGATCCCACCCAGAGGAAACTAACCAGCAGCAGACCGGCAACCGCAACAATCAGAATCTGCGTACTGACTAGCGAGTCGAGAGCGATAGCTTCAGGGGACGCCACGATAACCCGCCAAGCCGTACCACTGATAGGTTCAAACGCGGCTACATACTCGACATTGGAACTGGTAAACCCTACTTGCTGATCCGACTCAAGCACCTGCCTGTATAGGCTCGTGTCCTTGATAAACGGATAACTGACCTTGCTTTTCGTATCAGCGACCACGACATAGGCTTTGGTGTTATCAATTGGCGCGCTTTTCCATGACGGATACAAAAAGTTAGCGTTGTCGATATCATAAGCCGCCAGTACGGCACCCTGGTCGATTGGATATGCGAACACCACCTGCCGAACGTCCGCGTCGCTGATATAGACTGCCTCGACAGGTTTGGTAAGCGCCTGTTTAGCGATGTCGGCGATTGACTCCGTGTAATTCTTCGAATTTTGGCCGCCATTCGTCGTTTCGCTGACTACTTCTCCCTGCTTGTTAATCACGATTAATCGGGATGTTTCGGGGAAAAACTCACTAAACGACGCTACTTGCTGACTAACCGCTGCCTGCTCTTGCTTTCTCAAATCCGTGACGCTTGTGGTGTATCCATCATCGACTGCCTGCAATAGTCCGGTGCCGTTTTGCAGCGCCACGGCGAACTGCGCATAAAACGGCTGACAGACCTTATCGGGGGCCGACAAAAACGCTGTGTTTGTCTTGACGTAAGCCCGACACGCTTTGTAATCGTCATCGAGCCCCTTACGCTTGTCGCCATAGCCGCTCTCCAGCGAAAACAGTTGATTGCCGGTACTCTGAAGCACCGTCCGACGAAGTGCAAATTCTCGTCCGAGCTTGGCGGCGGTTGTTTCGGCGACGCGCTTCAAATTGTCAACTTCGCCGACTCGTACAGACGAGCTTAATAGCAAATAACCTGCAATGCTGATAATCAGGAGAATAAGGAACGGCGGAAAAAGCACACGGAGTAAGAACCGTATCTGGAGACTGGAACTTTGCATGATCCGTGGCTTATGTAATCGAGACATCATCATAGCGAAAGTATCGAGCAGGATTGCGTAACATCAGCTCTTTCCTCTTGTGTAGACGGAGATGTCATTTTGAAAACGACCCAATACTTATTGCCGCTATCGGCGCTAATCGACCATTCGTAGGTCGGAGCTAAAGAGGTGTCGTTTTTCGAAAATGTCATACTCTGAGAGTCAGTCGTTGTACCGTCACTCCGATACCACTGATACACTATCGTTCCGGGTGGATTCTGGGCAGATATATCGGCAGTGAACTTATACTTAACCGTGCAGTTACCCAGAATGCTGGTATTGCCCTCGATCGACGGTGTTACCTCATGCAGAGTAGCCGTAAACGGAGGGGAATCGGCTCGAGTCGTGTCGTCCTCGCCATTACCACCCGCCACCGGAGTGCTCGACCCCTTCCCCGCTCCAGTCGAAGAGCTGTTTTTAGTATTGCTCGTGTGCTCACTATCCGTCTTTTGACTCTTTCCGCTCTTAGGGGCTTTTATCATCTCTTTGGAATTGTCCGCCGCGATGAGCTCATTCTCCGTAGTGGTTATGAGAGGGTTGATTTTCGAAAGATCCTGTATGCTGATCAACGCCCCGTAGCGAGCCAACATCATAATTATCAGGATAATGACGAGGAAAACCGTGGCATATATAGCAACCGCGTAATCGTGAAAAAATTTCTTTATAGCTCGCTTTTTGTCATCCACCACTTTCCATGCCCACCTACTGTACTAGTTCGCGAACAACGTCGGCGTCGTTCCACGGCTCGCGCCGACCATCAATAATACGAAACTTTTCGTGTCCCATACCAGTAATCAACACCATGTCGCCCCTTTTTGCGACGTCGAGTGCCTTTTTGATGGCGTCGTGACGATCGGCAATCTCTGTCGTCTTGGCGGTACCTTTTGCCGATTCTATACCCTGCATCACTTGGGCGCGGATAGCAGCAGGATCCTCGTCGTAACTCTCTTCGTCTGTCAGGATAATTCTATCGGCCAGATGCGCCGCGATTTCACCCATAATCGGTCGCTTACCCTTGTCACGATCACCAGTCGCGCCAAAGACCAGGATAGTGCGGTTCTTGGCGATTTCCTTGGCTGCCGTGAGGAATTTTTCCAGCGCGTCGGGAGTGTGTGCATAGTCGACAACAACGTCGTATTCCTTACCCGTCTCTACTCGCTCGAACCGGCCGGGTACACTCTCCAAATTAGCCACTCCCTCGATAATATCGTCCATCTTCAGACCCAACAGATACGCCGCGGCCGCGGCCGCTGTCATATTGGTTATATTGAACTCGCCCGGTAACGCCGTAGCGAGATCAAGCTTGGTCTGATGGTCAATAACCACCGTTGCCTCGCTCCCCTTACGGTACAGCTTGGTGTATTCAATCTTCGCTTCGGCATCTTCGCTTTTACCGTAAGTAATCTTCTGCGCTCCGGCAGGAAACTTGTCGAAATACTCAAACCATTCGTCGTCGCGGTTAAGTACGATATAGCGCGGCGTATGAGCAAACAGTTTGCTCTTGGCGGCGGCGTACTTTTCCATCGTACCGTGATAGTCCAGGTGGTCTTGTGTCAGATTGGTCATAATTGCCATATGGATTGGCACACCGTCGAGTTTGTGCTGGTCAAGCGCGTGACTCGTCACCTCCAGCAGCGTGTAATCAACCTTGGCGCGTTTAGCTTTGCGGAAGAACCGCTGCATCTCGGCCGTCGTCGCGACCGTTGCGTTCAGATCATTGATCTTGCGCTCGCCTGCTACCTCTATCACCGCCGTCGTGAACATAGCTGTCTTGTAGCCAGCCTCTTTGAGAACCTCGTTTATAAAGTTCAGTGTTGTCGTCTTGCCGTTCGTACCGGTTACGGCAATAACTTTCAGGTTCTTGGCAGGGTTGCGATAACGAGCACGCACCAACCGAACACGGTTTTTCCTATAGGTTTTCTCTAGCCCCCGAACCGCACCCTTCGGCAGCATTTTGCGCGTCACCCTCACCAATCGCTGTTTCATGCTTATATTCTACCATCATGCGCCGTTCTGTATGATAGAAACATGCATATTGTGACACTCGAGAAGGCGGCCGAATTGCTCGCGCAAGGTGCTGTCGGTGTTATGCCGACAGATACGGTCTACGGGTTAGTGGCGGACGCGAACAACGAAGCGGCGGTCGAGCGTTTTTACGCGCTAAAGAGTCGCGAGCAAAAGCCCGGTACGCTAATAGCAGCGAGCACCGATCAACTGCTGGCACTTGGCGTACCACAAGGTGAAATCGACAAAGTCGCCGCATACTGGCCGAACCCGCTCAGCGCCGTGCTCACCGTAAACGGTCACACGTACCTTCACCAGGGTGTTGGTACGCTGGCTATGCGCATCGTGGCCGACGAAAAAATCCGTCAACTGCTCGAACAAACCGGTTCGCTCATCACTAGCAGCGCTAACCAACCAGGTGAGCCGCCAGCGACCACCATCGACGAGGCATTCGCCTATTTCGGCGAGACGATAGATTTCTACCTCGACGGCGGCACAATCGCTAACGTCCTGCCCTCAACCATCATCCGTCCGACAGACAATGGCGTGGAGATCCTGCGCCAAGGCGGCACATCTCTCCATGTCTAGTATTTGATTATGTATGCGTTGTGTGATATAATTTATAATACAGAATGGGCGTAAGGCGTGATGATACAGCGCGAAACAACCATCAATCTTCCATCCGACGAACTCTATGGCAGCTCGCCAGAGACGCAATATTCCGCAGCCATCGAGACAGCTCAGCAAACTTACGAGTTGTCATTTCGACCTGATACAGTACCAAAGGTTGGTTCAATTGCATTGATTGAAGTTATACAGATTGATCATCAGGATAACGCCCCGGAGGACAATACTGTGAAAGACATGTCCGAAGGAATTGAGCGTGAATCATTACAGGGACGCCAAGGGCCTGAGTACAACAACAAAGGTGAAGTACATACTACTCAGGAGATCCTGGCTCGCTGGCACGACTGGGCGCGCGGCGTCGGCAGGATGTTGGATGTTGCCTGGGACGAAGGCACGGTAACAGAGGGAACTCTGCAGGAATGGATCGCACTAAAAGGACGTGTCGCCGCGGCACACGCAGAGAACAATCCATACAAACTCGTCGATCTTATCGTCCCTCTGCGCACAGACGTATTTGCTTTTACCAAAAAACTTGGCGTGTCCGACAAGGCTGGCGCCGCTTACAAAGCAGCGACCGAATAACCACCTCTGTGTTACAGTGGTAACAGATGTTAATTTTAGGTATCGAAAGCAGTTGTGACGAAACGGCAGCTGCGGTTGTCGAGAACGGCCGCAAGCTTCTTAGCAATGTTGTGCATACCCAAATCGATATCCACGCGCAGTACGGCGGCGTTGTCCCAGAAGTAGCTGCCCGCAGTCACATAGAGGTGATTAACCCGGTTATCAACCAAGCGCTGTCTGACGCCGGTTGCACTTGGGACGATATCGATGCGATTGCCGTCACCTATGCGCCAGGCCTCATCGGTTCACTACTCGTCGGCACTCTCTCCGCCCGAACACTTGCCGTCATACACAACAAACCGTTGTACCCTATACATCATGTAGAAGCACACGTGTACGCGAACTTTATCGTAGAGAAGCGCGAGAGCCAGGCTGACAACCTTTTGTCAAGCGACCTGACCCAGCCGACACCGTCAGGTGTGGCGCGGGAGCGCGATGAAACGGTTGTCAGCTCTGGTGACCTCTCCAATCTTGCCCTACCGTCTAAGCAACCCGCCTTCCCAATGCTTGCCCTCATCGTCTCCGGCGGACACTCACAGCTCGTCCTCTTCCGTGACCATGGCGACTACGAGCTGCTTGGCCAGACCCAAGATGACGCTGTCGGAGAAGCGTTCGACAAAGTCGCCAAAATCATCGGTCTGCCCTATCCCGGTGGTCCATCAATCGCCAAGGCCGCGCAGAGTGGCGACCCCCACAAATACAAATTCCCGAAGTCTAAGCTCGACAATCCCTACAATATGTCCTTCTCAGGCCTCAAAACAGCCGTTCTGAGGCGTGTCCAGGCCGAAACCGGTAATGATTACACATTTCCGTCTCACGAGCTTCCTGCGCTCTTAGACGGCGTCCAGCGGGCAAACTTTGCCGCCAGTTTCCAGCAAACTGCTGTGGAAACACTTGTGGATAAAGCAGAAAAAGCCTTTCATGACTATTCGCCCGCCTCGGTCGTCATCGCCGGCGGCGTCGCAGCCAACCTGGAACTCCGTCGCCAGCTATCAGAACGCCTGCCTATCACTATCGAATACGCGCCCATGCAACTCTGTACCGACAACGCCGCCATGATCGCCACGCTCGGCTACTACTATGCACAAAAAAAGGATACCGTGGATCCGTATGATCTGGAGGTTATCCCTAGCCTGTCTATGACAAAAACAGCATGGGCATAATGTCGTATATATATCAACGCTTAAAGAGGCGGGCGGCTCTTTTTGCAAACGGTAACAAGTGGGTCCACACGATATACAGTGGCGAAAGCGGCTTGTCATATGTACCGATTAATTGATCTTCGTGATCAGCAAAACCGCGCTTGAAATTACTGACGCCATCCGACACAAGACCGTTCATATCGTAGCGTTCTATGCCCCACTCTTTCATCTTCGTAATTGCATGCCATTTGAGCGCGTAATTGGCGCGCAACTGTTGGCCGTCATCGTTCATGCCGCCGTAAAGTTCGAACGCGGTCGAAGCGCTGATAGCGAGCCACAAAAATGCGACCGGCCAGCCGTTGCTCGCTTTACCCGGAACCTCGCTGACTCCAGAATCATATCCGGTCGAGTCAGAAGCCATTTTATCCGATTGAGGCGTATCTGTAGATACGTCGAGCGAGGAAAAATGGGTTTTGGCCGGACGGGACGAATCTGGGGCAGTAAGGATTTCGGGTGAATCGAGCAGATAGGCGGCGAAGACCGGTGATGCTTCGCCCAGGTTCGTAAACACGTCGTAGTAGTAATCATCACTATGCAGCGCAAATCCTGCTCGATCAGCCGTCTGGTGATACACCTGCATGCACTTCTCTAGTTCTTCCCTATCCTTCACCTGGCGGATCTCCACGCCTTCTTCACCAGCAGATTTGCGGATATACTGCCGTGTTTTCTTACTCATGGGAGCCTGGAGCTCCTCCGCTGTCTTGTTTAGGTCAAGAATGAGCGTATCCGGAATCAGGATGGTGTTATCGGATCTTCTCCAGCCCTTTGGCAGAGATGGGAGCTCGACCCAATCCGGTTCGATACTCAGAACCACTACACCGTGCTGCGAACGGACATGGTTTGCAAGCGCCTCTAGCAGGTACGTTGTGTTCTCAGAAGAAACTATTGGCCCTCGCGGTACGTATGCCATGGCTTTGAACGGCCACGGTAGTTTGCGTATCAGTACCTGCGCACCGCCAAGAATGTGATTGTCGACATCATACGCGAGTAATCGCTCGGCTTTCCAGCCGTGTGCCGCCTTGGTCTCACCCCATCCCCATAGCTGTAGCGGATGCCCGTCATGCTCCAAAACATAATCGTCCCACGTTTCCCTATCGGTACATGCTTTTATCGCAATCATGCTTGCTATTATACAGCCTCGGGTGGTGTGCTATACTTACTAGAGTAAATTATCGGGAAAAACAGATGATAAGCATGACCTTTTCCCGTGAAATGTAAACAAAGCACAAGCACTTTCCACGTGAAAAACTTATGCTTACGTGTTAATTGAACAATAACTCTCAGGATTAAACCCACGCATGAAACTCGCCAAAGCTTACAACCCCCAGGAATTTGAATCAACCATATACCAAATGTGGGAGAAGTCAGGGGCATTCAAGCCAACTGGTCACGGCGAACCGTACAGTATCGTCATGCCGCCGCCAAATGCCAACGGCAATCTTCATACCGGTCATGCGTTGATGGCTGATCTTGAGGATATTTTGGTGCGCTACTATCGCATGCAGGGGAGAGATACGCTCTATCTACCGGGGGCAGACCATGCAGGATTTGAGACATGGGTCGTATACGAGCGCGAGCTGCAAAAGCAAGGGAAAAGCAGAACTGATTTCAAGCGTGACGAGCTCTATCATCAGGTGTGGGATTTCGTTCAGGCGCAGCGCGGTAACATGGAGAAACAACTTCGCGCGCTCGGTGTCAGCGCCGACTGGGATAATCTCGTATTCACGCTTGACGAAAAGGTTGTAAACACCGTCTACGACACGTTCAAGAAGCTGTGGGACGAAGGATTTATTTACAGGGGTGAGCGCATCGTCAACTACAGCACGAAATACCAGACGAGCTACGCCGATATCGAGGTCAACCACAAGGTAGAGAAGGGCATGTTATGGCGAATCGCGTATCCGGTTATCGATCATGTGGCGGAAATTGTCGTCGCCACGACACGTCCAGAGACGCTGCTCGGCGATACCGCGATTGCCGTTCATCCAGACGACGATCGATATAAAAAACTCATCGGTTCGCACGTTGTCGTACCGTTGACCGAGCGTGAAATCCCTATTATCGCCGACGAACACGTCGACCCTGCATTCGGTACCGGCGCCGTCAAGGTAACGCCCGCCCACGATCCGAACGACTTCGAAATAGGGCAGCGGCACGACCTGCCCCGTATCCAAGTCATCGGTTTTGACGGCAAGATGATGAACGTCCCGCCTCAATTCGAAGGGCTCGAGGTAGAGGAGGCAAGAAAGCGCGTCCTTGAAGCACTCGACGTTGCCACCCTGCGACGAGGCGAAGACAAAATAGAACACTCTGTCGGTTACGACTACAAAAGCGGCCTGCCTATACAGCCACTCATCAAGGATCAGTGGTTCCTCAAGGTTGAGCCGCTCGCTAAGCGCGCTATCCAGGCGATCAAGAACGATGAAATCCGTATTATTCCCGCCAGCAAGAAAAAGGCGCTTATCCAGTATTACGAAAACTTGAAAGATTGGAACCTCAGTCGACAAATCGCATGGGGTATACCGATTCCAGCATTCCAGAGCAGCAAGGATCCCGATGACTGGATTTTTGACACCCGTGTCGATCAGGAAACAATTGATGTCAATGGCACAACATATCATCGTGAGGAAGACACTTTCGACACCTGGTTCAGTAGTGGTCAGTGGCCGTTTATCACGACCGACTATCTGACAAAAGGGGAGTTGAGTCGATTTTATCCGAACAGTGTCCTCGAGACAGGCTTCGACATCCTCTACCAATGGGTCGCCCGCATGATAATGCTCGGCCTCTACGCAACAGATCAGGTGCCGTTCAAAGATGTCTATTTGCACGGTCTCGTGCTTGATGAGCACGGTCAAAAAATGAGCAAGTCTAAAGGCAACGTCATCAACCCGATGGAGACGATAGAGGAGTATGGTTCCGACGCGCTCCGACTAGGTATTATCGGATCCCGAGGCGCGGCGCAGAACCAAGCATTCAGCAAAGGTAAGGTTACGGCAGGCCGCAACTTCTGCAACAAGCTCTGGAACATTGCACGCTACATCGAGGGTGTTCTACCGGACGATTTTCAACTTGCGACGCCGATTCCGAACAGTTTGGCCGACCACTGGATTGTCCGCCAGCTAAATGACGCCGCCGCTACCGTCGCTGATCAAGTCGAGAACTATCGTTTTGCAGAAGCAAGCGAGGTTGTTTACCACACCATCTGGGACGATGTCGCTGACTGGTATATCGAAGCCAGCAAGAAACAGCCGAATCCTCAGCTTCTCGGATGGGTTCTGGACACCGCGCTTAGGATTGCACATCCGTTCGCACCCTTTGTTACCGAAACTATCTGGCAAACGCTTGGCTGGCACGGTGACGAGCTGCTTATCAGAAGCCGCTGGCCCGAAACGCTGAAGTTCAACGAGATTTCGGCAGGCGAGTTCGAACAACTCCAGACGCTGGTTACTGAAACAAGGTATGTTATCAGCGAATTGCCGGGCGGCAAGAAATACGCCTTGCTTTATCAGGAAGATGCCTTGGTCGAGGACAACAGCGAACTTATCATGTGGTTGGCGCGTCTTCGCGACGTTAAGAAGACGGATCAGCCGAAAGGCCTGCGACTCGCAGCCAGCAACCGTGAGGCCTGGCTAGAGGTCGACGAAAACACGCTCTATGACCATCAGGTCAAGCTGGAAAAGCGCTTGGCTGACGTTCGGCAGCAAGAGTTCAACCTCTCGAAACGTCTCGAGAACCCACACTACGTCCATCAGGCGCCAGAACATCTTGTCGAAGAAACCCGTCAACAACTTGCAGAAAAGCGCGCGGTCATAGAACGGCTAGAGCGAGAGCTCGAAGTTATCTGATTAAACAATCGGGATAAGTATATTGCTGTCACCGAAAAACGTATTGTTGCGGCTAAGAAACATCGGTAAATAATATCGCTTGTGCTGATTACGGGGCTGTATGCGCGGCATACCGGCAAATGCCTGCTTCACTGACACGCGCTCGACATGGGTGTGCGCACCAGAATCAGTTAGGTGATCAAAGTTCGACGGTGCTGCGACCGTATTGCTGACTATGGGGAGAGATAGTTGGTATGCCTTGTCGACCTTGGTGTCATGAACCAGGGTTCCCATCGACGTAACAACGGCGAGACTGATGAATAGCTGTTGAAGTATAGGTGCAATGAACATGTTTGTGTTTGTTAGTAACCATTACGATACTAACATAAGCTTTATGTTCTGTCAACTATCTGTTAGTTGTGGTGATATGGATGGCCGGCGGTAATCTGTTGAGCGCGATAGAGTTGCTCTGCAAGAATCAGACGTACTAACTGGTGTGGAAACACGAGTGGCGACAGCGACCACACGAAGTCCGCTCGCTGATGTACGCGGTCATCAACACCATAGGCGCCACCGACAACCATTACGACGGAGCGGCTAGCCGTAAACGTGGAGTCAAGCAGGCCAGCCAACCGTGGCGAATCGATTTCGTCACCCCGTTCGTCAAGCAATACCACGAAATCGCGATCATTAAGGCGCGAAAGTATACGCTCAGACTCTTCCTGGCGCGCTGCAGCGTCTTGCAGGGCACTGTGTGGCAAAAGTACCCATTCCGTATCAAACGGCCGTTTCAGACGATCCTGGTAGTGCTTAACGCCGTCACCAATCCATGCGTCGTGCTTTTTACCGATAGCAACGATCTTGATAGCCATTACATTGCTAGCTTGGCCGCGACAGCTGCCAACTCATCATGATTCGGTCCAGCGTTTGGATCGGCAACATGACGATATTCGCTGACGTTAGTGAAAGGGACGAGGTGAACATGGGCGTGCGGCACGTCAATACCGATCACCTGTACACCGACATGGGGGACATTAAGCGTTTCGCGCATATGTTTGGCGACCTTTTTAACGCTCTCCATCAGGTGCTGGTAATCATCGTCGTCCAGATCCCAGAGAAATTCGACCTGCTTCTTCGGTATAACCAGCGTATGTCCCGGCGCGATAGGGTGGATATCCAAAAAGGCGTAGGTATGTTCGTCTTCGTATACCTTGTGGCTGGGAATTTCCCCTTTGATGATCTTTGTAAAAATCGAGTCCTGCATAATTTAATTATATCAATGACCACTATTCTCACAAACGTAGCGGCATGATGTACCTACGTTTGTAATCTGTTAAAATGAGACAACACGGAGAGGTGACCGAGTGGTTGAAGGTGCTGCTCTCGAAAAGCAGTGTGCGGTAAAACGTACCGAGGGTTCGAATCCCTCTCTCTCCGCCAGGAGATGCAAGTCTATCCTTTACGGATAGACTTGTTTCTTCTTGCAAAGAAGTGGGATTTGAACCCTCGGGCGACAGCTTTAGCTGGCGCGAACGAGGAGTTCGGCGTAGTGCAGTGAAATTGTCTGAAAGCTTGCTTTCAAGACAATGAGCAAACGGAGGAGCGGAGTGAAACGAAGCGATACCCCTCCCTCTCCGCCATAAGAAAACCGCCCACCCGGGCGGCGCTTTTCGTACAAGATGAATCCGGCCTAAAAATTATCAAACGTATCTGGCAGTTCAATCTCTGCCATTAATTGATCGTTTTCGAGCTTTGCGCCCTCGACAGCCATAACATCAAAAAACCTATTCAAATCCTTTTCAGTTAACGTCTCAAGTATACGATCAATACCAGCGAGGCGACGCCTCGTTTGTTCCTCGTGTTTAGACTGCCCCTCGCAACCCGGTACACGCATGTCATTATCATCGATCATGCGAAGTCTTGCCTCGGCCATCGCTACTTCATCGATCATATTTGGATCTCCTATTGCTATCTCTGCAAACCATAGATAATCATCGTTGTCGTACATACCGAGAGCGGTATGTACCAGTGCGTCAGCATCGAGTTCCGTCTGCCCGTCCGCAACAGAGAGAATCCTTCTCAATTCCTCCGTTGAGGGCGTGGGAACACTCTCTCTATTACTCATATGTATATTTTATCATAATTGCATTATATGTCAATATATTATGGTTCATGGTCTCTTAGCGGGTATTCGCTCGTCATAAATCATCAAATCATAGAAAAATCCCCAGACGAATGGGGATCTTTCTATGGTACACCCGACAGGATTTGAACCTATGGCCTTCGGCTCCGCAAGCCGACGCTCTATCCAGCTGAGCTACGGGTGCTCACATGCTCGCACCGTAGCAATTATTCAGCTAGATAGAGCGTCGCTGGTATTTCTCTTACCGGCTTCGCCTTGGCAGCTGAGCTACGGGTGCTCGTCGATGTTCACTCGGAGTTCTCGCTTCCGAGTAAACTCGAAAGCTGACACTCCTCCGTTACATCTCCTCTCGAACCCTCAAACAGCGCAAGCGCTTGGTTTAAGTGTTCGGGGCGGGCTGATGCCCGCTATTAACAAAGAACAACCTGCTGATTGTAGCATTTTTTTACAGAGGTAGCAAGATGTGGAGGCGGCAAAGATGTTTCGTATTTGAGTCAGTTTGGATTTTCTCTTCGAGAAACGCAACTAGCTATATTTTATATATACAACTAGAGAGCATCACAGATGAAAAATTCAAAATGTACCAAATACAAAACTTTTAGAGGCGCAAGAGACGAACAATACGATCAATAACGTCCAGATGCAGCTCTTTCATGGGCAAACGCGAACCAAGAATATCCACGATGTCTTCGCCGGCTTCCTCGGGAAAATACACGGTAATTCCAGGCTGGAACCGCTGAATCGGAATAAGCATGACAGAGAACTGCTCGCCGTCACGAATAACGCCAAACGATTTGAATGTCGCGAATTTGTGTAATGTATCGTCGATCATCAAGCCCTCGTCACCCAACGAATAAGTAAGCTCCCGAGGTGGACGACGCGAATAAACGATGACGACGAGCGCGATGACGACGAGCAGGGCAGCAAACGTCCACGATTTCATCAAGAAAAGCGACACAGCACCCAGTGCGATAACAACAACCGCGAATGCCAGAAACCACAGCGCTCCTTTTTCCTGATGAATATACTCGTGAGCCGACCACGTAATAGGCTCTTCGAGATCTTCTTCGGGCATGTCACCGTCCTGCAAAGGGTCGCCGGACTGTTCTTGCTCGACAACCGGCTGTTCTACGGCAGGAGCAGGGGCAGGGGCAGGAGTAGGGGCGGGAGTGTTCTGAACAGGCGCCGGTTCGTTCAATACCGCCTGCATGGCGGCCGGATCAACCGCTGGCGTAGGGCTTGCGGCTGGAGCCGATTGCGCAGGAGCAGTGGGCGGCTGGGCAGGTCGACCCTGACCAGGCTGGTAGTACCCCTGTTGGTTGTTCGGCTGCATGCGTATAGTATAGCATGAGCATTGTAGAATAATACACCTCTCAAACGAAAAGGCCGCCGAGCGGTCATAGGCATGATGCCCGGGACCTTTCGGCGGCGTCGGAGGAGACGTCTTATGCGCGGGTGAGTTGACGTTCGCTGTTGTTGAGCTGTGGTTCGTCGTGGCCTGATTTCCGTGCGCGAGCGATGCTGACGACACGTTCGACCATGCAGACCGCCGCTCCCACCTTGCGCTGATCAACCAGGTTCACCACCAGGCGATGCTCCTTGACGACCAAGTGCTTGGGCGTCAGCGGGTCAAGCCGCTGGACGAGCCGGCTGTAGACGTCGTATCGAAGCTCAACCGGTTGCCATTCTTTCACGAGCGTTCCGTTCAGCATGACCTGGACACGGACAGCGGTGGATTGCATTATGACTCCTCTATTGAATCGTGCGATTGACAGGTGTCTCTCGCGAAGAACTATTTTCAGTGATTGTTATATACTCTCACCGTTGTACCAAGTATTATAGCATAACTGTAATACGATGTCAATTTGGCGTGCTCGTTCAGCAGGCAAACGTGGGGTCAAAAAGATTAAAACGGTCGTGTATCGAAGACCAGCTCGTGTGTTCTAAATTTGCTCCATCTTCTTCGGGCAGATGTATGACAAAATCAGCATTTCCCGGTCCGAACATTACCTCGTCGTTATCTCGATACGGTCGCAAATCCAGCATGAACTCGTCCATCCCGAGACTCGCATCAGCTGCCGCCCTGGAGAAAAACATGTATTCTCTTCCTTCGTGAAACTGAGCAACCGCAACCCTCACGTCGCGTCGCGCTAGCATACCAGCCATGGATTTTTCTTCGTTTTTATACGCGTGGAGTGCGCCTATGAGTACTAGCGCCTTGGCTCCCAGGTTTTTTTGGACAATTTCTTGGACGCTTTTTGTTAAATGCTTTTCGCGTTTTCTTATAGAGGTAAACGGCGTTTGCCTTATGTCTGCCGCGACAATTTTTATTCCACTCGTGGCCATGGCACGAACCGCCTGTTCATACGACAAATCCCTCTGATAATAGGGGTGGGGACCGAGTTGAACGCCGTCGAGCGACTCCAGCAGGTCGCGATTAAACCGATCGATCGCGCTGTTTTTGGGAGCTTCGATACCGTAATGCGTAACGCCCAGGTTTTTTAGATTCTCGGCGTTTGCCGCAATATGACGGCGAGCAGCACTGCTGGAATGAACCTCACCCAAGATGAGAACTTGAGAATCGGCAAAGATTCGCGAATAGTCAACGGGCTCAGCCCTGTCTCTGATTTCTGCGGCTTGCGCCTCGATACTACCCCAAGGATTCCGTATCGTTCCCCTCACTTTGCTCTTCATGGGCTATATTTTATCAGACTAATCAGCTCGTTTATGTCTCGCGACAACTGTCCATACAACTACGCCCGCCAAACAGGTAAAAATAAGCAGGTTCAAAAAGTATGCCACGATATTGTTTTTCAAATTGCACGGACCGGAACTCGCAAATGGTACACCCCTGGGATCCATATCTCCGTCGCACATGATTAAATCTGCTTCTTCGCTTGCAGTTTGCCAGCCAAAAGGCAACTCAATACCAGGATAATCACCAAAAATACCAACCGGATACCCAACGGGAACTCCTGTCGGATATTCACCAGAAAATCCGTTAAAGAAGGGTCTGTCTATTATCGACATCAAGATGAATCCGGCAATAAACGCGATTATGGTGCATTTAGCTATTTTCATTTTTCTCATTGTAGCAGGGGGATAGATTTTACGTATATCATCGGTGCAGCCTCTGGACTCACGGGCTATTACCTTCGTCGCATGTATGCAACAAAAGCATACTCCAGCAGCCCTGCGACTCCGGTCAGGGTAGCGATATTCAGTACTGCCGCAAGCATATTGGTCTGATCATATCGACAAACCTCGCTTCTTGTCTGTACAAATGGCATTCCTGATTTTTTTACCTCTGGTATAAATTGTGGTTTGCACTCATCAATAGGCTGCGGCCACCCAATCGGAAGTTCAATTCCTGGAAATTTGCTTGATATACCCGATATATTTAACAAAACAACCGCTAAAAGCCCGATCACGACAGCGATTATGATGCCAGCAACTGTCTTCATGGGCTAAATTGTACCACGTAAAACAGCCGGTAGGGCGTCTGATCTGGCGGGGTATTCTCTACGGAACTAGAGGTGGGCTATACTGACATGATGACCTATCTATATCACGGCGTCCCAGAGGACATGAAGGGTCACGAACTAATGCCTTTAAATAAAATGTTCGAGACGGATCATGAGTTACACAAAAAATACCTGGAAAAATACAAGGGGCGCGAGGAAATACTTGAGCGACGCATACCGTTGCTTGATTGTCTATGGAACGATGTCGTCCAGCTACTGCCGCTGCACCCTCGGAAACTTTTCGAATTGCAAAAAAAGCTCGGAATAGTGCACGGCATTCCGGACTATAAGTATTTTGAGATTGACCTGGCCAAGCTGGACCCCAAACGTACAGTTGTGTATTTTAAGACGGCACCTGGCGAAGAGGACGTCACCGTCAAATGGATAAGCGACGTGAATTTGGACGAACTTCAAGATATACCGCCAGCTACTATAGATTATTACAAAGGTATGATGGGTAAGAATGAGCCTGTTTTCAATTATCAATTCGTGCCGCATGTTGTTTACATGGGAACTATTGATGTTGCGGAGTCAAAGGAAGTTAGTCTACTGGAATTTGGAAATTAGGGGAGAGGTTGCTAAAGTAACCTCCGCTTGCCCGCAAAAGAAAATACTTCGTGCTTTCTTTTGCTGGACTGCGCTACACCGAACTCCCGCTTGGTTTTGTCTGCGACAAACCGCGGGAGTTCAAATCTCCGCCACGTTCCGCCAAGCAAAAAAGACCCTTCCGGGTCTTCATTGCTTGGCGGAGGAGGGGAGATTCGAACTCCCGCTACAGGTCTCCCCGTACTAACGATTTAGCAAACCGTCCCCTTCAGCCACTTGGGTACTCCTCCTCGTCGGAACTCACTCCACGTGGTCGATTTACTTCGTAAATCTTCCTTGTTTCGTTGTTCCTCCTCTCAATTTAACAAACAGCCTAAAGGCTTGGTTTGTTAAATTGGAGTGGCTTCGCCACTAAACAGCAAAGCTACATTTTCACGTAGCTCCTGCGTATTCACAAACATCGGGGATGATTCCGCTCATGATTTGCGTTTCACGCAGCAGCCACTTGGGTGTTCCGCTACGAAGAGTGCGTTCGCAAAGCTCTGCATACCACTCAGATCTTCCTGGCTGAACTTGGTTGATTATATCACAGTATTCAGGGGTGGGCTAGTCTTAGGTCTATTGACTTTATGCTTACTTTTTGCTATAATAGAACTATGAATTGGAAGGTGTTGTATGGACTACCGGTTATCGTCGTCGTTTTGGCGATTAGCTTGCTTATGGGTTCCGACGTGCACGCGGCTGGCTTCAATTTAGGTATCGGTGACGGCGCCAGTGCAGCTCGCGGCGTCAACCAATCGGCAGACCTATTCGGACAAACAGGTACCTTCCGTACAATCACCAACGTACTCCTGTATCTGATTGGAGCTATCAGCGTGATTATGCTGATTATCGGTGGTTTGCGTTACGTGATTTCTGGTGGTGACTCAACCGCTGTTCAAAACGCGAAAAACACTATCCTCTACGCAATCGTCGGTATTATCGTTGCCATCCTGGCGTACGCGATCGTCAGCTTCGTTATCGGGTCATTCACCACCAGCGGCGCGGGCGGTGGTGTTGTCGCACCGACAAATACTTAGGCCTGTACTAGCCGTTACGGTATGGTATATGGCGCAAGAAAAATATGTCCAAACGGATGTCTTTTTTCCTGGCGGAGAGGGAGGGGTATCGCTTCGTTTCACTCCGCTCCTCCGTTTGCTCATTGTCTTGAAAGCAAGCTTTCAGACAATTTCACTGCACTACGCCGAACTCCTCGTTCGCGCCAGCTAAAGCTGTCGCCCGAGGGTTCAAATTCGCTTCATTCAGCATAAGAAAATGGCCAGACGCAAGGTCTGGTCATTTTCTTATGGCGGAGAGGGAGGGATTCGAACCCTCGGTACGTTTTACCGCACGCTGGTTTTCAAGACCAGTACCATCAACCACTCGGTCACCTCTCCGTATTTGCCGTACTATCTTATCAGATTTACCCCTGTCAGTCGAGTGTTTGGCGACTGATTGAGGCGACCCAGACGATCGGGGCTCCGGCGGACAGTAGCTTCTTCGAAGCATACTTTACTGTCGAACCCGTTGTGATGACATCATCAATAAGGAGATAGACCTCTGTTTCATTCAGCGGCTTACGGCACGAAAAAGCCGCTTTCGCCTGCGCTGTTCGTTGACGCGCGCCAGCATCACGCTGCTTCGTATCTGTTATTCTCCTCAGGCTCGTGTCGACAGGAAGCTTGCGCAGCTTACCAAGCCGGCGGGCGATAAGCAGCATATGATCATAGCCGCGTTGGCGGATGTGCGAACTGACCGTTGGCACCGGAACAATTACCGTGTTCGGCGGCAGCTCAGGCAAATATTCGTGCAGCAGTCGCGCAAGTGGTCTGTGCGCCGCTCGGACATTCTTAAATTTGTAGCTGTCGATGAGCCGCTGCAGCTGATCATGACGATCCGCCACGCACCATGCTCGCTGATAAGGAACCCGGCACTGATGACAAATTCCGTTTGTTTTCGCGAGACACTTTCCGCACGCCGCGCAGGCGGAAAACGGTTCGCTAACGATGTCGTATTTACAATTATCGCACAGAAGCTCGCCTACAATACCACACCCAGAACAGTAGTGTGGAGCGATAAATGAGAGAGTTTGGTCAAGCATTGTGATTTTTACGTTTTGACGCCTTGTTTTGTTGATTATATCACCGCTACTGGTTATACTGTAGGGGACTAGTTGTCAAGAGCCAAGAGTAAAAGTGGAGGATACCATGGCCCGTAAACAAAATGACGATCTTTTGATCGAAGACGAATTGGCCGCCGCATTTCTGAATGACGACGACCTCACAAACAGTTCCGACGATGCTGCCGTTGTTGCGAGCAACGACGACCAAGTCGAAGACGACTTTCCAGGCCAGCTGGCCGTAGACGTCTACGAGAGCGAGGAAAAACTGGTTGTTAAGGCACGTACCGCCGGTGTCAACAAAGATGAGCTGGATGTCAGTATTTCTGACGGTATCCTGACCATCAGCGGCACACTGAGCAGTGGCGACGAAGCTGAAGCAACCAACTGGCACATCCAGGAATGTTACTGGGGCGAGTTTAGCCGCACGTTGGCATTGCCAGTAGCCGTTAGGGAAGACGAGGTTGAGGCTGTACTGAAAGACGGTGTTCTAACTATTACCTTTAATAAGGTGAAGCAAGAGCAAGCTAAGAAGATCCAAGTCCTCTAGGACGACGGACGACGCAAACATCCGGCTATAGCTAGCCGGATGTTTGCTTTTGGCGCTCTGCTGTGTCAGCTACTCCGGTGCTCAGTCGCTGTATTTCTATACAGCTCCTTCCGCTCCTCGTAACTTCCTTGCATAGCACCAAACGTTTGTCGTCCTCTTCGCTGCACTTGTACATAAAAACTCCGCGCCAGCCAGCGCGGAGTTTTTGTTGATAACGAGTTCGGTTTAGCCGTTACCGGAGGTAAAGCTGCCGATAACGAAGTTGACGACAGCGTATGCCAGGATGGCTACGACCACACCGACGATTGCGTACAGAATGGTATTCTTCGCGTTCTGGACAGCGGTTGAGTCACCACCGGAGACAACGTAGCGAATACCACCGACGATGAGCATGATCACGCTGATTGCACCGATCAGGAAGAGCAGCACGTTGGTGATAGTACGGAAGATACCGCCCTGACCGCCTTCACCGAAGAGGCTGGCAGCATCACCCTGCTGGTCTTTACCCTGAGCCGACTGGGCGCCGTCTTGCAGACCTTTATCGAAAGCCGCATGCGCTGGTGCTGGCTGCGCAAACACGCTGACACCAAGCACCAATGCCGGAACGACAAGTACCGCCGACAATAGTTGTTTGATATTTTTTTTCATAGGTTTGAACCTTTCGTTTTGATTACTTTACTTACTTTATATCAGATTATTCACAGTTTGTTAAGAGCCGCTGCCCTTGAACGCGCCGAGAACGAAATTGACAATCGCGTATGCCAGGATGGCAATCGCCAGACCAATAACAGCGTAGAGAACAGTGTCCTTGGCGGATTTTATGTTGCCCGCCTCACCATTGCTGGTGGTATAGCGAATACCGCCGACAATAATCATGATAACGGCGATCGCACCGAGAACAAATAGCAATATATTCACTATGGTCTTGATCCTGTCCTGCAGGTCTTTCGTGTCAGCCTCACCGCCACCGACACCTTCGACACCGACATGTATCTGTTCAACCGGATCGTTACCGGCTGCCATGACCGTTGCTGGTACCAACGGCGCTGACACCAATCCCAGTGCCGCCGTGATGCTAAATAAGATTGTTCGTAGTTTTTTCATACATTTTCTCCTTTAATTACCGCCTAATCGTGCTAGAACGAAGTTCACTATTGCATACGCCATGACCGCTACCGCCAAGCCAACAATCGCATACATGATGGTGTCTTTGGCTGATTTGGTTTGTTGCGCGTCACCATTGCTGGTTGTATAGCGGATACCGCCAATAACGATCATGATAACAGCAATCATACCAAGAACAAGGAGCAGCGTATTGACGATATTCGTCATGAGTTTACTGAAGCTATCTTCGCCCTGATCCGCCGCACCACAAATCTGACTACCGCTTGCCGTGCTGCCTGCCGCGCCGCCACAGCTTTTGAACACATCAATACCCGTGCCTCCACCAGAACCGGTACCACCGGTGTTGGCGCCGGCACCAGCGCCGTTGGTTCCACCGCTACCGCCCACGGGAGCCGCTAGGGCAAGCGGTGCGGGTAATAGCAATGCGCTCATGAGGGTGAGGGTGATGATGATTCGGCTTGTCAGTGGTGAAATAATCTTCTTCATGTTCTCTCCATTGTTATTTCGTGATTTGCGCCAGGACAAATTGTGTAATCGCAGAGGCAGCAACGACGACTACGAGCCCCACAACAGCATAGGTAATCATGTTTTTAGCTGCCTGGATCTGGCTACTGTCACCGTTTGCCGCGGCATAACGGATACCGCCGATGATGATAACTATAACGGCAACTATACCCGCAAGGAAATAAGCGATACCAAGGAGGTTGCCAATAGTAGAGCTATCAACCTTCGTGGGAGGATTAGAACCAAGGTTTAAATCATCGGCGCTAATCTGAATAGTCGTCTGAGCCGGCTTATTAGCGGCAACGAGACGTCCGTCCGCTGCAAGCCTGTCAAACGTATATAACTCACTCATGAGGCAATCCTACTGACAATAAACGTTACGATTGATATCGACATAACAGACAGCACCAAACCAATGACGGCGTTTTGAATCGTCTTGCGGGCAGCGACCGTGCCGCTGCTGTTGTCACCATTGATCATGTATTTGAACCCGCCCCATATGATAAAGATGAGCGAAACGTATCCGACAATATAGAGTAGGAGCCTGACGATATTCATGCCGATGATTGTCAGCCACGTACCAAACCGTGCGCCTGAATCGTCTCCTAAGTCTTTATTGCCCGGCGAGACGATATCGTGGCTCTTGCTACAGTATAGTCCGTCATACCATGCCGGAAAGAAGGTGACTGCGTTCACGGGATCAGCATCGCCCGGCGAACAGTCGGCCATCGCGGCCGTAGCAGGAAAAAGTGTGAGCGAAAGAATAGCTACCGCGAAGCTTATGGTGATTTTTTTGATTTTTGCGATCATTTGTTTCTATCCTACCATGACGGTTGAAATCAGCCAATGAGTTACTCGGTTGGGACGAGACCCGATGTGGGGGAGGGGCTCGTCGTCGGAGACGTGCTTGGTGGTGGCGTGCCGCCGCCGATAACGCCGCCTGGAATCAACCAGTTGATGATTGCAATCGTAAAGCCGTAGAGAAACAAGCCGATGATAATATTGCGAATGATTGTTTTCGACTGATCCAGCTGCGACTGATTATCCCTGGCGCTGGCATAAAGTACGGCGCCATAGGCGATACCACCGGTTGCGACGACACCGATAAGCACCGTCAGAACACTGATCGTCATTTTAATCAGGCTGCTGATCGTCCCGACGCCCGTCTTGGCATCCGGGTCACAGGCAACCAATTGCGTGTCCGTGTCGCCACATTTATTGCCGCCGCTACTTGACTTCGAAGAACCGCCCCCGCCAAAGAAGCTGCTCAAAATACCTTGGGCGCGAGCCGTCTGTGGCGTTACCTGAGGTATAAACACCATCGCGCCAACCATAGCGACGACAAGTACAAGCCTCTTCATTTTCATGGCGAAATCACTCCTCCCGGCAAGAGCCAATTAATAATAGCGACCATAAACACGTATACTATCAGTCCTATTACGATATCACGAATCCGATTGCGCGCGTTCGCGACGGTTCCTTGATCGTCTTGGGCGCGGGCATACTGCAGCGATTCCCAGGCGATACCGGCTACCGCCCCCACGCCCACCAGGACAGTCAGGGCAGAGATGCCAAATTTCAATACGCATTCAAATACAGGCACGCCGCCAGTAACTTCACCGCCATTACCGCCACTGACATTCGAACAAACACCACTGTTGCAGTCCACTAGATTGGTTTTTGCCTGGCCGCAGCTATTGGGAACATCGTCACCGACAGAACCAGAGGCTTGAGAGTGATCCTTGACGGTATCACTGTCATCGCCGTTACCGTCTTCGCCAGGCTTCGTACATGTCCAGACGTCGTCTTTCGGATCAGGCGTGTCTGCCCCTTTTGTTATCTTGAATTCTCCGTGAGCCTTGTTCACGCAATCTTCTTTATTGGTAAAGTCTGAGTAGGTTCGACACTTGTTGTCGATCCATAGACCCTGCCGCTCCTCACACTCTTCATCAGTCTGCGCCCTATTGCGCGTTTCATCCTGAAGACAGTTGTTGTAAGCATCCTGGTCGGCCAGCAGATACTCGCCGTCGCCGTCAACCGGCTCAAAGCCGGGCTGGCGTGATTGGTCGCTACAATATTCTTTCGCCTCCTCGTATGCCTTGTCGCACCTTGTTATAGCGTCACCTTCCGACTCGCCAGGCTTTTGATGACATGATTTTTCAACCTTGTCTTTGTATTGGTTCTCTATGTTTTCAACGATTGGCTTATTGATGTCTTTTATGGGGTCACAGCCGTGTTCGTCCGTATCCTTACCTTGGTTACAGCCTCTGGCGATCTGTCCAAGCACATCATTCTTACAATTATCCGGCTCCATGGCGCGGGTATAGCAATACACCGTGGCATTCGCGCAAGATCCGCCATCGTTACCGCCCATGTTCCAATAATCACCGGTCGACATGCATGCTTGCGCCTTTTGTCGGAAGCCCGTAAAGTTACCTACTTTACTTTTCTGCTCGGGAGACAACTTATCAAACGTCCTCCTAAGACAGTCGTCGTCAGTACCGTCGCTGATGTCAGAGTTTTGTTCACACCATCCGTCATTTCCCACTTTTGCGTTTACCACAGATACCGTTGCGACTGCCGTTACGACACAGGCAAAGAGAGTAAGCAGGCTCAGTATGATGGTTGGTATTTGTTTTGTGCTCATTATCTATCTATAAAATAGCTTAGCGATTAGTAAAACACAAGCGGTACACCACTGTACGTTCTCATGAACGAGCCGTGTCGGTAGGGACGCTTACGGAAACGGAATCCGGATAGCTGTAAAGTGTTTCGTTAGACGCAGAAAATTCGTCATCAACCGTACGCTTGACTTCTTCTGTTATCTTAGCGATTAATCCGGTGGTGTTGTCTACCCAAACTTTAGCGCTGCTGTCCGTGATATATGGCAGCGATGGCTGGTCAACGTCCAGTAGTTCTGACAATTTCTTGCGAACGTCTTTGAGTCCCTTGTAGTTGATCGAAACACTATAAACGGTGTAGTTCTTATCGCCGTCTTTTACCGGCTGGCTCCCGTGTACGGTATAAACAGTGCGTGCGCGCATAAGATCCAGCAATTCATGACGATCGCTGTCACTAAAGTTTCCTTGAACCACTTGGCTAAGCACGTTGTTTACCGATTTTCTTGTGTACCCAGGGTCGTATAATTGCGTATCTCGAAAATTGTCTACCTTATACCATTGGTTCAACGTAACCTCGGGTTTCGTACCCCCGGTCTGATACTTCGTGATTCGCGAGATAAAATCATCGCCGTTATCGAGAACAACGATATCTCCGTCTCGCTCGAGGGTGTCCAGGGAATTGTCGTCAGACGTATCTACTATTTTGGACGTATAGCTAAATGTCGACTTTGGACGGGTCGGGTCGGAAAAGTCTGACTTTGCGTCAACAACGACCGAATTGCCAGTGGTATCGCTATGCACTGTAATCTTGCGTGCGACATAAGAAACCTGCATCATCTTGTCCAGCGCGGAATAGTAACGGTTTTCGGATGAATTCTGTACCGTAAACCAAAAGATAGCCGCGCCTATACCGCAAACAAGCACGATACTCACGAACGCTACGAGGACAAACTTGAGCTTTTTGCGTGGTTTCGGCGAATCTAGTTGGACCGGTTCCATGTGGAGGTATTCGGGCGCATTTGAGTAGGGTTGCTGGCCGTATTGGTTCGGCGAAGGAGCCCCCGCCGTATTGGGCGGCAGAGGGGGAGAGGACGGCGCCGGATTCGACGCAGACTGCGGACTTTGCCCGTTCGGATCCTGTTCGTTCGGTTGCATGATCATCTCGATTATATCATTGACACCATAAGCGTGATAACAGATACTGTAATAGTAATGATACAGCGCTGGTCGAACAGATTGTTTGACGTTCTGCGCGCACAATTTCGGCGTGGGGCGCTTTTCTTGTTGGCCCTCGCTAGCGCCGGTACGCTCACCTTGACACCCGTACTCAGCACGCCTGCCAACGCCCAGGGATTGACCGATATACTATCGACACTTGTGCCGTCGACGGCGACCGGATCGACCAGCTGTGCTGTCGATATGGTCGGCTGGGTCATCTGTCCGACGATGCGATCCATCGCCAAGCTGGCGGATTATGGGTTTACGTATATCAACAAGAGCTTCCTGCGTGTTGACTACGCCTTAGCCGCGAACAACAGCGGCACCTACACGGCATGGGGGATGATGCGCAACATCGCCAACGCATTATTCGTCGTGGCCTTTATGATCATGATCTATTCCCAGCTGACCGGCAAGGGGGGCGGCTACAATATCAAGCGCCTGGTGCCTAAGCTGCTGATATGTGCCATCCTGGTTAACGTATCATACTTCTTGTGTGTCGTGATTATCGATCTCACGAACATATTGGGCGACTCGATTATGTCGATATTAACCAGTGTTGCCAACAGGGTGGGGACGTCGGTTATGCCAGTCAACGCAGAGCCGTCTACGTCCAACGGTACACTAACCACCATCACGTCGGCGGTACTTGGTAAAACGGGCACTGTCTGGGTGCTCCTGGCACCTGTGGCCGCGGTGATTATCTCAATCGCGACGATCTGTGCGGCCGGTGTCGTGCTGCTGATTATGCGCAAGACCGTTATTTCAATGTTGATCCTGGTATCGCCCATATTGTTCGTCGCGTATTTGCTACCGAACCTGGAGCGGTTCTTTTTCCAGGGTGTACGGCTGTTTATGCAGCTTCTGCTCCTGTATCCAATTATTGCATTGTTGCTTGGCGCCGGTCAGATCGTGAGCGCCACGATTGTCACGACGGGTACGAACGACGCCAACTACCGTGTCAGCGGCGACAGCTACAATTCGCGTAATGGCGGATCGGGCAGTGCTATTACCGACATGACTGCCGCAGCCGCAGCGGTCTTGCCGTTGCTGGCAGTGTGGTTCATCTTCAAGAACATGTCGTCAATTATGAGTACCGCCGGAGCACGGCTCTCCGCGAGCGTCGCTGGCCGACGCGGAGGCAAACAAGGCGACGAAAAAGCGCGTGTTACCGGCAACGCTACCGCCGGAGCGGCCAACAACAAAAGCGTTGGCGGCCTAGGGAACCGGCGACAAGCATATAGTCGCAACCGACGGCGCGCATCACTTGGTGGCAGCAGTATGACCGGTGACGATTCAGCGCTTAGGGCTGGCGCAGCCAATAGTCAGCGCTCAGGTGCTAACGCTATGCAAAATGCTCTCGACTCAAGTATTCGCGGCGAGAGCGAAGACACCAAGAAGCAGCTGGAAGAGCTTCAAAACGCGCGTCTTAACGGCGAGGCTGAGAACCTCGACGTCGGCACCGCTGTTGCCGGCGCCATGGCAAGCGGAGAGGTACAGGCAAAGGGCAACAAAGAGGAAGAAAAGATCACCGCCAAAGACCTCTTCAACAACCTCAACCGCTCACACGAGTCCAAAGACAAAGAACGCAAGTTCAGCTCCGGCCCTGCACCAGCTGGCGGCGGTGGAGGCGGATCAGGATCCGGCGGCGGAAACAACCAGCCATCAGCACCAACCGTTAGTTATCGCGCGCCGCAAATGGCACAGTCGTCTAATGTCGTATCCGGCAGCGCACCGGCAGCACCGCAAACACCAACAAAAATCGTCGCCGTGCCCGTCCAGGTCGACGCGTCTGCACTACTCGGGCAAAAACAACCGCACCCGCCTGACAATATCAGCCAGCCTCCGATTAGCGGCACCGAGGAAAAGGCAAAGTCGCGCGCTCAAAAATACCTATTTGACGTCGAAAATGATTTAAGCAACGCCCGAGACGCTCAGGACGTCCTCAAGCGTAAGAACGAAATCTTAAGCGAACAGCCTCACGTCCCAACCGAAACAGGCACCGGAGGGCATGAGAAGTAATGGCGGAGCGACCCAATCCGACCGAGCGAACGGCGGCTGAGTCGGACTACGAAAAAAAGTTCAACCGCATAGGATCCTCAGAGTCGGTCGAGGGAGTAAAGGCTCAGGAAAAAACACCGGACACCGAGTGGAAAACGAGCCTCGAGAAGACTTCTGCCGACAAAAAAACCAAGAAAAAAAACAAAAAAGGCAGGTTTCGTTTTCTCGGTCGGCGTGCCGGTGCCCTTCGCAACGGATCGGCCTTTATGTTTATTATTGGCGTTATCGGACTCGGCGTCGTTTATACGTCGGTTTTCGCGCCCAATATCATCATGGTCAACATCAAGGAAATGTATAGTAACGACCTCTATGATGGCTCGATCGCTCTTGCTTCGTACTACTGGAAGATGATGAACTACAAGATCGGCCGACCGCAGTGCAACGGCAACACCGAAAACCCAGATATCAAATGTAAACTTTCGACCATGAGTCGCGCACAGAAAAAGGCGTTCGAAAAGCACGGCTTTACTGTTCTCGGCACCAAGGTCAACCAAAACGACGGTCGCGACACCGGCCAAGCCGTGGACTACACTAAACCCGAGAGTCGTTACAAGGTAATGACCATACTGCCGCCAGACTACAAAAAGACGATTAATGCTATCAAGGCCAGCGGCTCATCAATACTCAACGATATCGAAAACGGCAATTTCAGTAACTTTGGCGACCGGCTCGACAACAACCTCGCCAATATCACTGAGTCTGTTTCCGTAAAAAGCGCCCAGGATATTCTCAACTACATGCCCATCGCGACCGGCGATATGCTCTGGCTGTACGCACAGCTCAGCGACACCACCAGAGACCAGGTGTTCGGTGTCTTCAATCCTATGACGAGCTTCTTTATGGATAAGCGCTTCTCGGACGTATTAAAAGACAGGTACGACCTCACGAAAAACGGCATAGTGTCAGGCAAAACAGCCAGCGAGGTCAACAAGTCGTTCGACAAAGCGATGAAGGGCGGCAACGAAGGTATAGACGAAAACGGACACCCCAACCCCCATGGAGGCATCGGGCTCAAACAACTCGGCAGTCCGGAGACACTCCTGCAATTGCAGCAGGTCATGGCGTCACTCGCGCTGAGTTCAAACTCGTTCGTGGGCTTGCAGTGCTCGTGGTACGCATTCGGCAAAAACGTCACGAATCTCGCCAAAACAGCCAAGGCTCACACGCTTGCACGGTTTGCCATGATATACCTGAACGCCGCAGACCAAATAAAGGTCGGCACATCCAAGCCTGTCGTCAACTATCTAGCAAACAAGCTTGGCCAATCTTTCGGCGGCGGGTACAACGGACCAAACGCTACCGACTCGTCCATGTATAAGCACATCGTTTATCATGGCCTGAGCAATCTGCCGATACCGTCGCCATTCGGATTCTTATATTATCTCGACACCTTCGATCTCATCGGGGCGCTTGCACCGTCCTGGGCTTTGATTATGGCTTCGGCCAACGCACAAGGACAAGCATCCGGTGTACCCGGTCAGCTCGTTATGCCGCCAGCAAGCCTCGGGGGAGGCGACCGTGATTATTGCTTGGGCGGCGAAACAGAGGAAAGTCACGCGTCATATAAGACTCCTAAGGTCAGGTGTCAGCCGCAGGTCACCGCCAGTGCTCCCCCCGGCCTCGAAGGCCTGCTCGCCGATGCGCTTGAACTCGCCCGGCAAACCTGTCCGCCGCCGCATTATGACGACGAAGACCACCAGTTTGAAGGCGAGTATATTATTCAACCGTCTCTCAAAGTGACGGCTGGCCAGTTGTCGCCTGCGGTCGCCGGTATATTCGGTGCCAATGTCATGGCGTGGGCAGCCGTAGAATCACTCCTGTTCGGCTCGCACACGACGGGGGTTCCTGCGAGCGACGCCCTCTTCGCTGGCACAGGACAGATAATGGGCGACATGGCGATGTCGCGCGGTATGGAACCTGCCAACGCGGTAACGATGGAGATTTATCTGACCAAAAAGAAGGCGTTCGAGGAGCAGCAGGAAAAAATTGCTCGCTACAACGCACGCCAACAGCCGTTCAATATATATAATCAGTATTCGTTCCTCGGGTCGATCGTTCACGGATTGTCCCCGACATACAATAACCAGGCACCACTATTTGCGACGCTGGCAAACAGCATTTCGTTGATCGGTGATAGTATCAAGCGGCTCAACCCTTCGGCAGACGCACTTATGTATCTACAGCCGGATTTCTTTAACCCGGCTCGCCTTAACTGTCCTGATCCAGAATATCTCGTAATCGGCATCATGGCCGACGTCGCATGTAATGTCCGCTATGTGATCGGCAAGCAAGAAATGCTCGCCCAGCCAGATAGCGTCCTCGACTACATGACCAAGACGCACTCCGACCTCTACCAAGACAACATCAACGAGCTAGAAGAACGTCTCGCCACGGCCGATCCCGAAGTTGGCAACGTCAATGTCGGCGGTATTGTCGCCGCTATAAATGACGCCGCAAAAACCGCCGGCTTTGATGGTATCGACCTTAGCTCGCTCCAAAAACAGATTACCTCGGCCAACCCTTCCGTCAGTTCCGGCAATGTCAGCGCCATCTTCAACCTCCTCCAGGGCACCACGCAGGACGGGCAAGGACTCGTGACGAACAGGATTGAAAGCAACGCGGCCAATCTCACGCCTACCGGCGAAGCAGAAAACATCGCTCGTATGCTCGCTATTGCCGTAGCGGCATCCAAACAGCCCGAGATCGACAAACAAACAGGCAAAGCAAACTACGGCAGCGAGTATCAAAAATTCCTCGACTACTGCGTCAACCGTGTCGATCCGTGGGGGAGGAGCGGTATCGTCGTATCGCGCACCAAGCCAAGCAGCAAGGACAAAGAGGCACGGACACAAACCGCCCCATACCCAGCCGTCACCGAAGGCGCTTCGGCCGACCAAGACTGGTACACCGGCAAGAAGTGTCTGGAGCAAAGTGAAGAGCTGATGAATTTCCGTGCTTACACACTAATGTGTTCCGTCGACGGCACACTAGCTGGCACCGCCGACTGCACCGATCAGGACGATTCCACTTCGAACAGTTACAGCAATGATTTCTACACCAGTAACAACATCCTCTTCCAGAGCGGCAGTTAGTAGTTACAGATTTGCTTGTCGTGCTAGCCTGATCAGCGCGGCGTCGGCTGCTACTTCGCTAATCGTAATATTATCTATTGGTTGTTCAATGATAAATTGATAGGCCGTGAGACCATCGACTACCATGACGCGATACTGACGAACCGTTCCCAATGTTTGCGCATGCATATAATATGCCGGGTGACCCTTGATCTTACCGGCCTTACCCGTGGCAATATATATATTCGCGTTGTTCATTGCCACCGTATCCTTGAATTTCATCATGTCGATATATAACGTCGCCTTGACGTTGTCTTCCCTGGTGAACTTAAACGTGACCGCTTGTCCACGGTTACCGTCGTAGTTAAATACCTTGTTCACCTCGGCAGAACTGACTGATTTCGCGTTATCGCCGAGCGCGTCTACTACGTTGCCGCGAGTCACGATTTTTCCTGCGCCAAGATCGGCGTCTTTTTCAACATAGGCAGAGAACCCATTAGCAGCCACGCCACGCTCGGAGTTTTCAGCGTGCGGCGTCGCCAAGATCGACACGACAGCGACAATAACCGCGCCTGTACCGATTGCCACGAAAACAGGCAGCACGAGCATTCGCTGACCCCTGCTCAGACCCTTGAACTCCTTTTCGCCATGCAACCGCCCTGGTCGTTTTAATCTTTTTCGCATATCTAAAGTATATACTATCATAAGCACTATATATGTGCGTTACTTGTCCTCTCTAACCATATGCGTTATTCTAAAATCATATCCATGCAAAAACACGTCATCAAAAGTGTTAATTACCGGCGATGGTTCCGATCGTCGGTTGTTGTCCGTTTGATTGTATTAGCCGGACTGGTCGCTATCGGCGCATCGGGCTTTAATCAACAGGGTGAGGTGGCGCACGCCGTTCAGTCACCAAGCGACTACTGCGGCCAGTATGAAGGAGCCAAAGAGAGCGCCTGCAACGACGGTCTACGAGGCAAGGCCTGTAGTGACTACGCCATCGCCTTCGACCAAGCGACCGCCAATGTTTGTACCAAAGCAGCGCAAGCAAAAGCTGACGGTTTAGTGTCGGACGCTACCAACGGTTCGACATCGCCAACACCCAACACCTCATCCGACTCCTCGGGCAGCGATGATCCTGAAGCGTATAAAAACGCCGTTCTTGTCGCCTGCGCCCCATACCAGAACGACGACGCGGCAGCTCTTTGGTGTCTTTACGGCGGCCTGGGACAAAACGGCACCGCCAACAAGCCGGTGTCAATCTCTGACTGTATCAGCAAGCCGGAACTGCAAGGTTCGTCCATCAATCAAAACGCTTGTATCGCCGGGTCGACCGCTGGCAATACGTATCTCGCGATAGAGAAAAACAACGCCGGCAGCGACAAGGCCAACGACCAAAACGCCCTTAAGGATCTCCTCGACCAAACCCAAAACTTATCACAATTTATCTCAGTCCTGCACGCCGCCGGTCCGAACGCCGACATTGACACCAGCAAGATTCCTGACAATAACGCTAATTTCTATATTAACGGTGCCGGCAACCAGCAGCCAATCATCGTTCATCCTAGTGGCAAAGATGACGCTCCGGCTATCGTCTGGTTTAACGGTGGCGGCTGGCACACCGACGACGGTACGGCTTATTGTCTCGCCACTGGTTCGCCGCAAAAGAATTGTATGGCTGGTGCGGATGGCGGTGGCGACACTGGCGTTGGCGATATGGGTCCGCCCCCGGGCGGCGGCGCGAATGCGCGCGGCTACACGGTCATCGAAGTCACCTATCGGCTCGGTTCTAGCGGCGTCTACTATATGTTCGAGGATGTCATGCGCGGTCTGAAACACGTCATCGACAACGCCGGTCTGTATCATATCGATCCGACCAAGATTACTGTTGGCGGCGATAGTGCTGGCGGAAGCCTAGCGATGCGCGCGGTTGCCAGCGGTAAATCGGGCGTTGCGGTCGGTGTTGGCTGGTCGGCGCCAACCAATGCTTTCACGGCATTATTCAAGTCATTCCAGTCATTTCTTATCGGCATGGATCACTCCACCTGTATCCCGACCGACCTCGCAGGCATGACAAACTTTACCGACCTCCTCAACGGTGGTAGCGGTGAGGTAGCTGAATATGGCCAAGGCTTGAGTAGCAACGACTTTACATCTTTTCAGAACCTAATGGGTGGCGGCGGCGATAATGGCGGTGGCGGCGGTAATCCGCTTGGTATCATAACCCAAGTCCTTACAGCAGCGCAGTATGCGGCCGATACAGGCCAAAACGTCGAGGCAATAAGTAAGCAGATCGAACAGGCATACAACGACGGCAACCCATCAATCCAAAGCGTCCTCAGCACCAAGCTTCCGAGCGGTGTCTTCAACCTCGGTTCGAAAAAGCTCGTCGAATGTATCGACAACTTCAAGGCGCTATCGCCGGCACTGTTTGCCGCGCCAAATACACCGCCTGTCTACATGGTAGAGTTCGATATTGACGACGTAGTCGACCCGCAGCAGGCGTACGACATGCGCGACGCGGTCATTGGACTTGGGGGCAAGGCAGATGCGCTCATACTACACGGAGACCCTAACTCTACACACGGCTTGGTCGATGTCACTACGAATCACCTTGGCTACGACCCGCGTGCTGTTTGTCCCACGCTCAACTTTATTGCCGAAGTTGTCGGCGAGCCTACGGTTGACTGTGACCATGCATCGCTACCACCACTACCTGATGGTTCCTTGCCAGGCGGAGGTGGCGGCGGCGATAGTAGCGGCGGGAACTCCAATGGCTCTGGCGGCAACGGCAACGGATCCTCATCCTCAGGGTGTCCGAGCGGCTATCTGCCCGCTGGTGGCACCATAGACGAAAGAACCGGCAAGGCCACGACGAAGTGCGTCATAGACACCTCCCAATCAACCGGCTGTCCGAGCGGTTACCTGAATGCAGGCGGTACCATAGACGGCAACGGTAAATATACGTCAAAATGTATCATAAACGACGCTCAGTCAACCTGTGAGCAGGGTGGTGGAAGTTGGGCTGATCACCGCGGGTCTGGTAATTCCAGCTGCTCGTACAATGGCTCTCCAAATGCTTGCGCATCATGGTGGTCACAGGGCTGCGGCGGCAGCAACAACAGCTTGCCAAAGGTGAATTCAGGACAAGATCCAGGCTATTGGGACGAGCCGGCCTGCTACTGGGGTTGTTAAATAATAACGTTGTCACGGGATTGATTCGAATATGAAGTCTATACCAAAAAAAGTAATCGCAATCATAGTTGTTATTTTAATAATACTTGGTGGCATCGCTACATACTTTTTTGTCTGGCGAACGCCAAGCAGTAGTTACGCAGCGGCCTTAGATCAACTGACCGCGCTCAGCGAGATCAATAAGGCGGTCGGCCAACACTTTACAAAGGTAACTAATGCCGGCACTATTACCGACGATTCAGTTACCAACACGATAAGCGTCTCAAAACAATACAACGAGGCTCTCGAGGCGCTATCTCGCAACCCCGCTGTCGTTAATGACGGAAAGGTAAAGGCGGTCTATGAAAAGAACGTGTCTCTGCTTACTTCGTTTAAACGCTCTTTGAGCAACACCGCTGTTTCGATGGAACTATATCTGACGATATTGGATAACTGTTCACACATGGTCAGTCGGCTCGACAAAGTAACCACGGTATCTACGTTTAATACCGTCTCCATGACATGTAATGACGCGGTCACAAAGGGCGTGTCGGCTCCCGACTCACCGTTCACCGCTCAATATCTTACTGACTACACGGCGTATTCTGCTGCATATATCAATGCATACCGAGAGGGCATACAGGCACACGACAGCCAAGCCTCACAAAACAAAATCAGCTCCATAGGAGAAAAGCTAAGCTCTCTTTCCAAAAAAGACCTGAACCTCACGCCAGTTGATATAAGTGGCGCTATTCAAGATATCAAAGACGTCGTTAACTCTCAAAAAGACGCGCTGCTGCGTTAGGGTAGCCTCTCGCCGCTACACAACACGTAGAAGTTCGAGTACTTTTTGTCGATCAGCAGCCCAGAGGAACGTCGATAGTCGCGGACCGACATCGTTACCTACAAGCAGGTTATATACATCCTTGAAAAACGACCGCTGTATCCTCGCAAGCTCTTTCATATCGAGGTCTGGCTTTTTTGGAATCGCATACACCTCGGCTTCTATCTCTTGTATCGACGCGCTCTCGTGGCTTTCCAGGAAGTCATGCAGTCGCTTTATATGCGCGATTTGCTCGGCCGACATGCTCGCCAGATACCCTTCGTTTACCTTGTCTCGAACACTGATTGCTTCTTCTTCGTTGTACTTCTCAAGCCAGGCCTTCGCGCGGGGCAGTCTCGCGTCCACGGATACTGGGTCGTAGGCCAACCCCTGATTATCCAGGATCGATCGTAGCTTCTCGTTGTCCCACTGCACGATCTGCCCCAGCCCCAGCAGCTGCCTGAACGGCACAGGGGGAGTAGGGTTAGGCGTAACGACGCCGGACAGCTGCAGCGTCATATGCGCTACGGCATCTATCGTACCGTCCTTTAGGCTCGCTTCGACCCTGTCAAACTCGTCATATTGCCTGAAGATTCCCTTGCCAAACGAAAGCTCAAACGAGCGACTCGGCGGCTTGTCGGCATAGAGCCACTTCAGCATTTCGGGAGTATAAATATCGAGCAGGTCTTTCGGAGCCACGACATTTCCTTTTGAGCCTGACATCTTACTGCCAAGCCCCTGCAGGCCAACGAACTTATATTCTTCCAAAACCGGTGGGGTAAGGTGAAAGACTTCTTTCGCTATCTTGCTGGACGTATCAAAGCTTCCGCCCGGAGAGGCATGATCCGCTCCGCCCGGCTCAAAAACAACGCCCTCCACACCCCAACGCATAGGCCAATCAATCTTCCACGACAGCTTCACGACATGATCTTTGGTAATATCAACCGACTCGGTTTTGCCGGTATCAAGGCACTTATAAGTAACGGTCGACTCGCCGTCATAGTCGAGGATTTTCGTGTTGTCTTTGCCTGTAAAGCGCGAATAAAGGACGACAGGGTAGTAGTTTTTCTTATATTCCTCGTCGTCGATGTTCTTTGCGGCCTTTGTCTTTTCGGGCATAAAAGAAAGAAGGGTCTCAGCGATAGCCTCACGATTTTGCAGGCTATAGATAATACGGTCGTCGTACGCGCCTGATCGGTACATGTCTGTTTGGTATATGTATTCAGGGTGAATACCTAGGGCATTCATGGACTCTTCGAACTCTTTTTCGAACTTTTCGGCATACGAAGCATACTTGCCGTCAGGGGAGGGTACTTCGGTATACGGCAAGCCGACATATTGTTCAAAAGACGGATCGATGTTCTTCGGAACCTTACGAAAACGATCAAAGTCATCCCACGAAAATACAAGTCGCGTCTTTTTGCCCTTTTTTACAAGCGATTCAGCCACGACATACGCCGTAAAGAGGTCTCTGAAATTGCCAAAGTGCACGGTACCAGAGGGGCTAATACCCGCTGCGCATGTATACACATCCTGATCTGGGAACTGCTCGATGACACGCTCAGCAAGCCTTTCGCCCCAATGTTTGTTTTCGGCGTTCGTCTCGCGGTCTGGCTGTTGTTCTGGTTGGTCCTTACTCACCGTCGTTTTCCTTTCCTCGACATTTAACGCCTTTTCAATTTCTGATTATTGCAGATTTGTGTCACGAATTTTCGTTGAGTTATCGTACAATATTTTACCAGAATTCTCATCAACTGCCAAGTCGTTTGTACCATGATCCTCCCTGTAGACAACTCGTACGTCTATAGTTCGTTATGGAAGAGCACCGCCGCGTTCGGGTCATGAAAGGCCGCCGCAAACTCCGGTGTACGAAGGATGGCAGGCAAGAGATTTTCGCTACTCGGATCAACGAAGCCGTATTCCGCGATTTCTATATCACCATGCGAGGTATCTGAGATATCAATCGACTCGTAATCATCCGCATTAGCGACCTCAAAGAAAAATTCCAGCTGTTCTTTTTCGTCATGACTTGTCTTGCCATGTGTTGCGAATTGCTGCACGAGTACAAGCCGACCGATTACTGGTGTAATGCCCGTTTCTTCGATCATCTCGCGTTTCAGCGCGTTATGCAGTGATTCCATAGGATCCATACCACCGCCCGGCGTACACCAAAAATCCTTGGACGAGCCGTCCTTATTCTTTAACCTTTGCGCAAAAAATTTTCCGTCTTTCTCGATTAATCCGCGTACACAAACTCGTCGTGTTTCCATAGTTAGCTCCTTGTATAAGTATATTTAATTAATTATATAAGACGCTAGCGGTTTGGCTCGTCCAAACGTACGCGCATAGAGGAACCTTACGGTTCATAGTGAATATAGTTTATACAATTTAATGTGTTCGGGTCAATGGTAGCCAACCATCAGGCTATAACAATCCCTGATATAACCTAAAAGTATGATTGTCTGCGACACGGGTATTTTAAAGTCTGCGATTCCAACGAGGAATCCCAGCCAACCTCAACCCTGAGCAGAACTGTCTGGGTTAGTAAAAGAACCGCTATAGGATAAAATAGCCAAAGATGAGCCTAATCCTCGCAACCGGAAACCCGCACAAAATCACAAAACTCAAGTGGATTTTTGAGGACTTCTTTGATGAAATAATTCCCCAAGACAAGAAGATTGATGTCAACGAGGATGGTAAAACGTTTCAAGAAAACGCCGCGAAGAAAGCGACGGAGGTTTCTCGTATGTACGGGACATGCGCGGCCGCCACGGACGGCGGCGTCCTCATACCATCACTAGGTGACAATTGGAACGAGCTCCACACAAAGCGCTTTATAGGCAGAGAAGACGCGACCGACTTTGACCGTATAGATACACTACTTGAGATGATGAAGGATAAAAAGGGCGACGACAGATCCATCGTATGGAACGAGGCTATAGCCATCGCTCGTAATGGCGAGCTGCTATTCTCGGTGCAGGTCGAGGGTGATCACGGCATGATTCAGACAGAATACAATCCCACTCAATACCAAGAGGGTATATGGCAGTGTACCGTCACCTGTTATCCGCAGTTCGGTGGCAAAAACTTCTTTGAACTGAATGACGAAGAACGTGAATACAGTGAGATATCCTGGCACCGTCTAAAAGACGCTGTGACCGAGTATATGAGTGCTGAGGGTGAAACTATAACAACCTAATCTAAGCCCTGAAGTTCGTCTATTTGTCTTGTAGGGCATGAGGTCACGTGTGTCCGGTGCGTCATATGGCCGCGTTTGATAAGAAATGTGGCTAAATTCCCTTACGAGCCGCTCCGCTGCACCCGACTCAAACATATAGTCGATACCGGACTTATATATCTTGTGTCAATATACTAGTAATTGATTTGTGGCGAATTCGACGCCTCGCCGAAGGATTTCTTTGTGGTCTGCGAGCAATGAACCTGTGGCGGTTTCATATGCTTCCATCATTGCAATAATTTCCTGCGAGTCTTTGAATAAGTTTTCGAACTTTTCATCTTCTTCGCGTTGATGAGCTTCATGGGCTAGTGAGTTTAGCACGACAAAATAGGGGGTGATGTGTTTCACAAAATCCTCACCCGTCGCCTTTGTGTAATGTGTCTCTATCATACCCCCAAGCTGACCCACAACCTCAAAATCCGCATATCCGGTCTCTTCGGCGATTTCCCGCAAAACCGCATCGTCAGCACGCTCGTCTTTTTCGACGCCGCCAGAAAGAAGACAAGTTAGTCCTTTGTAGTCTTCCCAATACTGACACAGGTATGTGTTTGTGGCTTTATTATAAATAACCACGACAACAGTTGCTCTGGGCACTTCGTTTGTAACTTTGTTGCCAAAAACAACGGTTTTCGTGTCATTCAACAAGTTCTTCATGTGTTTATCGTAAAGTCATGTTACCCTCTTGTCAAAGGAGTAATTTTTGTTGCTGTATTTTACAAAACTCTTGCGTTTATTAACGTTTTAGTGTATAGTAAACGTATAAAGTCATTATTCACCGCCTAAGCGGCAAAGGATATCCACCACATGACCTACCACCAAGAACCACGACCAGCCCAGTTTGGCTACCCACCACAGCAGTATCCCGGCCAACACCCAGCGCGACCCCACCAGTCTCATCCGGGTCTGACGCCTGAACGGTCCAATAATAAGAAGATCCCTACGTGGGCTAAGGTAACTGCTGGTGGCCTAGCTATTACAGCCGCTATTGGTGGTGGACTTGCAGCAAAAGCAAACTTTGACTCAGCCGACCGTGCGGAAGCTGGCTACAGTCTGTCAGACGAACCTTCACACGAATCGCGCCCAGACGGACTCACGGCCGACACCGCAACTCTTGAGCAATTCACTAGTGACGAGTACTTCACCGATGCCGAGCGAGTGGCGTGGGCGGATGAACAACTAAATGCTCCAAGTACCGACCCGGAATATCCAAACATGACAGTAGAGCAGGCTGCCTACAAACGTATTAATGCAAATCTTTATAAAAGTAACGGTCTCCAACTTGGCAAGGAATTCAGTGCGCTCGTAGAGCCCTCGGTCAACAACACCCCTGCTGAAGTTGATACGCAAATATACGTTGACACCGCTGCTGCGATGTTTGAACCTAACCTTGATAAGGCAAAAAAGATGCTTGCTGCTGTAGCTGACAATAACAGTGAGTTTTATAAAAATATCTCTCACGACATGGAGAAGTTCCGTGCAAAGAACCCAAGCAGTGAGGACTTCTACGGTCAGACTTTGGCATACTACTACACACCGTGGGACGAGAACTCTACCGAGCTTATACCTCAAGCCACGGGTGTCTCCGATTCGGCTGATCATCCCCTGGGTACGATAAGTCCTGTTGATAACACCCCGACACGCGTCTCGATGCAAAGAGCAAGCCAAGATGTTGTGCGTGCCAAAAACCCTGACTTCGAAGTGGTTCGCTCATTCGTAGACGGTAAGCGCTGGATTGAGCGTGAGTCAATTGATCGAAATGATGTTGGAAGGTGGATTCCGCCAGAACAGCTTATTACGATTCAAGTTAAGTAGTCTGTTCGATGTCACAACACTACTAATGCTTATTGTCATGTAGCTACCTTTGTTGTACTTTATATACAGGCATGGTGGCGAAACAAAAAATAGTATTTATTGTAGCTATTGTCGTATTCTTTGCGACGATAGCTACTTCTGTTTTTACGACCACAAGCGTATACGCCGACGAGTATCCGATTCCCGCCAGCGGAAAATGTAATGACGGCGACAGCCCTAAGGCCGATGATCCTAAGACCTGTGTTACGGCAGATACTGCCGATGATCCTGATGTTGATAAAAAGGATGACACCGCCTCATCCGAGACCTGTGCCGTTGAAAAGATCGGTTGGTTCGTGTGTCCGGTTCTGGAACAAGTAGCAAAGATATCGGACAGGACGTTCGAGGTTCTTGCGAACAACTTCCTACAGACTGACCCGCAGCTAGCAAGCGACAAAAGCGGCACCAAAACCGCCTGGGAGATTGCCCGCAACCTGGCAAACGTCATGTTTATCATCGCGTTCCTAGCGATTATCGTGTCCCAGGTTACCAGTATGGGAATCAATAATTACGGGGTTAAGAAGATGCTGCCTCGGCTTATCGTCGCTGCGGTCGCCGTCAACGTGTCGTATTACATCTGTCAGCTGGCGGTCGACCTGACCAATATCTTTGGCTTTGAGATTCAAAACGCCTTAGCCAGTATCGCCAACAGTATCGGGCCGTCCGTCTTTGGCGCCGCTAGCAAATTCGGTGGCGTCAACCACGAAACCGGATTCGGTACCGCCCTGGAGCTCATAGCCGTCGGCGCTCTTGCCGCTGCCGGTATCGTCTGGTTGATCATGGGGCCGATGTTGGCAATCTTGCTGATGATTATCATCACCGCGCTGACAATTGTCATCATCCTCCTCCTTAGGAAGGCTCTGATTGTTCTACTGATTGTCGTGTCGCCGATCGCGTTTGTTTTGTACCTCCTGCCAAATACCGAAAAACTTTTCAGCAAATGGCTGCATATGTTTATACAGCTTCTCTTGGTATTTCCAGTTGTGGGGCTCCTGTTTGGCGCAGGGCAATTGGCCTCGACGATTATCCTCGTGTCGGGTGCCCAGAGTCAGGAACAGTACCAAAAAGCACAGGATTGTAATCCGGATAATCCTGAGCAAAAGAAGGCCTACAAGAGCGGCAAGGACGGCGTAACGCCCGGACCATATGACGGCTGCGGCTATGGCTCGATCGATTACACCACCGACAAAGACGGTAACCAGTCTCCGCGTAAAGCAACCGCCAGCTGGATGCTTGGGCTTGTTGCGGCAGGGGTCGCAGTCGCACCCCTGATTGCCGTCTGGTCGGTATTGAAGGGTGCTTTGTCCGCCGCTGGTTCGATTGGCGGCAAGATACAGGCATCTGTTACGAAGGGCGGCAACGCCATGTTCGCCAAACGTGCTGAAGCTGCCGATAGCGCCCGGCAAAACCGCATGCAGCTACGCGGAGAGAGCGGTCGTGGCGGCATACCAGGGGCGCTGTATCGTCGCAGAACGAACAAAGAGCGGGCGAGAGCCAGCGTAGAGGGCCAGGTGAAGTATATGCAGACTTCTCGTACTGCCGACAAAGTGAGAAAAGATTTTGGATATCTCAAAGATATGTCTGGTGGAAGAGGAGCAAACGCGGATACGATGGAGCGGGTACGCCAGTCGGCACTGTCTACTCAGCGCGGTGAGCTCGCCGAGGCGACAAAGGCCGCCCACCTTAGTGTTGACACGATGACGAACTCCGAAGATGTCATGAAGATTATCGAAGACAAAACTCTGAGTGATGAGAATCCAAAGCTACTTGCAGCACTGGAACGAATCGCGCAGGTCGGCAACGGCAACCAGCTCGCCAGGGCGGCGGCGGCTCGTGCAAGTGGCGGCTCCAATATCGCGTCCCAAACCTTTGGTAACGCGGTGGCAGGAAACAATCCGGGATACTTCACCTCTACACAGCTTGATATGATAAAGAATGGTAACACCGGTGGTGCAGCAGGTTACGAGGGTATGGCGGTATCCAGTATCGCGCAGGGTATCTTCTCCGAGCAAGCGATGGCCGGGGCGTCTCGACAACACCTGGGCGACGCCAAGGCGATGGCCGAACGCGCCGCGGCAGCGGGAGACCCGGCAGCACTCAGCACCCTCAAGGAAATTGCCAGGAACCTGCAAAACAACGAAAACCTCAAGGGAAATATTGGCCGCAGCCGCTCCGTCGTCGATCAGCTTCATCCGCCTTCACCATAATCTCCAACGGATTGACATTTCATACTGTTTATGCTAACATAGCAGCAGGAAATACCTCATGGAACGCGCACCTACACCATCAGCACCTCAAGCAAACGAAAAAGCACCAGACGCCCTTGATCTCGAGCTCGATGCTATCGACGCCGAAGACATAATGTCTGCCAGTGCAGAGGAGCTTGATGATTCTGATCCAGAGGTATATAACTACGGCGGCATCGCGCAAGAAGGACCGATTGCTTACTCTGAGGAGGTTGTCGAGCCAGAACCAGCCCCAGAAGACGATATCGAAACAGACGATACACCGGCACGTGCCGAAGCAAAGATCGTACTAGAGGGCTCTCAGCGCATTGATCAAATGGTACTCGAAAGCGCCGACTGGGTCGTACAAAAAGGTGAAAAGATTACCCACAAGATCGGCGACAAGAAGTTCGCGCTACAAGACAAGTTGAAGCGCCGAAAAATCGAAAGTGTTACCAAAAAACGCGACCGTTACGGCCGCAAATCACAGGCAGCAATACTTGGCCGACGCCGAGATAAATTCGCCAACAAGTCACGCGTCGAAAGCATACGGCTGGAGTATCTCGAAAAAGCTCATAAAGACCTCAATATTTCTCATGAGGCGAAGACTCAGGCTGGTGGCACACGCGACAAGGTACGAAACGGACGCGAGGAACAACTCCGGCATCGTATTCACGAGATGTTAAAGGTTGAAAAAGGATACTACGACAAGGTCGGTGCCGAAGAACGTCCGCTCGACAAAGATGGAAATCCTGCCAGCTTTTACGATATGGTCGGCCAGGGTCGTAAAAACCGACGCCTAGCAAAGAAAGGTTCGAAGAACAAAGAGGTTGATAGCGCACACAAGAGTATGTTGCGTGAACTAATCGGTGAGTCTAGTACTGTTCAGGGCCTGGAAGCGCTTGGCCGCAAAGGGTTTAACTCGAAGATTATGAACATCCCGATTGTCAGGGACACGGTAGAATCAGCAGCCATGGGGCTTATCGCCCGGTTTGAAGAGGCTGTCGAAAGCGAGAAACGCGGTGCCGATACTAAAGGTAACTATAATCTGGTAGCATAATGGTATGCCTGTACTAACTCAACAATTCCTACAGAATATCGGTATCGACCTCGATGAGCAAACGCGTACCGCCTTTTCCGAACATTTTGAAGAAACACTCGGTAATCGCGTGGTTGACGCTATCGTTGACATGCTCGAGGAAAAGCAACTAGAAGAACTAGCGGCACTTCGTGACAGTAGTGACGAGCAGCTCCAAGCCTGGCTCCAGACAAATGTACCCGAGCTGAAAGAAATTATTGAAGACGAAGTCGCGATTCTGATGGGCGAACTCGTCGAAAACAGCGACAAGGTATAGCCTCTACCCTCGCAAAAGCATAAGAGATACGGTATAATACCACCGTATGGTGGCGCAGTATGGCAGTCTATAAAGTACCGCAAGACGTAGAGGCGGACGATAAGCTGATCGGACCCTTTAGTTTCCGTCAGTTTGTCTACTTGATTATCGTGGCAATCTCTATGGCTGGCTCATGGGGACTTAGCCAACTGTTTATCCCGCTGGCAATTATCCCGCTGCCAATTATCGTCTTTTTCGCCGCGCTGGCGCTACCGCTTCGTAAGGATCAACCTATGGAGGCGTATCTGTCGGCAGTGGTGTCTTTTTATTTCTTGAAGTCGCGCAAACGGTTTTGGCAGCCAGACGGTATCGACTCGTTCGTAACGATTATCCCACCCAAAGACGCCGACAAAATTCTCACCAAAGATCTTAACCAAGACGAAGCGACCAAGCGCTTGGAGTATCTCGCCGGATTAGTTGATACGCACGGTTGGGCTATTCGTGGTGCCGGTGCGGTCGCCGACACGTCGATCAGCAACGACCTGTATTACGAGTCGCAGCAAACACCCGACATGATGGACAGTTCTACCCCTGCCGCACAGGCTATGACAAAGCACCTCAGCGAAGAGGCTGGCGCGCGCCGCAAAAATGCGATTAGCAGCATACAGACGGCGAGCAAGCCATCATCCGCGCCGCAGTCGGCAGGAAGCACCGCCTCTGCACCCGCCGCCGATCAAGCCAAGGTAGCTCCGGCGACAAAGGCCGATCCGGCTGACGATACTACGCCACCAGTATCAAAACTTCCAACTCTCGATGAAATCTATGCCAAACAGGCAGAATCAGTCAAGCAACAGGCGAAAAAGAACAGTATGGACGCTGTCGCGCTTGCTAACGCCCTCCTCGAAGAAGCAGGCGAAAAGACTACTGCTCCCTCACCGCCACCCCCGACAGCTCCGGCGGCAAAAACTCCGACAAACACTAGCGTTTCTACCCCCGATACTGGTACAATAGAACTAACTCAAAAACAAGCGAATGAGTTGTCACAACAAACGGATGTTTCCGTTCAGACGTTAGCCAAGGAAGCCAACCGCGTCGCCGAAAAGAACAAAGTATTGAAGAACGGCGACGAAGTGACGATCTCGTTCCACTAGGTGGAGGAAAACCATGGGCCCAAATGCGCAGCAGCAACCAGCACCACCCGTCCCTGGACAGGGTGCTGCTGGCGCGCCTCCACCGGTCGGCGGAGCACCAGGACAGCCCCCGGCACCAGGAGCGCCCGCTCAGCCCGATCAAGCACGTACGCCACCTCCGCCAGCCAACCCGAACACCACGCAAAACAGCCTGCTTTTCAGTGAGCTACGCGACAACATGGTCATCATGAACGACGGTAGTTTCCGAGCGGTAGTTGCCTGTAAGTCTATCAACTTCGACCTCATGAGCAGCAAGGAGCGCGAGGGTATCGAGTATAGCTACCAGAACTTCCTCAACTCGCTGTATTTCCCGGTTCAGATCCTTATTCGCTCGCAACGCGTCGATATCGGCCCGTATATCGAACGCCTGACGAACATCCGTCGCGACCAGGAAAACATGCTTCTCAACGTCCTGACCGACGATTACATCGACTTTATCGACACGCTTTCCCAAGAGGCGAACATTATGGACAAATCATTCTACGTCGTTATCCCGTACTGGCCGCACGGAGACCTTGCTACGCTCAAACGCAGCAGCAAGGGTTTGTTTTCTACGATTTTCGGAGGTACGCCGCAACAGCGGTCTATTGTGGTTGATCACGCCGCCTACGAAAAGGCAAAAGACGAGATCAAAAATCACGTCGACTCCGTGATGAGCGGACTGTTTCAGTTAGGAATCAAGTGTGTGCAGTTAAACACCAAGGAGCTGGGCGAACTCTACTACAACTTCTACAACCCCGACACGGCGGTTCGTGAGCCGCTCGGCAACTTCGAGAGTATTACCGCGATGTATGTTCGTAAGGGAGAAGGTGAGGCACCACGACCACACCTGATCCGCGAGGACGACCAGCCCCAGGAGGTAGCTAAGTGATGGCTAACACGAAGGAGATCCTGCTATGAGTGCAAAACGTCCCGACGCTGTCGATATTGCCGCCCAACAGCGTGCCCGTGAGCAAGCTGAGGTTGAGCAGGCGTTCCAAAAGGGTATCACGACACTGCGCGACCTCGTGGCGCCATCATCGCTTGAGATCCATGCCAGCTACTTCCGCCTCGGTACCAAATACGGCCGTACGATCTACGTCTACGCTTATCCGCGCCAGATTTATACCGGCTGGCTGAGTAGTATCATCAATATCGACGAAGTGCTCGATGTCAGCATGTTCTTTTATCCGGTTGAGTCAGAGGTAGTCCTGAAGAACCTGCGCAAAAAAGTGACGCAAATGCAGGCGACCATGGCTATCAACGAAGAGAAGGGTCGTACTCGCGACCCGGGCCTTGAGGCGGCGCTCAACGACGCCGAGGAACTACGAGACGAAATCCAGGTCGGCTCCGAACGTTTCTTCCGTTACGGCCTCTATATCACCATGTATGCCGACAGTATCGACGAACTAAACTTTATCCAGCACAAGATCGAGACGATCTTTGGCCAGCAACTCGTCTTTTCCAAAGTTGCTTCTTCACAACAGGAACAGGGTCTCAATACCACCGTACCGCAAATGACCGATCAGTTGCAGATTCGTCGTAACATGAACACCGGTGCGATCAGCACATCCTTCCCGTTCACCAGCGCCGACCTGACACAGGAAAAGGGTATCTTGTACGGCATCAACATGCATAACAACGGCCTAATTATCTTTGACCGGTTCACGCTGGAAAACGCCAACATGGTCGTCTTCGCGAAGTCCGGTTCCGGTAAGTCGTTCACAGTCAAGCTCGAAGCAGTTCGCTCCATGATGATGGGTGCCGACGTGCTGATTATCGACCCTGAAAACGAGTACCAGAAGCTAAGCGACGCTGTCGGCGGTAGTTATATCCGCCTCAGTTTGAACTCTGATGTCCGCGTGAATCCGTTTGACCTGCCGCGTGTCATCGACAGTGAAGAGGCAGACGATGCGTTGCGCGCCAACCTTGTCACCCTGCACGGTCTCCTGCGACTCATGCTTGGTGGCGCCACCTTGCAGGCAAGCGGCCAAACAGCGACAACAGCCATGACACCGGCAGAAGAGGCCGATCTCGACCAAGCGTTAATCGACACCTACGCGCGCGCCGGTATTACGAGCGATCCGCTCACGCACACCTCCACGCCACCGACGATGGTCGATCTCTACGATACGCTCGTGCATATGGAAGGCAGCGGCCCCGCGCTCGCACAGCGCCTGCGCAAATACACGTCCGGTACGTTCGCCGGTATCTTTAGCCAGCAGTCCAATATCGACATCAACAACCAAATGGTCGTCTTTAATATCCGCGACCTTGAGGACGAGCTACGTCCGGTCGCCATGTATATCGTCCTGTCTCACATCTGGAACGTTACGCGTTCGCACCTGAAAAAGCGCATGCTGATCGTAGACGAGGCTTGGCAGCTCATGAAATACGAAGACAGCGCGAACTTCCTCTTTAGCCTCGCCAAGCGCGCCCGAAAATACTACCTGGGCGTCACGACGATTAGCCAGGATGTCGAGGACTTCATGGCCAGCAAGATGGGGCGCGCTATCGTGGCCAACTCCTCTATGCAGCTACTCCTTAAACAGTCACCAAGCGCCGTCGACGTATTAGCGGATGTCTTTAAGCTGACCGACGAGGAACGTAAACGTCTGAGCAACTTCCCGGTCGGGCAAGGACTCTTCTTTGCCGGTGCCAACCACGTCCACGTTCAGGTGGTCGCCAGTCGTACCGAGCATCAACTTGTTACTACCAACCCTGTCCAGCAACTACAACAAGAAGAACAGCGCCGCATGGAAGAGCTTGCAAAACAACGTGAGGCCCAGGAGAGAATGTCGGCCCAAGGGTCTCAAGGATTGCAGAACCAGGGGTAATGCGTGAGTGTTGCCGATGACCTACAGGAACGAGAGCGCCAGGCCGGCAACGAGTCGGACGGTCTTGATCCGAGCCAACGAGCCTACGACGAAAAATTCAACCCTACAGCCAAGGCTCCCAAAGACGAGGACTTCAATACCGTTGTCGCAAACAATTACGGCGCTGATGCGCCTCGTCAGAAAGTCGACGCGCACGGCGATACGATTCAACGCAACTACAATGCCGACGAGCCTGACGAAGAAAGTTCTCAGTCGAAAATCCAGAAAAAGGAGAAGTCTGGTAGTAGCATATACCAGCCGGGTTCTCAGTTCGAAAGTAGGAAAAACCCGCTGCAACGCATGTTTTCGAAAAGGGGCTCCAAGCCGACGGCCGGTGTTACGGCCGCACTGACATTCGCGGGAGCAATCATGCTCAGTATGGCGGGCGGCAGCTCATTCTGGATGGCGCTTGAAAAGAACTTGACCAACGAAAGTGCAAACGACAGCCGAACAAACCTCGTCATGCGGCGCGCATTCAACAACATGATTGGTTCGTCTGCATGCGGTAAGGTTCAGTTGGTTTGTAAGATGAAAACAGCCACCAAAGAGCAGGTAAAAAAGTGGAGGGACGGCTTCTTTAAAGTACGGGGTCAGGTCGTCGACGCCCAGGGTAACCCTGTGCGCGGCTCACCTAACGATGTGATTGATCCAGACAAGATGAAAGAGGGCGAACGAGTAAAGGTAAGTTCGCTTGAGTTTCGTGATGGCTACGAAGCAAGGAGTGGACCGGCCTTTAATGAACACGCCGACAACAACGTTCGGGCGCGCAGCATGGTATCTCGCGTCGTGGATCCTTTGCGATCCGACTTTTTGCATGGAAAGTTCGGTAAATTACTCCAAAAGTTCGGTTTAAGTAAAGGGCGGGCAACGCCTGAAGAAAAAAAGGTAAACGAAGTAACCAAAAAACTAGCCGAGGACGAGGCGCGAAAAGCAAGCGCAAGCGTTGACCCGAGCGATCCGAAAAACCTCCTCAAGACCGCTGTAAAGTCCGCGCAGGGGATTGCGGGCACCGGAGCCACGGCGGCACAGATAGCCTGTATGGCATACAATATCACCCGTGTGTCCGTAGGAGCCGTCAAGGCGGTGTGGGTAACTGATCTTATTCGTTTCGGGTGGCCGTTTTTCCGACTGATTTCCAAGATGGCGGACGGGAGCGCCACAAGTGCGGACTTCCAGGAAATCGAAGACCGTTTTACACGACTCGTCGATTACCTTTCTCCCTCAAAGGCTGAGGATCTAAAAGAGAAAATAGACAAAAACACACTTACCGACGAGGATAAGGAGGAAATGCAAAAATTCGGTATTAGCACCGATGACCTGAAATCAGAAGAGGATAAACGAAAAGCCAAGGAGCAGATCGACGATATAAAAGGTAAGAATGCCTTCGACTCCCAGGGATTACGTATGATGCTCTACGGCGACAAGACGAAACTTACAGACTTTACCAAAAAATTCACCACCGGAGCGATTGGCGGCGGCGCGGTCGTCGCGGATTCAATCCTCAAGTGGACGCAGGACGCCTTTGGAGGCGGTGATATTAAAGAGGGTAAACGAAATATCCGTACCGCCTGTATCGCGGCGAACACTCTCGCGAACGGTATCGCCGCCGCAAACCTCGCCCAGTGTTTCCTACCGACTGTTGTCAGCCAGGTCAAGTGCGTAGGAGACTTTTTGATCGGTGCCGCGAAGTGGGTTAGTATATTCGTTGCCGCGCAAAAAGCCATGGAACTTGTCATTCCAGCCCTTATCGGACTTGGTGTCGACAAGGTCATCCTAGACAATGACCTCCGCGGTCCAGCCGCCGGCGATGCCATAGCCGCTGCTATGGGGTTGTTCTTGACACGCAAGAGCCAGTCGAGCGGCCTTAAGCCCGCCATCTCGCAGGCTGCAATAGCTTCCTTTGTCAGTTCGACAGACGACACATATAACAAATACGGTCCTGAATTAGCTCGTTACGACGCTCGTTCTGAACCGTTCAATATAAATAACCGATATTCGTTCATGGGGCAGATCGTCCAATCGCTTAATCCATATCCGACTGATCCAACTAAAAAAACCGGGTTCTCATTCTTGGCAAACGTTTTCGGTGTCCTGTCTAATACTATTTTACCGACAGCCCAAGCGCTCCATAGCCAGCCAGCCCTGCTGACGATCGACCGAGCGACGCTTGCCTCGCGAATAAACAACGGCGTCTGTCGCGACAGTGAGAAGTGGGAGAACGACATGCTCTGTGACTGGAGTGGCCAAGCGATCATGATCTCTTCGCCGCGTGTACTAAAGTGGGCTGAAGAAGACGCAACCGGCAAGACCGACCACCTCAGCGAAGTTATCAAATGGATGCAAGAACCACAATCAGACGACGAGGGTTCCGGTAGCAACAGCGGTACCAAGGACGAGACTTGTGGTCTCATAACACAATTCTCACAAGCGCTAGGAAAACTCAGTGTTAGTAATTGCATCAAGTCTGGCGATCTCGCCAGTATCGACAAAGAGGGTAAGACTATACCCGATAGCCAGTTCGATCAATACATCAAATATTGCACCGGCGAACGAGCACTTGAAATGGGCTCTACGGATCTGGACACCGGCTCAGGTAGCGCCAAAGAGCAGGATTGGCATAGCGGCAAACAGTGCACCAAGGATAGTTACATGATGGACGCGTTCGCGTACTACTACAACATGTGTTACGTCCAATACGCCATAGCAAACAACGCCACCGACTGCACGAACGACGAGCCTCCCGCTCTCGGCGCGGCCGCGACGAGCACGAAGGGTAACGGAAGTATCCTCGAAACAGCCAAGGAAATGGGTACATGGGGTGCCAAATACAACTCGTGTTACACCTACGGTGGTGGTCACGGCAAGAGTAAGGAATGGGTAGAAGAAGCGATCAAAAACCACTTCACCGGTGAGTATGCGGTCGACTGTTCGGCGTTTATCCGTGCGGTTGTCCTCCAGGCAACCGGCAACGATATCGGCGACGTCAACACCCAGTCTCTTTGCGCGGACACTAAGAACTTCGAACATGTTCCGCGTGAACAGGCGCAACCCGGCGACATAGCAATCGACTGCGTGAACCACGTCGAGGTAATCACTGAAGTAAATGACGGTAAATTCAAGACGGTCGGATCCCACACCACTGGCTGTGGCGAAGGGTTCGGATCCAGCCCCGGCAACTACCAGGGAACCGAGACATTTGTACTAAGATATAAGGGTGGTCAATCGGTATAGTTATGGACGGATTTAGTAGAAAAAGAATTTTATTAATAACGCTTTCGATAGTTGTCGTGCTTGTTGTTATCATAGTAACTATCGTGGTGCTAAACAATAACAAAAAGAGTAACGAACCGACCAAGACCAAAGTTGAAACCGGCGAGACTATTTCTGCGGAGGAGATAAAGCGGCGGAAACAAAATCAAAACAACAATTCCAACTCTGAACCCGGAACCACCAACTCCAACCAAAACTCAGGTGGCGCTACGAAAGCGGCACCGACTCAGGATAATTTCTATGATCTTATCGTCCAGTCAAACAGCGTTGCCCCAGACAGTAGCGGCCAGGTGTCGTTCGGTATATTAAATACTCAAAACCCTATGGCTGGTTGGTATATCGTCACGATCAGATCCGGAAACCTAGAGCCGGCGAAGGTCGTATTTCACCAGACGAACGACCCGAACAATCCGCTCACCATCGTCGCCGGACCGGGGACTTATTTCCCTGATTCCATACCATTACCAAGTGCAGTGAGGCAGGCACTGTAATGAAAACTTGGTTCAAGAAAGCCCGCTGGACACTCCTGCTTGTTGGCTGTTTCTTGAACATGTTCCAGGCCGCTTTTGTCTATGCGGTAAGTACTAATGACCTCTGCGATCCCGACAACCCCGAACGGCGGGCAAGGCAAATATTCCGCCAAACGAACGATATTTTATATTACGACGATTGCGCCGCGGCATGCGGAACCGGCGGGGCTGCGTCGTCACTTCCGGGTGATAACAACGCTGAGCGAGCATACAACTACCTTGTTGCACACGGATTCAGCCCCGAACAGGCGGCCGGTATTGTTGGTAATATGATTCACGAATCCGGCGTCAACCCGCAGCGATTCCAGGGAACAGGACTAAACGATCAGACACCGGCAGACCAAATAGTCGGCAGTCCCTTAGGGTGGGGTATTGTCCAATGGACACCGGCCGGCAAGATGATCCGACCCACGAAAGACGCCGGTAAAGACCCGAATCAACTTGGTGTCCAGCTCGAATATCTCGTCAATGAGCTCAACACGAACGAAAAACCAGCCGGTGACGCAGTCAAAGCCACGTCAACCGTCGAAGAAGCGGCGTCGGTGTTCGAACTTAAATACGAACGTCATGCGGCAGATGCGTCTGCCTCCGTCCGCCGTATGTATGCTCAGGCAATTTACAACAAAGCAACCAAGGGTACACCATATCCACCAGAGGTCGAAGCAGCGATTTACAAGGGTGACGGCAGTGATGTGTCACCACTGTCCGCTGAAAGCGACACGAGTTCATCAACCGGTTCAGACGGATGTAGCGCGCCCGCGAACGACAACGGTGAATGCCAGAACCCATTCCGCGACCTGAAAAATTCCGCGCCTATGCGCTGGGATGGCGGACTCGACTACGGTGGTGATGGCGGTTCCGGTCCGGTCTACGCCACCTGCCCGGCAGAAATCACGCTTGTTCAGACCGCTAGCAGCGGATCCGGCTGGCCGGGCGATCCTGGCCTATATATGGCATATAAGATCACTGCCGGTAAAGCCAAAGGACTCTTCATGTACATAGCCGAGGATTGTAAGCCGCTCGTAAAGGTTGGTGACAAAGTAGCGACGAACCAGCCGATATGTCAGTACGAAAACCATGGCACGTACCTAGAGATAGGTTGGAGCGAAGGTGGTCAAAATTCCTATGTCAGTTGGAGTGACTATCCTGGCAAAGCAAACGCGTACGCTTCCAACTCCGGTACGGATGTTGGTAAATTCCTGGAAACATTAGGCGTTGGAAAGGGCCATGACAGCGGAGCAGGTATTAGCCAGACGCCGCCGCCAGCAGATTGGCCGAAATGGTAAGGAGGTAACTGTATGACAAGCCAACAAAGACACACGCTCATCGTCGCCCTTATCGTTATATTACTCGGGGTATTTGGTTGGATAATCGTCTGGTACTTTTCCATGGCGACACTGACGATCACGACAAATAGTTCGTCGAACACCATCATGGTGCGCCAAGACCTGAACACCACGCAAAACCAAGTAGACGTAGACCAAAGGGGAAATACCGCTCATCTGCGTCTGTCGGCTGGTACGTATATTATCACCGTGAAAAGCGTGTCCCAGACCGCGAACAAAATAGTAAAGCTCGGCGTCGGCGAACACAAAGAGCTTACTATGAACCTTGGCGATGCCGCCATCAAAAACGCCGAAAGCGAGCCGGTAAGCAGTTTCGGTGCTGCTAGTATCGCCGCATCGAAAGATACGTTGCGCTTTATCGACAGAAACAGCGCCGATCATCGGTTATATAGTGTTGATTCGTCCGGGACAGTAAACAAGCTCGATCCAGGTACTATCTACACGAATATCTCGTGGGCGAACCCGGCATTTGGTATTGGCTATGGAACCGACAAAAACAACCACTATGTATTCACGAAGATCGAGGGTAATTTCGTTACGCACATACTAACGCCATTCACCGTTAATGTCTCCAGTAGTGCCGGTGTTGCGCCTGATCAAACATGGTACGTATCAGACAGTCATACTATTTATCGTGGTAATGCCGACGGGTCATTCACGAAGATTTATACGTCACCGCAAAGCGTCGGAATCCTCACGGTCTCGAACGACGCGATACTTTTGTGGCAAAAGGCGAAAAACAACCGTCGCGAAGGAAATCTCGTCATCATTCATCGTGACGGCGAAAAATACCAGATCGAGGGCGAAGCATACGAGGCGGCATGGTCGCCATCAGGAAAAAAACTCGTTACGTCAGGTGACACATCCGAACTCTTTGACGACAAGTTCAACAAAATCGGCGTGTTACCGAGCGGTAATTTCATGAGTCCGGTCTGGCTCGACGACAACACGCTGCTATATGGCGTCAACAACAGAGTTATGCGCTTCGACCTATCAACAGGTGAGGCCTCAACGTATATCTCGTTCGACCCCGTCACTGGTAGCCCGTCACAAATCAAGCCAAGCGTCGACGGCGATTACGTGTACGTCTCCATCCAAAAGGGCGGCAACCGGCCAGAGCTTTCGTTCCGTCTCGATAGGATTCCACTCCAAGGTCAAAACCCGCCGACTGTTCCAATTCATGAGTTTAATCTCCTTATCCCGAACACTATTGGCGGCTGCGACCTGAACTACATAAACTTCGCTCATTTTTCTATCATCACTAACCCCGTGTCACCGTCGACAAACTGTATTCCGGCGGTAAAAGAATACATCACCAGCTATAAGGTTCCTCTGGCGGGCGTCTCATTTCAGCAGCCAGGCAACTAAGCCTGTTTGCTGCAGCGAAAACACCACCACACCGAATAAAAACACTGTTACAGCAGGAAATCTCTTGTACGGTTTATACGTGATAACCGCCAAAACAGCAGCAATAATTACATAAACCACAAGCGGCAAAATCGTATACCGCACATTACTGATGCCCGTGCTATAGCGAAATACAAGGAGCGGTAGTCCAAGCACTACGACAAACGGTAATACTGTTACCATACAAAAACGAAACCTGTCCGATCGCTCATGAAAGAGGGGAGTCTTGGCCGTGTTGTTATAAAAAAGTACCGATAGCAAGAGCGCGACAATAAGCGGCATTACGAACCAGCCGTTCAAAAAGTTCGCCGACAGCGACCATACGAAAAGCAGCAGCCACAGTATCGTCACGGCGATCGTACTGTCGTCGCCCAGAATAAAATGCTTCCAGAAAGTGAAGAATCCTCGAACGTATTTCACGACGCGACTCCTCGCATAGCAGCTCGTGAACCGCGAACCATCTGAATAGCAAAGTAGGAGAATAAGCTATAAAACACGAGAAGGTACAGGATCGCCCATTCGCCAAGCGGCCACAAAATACCGACTCCCTCGGAGCCAAAGTATGTCCCGAATGTCACGAGGAGCAGTCCGACTGTCAGTTTCATCCAGTTTTCCGGGATACGTGAAAGCGGTTTATGAATAACCAGTCCAAGCAGTGCCACGAATACGAGCGCGGCGAGCGCGGCGGTGACACCAATACCAAGTTCACCTCTGGCACTGCCAAATATCACAACGATAAACACGACTTCAAATCCTTCGAGAAGCACACCCTTGAACACCATCGTGAAACTATACCAGTCGATCGCTTGTTTGCTTTTTTTGGCTTTTTTCGCGCTGGTCACGAGCTTCTTGTAGATTTCCTCTTCGTCACGGCTTGGTAAGATACCGCCTATACGTAATATCGCTTTCTTCATCCACTGCAATCCAAAGATCAGCAGCAGGCCGCCCACGACCGCCCATAGTGGACCGATCGGAATATATCTTTCGTCTGTTATCTGCGAAATAACACTGTTAAACACACCCACGACAACCGCCAGTGCCGCTAATGCCGCCACGGTTGCAAGCAGTGCGGATCGCCAGCCACGTGTTATTCCGAGCGCCAATATAATCGTCAACGCCTCGACCATCTCAACGCTTGTCGCGACAAACACGGATAGCCACAAAAACACATGGTCTACAGTCATATTCATTACCATTATGCCACACGAGCGCGCCCGCTAATACCACGAGAATTATACTATATCCCATACTCTGTACTTGTTATCAACTTTATGTTAGAATATTCAAGAACGAGACCCCTGTTATGCGAGCTGATAAACTTGAGGAAAATCTGGATAAAAAATACGACCGTCGCGCAGCTGCTGGGCGGCATATTCGTGATCTGGAACAACACAGCTCCGACCAAGAGCCGGATTACTACAAAAAATCCGAATCATCTTCAGACAACAGGGGTAAAAGCGACGTACTTGGCGGTATGATCCGGCAAAATGAAGCGCTTGGCAGCTTCGTCAAGAAGATCGACCCCGCCGCTCCGAAACGTCCGCAAAACTCACGCCGCCGGCAATTCTTCAAAGCCAAAAACCTCCGCGGAAAAAGCTCAATGATAACGATACTCTTCCTCCTTTTCGGTGGCGGCGGATTTTTGACCGTACTGTTTTCACCAAGTATCGCGATTGTCGAGATGAAAGAAGTTCTTACGCATAGTTTGAATGATCAGCTTCATGCCGTTGACAGCCGTTCAGCGTCAATTCTGCGTGCCAAGATGAAAAAGACCACCTCCGGTTCCTGCGGCCTTGTCAAAATAAAGTGTCGATTCGCGACGATGTCGGATCGTCAGGTAAAACAATTCGAAAAAAACAACAGCGGTATCAAGATCGACCGCGAAAACATCAAAAACGGTCGAGGCAAGATAAGTAAGATTACTTTCATAGACAACGACGGCGTAACAGTTATCGACGACGCTACCAAACTCCACCACGAGCTTAGGAATAATCCAGCCTTCATAGCGGCCTGGACAGGCGGTTACAATCCCAAATACAAAACATTAGGCGACCCAGTCGTCCGGCAAGTACTGACTCGGGCAAAAGCCACGAAAAACGAAAAAATCACCGGTAACACTGACGAAGAGCGCCAAAAAAGCCTCAACCGCATCGCTGGCGGACTCGAAGATACCCACGCCAAGGCAATCACCCCGATCAAGGACAAAGACGGCAATACGACCTATGTCGACGAAAACGGCAAACCGATCGATCCCGATGCGGTCAAGTCGGCGAACGACATGGAGAAGCGGGTTGAAAAGCTCGTCTCTGCCGGGGGTACGACAGGCGTACTGAAAAACGCGGTCGTCAAAAGCGTCGCGATCGACAGTGTCGCCGACACGAGTTGCAGTTTGTTTAATACCATCCGACGCGTCTCATCCCTGGCAAAAGTTATCAAGAAATACCAGGCGATCCGGTTTGCCCTGGCGCTGGTGTTGACGATGGGCGACAAGATCAAGGCGGGTGACGCCACCGAAGACGAAGTCAGTTTCGCCGGAAGTACCCTCATGGCGACGCAGCCGGAATCACAGGTTCTCGACGAGTCAAAACTAGCGACGACCGACGCCAACAGTAAACCGCCGACCATGGATAATCCCAACACCGGTAATGCCTTCGACTCCAAGGGTTTCAAGATCGCTTCCGGCGAAACAGTCGGCAAACTAAGCGCTAACGATGCACGGTTCTCACTTGGTGGTGGCGGCGCGCCGATGATTCTCGACACTGTCACAAGTACGATTGCCCGTATGGTAAACGGCGGCAATCCCAACCCGAAAGAGATCAGTAAAAAGTGCCGGTACATCCAGAGTCCGTTTGTCCGGGTTGGCGCTTTCGCCGCTGGTATCGCGACCGGCGTAGCAACATTCGGCACCTGGACGCTCGCCTCTGGTGTCGCATCATTCGCTCTGCAGCTCGCTTCGCCGCTTATTGAGTCTCAGTTAGGCGAGATGATCGCCGGTGACGTGTTCAAGGATATCGATGGTTATGACTCCGGCAACGCGGCATATGTCGGCACTGCCGGATTACTCGGTGACGTAGCGCAGAGCCGCGGCATGGCACCTGTCACAACGCAGGGCGGACAGGATTACCTAGCCAAAAACCGTGAAACAACCCAAAAATACGCTGCTATCGAGCGCTATATGGCACGGACAACACCGCTGGATATTACAAATCCTTATTCGTTCCTCGGATCGATGGTTTTCTCGCTCGTACCAACCGTCCAGCAATCACGGACAAACGCCAGTATGGCGATTATGAATATCGCGAGCCTCGTGCCTAAGACGTTCGCTAGCATCATCCAACCCTCCGCTGGCGCCGTAGCAAACAATTATTTCGGTCAGTGTAACGATATGATGTATCAATCAATCGGAATTACAGCCGGACCGTTTTGCGAAGTCCGTTACTGGATGAGCGATAAAGAGTTAGCAATGAACCCGTTGGAAAACGCCCAGTGGATGGCCGATACGGGCAATATTGACCCCGCCAGTGACACAGGCGAAGCAAAAGACAACGGCCAACCATGGAACTACGTCAAATTCCTCCACCAATGCGCTCACCGGACAACCGGATGGGGCGAGGAAGACCCCGAAAATCCAGACAGTGGCGACGGCAGCGCTTGCTTTGACCCTGCCTACCAGGAACTGAACGAACATTTCCGCGTCTATACGATGGATCAGTCGATCCAAATCTCAATGGATCAGCCAGACCAAAGCAACCAACCGGCAGCACCGGGCACCACCGGCTTTGCCGACGGGCAAAAGGGTCCTGTCGGCAGTAACGGTTGGGCATTCCCAACACTCGCCAACGATACGGTGACGAATGGATTCCACACCGCGTCAGATCCTGCCGATTATAACGGCGTTTCTATCGCCGCTAAAAATCCCGCGGATACCGCCGGTCAGCCAATCTTCGCAGCGTATGGCGGTAGGGTTATGGCAGCCGGCCCGTCAATGCGCCTCGGTAATTGGATCGTTATCGAACATCAAGTGAATGGACGCAAAATGAGTACCGTCTACGGACACATGGCAGCAAATGGCGTCTTCGTCAATGTCGGCGACAAAGTAAAGGCCGGTCAGGAAATCGGCCGGATTGGCGGAGCTGGCAGCGGCGACTCGACCCCGCATCTACTCTTTGAATTATGGCAAGGCTCTCCACTCACTACCGGTACTGCGATCGATCCGGCACCTACCATAGAGGCGGCGCGTGCCAGCGCGGGAGTAAGCAGTGCTTAGACGATTCCTCTCTATTATTACCGTGGCTATATTAGTTTCGGCATATCTCATCGATACCGTTAAGGCTGCTTCGACCTATGATCAGGCATTTTATTCAGGCAATGATATTTTGTTTTACGACCCGCGCTGCGAAAGCAACCAGGCGACCGGCTACGTCACATTAAGTGGTAAGGATAATTTGGAAAAGATCTTAACGTTCTTTATGCAACACGGTCTCACCCTGGCACAAGCAACCGGTATCGCCGGTAACTTTATGGCCGAGTCCGGTCTCGATCCGACGATTATCCAGGGTGGCGGACACGCGAAACCAGGTACGGGCTATACCCCGACATCCGGCGTCGGATTTGGCTTGGCGCAATGGACGTCAGGTGGCCGGCAAAAAGGCCTCGTCGAAGAAACTCATCGTCTGGGCGTTGATATTACTGATCTGGGCGGCCAGTTATCTTACGCATGGAAAGAAATGACCGAAAAGTACCCTCATACAGTAACCGCGCTCAAAGCGACGAACGATCCCGTCGAAGCAGCCGTGATCGTGCACGACGGATACGAAAGCTCGGCCGACTCGCACGCGCAGGTCGTCAACAACCGCGGTGGTAACGCGCAGAAATTCTACACCATGTACAGCGACGCTCCGGCATTAGCTGGCTCGACAAGCGACGTGCAATTACTCGCTGACTCTACAACTACAGGGGATACGGCAACCGGCAGTTGCGTCGCGGGGGGTTATGGCAACGGTAACATCCAACAAATGACAACCCAGTACGCATGGTCACGATATATCAACGGTAGTACGAATAGTCTGCCGGAAGCCCTCGGTAAGGTTATATTCGCAACCGATCAAAAACCCGCTTACGCTGCGGCTGTCACTAAGGCGATGAAGGAAGGCCGCTATGTAGGTGGGACGCATATAAAAGGTGACGACTGCGGCGGATTCGTCACTATACTGATGTACGACAGCGGCTTCGATAAAGGGTATAATTCCAATGGTCGCGGAGGACCGACCGCAAGTCAGGAGGCCTGGCTCAGGAAGAACTGGGAACCTATCAGCGCCACCGATGCCGGTGATCGTCAGCCGGGCGATGTCGCTATTAACTCGCATCATACCTATGTATACGTTGGTGATATACCAGGCTTTGGTAGTAAGATAGCTTCAGCATCCATACCCGGTCCCGAACGCGCGCCAATGGCAGGCCATGAGGGTGTTACCGACCCGAGTTTCCGCTGGTATCGTCAAAAAGTTAATCTGGAACCGGCAGCACTATAACTATGTATTACGACTTCATCCAAGAACACAAACGCCAATTCCAAATAGCCGGAATTATTCTTGTCGCGTTGATTACCCTATGGGGCGTCCTAACTTACGTTGATCGCCACGGTAAAATCCCTGTCGTACTGTCAGTCGTACCACATAACGCGACAGTCACGTTCAACGACCAGCGCGAGGGTAACGGCACGCATTATCTACCAGCGGGCACATATACCGTCACCGCGAAAAAGGACGGTTTCAAAACGCAAACGCAAAAAATCGTCGTCACCGACAAAAAAAATCAAAACGTCGTGGCAATATCCCTTATAGCTCAAAGTAGCGAGGCTAAAAAATGGGCGTCCGAACACCAAGACCAGTACCGGCAAAACGAAGCATACGGTTCGATACAGGCAAACAACGACGGCGAATACTTCACCGCGCTCAACCCAATCACGACCAAGCTGCCATATAAGGATCCGTATTTCATGATAGGGTATATCGCAAACCCCGATCAGTCCATCACGTTGACAGTCGACACACCGTCGCCGCGATATCGGTTTTACGCCGTCGAGCGGATACGAAAGTTCGGTTATGACCCGACTGACTTTAAGATTGTTTTCGAGGATTTTCATAATCCCCTGAGCAATAAAGAGGAAAAGAAATGAACCGGCAGCTAAAAATCACTCTTATTGTCATCGCGACAATTATCGTTGCTATCGGGTCGGTTGCATACGGCGCGGCTACCGCACCTCATTCTTCACTCCATAAGTCATCGTCCTCTGCGCCAAAAACAATGACCAAGAAAGATCTGGCTGCGCGGCTCAAGAAGGAGCAATCGACGATCCTCGGCGTTCTTACCACCGCATATCCGAAGATCAAGACCGACTATAGTATCAACCAAGGTCAGTTGTTCGGCAAAGGGGAGTGGTACGGCACGACACTGACATACAAAGGCACCGACTCCATGAACCGCGACACCCTACGCGTCCTCATGCAGAAAAAACACGGTGTCTGGACACTTCGTACGACACCACCCGTACCGCTACTCTCAACCGTCGAATTTCCAGACGTTCCAAAATCCGTCCTCCAGGAAATCAACGAACCAATCAGCTTGCCAGGAAGCGATGCGCCTCCTGTTACCGCAGCCGAATAACTTTTGCATCGCCAAGTACACTCGGCGGATTAGTGCTCGTCATAATAATCTGATGGTTCTGAAATTTCGTCGCCAGATGCGTCTGGCGTTTATCGTCAAGCTCGCTCAAGACATCGTCAAGAAGAACGATAGGGGGTTGCTCGGTTACCTCTTGGACTATATCGACCTCGAGGAATTTCAGCGCCAATATAATTGTCCGTACTTCGCCGCGTGACGCCGACCCGATAGCCGGGACACCGTTAAACGAAAAAAGTACATCATGCCGATGGGGCCCGATACTTGTAAATCCAAGCAACTGGTCGCGTTCGGTGTGTACCTCTAGTTCGGCGAGGAGCTTCTGTTCGGTGTAGTCAATAACCGTGTGCGAATAATGAAGCGACACCGTATCTTTCGTCTTCGCGATCGTATGATACGTCGTATCGAGTCCGGCGTTTAACCGTTCGATAAGCCGTACTCGCATATCGATGATATGCGCGCCGTATTTCGCCAAGCCCACATTCCAGGCAAACAGTACATCCTTGCCGGCACCGGTTTTCAGCAGCTTGTTCCGCTGCAGCAGCGCTCGTTCATACCGGCGCAGTACCCGACCATAGTCAGGAACCAACTGTGCGGCGAATCGGTCTATAAACGCTCGTCGTCGAGCCGGAGAACCATGCAAAAGCCGCAAATCATCCGGCTCAAACAGTACCGTCGGGTATCGCGCCGCGGCTGGCAGCCTCAGACTCGTTTTGTCATCTACGATAAACTGTTTTTTCTTCGTGCCGTCAGGCTGGTATTTCACTGTTCGTAGCTGGTCATCAAGCTGCAGATCAATCCGCCACCAATCCGCATCACGCCGCAAAAGGTCGCTGTCATTCCCTTTGAACGAATGCCCGCCAAGCGCCACGAGGATCGACTCGATTAGTGATGTTTTACCACTGCCGTTCGGACCTGTAATCACCGTGACTGTCGGAGAGAACTTACGCGAAAACCGGCGGTGAGAACGGATATTTTCGACGGTCAGAGATTTGATTACCATGGATTAGTGCACCAAAAGAGTATGTACTCTTAACTCTTAAGAGGCATTATGATGTGCTGATAATCCGCATCCTTTTTGTCACTCACGGACAATACGCACGGCGAAAGCTTACCGCTAAACCGAAATGTCACCGTCTCGCCATCTATTACGCCCAGGGCTTCAGTAAGGTAGCGGGAATTAAGCGTTACTTGACCGTCAGCGCTTACCTCAGCACTAGCCTCGGAGGTGTTTTCACCTAGTTCACTTGCCACGGAGTGAAGTGACAAGAGGTCTTTATCAGCATCAGCCGTAAGCGTGACACTGCCGCCAGATTCGCGAGCAAATAGGCCGGTTACTTTCGTGATCTGTGCGAAGTCTGACCGCGATATCGTAATAACCGACTCGCTGGTCGCCGGAATCAGTTGACGATAATCAGGGAAGTTACCGTCTATCAGCCGACTCGTAATCTCGGCGTCGTTCATGCGGAACCGTACCTGAGATTCGTCAAAAAGCATCTCAACCTCATTTACGTCATCGCTTAGTGTTCGCAATACCTCTTGCAGGGTGCTCGTCGGGATAATAGCCGAGACATCGCTTTTCGTCGGCAGGAGTCGCTTTTCTGACAGGCGATAGCCATCAGTTGCCGCAAGGTATAGTGCACCGTCGTGTGAGTGCCAGTAAACCCCTGTTAAGACAGGGCGTGTCGAGTCATTACTAGCAGTTAGAATCGTCTGACCGATAGCTTGTTTGAGTGTTGCCGTGTCGATCGCGTAACTTACTGCTACCTTGTCATTAATCATCGGCAGTTCAGGGAAATCATCGGCGAGCGTGCCGTTAATTACAGAATTATACCCATCGGCCGTAATATGTAATTTATTATCCGTCACCTTCAGAGTGACAGTCGTCTTCGGCAAGCTCGCTACAAACTCAGTAATCAAACGTGCCGGAATAGTAATCGCGCCTTTGTTTACGATCTTCGCGCCGATATGCTGAGTCGTGGCAATCTCCAGATTTGTTGCTGCAACCATCAATCGATGTCCATCTGTCCGAAGAAGAATATTATTCAAAATAGGTAACTGTGTCTTTGGGCTCGCGACACGAGACGCAGCACCAAGTGCCCGAGTGAGATTTTCTTGTGTAACGGAAAGTTCCATTAGACATACTCCTTGATAATTTTACGATATAAAAATTGATTAGAATTATTCAGACTGAAGGATTTGCGACAAAATGTAACGGTAATTACATAGCGAAGCAAATCATTAAGCATGGATGATTCTGGCATTTTTTGAATTGTGAAATTGTCGGGGCGCATGTCTTACTGTTATTACCTTTCTAATTTATTTACTTCGTAGTGGTTGTTATAGGTGTGGGGGAAAGTGCGGAAAACTGCGACTTTTACAGGGGCGAACTGACGGAAAAAGTATGTGGAAAACGACATGAAAAATACTTGGGCAAAACTTTGGAAAAAGGCGAGTTGTACACGGCCGCGAGATTTTAAAATTACGTTTTTGTAACTTTCTGTGGACGAGTGTTCACGGTTTTTCAACTGGCTGAACACAAATTTTCCGCATGTTTTCCCCATTTTGAAACAAGTTTTAAACATACAAACGCTCCCGTATTTCGGCAACTTGTTCGCGAATCGTAAAGTCGAGTTTGATTGATTTCTCGATTTTCTCGATCGAATGAATAGCTGTCGTGTGGTCTTTGCGCCCTAACTCGTTGGCAATCTTCGGAAAACTCAAATGAAGCTCGCTTCGCAGGAGATACATAGCAATCTGTCGCGGTGTAACGATATGTTTGTCGCGCTGAGCGCTACAGATTTCAGAAGGCGAAAGCGAAAAATACTTCGCTGTCTTGTCGACAATCTGCTTGGCGGTGACATGCTGCGGTCGCGAACGGCGGACATTACCGAGCAAACCTTCGGCGGTCGAAATATCAGGAGTAATCGAGCGCATTTCGGCGTAGGCGAGCAGTTGATTGAGTGCGCCCTCCAGCTCACGAATATTCGTCTTGATGTTGTTTGCCAGGTATTCAACCGTTTCGCGGTCGAGTTCAACACCCGATAGCGCCGCTTTGGCCTCGATAATCGCACTGCGGGTTTCAAAGTCCGGCATTTGAATATCGATAGACATTCCCATCTCGAACCGGCTGCGCAAACGCTCGGTGAGCGTCGGAATACTGCGCGGCGGCTTATCGCTGGTAATGATAACTTGCTTGTTATTCTGATGAAGCGTATTAAACGTATGGAAAAATTCTTCCTGGATCTTCTCCTTACCAGCGATAAACTGCATATCATCCACGATAAGGACGTCGACATTACGGTATTTATCCGAAAATCCGCGTTTCTTAAACCGGATCATCTCGACGAATTCTTTGACGAATGTCTCAGAGCTTATATAAAGGATCCGCATATCCGGTTGTTTCTTAATAATCTCATTACCGACTGCTTGCGCGAGATGTGTTTTACCCAGACCGACGCCGCCGTAGAGAAAGAGCGGATTATATTTTATTCCCGGATGCTGGGCGACAGCCTGGCAGGCAGTGTAGGCGAGGTCGTTGCTCGAACCCACGATAAAGCTCTCGAACGTGTATTTAGGATTCAAATTCCCCACTGGTGCAGGCGTGGATTTTGTCAGCGAGTCCGCCGAGGGGCGAGTAGTATGCGTCGTTTCGCGGTTAACAGTCGACCGCCGACCGCCGCCTGTTTTTACGGTATATTCTATATGTTTCGGTTCGATACCATTTTTTGCTAGGATTTGTTTGATTTGGTCGGTGAATTTTACTTGGAATTGTCGAACAGCAAAAATATTAGGGACGGCGATGGTCACTTTTTCGTCGGACGACTCTATAAGTTCGGTATTTTTAAACCAGGTCACGAACGTCGCATGGGGAACGGATAATTCGATTTCACCCAATACGCTCTGCCATAAAGAATTTTGCACGGAACTCCCCTCTGTATTATGTCTTGTAACTCCCCGTCCAGAAGAACGAATACTACCACTACTATAAGTGACAAAAAACTTTTCCACAACCATGAAAAGGGGTGAAAAATAATGAACGCCGACTAGAGGCGAACTTTTCCACATTTACGTAACCCATCTGTAAATATGTGGATAAAAACAGCAAATCAGTGGATAATCCTCGCCTTGCGAAAAAATGAAAATTAATGTAAAGTAGTAAAGTTATGCCAAAAAGGACTCACCAACCACATACCCGCCACCGTGCACGAACGCATGGTTTTCGCGCGCGGGTTGCCAGCAAGGCCGGCCGAGCGGTATTGAAACGCCGCCGTATTAAAGGCCGCGCGAAGCTAGCTATTTGAGAAATATCCGCCACACCGGCGGATTTTTTCTTATATACTAGTAATATGCTTTCGTTTAAGAACCGGTTTCATGGTCACGGCAGTTTACGCTACGTCTATACGCATGGGCGAACGATCCGATCCCACTTGATGACACTCAAGACATCTTCGCATCCGAGGCGTAAAACCCCGCGTGTCGCCGTCGTCATAAGCAAAAAGGTGATCAAAGGCGCCGTTGGTCGTAATCGTGTCCGTCGTCGCCTATATGAAATCATACGCCATGAATTACCGAAGATTGAGGATAATCGCGACGTAGTTTTGATAGTATTTTCGGCGGAAGTACTATCGATGCCGCATCCGGATCTCGTACAGCTTGTCCGGCAACTGTTCGAGTCGGCTGACATCTATAAAAAATAGTGATACTATATAAGGGATATTTTGACCGAAACGTGGAGTAATTAACTGTGAATATATTTGAACTGCTCATTGTACAGCCGCTATTTAACCTACTGATGTTGTTATACTCGGTAGTTCCTGGTGCCGACTTCGGTGTCAGTATTATCTTGTTTACGATTCTCCTTAGATTGGTTATGTATCCGCTCGTCAAGAAGCAGCTGCACCAGACCAAGGCGATGCGGCGCCTGCAGCCAGAGCTCGAACAGATCAAAAAGCGCACCAAGGGCAACCGTCAGCTCCAAAGTATGCAAATGATGGAGCTGTACAAAAAGCACGGTGTGAGTCCGTTCCGCTCTATCGGCATACTTGTTATCCAATTGCCTATCTTTATCGCACTTTACCTAGTGATCCGAATCTTTACGCTCCATCTCAACGAACTCTCGAGGTGGACATATGACTTCCTGGAAAACATCGGTCCGATCCATAACATCATCACGCATCCGGAAGCCTTTAACGAAAAGCTCTTTGGTCTCGTCGACCTGACGCAACACGCCTTTACTGACAACGGTGTAAGTATAATTCTCGTCGTACTAGCGGTTGTCGCGGCTATTGGGCAGTTTATCCAGAGTAAACAGACATTACCACAGACAAGCGGCAAAAAGGGACTGCGTGACCTGCTGAGCGCTGCAGCGAACGGCCAGGAAGCCGACCAGTCAGATATCAACAACGCCGTCATGGGCAAGATGATCTACGTATTGCCAGTATTCATGCTATTCGTCATGTTGAGCCTGCCGGGCGCGATTGCTCTGTACTATGCAACCTCGACGATCGTCGCGGTTATTCAGCAGTCGATTATCCTCCGCGAAGATGAAGAAGAGCTAGAAGAAATCGCCTCACACCCTTCTAAGAAGTCGGGTGGCAAAAAGGCAACAGCCAAAGCCCGCGCGCATGTCGCCGAAGAAGCGACAGTAACACGGATCGTCGCCAAAAGTTCCCCATCATCTACCTCGAAAAAGCGTTCCAAAGGAGGGAAGAAATAATGGATAACCAAGAATCACTCGACTTCGCCAAAAAACAACTCTCTGACATACTGTCGTTTTTTGAGATCAACGTAGACATCGAGGCGAGTCTGGAAGAGAATATTATCGAACTGGAAGTCCCCTCGACAGAGCTCAATAGTCTGCTTATCGGTCGGAACGCCGAAACGCTTCGCAGTATGCAAATGCTACTTTCCACTATGTTGCGGGCACAAGACGCCGAGGTGACACGGGTCAATATCGACATCGCCGACTACAAGAAGCAGCGCGCCGAAAAAGTATCCGCTCAAGCCCGTGAATGGATCGAGGAAGTTCTCCGTACTGGTGATTCGCATGTCGCTAGTCTCAACGCAGCCGACCGCCGCGTCGTACATCACGTCGCGAGCGAGTACCCAAACATTCGGACATTCTCTGAAGGTGAGGGTCGCGACCGCCGAATCGTCATCGCGCAAGAAAGCTCTTAGTCTTTATCAAATGCCTGTTCGTACACGGCATGTGTTTCCTGTGCCATGCGCAGCCACGAATACTTAGCCGCCTGACTCTTACCTTTTTTCACCAGCTCAGTACGAAGTTTTTTGTCGTCAAGAATCTTGCCGATTTGTAGTGCTATGTCGTATGGTTTGGCGGGGTTAAAGTAGACTGCGGCCTTACCGAGCACCTCGGGGAGACACGTCGCGCTACTACTCGCCACTGGAGCGCCGTGTACCATTGCCTCGAGCGCTGGTAGACCGAAACCTTCCATGAAACTTGGGAATACATAAGTAGCGCAATGCGCGTAAAACCATGCCAATTGTGCGTCCGTGGCAAACCCGAAGAAATCTATCTGTTTATAGCCTTTATTTTGTGCCCATTCCTCTAGGTTATGGCTGGTTTGATCACGCTTACCGATAATAACCAAATGCAGATCAGGGTGAGTTGCAAGGAGTAGCTGGTGTGCCTCGATAGCACCTTTTTGGTTCTTGTATGTTTCAGCACGGCCGACGACGATGATAAATTCTCTCTTCTCATACTTCTTCACGGGCGTTTCTTTTTTCGACAATTTATCCGCAGCCTCATAGGTAACGACGATCTTATCGTCGCGCACAGGCTGAAAGGCAAGCAGGTCTGTCTTCGTGAACTGTGTTGGCGTGATAATCCGTATAGAGCGTTTCGTAACCGTTTTTAACAAGTGGCGAAACACCGCTTGTTTAAACTTCAGTACCGGCCATGACATACCTTCGTTTTCGGTAATACGCAGCAGGTTAAGGTCGTGCACGGTTGTTACTGCGCGACCACTGTAAAACAGCGGCTGTTGCGGCATACAAAAGTGCACCAAGTCGGGGCGAAGGTTATTCAAGAAAGAGAGGAATCCTGTCTGTTCAGCCACCGTATAGTGATGGTAGTCAGCTACGACGACCCTAAAGTTCTTTTTTGTTGGCTTCCAATAATCGATATCTTTTGCCCGCACGAGCACACTAAACTGGTGTGGCGAGTCGAGCTTTTCCAAATAAGTCAGTAGCCGCTCGACATAGCGGCCGGTGCTCGAATTAATAATACGGGCATCGATCGCGATATGTGCCATTATTTCTTGGCCTTTTTCTTGTGGTATTCCTCGACCAAGTAAAGCGGCCGCTGTTTCGTTTCGTTAAAGATACGACCTATATACTCGCCGATAATACCAAGCGACAGCAGCTGGACACCGCCGAGGAAGAGGATTGCCGCCATGAGCGAGGTATAACCACTACCCGTCGATACGCCAAACAAGGGGCGCACCAGCAGGTAAATAATATATATGAACGCCACGAACGATATAATAACTCCCAATATAGAGGCGAACCGCAACGGTATAGTAGTAAAGCTCGTAATACCGCTAATCGCGAGATCAAGTAGTTTCGGGTAGCTCCATTTCGTTTCACCTGCAGCGCGCGGATCACGGTCGTACATGATTTCTTTTTTGCGGAAGCCGACTTGGCTAAATATCGCCTTGGTATTGCGCTGAGACTCTCGAAATTGCTGTAGTGCCTTAATAACTCGACGGTCGAGCAGACGAAAATCACCAGTATCTTCCTGGATAGGCACACGGGTAACGCGCTGGAGCAGCTTGTAGTAAAGCCTGCTAGTCGATTTCTTTAGCCATGTCTCACCCTCGCGTGATTTACGTTTGGCATACACGTCGTCGTAGCCGTCTTGCCATAGCTTGATCATCTCAGGTATAAGTTCGGGCGGATCTTGCAGGTCAGCGTCGATAATCACCATCGCGTCGCTTGTTATATGGTCGATACCGGCGATCATAGCGATTTCTTTACCGAAGTTACGCGAGAGGTTCACATAACTGATTCGGTGATCGTCCTCGGCGAATTCTTTGATCAGTCGCAACGTATCGTCGCGGCTGCCGTCGTTAACGAAAAGAAACTCAAACGCATAATCAGGCAACGAATCAGCCAGGCTCATCAAGCGCCGGTGTAGTTGCGGCAGTACGGCTTCTTCGTTGTAAGCGGGGATCAATATAGTGACGGATTTTGTCATACTGTCTTAGTATATCACTTCAAATCGGAGGTGAGCTTCGCGACAAGCGCGGTGATGTTCGTCGCGGTATGAGCACCTTTTTCTGCTAAGTATGCAGTCTTGGCGCCTGCACCCTCGTTGTCGCTGCCGAGTATAGCGCCAGCGTGGCCTAATTGGACGCCAGCAGGGGCGTGATGGCCAGTTACGTAGGCGTAAACCGGCTTAGTGACATGCGCGGCTATATAGTCGGCCGCTGCATACTCACTCGTACCGCCAATCTCGCCGATCATCACGATTTGATCAACCTCAGGGTCATTCTGGAACAGTTCCAAACAATCAGTAAAATCAGTCCCCTTAATAGGGTCGCCACCGACACCGATCACATATTTTTGCCCGACACCTTTTTCGGTCAGTTCGGCTGTCGCCTCATAGGTGAGGGTGCCGCTGCGGCTAACGATTCCCACACGGCCAGGTAGTCCCATACTTGCCGGAATAATACCAAGTTTAGCGCTCCCAGGTAGTAATATACCGGGGCAGTTTGGTCCCACTAAGCGGCTCTTCGATCCGGCCAACTGCCGTTTAATCGTCATCATGTCGTGTATAGGAACACCTTCAGTAATACAGACGATCAGTGGCACTTCGGCATCGATAGCCTCTAGTAGCGCACCCTTGGCATGTGCCGCCGGGACGAAGATCACGGTCGCATCAATTGGCATATAGGCCTGGATATCAGTGACGGTATTATATACCGGGACATCATCCATTTTCTGACCACCCTTACCGGGCGATGTACCGGCCACGACGTTCGTACCGGCAGCAATCATAGCGCGGGCGTGGAACGACCCGTGCGCGCCGGTAATACCTTGGACGATAACATTCTTGCCAGTTAATAATTCCTGGTTCATACCACTCGACTTATCCAAAACCTCGCCAATTTCAGGTTTGTATTCAGCCGAGCCAGAAGATATTTTGTCCGAAGGAGACATAGTCAATACTACGTCGACTGAGGAAAAATAGTTTCTGGCCGGCTGAGACGGATCTGAAAGGGTAGGGATTTTTGATATGTCTAGTGTATCCTTGGCGCTATCGATTGCCGCGTGTAAGCTCGGGTGAATCTGTATATTCTCTTCCTCTAGTAAGGTCGCCGCCGCTTCATAATTCGTGCCTGCAAGCCGGATTGCGAGCGGTGGTAGATTTCTCCGCTGGCCAGCGGACTGCGCTCGGGCGGCAATAATCGCCCGCGCAACTTCGTCGCAGCGTGTAATCCCGGCAAAGATATTAATTATAATGACTCGTACGTTCGGATATTCCATGATCCGCCGAAACGCCGCCAGTACGCTTGCCTCATTGGCACCGCCGCCGATATCCAAAAAGTTAGCAGGTTTCAAACCAGCGTCAGCTACCGCGTCAACCGTTGCCATGGCGAGCCCAGCGCCATTGGCGATAGTAGCGACATTGCCGCGCTCGTCTAGTGTCACGAAGTTCGTCTCTGTCTTTTCCGCTTCATAATCCCACTCCGGGTGTCGAAAGTGTGCTGCGTCGTCCAACACGACCTTGGCGTCGCCCGCCACGACGTCGCCCGCTTTCGTGACTACGAGCGGGTTAATTTCCAGCAGTGTCATGTCTTGCTGTATAAAGAGCTTATATAGATGTTCCACCAAATCTTGCAACACAAACGTCTGACCAGGCAGGTCATAATAATCAGCCAACTTTTGTCCGATCTCATCCGCCGCTTCACTGCCATTTTCCAATAGTAATTTCCCGATAGCCAGGCGAAGGTAACTCTCTTCGTCGTTACTCTCCACCTCCACGCCACCTTGGTTATGTGCCATTAGTACGACATCGGCACTATCCTTATCGATGATTAGCGACAGGTAAAGCTCGCGATCAATCTCAAGCAGTTCCTCGGCGAGGAGTGTCTTGGGTCGAAAACCTTTGATATCAAGCTGTAATAGCTTATCGACAGCCGCGGAATATTCCTCCGGTGTTTTCACGACCACCACGCCGCCAGCCTTGCCGCGTCCGCCTACGGGTACCTGAGACTTTACGACAGCCGGTAAGAACTCCGGCTTTTCACCGGCTATATACGAGCGGGGAACAGATACCTTACCTTCGGCTAAAAGCTCCTTACCCTCATATTCTAATAACTTCATTGCTATCTATTCTACCGTTATATTCCGTTTTACGGTACTTGTGTCGTGGATCGGTTAGCGAACATCCGTTTACCGTACGCCGTGATGTTTGTACGGTAATAAGTAACAACATAGATAATAACTAGGACGGCTAGCGTCACGACAGTGTTAATAAGTATGGACGATATTGGTGGCAGGAGATACAGGTCAATAACGAACAATATAAACGCGTGCAGACAGTAAACAAACAGTGAGTTTCTCCCAAATACCTCAAGTATACCGAATGTCTTGCGGGCGATATCTTTTTCGTAGTAGCGAAAAACCATATAGAGCGCAGCGAACCAAACTATTCCGATAGCCACTCGCACTGGCGCCAGATGTTGTTTGTCGGTATACGATGCTATGGTGTGAGGTATGACGTATACGGGACTCGAGGCCGGTACGAACACGTGTAAGGCCACGAAAAATATAATTGAGCACACAAACGTCACGAACGCGACCATTGTTACGCCGCGAAATATAAGTCGCTGTCGGTCGTAGGCGAGGTGTTTGAACCATGCTTCGATTTGCGGCAGGTAGTAACCAAGGATAATACCCAGCATAAAGTCCAACTGCCAGGCCGAAAAAGGCAGTAAATACACATTATCGCGGAGAAAGAACCAAATACCCACGCTCGCAATCGCCACCAGCCATGCCTTACCGCGAGCGATAAGCAGTACGACGAACGGCGCGAATAACATAAACATCGCATATCTCGTTAAGAAATCAGCCCAACCAAAGGCATAACGGAGGAGCAGGGTATTATAGAGGAATTTTACACCTCCCTCGGAATAAAGAGTGGCGTATTTAGCACTGTTCGGCTCCAGTACCGCCCACGCGGTATAAAAGAAGGTAAAGAATACTGCCAATACATATAAGAGTCCGGCTCGGCGCCAAATCTTATAAAAAACCTTCTTAGTATCCTTCAGTACACGCGGACCATATAAGTACCCGACCAAGAGTCCCGATATGGTGAAAAACCCTTCGGCAGCTGACGCCGGCAGTTGCCCGCCACCCCCAACAAACGTCAATAGCGATGGGCTCCAGGCGATGTGGTTGCAAATAATCTCTATCAAAAAAGACCCGCGCAATAAATCAAGCGCCAATATTCGTTCGCGGTTTACCCTCGCTTTTTTCCATCTCCCCAAAAACACGTAGCATTATTATAGCAACCAATGTAAGGTATAATCGTATAAAACAGAGGGAAAAAGATGTCAAATTTACATAACCACCTTCAAACAATAAACGAGCGGGTATATGACCAGAAAAGCGCTGTGGTAGCGGATGTCGTAACGGCGTTGCAATCAGCGGGTTACGATATCGTCGACCAGAACGGTGATAAACCGTGGGGCGCGTACTTTCGTGTTGATGGTGGTCAGGCGGCGGACTTTATCACAGAATTTTTCCCAGGTCTGACGCTCTCAGAAGCGCAGCTAGGTATTCAGGATGCTGAGCTAAGCCCAAAGATTCTACTGGTTGAGCCCAACCAACGCCTTAGTTGGCAGTATCATAATCGCCGCGCCGAACGCTGGATGTTTTTGACCGAGGGCGCATACGAAAAGAGCCAGACCGACGAAGAATCCGAGCCAGTCGTAGCGCATCCGGGCGATGTAGTACAGTTCGGACGCAGTGAGCGCCACCGGCTTATCGGTGCTGCAGCGGCATACACGGTCGTTGCGGAAATCTGGCAACACAGTGACCCGAACCACCTGTCAGACGAGGATGATATCGTGCGTCTGGCCGATGACTATCGGCGCTAGAAAGTAAATCTAAAAACGGGTGTAGTCGAGAATTTCTTCCCATTCCGTAGTTGGTCCGTTGCCATGAGTAGGCGGACATTCACCATCAACATGTAGCGAAGACACGACTTTATCCAAGTATCGAGTCTGTAGAGCGGTATAGCCCATATGTTTCCTGTATTTTGCTACTCGCTCAGCATAGGGACATTCATGGTCGGGTAGGGGTTGTTCTGATTTGGAAATATTTTCTGCACTCATATAATACTAACTATCATGACCTATTTAGTCTTGTGTTGCAAGTGCTCCACCTCTTTAACTATCTTGCGAACATTTCTTTCCCACGAGAATTTGTCTACGTTGTCGCGCATAACCTTTTCTGTATACGGATAATCATCCAAAGCTCGCTGTATTGTTTTAGTGAAGTCATCCACTTTATTTGGGTTAGCGTAAAGCGCTGCATTGCCGCCAGCTTCACGTAGTACTGGTATGTCAGCAGCAACGACCGGGCAACCGCTTAACATCGCCTCAAGTACAGGTATACCAAAGCCCTCGTACGAAGATGGAAAAACAAATAGTGACGCTGCTTGGTAGAGCGCGGGTCGATCATTCGCATCCACGTAGCCGATATGTACGATATCCTCGCCGGCAGCCACCGCTTGATCAAACACCTGTTGAGTCGTCTCTGAGTTCCAGCCTTTACCACCGGCCAGTACGAGGCGGTATTCTTTTCGTAGCCTGGCGGGTAGTTGCCTATAGGCCTCGATAAGGGTCTTCAGGTTTTTACGCGGTTCAAAATTACCGAGGAAAAAGATATATTTTTTGTCCCCTATATCGTATTTTTTACGGACGGCAGCAAGAGATTTTTCATCAGCTTTGATTTTAAACATATCATCTGGAGGTACGTGGGTCACTACGATCTTGTCGGGATTGATTTCGAACTCCTTCACGATTTCCTGTTTAACTGCATTTGATACGGTCAGCACGATGTCGGTTGAACGAAGTGTTCGAGGAACGACGCGCTTCAGATGCGCTAAGTTTTTCGACTCGACGTATTCAGGGAAATAGAGGTAGGTCAAATCGTGAACGGTCGTGGCTGTCAGTTTGGATTTGGCGGTCGGCCAGGTGGCGAAATTAGGAAATATCGTCAGATCAACAGAGGGTAAAAACACATCAAACGGCGGAGCCAATCGGTGACTTTGCAGCTTGGCGTATACTCGCAGGGGTGCTTTACCTTCTTCGAGTACAATGGGTAAATTCGAAAAGTCTGGCCGTGGCTGGCGACCGAGGAAATTGAAATAATGCGCATATATATTCACATCTTTTGTTTTAGCCAAACCTTCGGTTAAAAGCTTTACATATGAGGCAACGCCCGATTGGTGTTGCGATGCGAGACTGCTTACTTCGACACGGATTTTCATGACTTACCCTCGTAAAAAGAGATGAATTCATCTCTAATCACTTCTTCGTAGTTAAATTTTTCGAGATATATTTCGCGTGCGTTTTTTGAAAGTTTCTCGCAGAGATTCTTGTTTTCGTAGAGTTTTACCATTGCGTCGTACAATGTTTCAACATCCTTCACATCTACCAAAAGGCCCGTTTCTTCGTGACGGATGATCTCTGGGTTGCCGCCGACATTCGTAGCTATGACCGGCATACCGAGCATGCATGCTTCCACGAGCGCCAAACTAAATCCTTCGTGGTAAGTGGGGAGCAGGAAAACATGAGACTTAGCTACGTAGTCCAGTGGGTTTTGTTGGTAGCCCAAAAAAGTGATTGCTTTGTTCAAACTAGCACGTTTTTCAAAATCTTTTCTCTCGGGTCCGTCACCCAAAAGGTAAAGCTGTGAGTCAGGATATTTTTTATTGAAGCGCAAAAATGCATCAATAAGTTCGCCGATACCCTTATCGGTAACGAGTCGTCCAGTGCTTACAAAAGTGAATGTCTTGTTTTTAGTCACGGGTCGGTATGAATCAAAGGCGCCGTTGTAAACAATTTTCATTTTTTGCCGCACCGGGCCCTCCGGGATGTGAGCGAATATCAGTCGTCTATCCTCTTTGCTGACTATCACGATTCTTTCAACAAAATGTGCCGCTAGGTAGACCATTTTTCCGATAGGGTTTTTGTACCACACCCCATGGTTCCTGAATATATGTTTCAGATCAGCATGATCGCTCCAGATAACTCGAGCTCTGAGGAGTCGTGCCGCATAAGTCGCAGCGATAAAGTCATCTTTGCTCTGTACATGCACGACAACCGGCCGATATTTCGCAAAGAGCGCGACGTAGTACACAAAGAGAATTAATTGCCAGACAAGGTATACGGGGAGCAGAAAAACTTTAGCTCCGCTCCAGTTTTGTCGTGACCACCACCACGTTTTCTTATAGGGAACGTCATTTGATTTGGCAAAAGCTAGCAGTTTTTTCGATCGTGAAAAGACAATAGGTCTGAAGTCGCTATGCTTTAGCACCTCGCGTGCGATAAATACAGGTACTCTCTCACCACCACCAAAATCTGTACGTGCAGCATTTCTGATAATGATAACTTTTCTACTACTAGACATTACATATGAGTATACAGCAGGTATTTGCTATAATACTCTCTAGAATGCGTTATCTTACTGTAAAAAACCGAGCCATTTTGCGAGAGATGGTGGTAACCGACTTTAAAGTACGATACCAAGAGTCGGTGTTAGGGTATCTGTGGTCATTACTGCGCCCGTTGTTTATGTTCGCGATACTTTACGTGCTATTTACTTATATTATCCCTATTGGTCAAGGCAACCCCCATTATGGAGTGATTCTGCTTACGGGTATTGTTGTATGGAACTTTTTTAGCGAGGCTACCACAATGGGGGCTAATTCTGTGGTGACGAATGGTAATTTGCTTCGGAAAATTAGTATTCCTCGATACCTTATAGTATTTTCCAGCTCTATATCTGCTTTTATTAATTTAATGATTAACATGCTAGTAGTAGTTATATTTGCATTAATAAACGGGGTATACCCGTCATGGGGTTGGCTCGCTGTGCTACCGCTGATTGTCGAATTGTTTGCATTCTCTATGGGTGTTGCATTTTTACTATCTGCCTTGACGGTAAAGTTTCGTGACATTACGTATATATGGGAGATTTTCCTGCAAGGCGGATTTTACGCTAGTGTAATTATATTTCCGATTACTATGGTGCCAGAATCGGTCAGATCATTTTTTTATATAAATCCTATAGTCCAAATAGTTCAAGACACACGAAAATTTATATTGAGCAACAGCGCTCATACAGAAACAATATGGAACAGTGTTGGGTCTTTATCTATAAAAATAGCACCATTTTTGGTAGTAGCCATGTTTATACTAATAGGCGCTTGGTATTTTAAACGTCGTTCACCATACTTTGCGGAGGATATATAAAGTGGCTGAGTCAAATACAGAAACCGCTATAGAAGTTAAGGGTTTATATAAAGAGTTTGTTTTGCCACAAAGCAAGACAACGTCTCTTAAACAGGCAGCTTTGAATATAGTACGCGAAAATAAAAAAACAACTCAGAAAGTACTGAACGACATCAACTTTACCGTAAATAAGGGCGACTTCTTCGGTATTGTTGGCCGTAATGGTAGTGGTAAAAGTACATTATTGAAACTTCTGTCGGGCATATATACACCCGACAAAGGAGCCATCGATATTAATGGAAGTCTAGTACCTTTTATTGAATTAGGGGTTGGATTTAACCCTGAATTATCTGGTAGAGATAATGTCTACCTGAACGGTGCGCTACTGGGCTATACACACAAACAAATGGATAAGATGTACGAGGAGATTGTCGATTTTGCTGAAATCGGTCCCTTCATGGATCAAAAACTCAAGAACTATAGTAGCGGCATGCAGGTTCGTTTGGCATTTAGTATCGCCATACGTGCACGGGCTGACATATTGGTATTGGACGAGGTTCTCGCGGTCGGGGATGAGGCCTTTCAGCGGAAGTGCAATGATTATTTTGACAAAATACGTAATGATAAAAACCAAACCGTTATACTCGTGACCCATAGTATGGAGGCGGTAAAAAAGTACTGCAACAAAGCACTCCTAATTGATAACGGAGAGATAAAGATTGTTGGCTCGCCCGAGGATGTGGCTAATCAATATAGTTTAGATAATAACCTTGCAAATTTTTCAAATAAAACCAATAGACATACGAACAGCCATATTAAAGATATTGAAGTTACCCTGCTTTCACCCAGGATTATCACTGAAAAAGACACGGTAGAAATTTTAGTAAAATACCGCACCTCAGTAGAAAAGACTAAAATCATGCTCGATCTTATTGATACTAGGCGTAAGGTACCCCTTCATGCGAGTAGTTCGCCAGCCTACGAAAATAAGAAAACAATAGTACAAAAATTTCGTATCAAGTTAGCTAAAATTAACGACACTAATATACAGGTTGCTCTGTCTATTCGTGATGAGGATGGTGAGATTTTAGCATTTCCACCAGAAAGCGAACTACCTAATTTTATTTTACGGCGTAAAGACTATGTAAATAATGATAAAAAAGCAACTTACGCAGTTCTATTTGATAGAGGAACATGGGGAGATTAAAAGTAGTGGGAAATAAGAAAAAAACGCCGCTAAGCCCCGTGCAGAAGGAGATGCTAAGCATATATGCCGTTTTTAAGAACATATGCGATCGTCATAATCTTAGGTATTTTGCTGATGGTGGAACTGCGATTGGAGCGGTTCGGCATGGGGGTTTTATACCATGGGATGATGATATAGATATCCTAATGCCCCTACAAGACATACAGAGACTATTAGACATATTTCCGAAAGAGGCACCGGATAATCTAGGTGCCTTCTGGTTTACGATTGAGGGTAGAGTATTAAAGATTCATAATAAAAATACTACATTCATTGAATGGGCAGTATTAGATAAACCATCAGATTATGAAGGTGTGTTTATTGATATATTTCCACTAATTGGCTTGTCGGACAATAGAGAAGTTGCTGACACGCACATGAGCGTGGTTAATACTGAGCTGTTTAAGGTTCTTGGCAATTACTTTGTAAACAAAAATGCATCCAAAAAATCATCACTATACCCACTGCTGATGGAAAAGTATAAATACGATGAATCGCGATATATTGGGAAGGTGTCAACACGTCATGCCGTTTTCAATAAAGCGGATTTCAACAAACCGAAGGTGTATAAGTTTGAAAATACCGAAATTTGTTTACCTGGCGATGTTAATGCATTTCTTTCACCCCGGTTTGGAGACTATATGAAGCTACCCCCGGAGGACTTACGAGAGGGACACCACGAGATTCAGTCAACGGTCGATCTAAAAACCCCCCTAAGCTATTATGTAAAAAGGTTCAATAGAATGGATGAGTGGTTTATTGACGCGGTTGCCAAGAACACAAAGGCGTGTTCAATTTATCAAATGAATGCATTACGAAATAACCTCCATAGTGCAAATCAAAGAATTACTGAGCTTGAGTCTCAGATCGACATGTTAACCAGCTCAACTAGCTGGAAAATTACACAACCCCTGCGCAAGACTAAGAAATATATAAAAGGAAACAAGAATGGGTAGTAAAAAAACAATAGGCTATACCTCGGGTGTGTATGATTTATTTCATATAGGGCATTTGAATCTATTACGCAACGCCAGAGGTATGTGCGACAAGCTGGTCGTTGGTGTGACGGTTGACGAACTTGTGACATATAAGGGAAAGAAAGCGATGATTCCTTTTGAAGACAGGGCAGAAATAGTTCGGTCTATTAAATATGTCGATGCCGTAGTGCCCCAGTATGACATGGATAAACTCGCTATGTGCAAGAAGCTTAAAGCCGATGTGTTATTCGTTGGTGACGATTGGCATGATACGCCAAAGTGGCAAAGGGTTGAAGAAGACTTAAGAGATATTGGCGTAAAAGTTATCTATTTCCCATACACAAAGGGGGTTTCATCAACCATGATTACGAAAGCGCTGAAGGCAGGCAGAGGAGAAAAATAGTGGAGGTTGACAAAAGATTTTGTATGGCGAGTTATTTGCAGTTTCGCTATATTGTTGATCCTCGAAAAACTTTTAAAGAAGACATTGTCCCGACAAGGTTTTTACCAACCAAACCATTTTACTCAGTTAAAGATAAAGAAGATCTAAAAAGAGCCATACAAGACCACATAGAACCACTATATGAGAGTAGCGGCGATACGGCATTAATGCTTTCGGGGGGTATGGATTCGGCGATTTTGGCAGCTCTCGTGCCGAAAGGTACGAAGGCTTTCACGTTTCGCTCGAATATCCCGGGCACGATGGATGAGAGCCCCTTCGCTGTGGAATATGCCAAGCAAAACGGCCTAGAGCATGAAATAATAGATATTGATTGGCAAGACTTTTTAGATTACACACCGAGTTTAATGAGTCGCAAGGGCGCACCGATTCATTCGATTGCAGTACAGATTTATGTTGCTGCTAAAAAGGCACGTGAGCAAGGTTTTGTAAATCTACTATTTGCGGAAGGAGCGGATATTAATTTCGGGGGGCTCTCAGGTCTCTTGAGTAAAGATTTAACTACTGAAGATTTTCTTGAACGTTATAATTTTGTTAACCCAAAGTCAGTACTGAAAACTTCCGAAATAATTAAAGAACCATATATCAAACACACGAAGGAATCCATTGTCGATGCACATGATTTTATACGCGACGTACTATTGAGAGAGGCTTTTGACTGTTACATTAATCCGTGTGAGCTAGCAGGGGTGAAATTTGTTTCTCCGTACACGGTCTCACGAATGTCCGAGCCGCTTGAAATCGAACGTGTTCGACAAGGGGAAAATAAATATATTATTAGAGAACTTTTTGCCGAAATATATCCCGACGAAAAACCTCGCAAAAAGTTGCCAATGCCGCGTGCAGTGGATCAATACCTCGCCGACTGGAAGGGTCCAACTCGTTCAGAATTTCGTGATGATATTGATTTATCGAAGCTGAGCGGAGATCAAAAGTGGTATGTGTATTGCCTAGAGTGGTTTCTGAATATAATAGAGGGAGAGGTAAAAGTTAAAGCGGTAAAAAAGGATGTAGTAGTTAAATGAGAGAACCGCTTGTATCAGTTATTATTCCAGTTTATAACGTTGAAAAATATCTCGACACATGTGTCCACTCAGTTGTTAGTCAGACATATAGTAATCTCGAAATCGTTTTAGTAGATGATGGGTCAACAGATAGTTCTAGTGAAAAGTGCGACATGTGGGTTGCAAAGGACGCGCGCATAAAAGTTGTACACAAGGAGAACCAAGGCCTAAACTATGCGCGCCGAGACGGACTAGCGACATCAACTGGAGATTGGGTTAGTTTTGTTGACAGTGATGACATAATACACCAAGACGCAATTGCGGACATGTTAGAAGCGGCATTAGAGACAAGAACCGACATCGTTGCAGCACGTAACCAGAAGTTTGTAAACGAAGAAGATATAACACCGAAACAGAAGCAGCAAAGCGAAGGTACTTTAATTGTTAAGAACAAAAAAGAGCTTATGCGCTATGTATTAGTAAAATCTCCTGATGAAAACGTCTTCATGGTAATTACTTGTAGTAAATTATTCAGGCGCACTATTATAGATTCTATCGACTGGAATCTATCTAACTCACGAGCAAACGAGGATGAGCTAGAAGCGATTCAGTACTACACAATACAAAAAAGAGGGGTGGCCGTACTCAAGAAGACGCTTTATTATTATAGGAACAACCCAACCTCTATTACGAATAAACAATACACAAACACCTATCAAGGAAAAAGTTTTTCGAGGTTTGAATGGATTGAAGAGCTGTATAAGATAACAACGAATTTTTTTGGTGAAAAAATATATGCTGATGAAGTGTTGTATCACAATATTATGTTAAACTTACTATCATTCAATAAAGATATTACACGTGGAACATTCACGGATAATGATTACGATATGTTCCGTAAATACTTTTATCCAAAGATCGAATCATTTAAGAAAATAAGTACAAAATACCCCCTGTTTTACGAAGAAAAAAGAGCCCTAGAACAGATGGGAGATAGTGGACTATTTATGATTTGGACCGCTGACAGGCAAATAATTGATAAATTACGCCAGGACAATGATGGGCTGCGCCAATATAACAAAAAGTTAAACAAAGAAATCGAAGATATAAAAAAATCACGCTTTTATAAACTAGGCGTCAAATACCACAAGATAACCAGAAAGGGATAGACTAGAAGGCTATGAATAAAACAATACACTATGTATGGGTTGGTGGTAAACCCTTGCCGCGCTTGGCGAAGAAATGTATCAAGAGTTGGAAAAAATATTTACCGGACTGGGAAATTATAGAGTGGAGCGAGAAAAATTTTGATATTGAAAACTCTGCACCATTCGTAAAACAGGCGTATGCACAAAAAAAGTGGGCATTTGTTGCAGACTACATACGCACACAGGTGCTTTATGAACATGGAGGCATATACTTTGATACCGACATGGAGGTGCTGGGTGATGTGAGTGAGTTTTTAGAAAAACCGGCGTTTCTGGGTAGAGAATATGAGGGCGATGAGAGGGAGATGGTATGTGCCGGCGTTATGTATTTCGCCAAGAAACATGACCCTTTCCTGCGAAAGATGTTAGATTTCTACGAAGGCATAAAACATTTCAACGCGGGTCTTATGTACTCGTATGCTATCCCGAAAGTTATAACAAGAATACTAGATGGCTACAAGCGAACGGTTGACGAAGACGGCATAGAGGTTTTTGGTGATTCTATATGGGTATACCCAAAAGACTATTTTTATCCTGTTAATTATGATTGGACGAAAGAGTTTTATTCTGAAAACACCGCAATGATTCATCATTATGATGCCTCGTGGACAGGGGCGTCAAACAAAAGGAATGTATTTATTCGTAAGAAACTACCCGGAGTTATAGCAGAGTCTGCCATTACATCTATTGGAGCTATCGGTAAGGCGCGCCGAAAGCCGAAAGAAAAGCTAACCACACTAAATACATATGCCCGAACAAAGGCATCAAAGTATCTCAAGACCTCCCACAGACTTGAGCAACTTACGGCCGAGATTAATAAATTTTCTGATCAAGACTATTTGATTTTTTCTAACCCAAAATGGGTAGGCATGTCCCATGTGGCGGAAGATTTGTTTGGCGGATACGTTCCTATAAAAAATATCGATATATATACAAAGAAAGAGACTTTAGAAATTGCCAAGATAATTTCTGGTGCAAACAAAAAGCTAATTATTATGAATGGCCTTGTAGCTGGGTGGGATAAAGTAATCGAACACGTGAAGACAGCCGATAGCGGCGTAAAGATAAAGGTTCTATATCATGGAGGAGACGTTCGGCTTGCGAGGGGTACCGACTACAACTCGTTTATGAAGATACTTGGTCTTCACAATATAAACCTGATTGACGAGATTGGTTTTGTCAAAAAGCAACAAGCCGAGTTCTACGCTAAAAAGGGATACAGGGCAAGGTTTGTAGCGAACAATATAATAATCGAAAATCCAGAAAAATATCACGACAACAGCGCGACTAAAGATAAAACAACGAGAATAGGGTTGTATTGCTCCGGCGATGTAGAGTGGAAAAACATCTTTAATCAAATTGCTGCGGCCAGTCTATTGGACGGCGTTGAACTAGATGTTGTTCCCGTTAATCAAAAAATTGCAGGGTATGCGGACAAGATAGGTGTAAGGATTGTCGGAAGCGATAGACTGCTATCGAGGAAAGATTTACTGACTCGTATGGCAAATAACGATGCTAACCTATATGTATCCTTTGCTGAAGCATCACCGTTACTTCCGCTGGAGAGTATGGAAGTGGGGGCGCCCTGCGTGACAGCGAATAATCACCACTATTGGACGGGTACACCGTTAGAAGAGCACCTGGTCGTTAATCGACCCGACGACATGTTGGCCATATATAACAAGCTAGCTCATGTACTCAAAAATCGAGAGGTTATTATGAATCACTACACCGTATGGAAACAAGAATATAATAAGTATTCTTCAAAAACTATCAAAGATTTTTTAACTAAATAATCCGACTTTACCACCAGGTTTCGTATATGTTTCCATTAGACCGGAGTGATATGACATGCTGTATACTATCATTAGTAACGTACCCACTAGAGGTTATTGCGCCATTGCCGACATTTGCTACCTTTCCGGTTGCAAGGCTGCCGTAGCCCCACCATGTCTCATAAACATCACCATTAGACCGGAGTGATATGACATGCTGTATACCATCACTGGTGATGTATGCACTGGACGATACCGCACCAGACCCAATACTAGCAATCTTTCCAGTTGCGAGTTTATAAGTGCCGCCTACGTAGCCCCACCATGTCTCATAAACATCACCACTAGACTTGAGCGAAATAACATGCTGTATACCATCGCTGGTGATGTATGCACTGGACGATACCGCACCAGACCCAATACTAGCAATCTTTCCAGTTGCGAGTTTATAAGTGCCGCCTACGTAGCCCCACCATGTCTCATAAACATCACCATTAGACCGGAGTGATATGACATGCTGTATACCATCGTTTGTAACGTACCCGCTAGATGCTACGGCACTCGCGCCAATCTTAGCTATCTTGCCGGTAGCTAGTTTGCCGTAGCCCCACCATGTCTCATAAACATCACCACTAGACTTGAGCGAAATAACATGCTGTATACCATCGCTGGTGATGTATGCACTGGACGATACCGCACCAGACCCAATCTTAGCTATCTTGCCGGTAGCTAGTTTGCCGTAGCCCCACCATGTCTCAT
>CAZQVE010000001.1:0-225277 GCA_964596695.1 uncultured Candidatus Saccharibacteria bacterium | reverse complement strand
TCATAAACATCACCACTAGACTTGAGCGAAATAACATGCTGTATACCATCGCTGGACACATACCCGCTAGATGCAATCACGCCAGGGCCAACATTAGAGACAAGACCGGTTCGTGGTCCAGTCGGTCTACCAAACCACTCTTTGAAATACTGGTAGAAGTTCCGGTTACCATACGCGCCACAACTAGATGCCTCTCCTGGATATGCGGCGAGTGCGGCATCATTTGGTGTATACGGTGTATAGATATACAAACTAAGTGTTGCTATGTTTTCGATATACACGTGTTTAGTGCCGCAAGATTCATCCGGAGAGTATTGAATATCATTCCAGCCTAGATGATAACGATAATCATTTGGATGCTCTTTGTAATAATTGAGCTGCCATGCAGAGAGCATTACTTGTTTATAAAAGCCAGCCTTGCTAGTGTCACACTCGGCACCATCCGGCTCATCGGGGCAAGCGTAGCCCATAGTGTATTTATATTGTGACTTAAGCGGCCACGAGTCGGCGGTGAGTGGACCGAGCGACTCTTTCTTTATCATGACAAGGAGCACCTGCGGGTTGATATTATATGTCTGAGCGGCGTTATAGATTATCTGAGCAGCAGATATTCCACCGTCGAATGCGCCACCGCCCTTCTCGAACGATGTTTCACCCGTGTCAGGATTCTCATAGTACTTGTTGAGGCAGACATACGGTGGGCCGGGCCAACCCTGAATTTGTTGTGCGTATTGCGCATTGGTTAAGCCCCCATAACCGGACGGTTGTGTGCCCTGGGTATCACAATTTGGAATGAGTTTGTCCAGGAACGCCTGAATTTGTTGAACATTCATAGCATTTTTGTTATAAAAAATAGCATCGTCAATAATATCGCCAGGAATAAAATCAGTGATTGGTGCTGCGTAAACACGGCTGCCGCTATATACGAAGCACATATAGACTAGGCATGTGGATATAAAGAAAGTGATAAAGACGAGGGTATATTTAGACAGAGAATGAGATTTCATCCGAAACACCCTCGTAATCGTCTGATATGTAGTGCAGAGTAAACATCCACTTGCCAGGTGCTAAATTGCTGGTGGGGATGGAAATAGTTTTACAATCCGTCGAGGCGGGATTCCGTAGTATAGTTGTGTCTTTGCGAATAGTTTGACCGGATGGACCGGATAGTTGCGCGTAGCAACTGCCGCCGGTAACAGGGTAGTTGACACCACCACGGATAAACACCATGCCACTAGCTGTATCGGTAGACGCGGTCATTTGAACCTGTTTTTTGTTAGATGAGTCAGTAGGGGTGGGGCTGGCGGGCTTATCGGAATTGGAGTTTGTTTCCTTTTTTTCAGGATCTTTTCGTAGTTTACTAGCCTGCTGTTGATCGGAACTTTTATTAACTATCGGCACATCTTCTTTTATAACTCGGTAATATAAAAAAACAGCTGCGAGAGCGAGTATTATTAACACTACGGCTACAGTAAGTAGTTTTTTCTTTTTTGACGATCTATCTTTTTTTATTCGCACAGTACTATCCTAAGAGGATTATAACAGGTAAGGAGCTGCGAGCACAAGCGGTTATCGGTGCCGAATGGTCGCTTAGGCTTTAAATTTCCAGACCCTTTTTAGACCATTGTTAAAGTACCTCCAGTCCACTTGGCAAAGTATTAATATTAAACCCAATAGACTACTTATTACAGTCCAAAAAATGTATCGATAGTCTGGAGTGAGGGCGGCCGGAGTATAGGTCAAGATATAGAGCAAAGAAGAACTCAAGAGGCACAGGATAATTCGTCGATTTTTAAGAGCGGTATTTTTGATTGCGACAAAGAGAAGCAATATGCACAAAAGTAGATAGAACCATTTTTCATACAACAATCCAAGCCACTTATTACCAAAATTATCGTTATAAACCTGAAGTATCCTTTGACCATAAACAGACCTTGGTCGTATAGAGACACCCTCTTTTGACATGTACTTGCCATAGAATGAAGGCATATAGGAGCCGGACGTTAGCCAGTTTGCATATGTTGTAAATGAATATGCTAGCCATTTGTCGGGGTGTTTCGCGATTGTGTTTTTCCATAGGTCTGTTAATTCATCCATCGAGCTGTGCTTCTGTAAGCCCGTAAGCGAGGCTCCTGATGAGCATGCCTTATCCCAAAAAACAACATTAAACCCACCGTCATTGAAATGAGAGCAGTTGCCGCTTGCAAATCCGAGGAGGGCTGTTTTTAAGTCGTCACTAATATTTAAATTTTTGATCTGGTTTTTCGGCAGGATGTTCACGATGTCATACACATACATACTGATGGTAGCAGTCGCAATTTTGGGCTGAAAACGCAACGTCAGTGTTTGGTTGGCGGCGAAACTGACGAGAAATGCTATGCCAGCAACGCCGACATAGTACCAAAGCCCCATGACGCTTCTCCATCGCAGCCTTATAACCTGGTCAAACCACAACACAAAGATAGGTACGACTGCAAAAATACCATTCGTGCGCACGAGTATGGCGTAGAGCATTAGTCCGAAAGAAACTATGAGCAGGAGAGCCTTTAATATCCTTTGCCATTTTTTCGCGGTGCTCATTATGGAAATACTGATAACTATACCGAATGCCAGCAACAGGTAGCTCGCTAGCTCGGAATCTTTCCAGTTGAAGTGCAGAATAACCAAAACGTTTGGCAGCAGCCCAAGTATAATCGGCAGTAACGCCAAGCGCTTATTAGAGGTCTTATAGTATATAAATCTAACGATTAAAAATATCCCTAGCCAAAAAACCAAAACCCGCATAAGACATAACATTGCAACACTCTCCCCGCTAATGAGGAGTAAGAAGCGCCAGTAGAGTGACATAATAACAGGGTGCCAAGTGCTAAGATGTGTTAAACCTAGTGCCTGGTCTAGTTGATTTCCTGCGTCTGGCGAAAATCCCCCAGGTAGAAACATAAATAAGCAGAGAATAGAGCAGAGCACGCAAACAACACCCGCGACAAGTAGAAAATGTCCTCTTACAAAACCGGAGAAACCCCCCAATCTACCTGCTTTCATGGTATTCTTTTTCGACATTAACATTCCAAACATTGTCCTTGTCCTTGCGTCCACTGACAATGTTTTTCACTGCCTCAATAGCGGTCAACATAGAGTGGTCTTGGTTGTTGTATCGATGCTGACCATTACGGCCAAGTAGGTAAAGGTTGTCGAATTGTAGAGTAAAGTTCTTGACCTTGTCAAAATCCTTGTACGTACCAAAATAAGCAGGATAGGTTTTCTTGAGTTTAATGACGGTTGTGTCAAGAACTTCTTTCGGGTCTAGAATGTCAATCTTAGCAAGCTCATTGATACCGAACTTAGACATTTCCTTATCACTCAGTTTCCAGACATCATCTTTTTCACTTACTACATATTCCATGCCGACCCAAATCTTTTTCTGGTCTTTGACGAGGTAGGGGCTCCAGTTGTTGAAGATCTGAAGGCGACAAACTTTAACGTCTGGTTCCTGGATATAGATCCAGTTGTCTGGCACGATGTTGTTTTTAGTTTTACGTTCGGTGTGATTGCTGATCTTCAGCTTGTTTGCCAATATACCGACCGTGATGAAATCACGGAACGGTAGACCCTTTGCAATACGCCGTACATCCTTCGGCACCTCGACACCGCTAAAGGCTGCAATAAGCTCGTTGACCGGCATGGTTGAGAAAAAGTAATCGCCAGTAATCTTTTCTGTTTTTTTCGTTTTGTGATTGTAGACATCAACAGCGACAATCTTACCCTTTTTGGCATGAATCTTTGTGATGACTTGGTTCATACGTACCTCGCCGCCACCCTTTTTCACGAGTTTTACGACCGTTTCCCACATGTGTCCAGGGCCGAGCTTAGGGTAAAGAAATGATTCGATAAGGCTAGTCTCAACATTTTTCTGGCTAATATCGGTCTTCTTTTTTGGTTTTACGGCGTTCAAAAGCACTTTTGATACAGACAGACCCTTGACGCGTTGTGCACCCCAGCTGGAATCTATCTCTTTTGGTGGTACACCCCATAACTTTTCGGTATAACTCGCAAAGAACGTATTGTATAGTTCACGCCCGAAGCGGTTAACGTAGAAACCCTCAAGATTTGACTCGTCTTCTTTCCTGAATTTAGTCGCAGCATAGCCGTAACCAATTTTGGCAATTTTTTTTGCACCAAGATTCTTGACAGTGTTTTTACTTAAAGACACGGGATAGTCATAGAATTTACGGCCATAGTAAATGCGACTAAGTCGGCTTCGGACGAGCATGACATCGTCGGTTTTACTCGGATTTGGTCCTTTGCCGCCTTTTAGCGTACCTTGTTGACCACGATATTTGAGCAGAAAAGTTTTTGAAGCTGGCGTGTCTTCAATCGGAAGAATGTCGTTCCACCACTTCATGACAGTGTCGGATTTTGAAAAAAACCGATGACCACCGATATCTATGCGATTCCCCTTGTAGTTAACCGTCTTGGAAATACCGCCGATGTCGTTTGATGCCTCAAAAACAATAGGCTTAATGTCTGTGTTTTTAACCAGCTCATATGCAGCGGTAAGGCCGGCAGGACCGGCACCAATAATAACTGCTCGTTTTTTCTCTGCCATTAACAGTATCTCCACTTTTGGTTGTTTGTCGATTAGTCCAATGATAACATTTCCAAATACTCGAAATCTAGCTATAATGAAAAAAGTTTATGATTAGTGGAGGAGTATCATGGCGCTATTGAGTGCATATGCACAAAAGAAAAAGTTAGAACATTTCTTCAGCATGATTGATAAGGATGCAAAAATCCTCGAGGTGGGTTGTGCTGATGGTTGGGTGGGAGAGTACGCAAAAAAGAGAGGGTTCAAAAATTTTGTTGCTCTTGATATCTTGCCTACAAAAGCGGCTGACATTGTGGGTGATATAAACGAATGGAAAAAGCTTGGTCTTAAGGAAAGTAGCTTTGACGCAATTATTGCCTTTGAAGTACTTGAGCACGGTGATTTCGCGCAGGCATTAAACGCTCTTTTAAAACCAACGGGCAAGCTTTTTGTCACAACTCCACTACCACACATGGATTGGGCGTGTAATATCTTGGAGCATGCTCGTCTGAACCAGCGTCGTTCAAGTCCTCACACACATCTTGTATATCTCGAGAAGGTGCCGCACCTACAGCTCGAGCAAAAAACCACTAAGGGCTTCATGTCTCAGTGGGGCGTATTTACCAAAGGTACTGCAAGTTAGTCGTAGTATAGAGCTTTTTTCCGTGCAAAGAAGTTCCAAAAAAATACGATGCCCGTGGCAATTAGCTTTGAAACTATATAGTATATTCCGACAATCGACGTTAACGTCCAGAGGATGAGGTTGTTAATACCTAGGCCAATACAGGCAATCAATAGGGTGCCTAGGAACTCTTTCTTTTTATTATTAACCCTTGGGTTCAGAAAAATCCATTTCGTACTCAAGTAGTAATTCACGACAACGCCACCACAGAAAGATATGGTTGCAGCCAGTAGATAGTGCATATCTAATAGCTGGTGTAGGGCGATGAGACCACCAAAGTCGACAGCAAAAGCTGCTAGCGCAACGAAATAATAGCGAAATAATTTGACACGAGTGTTTTTGGTGTTGTGAACAAACAAAGAATGTATGTATGAGGGCATAATATTACCTTGCTACCCCTACACGTGGTAGCCATCGGGGTTTTGTGATTGCCAGCGCCAAGAGTCCTCACACGCCTCTTCGATTGTACGCTCTGCTTTCCATTCTAGGTCTTGGTTAGCCTTGGCGGGGCTGGCATAGCAAGCGGCTACGTCCCCCGGGCGGCGATCAACGATTTGATAAGGTATTTCTTTACCGGCAGCTTTACCCAGGGCAGCTATGAGTTCAAGCACGGACACGCCTTTACCGGTTGCGAGGTTGTAGGCGTGTGCGCCGGGTTTTGAATGATTGAGTGCTGCGGTGTGTCCCTTTGCTAGGTCGACAACATGGATGTAATCGCGAACACCCGTGCCGTCAGACGTGTTCCAATTGTTACCAAATACGCTCACTTTTTCTAATTTGCCGACAGCCACCTGGGTAATATAAGGTAGCAAATTATTCGGAATACCGCCTGGATCTTCACCAATGAGTCCACTCTTGTGCGCGCCAACAGGGTTGAAGTAGCGCAGTAGAGTGATTTCAAGCTCAGAATTTGCAACACAAACATCACGCAAGATCTGTTCTATCATGAACTTTGTTTGGCCATATGGATTAGTAATACCTACACCGGTACGGCAACTCTCGTCGAGGGGTAGTTTTTCAGGCTCCCCGTAGACGGTAGCTGATGAGCTGAAAACCAGCTTTTTCACGTCGTGCCCACGCATGACCTCAAGTAGACTAAGGGTTGAATCGAGATTGTTGCGGTAATACTCAAGAGGCTTTGCGACCGACTCACCAACGGCCTTTAGTCCGGCGAAGTGAATGACGGCATCGAAATGGTTTTCGCTGAAGATTTGTTCGAGTGCCGCCGTGTCACGTATATCAACTTCGTGAAAAGGAATGGGTTTACCGACAATCTTTTCAACACGTCGTAGGGACTCCCGGCTGCTATTACTGAGATTATCAGCAACGACCACCGTGTGGCCATCATTTATCAGTTCAACCACGGTATGGCTGCCAATATAACCAGCCCCACCGGTAACAAAAATATTCATGTTATTTATTCTAACACTATTGGCTATTCTGATTGTCGAAAGCGTTTTTTAAATACTGTCGTTTCGCGTGTTTCGGTACCGTTTTTGTGGTAGAAGTTATGGGCAGTGGTACGGCTGGGGCGAGAAGTGAACTCTAGGTCAATGTCGTGTTCGACACACCAAACGCCCATTTCGTTCCATACTGCTTGACCGATACCCTTTATGCCGGCTTCTGGGTCGGTAACGAAGTCTTCGAGCCATCCTTTATTAGAGGTCAACGCTCCTGAAATAATCGTGAGGGTGGCTGCACCAACGATACGGCTTCTGCCATCGATACGCGCAACGAGCTGTTCATGATCCGGTGACTCGATAATATGGCGCAGGTGCTCCTCGGGCACGGGGTCGTCTGGCTTGCCTTCTGATAAGTATGGCCGGAGGCGGCCAAGGTTGGCGGCGTCTTCGGGTGTGTAGGCCTGGAGGCGTTCAACTGTAATCATATACCACCACTTTACCACGGGTGGTATATAATAAGTTATACAAAAGCTTTTTCACAGAAAGGTGGGTGTATGGACGTAGCAATAATATTACTTTTTGGTGCGCTGGGTGGCGTGGCACGAGGATTGGTAGGATTTATAAAATACTACACCTCGTACAAAAACGTGACGTTTAGCTGGCGCTACATCGCCGCAACCGTGGGTATATCGGCTGTTGTGGGGCTGGGTGTTGTATGGGCGATCGAGGGCTCGGGGATTAACTTTGAGGGTGTAACGCTCAACCCTGCTATAGGATTCATCCTTGGCTATGCTGGCGGAGACGTGCTAGAGAATCTGTATAAGATACTGGTCAAGAAGCCGATCCTTGGTCCGTTCAAGGACGCTTTGAAGATCGTCGAGAAGAAGTAGCGATGTCGATTTTATAATGTGCGTAAAGCACAACTATGCAAGGCCGAGACACGTTAATACGTGGTACAATTTATATATATTTTTTAAAAATGGTGGGCAGGAGGGGTTATATGGAATTGGTAGAAAAATATCGATGGCTCATCATTGCCGTTGCGGTGGTGCTTATAGGAGGACTATTCGTATGGGGCAATAATAGTTCGGATAAAGCCAGTGACAATACGACAAAAAGTCAGGACAAAGCAGCCGCTGAAGCTAAAAAGAAAGAAGAAGTGGCTAAGAAAAAAGCAGCCGAAAAGCAAAACGCAAGTACGGGCGTAGTAACATACACTGCGCGCTCAGGCGACTCATATACGGTACTAGCACGTAAGGCTGTTCAAGCATACGCTGCAGCTTCTCAGACAGAGGTAAGTCAGGCACAGGTCGTTGCTGCTGAAACATTCCTAACTGTGGACGCGGGATCGCCGTTTTTGAACTTCGGGCAGAAGGTCACTCTCGACAAGGGCGTGGTTAGCAAAGCCGTCAAGAAGGCGCAGGCACTCAGTGCTGCTGAGATTGCCGCATGGCAAACGTATGTTCCTTACGTCAATTTTGACACCAGCAACAACGGATAATTAAGTGCACAAATACAAAATCGCTCATGAACGAGCGATTTTGTATTTTGTGAATGAGTAACCTGTATACTAAGAACATGAAAGTAGTTATCGTTAGCGGGTTTTTCAACCCATTGCACGGCGGGCATTTGGACATGATTGAGGCGGCGGCGCTGATGGGCGACAAACTAATAGTTGTCGTCAATAACGACGCGCAGCAGATAATCAAAAAGGGCAAGATCATCCTGAACGAGCAGAACCGCGCTCGACTGATAGGTGCCCTGCGCATGGTAGACGACGTCGTGATTTCTGTCGATGAAGATCCGACGGTTATCAAGACACTGCAGATGATAGCTATCCAGCATCCGGACGACGAGCTGGTGTTTGCAAACGGTGGCGACCGTGATTCGGAAAAGGTGATACCCGAGACAGATGTGTGCCAAAGGTACGAGATCAAGATGGCCATGGGTGTTGGCGGTACAGAAAAGGCAGACTCATCGACGCGCATTAATCAAGCATTGGGACACAGGAGGTAAACATGTGTGGAATCGTAGGATACATCGGCAAGAAGCCAGCGCAAGACGTGCTGCTTGGTGGTTTGCGGCGGCTAGAGTACCGTGGCTATGACAGCGCCGGAATCGTAACACTGGGCAGTAATGCTACGTTGCTGCGCGCCAAGGGTAAGGTGGCGGAGTTAGATGCCAAGGTAGCTCATGGCAAGACCGACGATACCGTCGGTATAGGTCACACACGCTGGGCCACACATGGTGCGCCGAGTGAGGTAAATGCTCATCCGCACCGGGCGGGAGATATCTACCTGGTGCACAACGGTATTATCGAAAACTACAAGGAGCTGAAGGCTGAGCTGACGAACCACAAGTTTACCAGCCAGACGGACAGCGAAGTGTTAGCAGCCTTGATTGATTCGCTGTACGACGACAAAACGCCGCTCGAAGCGGCAGTCATGCAGGCTCTAAAGTTAGTCGACGGTACCTACGGGATCGCCGTGCTTTCTGTCAGGGAGCCGGAAAAGGTTGTCGTGGCTCGCAGCGGCAGCCCGCTGATTATCGGCGTCGGCACGGACGAGACGATTATTGCCAGCGACGCCTCAGCGCTGGTTGGCCACACGAAAGACGCGATCTATCTGAACGACGGCGAGGTAGCCGTGTGCCACGCAGGGACGGTTGACTTGACCGACCTGTCGGCGCAGCCGCTCAGCGCCAAGGTGGAAAAGATCGAGGCCGATATGAGCGCCATCCAGAAGCAAGGGTACGACCACTTCCTGCTAAAAGAAATCATGGAGCAACCAACGACACTGCGGTCGACACTGAACGGTCGCGTCGTCCCGGCCGAAAACCGCGCGCAACTAGGTGGTCTCAACATGACCGAACAGCAACTGCGCGAGGTTGAACATGTCGTGATTATTGGTTGCGGTACCTCATACTACGCAGGTATGTTGGCGTCGTACTACCTGGAGCAGCTGGTCGACGGTCTGACCGTCGACGTGGAGATTGCCTCGGAATTACGCTACCGTGCGTTCCATTTGCCGAAGAACTCTGTGGCACTGGTGCTGAGCCAGTCGGGAGAGACCGCCGATACGTTAGCCTGTCTCCGTGAGGTTAAGCGCCGCGGCGTGCGAACACTCGGAGTAGTGAACGCTGTCGGTTCGACCATCGCCCGCGAAGTTGACGGCGGTGTGTATGTCCATGCTGGACCGGAAATCTCCGTCGCCAGCACCAAGGCCTTTACCAGCCAGGTCGCCGCTATGACGGTCTTTGGCGTGCAGTTGGCACAGGCAAAGGGCGCCAGCAACAAAGAGCTGAACAATTACATCCAGGAACTGGCACGTCTCCCCGACGAGATCGAAGCGACGTTGCTTGATGTCCAACCGGCGATCAAAGCGGCGGCGAAGAAGTATGCCGAGTATGACCATGCGCTCTTCCTCGGCCGCGACACATTGTTCCCCGTGGCACTTGAGGGTGCGCTGAAGCTCAAGGAAGTGAGTTATATTCACGCCGAAGGTTATGCTGGCGGTGAGCTGAAGCACGGTCCGCTCGCGTTGCTCGACAACCGATTCTTTGAAGTGATGTTACTACAAGACAGCTGGCTACTAGACAAAAGCCTCAGTAACCTCGCAGAGGTGAATGCTCGCGGCGGCCACGTGATAGCGATTACGAACAGTAAGCGCAAGATTGACGTCGAAACGACCATCCATATCAAGACGGGGCTGGAGCTACTGGCTCCGGTGGTGATGAATGTCGCCCAGCAGTTGCTGGCATATTACGTCGCCGTTGCCCGTGGTAGCGACGTGGATCAACCACGTAATCTCGCCAAGAGCGTAACAGTAGAGTAGCGAATTGACATATTATCAAGCTTATGGTAAAATGCCATAAGATGACAGAAAAAATAAAAATCCTCAAAGACAGTACCGAGCGGCAGGACGAAGAAGACAATATACTTGAGCGGCACCCAGACTGGCCGCAGCTCGACGTACAATTTTATTTTGCTTCCCATGGCAACGCCCGTGACATGGAGGGTGTTGCCGAATACTTGGCCGACGCGGACGTATTGCTGTACGAGAACACCGGCCGCACACCGGCGGTCAGAAAGCTATATGACCGTATCGCCCAGCATCCAAACGAAGATGTCGAGACGGTAATCGACACAAATACCTACAAGGGCGTGCCACTACGCGGTCACGCGACCGAGCCGCTGGTGCGCGGACTGTATGGTTCGGGCAAGGCTGTCGGCACGCTTGATATCGGCAAAAGCCGCAGTGACGTCGAGCTTGAAACGCAAGCATACAAAGATGTGAATAAGATGGCAAGCCGGGATCTGAACTACCGCGCGGCCTTGATGATGACAAAAAACAACGCTCGTGATGTTGCCAACACCCAGGCCGAACGCGAAGAGCGCATGGTCGAAAACTTCGAGGACGAAATGGAATTTATTTTCAAGACTCACCCGGATTTGTTGGAAATGCCCAAAGTAAAGGTACTGGTAACGATCGGGTCGTTCCACACCTCGTTGGGGCGACGGTTTGATAAGCACGGCGTCTCATCAACCCGTGATTTTTCGGAAGATTCGAGCTACAGATATGGTTATCGCAGCGAGCTGCAGCGTGATTTCATGTACGGCGTCACGCCGAGCGATGAGCTGCTGAAAAACGCGCTCAGCGAAGACATCGTGAACCTGATATATGAAGACGAGCTGGCGGGTGGCGACGATATGCGAAACGAGGAGATGGTCGACTATATCTGCCGCTACGTGTCTGGACTCAGTGACGAAGATCACGAAAAACTCCACGCACTATACAGGTCGGGCAATTTGTCGATAGATAATATCAACAATTCCATATCGGCCGGCATGAAACTGGCGAACACTGGCTATGAGATCGAAAAAGCAAACAAAAATCACCGTATTCGCGCCAAGAGGTTAGGCAAGGCCGCGAGGCATTAAGGAGAAGCCATGAGTGAAACCTCCAGGAATATTCACGAAGAAAAAGAACGACCAGCTGACATAGCTGAGCTTCTAAAACGCGCCGAGCAGTTGATCGACGACAACTTTGACGTACAGACAGAGCGGAACAAGCGCGGCGAACTAGCCTTTGCTGGAAAACTGAGTAGCGAAGAAATGGAAGAAGAGTATCGGAACCGCGGCGAATTTCTGCTGCCGAAACGTGATGGCGTGCAGACGCTCGATATTCATCTGCTCGCGGCCGATCCATATGTTGATCCGCATAACCCTGAGTCTTTTTATGCCGAGTACGGTCCTGACGCCATAGCCAAGTTTGTACACGACAAACGCGGCGAGTCCGGCGATATGGATATGGAAATAAAAGATGTATATATAATTCGCCAGACGCCCGACGGTGACTTGATTCTCGAAAAAAGCCTCCGCGACCATACACTTTCGAACAAAGAGTTCGGCAAGCTGCGCGACATAGCGCAAAACAACATCGGCCATGCCGCGCTTGTAGGCGAGTCGATTGAACAATATATGCTGGACGAAGCAGATCGCAAACGCGCCGAAGGCAGCGTGTTGCTCGAGGAACGCCAGTTCGGCCTGCATTTTGCCGGCGACGAAGATAAAGACGAGCTCCAAAAGCTGCTTGGCGAAGCAGAACCGCGCCGATAGGTATCGTGCTCATGGCGAACAACCCCGGTACCGCGAGCAGAAAAAGCCCTGGAAAAAACAGCTATCTGTGCGTAGAATCGAAAGATATGGAAAATTTTGCACCGCAACAGCGCACGACCGAGACGCATAGCGTACAGGAACGCCACCCGGATTGGCCGCGGCTGGACGTGCTGTTTTATTTTGCACCGCATACGTCGGCAGAAGATATGAAAGATTTGCCGCTTCACCTGGCTGACGCGGACGTTTTGCTATATGAGGATTCGTCAGCGGACGAAGAAGCCGAAATGCTCTATAACTATATTGCTCAGCCGGATATACCCTTGAGCGTCGAGCAAGTAATCGATGTGTTCGAGGAGTTCATGCCTACCGTTGGAACGATCGACGAACCGCTTATTCGCGGCCTTTACCGTTCGTCGGTCGTTGCCAGTACGATTGATATCGGTAGGACAGCAGAGGAAGATGCGATCTCGAAGCGGTTGCACGAACTGTACGAGCCCGACTTCCCGCAGGCGACTGACTATTATGAGCGGTTGGCGATTAATCGGGATTATGTCGCCGAAATCGCCAAACTGCAGGATGAACGAGAAGATATCATGGCAGGCAATTTTGAGGGCAAGATGGCCGAACTGTTTGAAACACACCCGGAGTTGCAGCAAAAGCCAGCCGTAAAAATCGTCGTGTCGATCGGGTCGATCCACACCACGCTGCGCCATAAGTTCGCGAAAAAGGGTGTTGCGTCCGAGCAGGTCTTTTCGACAGAACTACCCTATAGTTATGACTATGCGGCTGAGCTACAGCGGACATTCGCGTACGGCCTGGAGCCTTCACAGGACCTGCTGGGTCGGGCGTTAGCCGAAGGCGTGATTGCGCTTGCCACAGAGTTTCAGACCAGCGAAGAGAGTATTCCGCTGGACGAGTGGATGAAATACAGGCGCAAAGTCGTTGCCGATCTAAGCCCGGTACAGGTAAAGAACATCGTGCGCCGGTTCAACGACGGTCGAACGAGGATATCGTACCTAGACGGCGTGCTGAAGCGTAACGGCTACCGGCGGCTGCCGCAAAGCCGCGACGAAATGCAGCGGATTATTCATGGTCCAAACAAGCGCCAGCGAACACTTGCGAAAGCCGCGCTGAACGACTAGTTTACGTAGCTGTCGCGGACAACTTTGCGGATTTTGGTGATAAAGAGCGATTTATCGAACCGCTTAGCCTTGCGGCGGAGCGTGCCGGGCAGGAAATTTATTGATTCGGTGTAACGGATAGCGTTGGCTACTGCCTCGGTAGTTTGGTCGCGGAACAAGACGCCGCTGACGCCGTCTTCGACGATATCTTTGGAGCCGCCGCGCGAGAGGGCGATGACCGGTGCGCCGGCAGCAAGCGCCTCGACGGCGACGATACCGAAGTCTTCCTCGGCTGGGAATATAAAGCCACGGGCGTGGTTGAGAGCGTCGGTGACGGCGGCATCAGACGCGTCGGTGAAACGGTCGGTAAAGAACTGAACGGTCGGACCGGCCTGCGCGACTAATTGCTGGTGCTCGGAGCCGTTGCCGTAGACGCGTAGCGGCACGCTGAGCTCGGTCGCGGCAGCAACGGCCAGGTCGATACGTTTGTAGTGCACCTGGCGGCCAACGGCCACGTAATAATCACCGCGTTGTCGGGCGGGTTCAAACCTGTCGACATCGACCGGCGGATGAATAACGGTGGATGGTTTGTCGTAATACTTTTTGATGCGCTTTTGCACCTCAGTGCTGTTGGCTACGAAAACGTTGACGTTTTGCGCAGCCTGGTAGTCGGCCTTCTTGAGCGGCGGTACGAAAAACGGCATCGCTATACGGATCAGCCAGTTAAGCTTACCGAAGCCCGGGTCGCTCCGGTATTCTTCGTAGTGTGACCAATAGTAACGAATCGGGGTGTGACAGTAGCAGATATGGATTTGGTCGGGGCGACTCTTGCGGACTTGCTTGGCCTCGGCGCTGGAGCTGCTGATGATGATGTCGTATTCGGACAAGTCGAGATCGCGAAAGGCACGGACTCGCTGCATAGGGAAGAATTTGTGTAGCTTGCGTAGCGGCCGTGGCAGACGTTGCAAACGGGTAGTGCGGACATCGAGCCCGGCAAAGGCCGGCATTTTGTCCGGTACGAAAGTACTGGTATAGATCGGCGCGTCCGGAAACGCCTCGTGCAACGCTAAAACGACGCGCTCGGCACCGCCCATATTAGTCAGCCAGTCGGCGACAATCGCGACTTTCGGTGAAGATGGTATAGTGCTCTTACTTTTATCCATAATTCGTATAAAATAAACGTATGATCATCTCTTTTGGGAGGATCGAAAAGTCACGACGGCTTTCTTGAGGCCGCCTTGCTGATATCAACCTTTTTAGATTTATTTGTTACGATTGATGTATCACCAATAGAAGATGTCCCCTTCAAGGTTTCGTCCTTGCGGGGGCTCTTCTTATTTCGGGGGACATACTCCAACTTTTTCCTGAGGTCACTGACAAAACGGACGTACGGTTTAAAGATGTTGAGATTTTGGCTGTCGATAAGGGCGTAGGTAACAGGATGAGGCATATCTTAATTATACCCTATCTGCCGCGCGCTGTTATTTGGCGCCAGTCTTGCGTAGAACCACGGCAACGGTCTTGAAGAGAATCTTGATGTCCAGCCAGAACGACCAGTTTTGTGCGTAAAATGTTTCCAGATCGATTCGTTCTTCGAACGACAAATTACTGCGGCCAGAGACTTGCCAAAGCCCGGTTACACCGGATTTGACGCTGTGCAGCAACGCCGTTTTAGCGGGCGAGAATTTGACCTCTTGCGGCAAGATTGGTCGTGGTCCGACCATGCTCAGATCACCCTTTAGTACGTTGACGAGCTGGGGCAGTTCGTCGAGCGATGTCGCTCGCAGGAAATGGCCGAATCTGGTAATGCGCGGGTCGTTTTCGACCTTGCGGTTCTTTTCGTATTCGTCGGCCAGATCGTCGCGTCCCATGGCTCGGAATTCGTCGGCAGCGTCCTTCTTGCCAAATTCTGGCCGCATGCTGCGGAATTTTATCAGTCGTACTGGCTGGCTAAAGCGGCTCAGGCGCTTGCTCACGTAGAATATCGGGCCGGGGTTAAGAATCTTTTGCAGGACAATCAGCACGAGGAAAACTGGCGACAGGACGACAAGCGCGACAAGCGCCACGAGGCGGTCGAAGACGCCCTTCATAATTGCGCCCCAGCCGATCAGCGGGGTTTGGCTGACGGTAATCATCGGGTAGCCAAGGAAGACATCGACGGTGTTTTTGCCGGTATAGAATTCCGGTTCACCCGGTATAAAGTTGTAGCTGATATGATTGATTTGCGCCGCGCCCAGAACACGCTGGTTGCGCTCGGCGCTGTCGTACAGGTCGGTCTGGATGATAGTCGTAATACCGAGCTCGCGTACTTGTTTGAGCGCTGACTCGACAGTCGTGAAGTGTTCCACGACCAGGTTGTCGGGAATGACCTTGGCGGGCCCGGCGATGGCGACGATACGATAGCCGCTTTCGCTGGTGTTCGAGAGGGTGGCGGCGATATCGTGCGTGGCGTCGCTGTTGCCGACAATCAACACTCGGCTGATACCCCGGCCGTAGCGGAACAGTAAGTCGCGCACCAGACGCAACACCTCGCGTTCCAGCAGAACCAGCAGGAACGACCCGGCCAGCGCATAAACTGCCACGAGGCGGGCAGGGAAGAAGAGTTTGCCGCTGACGTATTCCCAGCCGATGATAACCAATATGCCGATAAAGGCGCCGAGCGCGATCTTGCTCCATTCGACGAGGCGGCGGTTGTACGTACTGGCGTTATAGAGGCCAAGCGAAGCAAAGATAATCACCCAGATAGGTAGCATAGCGAGAAACGCACTGGCGTAGTCGGCGGCGTAAACCGGAGCCAGGAGCGGCCGCGGGTCGTAGATAACACGGATAATATATGCCAACGCAAAAGTAACCAGCAGGATAAACATATCCGCCAGGACGAGTATCAAACTATAGAACTTTGTATTACGGGTGGGCATAATCTACGTAAAGTATATCATCCCTAGTAGTTACTATCACTGTGCGGATTGTTTTCAAGTTTCAGGATCTCAACATAGCAAGAGGCTATAGGAGCATTAGCTCTACAAAACGGGGGATGAGGACGAAGGAGAGCCTCCAACAGATGAAAAGCATACGTTTATCCACAGAAAAGAAGAATCTTCAGAAGCCGCTTGTGGATAACAAGTGACACAGGGCTGTAACAGATAGCAGTTTTCCACATTCAAGCACTTGCCGATTTAAATCGGCAAGTGCTTGAATGCTTGACGTATATACGGTATATTTATCTGATATGGCAGACACTGAGTTAATTAATGCATATGTGCGCAAGCAGCTTGCGGTCAGTGATGCGCGAACTAAGAATGCAATCATTGACCGTGTGTCAAAGCAAAAATTCCATAGGCGCAGCGCAATCCTCAAGCTTGAAAGGTTACTGAAGAATTTTCAGGCCGGACAGGATCCGCGGTGGATCGCAATACTGGGCTTGCGCGGTGTTGGCAAGACGACCATGATCTCGCAGTTATTTCAGTCAATTCAGTGTCCGCCGGAACACAAAATCTTTGTTTCAATCGATAGCGCAAAATCAGATCTAGAAATTGGAGTTAAAGAAATAATCAACGCGTATGAAGGAATTCTAGGAAAGCCGCTCGAAACGTTGGATCACCCGATTTATATATTTTTAGATGAGATTCATTTTGACCCGAACTGGGCATTATCACTAAAAACGCTTACCGACCGAAGCGACTACATATTTATTGTAACAACAGGCTCTTCGGTATCTGAGATTAGAAGAGTCCTAGATAGTGATACCGCACGCAGGATATTACCAGAAACATTGCACCCGATGTCATTTACTGAATATATTCTTCTGCGGGATAACCGTAGGCCAATCGCCGGACTGGGACAAAAGATACGAGACGCACTATACCAGTCCGAAGATGTAGATTCTTTATATAACGCCCTGTCTGTATTGCAAGACGATGTTAAAAGATATTGGCAGAGCAATAACCTTAAGCAAAATGACATAGATAAGTATATAAAGTATGCGAACCTTCCGTTTACGTTGAGCTATGATGACAATGAAACATATATATACCAACAGATTGATCAAATTGTCACAACGATAGTTAATAAAGATATTACCGCATTTGGTAACTTTGACGGTCCGACGATTAGAAAGGTTCGTCCAATTCTATATGGTCTTGCCGGTAGCTCAATTGTTAGCATGAGTGCATTATCGAGGGAGTACGAAATAGATCGTACGGTATTGACGGCGTTATTTGATGCGTTAGAAAAGGCTAGTGTGATTCAGCGCATCTATCCGCACGCGCAACATATGGCACAGACGGCGAAGCCCTCAACGAAACCCTCTAAATACTTATTTGTGTCGTCAGCGTACAGGAGTATGTATTTTAATTTCGTCGGCAGTGTCACTAGCTATGACGACTACAAAGGGTTCTTGCTAGAGGACATAGCTAGCCTCTATTTGTCGATACTTACACGGCAGGGTGTCACGACGATGACCGGATTGAGCGTTACGTACGACGCATCTGATAACGGTGCCGACTTCATAGTCGCGAGTGATCATACGAAGATATGTATCGAAGTTGGCTACGGTAATAAGAAGCCAAGCCAGGCGAATGCAAGCAAGATAAGGTATGCATGTAAATATGGCATTACGGTCAGTTCGTCACCGCTCAAGAAAAGTAGTAACTCCGTTACGTTGCCGCTGAGTTACTTTCTACTTACAGCGTAATAATGTCGACAAGGTACTAACGGCTAGAATAAAATGATTTTATTGTTGCGTAGTTTATACTTAAGCTATGAAACATAACCTTATTGAGAGGGTGTTGGTCGGGATATTGCTGGTGATTGCCGCGTTGATCGTGGTACACGCACCGCTAACGGTGTGGCTGGGAACGGTCTGGCCGGATCAAGTGAACTATATCAAGGCATGGAAAGAAGTCTTGATGGGTGTGGCACTGGTACTGCTAATCGTCACGGCGGCTCGTCGCAAAAAGGTAGATGAACTGCTCGGCGACCGAGTCATGCAGCTAAGCCTGGTGTTTGCCGGTCTGCATTTGCTGCTGGTTGGTTTATTCCAGAATAGCTTACAGCAAGCGGGTGCCGGACTACTGATCGATCTGCGGTTCGTGCTGTATTTCGTGCTAGTCTACGGCACATTACGGCTACTTCCCCGGTATCGGAAGTTGTTTGCATGGGTATTTGCCGCCGGAGCAGTAGTGGTACTGGGCTTCGCGCTGTTGCAGCAGTTTGTTCTGCCGCGCGATATCCTGGCGAATATCGGCTATAGCAAAAGCACGATCACGCCGTATCTGCTGGTCGACGAAAACCAGACGTATGTTCGGCTGAACAGCACGCTGCGCGGACCGAATCCGCTCGGTGCGTACGCGGTTATCGTCATTACCATACTGGCGGCGTTCGCGCTGAAAAGCCGGATGAAGCCGCGTGACTGGGTGCTGATTGGCGTCGGGGCGGCTGCAGCCGGACTGGCGCTTGGAGTTAGTTATTCGCGCAGTAGTCTGATAGGCGCCGCCGTGGCACTGCTGACCGTACTGGTCGTGGCGGTCACTGGTCGGGCTCGACGCCGGGTGTGGTTGGCGCTTGGCGCGCTAACGATCGTCATTGCGGGCGGGCTGTTCGCGCTGCGTGACACGTCGTTCGTGGCAAATGTCGTCTTGCACGATAACCCAACTACGGGGGCGGCGGTGGATTCAAATGCTGGTCATGCCAGTTCGCTACTCAACGGTTTACGAGCCGTCGTGAGTGAACCGCTGGGCTATGGTGTAGGCAGTACCGGCTCGGCTTCACTTGGCAGCGATTCGCCGCTTATCATCGAAAACCAGTATTTGTTCGTCGCTCATGAAGCTGGCTGGATCGGTCTGGCGTTGTTTGCGTGGTTGTTCGTCGAAATCATGCGCCGGCTCTGGTCGCGCCGCCAAGACATCATAGCGCTGGGCGTGTTTGCCAGCGGCGTCGGACTGGCGGTTATCGGGTTGTTTTTGCCCGTATGGGTCGACGATACGGTGAGTATCGTCTGGTGGGGGCTGGCCGGACTGGCTATTAGTTATGGATTCGCTGGACAGCATATAGAACATGAAAAAACAAAAAGCAAAGGGAGGAAACGTCATGCGTGACAGAACGACGAAGAAGCAGCAGGAGCTACTGCAGTTTATTAGTGATTTTCTAGACGAGCACAATTACGCGCCGAGCTACCGCGAGGTCATGGCGGCGCTGGGATATAAATCCGTCTCTACCGTGGCAGTGCATGTGGACGGACTTATTGCCAAGGGATACTTGGTCAAAAAGGACAAATCAGCGCGCTCGATCCGACTCGCCAGTGAGCAGCCGGGTAGCGATATACACCATCCGCCAGACCACTTGGCGTGGTTGCGGACGGAGGTTATCAAGCGTGAAACCGCCGGGGCGACTGAAGACGAGCTGACAACGCTCAGAAAAGCACTAGAACTTCTTGATAACTGATATAATAGACCGCATGAAACGGCTTCATGAAGCTGTAAAAGGTGGCTATCTTCGCCAGCATTGGCGAAGGCTGGGGCTTTGTAGTGGTGGCGCGGTAATCGGCGTGTTGATTATCGTGCAATTAGTGCTGCCATGGGATAATTTGCCGCTGTATGCCACGATCGACGGCGTCTCTGTTGGCGGCAAATCGTCGGCTGCAGCCACGAAGCTACTAAACGACGCGTATAAGAACCGGTCGATCAGCCTGTATTTTGGCAATAGTCCCAAACCGTATCGGCAGCCGAAGCCGGCCGATATTGGTTTGTCCGTTGACACCAAGCCGCAAGTTACCGCGGCCATGTATCCGCTATGGTTGCGCCTGATCCCGACATCGCTTTGGTGGGCGCATGCCGTTACGTCGCCGGCGGCGCCAAACTACAAACACGACACCGCCAAGGTCAAGGCATATGTCAAAAAGGAGCTAGGCAAGTCGTGTAACATAATCGCAAAAAACGCCACGCTCAAGTACCAGGACAAAAAGCTGCAGATCGTGCCGGCGATCGATGGCGGTACCTGCAAGCTGGACGACGTACAAAACCTGCTCGCGAAAGCGGCACCGCGTCTGCAAGACGCGTCGTTGCACGTACCCATGAAACAGCATCCAGCCAAAATCCACGACGCCGCAGCCAAAAAAGTCGCCGACAAACTACTCGCCAAGACGAAAGACGTGTCAATCAAAGCTGGCGACGATGTGGTGGATGTGCCGCAAGACACGCTGCTCGGCTGGCTCGACTTCGCTGCGCCTGACAGCGGTATCGTTGCTACTATCAACCCCGACCGATCACAAGATTTCTTCGCTAAACATTTGTCGCCAAACGTAACGGTCAAGGCCGGGACGAGCCATATCACTACGCGCGACTTTACAGTTACCAGCCAGACGAACGGTGCCGTGGGACAGGTGCTTGATGTCACGACGCTCATCACCCAGCTGAACGCATGGTTGGGTGGCGGCTCCATGCCGGACAAAGTGCCGGTCAAGCCGGTCTCACCAACACCTGTTTATACCCGGACGTACACGCAAACAGACACCGGCTTGGCGGCGCTGTTGACCCAGTTTGCCCAGTCGCATTCCGGTACGTTCGGCATCAGTTACGCCGAACTGAGCGGCGCTCACCGTCATGCCGGCTATAACGACACGCGGATATTCGAGACGGCCAGCACCTACAAACTGTTCGTGGCCTACGGCACGCTGAAGCGGATCGACGACGGCCGCTGGCACTGGAGCGATCAGATTCAGGGCGGCAGGGACCTGACCACGTGTTTCAACGACATGATTCGGTTGTCAGACAATGCGTGCGCCGAAGCCCTGCTAAAAAAGATCGGTTATAGCGAGCTGACCAACGAGATACATGCTATCGGCCTGTCGCGTAGTTCGTTTATGCACGGATACATCCAGTCAACGCCAGCAGACGAAGCGGCGTTTCTCGGTATGCTGCAGTCAGGACAGTTGTTGTCACCGGGTAGTACCAGTACGTTCATCACGGCCATGAAGGGCAATGTGTATCGTCGCGGTATTCCGGCTGGTGCCAACGGCACGGTAGCAGACAAGGTCGGCTTCTTGTACGCGTTGCTGCATGACGCGTCGATTGTTTATAGCCCCAGCGGTACCTATATTCTCGTTATCATGACCGACCACAGTAGTTGGGGGACAATCGCTGAGCTGACCCGTGCTATTGAACAGTGGCGTGCGGCAAGCTAGGAAAAAGCACGAGCATAATCTATAATCAACGGTATATGTACGACGGTTCTAATAGTGGTATGAACTTCAACCCGAATAGCGGTATGAATCCTAATCAGTTTCCGAGCATGAATCCTACGCCCAATCCGGGTGTCGGTGGCGGTATGAAGTTTGACTATTGGGTCAAGCAACACTGGAAGCTGCTGTTGTTGATATTCGTGGCGGTCGTTTTGTTGGCAGAGACGATTTTCCAGATAGTGTATCCAAGCAGCCAGTTGATTCCGGGTACGAGTATCGACGGGCTTGCCCTCGGCGGTATGCATCGTCGCGACGCGGCCAAGGAGCTGGACAACGCCTACGGCGGGCTCAAACTGGACATCTATTTTGGCAAGAACCAGGCAGCTTTCCAGTCACCGAAGATGAGCGAAGTCGGAATTGGCGTCGACAACAGCGCCCGTATCGAGCCGCTCAAGTATCCGTTCTATCTGCGAATCATTCCTGGTTCTATATTTTGGGCATCGGCGCTACAGAAGCCGGGCGATATCGCCTATACCTATGACAAAAACAAGATTTCCGAATACACGCAGAGCAAGGTCGGTGACGACTGTAGTATTCCACCGCAAAACGCGACCCTGAAGCTTGTGGACACGCAGCTGCAGCTTGTCCCTTCGATCACGGGCGGCAACTGCAACATCACGGAGTTTCAGGAGATCTTATCGCAGGTAAAGCCCGATCCGGACAAGGCAAACAGTGTTCGTATCTCGATCGACGAAACACCGGCACCGATATCCGACGACATGGCGCGTGACCTGGCGGCGGTGTTGAATAGCCGCATGGCTGTGCCGATGCCGATTACTGTTGATTCGGAGACCGACAAAATCCCCGGCCGTGTCGTGCTGAGCTGGCTCGACTTTACGGCCGACGTGCCAGAGCAGACAATCGACAACACCGGCAACCAACAAGCGAGCCTCAAATGGAGCGTTAACGAAAAACGCATGCACGATTACCTCGACGAAGGAATCGCCGCTAAGCTTATCAAGAAGCCTGGTGTAAGCAAGGTGAGTACGCTGGACTTTACCGAAACGTCGCGCGCCAACGGTACGAGCGGTCGGGACTTGGACGTCCCTAAGATCGCCCAATCAGTCACGGACTATATCAAGGGCAAGGTTCAAAAAGCAGTCGGCGCCACTGTCGTCGTGGGACCAACGACCGTGTACACACGCAAGTACACGCCGACCAGCAACGGCTTTTCGGCGCTGCTGGCGCAGTATGCGCACGACAACCCTGGCACATGGGGTCTGGCGTTTACCGAGATAAGCGGAGTCCGATACCCGCGTCATGCGACGTACAATGCCGATGCTAAGTTCAAGGCGGCCGGTATCCACTCGCTTTACCTTGGCTACACCTATGTCATGCAGGATTACGCCGGCGTGGCGCGTCCGGTTGACATTATCAGCGGCAGCACGAACGCCACCAATTGTTTCAAGTATATGTATCAGCGGTTTGACACAGGATGTATCCGCGGGTTCTACAACTTCTTCGGCTACGCACAGCTGGCATCACGCGGCCAAGAGTTAGGGCTGACCAATACCGTGTTTGCCGGAGACGATACGCTGACATCCGCCAATGATCTGCAAAAAGTCATGGTTGGTCTGTCTAAAAACAGCATCGCGCGTGTCGAGGGCGGGCAGAAAATCCTGAGCACCGCCAGGGTAACACGGAATAATGCCGGTATTCCTGCCGGCGCGGATGTACCCGAAGTCGCGCATATTATCGGTGAAAGCGGATCGATCCACAACGACACGGCAATCGTCTATGATTCCGACCACGGCACCTTCGTGCTGACCGTCCTGTCCGACGGGTCGTCATGGGATAAAATAGCCGAACTAACGCAAAAGATCCAAGACCTCAAAGCAGTCAAAATACCGAAGGACGCTCGATAAACAAACAGCTTACTTGACAATAGAGCAAAATTTCCACATCATATATATACCCAGGAGGATTATATGATACAACCGCACGAGTACGGAGGAGGCGTGGAAACGACTTTTCCCGAGACAACACAAATGCCGCAGCAGTTAGGAGAGAAGGCTTTTTCGCTTGAGGGGTTCTCGCGGGTCGAAACCGGTGAACTCAGACCACTAGCCCACGTAGAGGAACGACTGAAACGTGAAATCGTCGGTCAAGACGAAGCTATCGAAGCCTTGATGTCAGCGCTCCATAGTGATGGTGTGCGCGACGAAGACCGGCCGCGACTCGTTGTCGGATTTTTCGGATCGACAGGTACCGGCAAGACCAAAGTAGCCGAAGTGTTAGCCGACACGCTCAAGGAGTTTGTTGGTGAAGATATTTTCACGAGAGTCAACTGCTCGGAGTTTACAGAAAATCACATGACAACCGCATTGGTTGGAGCACCACCGTCATACGTAGGCCGCAACCAGCAACCGGTTTTTAGCAAACAGAAAATCGAGCAGCCGTATAGCGTCGTGCTTTTTGACGAATTTGAAAAAGCCTCTCCCGCCATGCGGAGCGTGGCGCTGCAGATCTTTGACAAGGGCACGGTAAAACTTCTTAATACCGGCGAAGACGTCTCTTTTGCTAATACGTTCATAATCCTCACGAGCAATATTGGCGGCGCCGACATACTAAAGCAAATGCGATCGTTTGGCTTTAATCAGGGTGGCGCAAAGGTGGACAAGGTAGGGCGAGAGAAAATCAAGAAGACGGTTCACAATGCTATCGAGCGCAAAGGTGGACTGACCCCCGAGCTCATCAACAGGATTGAAAAGAAAATCGTTTTTGATCAGCTTGATGACCAGCAACTTGAAGAAGTACTCGACCAGTATGTCGAAAAGCAGAACAAAGATAATCTCAGAAAAAACGCTATCCACATCACGCTAGACGCTGACCTAAGAAAAGAATTTGTAGAAAGCTGCAACGAAGACGTAGAGGATCGACGTGTATACAATGCGCGACCAGTCATAGGTAAGTACCGGAGTGCCGTAGAAAGTAAAGTTGGCGAAATGCTCGTGACAGGCGGCATAAAACAAGGCAGCCGGGTGTATGTACGTCTCGACGAGAGCGTGCCAGCAGACGCGTCGCTCGAGAGTCGCATCGAGGTGCTGTCAAAAGAAGACCCGGCGTTACTTGACCATATTGCCAGGAAGCAAACAGTACAACAAACGACTGCAAACAAAGGGGTATTAAAGCTCTCTACGCTTATGAATAATCCAAAAGCATTCAGCGCTATTGCCGCCGGTGTCCTTGCTGCTGGTGTCACGAGCGAACTTATTGGTTCGCGGCGATCCAGGCGACGCTAGCTCTCGAGTGCTAATTTTTTCACTGCATTGACACCTGCTTTTGCCGATACTGGAAGCAGGAGGGCAAGCATGCGAAAAAATATCACCGCCGATGACCTCGGCCTGAAGATTGAGAAAAAGGAACGGCCGCTGTTCAAATGGTTTTTGGCGTCGTATCTGTTTGGTAAACGGATTCGCCAGGAGACCGCCCGGCAGACATGGGAGGTCTTTATGAAGCACGGTGTCGATACGCCGAAAAAGATTGCCGGCAAGTCGTGGCAACAGCTGGTCGATTTGCTTGGCGAAGGTCACTATCGGCGCTACGACGAATCAACCGCTCGCAATTTGCTCGACATGGCGCGCCAGCTGGTTCGAGATCATCACGGCAATCTACTCAATATGTACGATGATTGCGGCGACGAAAAGGAATTCGTCAGCCGTCTGCAAAAGCTCAAGGGCGTCGGTCCGAAGACAGCGGAAATATTTATGCGCGAAGCCCAGCCGGTATTGGTACGCACGCAGGATGAAAGGAGATAGCGATGGCAAAGTATGGTCCCAAGGCTCAGAAGAAAGTTGAGAAAGCCATGGAAGAAATGAAAGAAGGCAAACTAAAGTCCGGTACGTCCGGCAAAAAGGTCACGAACCCCAAACAGGCGGTGGCAATAGGGCTCAGTGAGGCTCGTAAAGAGGGTGCCAAAGTTCCGAAAAGAAAATCGTAATAACAAGGAGGCGTGCTATGAATTTAGGTGGCAAGAAAGTCGCGCTGATCGCGACCGATAAGTTCGAAGATAGCGAACTAACGCAGCCGATGGAGGCGGTAAAGGCTGCTGGCGCACAGGTAACGGTTGTCTCAAACAAGACAGGAGAGATTACCGGCGAAAACGGTACGGCAGTTACGGTAGATACGACGGTTGACGATGCTAATACGGATGATTTTGACGCGCTCCTGATTCCGGGCGGTGTCAAAAATCCGGATGTCATGCGTATGAACGAAACGGCCGTGCATTTCGTCCGAATGTTTTTCGACCAACATAAACCTGTCGCTGCCATCTGTCACGGTCCATGGCTGTTGGTTGAGGCCGACGTAGTGCGCGGTCGGACGCTCACCTCGTGGCCGAGCCTGAAGACCGATATCACGAATGCCGGCGGGACGTGGGTGGATGAAGAAGTTGTTGTTGACCAGGGGTTAGTAACGAGCCGCAAGCCTGACGATTTGGACGCGTTTTGTGCCAAGGTCGTCGAGGAATTTGCCGAGGGCAAACACGAAGACCAGGTAGCGTAGGATATGATTCCTTATTTCTTGGCGGGTGCAGTAGTGGCGGGAACCACCAGCGGCTCGTCGTAGTCGGCCGAGACGGGGGTCGTTTGCTTTTTCTTGATCAATTGTGCGATGGTGTGGACTTCCGGCAGGATGTTCTTGTCGGTCAGATCAGACCATAGCAGGGTGCCGTAGCGAGTTTCCAGACCCGCGAGTCGCTTGCCGTCTCCGGACAGGCGGTAGGTATAGACCATGGCGACAGTATGGGTGAACAGGTCGCCGGAGCCAGGCTCGAGATACTGAAAGTCTAGTACACCGGCGAACCGCACGCGACCGGCCTTGATCGAGGTTTTTTCCAACAGTTCGCGCCGCGCGGCCGCGTCGAGGTGTTCTCCCTGGTGTACCAGTCCGGCCGGGATGCTATAGTAGCCGATGAACGGCTGTGTATTACGGCGTAACAGCAAGACTTTGCCGTCGCTGTTCGTCACGTATACGGCGGTAAGAAAGACGGGCGTTGTCGTCCGTTTTTCGTCTGCTTCGTGGTATTGCAGAGTCTTCAGGGCTTTACGCGTGGCAGCGTAACCGCCATCACCACTTGCGACATAACCTGATTGTAGTAATTTTTTCAGGTGGTACGAAAACGTATTATTGGCGACTTGTGGAGGTTGCAACTGAGAAAAACGCTGAGGCGACGTTTGCGCCAGACTAGTGATAATTTCTTTCTGAATGTGGTGCATATAAGGCACACCTTTCCCCGCTACCCTCAAACATTAACGTTTTCTCAGTTGTTGATGTTACTGCAAGTATAGATTTAACGGGGATGTTAGTCAACATTTTATCGCTGTATTTGAGTCAACAAATGATGAGTCAACTGTTACTGAGTCAACAACATGTGGCTGTTTTTTTGAAAGAGCATATGCATAGTAAAAGGCGACAGGGGGAGACGGAATGGGATATACAACCAAGACAACCGCACGACCATTGAGGGTAGATGGTGGTGAAGGTATCGTCCTGGAGGGTATCTCCATATGAGTCCCCATCCTGAAAAGGGTGGAGTAAAAAACAAACAACTATATATCTATGGCTCGTTCACCGGAGTGAGGCGGAGAACGGACACTGACCGGAGCTGGTATTACGTCAGCGCGGTTTTAAGTATGTAACGATGCGGTTCGGTAGGTTAAGGACAATAAACATAAGGGGGAGACGATGGAACGACGGGGACAACGGACTGGAAACAAGCCGGTAACGAACAAAGAACGGCGCGCACAGTGGGAAAAAGACGACGGACTTGATCTGTCTGAGTTTGGCGCGCGCGACATACGAATGCAGCGGTTGATGAGGGTCATCAAAGAGCCACGAGGTAGCGAATACGGACCTGAGCACGAGGAAGCACTCGCGGAAGCCCACGCGATAATTTATGGTTTTGGCCTCGACGACGCCAGCACGGCCGGACTGATCGTCTCGGCGACAAAAGATATCGTTGGCCGCGACAACCGTACCCCCGAGGCCGACGAGGCGTATTACCAAGTTCGTCACGAAACACTCCCACGTCTTATGGGCGCACGCTTCTTTACTAAATGCGGTAAAGAGTTAGGCGCTGCCCTCGAACAGAAGGGCCAAATCGAGAGGTCTGATATTGTCGGCCCCAACGCTCGCACTGATCTATTCCCCACGCTCACATCGGTTCCCTCCGCAGTTGCCAGTCAAGTATTGAAGCGTTTTAACGAATACGGACTGACGCAGTACGGCATCGACATGGACGACCTGAACGAAGACGGCGACGTGCCTGATGTCAGCATACTGACGGAAGAGGAAAAAGACGAGCGGACATTTGTCGCTATCGGTACTATCAAAAAAGCCGCGCAGTACCTGTCCGAAGGCCAGGTCGAAACGGCACGTATGATGTCGAGCTTCTCGTCCATACCGAAAGAAATCAAGTCGATCGCAGACATCAAGGAACGACTAGAGAAGCACAACGAAGAGTCACGAGTCGATACGATCACGATCAAGACAAACTCGAACAGTATCCGTATGGAGTCTGTCAACGAGTTGCGAATTGGTCATCAGGACGGTCTGGCCGGAATAGAACTGCTCGAGCGCGAGGTAGAGCGTATCAAGCAACTGCCCGACGACAAGAAACCGCACGTCCTGACGGTTCACAACCTTATCCAGAGCGACTTCGCGTCTCACCAGGCCAGGAAGCGCCAGGCGAACGCCAAAGGTCTCAACAGTAAGACGGAGCAGTACAGCGCTGCCAACGAAATACTCGACCTGCTCAAATCGACAGGCATCCCGGTTATCGTTTCGACCGGACCCGACGACGAGGCAATGGCCGACGACGCAGCCAAGGAGATCGTACAGGAAATTCGCGGTGCCGTGAGGATTGGCGGTAAAGAAAACTTCATATCATACTACGAATCGAACCAGTTGATCCAAGATCCTGGGTTCCAAATGCACAAGCTGTTCTATCTGGAACACATTATCCCGCTGCAGTACCGTATGGGTCGTCGTCTGCGCGAGAAAAACGAGGTACAGGCTGCAACGGGTGGCGAACTGAACTATAGCGAGTATTTCGCGCTGTTCAACCACATCGTTCATGGCGAGGAGCTACCTGAAGAACTTGGTATCGACCCGGATATCATCGCTGAGATGGCCGAGTGGCGAGACGGCGTCACCTTCGTGAACGACTTTAACCTTGTCGCCGAAACGGAGGGCAAGGAAAGGGACATCGCTTCGCGTCACAACACGAACTTTACTGCGGAATCACTGAAGCTCAACCACATGAAGTCCATCATGGAGCAGCTGGGTAGCGTCGCCGCCAGCGAAGGCACCGACGACATGGCAGACCTTATCTTGACGGGTCGCCAGCAGCAGGCGTACTCGCTCGCGAACCGCGCGATATCGCTGCCTGGCCTATGGGATACCGGTAAATCACTCAACCGCAAGAGTTACTATGCGAACGCGCCCGGTGATGCGTCGCGCCGAAGTAACTTCAACCGCGGCGTGCCTGGCGTGCCAACGCTCACGACGGTTGAAATTACCGACGACGACCGTCTGATCCAGATGTTTACCAGCAAAGAATTTTTGGATAAAGCCGACAGTTTGCCGCGTACCGCGATCTTCGAATTCTGCGACCAGCAAATAGGCTCTATCTCCGCGCGTCCTGACATACAGATTATGTACTTGTCGTACATGCTTGAGGTGGCCAAAGAAATGCCGATCGCGATCCAGTTCGCCGGCGACATGATTCACGGCAACATCTACACGTCGTTCGCAAACGAGAGCCAATCAGTCGGTCTTATCAGCCTGACTTCGCAAAAGATCATGATGCGAACCATCATGGAGCGAGTCTTTGACACGTCCGATCCGATTATCAAGGGTCTGCTCGAAAACGTCATCGATTGTGTTGTCCAGCCGGGTAATCACGACAAGCAGATGCGCGCAAAGAACCTGAACGGTGTCGACGACAATGTCGATTACCTGGAAATGACGATGAAGGACATCCTCGGCAAAGACCGTGTCCGCAGCGAAAAGGTCAAGAATATCGACGGTACGCCGGTTGCTTCATGGGCTGCCCGGACACACCTTGGTGCCTACTCAATACTAACGGCGCACTACCATATTCAGAAGTTCGGCCGTGGCGGTGGTGGCTACCCTGTGTCCGATGCATTCAAGCGCGTGCAGGGCATGGGTGAGAAATCACCTGACATTTTGCTGGGTGCACACTGGCACAACCCGCAAACAGCGATGTTTGGTAACATCTTGTCGGTCATCGGCGGTCCGATGGCAGGACAGACTGAGTTCGAAGACTTTGGCGGCATGAAGGCACGACCGTTTGGCACCGTCGTCAAGATCGGTGGCAAGGAGCCGGTCGCAGTCGAGTCACTCTCTGCCGAGACGTTGCGCCTGGGCGGCTCGTCCAAGACGGAACTGCGTGGCGGCAAGGTAATCACCGGCGCGAAGTACGGCCAGTTTACCCCTGACAAGCTTGCAGAACGCGGCCTGGTAGACGACGAAGGGTTCGACCCACGAAAGCACGGTATATTCATGCACCGTGACTTCCCGAAGAACGCGCTGCAAAAAGCTCTTCTTCTGGACGTTGAAGATGCAAGCCACCTTATCAACCATCGTGGCGAAACAGAGAATCCATACGACAAGGGAGAGATCAACGAACTGACACGGCGAGCCTTCGAAATCGCCGCCCGTCAGCAACAGCAGGTAGCGTAAATATCAATCATGGGGGTGGATGATGATCGAGCAGGTACCGATACCAAAAGGATGGAACAAACATCACACACTGTACTATCGGCGGTGGTATAAATCGCGTCAGATAACCAACGATTGGCGTGAAAGTCCCGTGATGATCGTGCCGATGGATATTCATAAGCACGCCGAACTTCACGAGAACGTCCCGCCGGAGGATCCGACACCGAGCGATGCCCTCGCCGGGTACGCACTGCACGTGTGCGACGAGCTCAAGGATGGTCAAGGCGAAGTCACCCATTATGAGGCGTTTTCGATCGTACGCGACGAGCTTCACGACTTGCACAAGAAGCGCCCTCGCCGCGATATCGGCAAGGAGGCGTTGCGGTTCGTGAAATTCTTTGACGACCAGCTCTGCTACATGAGTGAAATACCTGTTTTATAAGTTGTTAACCCCATAATTCTTATGCTATGATAGAGCAAAAGGAACAGATGATTGGAGTGACAAATAATGGATGAGGGACCTTTCCGAGTGCCGTCGCGGTCGGTAGGTAGGAGATCTTCACCCAGACCAGAACCGGCTAGCAGGCAGGCTGAGGAACCGAAACCGGTGGGAGAAGCGCCAAAACCCGCACATCATGCGGCGCCGCGCCGCCATGTCGCCGAGGATAAAAAGTCATGGCGACAGTTCGTGCTGCCAGCCGTCGTGCTGCTTGTTGGTCTCGTTATCGGTGCCGTCGGTTCGTTTGCGTTGTCTTATCTGCAGGGAAGCGGAAGCGCTCCGGTCACGATTGACAGTCACAAATACCAGGCCGTGTCGTTTACCGACGGTCAATTGTATTTTGGCAAGTTGAGTGTCGTGGACGACAAGCACCTGAAGCTAACAGATGTCTATGGACTGCAGCAAAAGCCCGATTCGGCATCGGACACGGACTCAGACTCAGACTCTACCAATCTGCAGAAAACGCCGTCCAGTAAGGTTCAGGAACTTGTTAAATTTACCGACAGTAATCCGTACGGTCTCTATGGCCTTGGCGACGCAATAATCATATCAGAGAGCCAGATTCGCTTTTATACAAATCTCAAACCCGACGGCAAAGTGGCGCAACTCATAAACAAATATAAAGATTCCCATAAATAGCCAAGGCGCAAACATATGCTCGAACTACGAAAAGCGCCGCGCCAGAGAGACGTAAAGCAGCGGGATAAAAACAAACTGATTCGCGACATCATCATTACCGTCGTGGTCATAATTGCCGTGCCCGTCGGTGTAAAGCTGGCGTACAGCTGGTTTACGGAGCAAGTCGCCGGTCGGCCGCTGAGCGTACAGTATATCAATCTGGGCGATAGCAGCGATACATCGTCGAATTCCTCTGTCAAAATACAGTATTTGTCGTCACCGATCAGAGTCGATTCCATGGGTGCGCTCACTGTTCATGCGACTCCGGGAGCCAACTGCTCTATATCGGTGGACTATGGCAAACACAGCGTTCCGATGAGCGTAGGGCTGGCACCGACAAGCGCCGACAAGACGGGCGTCGCGAAGTGGTCGTGGAAGGTGCTGCCAAGTACGCCGATAGGCACGTGGCCGCTGACTGTTACCTGCATGAGCGATGGTACCTCGGCGCATGCCACCAAAGACCTGACCGTTATAAAAAACTAGCGAAGCGACGCGGCGTAGGCAGACCACACCTTGTCGGAGATTTTTTTCTGTGACTTGATCAAAATAAGAAGATTGTTCTTTGTCAGTATGGCTGATTGTGGACCCTTGGCTGATGTACCGACGTAAACAAAGGTATCGCCTGCCTTGAGCTTGTTCGTGGCGCTGAACTTCACTGCTAGATCAGCAACCTTGCTCTCGGGGTCGTTCGCGAATGCTGCAGGCAGCGGCTGTTCGCTCACGCTGACAGGAACGCCGCCAACCGTATCGGAAAAGGCATAGACCGGCGCGTCGTTTTGCGGACTGACTCGTCGCCAACCGCCAAATTCGTTGGCAGATTTGCCGTCAGGCAGAACCGTCGCATACTGAGGGCTTTCGTACGCTTTGGTCGTGTAGTTGGCCTGCTCGGAGTTCTTAGCGGAATTCAAGTGGGTGATAACAGCGCTTATTGCCAGAAAGCCGATGACCGCGATAACGACGAGCCTCGCCACGACGACGGTCCGTCTGCCGCTGAGGAGTCGGCGAACATGCACCGAGACCGACGCAAAGGATGGCAATGCGATTTTTGGCAGCCCATCTCCGTAGTATCTGATCAGTCTCTTGAATTCCACGACTACTGTCAGTTTAGCATAACGGGGATGGCTATTGCTAATCATTGCTAAAGGCGAAGTTTAGGTTACTAACATAGGCATTGGCGTCGTTTTTCGCGGTAAGGTCAATCTCGAAGATAATACTGTCGCCAGCCTCGAAACTACAGTTCGACGGATCGGCCGAGCTAGAGGCGGTGGCCTTCTGCCACGTTGTCTGCGCACCGGTCGATACCGATGTCGCCGAGCCGCAGGCAATCAAGCCGCTGCTGCCGTTGTTGCGGTATACCTGATACGTGACGCTGGAATCAGAACTATCGGTACGGCCCATCAACGACGTGCTGCTGTCGACGAATTCCTTGAACGTCGTCGGCAACTGGTAGGTGACGAAGATACTGCGGGTTTGGTTGGTTGTCTGGTCGGAGGTCCAGCCGTAGAAGTTGTACGTTTCGTTGGTGCCGCAGATATTGGTACCGTCGTCGGCGTCGTTGATACCTAGGCCGTCGGAGCAGAGATCGACAGTCATGGTACCGGTGTCGTCGCCATGCATGACGGCATTGCTGTAGGTTGGGCTGAGCGTGATAAAGGTGTCGGGTGCTGCGCTACAAGATCCCCAGCCGTCGGTTTCGTAACACTGCAGCTCGCCGAGCGTCGTGTCGTAGTACATGCTGCCGAGCAGTGCCTGGTCGTCAGTGACAGATGGCGCGGCAGCTGCATGGTCAAGGGTCAGGAGCGTCGTTACACCGTTGTCGGCACCATCACCGATCTGGACGTTCGGAATCGAGCCGTCGACGGCTTTGTTGCCCTGAAGCGCTGTCGAACCGGACGCGACGAGCCAGTCGGCACCGTTCCATATCAGGGCGGTGGCGGTGTTTTGCTGCAGGATAATCTCGTTGCCAGCGCCACCACCGTTCATGGATAGCGTGAAGTCCTTGGAGTTATCGGCCGCCAAGACGTAGACGATACGTCCGGCGGTCGTGATGGTCGGATCAGGTAGGGTAGCGGTTTGGTTGTCGGCACTGAAGCCGACGAGAATCGCGGACGTGCCGTTGACGCTTGACTCGGCAATCGTACAGCTGAGCGCGACCAAAGCACCGCTCGCGTAACAGTTGGCATCATCGGTCGTGGTCGAGAAGGTTGGCGTGCCCATGATAACCAGACCGGATACACCGGTGCCAGTGCCGGTGCCGCCAGACAGTGTGATATTGCCGCCGTTGGCATTGGCGCCACCGCCGTCTCCACCGGAAAGCACAAGCTCACCGCCGGCACTGCCGGTACCGCTGCCGCCTGCTCCCGCCGCTAGAGTCAGCTGCATACCGTCGATGTCTTCCGCCGAAGCACCGACCGAGATCGTGTGGTCGGCGTTGCTGCCAAGTGTCACGTCACCGGCGTTGGTGATGGTAAAGATGTCAGTCGCTGTGTTTTGCAGTTGGATCAGATTGCCGGTGCCGGTTTTGTTGATAAAGAGGCTGCTGTTGTCACTCGTGTCGGTCTGGACACCCTGACCCAGCTGGGCGAGCTCGTCGGCCGTCTTACCGCCAACCATGCCGGAGTTTAGCGCGAATGGCGTCGAGGTAATCTGCCGCATCGGCAACATCTCGCCGTCAGCCGCACAGGTGCCGCTGCCGAAGGTGGTGCAGTCGCCAGCCGTGCCAGCGATGTTCATCGAGAGCCACAGGGTATCCTGATTCCAATCAACCTGCGTGCCAAACGGATTGAGCGAACCGAGGTTGACCGAGAAGAAGCCGTTCTTGATCTCAACGCCCGCACTGGCGTTGGCATTGACGTAGCTCTCGGTCCACTTGAGCTCGCCGCCGGTGCCGCCGGTGTCACCGGCCTTCGTGCCGTCACCGTTTTGATAAATCTTGAACTGCATGTTGTAGTGGCCGTCTGGTACGACAGCACCAGAGGACGACAAGAGTCGTCCTTGGAAGCTGAGAGTCTGATTGACGCCGGGTGCAGCGTGCGAAGTCACATTAAATAATAACGTTGTAATAAACGCAATACATAGTGCTATAAGCCCTGCGTATCGCAGTGCATAGCGTCGTTTAAAAATAGTGGAGATGTTATACCACACTTGCATTTTGGTGTTTATTTACAGTTTTTGTCTCTGTTACGAGATAAAAAATGTTTATTTCACTCAGACGTGTGGTGGTCCATCAAAGCTTGTCAAAATTTTACCACAAGCTTCTTGAGGTGGCAATGATTTTTGGTTGGCCCAAACAGCATGCCGTTTATGCTATAATAGCCCCAAGCGCACGAGCGGAGCGTAAGGAGGACACGGAACGGTGAACGTACCACGGGCTATTTTTGCATTTGCGGCTGCCATCGGCATTGCCGCTTCTGTCGCGTTGCCCATCGCCGCCGCGAAATATGGCGGAGGCAGCGTCCAAGGATATGCCGCTGACGCACCGCTTAGTCCGGGCACGATCGTCGAGTTGACCGGCAAGAATTCTGACCGCGTCAAGGCCGCGGCTCAGTCTGAGCTACAAAACATGTTCGGCGTGGTCGTGGATCCTCGCCAGGTGCCGCTCACGTTGTCGAGCGGTGATGTCGAAAACGAGACATTCGTCGCTGTTTCGGGTACGTACGACGTGCTGGTCAGTACGCAAAACGGCGCTATCAAGAGCGGTGACTACATTACGATGTCATCTGTCGACGGTGTCGCCATGAAAGCAGGCACCTCAAAGGAGCAGAGTACGGTATTTGGCCGCGCGCAGAAGCCGTTTGACGGCAAGGGTTTGACGCTTGGGACGGCAACGCTCAAGGACACGACCGGCAAGACGAACCGCACCGTCACGCTCGGCAGCGTACCGGTTACTATCGACATCAGGCATAATCCAAACGAAAAGAGCACCAAGGCAGACCTGCCTGATTTTCTGCAGCGTCTGGGGCAGCAGATCGCCGAGAAAAAGGTGAGTCCGATCCGCATATACATCAGCCTCGGTATCACGGCCGTCAGCCTGATTACGGCCATCGCCGTGCTCTACGCCGGTGTTCGCAACAGCGTTATCTCGATCGGTCGCAACCCTATGAGCAAAAAATCGATTTTCCACGCGCTGGTCGAAATCATTTTGACCGCCATACTGATTTTGGTTATTGGTCTGTTTGCGGTATATTTACTACTGAAGCTATAAAGGGTGAGGAATAGGTGGGTTCAAACTAACATGGGACTGTTTCAGGGCAAAAAGGGACACAAAAAGTCGTCCGACCCGGCACTCGACGCCGTCGAGCTGGTATTTGACGACGAATTCCGCGAAGATCTGAAAAATCGCGGCCGCTTGTATTTTGAACGCGTCATCAACGAAAACGCGGCGCTCTTCAAACAAGATCTCGACGCGACTGTCACCTATGTCAGCACCGAACTCAAACAGCACGTAGCCCGCCAACTCGACGAACAATTCACCGAGATCAACCGAGTCAATGCCGAGTTACGCGAACACATCGCCAAGCAACTCGACGAACAGTTCGTCGAATACAGCAAGACCATGAACGACGCCAAGGATTTGGCGTTGCAAGCACTTGGCCGCAGCGCTCAAGCGCTTGAGCAGCAGCACCAACAGCTCGCCCTCTCGCTTGAAAAAAGCGTCGCCAACCAGGATGCCATGCTGACGTCCGCCCTGCAGGACAAACAAGCTCAGGTTATCGAGATGAAAGAAGCGCAGGACGCCGCTATGCAGGCTCTGAACCGCAGCGCTCATGCCCTGCGCGAGCAGCACGAACAGCTTAGCTCCATGTTGGAGAAGACAATCGCCGACCAAAAGGCAATGGTCGTCGATACGTTCCAGCAAAACATGGCGCAAGTCATCGAGCATTATCTACTGGACGCGGTGGGTGATCAGTACGATATCAAGGCGCAGCTGCCAGCAATCATCAAGCAGATGGAAGAAAACAAACAAGCGATCGCGGACGACATGAAACTATGAGCGAGAAGGTAGCGAAGACATACAGCGATTTCACACTGCCAGCAAACGTGGTGAGCAAGATTGATATTGCCCACTTGGTTCGCGAGGCAGAACGCCTCGATGGCGAGCTGACCACGGTCTCCACCAGGGCTCAAGCGGGCGTGTCAGACGACACGACGCTGTCTGTATCGGAGCGTTTCACGCAGTTTTTGCAGGTGAATCAATTGCAGTTCAAGGATAGTCGTGAGCGCAGCGAAGTTATCAGGCAACTACGGCTGCTCAAGGACAAAGCGCCGGTTATCCATATGACATTCGCGACCGAGGCCGACCCGGAAAGTTTGGGCCAGTTGGCACTATGGCTCCGCCAATCTGTCCATCCGCAGGCGGTCATCGCGACCGGTCTGCAGCCAGCACTCGTGGCGGGCGTATATCTGCGTACACCCAACCATGTACATGACCTCAGCCTGCGCGCCAAGCTGCAGGGCAGCCGCGACCTGCTTATCAAGGAGCTTTCGAAATGAGTTCTTCTAAATTCGAGAAGTTGGTTGCTGCTGGCAACCCAGTCGGCGAAGTTATCGGTATCGACTCATTCATGGTCAGTGTCAAAGGCCTGCAACCGACCAACGTTCACGCGACGGTGCGGTTCGAAGACGACACCCGTGGATACGTCCACCAGGTATTCGAAGATCACGTTATCGTCATGAAGCTTGACCCGGTGCAACTCAGTATTGGCGCGGTATGCGTTATCGAGGCGCGCGATATCATGACGCCGGTTGGCAAAAATTTCATCGGCCGCGTGGTAAACGTGTTTGGCGAGCCGCTCGATGGCAAGGGCGAAATCGTCGCCGACCAAGAATGGGATGTCTTTCATCCGGCGCCGATGCTTTACGAACGTGAACTGCTCGACACACCAATCGAAACGGGCGTGGCGATTCTCGACCTGGAATACAGCCTGGCACGCGGGCAGCGCATGGCCATGCTGGGTGACAGCAAGGTAGGCAAGACGGCGCTGGCGGCGCAGCTGGCCATAAATCAGAAAAACACCGATGTCACCGTCATTTACGTCCTGATCGCCAAGCGTCAGCATGATGTGGCGGAGCTCGTCAGTAACCTAGCCAAAAACGACGCCCTCAAAAAGGCCGTTGTCGTGGTCAGTAACTCGTTTGAATCGCTTATCCTCACCTATTTGGTACCGTATGTCGGCGCCGCGCACGGCGAGTATTTTTGGCACAAGCTCAACATGGACACGATAGTCATCTACGACGACCTGACGGCGCACGCGCAGGCATATCGCGAAATCTCGCTGATCGCAGGCGTCTCGCCAGGCCGCGACTCGTATCCGGGCGACATGTTCTACACACACTCCAGCCTACTGGAGCGTGCGGGCAAGACAGAGGCGAACCATGCCAGCCAGACGGTTATCCCGATCGTCTACGCGCCGGGCGGCGATATTACCGCGTATCTCCCGACGAACATCATGTCCATCACGGACGGCCAATGGATTTTGGACGCCCAAATCTTTAAGGACACCATGCGTCCGGCGGTAAGCACGGGTCTGTCGGTGACGCGTGTCGGTGGTGTTGGTCAAAACAAACGCCAAAAAGCTCAGGCCGACAAGCTCAACCAGACACTTTCCGGCTATCGTACCGCCGAGGAGTATGCCCACTTCGGTACCGAGCTTAGTCCGCAGGCACAGGCCGATTACGACAAGGGTAAGGTGCTCTTTAAGCTTATGAACCAAGGGGTCGGCGAGATTTACAACTTCGTCGAGCAGCAGTTCCTGATGAGTATCGTACTAAACAGCAAGCCCGAGGAAGTTATCGATGTCGAGACGCTCAAAGCTCGAGTGCACGAGTATGCGCCAAAACTGCAAGAAGACAAAGACGGCAACGGCAACTACGACGAACTCGAAGCAGCGCTTAAGGCTGAGGTGACGACGATTGACGAGGTCAAAAAAGCCGCCATCGAAAAGGCAGCAAAGCTCGACGCCGAAAAGAAGCGTCAGGCCGAGGAAGCCGCCGCCGCCGAGGAAGGAGACGAACCGACCGATAAACCGACTGGAGGGACGAAGCCTACCGAAAAGCAAGACGAGAAAGACATCCGCGTCCAGGATAGAGCCGTGAACGAACTAGAGGGTGCACTCAAAGAGGTGATCAAAAGATGATGCGCAACCATAAGGAAGAGACTGGCCGGAGACGCAAACTATGAGGCGACCGCTAGAAATCAAGGCAGAAGAAAACGCCGTACGATCCGTCGTGAGTCTTACGTCGGCGCTCGAAAGTTTGAGCAGTATGCAGATCGCCAAGACGAAAAACAAAGTACTCATCAGCAACCAGTTTTTCGACGAAGTTTGGAACATCTACAAGCAAATCCGCGTGGACGTACTGTTCAACTTTGGCCGCCAGGTGAACGAAACGCCCATCGACAAAGAGCTGCTGATTCTCATTACTGCCAAGGGCGGCCTGAGCGGCGACATCGACCAGCGGCTTATTCGCAAGTTCGTCGAACGCTACGACCAGGCGAAAAACGACGTCCTCGTGATCGGCCACCATGGGGCGGTCAAGCTCAAGCAGTCGCATATCGACTATACGTACTATTTCGATCTGCCCGAGCACGATTACGTAAATGTCGATCCGCTGATGGATATCACTAGAAAGTACGCCAAGAGCCGTATCTTCTATCAGAACTATATCTCTCTTTCGCAGCAAGAGATCAAAGACGTCGACTTAAGCGAAGTCGTGTCGAGCAAAGGCCGCGTCGCCGATATGGCCACCGTGAGCGACGACTTGATTACCGAAAAAACCTACATCTTCGAGCCGAACTCCTACGCCCTGGCAGCGTATCTGGAAAACTCCATCTTGCGCCTGACTATATCGCAGTTCATCTACGACAGCCGCTTGGCGCAAGTTGCCAGCCGTTTCAAGGCTATGTCGGCTGCCAAGGAGCGCTCGCTCGACAACGCCAGCACGCTGCATACCGAATACAACCGCTCCAAGCGCAACCAAGTGGACACGCGTCTAAAGGAATCGCTGGCCGGGCTTAAGAAAATACGCGCAGCAGGAGGTGCAGGGTAATGGTCGAACAAACAGCCTACAAAAAGGGTATTGTCCGGACACTGAAAGGGCTTGTTATCAAGATCCAGTTCGACGAAGGCATGCCGGACGTCAACGAAATGCTCTATGTCGACAACGAAAAGAAGTCGCCGCTGCTCGTCAGTAGTCTCGAGCATGGCGACATGGCGCTCTGTCTGAATATCGGCGGTGATTACAGTATCCAGAAAGGCGACGTCGTTTCGCGCAGCGGCAAGAGCCTCGAGATCCCTGTCGGCGAAGAAATGATTGGCCGCGTGTGGGACGCCATGGCGTGTCCGATCGACGGTAAGCCGCAGCTCGACGAAGCGACGCTCGCCAAGATGCCCAAACGCCCGATATTTTCACCAGCGTATCAGGAGTCGAGCCTCGTGAATCGTACCGACGAGGTGCTCGAAACGGGGCTGAAGGTTCTCGACTTCTTCACGCCGTTCGTCAAAGGCCGCAAAATCGGTATCGTCGGTGGCGCCGGTGTGGGCAAGACGGTGCTGACCATGGAAATCATCAACAATGTCGCCGAGGGCTCCGGCGCAATCAGCATGTTCGCCGGTATCGGTGAGCGTATCCGCGAGGGTCACGAACTATACAAGACGCTTGGCGACAATAACCTGCTCAAGACCACGGCCATGTTCTTCGGTCAGATGAACGAAAACCCGGTGCAGCGTAGCCTGATTGGTCTGGCTGCTATCACTCTCGCCGAATACTTCCGCGACGATATGAAAAAGGACGTGTTGCTTTTTGCCGACAACATGTATCGCTATATCCAGGCCAAAAACGAAGTCAGTACTATCATCGACCAGACGCCTGCCGAAGGTGGCTATCAACCGACGGTGTTTAGCGACGTCAAGACGTTCCAAGACCGCCTGGCGACCAACGAAAACGGTTCGATCACTGCCCTGCAGACCATCTACGTCCCCGCGGACGACCTGTCCGACCCGGCCGTCCAGATGATTCAGCACGAGTTGGACAGCACGATTGTGCTGAGCCGCGCCGTGGCTGCCCAAGGTATTCGTCCGGCGGTTGATATCCTCGCGTCCAAATCAAGCCTGCTCACGCCGGAAGTCGTGGGTGAGCGGCACTATGACCTGGCAACCCGCGCGACCGCGATCTTGCAAAAGTACGAATCACTCAAGGGCATTATCGCCATCATCGGCGAGTCCGAACTCTCCGCCGAAGACCGCGACGACTATTACAAGGCGAAGGAGCTTATCGAATTTTTCAAACAGCGCTTTAACGTCATGGAAAAGGTGACGGGCGTGCCGGGCGAACACATGACGCGCGACCAAACGCTCGACGGAGTCGAAAAAATCATCGGCAAAGGCGAATACAAGAGCGTGGCAGCACCAGCGGCGGCAGCGGCGCCAGCGCCAGCACCGGCTCAGCCCGCCGGACAACCAGTAGCAGCGGCGCCAGCACCCAGCAGTGAAGAACCAGCCGGAAGCGAGAAGAAGTAGTGGCGGACGAGACAGCAGATGTGGCGACGGCCGTCTCTGACGAACCGGAGCAAAAGGCAAAAGACGACGGCAAGCCAAAGATGGCTGTCAAAGTCTACGCGCCGTTCAAAGTCTATTTCGAGGGCGATGCCTATAGTGTCAGCGCCGAGAACGCCACCGGTCCGTTCGATATCCTGCCGCACCATCATAATTTCTTGTGTATGCTCGTGCCCTGCAATCTCGTGATCCAGCCAGTGGGCGGCAAGACGAAGACTATTAAGGTGCAGCGGGCTTTGATGCATGTGAAGGCGGATAAGGTCGTCGTCTTCATGGACGTCTGACGCGGCATACTATCTTGGCGCATTGCATCGTTAGCAGCTCCGGTGCTCACGAGCTGTATGTTATACAGCTACGTTGCGCTTCTCGCCGCTGCCTCGCACTGCATCCAAGCTAGTACGCCGCGCCTCACCGTACTGTATACGGCTCATTCCGGTACTCGATTTCCATCACGAACTGCACTCAGGCCTGCAAGCCGTTTTGCTCCACGCCACGAGACGATAGGCGAGCTTTAGGGGGAGGAGTGAGTTTTCGGATTCATTTCGAAAACGATACGGAGGGGCTTAGCCCCTCCTGTGTTTTTCATCCTGCGGTGAAGTAGTCAAAGGCGAAGTTGCTGTTACTTACAGGCGTGTTGTTGCTGCATACGTTAAAGCCGCTTGTGCTGCGCTCTACATAGTATTGCATCAGGCCGGCTGCTGAATTGACCGGACTGATAATTACGTGCGGTTGGCTGGTGAATGCTTTGCGGAAATTAATGCGTATGAAGCAGCCGGTGCCATGCGTGCCATTGCCGGTATTGATATTGATCGATCCCGAGGTGTCCGAACCGCTTATCGATACCGAACCGCCACTGCCCAGCATGCCGGAGCCGGTTATCGATCGGCTCGGCGCACCGCCGCCGCCAAAGCTGAGGTGATTCGACACCTCCAGTACGGCGTTGCCACTCATGATTAGCTTGCTCACGGTAATCTCCGAGGCCTTTACGGGGCCGCTGAACGACGTCACGCCAGAGACGTTCAGGTCGCGCAACGTGGTAGTGCCCTGTATGGCGGTATCGGTTGCGACTTGCAGGCTGTTTATCTGCGTGGCGCCGAGGTTGGAGTCGCCCGATATCGTCAGCTTTGGTCCCGTTATACTACCGCCGGTCTGCAGGTTGGCGGCGATACTAAGGTTGCCGCGCGCGAGCGTTTGGCCTTCGATAACAGCGTTGCCTTGGATCGTCAGTGTCTGCGAGGCACTGCCGACCTTGGCGTCGGTGTTGGCGAGCTGTTTCAGCTCATCCTGGGTGAGAGCTTGGTTGGCGATGTCGGGTGCCGGGGGAGTCTTCTGGCTATTCAGGTAAAACACTACCGTGACGATTCCGGCGACAATCACGATCAGCGAAAAGCCCATGGCATATACGTCTACCTTACGGAGGATGCGTTTGAACGGCGAAACTTTCTTTTCGACCGGTTCTTCGGGCTTGTGCTCGGGATCGGCAGCCTCATGCTCGGCCTCTTCTTTGTCGAGGTCGTCGGGCGTGCGACTCAGAGCATCAGCCGGGGCTTCTTGCTCCGCTTCCTGCTCTTGCGTTTCGTCCTTGTGCTCAGCCTCTTTCGGCTCCTGCTCCTCAGACTCCGGGGTAGTGTTCTTGTCTGGCTCCATGACTCTTTCTATTGTACTTATGTCTAGCTTACTATACTTGTCGGCATGTTACTATATGAATAAAGCTTATGCGGAAAGGGAGAGTATCGCGACACTGGAGATTGCTGGTACTGCCGGCGCTTGTTTCTCTTGGCCTCGCACCGGCGGCGTTTGCCGAGTCGTCGATCTCCAGCTCCGACCACTACCAGGTCATGCAGACAGAGTTTGGTTCCGGATCCACGACTCAAGAGGGCTGTTCTAGCGCGTATTGTGCCAAGGCCTCCATCGGCAGCATGGTGGCCGGTAGCAGTTCCGACGGCAAACACACGGCTTCATTTGGTCCGGTTACGGGCAGCGATCCGCTCCTCGAGGTGATTGTCGGTACGGGCGACAGCAGCTTGGGTGTTCTGTCCTCGAGCAGTACGTCCGCGGCGACCATGACCGTACATGTCCGCAGCTACCTGAGTAGCGGCTACACGCTCCAAATCATTGGCAATCCACCCAAATACGGCAGCCACACGCTCAACACACTCTCCTCGCCCACGGGCTCTACGCCGGGTACCGAGCAGTTCGGTATCAACGCCGTTGCCAACACGACGCCAAGCGTCGGTGCCGATCCGCTGCAGGTACCGGACGACCAAATCAGCTTCGGTACGGTGAATGACAACTACAAGACAGCGAACAAGTTCATGTATCACAGCGGCGACACTGTCGCGCACAGCGACAGCTCGTCGGGGGAGACAGACTACACCATCAGCATGATCATCAATATTTCCGACACCACGCCCTCCGGCCACTACTCCGGCGACTTCTCCGCAGTCGTGATACCCGTGTATTAATTAGCCCTACAAAATCCGTTTCACAAAACGTTGTGGAAAACCTATTGCACAATTCATTAAGGTAGTGGTAAAATACCCCACGTACACCTTTCATTAGGATAAAAAATAAACAAAAAAGGAGATATACAACACCATGTATAAACTCAAATCAATTGCTCAGCGAGGAACGAACCTCGGCGCAGCGATTGCCTTGGCGGTGGGCGCGGTCATTCCGGCTGTGCTTCCTGCTACGACAGCCTACGCCGATGCGCTCAACCCGCTGACAGAACGTAGCTTGACGCTCTCAAGCTCATCACCGGGGTGGGCATACACCGACGGCTCCGGTAATAGCACATACGCACCGCCAAACTCCGGTGCCAACGGTCAGAAGTCTGGTAACTACTTTAGCTTTAAGGTAAGTACGGACAGCACTTCGTCTGGTACGAATGAGCCGATCAAGGCTATATCGTTCCAGTACTGTACGCAGCCAGCCGGTCAGTGTGCAGCACCTGGCGACAACGGCTCAGGTGGCGGCTTCGATCACGGTGGTGCTGATACGGCAACCACAGCAGATTTAAACGTCACATACCCCTCCGCAACGGAGATAGGTGGTCCGGTTGCCGGTACGGGTACGATTTCAACCGCCGACACCAGCACCGCGGTAACAGGTTCCGGCACTCACTTTTTGACCGATGTTGCAACCGGTGACACCATCACAACAGCTGGCGATCACGAGTATACAGTTGCCACGGTAAGCACCGACACCAGCTTGGAGCTAACCGCTGCTGTCGCAACGGCCGATGTCGAGGCGGGTGTTACTTATACAATCAGCAAATCCAGCGATTTGGCTAAGGTATTTGATGTTGACGGTACGAACAACTCGAAGGGTCTCGTATCGGCTGTACCGGGTTACACCAACAACAACCCTAAATATCAAGCAGACGGTGGCACGGGTGATGCTGCTGAAGCCGCCCAAGACGTTGCAGGTAATTTCCTTGTCGTTTACAAGCAACCGACTGACACCGACTGGAGCCAGAGTACCGGCTGGACAGTTTCTACCTCTAACCAAGAGGAAGCTACCTCCCTTACATCTGGTAAACAGAATACGATTGTCCTCGAGAACGCAGACGGTTTGGGATTAGCTACAGATAGCCAGGTAAAGATATTCTTCTTTGCAACCGCAACGAACTACATTACCAACCCAGGTTCAGGCTACTTCTTTGTCAAGATTAATACCTTCAAGGATTTCACCACACTTGCCAACCCAACAGACTTGGCTGCCCAGGCTGCTAGTAGTAATGTTATCGACGGCGGCGTCACCGTAGCCAATGTCATGAATCAGTCAATCCAGATTACCACCAAGGTGCTGGAAACGATGCAGTTCTCTGTGGGTACGGTAGATCCGAACACGCTGGACAGCACCGACGGCACTACCGGTGTCCAAAGTACATATGAAAAAGCCGTCGACTATCAGCCCATAGATGACGATCACAAAAAGCATGGTACATGTGACATCATCCGTATGGGTATGACAACGGATGATCCGCAGAACGTACTTGAACTCGGTAATCAAGATGCCGAAAGCTCGCTAAGTACCGACCACACATATGCGACGCACTCCTACTGGCGACTGAGCTCCAACTCTAGTGCCGGTGCGACGGTCTATTACTCAGGGCACACGCTCAGTAATACGTCTGGTGACGAAATTGAAGCCATTGGTAAAACCAAGGCGCTGTCTACACAAGGTTCAGAGCAGTTCGGACTTGCTATAGACTACGTTGCCTTGGCTGGCGGTAACGACTTTGACGATGCTAGTTATGGCGTAGACTACAGTGTTGACCGTGCTACAGGCAAGAACTACGAGAATGCCGCCGATACGAACGACAACTTCGCTATCACGGGTATTCATGATTCAACACTGACCGATAACGGCGCGACACATAGCGGTACATGGGACTACACAAGTTTGAATGGTAGTTTCCATATGCCTCATCTAGACCCTTTGACGCCAGCATCCAACTATGCAAGTGGCTCGGGTAAGATCAATGACGACGGACAGGGTGGCAGTACTAACGCAATGTTCGCCTTTGATAAGATGTCAGATACCGTACCTGCAGAACTTGCAAGTGAAAGCAACCAAGTTGTCGACTGTGTTACCGCGAAGATGCGCTACATCGCCAACATCGCAGCGACCACTCCAGCTGGTATCTACACTACCAAGATCAACTACATCGCAGCTCCTCAGTACTAGGATATTCCGAACCTGAAGCTACCGTGTAGCAAAGCAACAACCGGCTCGTACGAGCCGGTTGTTTCGTACTGTCCGCTACGCATAACCGCGCCAATCTAGTACAATAACAGCTATGAAGCATAAGTTCCTCCGGTTCCACACGCTTGTCTTTACGTGGCGCGGCGTGTTTACTGAAGAGTTGCTGGCCTTTGCGCTGGCCATGCTGGTGCTCGTGGCACCGGCATCTGCAGTTACGAGGCTGCTAAACCGTTCACTACTCATGCAAAGCACTGTACCGGGTGCCACCACCACGTATACGGTGTCGTTTCAATACCAGAGCCCGCCGGCTGTCGGCTCGGTAGATATGCTCTTTTGTGAAAACCCTATACCATACATGCCCTGCGTGCCGCCGCCCGGGCTAGATGTGTCACAGGCGACCCTGAGTGCTCAGACGGGTGAGACAGGCTTTACTATAGACTCAGTCTCGCACACGGCCAATCATATATTACTGACACGCACGCCAGCACCGCCCACAGCGGCCGGACTGTCGTCGTATACGCTGAGCGGTGTCGTGAACCCCACAGGTATAGCGCGGGCGTTCTCTATCAGGCTCAAGAGCCTTGGTACCACCGACGGCACAGGTCCGCAGATCGACGTGGGTTCCGTACGCGGACAGGCCACGAATAGCATCGTCATCGAGACGCAAGTGCCGCCTATGCTGATATTTTGCCTGGCGCAGCAGGTCTCACTGGGCTGTACCGACACCAACGATACCTACTATAGCGACATGGGCGATCTCAGCCCCGACTCCACGCTGACAGCGCAGTCGCAGATGGCAGTCGGTACCAACGCCACCAGCGGCTTCGTCATCACGGCCAACGGTACGCCGCTGGCATCTGGTACGCACGTGATCGACGGTCTACCGGCGCCGACAGAGAGCGAGCAGGGGATAAATCAGTTCGGAATCAACCTGGTCGCCAACAATGACCCTGTCGTCGGCAGTGACCCGGAGGGTACCTTTGCCAACGCCGTACCAGCGGCGGATTATAGCGACCCAGACCACTACAAATTCGTCTCTGGTGATACCGTGGCATACTCGCCAAATGTCAGCCTAATGCGGAAGTTCACCGTGAGCTATATCGTCAATTCCAGTCAAGATCTTCACCCTGGTGTATATACCACAACGCTCACGTTTATAGCCAGCGGTCGGTTTTAGTGATACAATACAGCTTATACTTAAATAGTAATTTATGAGGGACAGGGGAATGAAACGCTTAAGAAGCATCGTTATGGCCGCGCTTGCCGTAGTGGTCGCTGCTACCTACGGATTACCGTCACTGCCAGCTGAGGCCGTCTCGTCGTCGGCGCTGAACTTCACGCCCAAGAAAAACTACGTTATCGAGCCGGGCAAATCTGTTGACGACAAGCTGAAGCTGAGTAACCTCGATAATACGGCCCCGCTTGAGATGTCACTGCGCGTCATCGACTTTAGTTATACGGACGACACCGGTAAACCGAAGCTCATGCTCGATCAGAACGCACCGCAGACCACATGGTCGCTCAAACCGTATCTGAGCGTGCCCAAGAGCGTGACGGTTGCGCCAGGTGGTAGCAAATCGCTCGACATGAGCGTGGCTATACCCAAGGGCTTGGGTGCAGGTAGCTACTATAGCGCTATCTTGTACTCCACCGGCGCTCCAGACGGCGGCAATGTTGGCCTGAGCGCGTCTGGCGTAACGCTGGTGTTCGTGAACGTGCCAGGCAAGGTGGACGAGAACCTCACGCTGGAAAAGTTCGGTGCCTACCGCCGAGCGACGGCATCCAAACCCGCTGGTTACGAGTTTATTACCACTACCAAGCCGCAGACTATCGGCTACACCCTCAAAAACTCCGGTAATGTTGCCGAGAGTCCCGTGGGCAGCATTATCCTGACCGGCCTATTTGGTCAGAAGATTACCATCGACAATGTCAACCCGGCAGGGTCGCTAGCATTGAGGGGGCAAACGCGTACGTTTGTCGCATGTATCAAGCTGAAGTCACAAGACGTTGATTTCCAGGGATCCAAGTCAGAGGCCTCTACTTGTACCGAGCCGACTCTGTGGCCAGGTATATACACAGCCAAACTCGACCTCTACTATGGCCAGAACGGCAATGTCACCCAAGAAGTCGTCGGTACCACGGTCTTTTGGTACCTACCGTGGTGGTTTATCATCCTCGCAACTATCGTTATCCTCGTCGTCGCATTCTACGCCTGGAAGCTATACCGCAAGTTCACTGGCTGGAAGCATGGTCATTCTCGCAAATCGCACCGTAGGTAGCTCATGACACGAGCGGCTCGTCTCGGCATATGGCAACTGGTTCCGATAACGGTCGGCGCGTTGCTGCTGGCACTGTTTGTCCAGGTATGCTCGGTTAGCGCTATTACTCGGATCCCAGACCCCGACCCAATACCAGGTTCGTACGGTCTCGAGGCTACCAAGCCGCAACCGCCGCCGACGGTAGGTGCGAGTATATCCACGCCAGCAAACGGCGCGACATTTACGGAGTCGCCGATTACTATCAACGGTATTTGCCCCAAGGGCTTGCTGGTAGAGGTGTTTAACAACGGCGTCATGGCCGGTGCAGTTATGTGTACCGATGGTAGCTTTAGCTTGCAGGTAAGCCTCTTTGCGGGTACCAATGAGCTCAAGGTAATCGACTATGATGACCTCGGCCAGGCTGGACCGGAGTCAAGTGTAATCACTGTTACGTACAAAGACACGAATCTGACCGCCTTTGGTCAGCTAATTACCCTGACTAGCTCGTATGGCCGCCGCTCAGCAGCCGCTGGCAGCACGCTCAGTTGGCCGCTCCAGCTCAGTGGCGGCACCGGGCCATACGCCTTTAGTATCGACTGGGGCGACGGCTCCAAGCCGGATCTAAAGAGCCAGGCCTTGGCTGGTGTCGTGACTATATCGCATGTATATAAGAACGCCGGTATTTACCAGGTAAATATAAAAGTCACGGATGTCAACGGCGTCAGTGCCTTCTTGCAAGTAATCGCAGTGGCAAACGGCAAGGTAGACGCGTCCGTAGCGGCAGGCGGTAGCAAGAACAAGGACGACGAAGGTACCAAGACAGCAGCCAAGCCGCAGATATTATGGCTGCCAACCGCTATAGCACTAGTACTGCTCCTGCCGTCTTTCTGGCTGGGCCGCCTCAGCCAAATGGTCTCTATACGCCACAAGATGTTGCACGATAGGGATCGGTATGAGGCAGAACAAAAGACGTGATATTATGGGGATATATGAGCAATACTGATTTTGATGAGCAGTTTCTGAAACTCTTTAAGGCCATCGAGGGTGTTAGGTCTGATGTTTCCGATATTAAAGAGAACATGGTGACTAAAGACGAGATGTATACACGTCTTGACGGCATAGCTCAGCGTCTTGATATCGACGATAGCGAACGTACCGCCATGGTCGCTCAGCTCGATCGCCACGAGGGCTGGATTCACCAGTTGGCTGGCAAGACTGATACTGATTTGGCGGTTGAGGCGTAAGCCTCTTTAGTTCTTTTTGCGAAGAACCAAACGCCTTCATTTTTTTACACCGCCAAAAAACGAAGCAAAAAAGCTCGTGACGGCTTCACGGACGCGGTAGAACCGCGAGTATTGTTCGCGGTTTTACCGCGGCGCGGGGTCTGGGGCATCTGCAGATGCCGGATAAATCGAAAGATGGTTTCTTGGCGAGCCGAGGACTGTTTGAGCCCTGATTATAATCAGGCGCGAGTTTTGCAGGCGCCCAAGAAGGCAGAGTGAGACTTATGCCGCGTAGCGAAGCCGCCCCAGGGGTTTGGCCGCATTTGACCTCAAATGTGGTCACTTTGGTTCTTTGGTGATACAAAGAACACGCAATCTGTGGAAAACTCGTGCAAAAAGTCCTTGACAAACACAAGCATTACCGTGTTACACTGAGTTTGTTAATAACAAAACACAAATAACATTAAAAATGTGAGGAAAAACGAATGGATATCGTTAGAAATTCACGCCGTCAGGCGGGACGTTTCGTCTCGTTGACCGGTGTATTACTCGCCACACTGTTGCCAGCCATCGCGCCGGTAATAGTATCAGCGGATACATTATCACAGCGCTCAATTGCGCTAAGTAGCTCGGTTACTGGTGCTACGAGTGATCTAGAGGTAATATTTAATACGTCTGCAAACATACAGTCATTTGACGTGACATTTTGTGATGCGGCTAGTGGAACCTGTAATGCGCCAACAGGTTTGGCTGCTGGCTCTGTGACTGCCACTAGCGGTGGCACGATTGGCACAAATACAGCCAATAAGATCCAGGTTGCTACAGGGTCGGCCGTGAGCGCGGTTGACTTCAAGGGTGCTGGGTTAACCAACCCCTCATCGGCTGGCACTATTTACGCACGCATCGTAGCATACGATACTGCTACGTATACGGATCCAGTAGACGATGGTACAGTTGCGCTAGCTATCACAGACGGCATCAATGTCGGTGGTGATGTGCTCGAAACGTTGACATTCTGTGTGCAGGGTGGCGACACAACCCTAACCGACTGTAGCGGTTCGTCTGCTCCGGATGTAGTCTTAGGTACCGACGGAGTCTTGGCGACGACGGGTGGCGCAAGCTCAGGTGACCAGGGTGTCCAGACATTCCTAGCCACGAACGCCTCGGGTGGTGCTGTCATCAACCTCAAGAGCGGTACGGCAGATTGTGCAGGCTTAACCCTTCAGGGTCACGAAAGTGACGGCGATCACGGTTGCGAGATCGCTGCTATTACTTCTGCTGGCGGATTAGCCCTTGCTGGTATCACCAACACGACAGCACAGTTTGGCATGAGCGTGGCTACTGTTGCCAACCTAACTCCTGTTACAGACTGGAACGATACCACTAAATACTTCATGGACAGCGACGTCACTAGTGCATACGGCGCCCAGGTGCTGAGCACAGACGCTCCAGTAGCAGCTGGTACGGCTGGTATGACATTTGCTGCAAGTGCAACCCCAACTACACCTGCGGGTCATTACTACGCGAACCTAAGCTTGATTGCTACGGGTAAGTACTAAAATCAGTAACTAGTACACCTATAAATACCGCCCTTTGTATCCGAGGGCGGTATTTTTTCACGTAAATCCTATGCGCTGGGTGGACATATGTGGTAACATAAACAGTATTACTACGTAGGGGGAGTACTAATAACGTGAGAAGACATTTACTTGCTATCGCTTCAATGGTTGTTGTAGCTACCAGTGCTGTATTTGTTGTAGCAGGGGATGTGGCTCATGCTAAGGACGATTCCGTTAACAACTCATCTAATACCCTGCAGATATCTCCTGTCCGTACTAGCAATTTGGTAGTGGCACCTGGTGGAACGGGTAAGGTGACTATTACCGTCAGTAACCTTACGCAGAGTGATATGACCCTAGAACCAATTGAGAACGATTTTGTAGCTAGTGGTGAAGGGGGCACACCAGCTCTTATTCTCGACGAGAATAAGTATGCCCCAACTCACAGCCTCAAGCGCTTTATGCAGCCGCTAGACCTAGTCATTGTACCCGCCGGTGAGCGCAAAAAGGTAGATCTTATTATTAAGGTGCCAAAGGACGCTCAGGCCGGCGGTTATTATGGTGCCCTCCGCTTTCAGCCGGTAAGAGGATCTGCTGACCCTGCGGCTAATACGACCGTTCAGGCCAGTGCTGCATCATTAATCCTCATGACCGTACCGGGTCCTATGACCGAGAAACTCACCGTGACTAACTTTGATATTCGTCAAGATGGCAAAAGCGCCACGAACTTCCGTTCGCCCAACGACCTTTCGCTATTTGTCCGTATGAAAAACTATGGCAACGTCCACGAAGGGCCGTTCGGCTCCGTTACCGTTAAGCGCGGCGATGACGTAGTTTACACCTATAAGTTTAATAACTACGAGCCACGCGACATGATACTACCAGATACGGCTCGACAATGGACTATCCCCCTAAAAAACATAGACAGCTGGGGTCAATATACAGTAACCGGTGTGTTTACCTACGGTCAGAAAAACGAAACCTTTAACCTTAACGTATCGTTCTGGGTGATTCCATGGACAGTTATTATCGTATCGATCGTCGGCGTACTGGTACTCATCGGCCTTATTGTCGGTATCTGGCTGTTCCTACGCAGCTACAAGCGCCGTATCCTGAACAAACACAGTGGCGGCCGTCGCGGTGGTTACCGGCGCTAAGAGCGCGTAATAGCGCCCTCGCTTAGAGCTGAACTAATACGATATACAGTGCTACCGACCCGACACCAAGCGTGCCGAACGCAACAGCGGATATTTTCGCCATTCGGAAGTACAGCGGTGTTTCGAGCAAGAAGTCCTGACCGATGGCATGCAGACCGTGCCTACCCCTGGTAATCATCCTCAAGCCAGCAGCCACGAACACGGCAAGCATAATACCCAATATAGCTGTCGCTACGAGCAGCGAGGTACTGTCGAGCTTCTTATGCGTGAGGTTGTGAAACAGGCTGCCGATCGTTTCCGGGAAAAATCCGATGAATCCGCTGATAGCACTCACAAGCGAAAGCGGTGGCGTACCCTTGGATGGCTGCGTGAACGCCGGGTTGGCAAACGACATAACCGGCGTCGTGATAGGGGTAACGGGACTATCCTGACCGCCAGGCGTGGTTGGTCTCGTGGGGGTGATGGGCGAGAGTACTCCGCGCCGGAGCAGTGGCGTGACTGTTCGGGCGACTGGTTGTGTGGCGGGCGTGGTGCCGAGTGAGTTGTCCACTACGGGCGCGAGCGCGTTCGTGGTCGGAGTGGCGGCGTCGTTGACGGTATTCAGAACCTGCGGCACAGTGTCGCCAGTGACAGGTGAGACGATATCGTTAACATCGTTGACCGTTTCGGGAAGTATCTCGTTTGTTACTGGCGTAACGATGTCGTGTACGAGCTTGGTCGTGGGCTGTACCACATAGCCGCCAGTGAGTTTGTCGGTGGCGTCGAGCGTTTCGGGAAGTATCCGCTTCGTTACAGGTTCCAGCGGCTTGGTAGCGGTCTTTACGGTATCGGGGAGTACCTTATCAGTTGCCGAATTGATGATCTTGTTGACAGGCGACAATAGATTGTCTAGCGGAAGCGCCGCCGCTTGGCTGGAACCAAGACCAATAACCTGGAATATTAAGGCCAGGCAAAAAACAACGCCCCCCATGGGGACGCCTCTCTTAATTATCATTCTCGCATGGGTAGAAATATCCATAACACTCCTATCTCTACTTCTCCTCCATTATACACTGTATTGACGTTCACCCCTATATCTATTACAATTATCGTTACGTATTTCATACGTATTTCGGTATAGATCTTCGCTGTACAGCGAAGGTAGAGCGGATAAAAACAAAATATTTACTATTCCGGCATAGCTCAGTGGTAGAGCGGATCGCTGTTAACGATTAGGTCGCTGGTTCGAGCCCAGCTGCCGGAGCCAGAGTAAGCAGTTAATACAGGTGACCAGGTTCCATGACCAGTCCCTCCATTAACTCCTTACTCAAGCAGAGTGAATCGTCAGCCTTAACAACTGACAAAACAGGAAAGAACCGTCCGAAAGGACGGTTCTTTCCTTATTACCCCTTGTAAAAAGTTGGTTCTAGATCGATGACTCTATTGTAGAATATAGCTCTTTTGGTTCGAGAGCAGTGATATGTATATAAATTTATTTTATGGTATCGTATATGCAATGAAAGAATACGATCATCGGTTGCGGCAGGTGATTGAAAACCAAATAGATTCGGCACGACCGTTGATTGAGAACAACTTTGGGTCTTTGCCGAATTTTCGGCTTGAAAATAGCCGTTCGATCAGTGTTACACCGTGGCGCATTGCTCCGAACTTTAGAAGTGGAGAGTCAAGCTTCCGCTATTATCCACGGTGGTTTAAAAAACACTCTTTTCTAATAGACCCTGTTTCAGGTGAACTAAATACTGAGCAGAATCAACAGGAATACGCTGACTATAGTGGTATGCATGAATTAATTCACTTGTATCAATTAGATTCGGTAAAGGAACGTCTCGGCAAGTTGGCCAGAGCTCCATATCCGATACTTATGACCCACCTAGGGGCGTGGTACGGGGACTGGCTTGAGGGGTCAGTGGAGCTTGCTACTTTGCAATTGGGTGCTGCGGAGCGAGCAACTTCTGAGTTAGGAACGAATCCGAATTTCGTCAAACATTGCGTCAAAAGATTAGCCAGCATAGCAGCGGGCCTTTATGCTCTCGATTTAATCCCAAGGCCTAAAGTCGATCTGCTACAACTACCGTATGAAATCTCAGAAAACATGAAAGAGGACGTTGACATTGCAATAATAGAGAAGATAGAAGGAAAGAAAAGAATTGACCACGCCAGATATTCGAGAGGTATGTTCTATTGCGCAATGATTGCTTCTAAAACCTCTGCTACTCCTGCCGATTTACTATCTACGCCCATGTCGAACGATGAACTGAAAGAGAAAGCAGAGCTCTAGTTTCCGTCAAGAAACCTAATACGGAGTTAAGAATATATTTGTGGTTGAGAGTAAGTATGGGAGAAATCATAAGGTTCAAGACCATGAAGCAGAGCCACGTAAAGCCCCCACCCCCAAGGTGGGGTTTTTACGTGGCTACTGGGCAGTGGGCTAGTACCCAGCGACTCGCCCAGCTAGTCTGGCGACAGCTATCCATCAGGCCAATAAAGCAAACAGCCCCGGACGCACCGGAGACTGTTGTCTGCTACGGGGTTCGGGGCTCGTAATTGATGCAGTGAAGAGAGGCGGGGTTACCTGATCGATACCGTGTGGCCGGTGGCCGTCATGACGTAGTGCGCGCCATCAAGATCGAACTCGAGAACGGAGGGTCCCCATACTGCCAAGAAGACTGAGTGAAGAGTTCCCATGAGTTCGTCTGTGACATCGACGCTCTTTTCCAGGAGGAACTGGACACCGTTGTTTGTTGGCAAAAACCGACCGACGAGAAAGTTCAGTTGCATCTGCACCATGGCACAGTTGTTGACATCCTCGAACCCGAACTTGAAGCCCAGTTCTGTGAAATCGACGATAACTCCAGAGCTACTTTCAATAAAAGTGGCCTTCATAGCCCTTCCTTATCTCTTGTTTGTCAAAAAGCGGTAAGCTACCTAATGTAACTATATTAAAAATGGATAAGCAAGCGTAAGTAAGAATGCAAGGCTCAACACCGGTATGCTGAGCCAAGCAAAAACACTATGTGAAAACATAGTGTTTTTGCTTTGTGAGATAATCTGAATATGAGTCGTTGGAGTTTGTATAATCAAGACACCAAAAATAATCCCCCACGAGAGTTATATGTGGAGGCACTTAAGTTTATCCAATCAGATAATGTTCTGGCGTTAGATATAGGCGCTGGGGCATGCAATGAAACAAAAGACATGTTGAGTCGTGGTTTTAATGTTGTGGCTATTGATTCTAATCGAGAAATCCAGGAAATCGCAGCAATGATTGGTTCAACCAATCTTACGGCTGAGGTATCTAATATGGAGGACTATAGCTATGGAAATGAGAAATACGATTTTATCATTGCGATGTTTGCGCTGCCGTTTATTGAACCTAGTAACTCCAGAGACACTTTTAGTAGAATTATAAAATCACTTAAACCCGGTGGGATATTCGCCTTTCAGTTGTTTGGCTCGAACGACGAATGGGCAACAAATAAAAACATGACTTTCTTTGATGAAAAATCAGCGAAGAAATTGTTCGGAGACAATAAACAGCTGCTGTTCAAAGAAGTTGAGTATGATGGCAAGATGGCTAATGGCAGCAAGAAACACTGGCATGTTATGTCGTGCATTGTAGAGAGAAGCTAAATAGTCCGTGCTAGGTCTTGCTTAATTACGGTTATAACTTCCTCTATCGTTGTGAGCTATGAGAAGACACCCGACAGGGTGTTTTCTTGGTTATAAGAGGACCGTCCTCTCAGCCTCTCTCAGCCCGTTTGTTATAATAATGCAGTGAATGATAGTCAGCAGTTTATAGACTTAGAACGCGGATTTTGGGCTGCGGCTGGGGATCCAGACGGCGGTAAATACTATGAAGACAACTTCGATGATGCTGGTATATTGATACTTCCATTTGATGGGGGCATGCTAGACAAGGCATCGGTAATTCCAATGATTTCAGAGTCTGCTCCATGGAAAAAGTATGATATTACCAATAGCAAGGTCTTACATATTGACGATAATAGTGTGGAGCTATGTTATGAGGTGCAAGCATCGCATGGCGATGACAAATTTCACGCGTATGTAGGTAGCGTTTATGTACGTCGCGAGGGTAAGCACTGGAAAATGCTAACTCACCAGCAAACCGCGCTACCAAGTTCATGACCCCCGACCAGCGACTCGCCAGTACGTCTGGCGGTAGTCGCCAGAGTGATGCTTAGCTGCCTACTGCGGCAATAGTGTGGCCCAAAAGTACCAAAAGCGCTGCAAGAGTATGCCGAAAATTATTAAGTACCAGATAATTAGGATGTCGCCGTGGTGCTTTTGTACAAAAGCACTTACGGATGTCAACGCGGAAGGCAGAGCGATAATTCTCTCCTTCAGGTTATAAAGCGTGATATACCAGAAAACCGGAATGGTAATGATCCATACCACAAAACACCAGGGGCAGATCGCATGTATCACATAGACGCCTTGAAAAAATAAGTAATGCATGAAGACGACGCCGACAGTCGCCGCAATTTGCGCCCCTATCCATACCCACCGACCGACTCTTGCGCCGCTAGCTAGCAACAAACCGAATGTCAACAGCATGCTAAATGCCACCAAGCCGAATACAGTATTTGGTACGCCAAATAAATCTGCCTGTGAGGAATTCATTACTGAGCCGCAACTAAGTATCGGGTTGATGTTGCAAGAAGGAGTGTAGGTCGGATCCTGCAGTACATGGATTTTCTCGTGAGTCAGTACGAAAGAGGCGACAGAACCCAGAACGCCAGCCACAATAAGAATGTACGGCAACACATTTTGTAACATTAGTTTTTCTTTATTTATCCTTTTCATCTATCAATCCTAGGATTAGTATGATAGATTTCATAGCATAATGAAATACGTACGTCGCTACTTGTTTTTACTTATACGCAGTCGTCTTCATATTCATGACGCGCGGGAGGCTTCTGTCTAGCATGGCTCGTCGTACGGGTGGGGAAAAGTATGTATCGCTCGTTACTGCCACCGGTTTGCTGGCTGTAAATTTCTGGGCATGGTCGCTTATATCTCCGCTTGCAACCTCATATAAACATGCGTTTGAATTGTCGCCGATGGCGGTGTCGATGCTGGTAGCGGCGCCAGTGCTTGTCGGATCGCTTGGGCGCATACCGATCGGATTGCTCGCCGATCATTATGGTGGTCGGCGGCTGTTCGCGGTCGTTTGTATGCTCGCTGCTGCCGTGGTGAGCAGTCTGATATTCGTTGACAGTTATAATACCTTGCTCGCGGCGGCTGTAGGGCTGGGCGTGGCGGGCGCGTCCTTCGCCGCTGGTATACCGTTTATCACCGCCTGGTTTCCCAAGCGCCAACGTGGTTTTGCTTTGGGCGTATATGCGCTCGGCAACGCCGGCACAGCGGTGTCAGGACTGATGACGCCATGGATGGCCGAAACGTTGGGACGCCAAAACATGTTCCTGATCATAGTCGTCATGCTACTAATAAGCGGCGCTGTGACGTGGGTGTTTGGTCATGAGAGTCCGTCGTGGCGGCGTGCAAAGGGCAGCGGTATCAAACGACTTTGGGCGGCGCTGGAATGGGAGCTGACATGGAAGTTGTCGCTGCTATACGGACTAACATTCGGGGCGTTCGTAGCACTCGGTTTGTACTTGCCCGTGCTACTTAACCAATCTTACGGACTTACTCCAGCAGACGCAGCAGTTCGTGCTGCTGGGTTTGTAGTGTTAGCGACCGTAGTGAGACCGATTGGAGGTTGGTTGAGCGATCGCCTTAGCGGCCTGGTCGTGGTACGAGCAGTGTGCTTGGCCATGTTTATCCTGGCGGCATTCGCAGCTATGCCGCTCGAGTTAGTGCCGTTTGGCACGGTGGCGTATTTGGGGCTGGCGGCTGTTCTGGGCATCGGTAATGGTGCCGTGTTTGCCATTATCGGGCATCGGTGCCCGCCGACGATTATCGGAGCAGTGACGGGGATAGTAGGAGCGGCTGGTGGCCTTGGCGGCTATTTTCCGCCACTTGTCATGGGAATTAGTTATCAGTTGTTTGGATCGTATGCAGCTGCGCTAGGACTGCTGGCTCTTGTCAGTGTGGGGTTGTTTTTTAGCTTACGGCGCTTATTTGGCTTTACCGCGAAGTACTGACTTCTTTTTAATGAACTCCACCAGATTTTACGAAGCCCATCGTCATAATCGGTTCGCAAAGTTCATCCAATCGCTAATTCATAGTACAATGATGGAAATGGAAAATTACACAGAGGAATGGCCGCAGAGGGATTCGCTGGCAAGAACTGTTATCAAAGAGATATACGGGGATTATTTTAGTGATGACGACATAGGGAGATTGCTGGGACAAAAAGGTGCCGAGGTTACCGACAAGAAAACTGCCAAGAAAATACATGTTAGAGAAGCAGTTATGGTAGCGAAGGTTTTGCTGCATGGCTTTACTCGCAAGAAGGTTCAGAGACGCACGGAAGAGATTCTGGAGCCGCTTGACGACGAAGAAAAGCAAGCCGTGAGGATCGCAATAGGCATAGAACACGGAAAGTCGCCTACAAAATCGGAAACAGCTGCACGGCTAAAGATCTCTCCGGTAGTACTTGAACAATTACTGGAATCTGCCGCAGAAAAAATCAACCCCGCGGAGCCACCCAGTAGCTCGCACGCGTAAGAAAATATACACTTCTGTGCTATACTAGACGCAGCTAGTCACACTTTGGCCAAGCCTCTACGACAAACTAACGATTGGACTGGTGGGAGCGCCAGATATCACAGGAGTTGGTAAATATGCTACAAAAAAACAGTACCAGTAGAAGCGATTTTCTTCGATCGGAAAAGGCAGAGACACTACGTCAAGAGTTGGTAAAGATGGCCGAAAGTCCGGTCTATAACACCAAAGTCGCCACCTTGATCGAAACGGATCATTTGTATTTTGTCGAAAAGCACATGAAATACATGAGCAACCATCTGAAGATGGATCATCTGCAATACATACGAAACCTGAAATTAATGACAAAAGTACTCTAAGGAGTAGGCGGACAGTGCGCCAAGTCGTCTGGTCGTTTGGTCGCACGACTCTTTGAGAAAGCTTGGATGTTTCCTATACCATAGTTGTAATAGGCTAAAAATAGGGGATAATTGGAGGAATGAAACAATTCAAGTCCAAGGTGATTCTTCTACCCGGTTCATCTTATGATGAAGTACTTGATTTGGCTCGCAAGGAGCATAAAAAGGTTGAGAATCTAACCAAAAGACAGCCCTATGTACGCTCGACTTACTTCAAAAAGGATAAAGTCTTCGTTAGCCTTTTTTGGACGCACATAATGCAGAAGCATAGAAAAGTACGCATGAAACGATTGAAATTATATACTGCCGCAATTGATCTGTTGCGAAATACGCATTGTGAACCAGAAACAATTTTTAAAAAGGACGACATGTCCGTTCTTCTTCATAGATTCTATGGTATTACAAAGGATGGAGTATCATTCTGTGTTCAGGTTAAACAAGACAAACGGAGTGGACGAAAAGATTTTATGTCGGTTTTCGACAGAAAAGCCTCATAAATTCAAAAACTCCCCGCGTTGTAGCTTAGAAACTACCGGCCGAGAGTCTTTAGGAAAACAAACATGGCTGTTTGTTACTAATATAGTAGCATAACAGTAACAACATGTAAACATATTTACTATGTTTAGTCAATATACTCGTGCTTATTACCTCTGTGTTTCTAAAATCGTCACCTCTTTAGATTAGTTGTAATATTAACATCTAAACGTAAGCGACATAACGAGTTTATGAAAAGTAGGAGTATGTCGCTTCATGAAGATGGTTCCCACAAGTAATGCCCCTTTGTTAGGCTGCCGGTACTCATGTAGAATAAGTGAAGGCGTGTCGGGAAGTCTGACCGACGAGTTTATTAACTATAATTAGGCGTCCCATGAAAGACAAACTTCTTAATTTTGCACGATTATTACGCCCGAACCAACTATCGGCGCTGACTGAATATCTACTCAAAGACGAAGCGATCAGCGGCAAACTGATTCTAGTTGCCGTTGCCTTGGCTTTGCTGGCTGCAAACACGCCGATCGCGCCATGGTACGAAGCCTTGCTTCATACGAGCCTTGTCGTCGGTGTCGGTAGTTGGAACGTATCGCTTGATCTGCTGCACTGGGTCAGCGAAGGCCTGATGGTATTCTTTTTCCTCGTTGTCGGGCTGGAGCTAAAGAGGGAGCTTGTGCATGGAGACCTGCGGCATAAACGAACGGCAGTCTTGCCATTTGCTGCTGCGGTTGGCGGCATGCTTGCACCCGCGCTTTTGTTTACCGCGTTCAACGCAGGGAAGGAAACGATTGCTGGTTGGGCGATTCCGACCGCAACGGATATCGCGTTGGCGGTAGGCGTATTGGCACTGCTCGGAAACCGTATACCGTCGTCGGTTCGTATCTTTATCTTGGCGCTTGCTATCGTGGACGATATTCTCGCTATTGTCGTTATTGCTCTCTTTTACAATACTGATCTTAATCTCACCGCCCTGGCGGCCGTGTCCGTGATTGCGCTACTGATGTATGCGCTGGGTAAGCGAAGACAACTGCCGGTGTGGGCATTTATTGCTGGCGGAGTCATACTGTGGCTCTTGGCTCTGTCGTCTGGCGTACACCCAAGTATTATCGGTGCGCTGCTTGGACTAATCGCGCCGATGAGCAGTCGCAAACACCCCGAAGAACAAGTCGCAGAGAAGGCCGAACGCGCAATGATTCCGTTTAGCACGCTAGTGGTGGTTCCGCTGTTCGCGTTCGCGAGCGCAGGCATACCCTTTGACCTTAGCAAGATAAGCGGCGATACGTTTATCGCTTTGGGCGGCGGTATCGTCGCAGGGCTTGTCGTAGGAAAGGCGCTCGGTATATTTGGCGCTTCGTGGTTGATGGTAAAGATGGGCTTTGCCCGGCTGCCGAAAGGAGCAAGCTGGAGTCATATCATAGGTATCGGCAGTCTCGCTGGTATTGGTTTTACAGTCGCGCTGTTCGTGACAGACCTGGCGTTTAGCAGCAAAGAATTCGTAACGACCGCCAAACTAAGCATCTTTATCGCGTCCGCGATCGCTGCGTTATTTGGCTTGCTGATATTAAGGCAAGCGACAAAAGTGAAAAGCTAACGCGTATGTTAAAATAAGCGTATCCATCGCAACCCGTCCGTTAGGAGATTTTCATGCGTAAGGATGCACAGATGGGAGTCATAAAGACAGCGGTCGTGATCGTTGCGATTATCGCAGGGATCTCGGGCGTAGTATGGGTCGCCAAGACATGGGCCGACCACTACCTGGCTTCGATTTCGAACGACAATCCGGTTGTCACGCAGACAATCGAACCGAGCCAGTCACCGCCGGTCAGTCAGCCCGAGTCGAAGACGGCGCCTTTGTCGCTGTTCTACGTCGCGGTTGATGACAATGGCGTGTCCGGCACAGAGGTGGGTTGTGGCGATAGCCTGGTCATGACGACCACGGAACCAGTCACGTTCACCAACCAGGTCAAGGCCTCGTTCGACCGGCTGCTGGCGGATCACGAACAGCGCCTTGGCGAATCAGGGTTGTACAACGCCTTGTATCAGTCACGGTTGTCATACGTCGGTTCGTCTGTTTCCGGCGACACGGTGACGGTCAACCTGACTGGCGAGCTGCAGAGCGGCGGTACCTGTGACGATCCACGGATCATCACTCAGCTGAAGCGAGCGGCAAGCGTCGCAGCCGGTGTTGGCAACGCTGTCGTCAAGATCGACGGTGTCACGGTAGAGCAGCGTCTCTCCGCGCGCTAGGCGGTCATTCCCCGGTTTCGACAAGCAGATTTGAATCTGTTTGTCGAAACCGGGACTTTCTTTGTAAGTATAGTCATTACTCGAAGTATAACTGCTATACTATAAGAACTTATGAACACCGCTACCCAGACACTCCAGACAGTAAAGACCTACATCATCGTCCACCAAAGAAATATTGTTTTATGGAGCGTGACCGTTCTTGTTGCCGCCTTCCTCGGTTCTCTGTTTATCTACAGCATGACGCCTCACTATACGTATCAGCCCGTCAAAGCCTGCGACCTGTTAACACCCGCCAAAGCGCAGGATATGCTAGGCGACCACGTACTGAGCGTCGACACGAAAGACCCTGTCGTATCAGGAGATACGGCTACGAGCAAGTGTAGCTATACGGACGCGAATGCCGATTCTTCTAAGCTGAAGGTGGCAGCAGTTGCCGTACGCTCCGCTGTCGAGGACAAGGGTATACAGCAGAACAAAACCGACTTCGTACAGGCGAGGTCTAATAACGATGTCGAGGTAGTAAAGGGTGTGGGCGACAGCGCTTACTTTAACAAAGCGAACGGCCAGCTGAATATTCTCGACGGCGGCAACTGGATTATCCTGAACTATGGCACTGGTTCAGCACCACAAACCAATACTGTAGACGACGCCGTAAAACTTGCGCACAAAGTTCTGCGCTCATAAAGAGCCGTGCATCTCCTTTTTGCTATACTAAGTATATGAAGACGAACGTCCCAACAATCCATTTCGAAGCTCCGCTCTATACGCTGAAGAGCCAGACTATTTTACAGCTGCCCGAGGCGGAGAGCCAAAAGTTACCGTCTCGCGGACAAGTGGCCGTGGTTGGAAAGTTCAACGGACACGACTTTACGACCGTGCTGGAACCAGACGGATATTGGGGGCACTTCGTGAAGGTAACCGACGAGCTGCAGAAGGCGGCGAACGTCAAGGCGGGCGACACCGCAGCATTGGAACTCACCGTTACGAAGAGCTGGCCGGAACCGGATGTGCCGAAAGACTTTGCGGCAGCACTGAAAACCGCTCCCGAAAAGGTAAAGGAAAAGTGGCACGACATCACGCCCATGGCGCGCTGGGAATGGGTCCGGTGGGTCAACGCGACAGGTAATCTTGATACCCGCGCGAAACGGGTAGGGGCATCGATCTCGAAGTTGAATGGCAAACATCGCCGCCCATGCTGTTTTAATCTAGCCGCCTGTACCGACCCGGAACTGTCCAAAAGCGGCCGACTCATCGAACTCACGGCATGAAAAGACCAGCAACGCTACGAATGGCCGCCAGTGCAACCCTTCATTGTTTGATTGGGTGTGCGGTTGGGGAAATGATTGGTGTTACCATCGGGACGCACGCGAACTTTAGCGTGGGCAACACGATTATCTTGGCGAGCGCTCTATCGTTCCTGTCAGGGTATGCGTTTTCGACCGTTCCATTAGTGCGTCACGGTCTGAAATTTTGGCCCGCGCTAAAACTCGTCTTTGTCGCTGATACCGTATCGATTCTCGCTATGACAATTGCGGACAATTCCGCCATGGTGTTGATTCCTGGCGCGTTCGACAAAGATCTGGCGCACGCAACCTATTGGCTGTCTCGTATAGCTTCACTCCTCGTGGCATTTGCCGTTGCCTGGCCGGTAAACTACTACCTCCTAACCAAAGGCAAGGGACATGCGCTAACGCATGCGATCCATCACGGGTCGGAGCACAGTCACCACCATCATATGTCATAATACGATAACTATTTATCGTAAAACGATAAATACTGTGCTATGCTGTACGTATGAATAAAAGAACAACGAAAAAAGGTGGGCATATGAAACGTAGTTCGACGTATTTTCTGCGGGCGGTAGTATTTTTGATGGGTGCCGTGGCGGTGTTTTTGTGTTTTTTGATATTGCCGGCAATCAATACCGGTTGGGCGCAAGAGTTCCCGGAAGTCGCTGACTGGAAGTATCCATTCATGGCACTGCTGGCAGCCACGACCGTGCCGTTTTTTGCCGCATTATGGCAGACGCTAAAACTGCTGCATTATATCGACAAAAACAAGGCGTTTTCGGGTCTGTCGGTCATGGCGCTTCGGCGTATTAAATACTGCGCGGTTCTGTTTAGCGTCTTATACGCCGCAATCTTACCATTTATTTACCGCGTAGCTGACATGGCTGACGCGCCCGGTCTGATGGTAATCGGACTGGTGATGAGTTTCGCACCGCTTGTTATCGCGGTCTTTGCTGCCGTGCTGGAACGTCTCCTGGAGAGTGCTGTCGATATGAAAAAGGAAAATGACCTGACGGTCTGAAGCGACACATGGCAATAATCGTAAACATCGATGTTATGCTGGCAAAGCGCAAGATGAGCGTTACGGAGCTGTCAGAAAAGGTAGGAATCACCTTGGCGAATTTGTCGATCTTGAAAAACGGCAAGGCCAAGGCTATCCGATTGTCGACGCTTGAAGCGATTTGCGAAGCCTTGGACTGCCAGCCTGGCGATATCTTGGAACACAGAAGCAATAAGAGGTAGCATCACTTGCGCAAAGTCTCTGACTAGGGTAGGCTCGTCTGTAATGACATACGAGCGCCACAACGATCTTTACGTGCCTGAGCAGTTTCCAAACCACGACCCGAACCAACCGTCTATCGTGTTATATGGCGGCGGTGCTTTCGGTATTGGCTACGAGGCTGGTATTCTCGACGAGCTAAGGCAAAGAGGCGTGGACTTCAGCGGAGCGACGATGCTCGGCACCTCCGCCGGTTCATGGGTTGCTGCCATGATGGCGACGGGCGTTGAGTTTAACGATGTTGCCGGAATGGATCAGATCGATCTGTTTAATTACGAGCAGGACTACCTAAAGGGTTATGCCCGTGAAGTGTTCGGCACTATGCGGGCGGACAATGTCAACGCCACTGCTGTGCGATTCCCCACGCGGCAAGATCCGCGGTTCCGCCTCGAGATACTCAATGGTGGGGAGTATGATCTGGCCGATGTCGTGACACCGTCATCATCGGTACCGGGTCTATGGTCACCGGCAAATGTCGCAGGAGATCGCTACTGGGACGGCGGCGCTGGCGGTTCGGTTGGCTATGCCGACAAAGCACCTCGATCGCACACGCTCTTAGCGGTGGCGGCGTTGTCGCAACACCTGAAAGTGCCGCTTGGACCGCTCAAATTCCCTGCTGGTTGGGCATTGGAGATGAAGTCACACCAAGAACTTGGCAGTTGGAAGAGGCAGCATGGCGGCAAAGTGATCTATATCCGTCCTAACCGTGAGATCAGCGGTCTGGCCAAGAGTACGAAAGACATATTCGACTTCAAGCTCGCCGAGGACGTGTACTACATGGCAAGAGAGCAGATGGCTGGCCTTCTCGCGGATAAAAACAGAAGTATCGGCGCCCTCGCGCTGGACATGTGTCAAAAGCCCGCATAACAGTGATAAAACGCTTGTGTTTTAAGGATAAAAATAGTTCAATAGAAACAGAAACTTTTAGCCCGGAGGAACGGTGTTTAGAGGGCGAACCGACAGGGGAAATGCTCACGAGGGGAAACGCGGCCGATCTGGCCGTAAAATCGTAGCCGTCACAAGCGGCGTTTTTGCATTGGCGATAGCGAGCGCTTTGGTATGGCATATGCTGCCAACTCGGGCAGCGGTGCAGGGTAATCTGGCGGCCTACTGGAAGTTTGATGAATCGACTACGGGCAGTACGGCGGCCGATGCCAGCGGTCACGGCAACAACGCGACGCCGACGAATGCTCCTGTTCCCGATACGGATATACCAGCGGCAATGAATGACGCATTTGACGATACGCACAGTATAAGTTTTAACGGTTCAACACAATACCTCACCGCTGCGAATGACGGATCATTCGATAACACCGATGCTGTCAGCGTCTCTACTTGGGTGAAGATGAACGAAACGACCGGTATCCAAACCTTTGTGGCAAAGTGGCAGGTAGGTGTCAAGCAACAGTGGACGCTCCAGCAGAACGGCGGAAAGATACACTGGTGGACGGGCGATGGCGGGACGGGCACCAACTCTCTTGATTCAAGTACCACATTGGTACCTGGCACCTGGTATCATGTGACGGCAACGGCCACTAACGGCAGCAAAAAGCTCTATATCAACGGCGCGTTAGATGCAAGTAGTACCTCCGGTGCTATGGGGCTGGCAGATGGTATCAACGTGACTATCGGGAGTAAGTGGAATTCCAGTGCTGCGTATTTTGAATATCTCAACGGTAATCTTGACGATGTTCGAGTATATAACCGGGTACTGAGTGCGAGTGAAATCGACGACCTCGCCTCTGGCAAACACACGACCGCTACCTGGACCGGCGCGACATCGACTGACTATGCTACTGGTAGCAACTGGGATACCGGCGCTGTGCCGGATGCTTATACGAACGTCGTCGTAGCCACGGGTGCGACCAGGGAAATGTACATGTCTGGCAATACCAGCGTTGCCGATTTGACCATCCAAAGCGGTGGAGTCGCTCATTTGGCTGGCAATGATTTGACCATGAACGATGGCGGCGCCTTTAGCAATGACGGCAAGTTATATATGGAGGGCACCGAAACACTAACCGGCTTTACGAACGACGCCGATTCCGGTCAGATTCATTACGTGGTTCAATCTGGCGTGACACTCAATGGTTTGATTGCTGGTAACACCTATCATGACCTTTATTTCCAAGGACCCGGCGGTACTGTCAATCCGGGTGCCGCGCTGACAGTGAACGGTAACTTTCAAATCAACTCGCCCAACACGTTTAATCTCGGCGGCAATAACCTGACGGTGGGCGGGTTATTTTATCTGCACGGTGGCACCGTCAATGGCGGTTCTGGAACCGTTGCCGTTAGCGGGAACTGGCAAAACGATTCCGGCGGTAGCGTGTTCACGCCGGGTACCAGCACGGTAAATCTGACCGGTATCAACCAGACCATCACGGGTAACAACACGTTTTATAACCTAAGCAAGACCGTATCTTCGACCGATACAGTCAAATTCCAAGCAGGCAAAACACAGACGATCACAAACAATCTCACGCTGAAGGGTGTCGAGGGCAACCTGCTGCCACTACTATCAAGCTCGCTTGGCAGCGCCTGGAGTATTAATGCGACAGGTGCAACGACTGATTTGCGGTATCTGTACGTTCAGGACAGCAACAACACCGGAGGCGATATATTAGTTTCACAAAACAGCGTTGATGGCAGTAGAAACACCGACTGGGATTTTGCTGCGCCTACCGCCACCAGCCTCAGTCCGGCGGATGGCGGCTGGACGGGCGACAGCACTCCGACGCTAAGTTTTACGACGGCAGACAGCGACAGCTCACAGGTGAAATACCAGTTACAGGTCGACAATAGTATCGATTTTGATTCGCCGGAAGTCGACCACACTTCCAGTTTGGCAGCACCGGGCGCGAGCAGCTATACGGTTGGCTCTGCTTTGTCCGATGACGAGTACTATTGGCGCGTTAAAGTTATCGACGATGGCGACATGAGTTCTGATTGGGTGGTGGCAAACAGCGGCGCTATAGCGTTCAAGGTGGACACTGCCGCGCCAAGTGCGCCCGGTACTCCGGCCGCCAGCACAGGCGCTACCGACACGACGCCGATCTGGAGCTGGACGAGCAGCAGCGACGACGGCGGATCGGGACTGGGAACCGATGCGTACACGGTAGAGTGGTCTGAGAACGCTGACTTTTCGGGTGCTACGACGGATACAACAAGCTCTGTATCGTATGCGAATACTGACGCGTTGACCGACGGCGATTGGTACTTCCGTGTCAAGGCGACAGATAGGTCTGGTAATGAGTCATCGTGGTCGCCAAGCGGACATGTCTATATCGGCGCGACGCAGCTCACCGGCGGTAGTGCGGTCACCTACACCGGCGGCTCCACGGTAGCTATTACCGATCTGCAAGTGACCAGCACGGATACGACGCCGAGTGTATCGGTCAAACTATATGTCGTCCACGGTACTCTCCACGTGAACACGGATACCGGCCTGACGTTCTACGACCTGGACGGTACCACGATAACCGAAGGCCAGCCGAGCGACACGGCCAACCTACAGTTCAGCGGCAGCTTAAGTAATGTCAACGCGGCACTGAGCAGCCTCCACTACACGCGTACTGACGGCGATGCCGGTACCGACAAACTGTCGGCGTCATTAATACGGCCCGGCGAGGCTCTTTACCCCGGCAATGACCACTTGTATCAGTACATACCGATAAGCGGCGGTGTCAACTGGAACGATGCCAAGAACGATGCCGCCAGCAGAACGAGACGCGGTGCTGATGGCTACTTGGCGACAATTACTTCGGCGGGCGAGAGTAAGTTTATCGAAGACCAGATCAAAAACGCCAGCTGGATTGGTGCCAGTGACGAGGGCAATGAGGAAGTGTGGACGTGGAGAACCGGCCCCGAGGCGGGCACGCAGTTCTGGCAGGGCACCGGCCTCGCTATGGGCAACCGCAGCGGTTATGAGACCGATGGCCAGTATGCTCACTGGTACAACTCATATTTCACTGCTGGTGGTCAGGAGCCGAACAATAGTGATCCTGGTGAAAACTGCGCGCAGTTGTTCTATTACGAGTCCGGCGAAGACATGGTCAGAAACGGTTTTTGGAATGACGAAGCATGTTCGAGCACGCTTCCGGGATATGTTGTCGAATACGGCGCGCCGGGCAATCTGCCGCTTATCTCCGCCAAAGATATAAACATCACGACAGAAGACCCCACCAAACTTACCGGCGGTAGCAGTGTGACGAACGAAAGTGGCGCCGCTACAACCATCACCGACCTGCAAGTGACGAGTAGCGAGACAAACCCGAACGTCGCGGTCAGGATGTACGTCAGTCACGGTACTATTCATTTGAATACCACGACAGGCCTGACGTTCTACGATCTGGATGGAACTGAACTGACCGGAGGTCAGCCGAGCGATACGGCCGACCTGCATATCAGTGGCACGATGGATAACGTCAACGCGGCGCTGGCTACGCTTCAATACACTCGAATCTCCGACGCTACTGGTACCGACACATTGTCGGCATCATTAGTGCAGCCGGGCGAGGTGCCTTCGAGTAATAACCACCTCTACGAATATGTTGCCGGACCAAGCACGTGGCGAGAGGCGAAGGACGCCGCTGCTGCATCGTCCAAATACGGTGCCCAGGGGTATTTAGCAACGATTACGTCAAAGACTGAAAATGATTTTATCCAAGACCGACTCAAAAGCGATAGCTGGATCGGTGCCAGCGACTCTGGTGTTGAGGGCGAGTGGCGCTGGGTAACCGGTCCGGAATACGGTCAGCAGTTCTGGCAGGGCAGCGGCTCCGGTAGCGACGTCGACGATATGTTTGTCCACTGGAACAATCCTTTGACCGGCGGTACCGACGAGCAGAAGAGTGAGCCGAACAACAGCGGCAGTAACGAACATTGTGCGGAGTTTTATGCTGTCGATGGTCTTTGGAACGACCAGCCCTGCAGCAGTTCTTTGGGCTATATTGTCGAATACGGCGCGCCGGGCAACCTGCCGGTCGTGTCGTCTAAAGACATCAGTATTACCACTACCGATACTACCTCCCCGACCAAACCGGGTACGCCGAGCGCTACTTCGCCGACGAAGAACAACAAGCCGACCGTCGGTTGGACTGCTGCGACCGACAGCGGCACTGGTCTCGACGATCCGGCGTACACATTGCAATGGTCAGAGGACGCTGATTTTGACAGCATCAGCGGCTTTGCTACAACCGGCGCGACATCGCTTACGCTGTCAGATGATCTGAGTGATGGCAGCTGGTATTTCCGTGTCATAGCGACTGATAACATCGGTAACACCTCTGTTTCGAATGTAAGTAATGCGGTTATCATCGACACGACGCTACCGATCGCTACCGCGAACGCGTCTGCTGTCGGCCAGGATCAGGCTGGGGATACAAGCTATTCGTTTACTGTCGAGTATACGGATAATGGTAGCGGTATCGATGGTGACACGATTGATACGGATGATGTCGCTGTTAGTCACGATGAAGTCACACTAAGCGTGACAAGTGCCAGCTGGAATGCCGCGACCCATGTGGCCACGTACACCATTACGCCGCCAGGGGGCAGTTGGAACGATGCCGACAACGGTACGTGGAATATCGAGATTAACACGAATCAGGTGGCGGATCTTGCTGGCAATTATTTCGCTGGTAACGACACTGCTGCGCCGATCCAGGTAAATATGGACACTACTGGCCCTGATCTCAACGCCGTTACCGGACCACAGGCGGGCATATATACGACAGGCGAGCACCTGGACTTCCATGTATTTTTCAACGGAGCAGTCACCGTGACAACGACCGACGGAACTCCGTACCTGCCTGTCACTCTGGATACTGGCGGCTTGGTGCGCGCGAATTATCTTTCAGGTTCGAGTACTGACGAACTAGTTTTTCGCTATACGGTCGCGAGTGGTGATTTCGATAACGACGGCGTTGAGCTTGACTCCGCGATTATACTAAACGACGGCACGATCAAGGATCCTCTCGGTAATACGCCGGAGCTGCTGCTGCACGACATTACGCCGTTAACGAATGTGTTGGTTGATGCCCTGGGGCCAGAGACGCCATCGGCGACTCCGGCGGGTGGCAATTATGCTTCAGTGCAAGAGGTCAGCCTCTCGTCCAACGATTTGGGTGGCAATCCTGTGACGATATATTACACCACCGACGGCAGTACGCCGGATAGTAGCTCTCGTCGCTATACTGACCCGATTACGATTAGCAAGGATCAAACCCTCAAGGCTATCGCGTATGATGTGCTGAACAACGCCAGCGACGTCATGGAAGAGGCATATAATCTGCCGCCAGCCATCAGCGCTATTCAATCTACTTATGGAACGACATTGGGTAAAGAAGTTATTACGTGGACAACCGACGAGGTCGCGTCCAGCCAGGTGTCCTATGGTTTGACTGCTAGCCTTGGCGAGACGACGCCAGAAACCAACACGAGTCCTCGCGTAAAGACGCACAGTGTTACGCTGGAGAATCTCGTGCCATGCTCAATCTATCACTTTAGCGTCACGTCCAAGGATGCGAACGGCAACAGCGCAACCAGCGACGACGGCAGCTTCATTACCGACGGCTGCGCCGGATTGGCTGATGTCATCAGTCATAACGAAACGTCGCTCACGTCGACTGGCGGTACGCTTACGTTGGGCGGTACTACCGTGATCGTGCCGAGCGGCGCCGTGTCTTCTAACTTCACGCTGCAGATCAAAAAAATCAACTCAACGACAGCCGCAAACGCCATCGGCGCGCCAGCTGATCACAATTTAGTCGCAGGTGTATTCGACATCAAAATCCTGAAAGACGAAAAGACAGCTATTACGAACTTCGCCCAGCCGATTATGATAACGCTCAGTTATAACGACCCAGAGATCGTCAAACTGATTGAGTCGACACTTGCTATCTATCGTTGGGACGAGGGAACCGGATGGGTCAGACTGGATAACTGTACGGTCGCCGCCGAGGCTAATACGGTGACATGCACCACGACGCACTTCTCGACGTTTTCTTTGTACGGCAATATCAAACCAATATCCGACGGGTCAAACGATAGTCGTTCACGAACCGGTGGAGAGCTTGGCGGGGTATCTATCGTCCAGGCGGATGACCCAACAACGGGTGGTGATACTGATGCCGAGACACATAATAGCTCTACGCCAACCACCACGGGCCGCGACGACCAAGACAAGACAGGCGCGAACGGATCTGATGCCACGACATCTATGGGTATCTGGCGTTGGCTGTTCGCTATCGCTATCCTCGCGGTTCTTGGGTTGCTTGTTGTCGCGCGCCGTCGCAAGCGCGAATAGGATACTGTAGAATAAAAGAGTTAATGAACGAGCAAATCTTCTTTTTTATCAACGGTCTGGCGGGGCAGAACCAGCTCCTGGATACGGTAATGATATTTTGTGCCAGCTCTTTGGTATTCGGGGTGTTCGCGTTGGCGATCGTTTGTGTGGCATATCGGGCGTACAGGGGAGAGTGGATAGATACTCTGTACTTTTTCGGCGTGCTCGTGGCGACATTTATTATCCTGCAACTCTTTAGCCTGACGAGTCTCGACAACCGGCCGTTTGTTGACCACAACGTGACGCAATTGATAGCGCATGCCGCCGACAAAACGTTTCCGAGCGATCACACGACAGTGACGGCCGGAATCGCATTCGCGCTGCTGCTGGCACGGTTCAAGAAACTTGGATTGCTGGTGTTGGCCGTAGCAGTTCTGATCGGACTTTCTAGAGTGTATGTCGGCGTTCACTACCCGCTCGACATTATCGGCGGCTTGGTTACTGCCGTGCTTGGCGGGGCAGTAGTCTACGGTGTTAAGCGGTTTGTTACCGCGCGCCAGCCCAAAGGCTGAAATCAAGCAATAAAAATACAGGCTGTTGACAGGCAGCCTGTATCTTCAATAGGATTTTTAAAGTCCTATGAGCGAGAACGACTGTAAAGTTACGGGTCGACATATTTATGATAGCCAACATGGTGAAATCAGACTGTAATTAATCTCACTCTTATTCAATCTGTTACAATGAGAAAAAGAATCACAGGAAAGGGCGACGATGATCTCGTATCTGCGTTCGACACATTATCGGCCGGCTATCAAGGTCCGGGAGACGCTTCAGCCGGGCAGCTGGATCCGTTCGGAGCGTCCGACCGAGGAGGAGCAGCAGCAATTGGTCGATCTCGGTATTGATTTTGACCTATTGACCGACGCGCTGGATCCGCATGAGGTACCCCGTGTCGAGCTCGAGGATGGTTGGACGTATTTCATCACGCGCTTGCCTGACACCGACGATGATTTCAATGACTTTACGACACCGGTGTTGTTCGCACTCGGTAGCCAACATATCGTGACGGTCAGTCGCGATAGTTTGGGCAGGTTATGGCAGCCATTCATTGACAAGGTCGCGGCGCCGACGACCCAAAAAACCAAACTTTTCATGCTCATGCTCGAGGCGGTGACGCGGCAGTACGAAACGCGCGTCGCGTCGATCAACCGTCAAATGCGTGCCACGACCAGTGACGTTCGGTCGTTGACCAGCAAAGACATCACGACGCTGACTGAATACGAACGAAAGCTGAACGACTATCTCGACGCCCTCCAACCGACGAACACGGCGCTCAAAAAGATTCTCGGTGGCAGGCTACTGCAGCTGTACGAGGATGATCGCGATCTGGTAGAAGACCTGTCGATTGATTTTGAGCAGCTTATTGCTCGTTGTAAGAGCCTATTGCGTACGATTACCAATGTTCGCGACTCGTATCGTGCCGTCATGGACACCCGGTTGAACGAAACCATTCGGCTGCTGACGGTTATCACGTTGGCGTTGGCCGTACCGACCATGGTCGCTGGTATCTATGGCATGAACGTTGATATTCCAGGGGAACATTCGCCGTATGTGTTCTGGATTATCGTCCTTATTAGCCTTGCGATCTCGGCATCCCTTGCCATCTATTTCTTGCGCAAAAAATAAATTGCCGTATTTTATCATCGTGCCTATGTTTGTATCTGTTAGCATAGTCCTGTATGCTGGAATGTATAATGTAATTTTGGGGTAGTTTAGGACAGTGACGAACACAACATCCGACAACACGCTTCTCGACGGCCAGGCAGCAGCTCGCTATCTTGGAGTGAGCCTCAAGACGATTCGACGCTGGGCGCAGTCCGGCAAACTCAAAGGAAAAAAGATCGGTTCGCGTGGTGACTGGCGGTTTTCAACGGAACAGTTGGATCGCATGGTGCGCGACAAAGAAGACGCCTACGGTACTATCAAACGCTTCCTGACGACTCACGCGGACGAGATCGAAAAATCAGCTGTCGAAAAATACCTGGCGTATCTGGGCGGCGATGAAGCCGCCAGAATGCGGCATCAAAAAAACCGCCGCCATTATCTATCGCTTATCAAGACGGTCGCGAAGTATCTCGATAACGTGTCAGCCGGTCAAAAGGTGATTACCCATATGAGCTCGATTCTTGCCGAGTCGGCAATCAAAGGGGGCTTTACGCTGGAAGAAATGATTGACGCTTTGAGGTTTTTACGGCAGGCTCTCTGGAAAGCGATAGAGAAACCGAAGCTTTTGCAGCAGTTGACGACGATGGAGGTTCATGCGCTTAACAGGGCGGTCGTGACGTATAGTGATATTCTTTACGCCAAGATAACACTAGCGTATCAACAATACTATTTGCCGAACCACCAGGCGATCAAAGAGCGAGAGCTTCGTTACCGAACACTGTTCGCCTCGATGAGTGACGGATTCTGCATTATCGAGTTGCTGTATGACGAGCAGGGTAATGCGTATGACTATCGATTCCTTGAGATAAACGCCGTGTTCGAAGACATTACCAAAATGAAGGACCCGGTCGGTAAAACAGTACGCCAACTCGTACCGACTATGCCGCAGCATTGGATTGATACGTATGCCAAGGTCGCCCGAACAGGCAAGGCGAACCGATCGATTGACTACTCCAGATCACGAGATCGATGGTACGAAGTGTATGCCACGCGGGTTGGCGGCAAGGGTAGCCATATCGTCGCGCTGCTGGGTGGCGATGTCACCGAACGGCGGCAGATGGAGCAGGAGCGCGCCGCGGCGAAGCAGCTGTCGATGGAGTACGATGAGCTCGTAAAAATCGGCGAGGCTAAGGATGAATTTATCGGCATCGCCTCACACCAGTTGCGGACGCCAGCAACTGCAGTCAAGCAGTACATCGGGCTGCTCCTCGCAGGCATGGGGGGTGAGCTGACGGATGCTCAGCAGAAATATCTGGAAACTGCCTATGCCAGCAACGAACGCCAATTACGGTTGATTAACGATCTGCTAAAGACCGCTCAACTCGACACAACATCATATACATTGAACCAGAGCTTCCGAGATGTCACGTCGCTGTTACTTGGCACGGTTACCGCCCTGCAGCCGCTGTTTGATCAACGCAATCAGACCGTTGAGGTTCGTGGTACCGATGCCGAGGCCATGGCACACGTCGATCCTGTCGAGATGGATCTTGTATTTTCGAATCTGCTTGAAAACGCCAGTAAATATAGCCATGATGGCAGTACGATTACCGTTGCGCTCCAGCAAGACGAGAGAGCGGTTGAGATTTCATTTACCGACCAGGGCGTTGGTATCAGTGCGGATGACCAAGACAAGATCTTTGAAAAGTTCACGCGTATTAGCAACGAGCTGTCCGGAACGATTACCGGTACTGGTCTCGGTTTGTATTGGGTGCGGCATATCGTTCAGATGCACGGCGGTACGGTTACTGTTGCATCAGAACCGGGTCATGGCTCAACGTTCACGGTGACGATTTTGCGGTAAGAGGGCGGTTATCCAAATAACACACAGCGCTTACGTTTGATAATATTGCAAAATAGTTTTATAATAGACTACGAAAAGTGATCAGAAAGGAATCTAAAGAAGCCCTGATTGACATGAGGTCGCGTGTTTTAATGCGCTGGCCAACTTTGTCGTATGCTGCGCTTCCGCTCATTATCCTGACTTTTTTGATGATCGCAAGCCTCATAGGGTATGTCTTCACCTCGGATAACTTACGGGCGGGACGTATTAATACTATCAAACAAGAATTCCACCAAAACGAACTACGCGCGAATATGGACTTCGATTTGCACGCTCATATCCTGTGGGCGAATGCCGGGCTGCTGCAGTCAGGCGATCTGAACGAAGAAGAGTGGAACAAGTTTATCAGCGTCTATGATTTGCAAGAGAATTTTAGTGGTCTGGAGGCAGTTGGAGTCGCCTATGGGTCATCGCCGGAAACGACAGCCATCACGTATGTCAGTCCTAAAACGCCCACGACCGAAAAAGCTATTGGCGTGAATGCCGGTCTATCGCCCGTCATTAAGCCGGCAATGGTCGAAGCTGCCAAAACTGGCAACGCGGTTATTACGGACACGATACCGAACATCTTTTCTACGAAAGAAGACATCTCGTCGCATACGAATGGATTCTTGCTGTTTATGCCGTTTTATAACGATGCATACCCGCATAGCACTCCTGAGACGCGCACTCAAACGCTTCGCGGTTACGTAATTGCTATGTTCCGCGGCGACGTGTTCTTTCGTCACATGTTCGAGGGTGTCAATCTGTCGCATAAGAAGGTAGAAGTATATCTTGGTGACGCCAAGCCGGAGAACTTACAATATCAGGTCGATCAGACGACGAGCATTGATCAGACGACCGCGACGCAGAAACTCGAAGAATACGGCAAGACATTTACGTTTGTCTACACGATGGATACCACCAGTATCATGCCGTTTTCTATCAACTATCTGCCGCAATTCTTACTCTTCGGCGGTATTGGCATGGGAATATTAATCGGTATTATTGCGGGATACTTGCTCCGAAGCCGGTATCGCCGACTCATCTATCAGAAAGAACAAGACGTGAATTTTGCCAAAGACGAGCTGCTATCACTGGCATCGCACCAGTTACGTACACCAGCGACCGGCGTCAAGCAGTATTTGGGTATGGTGTTGCAAGGCTTTGCCGGTAAGCTGTCGCCGCAACAGCGGACATACCTGGAGCGTGCCTACAGCAGCAACAACCGCCAGCTGCACGTGATCAACGACATTCTGCACCTTGCCAAGCTGGAAGCGGGTCGGATCGTGCTGGCCGAGCACAAGTTTGATATCGTCGATATGATCCGTGAGGTCGTTGACGAGCAACGCGACGATGCCGAAAAAGGCGAGATTGCTCTCGAGCTGCAAATGCCGTCGCATGGAATGATTATTGCCGACAGTCACATGCTGCGCATGGTTGTTGAAAACCTCGTGAGCAATGCTATCAAATACACGCAGCCGGGCGGAAAAGTCGTCATACAATTAGTGCGGCGCGGCATGCACTGGACCTTTATCGTCAAGGATACTGGCGTCGGTATTGCCAGCAAAGACATCAACAAATTGTTCAGACAATTTAGCCGTATTGCGAACGAGCGGAGTGATTTTGTAACCGGAACCGGTATCGGATTGTATTTGGCGCATCACTTGGTCATGCTGCACGGCGGCACGATCAGCGTGACGTCAAAGGAAGGGAAAGGTTCGACATTTACCGTCCGGTTGCCGCGTAAAATATAAGAGAGCCTTTTGCAGCAACGTAGGTGTTGCAGTATACTGGTTATAGTGGAGAGACAAGTATGGCCGATATGAAGCACAAAAAATCAGTTCTTATCGTCGAAGACGAACCTGAACTGGCAGAAATATACCAAACACTATTAGTCCAAAGCGGCTATGATGCGATCGTTGCGCATAATGGCAAGGACGCGCTGAAACACGCCGCCGAACATTCACCCGAACTTATTTTGCTAGATCTTCGTATGCCGGTCATGGACGGCGTCGAGTTTTTGAAAGAATACAACCTAAAGGAAAAGCATCCTGGCGTCAAAGTTGTCGTATTTAGCAACTATGACCTACAGGACGAAATTGATGACGCGTACCGCCTGGGTGCCGACCGCTACGTACTGAAAGCCTGGGCGTCACCAAAAGAACTGCTGCAGATCGTCAGAGACACGATCGGCTAGTTGATTATTCCGTCTGTTGCAGGCGAATACCGCGGAAACTCTCGTCGCCGAGGCGATGTTCCAGTGCGCTGCGATAAATGTCGTAACCTTTGCTGTCGTAGTCGATGATTTTCTTGCGTTTGAGGCGGCCGAGCTCCATGGTCGTCGTCTCGCGCGTCAGACCCATAAGACTGCCGAGAGTCGTGTGCGTGAGGCGCAGGTTAACGCGGTAGACGCCAGGCGCGGTCTGCTTGCCGTAGCGGAACATCAGGTAATACATCATCAGCAGCAGCTTTTCGGCGGCGCGTGATTGCTCCAGTGCTGTTACCTGCATAAGCAGGCTCGTGTAGCCGCTAACCATATAGTCGAACATGTATTCTTTGAGCTCAGGCTTCGAATCAATAAGATCAAGTAGCACTGGCTTTTCGACGGTCAGGACTTCGGAATCTTCCAGCGCCTCGTAATAGTACAGGGTACTGGACGTTTTGCCGAATAGCCAGGTTTCTGGGAATACGTCACCTTTGGTACGGAAGCCGACAATCTGCTCTTCACCAAAATTACCCAAGCGATAAGTCTTTAGTACGCCGGATAGTACGATATAGGCCTGGCGCGGTACCTCGCCTTGGTAAATCAAAATTGACCGCTTTTTGACAGAGCGGCGAGTCGACTGTGTCGGAAGGAGGTCTGCTACGTTCTCCACCTCTTTATAGTAGCACTTTCGAGCACGTATGAGTAATGTAACAGAAGAATAGTGAGATAAATTACAGATAGGCACCCCTGTTCTTTGTATTATAGGTCTAACTGGCAGAGCCAGTGGAGTATCAATCAAAGAGGAGAAGGTATATGCACAACATAGACCAGCACACCGTCGATGAAAGAATCCACCGCTTTATGGCGCGTAAATCGCCATGGAAAACGTTCAGTGAGACCATTGCCGACCATCTGACAGCTCAAGCTGATGACAGTCATAAAGGTGTTGGGATTGCATACGAACAAACGCGGTGGCGCGGTAGCCGCTTAGCACGATAAGGTGCTAAGGTCAAAGAGACGCATCTTGCGTCTCTTTGTTTTACGATGAATTTTACCCGTACCTTGATATACTGAGATAATGTTGAACACGCTTATGCAATTGTTGCCGCTTGCGGCCGTTTTCGTTCTCGGCGTGATACTTCGTAAATACCGGGTCGTTGAGGAGCGCCACAGCTCTCTGCTGTTACGACTAGTGTTTTATGTCGGGCTTCCAATCGTTATTTTTCTTTCGGTCATGCGAATCGAGCTCGATAAAACGCTTGTTTATTTGGCGATATTTCCTCCGATTGTCATGTTCATGACGATTACGGTCGCGATGGTTTTACGGCATACGATACTTGGACGTGTCCGAACCAAAACGTTCGCCGCCATGCTTGCCGGAGCGGCGATTATGAACCAGAGCTTCTTGATTCCGTTTATCGCGGGAACATACGGTGCGGATGGATTGGCGCGAATCGTGATTATCGAGAGCTTTAACGCGATCATGATCTTTAGCCTGTTGTATATTACTTTAGCCGCACTTGGTAATAAAAGGCCGCAAATCGCACCTATCGTACGGCAAGTCCTGTTAGCGCCAACACTCTGGGCGCTCGTATTGGGAATCGCATTCAAGCTGAGCGACGGCCACTTGTCTTCCGGTATCATGGCGTTGTTCGTGCCATTCGCATGGCTGGTTTCTTTGGCGCTGTTGTTGGCGCTTGGTATCAAGTTTCGGGCGCGCCTGAAGAGCCCGCACTTGTTCATTATCGCGCTCTGTCTCCGATTTGGTCTGGGCGGGATAATCGGACTTGGCTTTATCAAGCTACTTGGTCTGCATGGTTTGGACGCAGAAATTATTTTGATTGCATCGTTGGCGCCGTTTGGATTAAACACCATAACCCTGGCCGAAATCGAAAAACTCGATCTTGATTATGCGGTTTCAGCCGTGTCGGGCGGCTTGGTCATCGGGCTGGTGGCGGTGCCGTTTATCATCCATTTCGTACACGCCATGTCTTGGTAATTACACAAGTAGGTGTTGACATACATTTCATACTTGTAATACTATAGTGCGAAGGAGAAATAAGTAGCACGCATGCAACACGGCCACAAAAAACTATACGGAACGGCGACAATCGGCAGCAAAGGCCAGGTCGTTATTCCTGCTGATGCCCGTGAGGAACTAGGGATGCAGCCTGGCGACCGATTGTATGTCGTGAGCGCTGGTAGCGGCGGCGTGATGTTACTCAAGGAAGAAATGCTCGAAAACCTGGTCGCTCAAATGGCGGCGCAAGTCGAGGGATTCAAAGAATACAAAAAGAACGGCAAAAAAGACAAATAACGTAAGGAAACAAGAAACGCCCATATGCACCACCATTTATCTCTGCGCTCCAAAATAATCATCATGATCTCGGTCATGGCCAGTATGTTCCTCGTAGCACTGGATCAAACGATTATCGCGACGGCGCTCGGTAGAATCGTCGAGGAATTCAACGCATTTGACTCGCTCAGCTGGATCGTCACTGCTTACTTGCTGACGACGACGATTACCGTGCCGATTGCCGGTAAGATGTCTGACCTCTTCGGCCGACGCATCGTATTGCTGCTGGGCGTGGCGGTTTTCGGTGTCGGTTCGTTGATGTCTGGTATGTCGGGGAGTATCGACCAATTGGTTCTGTGGCGTGCGTTCCAGGGAATTGGCGGCGGTATTATCACGGCAAATGCCTTTACGATTATTGGCGACCTGTTTGCGGCGCGTGAACGTGGCCGCTGGCAAGGATTCATCGGCGCGGTGTTTGGCTTGTCATCGGTTGTCGGACCGCTGCTGGGCGGCTGGCTGACTGACCCGCATAATATTTTTGGTTTTATTACGACGTGGCGTTGGACGTTCTGGATCAACGTACCGGTCGCCATACTGGCGTTTGCGATTATCGCGATCTTTTGTCCGCCGCTGAAACACGATAAGAAGCCGATTGTCGATTATCGTGGCGCAGCACTGTTGACGGTCGCGCTTGGCGTGCTGGTGCTGGCAGTCGATAACACGGCACAGATCTTCAAGGGGCTGCTGGACTCGACCGGCCTGACGTTAACCGGCCTGCGAATTATCATGTATACGATCGTGGTTGTCGCGACTGTCGCGTTTATCTATGTCGAACGACGAGCCAAGGAGCCGATTCTTCCGCTGCGCTTCTTCCGTAACCGTAACTACGTACTCATCATGGGAATCGCGACGTTATTTGGCGCGGCATTCTTGGGCTCGATCCTCTACCTGACGCAGTTCAACCAACAAGTATTCGGCGCAACGCCGACGGAATCAGGATTAATGCTACTGCCAATGATTATCGGCCTGATGGCTTCCGCTATCAGCTCTGGTCAAATTATCTCCAGAACTGGACGCTACAAGATCTTCATGCAAATCGGTATCGTGGTGGCGACCGTCATGATTGCCATGCTGACGACGCTTACTCCCGATAGCGGCTATGTATACGAGGCGGTTCTCATGTTGCTACTGGGTGCCGGCCTAGGCGTCGTGATGCCAGTGATGAACCTGGCGGTTCAGAACGAATTTGAGCAACACGATCTAGGTGTTGCAACAAGCTCGAGCCAGCTGTTTCGCAGCCTTGGATCAACAATCGGTATCGCCGTCTTTGGCGCGCTGTTGACGACGGGACTAACGAATAATCTTGTGGGTATTCAGGATAATGCGTACCTCAAGACAATCAAACAGAATCCGGAGGCGAGCAAGATTGGCGACCTGAACGACCCTAATACGTTGCTAACTCTCAATATGCCTGATGTCAAAGGCAAGATAACCGACCAGTTCCACTCAGCGATTGACAGTGCGCCGCTACCGTCGGCAGCCAAGGATCAGGCGACCAAGAGCTTCGAAGACAAGCAGTCAACGTACAACGACAAGATCACGCACGCCTTTAGTGATAGCTTGCGCAATCTCTTCTGGGTATCGTCGGTATTAATGCTCGGTGCAGCGGTACTGGTCTTTATGATTCGGGAAAAGGAACTCAAATCCGCATCACCCGAGCAGTCACCGGGCGTTGCATAATAGACTTGTCCTCGTAAAATTAACCCCGCAACCGGGGTTAATTTTTTATACGAGGGGCATTATGGATAAGGGGTCATAGTCCTTGTGCTTTTAATTGTTTGATGGTATAGTATTGACTCTGTCGGGTTTGGTTGCTATGATCATCTATGTGTCTCGCGCCAGAACACGAATATATGAAAAAAAGGTCGAAAGTGACGCGACGACACCACGGAGAATAGAAAGGGAGTAAACAATACCTCATGCCAATAGCCATCAAGTTTGTGCCAACTCGGCGCACACAGATAGCAGTGGATGTGGTGCCTGCCGAATGGCAACTGTATATCGCTCATTAAATAGGAAGGAGGGGCTCGCCCCTCCAATCCTGCACCGAAGTAAATTCGGTATAGGATTTCCTCCCCCTAAAGGCCAAGCAAGCTTGGCTGAGGCGGAGAGGGACAATAAAAATCGCTCCAAGGCACCGGAGCGATTTTTGTTTATTTGAGAGAGGGCTCACCCTTCCTTAAGGGCTTCGTCGATAGCCTTTCTCATAGCGTCGCCGTTGCCGTTGATGAGGTTAGACGAAACGGTGTCGCTGACCTTGGTGCCGTTGAGGAAGAACGATGGCGTACCGCTGACCTTGGCTTTGTTGCCGAGTGCAAGGTCGAAGTTGATTTTGCGGTTGACGGCTCCGCTTGCCATGTCTGTCTTGAACTTATCGAGGTCTTTGACGCCGATCGTCTTGGCATAGCTGACGAACCTATCTGTTCGCTCGTCGATTGACAGATTGCTCCAGTCCCGCTGTGCTTCGTAGATTTTATCGTGCATTGGCCAGTATTTACCCTGCAGTCCGGCCGCTTCGGCCGCTGCTGCCGCCGCCTTGGCGTTCGGGTGCATGCTTGGCAGAGGGTAGTTACGGAACACGAAGGTTATCTTGTCTTTGTATTCCTCGGTGAGATCCTTGACTTGCGGATATGCCTCGCCACAGTATGGACACTGGAAATCACCGTATTCGACCAAAATAACCTTGCTGTCTTTCAGACCGAAAACATGGTCGGCGATGTTGCCGTTGGCGGCAGACGCCACTTGAAGTTTCTTTTGGTCGATATTAGACACGTCGACTTTGTCTTTCTGAGCCAAGAATATGAGGCCGCCAAGTATCGCGACGCAAATAACGGCAAAAATAATCCAGGTTTGTTTACTCACAGAATCCCTCCATTAGTTCCTATCCATTATATAGTATAGTAATCATATGACAACGCTCGTGGTAATCTTGTGGGTCGCCGTACTTATCGGTATGTTGCTTGTGTTGGCGATGCGACCGGAGCGGACGCGGCATAGTCGGTCGGAGTTGCAGCGGCGGGGCGACGAGGCGGTGCTTCGACGCGAGCGATTACTGGGTGATGTGTTAGCGCTGAAGCGGATTGTGAGCGGTCTATTGCTTGTAGGATTGGTGTTATTGGGGATAGCCCTCTGGCAGGCGATGGGTGTCGTAGTGAGCCTTGGCGTTTGGTTGGTCGCAGGAGCTGTTGCCCGCTGGAAACCGCTCCATCGTCAAGCAATGCGCCTCTACGTCGCAATGGAACCGCGGCTGTTGCGCACCGTCGAAGTGGTACCAGCGCTGGGATGGTTGTTTCGGACGGGTAATTACGTGTCGCATGAGCAACGACTCGAATCGACCGACCATTTGTTGCGGCTGGTGGAGACGGCTGGACACGTATTATCGGAGGATCAGCAAGAGATTATACGCAAGGGGATTCACTGGCACGAAACGCCGATCAGTTCGGTCATGACGGCAACCAAAGATATTTTCAGCGTCAAGCACGGCGAACTGCTTGGCCCGCTCGTGCTCGATGATTTGCACAAAAGCGGTCACGATCGTTTTCCGGTTATACGCGGCACAATCGACACCGTGGTTGGCATACTGGATATTACTGATTTGCTCGACGTGAGCGTGGGAAGACGCAGCGAGACGGCGGGGAAGGCCATGTCACATAAGGTAGTCAAGATTATGGCGGATGATACATTGCCAGAGGCATTGGCGCTGTTGCGAAAAAGCCGTCAACACATGCTGATCGTTACCGACAACGAGGGTAAGACAGCAGGGCTTGTCACCCTGACCGATATCACGCGGTCGCTGCTTGGCAAATCTTCCTAGCCACTCCTTCTAACTGCAACCCCTCCAACCACAACCCCTCTAATTACAACTCCTCTACCTCTAATTCCCTTGCGTTTCTTATACACATTATGTCCGATCGGACATAATGTGTATAAGAAATTGAAGATATAAGGGGTAAAGTGGTACAATAATGTCCATATGACAAGAGTACTTGCAACCGAGAGTGCGGGAAAAACCGGCCAAGCCGTACAGGTGAGCGGCTGGGTTAATAGCCGACGTGACCACGGCGGACTGATTTTTATTGACCTACGTGACCATACGGGCGTGGTACAGCTAGTGATAAACCCCGAAGCAGGCGAGGCGTTTCGTCTGGCCGAAGGCGTACGTGACGAATACGTTCTTACTGCGACAGGGACGGTCAAAGAGCGTGATGACAGCCTGAAAAATCCGCACATCCCGACTGGCGGCATCGAAATTGTCGTCGATACGTTGCAGCTTCTGAACAAGTCGGAACCATTGCCGGTGAGCGTTCATGATGACGGCCAGCAGTCAAACGAAGAGCTACGTTTGAAATATCGCTATCTGGATCTTCGCCGACCGAAAATGCAGGAGCGTCTGATGCAGCGAGCCGGTATGTACCGCCACATGCGGCGATACATGGACAACAACGGCTTCATGGAGGTAACGACGCCGGTCTTGGCCAACTCTAGCCCCGAGGGCGCACGTGACTTTTTGGTTCCGTCTCGTTTGCACCCCGGCAAGTTTTACGCGTTGCCGCAAGCACCACAGCAGTTCAAGCAACTACTGATGGTGGGTGGTATACCACGCTATTATCAGATTGCTGCGTGTTTTCGTGACGAGGATGCTCGCGCTGATCGCCTGTACGGCGAGTTCTATCAGCTGGACCTTGAGATGGCATTCGTCGAGGACGGCGAAACCGTACGCACGACCATGGAGCCGTTGATCAAGCAGCTTGCAACCGACTTTGCCGGCAAGAAATTGCTGTCCGAGGACGTGCCGCGGATTCCATACCGCCAGGCTATGGAAGAGTACGGTTCTGATAAGCCTGATTTGCGTTTCGATATGAAACTGGTCGAACTAAGCGACGTGTTGGCGAACACCGAGTTCGGCGTGTTCAAGAACGCCGAGGTCGTCAAGGCGATTCGTGTCGAAGGCGGTGCGAGTCTCAGTCGTTCGCAAATCGATGGTTTTACGGATATTGCGAAGTCCGAGGGCGCCGGCGGCTTGGCTTATATCACGTACGAAAACGGCGAGGCAAAATCACCGATCGCGAAATTTTTGAGTACTGAAGAATTGGCGGCTATCAAAGAAAAGACTGGTGCTCAGGACGGCGATACTCTGTTCTTTGGTGCTGACACGCGAGCGACGGTGAACAAGGTATTGGGGCGTCTCCGCAACGAGTTCGCTGACCATTTCGGCCTGAAAAATCCGAACACTATCGCGCTGGCATGGATCGTTGATTTTCCGTTTTATGAACTCGATGAAAAGACCGGTAAGCTTGATTTCGGACACAACCCGTTCAGTATGCCTCGCGGCGGCGTTGAGGCGCTTGAGTCGACCGAAGACAAGCTGGAGATTCTTGCTGATCAGTACGATATGGTCATGAACGGTTACGAGATCTGCTCTGGTGGTGTCCGTAACCATAGCCCTGAGACACTCTACAAAGTCTTTGGCGTACTTGGTTATGACGAGGCCTATGTCGAACAGAAATTTGGCGCTATGTTGAACGCGTTTAAATTTGGCGCGCCGCCGCATGCTGGCTGTGCGTTCGGTATTGACCGTATGTTCATGGAACTGGTAGGTGAAGATAATATTCGCGAAGTCGTGGCCTTTCCAAAGAACGGTTCCGGTGTCGATACCATGATGAGTTCACCTGGTGCCGTCGAAGACGGGCAGCTACGTGACTTGTCGATTGCTATTCAAGAAAACGAATAATTGTTAAATAAACAACGTTTGATGTTAATTAAACAATGACGCGTATCTTTAAAATGTCTATAATAGAAGTATGGATGATTCATCAACTATTATCGTACTTTTAACGATCGCAGTCATCTTGCTTTCATTGGTCATTATCGCGTTGCTAGCGGCAATCACGATATTGGTTGTGCGAGTGAACCGCGTCGTGAAGAACGTCGAAACAGTCAGCAATAACATCGCGCAAGCAACTGAATGGTTGAGTCCGATGAAGTTAGTATCAACAATTCTCGGCATTTTTCGCCGATAAAGGAGGTTATGATATGTCAAAAGTAGCTAAATTGAGTTTAGCGGCAATTATCGGCTTTGCGGCGGGTATCTTGTTTGCGCCAAAGAGCGGTAAAGAAACTCGTGCTGAGCTGAAACAAAAGGCCGGCGAGGCGAAAAAGAAGGCGAAAGTCAAAGCGGACAAACTAAAGGATGCAACCGGTGATAGCCGAGAAACATTCAAGCGCGGTGCTGATTCGGCGGGTAAAGAGGCTGCTGCCTTCGGTCGCAGCGCCAAAGCGACTGCCGAACGAATCGCGGCAGAAGCGGCTGAGCTGGGTGGCGAAGCTCGTACGCGCGCTCGACGCGTCGCCGACGACGCCAAGAAGACGGCAGAGACGGTCAGCAAAGACGCTAAAGAACGATTACGGTAGTCGAATCTAACGCGTGTACGCTACAACACCCCGAACAGGGGTGTTGTTTTGTTGTAATTGACAAAAAACGCTTATCCTAGTATAATGATACTAATCCAGGCGCCACCGTGGCGTCGGAAGAACCGAGAGGATGTGACAGCATGAGCCCAACGGCTACTTTGGAGAAAAAGCCTGAAGAAACAACGGCAAAGGCAGAGGCCGTTCCGGGCGCGTACGACACGGTGCTCATCGACGGTCAGACCGTCAATGCCAAGGCCGGCCAGTCCGTCGACTTCGTCGTTGACGATGGGTATGCGTTTACTGACGACGAGACAAGAGTTCGCGTGGTCAGTCGCACCGGCGAGAAGGGTGACCCGCGACAGTTCCTGCGCTTCCCCGAAGGTGGAAGCCCGGAGACGTACGTCATCCTGCCTGCGCAGTTCGTACTCCAAAACGGCAAGGTGATGCACGGCGACCGCTACACGGCGGTGGCCTACTCGGACGAGCTCAGGAAGCTCATCCTGCTGCATAATGCCACCGACAACTGGGGCAGTAGAGTGATCATTTCACCGGCGGTGTACCGCTCGGACGGACGATCCGCTCATCGCCATCTGGAGATCAAGGCTGTCGGCCTTGTCCCGCTCGAAGATGAGACAGTCGCTGCCAGCAGCTGACTCGTAAGTCCCCGTGATGGCGTACGCCATCACGGGGACTACAAGACCTCCTCTCGGTTCAGTAGTTTCTTTACCAGCATAGCTGGCTATTTGTTTGTCCGCTCGTACGAAGAGCTTATGCTTCGAGCGGTTCTGATAAACGCTGGTACGTGGTGCCGATTTTTTCGGCTGTCGCCAACAGCATGCGGTCCAGCAGCTCCTTTCCTGTATCGGAAGATATGGCGTCATGAGTCGGAAAAGCAAACCGAGGTTTGATGGCAGTTAAAAACTGCACGACTTCGTTGACCTTCAGCCACGGTGCCGTAACGGGCAGCGCTAGTACGTCGACTTGTTGATCCGGCACGGTAAACGAGTCTCCCGGGTAGTACACTGTCTTATTAATAAGTACGCCAAGATTGGCGATGACGGGCATATCGTCAAAAATAACCGCGTGCTGTCCGCCGAAAAATTCGAGTTCGAAATTACCTATCTTGGCACCTTCGTTCGCGACAACAGACCGGCGTGTAAGACCGTCGAGCTGGACAGTGATGTCGCTATGCGCGACAATGACCGCGTCAGGGTTTTTGTCGACGATTGCCTGTAGCAGATCTTTGTCTAGGTGGTCAGCGTGTTCGTGAGTGATAACGACGGCGACGACATTGTCCGGTATGTTGAGATCACGCGTAAAGTTGCCCGGATCAACGATAAGTGCCTGACCATCTTGTTCAACAGCGAAACAGGCATGTTCAAATTTGGTAATTTTCATCAGGTATCATCCTTAAAGTACTGAGTGTATTTTGCGCGAGCTTTTACGATTTTCGGTTCGATAACGACAGAGCAGTAGCCGTTCCCGGGATTGTTGTTGAAGTAATCCTGGTGGTAGTCCTCGGCCGGATAAAATTGATCGAGCGGCTTCAGCTCGGTGACGATTGCGTCGCCCCAATGCTTCTTGGCGCGTTCAAGTGCCGCCTCAAAGGCTGTTTTCTGCGCATCGTCCGCGTAAAACATTGCTGAGCGATACTGTGTACCCACGTCGTTACCTTGGCGGTTCGGCGACGTGGGGTCGTGAATCAGGAAGAAAAGATCCAGAATCGTTTCTGCCGGAATAATTGACTCGTCAAACGTTATTTCTACCGATTCTGCATGGCCTGTCGTACCAAGCGAGACCTGGTCGTACGTCGGATAAGGCAAATCACCGCCAGCATAGCCGCTAATGACTTTGTCGACGCCCTTTAGTCTGCGGTAGACGGCGTCCAGGCACCAGAAACATCCGCCAGCGATTACATATGTAGAGCTCATCTCAATTTCTATTATACTTTTAATAATGGATCGTGACGAGTTTCAAAGGTTTCTACGCCAGCGGGGCGAGGAGTTGTATCGCGACATGCCGTGGCGGCAAGATACGCGACCGTATTACGTAATGGTAAGCGAGCTGATGTTACAGCAGACGCAGGTCGAACGTGTCATACCGAAATTTAATTCGTTTATCGCGAGGTTTCCAGACGAAAAGGCATTGGCTGCCGCCTCGCTTGCCGACGTGTTAAGGCAATGGCAGGGACTTGGTTACAACCGTCGCGCGAAATTCTTGCATGAAGCAGCGAAGGAAGTGGTACGGCTCGGTGAGTTTCCCTCGGACGAGCCCGGGCTCGTAGCCTTACCGGGTGTTGGTAAAAATACCGCCGGCGCTATCATGGCGTATGCCCATGATCGACCGGCTATTTTCATAGAAACGAATATTCGCGCGGTTTATATCTATCATTTCTTCGCGGATAGTGATGAGGTTGATGACAAAGACATCCGCGAATTGTTAGAGCAGACAATCAACCGTAATCATCCGCGTAACTTTTACTGGGCTCTCATGGATTATGGTAGTTGGCTAAAGAAGCAGGGTGTACGGCCGGGACGAAGCCGTCACTACAAGAAGCAATCACCACTCCGGGGCAGTGTGCGCGAAGTGCGTGGGCAGATTATCTCGGCACTGAGCAAACAGAGTCTGGATGAAACACAGTTACGTGAAAGTCTGTCTGCCGACGAGCGGTTTACCGTGGCGCTGACAGGCTTGATTCATGACGGTTTGGTGACTCAAACCTATGGCCAATTGCATTTGACCAAATAACCGCTACAAGAGATAATAAAGGGCAATGAAATTAACTGTTCCGCGCGTTATCGTATTTGTGGCTATCACGGTTACCATGGGTGTTGCGCCGGTGTTCGCGCAGTCCGTCGGTACTATGACCGAGAGTCATGTTGAGCACATCCGAGCGAATTGTCATGTTGCCTTGGCGGCGCTGAGTCAACTTCATGCCAACGACGCGCCGAAGTACATCAACCGTAATCAGACGTACTTTTCGATTAGTGACAAGCTTATGGCTCGACTGAACAGCCGATTGACGCTAAACCGCTACGATGCGACCGAACTGGTCAAGATATCGAGCAACTACAACGATAACGTGGCGGAATTCCGTACCGCATACAAAGCATACGACGACCTTATGACTACCGCGATCCATATGGACTGTATTAAAGAGCCAGTGAGTTTTTACGACAAGGTAGCCGATGCCCGTGCAGCCCGGCAGAGAGTTCATGACCTTACGGTTCAACTGACAAACGACATCGAAAAATACAAGGCGCAGGTCAGTGTGTTCGAGGCGAAAAACTTCCCCGCAGAGGAGAGTAAGTAATCATGAACGAGCCGAACACTCCAGCCGAGGCATCTGCTAAGCCATGGTATCGCGCGGATTTATTCCTGTTTATTACGGGCAGCCTCGTTATAGCGATTATCTTGGTAGTCATTAGTATGGCGCTGTATGAGTCCAGCGGTGCGGCTCAGTTGGACTTGAGTCGTCCGGGCTACAAGGCGGTTCAGGGTGAGATTCGATCCGATACGTTTGAGAGCTTTCCTGCTAATGGTCCCGTGACGCGTGAGACGTTAGAACAGTTCAAGGAACTCTATGAAAAACAAGTTACGCCAGTAACTGGCAAGGACGCATTCAATCCCGGCGCGCTCGACGACGAAGTGCTTGGTATCGGCGATCAGGCGACCGGGCGTTAACAGTCATGGCAAGGGTAGATCCGCAGCAGTTCATCATCACGCGCAAGCGCAAGAAATACAAATTCGCGTTATTTGCCAACTCGCCTCTCTGTTTTGAGCTTGGCGAGTGGAAGAGGCAACCCGCTAGTGTCGTTGAGCTTGGTGCTGGTACGGGGTTGTTCAGTGTCGAGCAGGCGACGCGACACCCGGAGCAAACATTCGTGGCTATCGATGTCAAAGCCGACCGATTGCAAAAAGGCGCCAGAATCGCAGAAGATCGGGGATTGACGAACATCTTTTTCGTACGAGCTCGGGCTGATCAAATTGCCGAAGTCGTTGCACCTGGATCGCTACAGGCGCTTTGGTTGACATTCCCCGACCCGTTCCCGAAGAAGCGTTCAGCTGGCCGTCGTATGACACACCCAAACTACCTACACCAATACGCCCAACTTCTTGCCAAAGGGTCGCGCCCCTTAGCGGCTTTGTATCTGAAGCACGACAATCGTGAATTCTTTCAGTGGAGCTTAGAACAGCTGGTGGCGGAGAAGTGGCATATCGACGAACTCTCGTTTGACCTGCATGAGTCTGACCTGTCTGATGACTACAAGATCCTGACCACCTACGAAACCCGTTGGCTCGGCGAAGGACTGACGACGAATTTCGTAAAGGCAAGCAAGCCATGAAGCCATATTTGATTATCAACGAAATCACGCCGGTTAAAGTAGGTCAGACTACCCCAACCCTTCCATTGCATAGTACGTTGGTGCATTGGTTTTGGCTGGAAACGCCAGCGGAAGAGTTGATAGATGGATTGACGGCGGTTCACGACACTCCTATAGGGTTGATTCCCGAGGACGATGTTATTTATCACACCCCGACGACCGCAGATGGAATTGAGCCGGTGCGTGTTACGACCATCAGAAAGACGCTGGCGCTTATTGGGATGCATGAGCGGACATGCGAGCTGCTGGAAGATATGGATGTCATCTACGAGAAACCGCAATACGTGCACGCTGGTTTTAGCCCGCACATTACGCACCAGGAGGGAGAGAGAGTCAACCGATCAGGTTACGTGTCAGAAAATCTCTATGTAGTCACGGCCGACCGACCAGAGTACGGACACCTACGCACGATACTAGCGAAAGTCGCTCTTACCAAATAACTTGTGCTTGGGCGCTAGTTGTTTTTACGGTTTACTATCTGTAGCAGTCATCCGCCGTGGATGATTCGTTTTTTGCTTTTCTGTCGTGGAGGGCAAAAGACGAGATGATTTATAACAATGCTCTGTATTCTGGTTCGGTGTATTTCAGATAGTGCTCCAGATTCTGTTCGGGCGAGAAGCGTGGACGCTCGGTCAGGTCACGCATGATCCGTCGGCCGATGCAGGTCGCGAGTGGTGTCGGGACTTCGTAGTACAAATCGGCAATATCACGGAAGAGAGGGTGGTGCGCTTTGATACCTTCGACGAATGTGACGTCCACGGGTTGAATCTCACCGCTTATCACGGGTTCCTCAGATTCGTAATCGAACAGTCGTCGCGGGACGCTCAGTCCGCTGGCGAGATTCCCCAGGTGTGTGCGACACAGCGTCAGGTTGTATGTCCTGTTGTCGTCGTAGTTTTCCCAGGTGCCGTTACCGATACCGTACAAATAAGTATTGCCGTAGTTATAATCATCGGTCGATATGGCAGTGGTGGTAAGTCCGTGTTCGCGCAGGCGCTCTGCCTGTTGTCGTACCAGCGTTGACTTGCCGCTGCCGGATCGTCCGCCCACGGCAACGATGAGCGGTTTGCCTGTGTGGGCGTGCAGAATGTCGGCTTCGATCTCATCGGGGTTCAGGTCAGGCTTTGGAGTTAGCGCTTCCTGCCCGTCGTTATTCCTGCGGTAGTCGCGATGCGCCCGCCACTCGTTATCGACAATTCGGTCACCGGTGATGTCGACGAAGTCGTATTCCATGCCGTACTGGCGAACGAATTCTAACCATGATCCAGGGTGCTCGCTTTCCAGGTGGATGTGACCGTCGTCGAAAAAGTCGATAGCAATATTCCTATGTGGCTCGGCACGGTACTTTTTGACGGTCGGTGCGTCCTCTTGGTAATAATCATAAAGTTTACGACTGATTATGGGCTCGAATTCATGCCGTCGAAGTCCTTGGTCTGTCTGCTCCCCGGCGTTTTTAAGTGTTGCGGTATAAGAAGTCACGCCCTCAGCTGTCTTTTCGCGAAGACGAAGGCTGAATTCTTCGTCTGGATGGCTTAGGTAGATTTGGACGACCTCTGAAGCGTGCCTACGAAACCGCTCTAGTCGTTCCGGAAACAACGGCAGGAATTTCTGTTCGGTTTCAGTATATTTTTCGCTCACCTTACCTCCTGTAATGCGATTTCTGCGAGTTTTTGAACACGAGTCGCAAGCTTACTACAGTATAGTTCAGCGATACCAAGGTCGACAATTCGCATAGCATCAATAAAAAGCGGATGATTGGGATCGTCGGTATTTTCGGCTGAGTCTGATACGGAGTATACGTCTGAGCGATAACCATTGAACATGACGTATGCAAACTTGCTCGTTGTGCTAAACCCATCTTTTGTCGTTTTGACGTGAATCTTAATGTGATCGTGTTCGGATATGTACGTATCGTTTAGAGCGTTGGTCCACTGTCCTTCAGCATAGGCCATGATTGCCTCCACAGAGTCAGCAGAGGTATCGGCTAGATCTGATATGTCAAACCTTAGCGCATTTTGGGGCATCTCGCGGCCGCCACGACCTATGCGAGGTGCTTCGTATATCAAAATTCTCTTTGCAGCCTTCAATCTGTCTTCAATGGACAGATCTGCGTACTCGTCATATGTTGCTGGATAGTTCTTTGTACGTTCGATGTGTGTTCGCTCAGATTCATCAAGCCTAGAGAGTTGTTTGGCTACAAAGTCTTCAAAGACCTTGGATGATCTATTTTGCTCAAATTTATTACCTGTATGGATTTTATCAGTCATGCAACTCCTCCGATTAGTTTGTAAATAACAGATGACAGATTCATCGTAACGTAGTATCATCGGAGTGTATAGGAAGTTTAAATTGACTCAAATATGTTTGAGCAAACAGAAGTAAAACACCACATACAGAAAAATATTTTGAGCGTTTTGTTGCGACAAAAGACGGCGCGGTTTCGCGATATGCGGCCGCCGCGGGTTGACACCAATCTTTACAGCTACCACTTAACGCAACTGTTAAAGGCCGGGTTGGTCAAAAAAGTCGACGGAGGCTATACGCTTGATACTGCCGGACTGGTCTATGCCGACAAATTGAACGCCGACAAACTTTTCGTTCGGCCGCAACCGAAAATAATTACTATGCTGGTCATTCAGAATTCTGACGGAGACGTGTTGTTGCAACGGCGCGCCAAGCAGCCGTACATCGACAAATGGACGCTGCCATATGGCAAGCTGCATAATGATGATCCGACACTGCTGGCGGCAGCTCAACGAGAGGCGAGCGAAAAACTAAACGTCCATGATCAACAAATGGCTCACGCTGGTGATTGCTATATTCGTGTCGTTCATGACGGCGCTCCGATGACAGTAACGATGGCGCATGTTTTTTCGTTTAATCGAGACGATATCGAAATAACGGATAAGTTGCAATGGACGCGACCCCATAAGCTACACACGCTAGATCTTGCTCCCGGGGTGGAAGAAATTATTGCCCGTACCTTTTTCCGCGATGCATTTTTCTTCGAAGAATTCGAGAACGCTTGGTAATATCGCGAACAATCGCACGCTGTGTACCAAGGGTGATACGGCTAGCTTCTGAACAGCTTATCGCGCACCCAGTCGTCAATCGTGCCAGCTCCCATGCAGAGAACTAATGCGCCGCGATGGCGCGCTAACTGTATGTTGCCCCAAAGGTCTTCGTCGAGGTCGGCTATATGGATAGCACTGCGGTTCGTGACTGATTCAATCAGGTCTGTCGGTGTCAGGATGGGCAGCGAAGGATCTTCGCGCGTGAGATACGTGGGGAGCCAGTAAATATCTTTGGCAAGCTCGAAGCAGTCGGTGTATTGTGTGCGAAATTCGTGCTGGCGAACGTTCTGGTGCGGTTGATAAACCAACACGACGTCGTCGTTCAGTTCGCGTGCCAGTTCTAGTGTGGCGGCGATCTCAGCAGGGTGATGACCATAATCGCTGTAGAGATTCGGCGCCAGTTCTTCGAATCGCCGGTCAACACCCGGAAAACGGTTCAGCGCATCGACCGCATCGCCAGGAATACCGAGGCGCTCGAGAGCTTTTATAACCAGGCTCGCGTTACGTCGATTGTGTTCGCCGATCAGTGTAATACCTGCGGCAACGTCGTGGTCGCCCAGTACCCAGGCACCCGACCCGTCGCCTACCAGGGTGCTATCCTCTCGCCACAAGACACTGTTATCGCTTTGCGATAGGAACTGCCGGAACGCCGCAACGTAGTTTTCGGGTGTGCCGAACGTGTCGGGATGGTCGAAGTCCATAGAGGTTACGATAGCCAAGTGCGGGTGAAATGCTAAGAAGTTGCGGTCGAACTCATCGCATTCGTAGACAAAATACTTGCTGTTTGGCACAAACTGGCCGCTCGGTCCGAACGACATTGTCGTTCCGACTGAATAGCTTACCGGTATACCGAGTTGCTGTAGCGTCCAGACGGTCATGGCTGTAGTGGTCGTTTTGCCGTGTGTGCCAGCGATAGCGATCAGTTGGAGGTTTTTTTCCTCGATAATCTGCGCGAGCATGCCATCGCGCTTCGTAATCTTAATACCGAGCTCCTTGGCCATGACAAGTTCGGGATTATCCGTTGGTACACCCGCCGAGTACACGAGCCAGTCTATCGGTTGCTTGAAGTGGCTGTCTCGCAAGAAGACACCGTCTTGATCATGGTTTATCGTGACGCCGCGTTGTATTAGTTGTTGCGTCATCAGGCTGTCTGTCGAGTCGGATCCTTGAACGTTATAGCCAGCATCCAGTGCAATTTCCGCCAAAGGGCCGAGCCCGACGCCGCCAATACCGCAAAAATAGATATTCATACGCGATTTAGTATACCCCGATATAACCGAGAGCGCTACGCGTATCCCCGTGCTATACTGAATGCATAACGAAGCGGTGGGAAAGACTCAGTGGCAGACAAACGACAGGTTCGACGCAATATCAAACGGCTGCAGCATGTAAAAACGTGGCAGTTGGTTATTTTGCTACTGTTATTTGGATTTATCGCCGCGATATTTCTGCGGTTGAACAATATCGGCATGGAGCAGCGTCGCACCGCAGTCCTCGCGGCTGATAAGACCGGCGACCAGCAGGCGATAAAATCAAGGTTGTTTGATTTACAACGGTATGTTTCGTCACATATGAATGCTGATATGGGCGCTATCTATTTGCAGGACCAATACAAGCGCGATACTCAGCAAACTATCGACCAAGCCGGTAACAGCAACAACCCGAACGGCAATGTTTTTAAGAAAGCCCAGGAGGTCTGTGCCCCCAAATACGAGAACCTCGGCGGCTACTCCTTGGCCTATCAACAGTGTGTTATCAATCAGTTAAACAAATATCCGGCGGCTAATTCTATCCAAAACTCTCTCCATTTGCCCAAAGCTGACGCTTATCGATTCAGCTATGTTTCGCCACTGTGGTCACCTGATTTTGCCGGCTTTTCGGTACTGATCTGCCTCCTGATTATCCTTGTGATTATTGGTCGCCTTGTGAGCCTTGGGGCTCTTAGGGCAATACTAAAAATGCGCAACAGAGAGCCGTAGGTGTTGACACAGTCCGTCCGACACGGTAATCTGACTACTGTATAGCACTAAAGGAGGTATAAGACCAATGGCTTACAAACACACTAACTCAAAGGGCGTGACCTACTACCTGCACAAGACCACTGTTACCTTGCGCGGCGGCAAACCACAGACTATCTACTTCTTCGCTAAGGTTGAGAAGAACGAGAAGGGTGAGCCTACTGATCTTCCAGAGGATCGCGTTGTCAAAGAAAACCCACGCAACGGTTTCTTGACTATCTCAAAGAAAAAATAGTTTCTATTATCATGAGCCCCGCTCTGCACATATGGTATAGCCATCCGTGCAGGGCGGCTCTTGATATAGGGGCTTTTCCACACCTGAAATGTTGCAGCGTAAGCATAACGATGATACACTGAAGCCAAACAAACAGGTGCCAACGAGCTCCGCGGACAGCAGACAATGCCCCGCGGGGCTTTTGGATTTCGGGTATAATAAAAGTATGGACAAGGAGCCGCCACAATCATCGCCGGAGGATCACGAAGAGGATAACATCGTGGATTTTCCAACGAGTGAGTATATGCGCACACGCCAGCGGCATCCTGCCGGGCGGCTCGGGCGGAAATCGGTCGAGGAGACGCTTCGTGACATCGAACAAACAGAGAAGTCGGACGACGACTAATATTGATTTATAACACATATTGTTATATAATATAAATATGAGTACGTATGAATCTGCGTCCGATAGCCCTCGTCATCCAGAAAAAGGCGCTGCGGTCGACATTGCCGAGCGCGCAAGGGCGATCATTGCTATTATGGATTTTTATGCGCAGGAAAACCGTGTCCGCGGAATAGCGACCCAACGACCAATAGCGGATTCGCAGTTTAACGAATTTTACGGCACCAAAGCCGCACGTGTGGCGCGTGGCGCGAAAGGAAAGCGTGATGAGCTTCGTCATGACTACCATGGCGCTATGCGAACGCTCTACCCGCAGGATGAGCTTGTCGCGGCCGGCTTAACGGATGAATCTGGTGCCGACCTGGGGTATACGTCCTTTAAGCGTCAGATGAACGAAACGTTTGGGGGCTCTGGCGCAGCAAGCCAGAAACAACGCAGGGCGCTTGTCGAACAGGTGAAACGCAGCACTGAAGCTTTGGGAATCGAGCTCTCAGAAGAATAATCGTCGGACTTAGTAATCGTCCGGATGTCGCTCAAAGATAGCTGCAGCATGCTCGGCGGCGGTATCGAATGCCGTGAGCCATTTGTCGACACCTTCGTCTCGAAGATGGTCGATCGTGTAGAGTTGAAGCTCTGCCATGTCTATCTCCTGGGCGCCGCTGAGCAGGTTGTCGTGTGCTTTCTCGAGAATCGTTCGCAGACACCATTCCTCGGAAGTGAGTGACTGGATATTACCGTTGACGGGATTGAATGCACGATCATTGAGGACATCGAGCTGTTCTTTTATGGTGGAACCGGCGCTGACGGCTACTTCCGCGACACCGTAAGGTTTTGCCAGTTCGTAACAAACCAACGAGTCACCCGTTATGCCGACACGTTCAAAAAATCGAGTAATGTGTCCGCTTGATTCCAGCTCGGCTAGAGATTTTTCCAAAATAAAGCCGGCATTCTGCGCCAGCAGTTCCATGGCGGCGACGCTGCCGCGGTTTTGCAGTAGCTCAACGAGCTCTACTTTTTTGTCCTGAAGCGGACGGAAATCGTCCACGTAATCACTGTCATAATCGTCTTCGAAGGTAAACTTGAATGCTTCGGTTGCTGTCATAGTGCTATCTTTCTTGGTTTTTTGAGGCGAATATCAGTATACTCGGCGACGAGGCAGCCGACAAGCATTACTGGATTATAGGGGCTGACGACCGTGCATTGTTTGTGATAGTAGCAAAACAATGGCATAATAAGACACAGAATAGTAATTGGGTCAGGATAGTTTGCCATGTCACTTGAGATCGTATCAACATCATCGGACGAGAGCGCTGATTTTATCGCCAGCTTCCTCAACACGCACGCCAGCGGCGTTTTGTCGACAAGTGATGTAAATGGCAATCCACATAGTGCTGTAGTGTACTTTTCTTTGCAGAAGGATTTCAGTCTCACGTTCGCGACGAAAACAGAAACGCAGAAATACAAGAATATGCAAGAAAATACCCACGTTGCCTTTGCGGTTTATAACGAGCGGGAACAGACGGCTGTTCAGGTGACCGGTCGTGTCGAAGTTATTACTGATCCTGAAAAAAAGCACGAGGCAATAGCGTTCATGTACGGCGTCTCGCCAAAATTAAGCATGTCCGCGCTGCCACCGGCTGCCAAGCTGACCGCTGGCGGGTATGTGGCGTTCCGATTAATCCCCGCGGTTATCAAGATGGCGATTTATTCTCGACCCGACGAAGAGCGGGATGACATATACGAAACGATATTATTTAGCGAATAGAGTATCCAGCTAACGATTATTTTTTACTCACCTACTACCAAGTGATTCTGACGGACGAGCTGCGCAGATGACTAATCAACTTTATTCTGGTGGGGGCGGTAGGAATCGAACCTACTACCAAGTGGTTATGAGCCGCCTGCTCTAACCGATGAGCTACGCCCCCGAAACCAGAATAAAGGCGATTAGGTTGGTCAATCTGTGCTTTGTCTATTTTACCACTATTACGATATAATGAGGTAAACAATGCAAAACAGAAAAATAAAAAGGCTTATTTACACCGTACGCCACCAGTATCTAACGATGAATAATGTCGTGTTGGTGGTGGCTGCCGTGATTGCCGTCAGTTGGACGTGGGCGTCGGTGCAGGCGGTGCAGCGCAATTACCAGTTGCAGCGCGAGGTGAACGACAAGAAACGCCAAGCGCAATTGATCAAGCTACAGACGGAGAATCTGCAGTTCGAGCAGCATTATTATCAGAGCAAAGAGTACTTGACGCTTGAGGCAAAGCGTCGTTTGGGATTGGTCGAGCCTGGTGAGAAGGTGTTGATCTTGCCGCCTAATTCACCGTCGGTCATTGCGCGGGACAAGGCTGACGAAAAGGCACAAAAAATTACTGCGTCTCAGGCGCCACCACCCGCACCGTTGCAACAGTGGCTTGATTTTCTCTTTGGTCCCAAGCCGCAAAATAAGTCATAAACTTGCGCTGTAACAGAGAAAATGATACCATTGTAAACATATATCGCGGGGTGGAGCAGTCCGGTCAGCTCGTGTGGCTCATAACCACAAGGTCGCAGGTTCGAATCCTGCCCCCGCAACCACGAAAAGAGCCCCTCTTTAGAGGGGCCTTTTTCGTGGTTTTGTGGTCAGACTCCGAACCTGCACCTACCTTTTCTTATTCGCCATATTTATGCCAACTACCACGAGGCCAGACACAATGAGTATACCGATTGCCGCATATAGTTCAAACGGCGCGCGTTTTTCAGGGACAGCAACGGCATCAGCGTCGCTACAGAGTGTTGAGTTGTCGCACGGATCCGAAAAAGCACCACGGATAGCGAATACGCTTGTCGTTGTCGGCATGGCGCACGCAATGACGGCCGCCGCCAGTATAGCCAGAAACATTTTTTTCATAAGGGGGTTCCTCCAGTTAGTACCCAATAAATTATTTGTCTGAATATAAGCATAGCAACTATATTCCATATATAAAGTCGCAAGAAGAAACCGAGACCTGGCATACGAGCTTTGGCGTTTTGCAGTAGATGCCACGCATAGATTGCGAGCATGCCGGTAGCTGTCCAAAACACCATTACGAGGAGTATGTAGCCTACGCCGACCAAGCTGTACCCTGAATGCACCGAGTTTGTCATTTGCGGCCAGGTTATAACCCAAATAACCAGCATGAACAGGTGGTAGAGCACGAATCCAGCCACTCTGTTCAAAAGAACGGGCCATTCAATAGTAGTTTTTCCTTTTTTGCGCCGGATTCCCGCACGACTGAGAACGATATACAGCAGCGTGCCGGGTACCATAAATATCAACATCGTGAACAGAATTAGACTAAGGCTTGCGACTGCGGCGCCACCTACTGGCGCGACGAGACCGAAATGAAGCATACGCTTAGTATACTAAATCGTCGAGCCAATGTAATATGAAAAGATGGACTCAGCCAAAACGACTGCCAGGCACGGTGCAAAAGCCGACAATCTGAAACGGCTGCAGCGTCTTGGTATCAAAGTGCCGAAGTTTGTTACCGTAGGTGACAGCGACTATGCGAAGTTTCACGAAAAGGTACGGGGGCTTAAGTATCCGCTGATTTTGCGCAGTTCCTCGTCGCTCGAAGACCAAAAGGAATCGTCATTTGCCGGCGTCTTTCATTCGGTGCGGGTTACGGATAAAAAACACCTCGATGATTGTTTTAAGAAGGTTAAATCACTCAACGAAAAGTCGCTGCGACAGATCGCGCGCCAAAACAACCTAGGAGTTGGTGATATCCGGTTGGATTATGTTGTCCAGGAGTTCAAGCCGTCCGTTCGTGGCGGCGTAATGAAAGTACCGAAGTCGAAACAGGGTGACGTCATAATCGAAACAGGTGAGACGCCAGACGCTGTAACCGACGGTTCACAAACGCCTCGAACAATAGTCATGAAGTTCGCCGATCATACGGATAGAGAACCATGGGAGCTCGACTTGCTAAAAATCGCGAAGCACATAAGCGACCATTTCGATACCGACCAGGATGTTGAATGGCTGCAAACGGAAAAGGATGAACTGTATGTCGTGCAAACCCGACCGTTCGTACCGCCGCCGATCGAGACGGATCACGTACTGGCGGCGGAGCGGAAAAGGCTTTCCAAATATCCGCTGCATGCCGGAGCATACGAAACGGAATACCTGCCCGACATAGCGGCACCCACGCCTTTGACCCTGGAATTGATCAGTGCACTCTACTCGCGCGGTTTGGTAGAACAGGGTGTCGTACGCAAAGGAGCGCAGCCGCTGGTTATTATCGCCGGTGACATCTATCTCGACAAAAAAGCCTATCGAAAATCGATTCCATTACTCAGGCAGTTGTCGAATTCGCTGCAGCTTCTCAGAGCCTACCGACTATTTCGCACGAATGTAATCGATTACAGCGATAAGCAGCCTCACGATAGTCTCGACGAGATCAAGGCGTATATGTACGAACAGCTGACGCCGAAAATTTTCCGAAATACACGCGAAATACAGATCGTTCAATCGATCTTGGGAAAAAAGCTCGACATACCGGTGACACATGACGCGTTCAATGAGCCACATGAGCGGCCATTACGGCGTGAGTGGTACGCCGCCGACAACGAATACGAACTTTCGGCTCTGCGCCACGGGGGGCTTCGTGTTGATTCCGAGGATTTGATGAAGTTTGAAGGGGTAGAGCCGGACAGGAATCAGATCGCACGAACCAGGGAAGACCTGACGAGTTCGCTTATCAGTGCATTTGACGTTGCGTATTGTGCCAACCTTTTCAAACTATATGATTTTCTTTGTCATCAAAGAGCGGTATTGCATGACAAGCTGATCGAGTCGATTGCTACGATACATCAACTATTGCGTGAAACCGACACCGAAAAAAAGCTACGAAACCTCATATGGTATGCGACGTTTGATGAAATCTCAAGCGATACGATACCCCCAGCCGATGAGCTTCGGCGACGCAAAGACGCTTGGCAGACACTGCAGTCCTTGCCGTTACCACACCCAAACCAACTGCAGTCGTGGGACGACCTGACCGTTGTGCGGCCGGATCAAAACAGCACGTCACTGCACGGCATAAGCCTATGTCCTGGTGTGGCAAGGGGTATAATAGGAAAGGATATTGTCGTAACGAGAGCATTGACACAAGGGTTGTTGCTTGATCCTGGTGTCAAAGGGATTATTACGGAGCGCGGTGGCGCGTTGTCACATATAGCAATCCTCGCAAGAGAACGACACGTGCCTATTATTCGGGTTGATAACGCGACACTTCGCTGCAAGCCTGGCGTATCGGTCATTATTGATGCGGACAACGGTACGGTATCGCAATGATACCTGGTTCTTCATACGCCGAATCGTCCACTTACAAATCAAGATAACAAATTAAACAGGAGTATCACTATGAAATTCACTCTTCTTAGCAAAAAATCGGTTACAGAGGACGTCGTGTCGTTTGTTTTTGAGTCGGAGCAGCCGGTCGCATGGCAACCTGGCCAGTATTTTCACTATGTCTTGCCGCATACGGACGCTGACGACCGTGGTACTGAGCGTTGGTTTACAAATTCGGCAGCACCGTCCGAGGGTCACGTAACGATCAGTACGCGCCTGGCGAATGAAGGCGGCAGCAGCTTCAAGCAAGCACTCGACAATCTTCCGATTGGCGGACAGATCGAGGCCGACGGTCCAGAAGGTGATTTTGTCGTGGGGGATTTTTCGCGCAACTATATCTTTGTCGCCGGAGGAATCGGTATCACTCCTATTCGATCAATCCTTACGCAGGCTGCTCATGACGGTGCGCCGCTTAAAGCAACGCTGCTATATGCGAACCGCAATGACGACATTCCGTTCAAAGAAGAACTAGATGTTATTGCTGCCGACAATCCCAACGTGACAGTTAAGTATGTCGTTGATCCTGAAATGATTGACGGTAATATGGTCAAGCGTTACGTCGATGCCGTTGATAATCCCGTCGTTTATATCTCCGGCCCGGAACCGATGGTAGCTAGTATGGTCGTACAACTCGTTGATCTTGGTATGAGCAAGGATAAGCTCAAGACCGACGACTTCCCTGGATACGAAGCTATATAAAACACCCGCTGACTTGGGCACGTCGAAGACGTGTAAGTATCAGCGGGTGCGGTGGATGTGTTGCAGTCAAGATGGCTGTTTTTCCGATGGCCGCGGCGTGACAGCATCAACCAGCATTTCCCACAGCAAAGGAATGTGAACGTCTTTGCTGTCGTCGGTCCGTAGGCTCAGCACGATAGCGTTCGCTCTGAGGTTCGAGACGTTGAACACCAGTGGAGCGTTTGTGCGTCGCCGGCCGTACATCTTGTCGAGTGACGATTCGATCCGACCATTGACGGTTTCGGCGTTGTCATCGGTATTGATACAGCTAGAGCATCTTTCGCGACCGTTAACGACCAGTCGCAGGGTGATAGTGGGCATTAGTCCTCCGAACGTATCGGTGCTGCGAGCTGCAACACAAGTTGAAAAAAGAACAATCGGACGACACTGTCCGGTACACGTCTCGTTATACCACCGAATGAATGAAATATCAAATAGAGAGGGAGTGAGCCAGGAGCTGTACTGTCATAAGGGGGCAGCTGCAGGGAGGTGGGGGGTGCCTCCCTGCAGCCGCGGCTTGTGTATGGTTAACAGCGGGTTGCGCCCCTGATTGTAGCAATTCGTGCTCTTCGCACAATATTGTTTGCTGCTTGGAAGAACGCTTCAAATTCGTCAGTCGAACTGAGACAGCTGCGTCCGTAAAGGAACATCACATGCACTGATTCGGCGTTGGTGAATATCCTTGCGGAAATACAGTCATGATTGTCGTCGTATCTGCGACCGCACATAGCCTTGATTTTGGTGCAGAGCTCGGCAATCACCTGTTCGCGCTGCTGCTTGTCTAGCTTGGTTGTAATCGTCGGTTCGTATCCGACAATAACCCCGGTATCAAATAAGGGGTTGTCACGCAATTCATCGGCGACAAACAAAAGCTTGACCTTCAGTAGGGCGTCTGACATTCACCTGCTCCTGGCTCGGGTGCCCGGGTGGACACAATGTACGACCCCGAGTTTCCGGGGCACGTGTCTATCTAATCACGGCTGCGTATGGTCGTCTGTGAAAAAGGTAACTGCTAAGAACGGATATCGTCTTGGCTGAAGTACCTTTGAGAGTTGAGGCTGCCACCGTATAGCGTGTCGATTGTGACCAGTTTGTAACCTTCGGATTGCAACGCGTCAAGGATGCGCGGAACGGCATTGACTGTCGTCTGATGGATGTCGTGCATCAGGACGATATCGCCACGATCGGCATGGTTGATCACATAGTTGGCGACATAATCGCTATCGCGGTATTTCCAATCTTCCGGATCTACCGACCAGAGTATCTCTGGCATGTCGACGGCATTAACGATTGACTGGTTGGTCGCGCCGTATGGTGGGCGCATAACATCTGGCATAACGCCGGTGTTGTCGAGTATCTCGGTATTCGTACGCGCTATATCGTTCGCTGCAGCCGATGCGCCTTTGACCGTAAGGTCGTCGTGTGCCCAGCTGTGATTACCAATCTGGTGTCCATCATCGCGAACGTCACGTGCAACATCGGCGTAATTCGCAACGCGATTACCTACCCAGAAAAACGTCGCCTTGGCGTTATGTTCGGACAAATCTTCGAGCAGTTGTTCGGTGTATGGTCCGGGGCCGTCGTCAAAGGTGAGCGCGATACATTTTTGAACGAGGCAGTCGACAGCATCTGTTGATGGTGTTGGCGGCTGTTCGGTTTCGGTGGGTGCGGGTCGTGTTACCGTAACGGTCTCAGTAACCGGAGGTAGTGAGGTGGTTTCAGTAACGGTTTCCGTGCTCGGAGCTGGCGTGGTCATATGTGGTGGTGTCGCCTCTACTTTGTCGGCACAGCCAGCAAGCAATGCGGCCGTCGCGGCGAGTACAGACACGTAGGCGCCAAAAGACTTTCGGTTTGATATGTTCTTATTTTCGGTAATATGTTCAGTCATCCTTGTAAGACCTCCTCAAACCATTATACAGAGTTGAAGCTTAACTTAGCTTACTTGCGCAGACACGAACGGCTTCGCTCCAGGTCAAGAAAGCGTGGGGAGTCGCGGCTAGTTCGGCTGCGGTATGGCCGTATTTGACCGCGAGAGCCAGCTCGTGGATGATTTCGCCGGCATCTGGTGCCATGACGGTCGCGCCGAGCAAGACGCCTTTTTTGTCGGTAATCAGCTTCACGAACCCGTCACGAAAATCGCTGGTGTTGCTGCGGGCAACGATGCTCAGTGGAGCGACGGCTTTTTTGATGTGAAGGTCACGGCGCAGGCAGTCGTCTTCGTTCAAGCCGACGGACGCGATGGCGGGTGCGGTAAAGACGACACGCGGTGTGGCGGTGTAGTCGGGGACAAGCTTGTGTTTTGCCAAGAGGTTACTGACGGCGATCCGGCTTTCCAGCAGGGCGGTGTGCGTATAGCCATGTCGACCCAAAACGTCGCCGGCTGCATATATGTGCTTAGCTGTCGTCTGCAAGAGGTCGTTGACGCTGATGCCTTTGGCACTGTAGTCAACACCGGCATTCTCGAGACCCAAGTCAACATTTGGTTTGCGGCCGGTTGCGATCAGAACCTCGTCGACACGGACGCCATGCTCAACGCCGCCACGGCTGTAGGTGACACGCCAGGCAATGTTTTCTTTTTCAACAGCGAGCGTACGGGTCTGGGTAAGAACAGAGACGCCTTTTTGGTCAGAGAGGAGTTTCGCAAGCGACTCCCCTGCCTCGCTGTCGTAGCCAGGCAGTAGGCGAGAGGCGATGTCGGCAATGGTAACTTTAGTACCAAAGGTGGCGAGAAGCTGTGCTAGCTCGACACCGGTCGTACCGCCGCCAATGATATATAGTGACTTGGGCGGTCGTGTCATGTCCAGCAAAGTGCGGGGTGTAACGTATTTCGCCTCGGAGAGTCCCTGGATATCGGGCAGTATCCAATCGGCACCGGTCGCGATGACAAAGGACGCTGCCGAGTAATTTCGTCGGTTAACGCTGATTTCGTGCGGCGATAAAAAGTGCGCCGTACCGTGCAGCGTCGTGACACCTTCGTTTTCGTAGTATTTGCGATTACCGGCGGCACCCGTACGCTTGACGGCCAGTTCTTTCCAGGCTTGGATAGACGGGAAGTTGTAACCTAATGCGCCGGAGCGGATGCCGAACCGAGCGCCATGGCGGGCTTCGTCGAACAGTTGGGCGGCGTGCAGTAGAGCCTTGGTCGGAACATCACCCCAGTTCGGGCTGGTACCGCCAAAAGTGTCCGACTCGGCGACGGCCACTCGTTTGCCCTCGCGGGCAGCGATCGTTGCTGCTGCGCTGCCACCGGCGCCGCTGCCGATAACGATAAGGTCAAAGTCGAAGGTAGATTTTTTAGACACGGTGGAGCTCCTTAGATTATGATACGGTGTTGCCGATAAAAATACGCGGCTTCAGGGTGATAACGATGCAGATGTGCGCTGGCCAGTCGCCGTATATCGTGGCTCGTAACGGCCGGCTTGGCCTCGCACCATAGCACGACGGCGTCGGTAACATTGTTGGCGGTTGATTCAGCCTCGCCTTCCGGACTGCGGACACTCAGGCAAGCGGCACGAATACTATGCAGTAGTTTATCGCGATCAAACGCTTCAGTGGGGCGTCGACCGGAACGTTTCACGACATCTATAGCCAGTCCCATTACTGTACCCCCAGCGTGCCAGCGACGGCGACGGTCAGGACGCGCTCAACATAGACGTACGCGCCGAGGATAAGCAGGCCGCTGCCAGCAGCAAATTGCAAGAAGTTCTTGTTTGACTCGCGCCAACGCTGGATTTCGCTCAACTTATGCCCACCGCCGATCAGCAAGCCGACGATCAAAAGCGGCAGCAACGAGACGCCAGCATAGAGGAAGACGCCTACGAGCTGCCAGCCAGGCGATAGCTGGATCAAGATGAGCGCGGCTACCGCGATTGGCGCGAATACGAACAATAGTTCCGCTGCGATACTAGTGAGACCGAGGCCGAACGCCTCGCTGGCGCTCTTGGTCGCTTTGGCTCGGTCACCGAGAAAGCGGGTGAAGCCTCGTGGTACCCAGAGCGATGTCCCCGATTCGCGGCGGAAGTAAAAAAGCCATACCGATAACCCGACGCCCACGACACCGCCTGCGAAGACGGCCCAAACGAGCAGCGGCGTACGGGTGGGCACGAGGGTATCCAGGACGAAGGCGATAGTCGATAGGAGTAGTACGGTCATGACGCCACTACCGAAGATAAAGCCTCCCACGAGGTGCATAAGGCGTAGGTGAGCGGTCTTACGGCCAAGCGCATGACCGCTTAGCAGCGTCAACATACTGACGCTCAGATGGAATCCGGCTTGGCATACCGCCGCCAGGAGGACGATAGCGAGCGAACTTATCAGATCAAAATGTGTCATATTTATGTTGAGCCTTTTACGATATTTTACCATAAGAGGTACGATTTTTGCAAAAAGCTATTGCATATTTGTACCGTTTATGCTATCTTAATAACAAGCCATTCATACAAAACAAAAAGGAATCCACCACAATGACAAAAATCCTATCTACCAAAGTAGTTGAATTTGAGGAGGCGTTCAAAGCAATTAGTCTCGCTACTTGGAACCGCCCACGAACAGATAGTGAACTACGTGCGTTTCTTTCTCGTCGCGAAGCAGTTGTCGACGCCGCTGAACAGTAGAAAAAACATCCCGTATCTGTTACAATCAACTGTGCTATCGACGTAATTGTCGTTTGCGCCAGGGCGAATTTATTCGTCCGGCCGATGCGGCACCGTAGCTCAGCTGGTTAGAGCGCAGGACTCATAAGCCTGAGGTCACAAGTTCAATCCTTGTCGGTGCTACCAAGATAAATCCCTCACCTAGCGTGGGGGTTTTATCTTGGTGCTATATTGAGGTTGAACTTGGGACTTTTGTCGAAGACGAAATAGTCCCAAGTTCGCGCAGAGAACGAAGCGAAGGAAAGCGCGAGGCATTTTCTTAAGCGGGTGAACGGAGGAGGCTTTAGACGATACCCTTGTCGGGTTATACTTAAGAAATGAAGAAAATATATCTGGTGACAGGAAATCCCAATAAACTGCGTGAATGGCGGGCGATCTTGCCTGATGATATACAGATTGACAGCATGGATATAGACTTGCCCGAGATTCAGAGTGCCGATCCTGAAGAAATCGTGACGGACAAGGCGAGACGGGCGTATGAGGCGACAGGTGAGCCGGTGGTGGTCGAGGATGTGTCGGCGGGTTTGGAGAAACTTGGCGGACTCCCCGGCCCTTTTATTAAATTTTTTCTCAAGCAAATGGACAGCGCAGCGCTATATAAGCTGGCGGGCGCGGAAGGTGAAAAAGCCGTCGTATCGTGCTCTATCGCCTACTATGACGGCGAAGAGCTCGTAACGGTACGGGGTGACGTACCGGGTACGGTCGTGGCGCCGAGGGGTGACGACGGCTTTGGCTTCGACGTGACGTTCGTACCGGAAGGCGAGACGCTCACGTACGCGGAAATGGACGAAAGCAAGAAGAACTCGCTAAGCCACCGGCAAAAAGCCATCCGCTTGTTCGTCGAAAAGATACGAGGCACTCAATAAGACCGTATTGAGAACACTCAGCTAACTTAGCCGGACGGTGACCATGCCGCGCGGCAGTTCAAATTCGTGCATGTCTTCTGTGTCTTCGAGCGGTTTGCCGTCGTACGCGCACTTAACCGCACTGGCAAACTTGCCACCAAGTTTGATGGTTGCTGGTTCGTCATCCGGATTAGAGAAGCGGACGAGAACGGCTTCGTTATCACTCGTCGGGCGCAATGTCGACATCTCGACGTTGCGCGACATTTCAACACTAAGCAAATCGTTGATATTCGCACCGGCAAAGCCCTGTTCGGCCTGATGGAAGTAATCTTTAGACTGCGCGATAACATCGCCCGCACTACGCTGACCATTGAAGCTAACAGCAAATTCAAACGTATGCTTACCAATCATCTGCGCGTCCGGCGTGGCATAGCCTGGCCCCGCCCAGCCTGGTCGGGTCTGTAGCTCACTACCCTCATCGCCACGGCTCAAGAAGCCAACGCTGCGGAAGTTCGTCAGAGCAATCTGATTGATTATACCGTCTTCGTCGGCCAAGGCTTCGTATTCAGCCAGCCCCCGGTTAAAGAGTGCGAGGTCACCTGCCGTCACAATACCCTGGTTATGGCTGGTTGCCACCGGTAGTGGCTCTACCCAACCTTCACCGCCGGAAATCGGTACCGCCGTACGTGTCGTCATGCCATAGGGCTCCTTGGCGCGCACTGTATCAGCGGCGTTTGGCGCGTCAAACAGCACGCGCATACGATGGTCGCGGGCGGTGTTGTTGATTGTCGTGGTGAATTCGATACGGTCGATTGTTTTGTCTTTGAACAAACGCACGCGCGTCGTAATCGGCACCGTTACCGTAGTTTCGGAACGGGTTCGAGCTGCGCGATCCGCACCTTGTATAGCATCAAGACCTTCTGGTATGTCCATGCTGGTTGCAATCTCGATGTCTGTAAAGACCGGTCCGTCATTCACGACGGTCACGGTAGCCGCGCTGTCCAGCGTCGTGCGTACAACGTCGTTGTCAGCAGGACAGAAGGTGTATTCGTCGCCTCGATCACCCTGGTCTTCGAATACCAGACCCTTCATATGCGAACCGGTACGTTTATCATGAATGACCAGTTCGCCGTTCGGCAGAACATCGACGGTATACAGGTCGGTTTCGAACGAGTGTATCTCGGGCGAATGTTTTTCGTATGGTTTGTCCTCGGTCTGCTCTAGGCGAACCTGTACCGAACTCATACTCGTCATTGGCAGCGCACAGACGGCGTAGCGGCTGTCGACTTTTTGCACGATCTGCGCCGGATATTCAGCCTCTTTGCCGTCGGCATAGGTCACAATCGCTTTTAGTCCCCTGTCATGTTCCAAATCGCCTTGCATCGGTATTTCGACAAGCGCGGTGCGGTCGTAGGGCAGAAGGTTCGCGAATGTCTGGCTGTGTTCTTTATGTTGCCATGCGCCATACGTGTCATTTCGATTTGCAAGTGCTGCTATGGAATTACGGGCAGCCTGGTTGGCGGAGTTGTACGCCCCGGTCATGAGCGAAAGCGGCAAAGGATACGCGTCATCGGAACCGCAGCCCGATATCGTATCGTGCGAGCCGACAGGCAGGATCTGTTCGATTGCGCGGAGATACGCTTCGTTTTGCTGCCATGGTTCATGATCGGTTTTTTCGTAATTAATCAAGTTTTTCTTATCAGCGAGCGCAAGCAACGAGGCGAGCACGCCAGCGTCATAAATCCGTGTTTCGACTTCGTGCATGCGCTGCTTCAAGTACATACGCGCCGAGTCGATACCACGCAATACCGGATGTTCTTTGCCGTGGCGCATCTCGCCCTTGTATATCGGCAGCCTATCGATATCCGTAGTTTTCAGAGCAAGGTCGACATAGCGGCCGAGCGAGCTTGACCTGATCTGGAAATTCTTTATCTTCAGGTCTTTGCGGATTCTTGCCTGTACACCCTCGAGCACTTCGGGCAGGTCTTGGTCGGGCTGTGTAAAGTCGTTGCCGTTCATCAGCAGCATGTGTGGCAAGTCAATCTGTTTGTAGCGATTACCATGACGATTCATAAGAGAGCGCACGGCCAGCGTCGCCGTGTCGACTTGCATTTCATAATACTTTTCAGGTGACACGGAATCGCGCTCAACGCCCGTGTGGGTTAGATGACCGGCATTGGCATAGCCACCCGGAATCATGATGGTTGGGATCCGGCTGCCGTCTGGGCTCTCTGAGATAAAGACCGGCCAGTCATGCTCAAAGCCGCGCATCGAGATTATCGCCCGCTTGCCTGCGTGAACTGCAATCATTGCTGCGTACTCATGCTGACCGAACGAGTCGGGCAAGTATTTATCAATCGATGGTATGCCACCCAGTTCGCGAGCCGTCTTTTCACCGAACTCAAAGTTCCAAAACTCCAGCTCCTGTGGGCTAAGGAAGACATCCGGCTGCATATACATGCCAATAAGCTCCATTTTGCCCTTGGCAATCATTCTGAGCAGATCCTCTTTCAACAAAACAGCCTTATCGTTGCCATTGGCAATCATACGATTGAGAACTTCGACGAATTCCTTGGCGGTAATCATCTGCTCCAGCGTGAACCGGTCGACTTTGACGGTCTTGACGAACGCTTCGATTTCGCGCATCTTAGACGATTCTCGGTCGCGGTACCACGCGTAGTCCAGGTGACTATGCGGTACGACGTCAAAGATAACTTCGTCTTTTTCCTGATACCACTTCAGCAGTTCGGGATTGATAGGTTCAAGTTCGCTCATAATGCTTACCCTCCTGATGTGTATGTAAGTATAGCACTTGTTGTCAAACACACGAGCGAAGCAAGTGGAAAGGCCGGTCTCCGCTACCGTAGTAGCGGAGACCGGCCTGTTGTGGTTTATCTGGAAGTTGCAGCGGATACCGCGGGGCGGTTTATTGCACGGGTATCGAAGACGGCACCTGAGACTCAGCGACGGCACAGAACGAGCTCTTCTCCCACGCCGCTCGCTCGTCATCGAACGGGTCGTTGAGGATTTTGCTCGGCTGATTGTATACCGCCGCCATGTTCAAAGCGCTGAGAAGTCCCCACCATCCGTCCGGAGCACGTTTGCCTTCATGCTGCAGTAACCCCGTGTACTTCTGTGCGAAGTGCTCTCCGGTCATTTGAACGACCTGAGAGAGATTCTTGCTGCGCTGACCGTACGTGTTCTCGGCGTCGCAGTATGCCTTGGCGGCAGCGACTTCCAGCTCATCAGCACCGCTCGCCTCGTCGACGAGGTTGTTGATATTCTCGATGTACTCCGACGGTGATGTGATCGAAAGTCCGACCAGTGCATCCTTCGGAATCATATCCGAGTCACTGTCGCTGCTGCATGCACTGAGCCCGAGGCTCAGCACCAGGGCAGTAGCACCGACGAGTGCGATTGCGTGATTCTTCCTGAAACCAGAAAAGAACGACATTGGCGAAAATCCTTCCGGTAAAGCCCAACATGTATGTACTCATTACAGCACTTTTATGCGTAAAAGTCAAATACACGCACCCACAAAAACAGGGTCGACCCCCGCTACCGAAGTAGCGAAGGCCGACCCTGAGCGGTCAGAAGTTGAGCATGAGCACGCGGCACATTGACGTGGCGCCGTGGTCGTATTGGCGCTGGATGCCAGTGAGACCGGAGTTTTCGTTGTCGAAACGCTCCCGAATGACGTCGTAGACCTTGACGGAGAGATCCTGTTCAACCAGGCGCGTCACGACCGAATCGGCACCGTACTGGTTTTCGGCATCACACACGGTGCTCACGTAGGCCTTCATCACCTCGCGAGGATTGGAGGCGTGCGCCATCGCGTCATCACCCTGTTGGATGTAGGAGTTGATGGCGTCTCCTCGCATCTGCCCCTGCTGCTCAAGGCTGTCGCCGCATGCGCACAAACCAAAAATGAGCGAGAGGCTCGCAACGGCAACGATGCTGCTCTTCTTGAAACCATTGAGGTTCGACACTGGGAGCCTTTCTGTAGAGTACCAATGTAGTGTATATTATGACGTATTTTGTACATAAAGTCAAATAAAATGACTCTGAGTCACGGTGTACGACAAAAAGATGTATACTATTTTTACTATGGAGGACAATCACCAAGTCTATATGCGCGCTGCTTTGGAGCAGGCGGGGCTCGCGAAACGTGACGGTGAACGACCGTTTGGCGCAGTAGTGGTGCGTCATGGTGAGATCGTAGCCGTCGGCAGGTGTCGTGAGGATAAGCTGCAGACTGTATTGGCGCACGCGGAGACAGAAGCGGTTGATAGCGCCTGCAAAAAACTCGGCACGAACAATCTGTCGGACTGCACGATTTACACGACGAACGAGCCATGCCCTATGTGCTCGGCTGTTATATTCCAAGCGAAGATTCCGCGCGTGATTATCGGTGCCTCGCGTGATGACCTGCCGTTTTTACGCCCGCGTCAGATAGGTACGCAGACGCTGGCTGACGATAGCGGTTACGATATTACGATTATTCGTGACGTATGCCGACAGGAAGTATTGGAACTTTTCGGAAGTGACTAAGGTAGTCGCTGATTACTCGTTATAATACTCTTCGTCAACGTCTTCGATATACTCGCGTTGGTCGTCGCGGATATCGGCGTCGTCGCCAAGGAGGTCTGCCCCCACATCATCAGGTTCTTTATCGAGCTCGTTGCCGAATTCTTCGGCCGATACGCCTAAATCTTCGGTTGGGTCGTCGTCCTCTTCGTTCATAAGGGGGTCAGTTGCGTTGTCGTCGGCATCCAGGTCGTCCTGGTAGCTTTGCAGTTGAATATCATCATCGTCTTTCATAGTTCCTCCTTTTCTTTATTTTTATAGTAAGCGATGGTTATTTGATTACGCGTGATTTTTTTCACAAATAGGTTAACTAGCCCAAGATTGCCGGTGCTTTTCTTCTTCGATTGCTCGGTACACCGGTTCAAGCGCTATGCCCACGGGTGCCGTAAGTTTCATTCTGGCGTCGATAACTTCGTAGTAGTGCTTGCTTGCTGTATTCAGTTCTTCCTGTGCACGACGCAGCTCTATATATTCCGGGCTGTCTGCACTAATAGCTTTGCCGGCTTCTGTTGCGAGCGCTATTGCTGCGAGGCGCGCCGTAAGTTCGCGCTGCTGTGCGGCATGGAGCGCTTCGCTGGCTTTTTGGACTGCTTCGCCTCCGTACCACAGCTCCTCCATAGCTGCATCGTAGGCCGGCAGCGCGTATTGGGGTACTTCGTCTCTCAAATTCTGATAATTGTGATTTTTCATGAGGATATACCCTTATTATAAATTTTTTCATGGAATACGGCCCGCTCGTATCTTTGCAATACGAGCGGGCCGACCCACACCCAACCGGCAAGGTGCCTACGCGATCCGGAGCTTGTCGTACTGCTCTTGGGTGATTTGACCTGTTGAGCGGTAGTGTTCCAGCAGCGAATCCAGTGGCAAAACCGTGAGAACGGTAATCGCTGGATCTTCGTATTTGCTGCCGCGCCGATCGTGATTCACGTCGTGCTGCAGCTTTTCGATATTGACACGGTCGAGATCGATGAGCTGCAAGATGCCGTAAAGACGCAGCTGCGCATTGAGGATGACAGTAGCCGCGTTACGTAGCTGGCCGTCCATCTGGTCGTCAATCAGCAATACCCGGTCGCCGCCGTAGTTTTCTTTGGCGGGATGAAAATCGCCGCTAATGCCACCGCTTGGAGTGCCGCCGGATGCTCGACATAGTGTCAGACGACAGTGGTTGTTACCAATCTCGCTGACGAGGTCGGTGAGTGGCGTCGTACGGCCGCACGTTGCCACCCGGTCAAACCGCGTCCAGCGGCCAAACAGTGTCTGGCTGACGTGTTTCTTGATCAGCTTGTTGATCTCGGTCGTTAGCGGTCCACCATCACGTTCAGCCCGCATGTCCACGTGTAATTGCGGATTGTAATGTTTGGCACCGGGCCGGCGCGCGGTAACTTTGATGACACCTGCTTGCAGCAGTAAATCAGCCAGCTCACACTGGTCTTTGTTCAGGGGTATCAGCTCGGCTGTGAGCTGTCCCTTCAGCGACATGATTGTCTTCTTTCTCGAGTTAGGATAGGGATTTTAAAGGCCGTGGGATGACCCGTGCTCTCGATTATACTCTTTACGCCCAATCCGTAAACATGAGAAACTCCCGGCATAGTGCCAGGGGTCGGGCATGCTACTCCGGACGGAGTAACACGTGCATGATCATTCCCAGGATTGACCAGTCGACGAAGGCGTCGCGACGAATTTCACCGAGCGTTTTGACCTCGACGTAGGTCTGCTCGCCATCGCTTACCACGCCGTGGGTGACACCCTTGTCGCGTTTGAACGCCGCGATCTCCTTAGCGGTCAGCTCGACCGAAAAAAGATGAGCCTGGTGCGCGGACAATGTCGGTGCCAGTTGGCGCGCCTCGTGAGCGATGAATCGCTCTGGCGCGATTCGAACACCCGTTTCTTCATGGAATTCCTCGACGGCCATCGTCACGGGCGAGTAGCCAGATTCGAATGTTGAGCCGCCGGGTACCTCCCATACGAGCGCCGCTGAGTTGGATGCGGCGCAACGGTATTCGCGGACGAGCACGACCTCGGTCTGGTCGACCGACTTGCCGCGTCGATAGGCGACAACCATTGACGTATCTGGGCGGGACACGACGATTTCGACTTTGTAACGCTGCTCACTGGTGACATACATCTTGACTTTGAGCGCCCAGAGGAACAAGTGCCCTCCGTCGGTGTCGGCACGGTACGTCCAGCCGACGCGAGCATGTTCAAGAACATTGCCAGCATCGCGCTGTGCGACATACCATTGTTGGAATGATGGCGCGCGCCAGACATGCAGCGGTATGAAACGTTCGCCGTCGTGGCGCAGAGCACCGGTACCGACCATATCGAGGGCAGCCTGGACGGTATCCTTGAGCTCGACGTAGCAGGGGACGTTTTCGTCCGCGGCATCATGGATCAGATAGTTGTTTTTGGCCGCCCATGTAGGCGCACCGAAAACGACCTTGCCGGTGGCCTGCCACTTGCCCCACTCGACGTTGGTCGTGAAGGCTGGCATGGTTGTCAGGTCACGTGGTACCCAAAACAGAATGCAATCCGCCATGTTTAGATAGCGGTTTTCCCACTTGATCTGACCGATGTAGTCGCCATGAAAGGTAGTGACGCCGTTTTCGTCTGGTCGGTCTTCGGGTACGAAAACCACGCCGTCGTAGCCGGCTTCCTTGAGGAGTCGCAGCGCTTCGGGTCGCCAGGATTCTACGTCTTGACTGCGGGGTGTCGGTCCGGCCAAAAAGATCGATTTTTCGTACTGGCGCGGCGGTTGTTCGGTTGCGTATACGACCGTCATGGTAGCTGTCATAGTTCTCCGATCTTTGTTGGCATTATGCGTTAGCAAGACTGAATGGATGTATTATATAATAAGAGTATATCCCCGCGATACACACTATCCGCTGTCCAGCGGAAAAGCGTCCCTCCGGCGGAATTCATCATCGTCTTCGGATTCAGCGCTAAGAACGGGCGCATGAAAACGGGCGAACAATTCAACCAATCGTTCTCTAAATAACTTTTGGAGATTTTTATGGTTAATGATGAAGAATTCTTGAATGAACGGATTAAAGTGGCGGCAGTTTTTGGAGGGGGATTAAACCCGTGCCGTCCAGTTAAGTTCGTGCGCCCAAGCGGCAGAGAGGTTGAAATTACCGAAATAGGTCTGCGCCACCCGACCACGCAGGGTAAGCGGACGGTGCATGTGTTTGACGTGACGGACGGGCAGGCGGATTACCGGCTGGAGTTGGATAGCGAGAGGCTGACGTGGCATTTGACGCGCGAGGGGGATCGGCTGTGATGCGGTCGCCTTTTTGCTCATATGTTTCGAGGGTACCGTTACACGCCCTGAAAAAACATGGTTCCCGTCATGTTTTTCAGGGGTTGCACTTCGCTTTTAGTACCCTCTCGACATACGAGCAAGCGGCTCGACAGCGGTGGGGAGAAGGGTTTGAAAATAAAAATAACACCCAAGAGGGTGTTGTGGGGGAGGGAGCGCTGGCGATAGTTAGCCGCCAGCGTCTCCGTTCCGAAGCCTTCTATCCCGAAGAAGTTGACTCAGCAGGGAAGGGGTGGTGCAGGAAGTTCTCGGCCTTCACTCCTCGCCAATCGACTAGTCCACCTAGGACCGCCATTCTTTTCAATCAGCTCGTTCCAGTCACTGACTGTCGCTACGCGTTGTTCGAAATCATCAACAATGCTTACAACGTCGCGATAAAAATCGTGCCAGGTGCGAGCATGTTTGCGCAGAAGAGTGAGGGCAGTCTTGTTGATGTGCCTATCCTGTTGCTTGAGCAACCTCTCAAGGAAGCGAGTCGCTTCGTCCAGTTTCTTGTCATGGAGGTAGTTATAAAATACCTCATATTGCGCCCACGTCATCTGCGACTGCAGTCGGGTGGTAATGGCGGCGAACTCCTCGTAGAAGTTGTCACTAAGGTGCGTCACGTCGGACATAGTTATTCCTTAAAGTCGGATGTATGCGGTTTTGTGAAACTGCTACCATGTCAACATAAAAGTATATTTTTTGCAACGAGGGTTTATGTGTAACGACTACAATTCAACGCAGCCCCTCATCATGCACATTGACCTCAACAGCTGCTTTGCCACGGTGGAGCAGCAGGCACGGGTACGGTTGCGAGGCAAACCTGTCGCGGTGGTGAATCGGCGGACGGATCAGACGATGATTGTGACAGCCAGTTACGAGGCGAAGGCTAAGGGCGTGAAACTTGGTATGAAACTACGCGATGCGAAAATACTGTGCCCGGACTTGATCGGCGTGGAGAGCGACCCGCCGAAGTATCGCTATGTATACCACAAGCTGCTCGACATCATGAACGATTACTCGGCGCACGTGACCATGAAGAGTATCGACGAGGGCGTGATTGATTTTAGCCAGGCGCCCGCCAGTATCGTCAATCGCGGGCTCGAGAATATCGGCATGGAGATTAAGCAGCGGCTGCGTGATGAGATAGGCGTGGCGATGCGCTGCAATGTGGGGATCGGGACGAACCGGTTCCTGGCCAAAACGGCAGCGGGGCTGCATAAGCCGGACGGGCTGGATGTCATCACGCACGAAAATCTGCGTGATGTTTACGCGACATTGAAGCTGACTGATCTCAATGGCATTGCGGATCGCAACGAGCACAGGTTGAACGCAGTCGGCATTTACACGCCGCTGGAGTTTCTGGACGCCAGCCCGCAGGTGCTGCACGATATGGTATTTGGGAGTATCAATGGCGAGCAGTGGCACCAGCGCCTGCGCGGCTGGGAGGTTGACGATGTCGTGACGATGACCAAACGCGTCGGTCGGCAATATGTGTTGGACGGATTTAACCTGACGTTCGATGAAATCTTGCAGCGGCTGCACCACCTGTGTGAATCGGTCGGCTGGCGCATGCGAAAGCAGGGTCTATCCGCTCGCGGCATTTACGTTGGCACCCGGACGTTTGGTATGGCAGGGATTTCGCGCAAGTCGGGTACATACTGGCACGCCACGCGCGTGACGCAAACGCCGTTTTTTAGCAACGAGACGATTTATAGCCTGGCAAAAAGTCTGTTTATGAACGCGCCGCCAGCTATTCGCGACATCAACGTGCACGTGTATCTGCTGCAGCAGCACGAGCCATCGCAAATCAGTCTGTTTGCCGACCAAATCGCCCGCGAACGCTCAGTGACGGACGCTATCGACGAACTGAATGATCGCTATGGTGAACACACGGTGCATTCGGCCGACACGCTTAAGACGGGGCCGTTTGTCAAAACCAAGATACCATTCGGCAGCACACGCTATTTATAAAATTGCAATTATCTATATAAAATGATATAAATACTTCAAGAGTAACGCCCGTTGCTCTGATTCCAACGGGTTTCCCGGCGGAGTCGCACGTTCACAGAAAGGTAGCTGAAATGGGTCTCCCTGACAGCACTGTGTTTACAACTGAAGATGTGAAAGAAGTCGCTAAAAGGATGGTCTACGGCTATCACGATAGCGAGACGCTGTACCAACTCGGTCTGGACCGGCTACACCTAGAGCAGAAATTCCGAAATCATGTCCGGCCGCTGCTCTCCGACCTGCGCGGGTTCGAGCCGCTAGAGAAGCAGTACCGAAACGGTGTCGAAACCTTGGACATCTGGCGAGAAGCCATGGAGACGACGCCGTTGCGCGATACGCAATGTTTGCGTCTGGAGCGGTGCAATAATCCGCGTGGCATTGGTATGTATCGTGATGGCCGACTGGTCTTCGAGACACTAGTGTTTCTGACAAAACGGCGCCAGTGGATCACTGTGATCACTGAGCAGAAATACGAGTTGTCGGACTTTTGGTGGCCGCGTAACTTCGTCCACCATAACAACCTGGAGGACATGGTTGCGTGGTCTGAGGGGCTGATCGAGGACGAAGGTCTCGACAGGTTCGACGCAAACGGTGAGTCATTCGTGATCATGCTGTGCGAAGCGTTGGATGACCTGGTGCGCAGCGTCATCAGCAGACGCTGCAAGACCCTTCGGAAACTAGAGGCTGTTGAGCTAGAGATGCGGATGCAAAACATGTGCCTCAGTGGCTTCCAATATCTCAGCAGCGACCGCGACTACAGCATCCAGGAAGGTCTGATGCAGTAACAACCTGTGGACGACCCGGGCGTGTGAAATACCACGCCCGGTTCGACCGAAATTATTATTCAAAGAACCGGCATTCGCTGGTTCTTTACTTTTATATACGTTGTTTGTGGATTTAAGAGAGGAGTGATTAAATAATGGTATGAGTAAATACGAAACAGTTACTATAGAGCAAATAGAACAAGATGGGATTGAACTGCCACCAGCTGCTCGATATGAGCTGGAGCACGGTCTTGCAACAACTGTCGTGTCGCGCACGGTTGTCAATGGCGATGAGCATGTTCGGTACACGCATATACGCAAAGGTCCTTCACTTATAAAACTAGCAGAAAGACAACGACAAGAGAACGAAGCGCAAACAGTCGTCATGGACGAAGAGGAAGAGAATTAAGAATATTAGGGTGGTTGTCAAAGCCAAAGTCCCGTTCGGCAGCACACGGTATCTCTAAGCGAGGGAATGTTGTATAGTATTTGATAAATAAGATTGGGTGGTAGTGGAGGACACGTGATGAGCGAACATATACCAAACCCAGAGCAGCACTATGAGCAGGAGCTCGAAGAGCGAGGCTTGCTGCATAATACGGATCTTTCGCTTACGTTCGTGAAGTCCTTTGGGCGTTGGGTAGGACTACTGACTCGTAGCGGGTTTGAGGAGCTGTCAGATGGCGCGGTCGTCGTGTCGGTCGTCTCTGGCGCAAAGCGTACCAAAGGTGTCGACTATATCGATCTCGACACTCGTGGCGGGCAGATCGCATACGGCATACCTATAGAGGGCGAAGACGCGGAAACGCTGTCGCGAGTATACGGTGATCCTACCTCAAAAGAAGAATAGTCAGCAAAAGCTTCTGGAGACTCGGGTACACGAAGAGCTACGCCCGAGTCGACCGAAATCATCACAAAAATACCGGCGCGAGACGGTATTTTTTGTTGGTGATATTTGCTATTTGTAACCTCTAGGCATAACCGCTATAATAATGGACGCAAAGAAAGAAAATATACGGATGGCGAGATTACCAATTCCGGGCGGTGACAATGGCAACTGGGGTGATATTCTTAATGATTATCTGTTACAAACACTGAAGCCCGATGGAACGCTAAAAGACAACTCTGTTACCAGCAGTGTCATTGCTGACGATTCGGTGAATGCCGCGGCTATTCAGGACGGCAGTATTACGGAGATACAACTAAACAGTGCCGTTCAAACCAAGCTGAACAGCAAAACCCGAGCTGATTGGAATACTCTCGAAAACAAACCAGCCGTCATCGCTGCCGGAGCTGACCAGACCTCCGCACGGAGCGCCATTGGTGCTGGTACGAGTAACTTAGCTATCGGTACTACAAGTACGACCGCAAAAGCTGGCGACTATCGGCCAGCTTCGGTAGACATATCAGATTCGACCACGACCGGTCGTGCACTCCTCACCTCGGCAAATGCCGGTGCCGCCAAGACGACCTTGGCGTTGACGAAATCAGATGTCGGTCTGGGTAACGTCGATAATACGAGCGACACGAACAAGCCTGTATCGTCTGCGACGCAGACGGCGTTGAACGGAAAACTAAACACGCCGACAGGTACACCAGACGGCACGAAGTTTCTGCGCGATGACAATAGCTGGCAGGCGGTGCCTGCTTCGACTGACGCGACAACGAGCAGCAAGGGTGTGATACAACTTGCCGGTGATCTTTCCGGTACGGCAGCCGAGCCTCGTATTGCCGACAATGCGGTCACGAGCGAAAAGATTGCCGACGGTACTATCGTGGCGACCGACATATCTGCAAGTGCCGATATCGCTCGTACCCAGTTAGCATCGGATGTACAGACGTCGCTGGCAAAAGCCGATACGGCGCTGCAATCAGGAGCGTCCGGTGGCGGAAGTGTATCGGGTTTTCCACTGAGGTTGCCGGGGGAGAAGATGGTCGCTGTCGCACAAGAGGTGGCAGACGCGCGTATCGCTTCGGTATCGCCCACCGGTTCTAAAGTACTTGTGTTAGCTGAGGCCTGGGATAAGCCAGGAATTTTGAAACATATTTGGATTGCCGCGGGTAATACCTACGACAAAGACGGTTTTCTGGAGCAAGGCGGAGTTATACGGATATACACCGATGATACGGCAACTCCGGCTATATCTATGAGCCTTGGTGATTTTTTCTGCGTGTCGAATCACTCCGGAACATTCTCAACGCCTCGAGTCGGTAGAACGAGTAGGGGCACGCAAGGCGAGGCGTCGGCGTATCGATATCTATATATGCCGTTTCGCAAATATTTGCGAGTGGAAGTCGAGAACCTTACTAATGCTAACTCGATTTTTTATGGACAGGCCGACTATTCGACAATCAATTCGTTCGATGATCTTGGAAGCCAGCAATTAGCCTATAGCATACAGGGTCAGCGAGTCGGCAATCAGGCTGTTCAGTCTCCTATGACAGTGTGCGATTTTGACGGTTCCGGACAGATAGAATCTTTCTGGGTAAGTTTTTCGGGGGCGTCTTCGGGCGATTCAATTGTGCTTGAGGGCAATGTGGAGATTTATATTGATGGCGAAACGATGCCGTCATGGACATCATCGGGTGGTGAAGATGCATTTAACGGGGGATGGTACAGCATACCGATTGGCGGCTATCCTGCAGGACGATCAGGTGACTCGGATCAGACAGGAACCAATATCTCAATGTATCGTTTCTTGGTTGACGACCCCGTCTTCTTCAACAGTCACCTGAAGATTGTCGCATGGGCTGGTCAGCCGAATCAGGGGACTGTCTCGTCCTCTACCGTGGATTTCGCAGCATACGCAGGCATTTGGTCTGATACCCCTGTAACACCGAATTACACCGTTGTTGACGTAGAGGCAGCAGCAATTGACAACAACCACATGGATCAAGCTGCCGGTGCAATTGATACCGATGCATGGAGCCAGCCTTCAGACAAAACGCAGATGACAGCTACGGGCTCCACGTTCGGCGTGTCTTATGGCAGTACAAGCGCCGATCAAGATGTCCGCCTCGGACGCAAAAACGTCACTCTACCTTCTGATTACTGGGTGGAGACGGGGGTACGCATAACAGACGGTAGTAATGATGGACAGGAAGCCCATCTTATCGTGCTGGGTGCGTCACCTGACCCTTGGTATGGTTCGGCTGTTCATCTCCAGCTTCGTCGTTATTCGCAAAACAGCTGGGGTATATCGGTACGTGATGACTTCGATACGGTGTTTGCAACGACCATAGGTGGTGGCCGCGACCTGACAAATGTATGGACCAGACTTGCAGTAAGGAAAATCGGTACCAACCTGACAGTCTACTATTCTTTGAATGCAGCGCCAGCGCAGTGGATACCTATCGGCTCATGGGCACCAAGTAAGACGGGCACAGGTTTCGGAGTGGGCACATGGACTGCCGGCGCGGAGTTTGACTACTTGGCGGTACGTCCGCTCAAGACGGTGACAAGCTGAGCGAGTATACTGGCTATATGAACAAAAAATTCATAACTTTCATGACTATTGTCGGCATGACCGGTGGCGGTGCAGCGCCAATGTTGTGGGGCGATAATTCGTTATTAGACGGCTGGAGTATTCTTACCAGCATGGTCGGCGGCATCATAGGTATTTGGCTTGGAGTCAAACTGAGTAAAAGGTTCGGATAGTGCAATACGTCGTGGCAGTTAGCGGCGGGGTGGATTCGGTGGCGTTGCTCGATATGCTCGCGCGGGGCACGTTGCCAGGCGTGAATAGCCAAATTCCAATAGCCAACCTTATCGTCGCTCACTTCGACCACGGCATCCGACCAGACTCGGCGGATGATGCGGAATTTGTGAAGTCGTTGGCCGAAAAGTATAACCTGCTATTTGAAACGAAGCGCGAGGAATTGGGCGCAAATGCCAGCGAAGAACTGGCGCGTGACCGGCGGTACGTATTTTTGCGTGAGGTGGCGGCAAAGCACGATGCGAAAATCATGACCGCGCACCATGCGGATGACGTGGTGGAGACGATCGCAATCAATTTGACGCGCGGCACTGGCTGGCGCGGGCTGGCCGTACTGGATAGTCCGGACATCGACCGGCCGCTGCTTGCTACGACGAAGGCGGAACTGATCCAATATGCCAGGAATCATGACCTGAAATGGCGGGAGGACGTCACCAACCAAGACGAAAAATATTTGCGCAACAAACTGCGGCAAAGGGTGAGGGAACTCGATGGGGATACGAAGGAATCACTGCGTTTGTACCGCAATCGGCAAGTAGCATTGAAACGGCTTAGCGATGATGAAACGTCCCGCCTGATCGGCCAGTCGCCATATTCTAGACATCTGTTTACTATGGCCGGAGACATTGCGGCTCATGAACTATTACGAGCGGTCTTTATCCGCGAAGCTGGCACAAGTCCGACACGGCCGCAGCTTGCTCGAGCACTCCATGCCGTCAAGGTCATGTCAGCCGGCAAAGTTTATGAGGTTGCAGGCGGCATCACGCTTCGATTTACGAAGACACGCTTTATTGTCGAGACATCCTATAAAGTGTTATCATAATATAAGCGAGAAAATGACCTAATATCCGAGAGCGAAAGGACCGTCACTTATATTATGGCAACGAAAAAACCCCCACAAAGAAACCGTATGTCGAATTGGGCGAGGCTTGGCCTTTTCTGGGCGATTATCGTGGTGGCAATCCTCGTATTGTTTGCTGTCGTCGCGCCGCATAACAAGCTCGAAGACGTGCCGATTGCCCAAGTAATCGAAAGCGCCAACAAGGGCGAGGTAAGCAAGATCGAAGGATCTGGCAATGATCTGAAAATAACACCCGAGGGTAAAGACGAGCCGACACAACATTCCTACATTCAGGGTGGTGTCAGTACGCTGATCAAGGAAGACGTTCTCAACGATAAAGCTAAGCAGACACTGGACGACACACCGCCGTCACAAACCGGTGAAACATTATGGAACATTGCTATCATCATCGTGCCGGTTGTGCTGATTGCTGGTTTTTTCATGATCATGATGCGCCAGGCACAGGGGCAAAACAACCAAGCGCTCGGATTTGGCAAGAGTAAGGCGAAGCTGTATGGTGTCGATAAAGAAAAGGTAGTATTTAACGATATTGCTGGTAACGACAGTGCCAAGCAGGATCTGGAAGAGGTCGTTGACTTCTTGAAGCACCCGAAAAAGTATCATGAAGTCGGTGCCAAAATTCCAAAGGGTGTCCTACTTGTAGGTAGTCCGGGTACTGGTAAGACTATGCTGGCTCGCGCCGTAGCGGGCGAGGCAAACGTGCCGTTCTTTAGCATTTCCGGTTCGGAATTCGTCGAGATGTTCGTCGGTGTCGGCGCCAGCCGCGTACGTGACTTGTTCGCCAAGGCGAAAAAGAACGCACCTGCGATTATCTTTATTGACGAAATCGACGCCGTCGGTCGTCGCCGCGGCAGTGGCATGGGCGGTGGTCATGACGAGCGCGAACAAACGCTCAACCAGATCTTGGTAGAGATGGACGGATTTGAAACAGATACTAACGTTATCGTTCTCGCGGCAACTAACCGTGCCGACGTACTTGACCCGGCATTGCTGCGTCCAGGCCGGTTCGACCGCCGGACGAACATTATGCTGCCTGAGCGCAAAGACCGTGAAGCAATCCTGAAGGTTCATTTCAAGAACAAGCCGACCGATAGTACTGTCGATCTCGATAAGCTGGCTGCCAAAACTGCTGGTTCAAGCGGTGCGGATCTGGCAAACATTGCTAATGAATCAGCTATCATTGCTGCCCGTGACAACCGCAAGAAAATCACCAACGACGATCTGACCGAAGCTTTCGAAAAGGTTGCTATCGGTCCGGAACGCAAGACCAAAGTTATGACCGAACGCGAAAAAGAACTGACCGCTTACCACGAGTCAGGACACGCAATCGTCGGTCACCTGCTACCAGACAACGACCCTGTTCATAAAGTAACGATTATCCCGCGCGGTGGTACCGGCGGTGTGACATGGTTCTTGCCACCACAAGACAAGAGCTATACCAGTATCTATGAGTTCAAGGATCAACTGGCCAGCGCACTAGGCGGTCGTGTCGCCGAAAAGCTGATGTATGGCGCCGACGGCATCACGACTGGCGCCGGATCCGACCTGCGCAAGGCCACTGAGATTGCTCGCGACATGGTAATCGAACAGGGTATGGGTACCAAGCTCCGCGACCAGGTTTTCCACGAAGACAGCGGCGGTATGGTGTTCGATAAGATCACGCACGAACGACCATATAGTGATGATACCGCCAAGGAAATCGACCTGGAGGTCGAGTCGCTCATCAAAGAGGCGAGTCGTCGCGCGGAAGTCGTCTTGAAGCAAAACATGGATAGCTTGCATAAACTGGCTAAAGAGCTGCTCGTTAAGGAGACGCTTGATGATGACGAAGTCGACAAAATCCTAAAGGGCGCGACGATCCCGAAAGAGGCCAGGCTTTATACACCGACAGCCTGATAGTAAGCGATGGGACGAGTCAGAAGCGCAGTTGCCCGGGCTAATCAGCGGCTATCTGTTCAGCTAGCCGCCAGTTTGCTGGCAGGTTCGACGCTTGTATCGTTGCTATTCGGTTTTTTCCGAATGCGACTGCTCAACGGTAATTACTACGATACGTTCAAGAGCGGATACGATGCGTATTTGGCGGCGTTTACGGTACCGGACTTTATGTTTTTTATCCTGGTTTCGGGCGCGTTGAGTGTCAGCTTTATTCCGGTATTCAACCAGCGCTTAGCCACCGGCAACAAGAAGTCAGCCTGGGAACTCAGCACCAGCATGATGAACTTTATGGCACTTATTACGCTGGCGGCCAGTATACTGATTATTGTTTTTGCCGAACCACTGGTGCGTTACGTTATCGCGCCGGGTCTGAGTGAGTCGGGTATAGCGCTGGCGACCAGTATGATGCGCGTCATCGCGGTCAACCCTTTTCTGTTTGCGATTGCAACGGTGCTGGCTAGTATTCAGCAGGCGGTCGGTCGGTTTACCTTCTTCGCGATGGCGCCGATCCTCTACAATGTCGGCATCATTATCGGTCTCCTTTTCTTCACAGGCGGCATAAATATCTTTGGTGTACAGGTGTTCGAAGGCGGAATCATGGGCGTGGCGCTGGGCGTGGCGCTGGGGTCGGTATTGCAACTGATCGTCAGCTGTATCGGACTGATAGGTTTGGGCGTCGATTATCAGTTTAAGATTTTCTGGCGCAACAAAGGTTTTCGCAAGGTGCTCCGGCTTTTGCCGCCACGATCAATTGACCAGGGTATGGACTACTTAGTAGGTATCGTCGAGACCAACCTCGCGTCACGATTGTCTTCCGGTACGCTCGCCGCATACAACCAGGCGACGGTATTACATATGGCACCGATCAATCTTATCGGCGTGGCGATCAGCACGGCGGCATTTCCGAAAATGACTGAACGCTTGGGGCAGGGACGGCCGGATCTCTTTCGTAGCGAGCTTCAGACACTTATCCGGATCATTGTCTGGCTTGCGATGCCGGTCGCAGCAGTGACGTATTTTACTCGCGGTTATTTGGTCAACTTTATCAAAAACGGTGGTGACGCGCTGATGGCCGGATTACTCGGTTCGCTTGTTATCGCGATTTTGTTCCGGTCAGTCTATTTTATCTGCGCTCGTAGTTTTTATGCCCAGCAAGATACCAAGACGCCGCTGTTCATATCGCTCTTTGCTATAGCGCTCAATATCGCTCTGGCCGTATGGTTCACGATGAGCCTGGGTATGGGTGCGTACGGATTAGGTTACGCGCAATCAATCGTGTCAGTGTTTGAAGTATTGATCCTGTTCAGCGTAATGAACTATCGGATCAAGGGACTGATCGATCCGCAATTACTGCGTGCCATCGGGCGGATGGCGACGGCGACCGGTGTGACATCGATTGTTTGTTACATCATGGTTCAGCTCTTTCAGCTGCAAAATGTCGACAACAGCTTTCTGGCAACCTTTCCAAAGTTTACGCTGATTGTCCTGGTCAGTGCGGCAACCTATCTGTCGCTCAGTCGCATGCTCGGGCTCAAGGAGGCAAACCCTATTCTTCAGCGGATGAATCGGTTCCTCTTTGCCAAGGCTCGCTAATCAGATAGTTTTCTGTCATAATAGACCTAATTCATGAATCAATCACATATCCGAAATTTTTGCATTATTGCTCATATTGATCACGGCAAGTCGACGTTAGCCGACCGACTACTAGAGGTCACGGGTACCGTCAGTCAGCGCGACATGAAGTCTCAGTTGCTCGACACGATGGATCTGGAGCGCGAAAAGGGCATTACTATCAAGTTGGCACCAGTTCGTATGCATTATAAAGAGTGCGAACTAAACCTCATTGATACGCCTGGTCACGTTGACTTTAGCTACGAAGTGTCGCGCAGTCTTGAAGCTTGTGAGGGCGCAGTGCTGGTCGTGGATGCGAGTCAAGGCATCCAGGCGCAAACGCTGGCGAATGTCTACTTAGCATTGGCTGCTGATCTAACTATTATTCCGGTGTTGAATAAAATCGATCTGCCTGCAGCAGATGTGCCGCGGGTGAGCGCCGAAATCATCAACCTGCTCGGTTGTGATGAGTCGGATATCTTGAAGGTCAGCGCCAAAACAGGTGAAGGTGTACCTGAAGTATTGGACGCAATCGTGGAACGTGTCGCGCCGCCACAGGGTGAGTCTGATGCGCCGACACGCGCGCTTATCTTTGATAGTTACTATGATGACTACCGGGGTGTCATCCTTTACACGCGTATCGTTGACGGCAGTATTAAAAAGGGAGACACGATCGAAATGTTGGCCACCGGAGCGCACGGCCTTGCGCTGGAGATTGGCGTGCTTTCTCCCACGATGAATCCGGGCGGTGAACTTGCGACTGGTGAAATCGGCTACATCGTTACTAACCTCAAGACGACGCGTGACGCACGGGTTGGCGACACTGTGACGGTCAAACGATCGCATGCCAGCGAACCGCTGCCCGGATATCAGGACGTCAAGCCGTTCGTGTATGCTGGGTTCTTCCCTGTCAGCAACGAAGATTATAATGACCTCAAAGAAGCGGTCGAAAAGCTTAGCCTTAGCGACAGCGCGTTACAGTTCGAACCCGAAAATTCGCCGGTACTTGGATTTGGCGTGCGTATCGGGTTCCTTGGTCTCCTACACATGGATATTGTTCGCGAACGGCTGGAGCGTGAGTACGATTTGGATCTGGTTGTTACGAACCCGTCAACCGATTATCAGGTGACATTGGCGAACGGTGAAGAGCTCGATATCAAATCAGCTAGTGATTTGCCTGATGTAAGTAAGATTGCCGAGATCCGCGAACCGTGGATTAAGGGCGAGATCGTGGTGCCGAAGGATTATATTGGCGCGGTTATCCAGCTGATCGTTGGCAAGCGTGGACGACAGAGTAATTTAAGTTATATCGATGAAAGGGCGTTGATTAGTTTTGAGGCGCCACTCGCCAATCTATTGACCGATTTTTACGATCAGCTCAAGAGCGTGACGAGCGGCTATGGCAGTTTCAACTACGAACTGAGTGAGTATCGTGCCGAAGATCTCGTGCGAGTCGACTTCTATGTGGCCGGCGAGATGGTGGACTCGTTGAGCATTATGCTGCACCGTTCCGAGTCGCAGCGTATCGGGCGCGAAGTCGTGTCGAAGCTCAAAGAAGTTATTCCGCGGCAGAATTTCCAGGTCGCGCTGCAGGCGGCTATCGGTGGCCGGTTCATCGCCCGCGAAGATTTGAGCGCTTATCGCAAGGACGTCACAACAGGCCTCTATGGCGGTGATGTCAGCCGCAAAAAGAAAGTCCTCGCCAAACAAGCCAAAGGCAAAAAAAGGATGAAACGGTTTGGAAAAGTAGATATCCCGTCCGAAGCCTTTACGGTGATGCTGAAGAGGGACTAAAACGAAGCTCCTCCTAAGTCCGCAGTCATGTTAAAAAGGGATTAACAGGAGTATACTGTCCTATAACGAGTGGGTAGAAGGGGAGTTTATGTCAGAAAAAAATATGAGCGCCGCTGAGTTTGCGCATAACTATGTTCCAGTAAATCAAGATCCCGGGGCAGAGATGGTTGCGGCCAAACGCGTATGGATGTACGACAAAAAGGGTAGGAAATACCTTGATACGTTAGCAGGATATTCCGCGACGAATTTCGGACACGGTAACGAAGCTATTGCCGAGGCTGCCATCGCACAGATAAGAACAGGGTTAACACTCGGTCCTCGCTATGTCAGGACAGAGGTAGGAGACTTGTTCGCTCAAGAACTAGGTGAACTTACCGGGTATGAGATGGTATTGCCCTCAAACGGAGGCGTCGAGTCAGTGGAGTCAGCTATCAAAACGGCTCGCAAGTGGGGCGAAGAAGTTAAAGGCGTGCCGAGTGAACAGTCAAACATCATCGTGATGGGCGGCAACTTCCATGGACGTACCACGACTGTCGTCAGCTTTTCTGATGATCGGATCGCCCGCAAGGGATTTGCACCGTATACGCCAGGATTCCGACGCGCGCCGTTCAACGACGTCGCGGCTATCGAAAACGCAATCGACGAAAATACCGTTGCTGTGCTGCTCGAACCAATCCAGGGCGAAGCAGGTATTATCATTCCCGACGAGGGATACTTACGGGCAATACGTGAATTTTGCACAGAGGAAAACGTATTGATGATAGCAGACGAGATTCAATCAGGCTTTGGGCGTACCGGAAAGAATTTCGCGTGTGACCACGAGAACGTAAAACCAGATATCATGATTGTAGGAAAGGCGCTCGGTGGAGGTGTGGTGCCTTCGTCGGCAACTCTTGCGAATAAGGATGTATTGGATGTTATGGAGCCGGGCGTACATGGTAGTACATATGGCGGGAATCCCGTTGCGGCCGCCGTCGGACGTGCGACTATCGCTCTGCTTAAGTCGGGCAGGTACGAAAAGAACGTGCGCGATCGCGGCAATCAACTCGCGGCCGGCATGGAAGAGCTAGTAGGTCAGGGTATAACAGAAGTTCGTCACAAGGGTCTGTGGGTTGGTGTAGACATTGACCCTGCTTTGATGACTGGACATGATATGGCACAGCGACTTTTTGCACGTAATGTTATTGCCAAGGAGGCACATGAACAGACGCTGAGGCTTTCTCCTGCGTTCAGTATCATGCCGGACGAGGTAGAATACGTTACCAACCAGATCCGTGACTTACTCTATATAGCCAGAAAGAAATAGTATGAAGATGCCAGCTATTAACCGTACCGTTCTAATGTCCGACGCGGATAATTTTTCTGTCAAAGAGTTGAACCCATATAGCGACGAAGCTATCCAGCCAAACAGCAAAACGGCGCGTCAGGAACATGACAAGGTCAAAGTTGCCATAGAGCAGGCCGGTATAAAAGTCATTCAAGTTCCTTCGCCAAAAGACTGTCAGGACGGCGTCTATACGGCGAACTGGGCGTTTTGTCTGAACGGTACGGCGGTGATGGCTCATTTGCCCAACATCCGTCAAAAGGAAGAGGCATATGCTGCTCAAGTCCTGCGCAGAAGAGGCCTGAGGATTGTCGAGCCGCCTGAAGGCGTCCGTTACAGCGGGCAGGGCGATACGCTGCTTTGTGGTGACACGCTGTTTCTTGGCAGTCGGTACCGTACTGATTTGAGCATGTTCGGATTTTTGAAGAAAGAATTTCCCGATCGCCATATCGTCAACATTCAGACCGTCCCCCAGCTGGATAGCAAAGGCAAGAAGGTCGTTAACGGTGTCTCGGGGTGGCCGGACAGTTTTTTCTATGACATTGATCTAGCCATGGGCATTCTGAAACCGGGGCTGATCGCATGGTGTCCCGAAGCATTCCTGCCAGAAAGCCGCAAAAAGATCGAAGCATTAAAAGATATCGATAAAATCGAAATCGACGTGAAAGAAGCAATGGAAGGCTTTGCCTGCAATTTTATCAGCACCGGCCATACTGTGGTCATGGGAGCTAACGCTCCGAAGCTGCAGGCAGCGATAGAGTCGAAAGGCCTAACGACGATTACCGTCGATACGCCAGAACTGAACAAAGGCGGCGGATTTATCCGCTGCGTCGCCCTGACATTGGATAACCAGTAGTTTTATTACTGTTCGGACGCGAGGACAAAGAGCCGGGCAAGGATATTTTCCAGCACCTCGCTTTTTTCCGCGTCGCTGTTGACCTCGATCAGAAGCCCCATTTCGCGGTATTTTTCGATAACGGGCAAAGTCTTAGCGTTAAATTCAGTGATACGGGTTTCGAGGTGTTCAGCCGAATCTTCCGGGCGGATACGGTCACCGAGTTCTTGTGATTTTTTGAGCCGTTTGCGGACGATGTCCTCGCTTAGGTGCAGATAGACGACAGCCTTTATAGGATGCCCCGAGTCACGGGCTGCCCGTATAATGCCTTGTTCCTCTCCGATCCATCGTCCGACCGAACTGAGGATCAGTGGTTTCCCTTCGAATTCCGATTTGGAAAAATATGGTGTAAAGAGTTTCAAAAAGACGTCGGATGGTGGTAGGCCGCCGGTGTCGAGTGTCTCCTGGTCTTCAGCGGACATAATATCGCGGCTGTTACGGAATACTTCACCGCTGCTGAGGAGCGGTGCGTCGAATAGTTTAGAGAGTTTGTGGCCGTGCGTGTCTTTGCCGGCAAAAGGCAGGCCAAAGATGTTGATAGAACCGTTGCCGAGCCATTTTTTTATTTTGTCGAGATGATCAGCAGATATCGATAGTTTTTCCATATACGAATTATAACGAATGCACCGGAAGTGAACAATCCTACCGAATGCACCAGAAGTGAACAATGCTACCGAATCCTACTGAACCATACAATTTCCCTCAATAATTCCACAATCTTATACACATTATGTCCGATCGGACATAATGTGTATAAGATTCGATAAAGATTTTGATAATTTTGACAGGGGGGAGAACAGAGATTAGCACTCTGGTTGCATGAGTGCTAAATTCGCGCTATAATAACGCTATGACAGAGCGGCAGATCCAGATACTGGCAGCAATCATCGAGCAGTATGCCGAAGTAGCTGCACCCGTCGGTAGCGTGACGCTAGCCAAGCTGTTTGGTGTCTCAAGCGCCACGATCCGCAGCGAGATGGCCAAGCTTGAAGAGCTGGGCTTTATTATGCAGCCTCATACGAGCGCCGGTCGGGTTCCGACTGACAAAGGTTATCGGTTTTACGTGAATACTATTACCGAGGCGCAGGCAGGCACCACGCCACAGCTTGACCGTAGTGTAAGAGCCATCGAAGCACGGGTAAGTACGCACGGTAATCGTGCCGACCGCGCGATTCGCAGTGCAGTCGATAGCCTTGTGGAGTTGACGCACAATCTTGGCATTGCCACCATTGGCGATGAGCTTTATATGAACGGTATTAGCAATCTCTTCAGCCAGCCGGAGTTCATGCATGGTGATCATGTTCAAGCCGTGGCGAGCTTGCTCGACAACCTCGAGCCATGGTTACGCGAGGCCGCGCCCAACGAGCCGCTGAACGTCTACATTGGTAGCGAGAACCCGATAGGCAAGACGAGCGGTGCGTCACTTATCATTAGTCGATTCCGTTCGCCGTATAGCGATAACAGCTATATTGGTGTACTTGGTCCGACTCGTCAGAGTTACGGTAAGGTCATGCGCCTGGTTCGTCATGCCGGTGCAATGCTCGAAGAGGTGTTGTAGTGGCGGAGTGGATCGGGCGCTTAATTAGCGATTGGCCTGCTTGGCTCATAATTCCGCTGGCTATTTTTATCGTGGCATTCGGCTGGATTGTTCGGTTGCTGTTTGTTGAACCAGGAACAAGCCAAGTGTTTGATAGATGGATAGATAGACGCAGACGAGAAAAGGAGTTAAACCATGGCAAAAGGTAAGCAGAATCAACCACAAGACGAAACGCCAGCTGTCGAAGAGTTCGCTCAACGGATTGATGAACTGACTGGTGATTTGCAGCGTACGCGCGCTGACTTTGAAAACTATCGAAAGCGTGTTGAGCAAGAGAAACAAATCGCTCGCACGAGCGGCGAGGCGACGGCGGTATTAAAATTACTTCCTGTCATTGATAATATCGAGCGCGCTATCGCGCATGTTCCAGAGGACTTGGCGGACAATAAGTGGGCGCAAGGCGTTGCAGGACTAGTGAAGAATCTTGAAAAATCTCTGGAAGGCATGGACGTAAAGCGTATTGAAGCCAAGCCCGGCACGGTGTTCGACCCTGAGCTGCACGAGGCTATCCAGATGGATGAAGATGCAGAGGGTGAACAAGAAGTTATCGCCGAAGAACTCCAGGCAGGTTACACCTTACACGGTCAGCCGCTGCGACACGCTATGGTGCGTGTAACAAAGCAATAGCGACTTTTTTCGCATCATCTATTGCCTCCATATCATAAACGGTATACTATAGAAGAGACATTAAATAAGTGAGGAAGACATGTTTGGAATAGGGACCCCAGAACTCATAATCATCCTACTGATCGTTCTACTGTTGGTCGGTGGTAAAAAACTACCGGAGCTGGCACGTAGCGTTGGCGAATCAGTGCAAGAGCTGCGCAAAGGCGTAGGTGATGAACGAAAACAAACAGCCAAGCGAACATCAGAAGAGACCGAGCAAGCGTAGTCACTCGACAGAACAGCTGACTTTTCTCGAACATTTTTACGAACTGCGCAAGCGGGTGTCTTGGGTGGTCCTAGCGCTTGTGCTGGCGTCCGCGATTGGTTTTCAGGTCAAAGACCGACTGATCGAGATTATCATGGCGCCGTTGAATGGAGAGAAGCTGATTTATTTGACGCCGACAGGCGGTTTCAGCTTTATATTTTCGCTGAGTATTTATTTCGGCATACTATTGACGATTCCGGTAGTAATATATCAGTTATATCGTTTCTTAGAGCCGTTATTAGGCGAGACATCTCGGAAGCTCGTCACCTGCTTTATTGTGTTGTCGGCATTGCTGGCTGTAGCTGGCGCTGCCTTTGGCTATTTCGTTACTATACCGGCAGCGATTAGTTTTTTGTCGAATTTTGCTGGCGACACCGTGACGCCAAGTTTGACCGCCGAGTCATATCTCGGTTTTGTCGTGGCGTATATTCTTGGCCTTGCAGCACTGTTCCAGTTGCCGTTGCTACTCTTTATTATCGATCACGTTCGGCCACTTAAGCCGGGCTTTTTATCGTCGACGCAGGGCTACGTGATTATCGGCGCGACGATTATCGCCGCGATACTCACCCCGACACCCGACGCTATCAATATGGCAATCGTAGCCGTGCCGATCGTTGTTGTATACGAGTTGGGCGCGTTGACTGTGTATGTAAGACGCAAGGTAGGTGGCCACGCTAAAGTTACGACCGAGGAGGCTGATATAAAGAACGAGCCGCTTACGGCGGTTCTCGAAGAGCTTTCAGCTAAAGATGAAGATGTCGTTGAGCGGATTGTCAAAGAGCCGTCCGCGCCGGTAGCCGTACCTGCCCAAAGACCCATACCCGCGCAGCGTTTTACCGTGGCGCAGAGGAGTAGTCGTTCGCTTGATGGTTTCGCTCCGCGACCCCAGCCCGCTCCTCGAGCGTTGGCTGTTCCTCGTCGACCTGCTCCGCAGAGAATACGCAACCAATCATCTCCCCGGCGGTCGCTTGACGGCTTTTCATCGGTCGCCTAGAGGCATGTATACTTGAAGTAGCTATGCGCCGGATCGTTATTATTAGCATACTGTTTAGCTTGCTTGCTGTGCTCATCCCGTGGCAAACTGCCGCCGCGCGGGCGGACGAGGGTCTTTCGTTGTCGCCATTGCGCCAAGAGGCCGCATTGCATGCCGGCAAAACGTCGTCGAACAGTTTTACCTTGGCGGATAAAACCACCAAGGATATAATCGTGCGTCTGAGTTTGAAATCATTCACGGTGACTGACCGTTCGTACGACTATCGATTCCGTGACTTGGCGTACGACTGGGTAAAATTAAAGAATACGGAAATACACCTGCGTCCCGGTCAAAAGATGGCCATACCCTACGATGTTGTTGTTCCGAAAGACGCTGCGTCAGGAGGATATTACTTCGCTGTGCTTGCTAGTACCTCTATGGCGACAGGGGGTGGTATTAGCACGGTGCAGGTCGCTATGCCGATTTATGTGACTGTCGATGGTGTCGGGTTACGGCGTTCCGGTGTCGTAGAGAACGCCTCTATACCATGGTTAGTGACGGGCAAAGACTTATCATATTCGTATGACGTGAAAAATACGGGTAACGTTCATATTGATGGACGCTTCGTGGTGCGACTCAGCGATCTTTTTGGGAACCATGTACAGACAGTTGAGGATCATACGGTTTTCCCGGGTACGGTTCGACAGACAGAGGGAACGCTCGATGCGCCGCTATGGCCGGGCGTATATCAGCTTATATACGGCTATACGGATACTGTTTCGCGTACAACCATTTCGAAAACGACGTATATTGTTAACTTACCACCCTGGTCGGTGGCGGCGGTCGCCGTGTTGGTTATTGCCGGTGGACTGCTATGGAGTCTTGTCCGTCGCCACTTCAAGCCAAAGGAGCGTTAACTCTCGCCAACGGCGGTATAGGTGATGTCAGTAGAATACGCGCCGGAACTTTTTGATATATTGACGACCGAACCATAGGTAATAGTAGTGTCGTCGCCATCTTTGTATGGTCCGTCTGCCTCTTTCAGAAGTACTTGCGAGAGTTTCATGCCGACAAACTGGCTTGTCGAACCGGTCGTGTTGTAGCCCCATGTATTCACGGAGAGGGGTCCCGGCGTGGTGTTGCTACTGGCTGCGATCGTGTCGGTACCGTTGGACAAGCTTGTACTTGTCGAGGCATTGACGTAGAGTTTATAGCCCGCGACGTCAGTAGAAGTGACGGTAACTGTTTGCGTGCCGGTGCCACTGAAGTTCGAGCCGCTTGAGCTTAGCACCATGTTGGCTGTTCCACTCAAAGATATAGCGATACTGGTCTCTGTACCGTACGGGACATCCGCATTAAAGATACCTGTCCCAAATGGTTGCGCCGAGACAACTGTTGGGATGATTGCGCAACAGAGTACTGCTATTAAAACGCTTCTCTTCATGGTAAAAATTATAACAAATACTACAGATGCTTGACATTTTGCTTATGGTCTGACAACATGGAAGCAAGTAGTATATAAAACATCACTACGTGAGAAAGATGGAAACGGGGAGCCATGAGGATACGTCGAACGCAGAAGTTAAAAGTGCTTGGCGCGGTGATGTTAGTTACCGCCATTACGCTGTCTCCAGTGGCTGCGTCTGCCTTTAGTGCTAATGCTAACACGACGATTAATGTTAACGTAAGCGGCGTGATTACTCTGACGACAGACGGTGAAGTAACGTTCAACCTTACTCCGACGGCAAGCGGTGTTCAGAGTAACGGTACGGATCACGTGAAGGTAAGTACGAACGTGGCGGCTGGTTACACTCTGACGCTCGCGGATGCCGATGCGACGACAAACCTGGCAAACGGAGGCAATACTTTTGGTGCCAGTTCGGCTAACCAGACAACTCCGGCAGCCCTGTCGTCTGGCGAGTGGGGTTATGCCGTCGCTGGACTTGGAGGCTTCGACACTACATATACCAGTGAGACGAACAAGGTAGGTGCGACCTCAAAATGGGCCGGGGTTCCTGCGACCGGTTCGGCTGCTACCATAGCATCGACGACTGGTACCGCCAACAATGACGAGACTGAGGTGTGGTACGCCGCTAAGGCGAATATCGGACAGGCGCCAGGTACCTATACCGATTCTGTCACCTATACGGCGACAACCAAATCGTAATTATACGGAGTATAACAAGAGAGGACATAGAGACGCATGCTCACTCGCGTAAGAAATTATCGGCATGGTATGAAGCTGAAAAGCTTGTTTCTTGTCCTTGTCGCTTTTGCGATGATGGTTATCCCAACTCCTGCCGCACACGCGCAAGCTAATAACGAACGTGAAAGTATCACCTTGTCGCCAACGAGCCGCAAGTATACGATTGATGCCGGCAAGACGATCGAAGACGAGTTAACGGTCGTTAACGATGGCTCTACGGATTATGATTTTTTGGTATATGCTCGGCCGTACTCTATCGATAATAATCAGTATGATAGTCCAGATTTTACGACGGCAACCAAGAACTCTGACCTGTATGGATGGGTGCAATTCCCTGAAACGAAATACCATATTAAGGCTGGTGCGACGGAGTATATCAAGTTCTCGGTACATGTGCCTGAAGGAGTGGCTCCGGGCGGACATTATGGTGTCATATTCGCTGAGGTGCAGCCACCTGCGGATCAAAAGGTGTCCGGCAACTCGGTTATCCGTAAAAAACGTGTCGGCACGATTATCTATGCCACGGTGAACGGCAAGGTTACGCTAGATGGTGACGCCACCGGAAGTTCGATTCCGTTTTGGCAGCTGCAACCACCCCTCACAACAACGGTTGATGTCAAAAATACCGGCAACACGCACTTTACCGATGCTGTCACGCTGACCGTGCGAGACACACTTGGTAACGTCAAGCATAGATCAGTTGCGAGCTACGAGGTTTTGCCGGGTACGACGCGGACAATCGATAGGCAGTGGCAATCGGCTCCATGGTTTGGTTTATATAAGGTAGAAATCGAGCAGAAGTTTCTTGATAAGACGATACGATCAGATGGTTATGTACTGATGATGCCAAGATATCTACCGATTGCTTTAGTGATTATAGTCTTTATCGGAGGCGTATATGCGGTTACGCGTCGTCGCAAAAAATAGTGGGACAAGCCTCCTCTTCGCGGTATTGTTTTTGGTAGTGTCCGCTGTCGGTGCTATAAGTATAGCTCCATTGGCCGCCGCACAAACGGCCGTGGGAGCGACAATCTGCACGGACACGTCCACGGTAGCGCTTGAGCATCCGGTGAGCGATAGCGTCGTGGTCAACGCGACGGTACCGGTTAGCGGAACGGTGACTCAGGCTAATCAGATCGAGGTACGAATAGATGACATGTTCGATAGCGTTATTCCATTGTCTGTAGGACAGACGACGTTTTCTGATTCGGTAAAGGTATCTCCTGGTACGCATACAATTACCGTAACAGCACTGAATGTTTGTGCTGGCTCTAATGGTACGGCTTCCGCCGTTGTCACATATACGCCGCCACCTCAGGAGCCGTCAACGGGTACAGATACGCCGACAACCGCTGGTGGCGTGATGGTGGGCGACGACGTAGACACACAGGACTCGGGGAATGGTCCTAGTCTGTTAGAGAGGATTGTAGAGCCGCTCAAGGGACTTGCTGCGTGGCTTAATATCGATACCGGCAGTCAGGGGCATACCAAGGGTATACCGCTTGATAGGCTTATTGTCGTAACAATAGGAATGTACCTGCTCATAGTGGGCTTGACGCCTCGGTTGTTGCAACGGATGAGCAAGCTATCTTTTGTGGTTCGGACGTGGCCGGATATGCCCGCTGCTAAGCGCGCACGGCTGCTTGGCCGCGCTGGACGGATAGTTGGTCTGATCCTGGTCTTGGTCGCACTGTTCCTCTAGTGGGATTGCCCTTATGCTTATTTTGATCTATAGTCTATGACAGATGTTGCCGTTCAAGGAGTTACTGTCAAAACCAATGACTCGCAAGGAGTTCCTGCGTTTGTTCGCACTTGCGTTTATCTCTCTGTTCGGTGTCAATAATTTTCTTACCTATGTCATGCGCGAGCATCCCGCGCCAGCTCGTCCGGATACACGCAAGCCTTCGCAGCCCGCACATGGTTTTGGCTCACGTACTTTTGGCAGTTAAATCTGCACGATTATCATTGTTCTCAAGCTTATAAAAGCGTATACTTATCTCAGGCCCTTGAGGAGGGGTAAATTAACGTATAGCGGGGGTAGGTGAAACAGGGAAAATTGCTGTTTTCCGTGCGAACATCTTGCGCAGATCTGCTGCGCGCCTCTGCTAAGACATTCTCGCCGACCCGTGTCGGCTTTGCTGGATTTGTAGTGAAAAATCAGGGAGGGCGACAGTAGCATGGCCGATCAACGTCTTCCGATAGTTGGCCAAGATGATGGCACCTGGGGTGATATCCTTCGCCAGTTCCTCATGAAGGAACATGTCAACGATGATGATAATCATCCGGGCAACGGCGGCCACAAGAATGTCACCATCGCTGCCGGTTCAGCCGGTGCTGGGGGCGCCCCGCTCAAGTTCACCACCGGCACCCTGCTCACGAATCCCGAGGCCGGAGCCGTGGAATACGCAGGCAATTATTTCTATATCACCGCCAACGACGGTACACGCAAAAAGATTGCTACCGATGTTGATCTCACGAACCACATAAACGACACCACCACTCATGGTGCTACTGGTGCCGTAGTGGGCACGACGAATACCCAGACCCTGACGAACAAGACGCTGGCTGACCCGACAATCAGCGGCATCATGACAATTCCACGGTTGGACAGTATAACCGCTCCGAATAACCTGACCAATGCAAATTACAGATTGTCGAACACCTCCGGGCAATATCCGGCATTTAGTCCAGTGCCGAAGTACTTGTGGCATGATACGATGCGCTTTAATCGCCACTGGGGTACGCCTGAATACGAAACATATAGCGGTTCCTGGTCATCGCAGACCTTAAACTCCGCGTTATTCAGTGGCAGGGAAGACCAGTCGCTTCAAGTAGCAGACGGCACTACGGTTACTGGAGTGCGGTGGACATGGCATAGTTCTCAAGTTTCTTGGTCGTATGCCTTTTGGTGGTGCATTGGTTTTACTTATGTCGCAGGAGGTTCGACAAAGGGTGTGCTCGTTGAGTCTTCGGCAGACGGGACTGAGTGGACTGAGCGTCATACGTCGACAACTGATGCTAACAATGAGCCCGTCTGGCTTCACGTGTCAAACTGGGGCGGAGACGCATATATTCGATTGACAATCACCGCGACGAATAGTAAGTCGATTGAACTATCTGCTATCAAGGCACTTACGGCGCGGTGGGGGGATCAAGGTGGTGGCTCTGAATTTGAAGTTCCGTATTCATGGGATAATGATGCCAATATTACCCTAGGCGCGTGGAACGCTCCGCGGTCAAATGGTCTGCTTAACCTCGGCAGTACGTCACCGACATCAGCGACCGAAGGCATATATTTCGGTACGGATACCAATTTGTACCGAAGCGCGACGAATACTTTAAAAACCGATGACAACCTGATCGTCGGTACGGCAGGCACGGCGGCGGGCAGCGTGGCGACAATCGACGGTTCACAGACCCTTACGAATAAAACACTGACGAGCCCGACTATCAACGGAACTACCACGCTAGCGGGAACATTGAACTTTACCCCCGACAGTGGCAACGTACTGACCTTTGACGGGACGCCGGTGATTACCAGACATGCTGGTGGCCAGAACAAATCAATAGGCATTGGTGGTGATGACACCGTGTATATTGGCGCCGGCGAGTCGCGGGCTCAGATGACGACAAACATCACCCCGGGTCCGGAGAGAGTAGAAATCGGCGGAGACAGCGGGGTTAACATCTATGTATCTCCGGATAACTGGGCAAGCAGCTGGGCTGGCAGAAAGACAACTGCCTTTACCGCTACCGGCATCACGTGGGACGGTAACGAAGTGTGGCATGCTGGCAACGACGGCTCGGGTAGTGGTCTCGACGCCGATACGCTCGATGGCAAGCAAGCCTCTGCGTTCGCTGACGCCACGCACACCCACACCGCGTCTCAAATTTCGGACTCGACCGCCATCGGTCGTTCTGTCTTGACCGCCGCCAGCGCTGCTGCTGCCCGAAGTGCCATTGGTGCTGGTACCGGCAGCGGTGATGTAACGCTCACCGGTAGCCAAACTCTGACGAACAAAACTCTTGATGCCACCAACACCGTTGTGTTGGTCGAGGATAATTTCCAATTGCAAGACAATGGCGACAGTACTAGAAAGGCTGAGTTCAATATTAGTTCCAGCCAAGCGTCCGGTACCACCAGGATACATACGTTGCCGCATGTTGACTCCACACTTGTCGGCGATACGGCTTCCCAGACTCTCACCAACAAAACAATCAACGGCAGCAACAATAACCTGTCCAATATCTCGGCAGACAGTATCGTGGATGGCACTACCAACCACGTATTTACCGCCGCGAACGATAGCAAGCTTGCTGGCATCGAAGCTGGTGCCAACGTGACGGATGCTGCCAACGTGAACGCCGCAGGCGCGGTCATGAACAGCGATACCTCTACCTCACCTATGAATTTCGTGGTAGACGAAGACAACATGGCGTCTAACTCGGCCACCAAGGTACCGACGCAGCAATCCACCAAGGCTTACGTCGACAGCGGCCTCGCCGGCAAGGCTAATACCTCCCATACTCACACCGCCTCGCAAATCTCTGACTCAACCTCCATCGGTCGTTCTGTCCTGACCGCCTCCAGCGCTGCTGCTGCCCGCAGCGCCATTGGCGCGGGGACTGGTGATGGCAACGTGACCACCACTGGAGCGCAGGTGCTGACGAATAAAACTATCTCCGGTGATGACAATAATATCACCGATCTCACCGCCACGACCGCCCTTGACGCTACCGGTACTAAATCCTCCTCAACCTTTCTTCGTGGTGATAACACCTGGGCGACTCCGCCGAACACGACATATTCGGAAATACCTTCGGCTGAAATCGCTGCCGGTACCTCAAGCGCATCGCGGGCCATCAGTGGTCGCCGCGCGCAGGAAATCGTGGACAAAGCAGTCGCCGCTAGCGGTGACGTGACACTAAATGGCAATCAAACTCTCAAAAACAAGACTATCGACGGCGATGACAATACCCTTACTAACATCCCAACTTCGGCAATTACTGGTTTGGATACCGACTTTTCCAAATTGGTTTGTACTACCGCGCAGGGTTCTACGGGGACTGAAAACGGCGCTAATACATGGGTAAAAATCGCGACGTATAGCACTGGAACAAGCGCGTATAAAGACTGCGCAATCATACTCAGTGTTTCCAACGCTGTCACAAGCGCACACGACACGGCGATCATTTCAGTATTCTTTCGCTCCAATAGCGTTGATTCAAACCCAATCGTCGATGTAAGAATTCTCGCGAAGGGGGGTAACGGCTCCCATATCCTTGATGATTCCTTTAAGGTAATCAGCGGCGGATGGTCCAGTGACATGGAACTGTGGTTCAAAAAAGGATCAACCTACGGTAGGTTCTACTTTTACGAAACATCTAGAGTCGTATCTGGAGGTACGCTAACTTATACCACCAATCCTGCATGGCAATCGGCTGTTCCTACAGGGGACGTCAGAAATGTTAGTTCCGACGGTGTGTACTCCGGATTAAAGCTTACCGCTGACGGCACCGTCACCGGCACGCAGCTGATATCTACCGTGTCCAACGGTACCGCGCCGCTCACGGTGTCTTCCACCACAAAGGTTGCCAACCTCAACGCCGACTTGCTTGATGACATGAGCGCCACTTCGGCTAACACGGCCAACACGATTGTAGCCAGAGACGACAATGGTGATTTCACAGGTCGTTACGTTAAGAGCTCTTACGTAAACATGAATCATTCGGCCTACACGCGCAACAACGATACGATATTCTATTCATCCGGGGACGACTACATCCGCAAAAACACTGTTTCCGGGTTCAAGACTTCACTGTCGATAGAGAATGTCGACAACACTGCCGACTCCTCCAAAAACGTGCTATCTGCAACCAGACTCACCACCGCACGTACTATAGGCGGCGTATCTTTTAACGGTACGGCCAATATCAACCTTCCGGGTGTGAATATTACTGGTAATCAGGACACTACTGGCAATGCCGCTACCGCGACGACGGCGACTAATCAAAGCGGCGGCACCGTCAACGCGACGATAGGTGACTTTTCTACAGTAGCGAGAACCGATGAATTGAGGACGAAAAGTGGCCAACAATTAGTTCTGAACGCTGGCGAGTCACACAACCAAGCCACCGGTCAGACCGGCGAATTTGTCTACCTGAACGCCGAGAGCGGACTGCAGATTAATAGCTCGCCCGACAACTGGGCAACAGGCTGGGCAGGACGAGTAACCACAGTAATCGATGATGCCGGTATTACTTGGAACGGCAATAAAGTTTGGCACGCTGGTAACGACGGCTCGGGTAGCGGCCTGGACGCCGATACGGTTGACGGAGTACACGCCTCTGCGCTTATGACACAGACCGACATGCTCACTGTTAGTGAGTCGTTGCGGGCAAACAGGAACTTAAATGGCGGCGGAATTATTTCGGTTGACGGTTCGTTTAACGTCTCGTGGAGCTCGCGATTTCTCGTCATATCCAACGGTAGGGGAAGCCACTTTTCTACTACCGGGTACTTCCAGATAGACTGTCCGACGTCAGGAACTATCACTGGCGTCGGTGGCGCATCCGACGCGACAGTGACATCAGCGGGAATTCCGCTTGGTACCTGGGAAGCTCTGTACTATATATTACCTATAGGTTCCGGCTCGGGTACCGTCGCTGCTAATTTCCGCATCGCTCGATACACGGCCGACGCCGATATACCGCATGACTGGCTGTTGATTTGTATCAGAAACGGCGACAACAGCTCGGTCGTGTTCAACAACGGCATTACGTTGTCTGCCGGTCATTCTATGAACGCGATCCAGCAATCACATGGCAACACCGCGAATACGCTTGTCAGGAGAGACGGATCCGGTAATTTCAGCGCCGGGACGATTACTGCTAATTTGAATGGTAACGCTACGACGGCCACCTCTTTGCAGTCAAGTCGGACGATTCGAACGAATCTAGCTTCTACGTCAGCGCCTGGCTTTGACGGATCGGCCAATATCTCTCCAGGTGTGACTGGCACGCTTCCTGTTAGCCACGGTGGAACCGGCGTAACGACGCTGACCGGCGTTGTTATTGGCAATGGCGGTTCTGATTTCTCCGCTGTCGCCGCTCCAAATGGCGCGATTGTCGGCACCTCCGACAACCAAATCCTCACCAACAAAACAATCAACGGCAGCGATAATAACCTTACCAATATCTCGGCAGACAGTATCGTGGATGGCACTACCAACCACGTATTTACCGCCGCGAACGATAGCAAGCTTGCTGGCATCGAAGCTGGTGCCAACGTGACGGATGCTGCCAACGTGAACGCCGCAGGCGCGGTCATGAACAGCGATACCTCTACCTCACCTATGAATTTCGTGGTAGACGAAGACAACATGGCGTCTAACTCGGCCACCAAGGTACCGACGCAGCAATCCACCAAGGCTTACGTCGACAGCGGCCTCGCCGGCAAGGCTAATACCTCCCATACCCACACCGCCTCGCAAATCTCTGACTCAACCTCCATCGGTCGTTCTGTCCTGACGGCCTCCAGCGCCGCTGCTGCCCGCAGCGCGATTGGGGCGGGCACTGCTAGCACGAAGTCCGATGTCGGCCTAGGTAGCGTCGACAACACTGCCGACTCCTCCAAAAACGTGCTATCTGCAACCAGACTCACCACCGCACGTACTATAGGCGGTGTATCTTTTAACGGTACGGCCAATATCAACCTTCCAGGTGTAAATACCACAGGTAATCAAGACACTACAGGCTCGGCTGCAAGTTTAACCACAGCACGTTATATACGGGTTAACCTTAGTTCGACATCGGGTGTGAATTTCGATGGTACGGCGAATATATATCCAGGTATCCAGGGTACGCTGTCTCTCGCCCACGTATCAGGTACGCTGGCGCAGTTGAACAGCGCGGTTACCGATGCCGAGATAGTACAAGGCTCAAACAACGGGACGCCCGCTGGCTTGACGCTATGGAAAGGTACTCAAGCGCAGTACGCTGCACTTGGTAGCTGGGATTCTAATACTATTTATGTGGTGACTTCAACATGAGCAGTTTTCATTTAGGTTCAGACCATGTGAGGGATGTGCGTATCGGCATGACACAGGCCGCCGCTGTTTATATAGGAACAGAGAGAATCTGGCCACCGATGGAGCCGGAGTTGGCGCAGTACTCTTCGGCGGGATCGTTCAACTATACGATCCCGACGGGCTGTGACACGATCGATATAGTTTTGCTTGGCGGTGGCGAGGCGGGTACGGGTATTACATGGGCGAACGGTTCGGGCGGTCAGGCTGGCAACTGGTTCACGACCACGATAACTCGCGGCGTCGACATTGCTTGGGGGGTAACCACTATTTCTGGAACCGTGGGCGCGGGCGGCACGGGAAATGGCGGAGATGGCGGTACGACCTCTGTAACATATAGTGGCGGCGGCACCTATACGGCTACTGGTGGTAGTGGGAATATGGGCCCAACTAATCCAGCCGGCGAAGCTGCAGGAACGCAGGATTATAAGGGTCGGTCTTATGTGGGCGGCGGTTCGCAAGGGAGTCTCGGCAACGTCGGACTGGCACCTGGCGGCGGCGGTGCGGGCGGTGGTTTCGGCGCGTCAGTTGGTGGCGCCGGGGCTGCAGGGAGTGTGTGGTTCTATGCTTATTCGACCGCTCCAGCACCACTACCTCCGACACTTCCAACCGGACCAGAGGTAGCATATGATGCGACAGGCACGGGTGGCGTGGGTACGGGTAGTGCCAACTCTAGGACCGCCACCGGTACTCACACCTGTAACGGCAGCGCTGTAATCGTAGCGATTGAGGTAATAGTGATTGCCGGTACTATAACTAGCGGTACCGTAACGTTCGGCGGGCAATCTATGACACAGCTCGGCACCGTGAGCGCAAACAGCTATACGTACGTGTACCTCTTTGGGCTACTTAACCCGCCCACTGGCACACAAACAGTGACTGCGACAGTTACAGGCAGTGGTTTATACGGCATGAGCATGGTGTCAACGTCGTATTCGGGTGTATATAGTTTCGGGAACGTTTCGTCAACGACTGGCTCGTCTGCTACTGCGGCACAAACAGCCAGCTCATCAGACGGCAATATGGTTGCCCAGGTAATCGGCATGTTTGGCAGCCCGACGATTTCGTCGTACAACCATGCGCAGCGTAAGCTAGTTAGCGACGGTACGTATTCGACAGTCTTTTTGGGAGATGCACCAGGCGCTGCCAGTGTCAATTTCTCGGCGACATTGAGTGCCAGCAGTGCCTGGGCTAGTATGACTGTTCAGCTGAAAGGTTGATTATAGCAACGAATATTAGCACTCTTGACGGCGGGTGCCAAAAGCACTAAACATTCATTGCTGCACACCCCTGAAACAGCCTAGCGCATCGATTTTTACTCCAGTCCAGCAAGCAGTAGGACGTCCTACTACTTGCTCAGGGCTTCATAAAGAATCGCCGTGCTAGGCCGCTCCACGGGCGCGTAACAATAAATGTTAGCACTCTTGACACCCGAGTGCCAATTTGTATATACTCGTGATGTTGGCAATCTACATGGTAGAGTGCTAGAATAGGAATAGAACTTTACAATAAAAACATTGCACGAGGATAGGCTTTTGTCTCCTCGCTGGATATGCAGGGGTATATATGGCGAGGAAGGGATGAAGCGCACAGCGAGCTGTAGGAATACTGCTGCGAGCGAGCACTGGAGCCGTGACGAAGCCGGACGTGTCCAAGCTTTGTAAAAGTCGAGCTTTGCTCGTCTTTCCCCAAAGCGGTGCATATTTAGAAGGAGATAAAAGTGGGAAAGATAATAGGAATCGATCTAGGTACAACCAACAGCGCCATGGCCTACATGGTAGCCGGCAAGCCGGAGGTTATCGCGAACGCAGAGGGCAACCGCACGACACCATCTGTCGTAGCTATCAACAAAAAAGGCGATCGCTTGGTTGGTCAGGTTGCGCAACGTCAGCGCGTCACGAATGCCGAAAACACAATTTATGGTGTCAAACGCCTTATTGGTCGTAAATTTAGCGACGACGAAGTCAAAAAAGACATCGATATCATGCCGTTCAAAATAACCAAAAAGGGCGATGGCGTTGCAGTTAAGATGGGTGACAAAGAATATACGCCGGAAGAAGTTTCAGCGATGATTCTGAGCAAACTCAAGGCCGATGCCGAGGCGTTCTTGGGCGACAAGGTTACCGAAGCGGTCATTACGGTGCCCGCATACTTCGATGATAGCCAGCGCCAAGCTACCAAGGACGCGGGCAAGATTGCTGGCCTCGAAGTCAAGCGTATTATCAACGAGCCGACCGCTGCCGCGTTGGCTTATGGACTGGAGAGCAAAAAAGACGAGAAAATCGCCGTGTTTGACCTTGGTGGTGGTACGTTTGACGTATCCATACTAGAGCTGGGTGATGGCGTGTTTGAAGTTCGCAGCACCAATGGTGACACGCACCTCGGTGGCGAAGATTTCGACAACCGGATCGTTAACCACTTCTTGGACGTCTTCAAAAACGAAGAAGGTGTCGACCTGAAAAACGACAAGGCCGCTATGCAGCGCCTCAAGGACGAAGCTGAAAAAGCCAAAAAAGAGCTATCATCTACATCTGAATACGAGGTGAACTTGCCATTTATCACGGCCGACGCTGAAGGCCCAAAACACTTCGAGTACAAGCTCACCCGTGCCAAGCTGGAAGAGCTGGTTAAGGATCTTATCGATCGCCTGGCTGATCCTGTCGAAAAGGCGCTCAAAGACGCCGATCTCAAGGCAAGCGATATCAACGAAATCGTTCTGGTCGGTGGTATGACCCGCATGCCAGCCGTCGTAGAAAAGGTGAAGGCAATCTTTGGTAAAGATCCACTCAAGGGTGTCAACCCCGACGAAGTCGTCGCCGTCGGCGCGGCTATTCAGGGCGGCGTATTGCAGGGAGACGTCAAAGACGTACTACTGCTGGATGTTACTCCGCTATCGCTCGGTATTGAAACTATGGGTGGCGTCAGCACCAAACTGATCGAACGCAACACAACCATTCCGACCAGCAAGTCTGAGACGTTCAGTACCGCAGCCGATAATCAGCCGCAGGTGGAAATTCACGTCCTGCAAGGCGAACGCGAGATGGCGAGTGACAACAAGTCGCTTGGTCGTTTCATCCTCGACGGAATAGCTCCCGCCCCACGCGGCGTACCGCAGATCGAAGTGACGTTTAACCTTGATGCCAACGGTATTCTAAACGTGACTGCCAAGGACAAGGGTACTGGCAAAGAACAGTCAATCACTATCCAGGACAGTGGTAACATGAGCAAGGAAGACATCGAAAAAGCGCAAAAAGAAGCCGAAACTCATGCTGACGAAGACAAGAAAAAGCGTGAAGCTGTCGATGCTCGCAACCAGCTGGAAAACGGTATCTACCAAGCAGAAAAAATGCCGGATGAATACAAAGACAAGATTTCTGATGACGACAAAAAAGTAATCGAGGAAGCCGTCGAAGAAGCGAAGAAGGTAAAAGAAAACGCCGACGCGTCCAAAGACGAACTCGAAGCTGCCGTCAAAGCGCTCAATGAAAAGATCATGCCAATCGGTGCAAAGATGTACGAGCAGGCTGCGAAAGATGAAGAAGCAAAGTCCGGCGACGGAGATAGCGATGACAATCCGCCAGCTGGCGGAGATGAACCTGTCGAGGGCGAAGTCGTCGACGAAGAAAAAACCGAAGACAAAAAAGACAAAAAGTAAAACACCCTAAAAAAATAGTAAACCCCGCACCGGTAACCGGTGCGGGGTTTTTGGTGAGATTTAGTAGCTGCGATACTCCGTGGACATGAACTCCAGGAATTCGTCGCTGAGCATGCAGGTGACTTCGCCGTTGTTGTCCGGGTCGTTGTCTGTGATGACGACTACTCCATTGATGGCGATGCTGCAGGTGTAGTTTGGTCGGAGGTAGACAAGTTTGCCGCCTACTGCCTCTATTCCCGCGAAGCGCTCGGGGTAGGACAGCCGTCCTTTTGCCGTCCACGGCTTTTCAGGCGAAACGTCAACAAGTAAGTCGTTCTCATTGTCGTGGGCACCTCGCACGTGTTGGCTGAGGTCCCATAGCGAGCTTGGCGAGTCCTGAATAGCATACGTAACCGTCACGGTCGAAGGCTCGTCCGAAGTCACCGTATAGACGATATCCTTCGGAACGGGCATGCAGATACCCTTTTCTTCAAAGTTTGGGTACTCACAGCTGTCCGAGATGGATTCGTACGGAATGGGTTTATACGCTTTACTCGGTTCAGAAGTTGGCGACGGTCGTACCGTTGTCGTGTATGATTCTGGTTCCGGGCGTGAATCGTTCTGCGTGCAGCTGCTCAGCCCTAGGGCAACGACGATGGCCGATAGCAACGCGACGATCGCGCGACTTGTTTTTACCATTTGCAAGGTACTCCTTCGGTATAGCGGGCTACGGACTTCGCAGCCACTCCACATCGATATGGCAATATGCTATTTATAGCATATACTACTAGAAACATCCAGCATATGAAATAATATTTTTGGTACAATGTTCACATGATACGCATTGATCAGATTACGCCCGATGACGAAAGATTCAAACAAGTCCTAAAACTCCGTTATGAGCTGCTTGACGTACCGGTCGGAGCTCCCGAGATTAACGAACCGAGCGACAATGATCGTAACCCCGACAATACTCACACGATTGTCTCGTATGATGGCCAAGTCGTTTCCGCTGTCAGGCTGGACAAGGCAGATGACACTGAGTTTGTTGTTCGCCGTATGGTGACAGCACCTGAATACCAGCGCCGAGGTATTGGACGCGCGATTATGAGGTTAGTCGAAATGAATGTCCGGCATCGCGACGGCAAGCGTATACGGCTTAACTCCACGCCGGAGGCCATACCGTTTTATCATGCGCTTGGCTATGAAGATACTGGTGATGGTGTCGAGTGGGCCGGTGTGTACCATACCGAAATGATTAAGGATATATAGCTATTCGACATGAGAAACCCCCGACTGCATGAACAGTGCGGGGGTTTTCGAGGAACGAAATGTTTTGGTACTCGTATGGTTCAGGGCGTCTAGAAGACGAGACTGTCGAGTATCATGCCGAGGAGAACGCCCGTGACAGCGCCGACAAGGAGACAGGCTAAGATATAGAGTGTCCAGCCTTGGATCGCGCCGACAGCTTCTTCGTCGAGTTTCATTGTATTTCCCCTTAAGTTGTGCGTTATCGAATGGGTCTCGATAAGATACCGTTGTTCGTGAAAATCCACGACCACCTCATCATCTGATGAGGAATTGTGTGTATTGTACCGCAAATGGCGATAAAAAGTAAAAGACCCGAAGCTATAGCTTCTACTTTGGGGCGGGTAACTCAAGGAATAGCGCCGCCCATACCATGCCGGGGTCACTGCGATAAATCGGCGTTTTGAACCACGACCCATCCGGATTGACGAGTTCAGGGTAAGTCCCGTGTCGTTCGATCAACGCGGCGAAATTATCATATTGCTGCTTATATTCCGGCCGCTTGTACTTCCTGAGCGTATACAGGTAGAATGTGCCGTGCCATGTCCATATGGACGTACCGGTGTAGTTGTTCATGAAAAATCGCCCCATACCCCAGCGATACTTGAATACGTATGGCTGCTGGCAATACTGGAGCGGATAAAGTGCGTTCAGGCCGGCCTTGTTGATGTAGTCAAACGTCTTTCCAGCCATTTCTTTGTCATCGACAACCCCAAGGAAAAACGGCATGAGCGCGCATTCTGAACTGTAAACATCGGTGACGAAATCGGCCTTGAAGAACTCACCGTTCCAGTAGTGGTCAATCAGTACCTGGCGGTAATATTCGGGCTTGTACGGAAAGCCCTTGAGTCCGAGTATCTCGACGCACTGAGCCATTCGACCAACCAGCGACCAGGCATATGCGCTGCGATCATAAAACACGGCGTCACGCATTTCGGCGTAATGTTGCGTACGTAAGTCGCCGTGTTCGACGGTCAGGAACGACTTGCAATAACGGCGCAACATCCGCTCAAGGAATCGATGCTCCATTTTGTTCAATTTGTAGTCGCTGACGACCAGGCAGTGAAGTAGCCAGGGAAGCGAATCAACGCCTTTTTTGGCTGGCGCGTTGAACGTATATCCCGCGTGATCAATGCATGTCGTCACATCGCCAGCTCGTTGGTAATGGAACAGCACCCACGACAGCGTATTATGGACACGCTCGTGTTCGCCGAGTTTCACCAAAGACTGGCAAACGGTGCCGAAGTCTCGCATCCAGAAGAAATTAAAATGCCCCAAACTAGTCCGGTAAAAGTCACCTTCCCAGAGTTGATCAACGATTTGTTCGCAGATTTGCCTGGCGTCACCGGTAAAAAACTGCATCGTGCCAAAATAGCGGTTCATAAGCTGGCGGTATTCAGCATGCAGTGTTCCGAGAATCGCGCCAAGGCGCCGGATGATCTTTTCCATTGTCGTCAGTATAGCGCTATAGCCATCACAACACAAAACTTATGCTTTATTCGGATGCACAGTTCAATCAGTATCTGCTCTGAACGAAAAGATGTAACCTTTCTCACAGAAGAAAAACGGCGACGCTCCTACAATAGGTATGCATAACTCATAAGAAGGAGAAATCATGGCAGAACATGCTAACAGTCACCGAACCCGTACCGTTACCGAGGTAGATGAAGACCGTCCGGCGGTAGGTGCACCGGTTTTGCTGGCACGGTTAATTTATTTCGTATTTGGCGTGATTATCGCATTTATCTTCGTTCGATTGCTGCTACTGCTACTTGCAGCGAACCAGGGTAATGTCTTCGTGGACTTCATCTATGCTGTCAGTGGCTTCTTTGTCGCGCCATTTTATGGCATTTTCGGGTATACACCAACGTATGGCGCGGCAGTGTTCGATATCAGCTCGCTCGTCGCGATTATTATTTACGCACTGGTGAGCTGGGGTCTTATCTATCTGGTTACTCTGGGTAGCCGCGACCGCACGGCAGTTTAAGACCCTCCGGGAAGACGAGAACGGGTTTAAATACGATGATATTATATTGACAAAAAAGCTAATCTATGATAAAATCTATAGTGTTTTGTGAAAGGCTTATGCCAATTCAAAGCACATTGACAAGCATACACACAAGTAGTGTATGACCTGAGCCACCAGGTGACGACTCGTCGCCCCTTGCTGGCTCAGGTCAGACCAACCGCTATAGGTTACGTCTGGTCAAGGAGTTTCATCTATCTGTACATGGTCACAGCCAAGAGAGAGGCAACTCACATGACCGCACTGTCACCGTTGTCCCCGCCGTTCGCGGACGTCAAGGCGACGCTCGAAAACGGACTCATCATCCTGAAGTTCACGGCATTCCCAGCCAAAGATCGTGCTCAACGGCTGGTCGAACAGCTGAAGGGCATGACCGAGATCCGGGAGGCGCGAGCAGAACAAGGGCTCAACGAGCTGCTGGTTCGGACTCGGAAATGGGTCAACGACGAGCAGTTCGCACCACGCATCGAACGCATCGTGGCCAAGCTGGCCGTCGGCGCCAAGCCGGATGTCCCGATGGGTCCTGTACGTCTCAACGTCGCACGGGATAGAGGCGGCTGGAAGGTTGAGACGGATTTCCGACACACGGATTTCGGTCTGCCGTTCAGCATGTTGTTCGTGAACGGCGGCAGTTTCGAATCGGCCTCTTTCGATGGGCGCGGATACAATCTGCAACTGTCGGCGTACAGCGGCTACGACTCGGATGTCATCGCCAACAACGCCCGGCTGTTCATCGATCGGTTCTACGGCATCCAGCCGTCACCACTCGTTCGACAGCCGAATCTGTTCAATAACACGGTCGATTTCACCTGCAGTCAGCAACTGAATTTCAACCAGCGGGATGATCTCCGGTTCCGGTTGCTCGACCGCGTCAACGGTGTCGACACGGCAGGTATCGCTGGCTCTACCATCCAGGTGGTGCCAGTCAACAGCTTCTTCAGTCAAGAAGAAGTTGCTGTTCAGGCGGAAGAGGTCATCCTCGACTTCCTGGACGAGCTGTCGTAGCACACATCCACACTACTTTACATGGAAGGGGTGGCAGACAGGCATACTATATGGCCGGTTTGCCACCGCTCATGTACGTATGCTTGTCTACTGCTCCACGAGTGAGGCTCGTGCTGATGAGTGCCGATTCATGCCGTCGTATGAATCCAAAAGGACGAAAGCAGTAATAAGTATAAAGGAACAAGGTGGAAAACGATTATTATTCAATCAAACCGTATGTCGCTTCATCGTTTGAGTCGGAGCAGACTGAGTATGGCACGAGGGGCTACGACAATTTTCTAGAGCCTAAGGAAGAGAAACCGCTTCTCAATGAGGAGTACATAAACAGGCGCAAAAAAGTTTTCGACGATATCAACAACGAGTTTAACAAGATTTCTTCGCCTCCACGTCTATCGTTTATCGGAAAGAACGAAGTGAAGTCTGATGACAAGATCCAAGAAGCCCGCCGGGTCTTTGATGGTCGCTCGACGGCGGCCGAACGGAATTCGTTCGACTATACCGGCATCATTGTCGACAATCCTATTTCTCCGAAATCGCGCTTTGAGCCTCCGCGCCGTCCTGTCCCCCAGCCTCCTGTCCCCCAGCCTCCGGCGTCCGCAGAATCGTTAGAAAGAGCTGCGCTTATCGAGAGGGCTAAGTTTAACTTACTGGAAAGACTTGGTGAACGTGCCGTAAGGAGTTCTGTCTCGTTTGGTGCCGAAACCCGTAATCAGCAGGCTGAAGGGCAGAGGCAGGCACACCATTACCGCACACAGCGTCTTGGCCTGCTAAAGAAAACACTGCGTAAGATACATGGTATGGACAGCGTTCGCGAAGGTATCAAGTCCTTTACGAATTCACGTGACACACTGATGGACGGTACGCAGGGCGAGCAAGAGATGCATCGTCAACTGACACCATACCTGATTGGCGTTATGACCGATACCGAGGGTCGTAAGACACTCATGAAGGGCATCGACAAAGCCAGCAAGCGTCAATCCGACAAGCTGAAAGAGGAAGCTTCGAGCAAAGGTAGCTTGACCGCCGATATCGTCATCGTTGGTGCCGGCGTACAGGGCTCCGTGTACGCGGCCGAGCTGCGCGCGCAGAAACCTGATGCCCGGATCGTCACGATTGATGCAGGCAACCGTTTAGGCGGACAGTTTCGTAGTTACGGCGAACGCCCCGTGTTCTATATCAATAGCCGCAACTTCCGCACACAGAAAAACGATGTTGCCGGGTTGCCTGGCGAAGATGGCAACCTGAATCCGTTCGGCCCGAACGCCGTCATCCAGGCGACTGACTTTGCGACCGAAACATACCCGACCAACCTAGAGCTTGGCGACACGGCTGCGCTTAACCAATTCTTTAGCGCTGAGACGATGCTAGATGTTGAATATGTGGATATCATAAAAGCGGGTAACGAGCAGAAAGTAGTTGTCCGGGATAAAAAGACCAACCAGCTATTCGGTGTTGCCGGCAAATACGTACAGATGTTTCCGGGTGCCGGCGAACGCGAACCGCAGGGATATTATGGAAACCTTGTGACCGCACAGGAGGTATTTAGCTACTTCGCTAATCCTGAAAATAAATTCCCAATGCAGATGTTCAAGGGCAAGCGTATCGCCATAAAAGGTGGCGGCGACACTGGCCGCGTAATCGCTGAACTATTGACGCGACTTGGCCCCAAAGAGGCCTATGGCAAGTCAACTGTCCAGATGGGCGGCCCGGCAACACTCGTATGGTACGGCACTAACTTCCGTAATCGTCAGGAATTTTGCGACACTAACCGTTCCCGCTATCGACAGCTCAGCTCGTTTATCGCCGAACCTGACGACACGCCGAGTGACACGCTGCTCATCTTCCCGCGTACGCAGAAGATCACCGAAGAATATGAGTCCATGGATGGCGGCGTGACAATCACGCGTGACGACGGTATCGTCGAAATCGTCGACATGGTCATTGACTGTAGTACGTTGGAGTCAGATCTTTCGAAAACTTTCGAGAACGGCCAAACGGTTGATGCGTTCGTGCCGGAGCTTGGTAGCCGTGCGATTGTAGGCCGCCAGATGGGTACGAGCGGCCAAGTCGTGATTAGTGGTCCGGCTGCGGCATTGCCGCTGACCGGCCGCGAGCAGGATACGTTTGCCAAGGGTATCAAGGAAAATACTGCTTCTATGTGGGCGAATAGTCCGCGCACGATCGCGCTGGCGCGACGCGCAGCAAACCTACTTCGCGTTGGAGAAGTTTTCGATTGAATGTACACAACCGGCGCTCGTGAGGCGCCGGTTGTGCTTGCATAAAGTAACACGTCGTGCTATAAAAGAGTTAGAAGTAGGTTCAGCGGGAATCGAGAAAGATTCCGTCCAATGCGGTTGCTTCACTAACAACAACTAAGATTTTGTTGTGCAGTGAAGAGCCGGTTTTTTTATCTCCACTCGCAGCAGAAAGGTGAGAGATATGGCAGCAACAGAACAAGCCATCCAAGTAGCAACCAAGGGTCATGAAGGTCAGCTTCGTCGTGGAGGCGAGCCGTACATTACTCATCCGCTGGCCGTTATGAAGATGCTCAAACTTGCGGGATTTCCGAAACACTTTCAGGAAGCAGCAGTTTTGCACGATATCATTGAAGACACTGACTATACGGCAGATGATTTACGAAACGAAGGTTTCGACGAGGATAAAGTAGTGAAAGTCGTCATCATTTTGAGTAAAGAACCTGGCGAATCGTATGAATCATATGAGAAAGAAGTGCTGGAATCGTACGCAGCGAGTCAAGTTAAGGCACGAGATTTGATGCACAACCTGTCGAATGATCCGAAGCCAGAAAAAGTATCGATTTACCAGTCGCTACTGGCACGAATCGCGCTGCGTTGGGGACTAGAATATGACGAGGCACTGGAAGATGCATCGTAGTTCCGGCACATATTAACCACAAGCGATACGAACAAGCTGTAATTGTCTCGGGATTGATGTATAGTAAATGCGAATGAACATACTGCTTGTAAATAATGATAGTGACACATGGTTCAAGCTGCAAACTGTCGTGCGCGCGACTGGTCACAGCGTGACACCGATACGGCACACCGAAATTGCTACGATTACGCCAGGTGATTTTGACATTGCGATTTTGTCGGGTGGTTGGTGGTACGACGATCCGGTGAGGCTCTTGCAAGAGTACGCACAGGAACTGGAGCTTATACGACTCGCACCGTTTCCGATACTCGGGATTTGCATAGGCATGCAGCTCATGCACGTCGCCATCGAGCAGGCCGTACCGCTCATGGATGAGCCACAGAGTGGTGACAAACTAATTACAGTCAGCAAAAGGGGTCAGGAATTATTTGGCTTTCCGGCTGAGTTAGAAGTTTTCAAAAACCACACCCGAGCGATCTTTGAAACTGACGCTCGTTTCGAAACGTTGGCGATTTCATCGACAACGCCGAATTTCACGGAAATGATGATTCACAAGCAAAAACCGCTTCTGGGCGTGCAGTTCCATCCCGAAATGGGTTCGGTAACATTTGCTGCCGAGCGTATCCAGACATTGATAGACGGGCTACTGAGTTACCGAGCAGAGTAGCCTGCGGTGATATACTCGTACCATGAAACCGCTCATCGGAATAACTGCTGGCACTATCTATAATCATGAGTTTCCTTATTATCCCTTTACCTACGGGCAAATGCATACCTATGCCGAAGCAGTCGTTGCCGCAGGTGGTACACCGGTAATACTGCCGATCGGTAAAAACACAGACGACATAAAAGAGATACTACGACGGTTGGACGGCGTGCTGTTTTCTGGCGGCAACGACGTATCGCCGAAACTTTACGGCGAGACACCGCATGATATCGAGGATCGAGGTATTGATGAGCCGCGTGACACGTTCGAGGGAGAACTAATGAGGCGGGCGATAGCGGCGCATATTCCAGTGCTCGCAATCTGTCGCGGTATGCAGTTACTGAACGTCGTGCGCGGCGGAACGTTGTACCAAGATATTGCCAAAGAGGTTCCGACGGCGACCATGCACGAGGGGAGGCTGATTGCTGAGGATTTTCAACATTTGGCGCATGAACTTTCGATTGTTCCAGGGTCAAAACTAGCGCAGATTTTGCATACGACAAAGATCAAATCAAATACTCACCATCATCAGGCGATCAAGAATCTCGGCCGAGGTCTTACGGTGAATGCCGAGGCTAGCGACGGCATTATAGAGGGTATCGAAGACATGCGCGAGAGGTTTGTCATTGGTGTCCAACCGCACCCGGAATCGTTGGTTGCCATGAACTCTCCGGCGAAGTGGAAGCCATTGTTCGACGCGTTCGTCGCAGCGGCAAAAGCCACATAAAGTAGCCGAGCGATACTGGCGCCAAAAGCGTATAGCCTATTTTTTGCCGCCAGGAAAAGTAGCGGTATTGCCAAATTGCCATCAGCAGATAAACGCCGAACGCGCCCAGGTAGCTGATAAATAATGTCGGCTCATAGAGGGCGAACGCCACATACGCGGCATAGACGAACGCAAGAAAATTGGCGAGACGCACCCAGCCGCGGAAGCCTACATATACCCAGTGCCGCCAGCTGACGGGCGAGCCAGTTTGTAATGAAACACCAAATCCGGATCGCGCGTCGTCGAATGGTGCTGCGACCACATGGCGGTAGAGTCGCCACAAGTCACGGAGCGTTCGGGGTGTTTCCATAAGGTCGCGGCTGATTTCCGGTCGTCCGTATTTGGCTTCTTGTCGGATAACGGCGATGTCGCGCAGTATGATGCCAGCGAGCATGAATACTGTTGCCGCAGCTAGGATACAGCCGACCGTGATGATGAAGATTGCTTCCATTACTGGACATCCTTATACGCAAACATGAACATTGTTCGCCACTGGCTGAATGCACCGGTGCATGTCTGGACAACCAGCCGCGGCTGCCCGCTCGTGGTGTCGGCGAGTATGGACGTATCTGTCGGTCGCAAATTACGAACGCTCTCAAGCGTGTAAGTAAATACATGGCCGTCTTCCGTATAAAGCTGAGCGACCGTACCGGTTGGCGGCGGGCTGTCTCCGATTTTACCGAATACGGCGTCGGTGCCGTGGCCATAAATAAACGTCGTGCCGGCGTCGTTATTGGCGGGCATAGTCATAATGGCAAACTCAGCATGTGTCGGGCTGAGTGTCCAGGTGCCGCTTTTTGCGTCGTACGTTCCTTTGTCTACCGGGAGGTCGATACCGGCCGCTGTGATGACGATTCTGCTCGGTATACCAGAAATAGTTGCCGGTGTGACAGCCGTCGGTTTGATCGTGTGTTGGTGAACGGCGGGCGGCTGAACGGCCCATACGGGTGGACCAAACAAATGGGACGAGTAGAGCAATGCTCCAATCGCCCCAATTGTCAGGGCGTAAGCCAGGACGACACTGCTGAAAAAACGGATTTTTTGCAGTATCATCATGAACCCTACTTCAGATTACGATGCCGTACTATCGCCATGGCTATGCGAGATGCGACAACGATGCCAGCGGCAGCAACCAAGCTACCGATGATGATTGGTAGTACTGGCATGTCGCCTGTGTAGGGCAGAACCGTTGGCATGAAGGCACCCATGCCACCGCCCGGATTAAGTGAGCCCTTTCCTGGCGTAACCGGAGCGGCAACCGGACCGCAGGCGGTGCTAAGATCTGTCGTCGTATTGTTATCGTTGGTGACGGTGCCAGAAACCGCAGCGCCGGCATCCGTATTAAAGTCGACGGTCGCGTCTCCGGTCGAGCCATCTTGGTTCGTGTAGTTGAGAGTAAGGACGCCATTAGTACAGGTGTAGGTAATGTCAGTGATGTCAGTACAGTCGATGGAATTACTACTGCCCGGACCGGTTCCGGTAATTGATATATTGTCGCATGTATCGGCGCTTGCGAGTCCGCCGATCGATGCCGAACCAATCAGGACGGCCGTTATGATTTGTAATAGTTTTTTCACCTAAATCTCCCTTCGAATTAATTTTAGATGTCTTCTCATTCTATGCATAGGAAAATATATATGACAATATTCAAAATTTATTATATCCATAAGCATATTGAAATTACAGAGAAAATGTGTGATAGCTGTAATTTTTTTAACAAAAAAAACTCAGAAATATCTTTACACTAAAAGTATTCAAAACGAATGTCCACGGACAAGTAACAAGTTATAAGGGAAGTATGTATGCGAGATTATTTAGAGCCAGCCATGAAGTATATTGCGAAAGTAATACCTCACCCGACTGCCGTAAAAGTATTTGTCGCTAAGCGTCGGGTGTTCGTATTCGGAATGGCAGCAATGTTAGTTGTCGTGACTACATCGGCACTTATGGTTACTCGACATTTCTCGGCGGCGGACGCGAAAATTATCGACGATACCGCCAAACATAAGACGACATCACTGCAGGTTACGACTGATACGCCGGAAGTCGTAGCTGGTACCCAAACGTCGCAAACAGTTACCAACACAGTTTCACCAAATGGCGAGCCGTCGACTAACGTCAAAGTAAATGGCCAGCAGGTAAAACTACCCCAGAATGGGTCAGTACATAAAACGATCCGTACGGAAAACGGAACGACGAGCCTCAACGTAACGGTTAGCGGTAATTCGACCAATTCAAACACCTCAAGCGTCTCAACCAATATGCAGGTCATGAGTAATAACGTCAGGATCAATCAAAACTATCGCTCGCCATAGACCGTGTGGTCGGCCGTGTCCGGTTGCAGCCGTTCGGCTGCGATCGGGCTCGGGCGAACACCCGAAGTCAACATTATTAACCCACAAGGAGGGACAAATATGAAAATAGTAAAGTCAGCAGGGGCCGCAGTGATGTCGCTCGGTTTAGTGGTTGGGCTCGCGGGGTTCGCCGGCGCGACCAGCGGAACCATTGGAAACACTGGACCGTGGTCGTACAACCACATTTCGTCGAACAATAGGCACACCGCTACTCTGGACAACGATAACGACCTAAACGCGTCTAGCTTCAACTCGCAAGATGCTAGATCGGGTGACGCGAGCTCGTTCTTTAATACGACAGCCGGAGGTGCCGAAACAGGGTCAGCTCACAACTCCAACAGCTCAAACGTTTCGGCGTCCGTGAATAACGGTGGCGGTCTTGGTCTATCTGGCATGTTTGGTGGTAGCGGTGCAAACTCTGCCAGCATCGACACGACTGGTCCGGGATCACGCAACAGCGTTTCGTTCAATGACCACACGTATGTAAGGGTTTCGAACGACAATGACCTGCGTGTTACTAACACCAACTTCCAAGATGCTCACTCTGGTAACGCCCGAGTCAGTGGCAACACGACCGGTGGTAGCGCTATTACTGGCGACGCATCTAATAGTAATTCACAAACTGTTAACCTGAGCGTATCCAACTAGAGATATGGGTCATGGGGAGAGTTCGCTCTCCCCGCCAAGATATTATTTATTCGCGTCAATCGGCAAAAGGAGACGGCATGCAGACATTCAGGCACTTATTACAGAAAACCGCGCTGTACCTTATTGTTGTAGTAATCGCGACCGGCACGCCATTGTCAATTGCCGCGGCTGACGACGCACCCATCAAACGTGGCAATTATACGTACAACCCGGAAACCCATCATTGGGACAACAAAAACTGGCACTGGGATCCCGCACGGGGCAAATATGTTCGGACAACGGTTGCGCCATCTTCACCGTCGCCGTCGCCAACGGCTACTCCTGAGACGACTCCAGCCGCTACGACTACGGCACCCGATCCGTCACAAGCCACCGTTACAGAGAATACTGATGTGTCAGCAACGACCAGCGATGACACTGATGCCGATATTACGAACAACCTAAATTCCGACGCGTCGTCCGGTAGTGCGGATGTCCACCGCAATACGTACGCCGGTGATGCCCACACGGGTAACGCGTCCGGTGACACAACAATCGTCAATAGTGTTCATTCGACTGTCGGTAGCGGTGAAAACAGCGGCGTGGCACGCTTTACGACCAATCTGTATGGAGATATTACTGGAGATATCACGATCGGGCCGAACATAGATAACGCCAAGATTGATAAGAATCTAAACTTATCCAGCAACACGAACGTCAATAACAACAACAAGCTCGTCAATAATCAGACATTGAAAGCGCAAAGCGGCGATGCGTCGGTTCGGGGTAATACGACTGGCGGCAGTGCGACGAGCGGCGATGCCAATACGGTAGCCGATGTGCTGAATCTTATTAATACCATTGTCGCAGCGAACAAATCATTTGTCGGTACGATCAATATCTATGGCAATCTAAACGGCGACATTCTGGTTTCGCCGGACTTTATCCCGCAACTGCTGGCAAGCAACGCGCAGGTAGAGGGAAATTTCAACATGCCGTTGTCGATGACAACGAATGACGACCAATCGATAGTCAACAACGTCAAGCTGAATGCGACGAGCGGTACGGCAACTGTTGAGAACAACACTTCGGCTGGTAGCGCCAAGACGGGCACGGCGCAAACAAATCTGACTATCCTCAACCTGACTGGTCACAAAGTTGACGCGGCTAAGAGCTTGCTGGTATTCGTCAATGTGCTCGGTAAGTGGGTGGGCATGATCGTCGATGCGCCTGGCGCGACGTCAGCTGCGCTCGGCAGCGGGGTGATTAGCGATACTACGACGCTAAGCAGTACGAATACGATAAACAACAACGCAAGTATTACCAACAACCTTGACCTTAGCTCGATATCGGGTGACGCGACGGTCGCGGGTAATACCAAGGGTGGCAGCGCAACGACTGGCAACGCGACAGCTAGCGCCAATATAGCCAATATTAGTACGAGTGAATTCGATCTTTCGGATTGGTTTGGCGTGTTATATATCAACGTCTTCGGTACATGGGAGGGGAGTTTCGGCATAGACACTGCGGCTGGAACGATTATACCGCTGAGCGGTGACGCGACGGCATCACATACCGCCGTGGCAGGCGCGCCAGACCTCCACTTCGGCTTTCGTCCGAAGTCCTATGCCGGTGCATCTGGCGCGATGGCGGGGGGCGGCAGTAGCGACCCGGCGTATTCGGCAGCAGTCTTGGCATCGGCTATCCAAAGCGGCAATCATCCGGCAAGGACTAGCGGAGAGACTTTGGTTCCACTCGCTAGCCCGCACGAAGATCCGCTTGCTGCCATCATGATGATAACCGGCTTTACCATTGCCGGAGGTTCAGGCATGCTATGGCTGGTTCGCCGATGGGTAATTTATCGAACCACCCCTGCTTAGCTAGTACAATGAGCCTTACGGTAAACTAGCACTCTTGCATATTGAGTGCTAGTTTACTACAATAAAAACAATGACTAAACGTGATTATTACGAAGTTTTGGGCGTCAGCAAAAACGCCTCGGCTGATGAGATCAAGAAGGCTTTCCGTAAGCAGGCTGTTCAGCACCACCCGGACAAAGAAGGCGGTGACGAGACAAAGTTCAAAGAAATTAACGAAGCCTACGAAGTACTCAAGGATCAGCAGAAGCGCCAGCGCTATGATCAGTTCGGTCACGCCGGCGTGGGCGGCGCGAGTGGAGCAGCTGGCGGCGGCAATCCTTTCGGCGGCGGTTTCGGTGGATTTAACGGTCAGAATGTTCATTTTGATTTCGGCGGCGAAAATCTGGGTGATATTTTCAGTCAGTTCTTTGGCGGCGGCGCGCAGCAGGCAACGGGTCCACGGCGCGGTCGCGATATTGAAACCAGCATAACGTTGAAATTTGATGAAGCCGTGTTTGGCGTCGAGCGCGAAATAGAGCTCGATATGGACGACGAATGTGAGCACTGCAAGGGCACGACAGTTGAGCCGGGTCATAGCATGAAGACGTGTCCGACTTGTGGCGGCTCGGGTCAGAAGACACAGGTTGTTAACACGATTTTTGGTCAGATCCAGCAAGCGGCAACATGTCCTGACTGTAAGGGTCGGGGTAAAGTTCCGGAAAAAATCTGTAGCGTTTGCCATGGCAAGGGTACGCAACGGCGTAAGCAAACGATGACCATCAAGATTCCTGCTGGCATCGATGATGGAGCGACCATCCGGCTGCGCGAACGTGGCGAGGCCATTGGCGGCGGTGGGCGCGGTGATTTGTATGTAAATATACGCGTCAAAGCCCACAAGAAGTTCACTCGTGAAGCCGATATTATATTGTCTGAAGAGCATGTCAGTATGGTTGACGCGGCACTTGGCGTAGAGATCGATGTGGAAACGGTTGACGGCACTGTACGTATGAAAGTGCCGGCTGGGACGCAGAGCGGTACTGATTTCAAGCTGTCGAACCATGGTGTACCACACCTACGCACAGATGCGCGCGGCCCTCATATCGTTACTATTGTCGTGGATACGCCGACCAAATTAACCAAACAGCAAAAAGAATTGCTGCAACAATTTAGCGGTGCCAAAAAACGCGGTTTGTTTTCGGTCTAAATTGACGAAGTAATATTTTTAGTTTATGATTTTCCTGTGATTCATTCACGTGAGTGAGAGGATAGGGTATGCCACCCATAACAATGCGCCAGCGCCTTACTGTCGCGGCTATCAGCGTAGCGTGCATTGTCGGCGCGCTGCTGGGTCTGACAATCGTCGGCAAGGTGCTCGGCTTCTTCGTACTACTGCTGGTACTTGTACTTATCGTCGGCGTGATCGCGCTTTTCGCCCTGCTGTTTCTTGGTCATAATGACCCGGATGCCATGGCGGCAGCAGATCGACGAACCGGCGAGCTGCAGTCAACCCTCGTCAACGAGTGGACGAAATGGCCGCTTGATGACGAGCACTAAGACCCTGGTGGCGGCTCATGCTGTCACCAGGGTTTTAAGCCCCCTCTCACTCAACATACATCTTATGTTTACTAACTCAACAATATACTTGAAATAAAGACTACAAAATAGTATAATAACAGATGTCATGTGGGATAAGATCCGATTCTCCGCAGTCGGCAGTTTTTCTTTGCGCAGAATTGCCCTTTTAACAGTGGCCGTCCTTATGCCGGCCTTGCTATTGGCAACCGTGATTAGTCCTACTACCTTTGCTGCTGATGCGAGCTGGAGCGGCGACTCAATCACGTACGGTAACGATACGTACAAAAAACAGGACCTGACACTTCCGGGAACAGACGAAAATTCTCAAACATATGTCTCGTCGTCACAAGCGACTACCTGTCCGAAACCCGCCAAGGTAATTGTTATTCCCGGTGATGCCGATACCACAAAAGAGATTGCGAACGCACAGGAAATCGATTATACGGTTGACTGTAATAACAACTACACGGATCCTTCGCAACCGAAAATACTCTCAATCAGCGCCAAACAAGGCGACGGTTCAGGGGGCGGCGACGCCGAGAACAAAAGCAAGACAACGTGCGCCGTGACCGGCGTTGGCTGGATTATCTGTAGTGTATCGCGCTGGATCGCCGACGGCATGGATCATGTGTTTGACATGCTCGCTGGATTTTTGACCGTCAAACCGCTGTCAACCGATACGTCTAGCGGTCTTTACCAAGCATGGGCGATTGTTCGTGGCCTCGCAAACGCCTGTTTTATCGTGGCGTTTCTCGTCATCATATACTCGCAAATTACTAGTTATGGAATCAGCAATTACGAAATCAAAAAGATGATTCCTAAGCTGATTATCGCGGCTATCTTGGTGAATATTTCGTACTATATCTGCGCGCTCGCCGTCGACGTGTCGAACATTTTGGGCGACAGTATAGCTAAGGCGCTCATGGAAATCCGTAATTCATTGCCAGCACCGATGCCGGGTGGCAGCGTATTGAACTGGAAGAGCATGACGCAGTTCTTACTCAGCGCCGGCACGATTGGCGGCGCGGGATTGGCTGGCTACGCGGCTTTTACGGGCGCGGCTGTCGGCGGTTCGATGACGGCATTGGTGTTTATGTTGTTCCCGATATTGGTTACCGGGCTGTTAAGCGTCCTCATCGCTCTTATCGTACTCGCTGCACGACAGGCGTTGATCACGGTACTGATTATCATTTCACCGCTTGCGTTCGTGGCGTTCCTGCTTCCGAATACTGAGAAGCAATTCGAACGCTGGCGCGGACTATTCACGACCATGTTGATGGTCTTTCCGTTGTTTTCACTGCTTTATGGCGGGTCGCAGTTGGCGTCATTTATTATCATCCAGAACACCGACCAGATCAGCGTTATATTACTTGCGATGTTTATCCAGGTCGCGCCACTGGCGCTGACGCCATTCCTCGTTCGATTCAGTGGATCGATGCTTGGCAAGTTCGCCGGTATGATGAACAAACCAAAGAGCGCGCTGGTGGGACGTACTCGCGACTTCGCCAACGACCGTGCGAAGGTACAGGCAGCCAAGGCTATGAAGGCGGCGGCACAGGGTAACGGAACATACTTCCAGCGCCGTGCATTCCGACGAAATCTCGACCAGAAGGATCGTGACAGCTGGGGTAAGCAGGGAGAGGCGTATACCGAGGCTGCGTGGCACAATGACTCGCGTTATCGACGTCACCATCATGGCATGGGCACCGCTGAACTGATTCAAAAGGCAGGTGAGTCAACGGCGACGCGTCAGTTCGAGAGGCATAAGGCGCATGATCAACGCATGCAGCAACTGATCGGTCGTCAACGCGAGAACGAAGACGCGGCCAAGATGTTGCAAGCACGCGAAGAGGCGCGCTGGGAAGAAGCTCGCACGGGTCGGCTCAATCCGCAGGATAATCCGAACGAAGCATTTGCTCAGTACGCCGCTGCTGCCAATGAGATCTATCGTGAACAGAAGATTGCGGACAGCAATGCGACAATCGCCAAGGCATTGCAGAGCCGTGATTATGCTACTGAACTTGGTAAAGATACGAACGTCGAGCTGCAGGTTCGTGCTGGCGGTAGGGTCGATAAACTGGGTAAGACCAAGGTGAAATCAAGTGCATTGAGCGAAGTGATTCGCGCTGGACAGGAAAATGTCGAAGCAATCAAAACGGCCTCTCCTATCAAGGCCGGTGATATCAAAGGCATGCGCGACGAGTTTGACAAAGCCGTCGCGGAAAACGACGTGGATTCGCTACGCGCATACGCCGACATGCTTGGTAACGCCAAGGATCCGGGTATCCGTACGCTCCGTGAGGTGCTCAACAATCACCATGAAACGATCAAGAATTCCGACATGCACGAGACGTTCATGCACTTCTTGAGTAACAATAGCACGATCAATACCTCCGCCAAGGATATCGGTGACTACAGCCGCGACGTCGACAACGGTTACCGCAAGCTGCAGCAAATCAGCGAGAGTGTAAAGACGTGGCGCAACATGGACGCTTCTCAGTTCTCTAGTCAGAAATCATCCTCACAGATCGAGGCGCTCAAGGCTCGCGACGACGATGGCAACTGGGCAATCTCGCGGCAGACGGCGCTCGAGCTCTACAAGTCACCGATGGCCTGGGCTAATATCAAGACTGAAATCAAGCCGCTCATCAAGGCGCGCGCCCAAGGCGTGTTGGGTCTGAAGCCGAACGGCCAATTGTTCCCATACCCGGATAGGGATGAGATAACCGATCCGAGAGAGCAGCATATTTCCGACGATCTCCTGCCACAGGAACTCAAAACGCCGCCAACCAGTCCGTAACAGAGATGCCCTCCTTGACGTACCGGTGTAAAAAGATTACATTGAGAGAAGCATAAGCCAAAACAAACACATGGACGAAACACTGCAACAAGAAAAAAGGCTTTACCCATCGCGATCGGGCGAGCGAATCGACGCGTATCTTGCTGTGCTGTCGCGCGACCCCGAAACGCCGCTTGCTCCGACAGAACGTGAGCAAGTACTGGCGTTCGAAAACGACCTGATAGAAGGTCGCTATACTACCCGTGCTGGCCATGAGCTACACGCCCACGAGGAGCGACCGCTCGAAAAGGTTGTGGACGAGGCAAAATACCTGGCATCTCGCCACGAGATGACAGCAGACTATTTCCTGACGGACGAGGGCAGGGCGGCGGCCGAGGGTGCAGGCATGTCGTTTGACGGTACTACTTCACCGGCTGCGGTGCTGGACACGCTACGCACAGCTGCATGCACGGCCGACCGTAAAACCTTGGCGAGGCTTGCCAAGGAATCGCGCGAGTGGGCGACGGCGCGGATTGTCGAGGAGATAGCGGCGGGTACGGATGGGGCGCCTGACTTCACGCGTGGCATGGTGTTCGACGACACTGCCAAATTGCGCAATGCTGTCCAATCTTTCGGGGCATACCGCGATTTGTGTCTGAAGATTCGCCGCGACCTACACCATCGGGATGGCGACAATCTGACATTAGAGGCTAAGCGTGACATTACGAACTTATACCTGAAAGTCCTCAACGGCAAGTTGGCCGAACTGTATCCTGACGTCCTGTGGGCATGGGATCAGGCGAACGCGGCCGGTGATGAACGTATGAAACGCGACTTGCGTGAGGTCTGGCCGGCCGGCGAAACCTTCGCGAACGCGCGGCCGGAAGTACGGCGATATTACATAGAAGCACTCGATCATCTGCGCAACGGTACTACCTACGTGGATGGCGTGCCGACAGCGATTAACCAGGAACTGCACGACTTGTTCGATGGCGCGTCACCCGACTTGCATGAGCAGGGTGAAGTGCGAGGCGGACGGTTTACTCCAGAAGAGCACGGACGGTTGTCGCGGATATATATGAATGCCGAAGGCATGCAGGCGTTTTGCAAGGATATATTGTCACATCTCGAGCTATTGAGCAGTGAGCCTGACGAGACGTATACCGAGGACCGCCCTCAGCGTGCCGCCGATGGCTTGTGGCAAGTGATTATCCGCCAAAAAATATCAGCCATGGGTGCCGAGGAGCCAGAGGGTGTGCTGGAGATTCCAGCCAACTACAATCGCACACTGACCAAGGCGACCGCACCAGTCGGCGCGGTTCCAGGAGCCGCGCACGAAATCGCACATATCTATCAGCACGACAACGCCCGCGAAAACCATGGTTCACTGCGGTTGGCCGGACGGGTGCGCGGCCGTTCAAGCCTGGTACTGCGCGAGGCGGGCAGCGTGCGCGTCGAACATCTCGTGCATGCCGAACTTTTCGGTGCGAATCGACCCGATAGCCCGCATTACATGCGTGCCATGGAAGTACTCGAAGACGGCGGTGGTGAAAAACAGGCTATACGGGCGTTTTACGACGGGTATCGCACAGCCAATCCGCAGGAGCCACAGGAAGAATGCGTGCGCGTTGCCGAGAGCCGGGTCATGCGGCTGTGCCGTCGTTATGGCGGTTACAACTCCCAGCCGCTCAACTACGCGCAGACGGCGGCGTTCGTTGCAGCCGCTGAGCGGATGACCGAGCAGCAACGGGCGCTGGTTTTTGCCGAGTGCTCGTTTGATTTGCCCGACATGGTCACGCTGCACCGGTACGGCCTGCTCAGCGAAGGCGCAAAGCAGTTCCCGGTACGCGAATTTTGCGATATAGTCGAGCCTACACTACGAAAGATGTTGGAGGAATAGTATGAAGAGAATCCTAGTACTGTCGTCTGCCGAAGCCCCGGAGACCGTCGAAGCCAATCAAGTCTTCGTACGAGAAATCGAGGCGCGGCTCAAAGATACGAAAGTCGAAACCTGCCATTATCGCGACATCGCGCTTTTTATCGTGCCCGGGCACATTACCGCGACACGCATTTCCACCAGTGATTCATTGAGCGGCTACGACCTCGTTTACTTCAAGTCATTTTACCGCTACAGCGAGCAGGCGTACGCGATCGCTGATTTTTTGCGGCAAGAAAGCATCAAGTACATATGCCACGAACTGGATCACGCTATTTCGTTTAGTAAACTGACACAATATACGCGGCTGGCGCGCCGGAACTTGCCGATTATTCCGACCGTGTTCGTGGAACGGCAATCGTGGACGCAGGGCGCGGATATTATTGCCAGCCAATTCGGGTTTCCGTGCGTTTTCAAAGCAGTCGATGCCAAGGGCGGCGACGCGAACTATGTGGTAAACGGTGCCGACGAATTACTGAAGGTCGTCGAACAGCATACGGGTAATTTCGTCGCACAGCAGCTCGTGCCCAATGAGTACGATTTGCGGCTTTTAGTCGCGAACGGTGAGGTGAAGCGGATTATCAAGCGGCAGCGAACCGACGAATCATCGCATCTCAACAACACATCCAAGGGTGCCGAGGCATCGCTAGTACCGGTCGAGGAGGTCGATGAATCGACCCGCCGTATTTCCCGGGAAGCGGCAGCGGAGTTCTCGCGCGAGATTGCCGGTGTCGATATCATGACGAACAGCCAGACCGGCGAGGTTGTCATACTCGAAGTCAATGCCAGTCCGCAAGTGGCCACCGGTGCCTTTACTGACGAGAAACTGACCGTCTACGCAGATCTCTTTACACATCTAATAGGCGATTGACAATTTAAGGAAAATTTATTATAACTATAGTAATGCAGCAACAGACAAAGACACTTATTGGGCGCGCAGAAAAAGTCAAGTTTCCAGAACTTGGCGTTGTTGCGCATGCTCGCATAGATACGGGCGCCCAGACATCGTCTATCGGTGTTTTGTCGACGCGCGAGACAAGTGAGGGGCTCGAAGTAGTCTTTGCCAACGAACTGTCTCCGGCGAAGGTGACGAAGCTTTTTCGTCACTATGAACGCGTCATCGTGGCCAGCTCCATGGGGCATCAACAGACGCGTTACAAAGTGCGGCTATCTATTGTCATCCGCCGTCGCCGTATTCGCGCCACCTTTACGCTTGCCGACCGCAGCACGCAGGTATACCCCGTGCTGATCGGCCGTCGCGCACTCAACCGCAAGTTTATCGTTGATGTTTCGATGGGCTCACCGCTGCGCGATAAGGAACGGCAACGGTCTAATGCACTACAGGCGGCTATCGTCAGTGAGGAGAAAATATGAAAATAGCAATTCTATCCAACGGTCCGGGCAACTACTCGACCAAACGCCTGAAAGAAGAAGCGATTAAACGCGGACATGATGTAAAAGTCGTCAAGTATCGCGATTGCTATGCATCGATCGAACGGAATAATCCGACAGTTAGTTATCGCGGTAAGGATCTTGCACATTTCGATGCCGTGATCCCGCGTGTCGCCGCCAACATGACCCGTTATGGTACGGCAATCGTGCGGCAGCTGGAAATGCGCGGCGTTTACAGCGTATCGAGCTCTATCGCTATTGCTCGTTCGCGCGACAAGTTGCGCAGCCTGCAGTTGCTTGCCAAAGCCGGTGTCGGCATTCCGAAAACAGTCGTATCACGTAACTCTACGGATATCGATGACCTGCTCGAAAAACTCGGCGGCACGCCGGTTATCATCAAACTCGCCCGTGGCACGCATGGCAACGGCGTGGTGTTGGCCGAAAGCAAAAAGGCTGCCAAGTCGGTACTGCAGGCACTTTACATTACCAACGAGGACGGTACCAACGTCCTGTTACAAGAGTTTATTGAGGAATCTGCCGGTACCGATATTCGTGTATTTGTTGTAGGCGGCCGTGTAGTTGCCAGCATGAAACGCCAGAGCCTTGACGATGATTTCCGCTCCAATCTCCACAAAGGCGGCGAGGGTACATCGGTCAAGCTGACCGACGAAGAGCGTAAAACGGCTATCAAGGCCGCTCGTGCACTCGGTCTCAACGTTGCCGGTGTCGACCTGATGCGTTCTAAACGCGGTCCGCTGGTCTTGGAAGTCAACGCGAGCCCTGGATTTGGAATTGAAAAAGTGACCGGCCGCGATGTCGCGAGCTCTATCATCGAGTACATCGAACAGAACGCTAAGCGCCGCAACAAAAAGGATAAAGTAGGCGCCTAAACGATGCCTCGGTGGGTGAAGCCAGTCGTCGTTGTTCTCGTGATTGCTATCGGTGCTACCGGTCTGTGGTGGCAAATGTCTGCTGATCAGTCGACATTACAGTTGGCCGGCGTTCGCTATCATATTAGTATCATGCGTACCGACGCGGAATTACAAAAAGGACTGTCAGGCACGGATAGCTTGCCGCCCGGCGAGGCAATGTTGCTTGTCTTTCCCGAGGGGACTCCCAGTAGAATCTGGATGAAAGATATGAACTATCCCATCGATATCGTATGGCTCAACGACGATAGAACGGTCGTACACATGGAGGAGAACGTGGCTCCCTCGACATACGATGAGGCTAATCCATCCGAGTCAACTATCTTTCGGTCTGACGTACCTGCTCGTTATGTTATCGAACTGCCAAGCGGAACGATAGAGAAAACGCATATCAAGAAAGGTGATCCGGCTGGGTTACCTGCAGGACCTTAATGATTCCCCGGAATCATTAAACTACTGGGTTACTTCGAAAATAAGGATAAGCTTTCGTATCGTTCGCCTCGCCGATGTTATACTGTAAGCATGAGCCTTGTCGTTATCCTTCTCATTGTCATCGCCGTACTCTTTGTTGTTACGTATATCACACGACGCCGGTTCGGCGTGTTGGGACTGGCACTTTGTGCTGGCTACCTGTTGTCGACCATGTGGACGGCGGACGTGACACCATGGGTCGAAGGAGCAGGAGTTGAGCTGTTCGCACCTCCGCTCGAAAGCGTCGTAGCGGCAGTGTTGGTATTGCTACCGGCCGTTTTGTTGCTCTTTAGCGGTCCGGCAAATCATGGTAAGTGGAAGCGGCTTGTAGCTGCGGGAGTTTTTGCGTTGCTTGCTACGTCATTCCTACTTGGGCCACTTGGGGGTAGTCTGACACTTGACGATACCAGTACGAAGATTTATATGTTTTTAGTTAAAAACAGGTCAATTATTATCACTGCCGCCGTCGCCTATGCGCTATATGATATCTTGACAATGAAGACGCCGAAAAGAGAAAAATAGCGCAATGTCATTCAGAAAGGGTGTCGATCCTTTTCCATGTCACCGCTGCTAGGGCTTCTATCGTATCGATGCCGGCTCGCATTGACTGACTGTCGTTAGTAAGCACGGCAATCGTGTAATCAATACCTTCTCCGTGGACGTGACCGATACTATTAATCGTGCAGTCCGTGTTTGGTAGCCAGCCGTTTTTTAATTCATATGAAACAGCGGCCGGAACGCCGCCACTGATTCCCCAGCGCTGTTCCGGTATGACGTCGTCCATGAGATTGCTTGCGACTTTGGCGGATCTCGGAGTGAGTACGGTGCCTGGATATGCCACGCTGTTGAGGACGCGTAGCTGATCTAACGCAGTTGTCTGCGTGAGCCCCCAGCTGGCGCTTGTTTCCGTGTCGGTAGCTCCGATTCGGTCATAAAACGTCTGCATGCCGGACGCGCCACCGGCCTCTCTCCATAGTCTCGTGGCCGCACTGTTATCGCTGTAGGTAATCATAGGGACAGCATTTTGCAGTTCCGATTCGCTCAACGCCGAGCTACCATCTGCTTGGTTGTCCAGGAGTGTTTTGACCAGGATGGAAAGTTTGATGATGCTAGCAGTGCTGAAGGTTTCGTTCGTATTGGTGTAGTGTGCCACTGCTCCACTGTTATGGTCATAGACGGCAATGTCGACATCGCTGTCGTGCTGCGAAGCGGTGTCGTGCCATGCTGATTCGAGCCTTTCTTCGATAACGTCTGCTGGTGTGATGACATTATATTCACGAGGTGTTTGCATAGTTTCAACTGGCATTATGGCCGCGGTGGTTTTCTCGTACATTCCGCAAGCGGTCAGCGCGGCGCCGGTTAGCCCGGCGGCAATGATTTTTTTGAGTAGGTTTGGCGCATTGTTCGTATGCTCCATGGCAGCCTCCGATTAAGTAATAGCTATCTTAAGACGAAGCGTCATTTTGCGCAAATAATACCCTAGAAGTCGACAGTGGAATTTATAGATAATGACTAAGTTTGACATATTGTAAACTACTTATTATACTAATGGCAGAAAAGTGAGACATGGCTAGTAGTAACGAAATCCAGAGGTTTTCAATTGATGCATTGCCTGATGTAGTGACATCGGCAGACTTAAAGCTGCAGCTCGCCAGACAGGGAATCGTGAACCAGACACTTGCCGAGCAAGTATACGAACAGCAACAGCGTGAACAGACAGAGTCTCAAAGGGAATCGCGGGCGTTGGATGCTTTCACGCTTTCGCTGCCTGTCGCCGAGCCGCTCAAGGTGCGAGCAGTACAGGCGGAAGGGGGCAGTGCCGGCGTATATGATTACGAATATCGATTTCATTCTGCCGATAGCCAGTCAAAGCGTCTACTGGACGCAACGCTTGTGTGGGTGTCGACCCTCAATTCCATGACTTTTTCAAAGAGCTGGCAGACACCAAGCAGAGACCGATGGGAAGTTTTACACCCCACCTATGTTGTCGGAAAGCGCCTAGGGCCAACAAATAGAAACATGTCCGATAGAAAGATTGATTTATTGCTGAGTCCTGCGTTTTGGATGGAGCCACCGATAAAAACATCTATGCCATTCGGGGACGGTCCTTTGCGCGGTGAAAAAACGCGGCCAAGTCTCTCAATCGCGACGGTATCCCAGCGTGCTTATGATGAAATGGAGTGGCTTTCGCGCGAAGAATTAGGCAGGCCGCTGGATGTTGACGAGCATGTTCGACAACGCGAGAGTGGGTTCCTGTCGACGGCGGATACAAGTATTCGTCGTATACGAGCCAATACTTTTGCGGGCGAAGTGATCGATAGAGTGCCTTTGTCCAAATTACCGCCAGACGATATGATTGACCGCAAAAATCCGCCCAAGAAGATAGTGAAACTTCATAAAGCGATAGGCAAACGAGGGCTCAAGTCTACTGTTCCTCGGAGACTAGGACATGGTATAGATGCAAGTGACCTCGCTGACTTTAGCGTTATTGAGCATGCCGCCGAATTGGCGAGGCTATTTGGTGAAGAACAGGCTTTTCAAGATATGATCGACAAGCTTGCGTAGAGAGCGTTTTGCCACTCTGGCGTGTCTTAGGCTCAAGCTCAAGAAATCTTTGCCATAGAAAAATCACCTACGCGAGGCAGGTGATTTTTCTATGGAGGGTCCAGTGGGGCTTGAACCCACGACACCCTGCTTAAAAGGCAGGTGCTCTAACCAGCTGAGCTATGGACCCGTAATCGGGTAAGTTTATCTGTAAGGTGCGTCTGTGCTCGTATTCCAGTCTTGGTGTGCGGCTGGTTAGAGCACTGTGCTCGACTATTTGCGTTTCACGCAGAGCCGAGCTATGGACTTACGTTGAAGGTCACTAAAAGTGACCTTGGTTTAGGTTAGCACTTTACAGGGGTGTTGTCAATCTACCGGAGCGGCCTCGCGGTCGATGAACCACGTGACATTACCCTCGTGCATTTCGATTATGTTTATAGCGAGCGTAATAGGCAGATTGTTACCACTAAGGGCGCTCGTAACGGCTGCTTGCTTGTTGCTGCCGCTTGTTAACACCATGGCGTTAGCGGCGCCCTGAAGTGCGCGCAATGAAAAGCTGATTCGGTCCGATGGGGGTTTGGGCGAATTATGAACAGGTATGACTAGATTATTGGAGGGAAACAAGCTCTCATGATTAGGAAAAAGCGACATCGTGTGCCCGTCGTCACCAACACCAAGCCATACAAGATCAAGTCGTGGCAGACCGTTGTCGTCCTTAGGGATAATGCCAAGATAGCGTGCATAATCTGCCGCCGATTCTTCGGCCGTGAGATCGGAGCGCGGTGGCAATTTGCGCGCGGGCAGTGTAGCTAAGATATGGTTGATTGCGTGCCAGTTGTTCATACCATCATCTGGATTACCCATACGTTCATCACCGAGGAGCAATGTGACTTTACTCCAGTCGATAGCATCTTGATACCCTGTGGCAATAGCATGGTAGGCGGCGAGCGGCGTTTTACCGCCGGCAAGTACCCAGGTTGCCCGATCGTACTTGTTAATACTCGCCCATAGCATATCGACCGCTGCTTTGGCCGCTTCGTGGGCGAGTTGGTTCATGTCATCATAGACCTTAAGGGCACTCATAGCATTCAGTATGACACATCATGTATGCTAAGTTCTATGTATTTCTGGCGGATGAGGCTGAAAATCCATACATCGTGGCTTATCGCGGCAGCGAGCGCCAGCATTGTCGTCGGTACGGCACTTGTACCGTTTATCGGCCAGGCGGTGTTTGGCTCACCTATATGGCTGGCAGTTGGCGTCGCTCTTATGGGATTTGTATTGTGGCGAAAATCCGTATATTTGTTGCCGGCAATCTTGATTGCCGGTCTATTCATTGGGCTATGGCGCGGATCGGTGCTGCAGTCGCAGCTGGTCGTGTACGAAAATCTCGTCGGTCATACGGTACGCCTTGGCGGTACGGTAAGCGACGACCCGGATGTTGGCAAGCAGGGGAGCGGGCTTTTACGGTTGAATAAATTATCCGTGAACGGTCATGCCGTGGCCGGTAAGGCATGGGTTAGCACGATCAAAACGGGCGATATCAAAAGAGGTGACAAGGTGGTTGTGCGCGGTGAACTCAGCGATGGATTTGGCAGTTTTTCGACGGTCATGTACCGGGCAAAGGTAGCGTCTGTTCAGCGACCGGAACCGGGTGACGTTGCTCGGCGGGTACGTGATTGGTTTGCCGATAAGGTGCGTATCGGAATCGACGAGCCGCAATCGAGCCTCGGTCTTGGATACCTGGTTGGGCAACGGCGTTCATTGCCGCAGGAGTTGCAACAGGCGCTGGTTATTACCGGACTGACGCATGTCGTCGTGGCAAGCGGATATAACTTGACGATTCTCGTACGGTTAGCTAGGCGGCTGTTCGCACGTGTATCAAAATACCTGGCGGCATTGTCGGCGACCACGATGATTGTCGGATTTATGGCAGTGACGGGTGCAAGTCCCAGTATGTCGCGGGCGGGGTTGGTGTCGGGGCTAAGTTTGGCAGCATGGTATTACGGTCGGAAATTTCATCCGCTTGTCTTGCTGCCGTTCGCCGCTGCCGTCACGGTATTGATTGACCCGACATACGCCTGGAACGACCTTGGCTGGCAACTAAGTTTTGCAGCCTTTGCCGGGGTGATGATACTTGCGCCGCTACTACAACGGTATTTTTTCGGTGACAAGAAACCCGGGATTGTCCGGCAGATTCTGGGTGAGACGATCAGCGCGCAAATCGCCACGCTGCCGATTATAGTTTTGGCGTTCGGGCAGTTTAGCAATGTGGCGGTCGTTACCAATGTGCTCATCTTGTCGTTTGTTCCGCTCGCGATGCTTTTGACGTTCGCTGCCGGAATCGGCGGGATTATTGCGCCCGCATTAGCGCCAGTTATTGCTGCGCCGGCAGACTGGCTACTAACGTATATGACGAGCGTAATTCAGTTTTTCGCTGGGCTGTCATGGGCGCAGACGATTCTCGAGATACCTCTATGGGTTGTGGTTGCCGTTTACAGCACGATAGTTGGTGTTTGCCTCTACTTGTGGCGTGTGACAAAATTCGACTTCAAGGACACAAACCTCGTCGAATAAAATTCGGATAGCAAAACCCACACTAAAAATTTCTCGATAAAATTATTTGATAAAACCCGTAAACTAAACCTTATACACATTATGTCCGATCGGACATAATGTGTATAATGAAAATATGTATAAAGATGGCAAAAGCGATAAAAAGAAAACCTCTGCGACAGTAATAATCTTAAAGGCGCTTATTCCGTATACAGAACAAAATCTTAAGTTAGCGTTTCATCCTAGCAGTTTTTTTGACGAGCTAGAAAGGTCGTCTGGCTATTCGCGCTTAACACTGCAACAATCGTATTCGCGTTTGAAAAACCGCGGGTATGTCGTGCACGACAAGGTTCCGGCGCTGACGACCAAAGGCCGTCGATATGTTCAGCCATTCATCGCGCAAAAACTCGGTAAGGACGCCCAACTGATGGTAATTTTTGACATACCGGAAGACTTCGGTGACCAGCGGCGTCAATTGCGGAACCTTTTGCGTCAACTCGGTTTTTCACAGGCGCAGCGCAGCGTCTGGGTATCCGACAAGGATTACGTTGGTATTCTACGAGAAGCAATAGACGAGTTGAAACTAGGTGATTGGGTGGAGGTGTATGAAGCGTCGCGAATCATTTAGCGAATCACGTAAGTTTATTCATCACAATCAATCCACACATTCATTCATACTATCGATCCATATCATCGATCTACACCATTAACCTACGTCATCGATCTATATAATCTTATACACATTATGTCCGATCGGACATAATGTGTATAAGATTTGAGGTGTCTGGAGGGTGTCTGGAGGGTGTCTGGAGGGTGCTCTAGAGGACGTATTGGTGGGGGGACGGATGGGAGGCTGGATAAATTAACAGATGTCAGGTATACTAAATACCAAATTGTAATCTTTGAGGCGAATATGTCAGGACATAGCAAATGGTCAACCATCAAACGTGAGAAAGGCGCGAAGGACGCCAAGCGTGGTGCTATTTTCACGAAAATCGGCAACCAAATTGCCATTGCGGCGCGCAGCGGTACTGACCCTACTATGAATTCGGCGCTGGCACTGGCGATCGAAAAAGCCAAGCAAGCCAATATGCCAAATGCAAATATCCAACGCGCCATCGACCGTGTGAATGACAAAAATGCGGCGCAACTGGAAGAAATCACTTATGAGGGCATGGGTCCTGCCGGTGTTGGAATCATCATTGAGACCGCAACTGATAACAAAAACCGCACCTTTCCAGAGGTTCGCAACGCGCTGACGAAAAACGGCGGTCGCGTGGCCGACGCTGGTAGTGTAATGTTTCAGTTTGATCGCAAGGGCGTGATTCGTGTAGCGATTCCGCCGGCCGGCGGAGCCGAAGATGCATTACTCACCGTTCTTGATGCTGGCGCGGAAGATGCCGTAGAGGAATCGGCCGATGGCGGAGGCGAACTGGTCGTGTATACCGATCAGAAAGATTTGGCGAAAGTCCGCTCTGCTATCGTAGACGCGGGGCTAGAAGTCAAAGACGCTGAACTGCAATATATTGCTAAGAATATGATTGAGATAGAAGAGACTGAAGTGGCCGAGAAAGTGCTGAAGGTTCTTGACGCGCTTGATGACCTGGACGACGTGGTAAACGTCCATACGAACGCCGACATCACAGCTGAAATTAATTAAGTATATGCTTGCTTAGAAGCAAAATATCCGTATATTCTAAGAAATATGCGAATTGCGAGGGTTCTGTTTGTTCTTGTTATTGCTACGAGCCAGGTTGTTTTTCCCGTGCCGTCAGCAACTGCTGATGACATGATGCCGCCAAGTAATATTGTCATTGCGCAAATGTATCCTGGGACATATAGCGGTGAATTGAAAGATCAGGAGTTCATCGAAATCTATAATAATTCCGACACGGCCGTTGATGTAACGAATTGGTGCGTGAAGTATATCCCGTACACGGGAAATCCTACGAGCGACTCAGTGATAACATCATGCCTGACACCGCCCAATACCAATACGAAGTTGTGGTTGGGGGCACGAGGTTATGCCGTATTTATATCCAACGAATTCAAGCCCACTACACATGCTGACGTGTATTTCGACGGAGGGATTTCGCAACGGAGCGGATATGTCCAGCTCGTTGATCAGCAGGCGAACGAGGTGGACAAGCTTGGATGGGGCTCGGTGAAAGTGTACGGCGATGAAGACGGCACGTATCCTGCCTTTCCGAAAGACGAACTAACAAGCGGCAACGCGTTACAGAGGAAGCATGACGGCGATGTCATGCAGGAAGATACAGGAAATGATGGGGATGACTTCATGTCCGTGGACGCAATCATCATTCACGCTTCAAGCGTATATGAAGAAGAGACGATTATTGATGAGTGTCCGAATCTCGAAGACACGAATGAAATTCCAGAAGGATATTTTCAGGACGACGAGAGAAATTGTCATCTTGATAGCTGCTTGAATCTTGATGGGCCGCAATTCGTCGTGCCGGTGGGTTATGATAGTGACGCGAACCATAATTGTACGCAGCACGACGAGTGCGACAACCTCCCTGACACCCAGACGGCTATCCCGGATCTCATGATTCGTGGCGAAGACAACGATTGTGTTATCGACCATTCCCCGCTTGAGTTGACCGAAATATTACCGAATGCCGATGGAAGCGATATTGGTAATGAATTTATTGAGATACATAATTCTGGAGATACGACGATCAATCTGACGTATTACGCTATTAAAATAGGCGGTAACAGTAAGATATATTCGTTTCCTATCGGCGCATCCATAGGACCAGGAGAGTATCGATCGTTCAGTGATAGTGAGATGAAGTTTACGCTCGTTAATACGTCGAGTCGGGTTGTACTGACCGCAATTGGCGACGTGGTGTTTGGAGACACCGGAGTGTACACTTCGCCGGCCGAAGACGAAAGTTGGGCGCTCATAAATAGTAATTGGCAGTATACTAATCGACCAACGCCTGGCGCCAAAAACCTCGTGTCCATACAACAAGCTGATAGTGGTTCGAGTGCTTCATCGCCCAAACCGTGCGAGGCGAATCACTATCGTAGTCCGGAGACGGGTCGTTGTCGCAAGATCAAGACGACAACACGGACTCCGTGCAAAGCGAATCAATACCGTAGCGAGGAGACGGGCCGTTGCCGTAAAGTTCTCGGCGCAAGTACGCGCAAACCGTGCAAAGCGAACCAATATCGTAGCGAAGAAACTGGTCGTTGCCGGAAGTTGCCAAATAGTACCGTGCCTGACGCCGCCTTCGCGGTACAGCCGATTAAGGATACGGGCGTGACGTTCGTGGGTTGGTGGGCTCTTGGCGGTATCGGGTTGTTAGCTATTGGCTACGGTGCGTGGGAATGGCGGCAGGAGCTGGTTGCATTATGGCTCCGCCTTATGAAACGATCCTAGTTATTGAGTCTCTGCCTTGTCTTTGGTATATACTATAATAAGTAAAGTAATAAGGAGAGCCGATTGGAAGAACCGACAAAACCGCCAGCCAAAGCAATTACTGGCCTCGTGGCAGCCGTTTTGCTTATCACCATCGCGACTGGTGCTGTCGTCGTGATTACGAGTAACGGCAAGGAAAGTTCTGATGACCGTCAGGTTGCGACATCGACAGAGGCGCAAGTCAGTTCCCAAACGAATTTTAAAGATGGAACATACGAGGCAACGGGTGAATATAATTCACCCGGCGGCGAGGAGTCGGTTGATGTCAAAGTGACGCTGACTGACAATGAGGTAACTGATATATCAGTGGTGCCACATGCCAATGTCGCGGAAGCGGCCGAATATCAGAGTCGGTTCATGTCTGGTTATCAGGAAAAAGTGCTCGGTAAGAAGATTAACGAAGTTTCGCTCAGTCGCGTTGCCGGGTCGTCGCTGACATCAATCGGGTTTAACCGTGCCATCGAAAAAATCAGATCAGAAGCAGCTGTTTAGCTGGCGCTTTGCAGCGATCGGTACACAGTGGTCTATTGAAACGCCAGCAGTACTAAGCGACGAGGTTAGGCGCAAAGTAACGAAACGTGTCGAGAAGTTCGACATGGTGTATTCGCGATTTCGTAATGATTCGCTGGTGGCACGGGTTGCGCGAACGGCTGGCACATACACTTTTCCGCGTGACTGCATAGAGATGATAGCACTCTATCGGAAATTATATGACGCGACGGACGGTGCGGTGACGCCGTTGGTTGGTGATACGCTGAGTGCGCTGGGCTATGACAAAGAGTATACATTGCAGCCGAATACTGACGTGGCGGTGTCGAAGTGGGATGACGTAATGCAATGGAACGGGGCAACGGTTACAACCTCACGACCGGTGACGCTCGATTTCGGCGCGGCTGGTAAGGGGCTGCTGGTGGACGAGGTGGCCGAGGTACTGGAAAATACTGGCGTGTCCGAGTATGTGATAGATGCGAGCGGCGATGTACGGCATCGCAGTAGTGATTCGCAAAAAATTGGACTGGAAAATCCATATGACCCAACGTCGGTTATAGGGGTGATGAATGTGCGAAATAGTAGCCTGTGCGCCTCTGCCAGTAATCGGCGTCGTTGGGGCAAAGGCATACACCATGTACTTGACGGTCGAACAGGCAGACCGACGAACGACGTAGTAGCGACATGGGTAATGGCGGATTCGACTATGCTTGCTGACGGTTTGGCAACGGCGCTATTTTTCGTGTCGGCGGATCGGTTGTCGGCGTGTGGAGACTTTCAATTCGTATACCTGCTTAGCAATGACAATATTGAACATTCCGTGCACTTTGTGGGAGAATTATTCGTATGATCGAGCTGCGTATCTGGCTTGATGATTTACTGGGCAAGGTTACGATGTACCGGCTGGTTGTGTATGGTCTGCTTGCTATTGCACTGATGTCGATCGGGCTGATGTTGGCCGGGTATCTTGTTTATTCACCGGCATTGTTTCTCGTAAGTATCGTGATTTTCGTCGGTGTTTCATATGGCGCCAACCGCCTGTTCGGGTGGCTGTTCGGTATTCATCCCCATGCGGAGTCGGCGATTATAACAGGACTGATTTTAGCACTGCTGTTTTCCCCTCCGACCACCATTGCGATGGGCGTCAAGCTGGCGCTTGTCGCTATCGTCGCTAACTTGTCCAAGTACGTGCTAGCTATCCGTGGTAAACATATATTTAATCCATCGGCCGTTGCGATCGTTATCGCTAGCGTGAGCGGTCTAGCGTATGCCTCATGGTGGATAGCGACACCGGCATTGTTGCCAGTAACAATCGTCGTGGCGGCATTAATCTTGTATAAAACCCAAAAGTTACAGATGGGTCTGACATTTATCGCGGTCGCGATCGTAATGATTTCACTGTTGTCTATACTGCGCGGCGACGGTTCGCTGCACGCAATTACGGTTGCCCTGACGTCGTGGCCGCTCGTCTTTTTGGCTGGCATAATGCTGAGTGAGCCGTTGACGCTTGCGCCGCGACGACAGCAGCAACTGCTTGTCGCCGTTATCGTTGCAGTGCTGATGGCACAGACATTTCGTTATGGCAGCGTATCTATGACACCGGCATTAGCGTTGGTTATCGGCAATGCGATTAGCTTTTGGTTCGGTATTCGTCGAACGGTAAAACTACGCCTAGCGACGAAGAAGAAGCAGGGTAGCGACGGTATTGAGTTGACGTTTGATAGTCCGTCTCTACATTTTTTGCCCGGACAGTATATTGAATTGTCCTTGCCACATCGACATGCAGACAGCCGGGGTACACGACGTGTCTTCAGTATTATTGGACATCCGGATGAGACCCAACTGAGTATTGCGACTCGTATCTCAAAACACCCGAGTACATTCAAGCGAACGCTGCTTGCAGTCAAAGCTGGTCAGGTCATTTACGGCACGAGGGTAGCAGGTGATTTCGTGCCGCCAACCGATGAATCTATACCGATGCTGTGTATCGCTGGCGGAATCGGTATTACGCCGTATATCAGTTTCTTGCAGTCGGCGGGTAAGCGGCACATGACAATTCTCTATGCGGTCAAAGGATTCGACGACCTAATGTTCGTTGATGAGTTACGGCAATACAACGTGAATGTGGTTGTCGTGTCACCAGATAAGGGTAAGTTGCCTGACGGTGATTGGGATCATGAGCCGGGTGCTATTTCGCAAGAAATTATCAAACGCCACCTTGAACCGGGCGCTCATGTTTATCTTTCGGGACCACCGGGCATGGTAGCGTCGGCAAAGGCACTGGCGCACAAAGCTGGTGCCACTCATGTCCACACGGATCTCTTTAGTGGGTACTAAAATAAAGGACCCCGCGCGAACGCGGAGGCCTTTATTTTGCTCTACGTGTTCGGGGGGTCGTTAATCGAGAGTTCTTCGAGATCCACCCATTTGCTTAAACGATGCGTCAGCTCGTCTTTAACTTCCTTTGTCTCTTCGAAACGTCTCTTCATTCCTTCGGCTGCATTGTGAACCCGAGTACGGATTGACACGAGGAGCTCCGTGGAGAGGTTTGGGTATACATCCTTGTAGCGGTGGAATACTTTGACGAGCCTTTTTGTATCGAGCTTGTCGCAACTCGGAGATAATCCATCGCGGCGCCATCTGTAGAACCAGAGATCGCCTCCTTCGGTAAAGATGAATCCGCATAGATCGTAACCGTGGTCGTAATGACCTTCTTGAAACTTTAGAACGCGTACGCGTCGCAGTTCCGGGATATTCTCATAGCCCTCACCGCTGAGTTTGTGTATTCCAAGATAACGGATGATTCCATGAACCTTTTTGAGAGTGTCCATAATCACGATCGCTTTTTCGTCGAGCGTCATCGGACGAAGATCACTGGGATCGTTCGTGATGTATCCAACAACTTGTGCAGAGGTACAGGGGGACTTATCCATTCCTGACTCACCGCCCTTCTCAAGGTACCGCCCTTAGGCGTAGAACAGACTATCCGTTCATATAGATACGATAAATTGTCTATAAGATAAAAGCAAGCATAAGCAACAGAGGTGATATACTAGCCTTATGAGAATTATTGGTATCGATCCAGGCACAGGAATTTTGGGTTTCGGTGTCATTGATGCGGACGGCGGTAAGACTAAACTAGTGACGGCAGGTGTGATTACGACGCCGGCACACACGCCCGTGGACGAACGGCTTGAAGAAATCTTTGACGGTCTGACAGACATTATTAAAGAGACAAAGCCCGACACGATGTCTATCGAAAAATTATTCTTCTCACGTAACGTGACGACGGCGATTAGCGTGGCGCAGGCTCGCGGCGTTGCCATGCTGACCGGACGGAGGGCGCAACTACCAATCGCGGAATACACGCCGCAGCAGATCAAGCAGAGCCTGACAGGCTATGGCAAGGCCGGCAAAAAGCAGGTACAAGAAATGGTACGTCTACAGCTAGGCCTGAGTGAAGTGCCGAAACCTGATGATTGTGCCGATGCGCTGGCTGCAGCGATTACTTATGCAATGATGAGCCGCGTCGCTTAGCCGGGGCATTTTTGTCTGCGGGTGTCGTGGGTTCGACAGATGTTCCATGGAAACATCCTATAGTGTACGGGTATTCCAGCGTCGCGTCGTAGTGATACATCGTTACTGGCTTACCATCCCATGTGACTTCACTGGTGCGACCGTGGCATTCGTCCAGGTCGGCGTTTGTGGGCAAGTTGCCATGCGTATCGCGCTCTACGTAGATGCCGTAGCCATCGAGCGCATAACCGACGAGCGTCGAAGAGCCTTTCGCACGGCTCATGATACATGTCGGAACATCATGATAATGATACATTTCCTTTCCGTTTGGGTGGCCGTCGCATAAATCCTGCGTTTCATGGGCGGCGGCGTCGCGACCGGCATCATCGAGGGCGTTGAAAAGCACGACGCCGTTTGCCATGACGCCGATAGCGCCAAGCGACGTGCAACCGGGAGAGGCCGCGGCTTTTGGCGTAACAGGGAGTTTGTATGTCAAGTTCTGGATACCGATGCCGTTTGGATTCGTGTCGTATTGATATGCTGGATCGTTATGGGCTATAGGGAAAATACCGGTCGGATCTTTGACTGGTAGGTTATCCGTGACCAGTACTCGTGTTGATCCGGTAGTCGAGATCTTATATGATGCTTCAGCCCAAATAACAGAACCTTTGACACTGACTTTCGTCGTGGAGTCCCATGTACCGTTAACTTCATCTAGCCATTCGCCCGCGTGACGGGCGCCGCCACCTCGGAAGTTGGTTGTGCAAGAATATACGTAACCAGCCTTTGGCGAGCTGGATACTTTGCCGTCGCCTAATGGGATAGCGGTTGGGTCGACGGTACCCTTCCAGCTTGCCCGCGTGACGGATGCGTGCGTATCTGATGATTTAGCGGAGCTGTTTGCCGTGGCGGTCGAAACAGACTTATTTGTCTGCTGGTTTGCCAGATATATCCATACGCCTATTCCGATTAATATGATTACTGCCAGAAAGACGGCGATAGCGATAAGACGGTTTCGCGTCCAAAACGAGCTATTCGTATCGCTGTTTGGACTGGGGTCATCACCGTGTTGCAGATTATGAGACTCAAGAGACATGTATTCACTTTATCACCAGAAGAATTTCATGAAAAGCTATATAAGCGCGATAAGTATAAATAGGTTATAATAAGAGGCGATGCGACGCCAAGGAAAATACACCAAGCGCGTAACGCCGACACAACACGCTAAGCGCCAGTACCGGCGACGTTTCCGTTGGTGGCGACAACTTAGTTGGAAAAAGCGTATTGCAGTTATTGGCGGCGGGGTATTGGCATTTTTGATCTTAACACCCCTGTTGACGTACCTGTACTTTGCTCGTGACATCTCCGACATGGATCGCTTGATGAACCGGAATAACACCGGTATCGTTCTCTATGCTAACGACGGCAAGACGGAGATATATAGCACGGGTACGGCCGAGCACCATACGATTGTACCGCTCGACAAGATATCTGATTTGACCGAACAAGCGCTAGTCGCCAGTGAGGATAAGAATTTTTATGAACATAGCGGATTCTCGCTTCCTAGTACCGTGCGGGCAGTGTATGGGTATCTTGTTAGTGGTGGCGGAAGTTACGGTGGCTCCACGATTACACAGCAACTGGCTAAGATTACGCTGCTGAGCAATCATCGTAGCTTCCTGAGGCAATATCAGACGTTTTCGATTGCTATCGCAATGGAAAACACCTACTCCAAGGATCAAATTCTCGATATGTACCTCAACTCGGCTTATTTTGGCGAGAACGCGTTTGGTATTGAGGACGCGGCTAAAGTGTACTTTGGTACGACACCCGACAAATTAGATCTCGCGCAATCTGCCATGCTGATTGGCTTGCTGCCGGCACCGAGCGCCTACTCACCGATTAGCGGTAATCCCACCTATGCCAAAGAGCGCCAAACGACCGTCCTCAGTCGAATGGTAACGAATGGGTATATTACCGAAGACCAAAAAAAGGCAGCATTAGCAGAAGAGCTGACATATGAGCCACGCAAGGCACCGATCAACAACAGCATTGCGCCACACTTTACGCAGATGGTACTTGATCAGCTGTATAAAAAGTACGACGAAGAGACGGTCAATCGTAGCGGCTACCAGGTAACAACGACGCTTGATGCCAATATCCAGAACCAAATGCAGGCTGCGCTCAACGCCAATATGCCGACGATCAACCGCAATGGTGGCCATAACGCTGCGGCAGTGGCGATAGACCCAAAGAATGGTGAAGTTCGCGGACTCATCGGCAGTTATGACTGGAATGATCCTGACTTTGGCAAGGTCAATATTATTACGTCGTTGCGTCAACCGGGGTCGAGCTTTAAACCGATTTATTATAGCCATGCACTGGCAGATGGCGTCATCACACCGGCAACGATATTACACGATGTCAAAACCGATTTTGGCGGTGGTTACATGCCGCTCGACGCTGACAAGAATTTCCGTGGCGACGTGACAGTACGGAGCGCGCTGAACCAATCACTCAATGTTCCATCGGTCGAAGTTATGCAGATGTACGGTATCGACAAAAGCGTGGCTGCCGCTCAGCAGATGGGCTTAAAGTCAATCGATCCGAAGAAAAATTACGGCTTGAGTTTAGCGCTTGGGGCGGCCGAAGTAACACCGTTACGACTCACTAACGCGTACGCTGCGTTTGCTAATCAAGGCAAGCAATTCGATACGACGATTATTAAAAGCATCAAGAATAAGTACAACAGTCAAATATTCAAAGCTGATGAGAAGTCGGAACAGGTAATTAGCCAGCAAGGCGCTTTTCTGATTTCGGATATCTTGTCCGATAATGCTGCACGGGCACCGATTTTCGGCAGTTCGTTGACGGTCTATGACAAAAAGACCGGTCATGTCAAAACGGTCGCGATCAAGACCGGTACGACCAATGACAATCACGACGCCTGGACAGTCGGCTATACACCACAGCTAGCAATGGGTGCGTGGGTCGGCAATAATGACAATACGGCGATGCAAAATGGTGGATCGATTATGGCGGGGCCGATTGTTACCAAGGCAATGGGCGCGATCTTAGCCGGCGTCGATACGGAGTTCTCGGTACCGTCCGGTGTCGTAAAACGCAACGTTTGTTACAGTAACCACGGTTTGGCAAGCAGCTCGGTGAAGGGTCAGACATACAGCGAATATTTCTTGGATATTGCGCTTCCGAACAAGTCCTGCTCGACACATAGCTCGTCGCCAACGCCAACGCCACCCTCGAACTCATCGCAGCCATCAACGCTCAGTATGAGTCTCAGCGCTGACTCTACCGGTCCTGGCAGCGTCAATTTCACGGCGACGCTTTCGGATAGCAGCGCGACAGGCTTTGTCGTGTTCGCAGTTGACGGTGTTGACTACAGCCAGCAGCCAGTGAGCGGCGGTAGCGCGACCGCCCAAATAAACATTACTCCTGGTCCGCATATGATAACGGCGACGTTTACGCCCGACGACCCTGATCAATCAAACACAGTTACGGCACGGCTTGAATACGGCGGCAACACATCAGACGACGATGACCACGGCTTCCGCGGTCGCGGACACTCTGACTAGTAGCGAACATACCAGGATTTTTTCTGTTCGGAACGAGCTTCGACACGCCTGTTCGGCTAGATAAAATAACGGTTTCATATTACGATAGGTACTATATGATTGCACACGTAGAGGGAACGGTAACAGAGAAACTACTAACGTCAGTAATCGTCGACGTTCACGGTGTTGGGTATGAGGTAAATGTGGCGGCGGGGGATTATGACCGAGCAGCGCTGGGCGAGACGGTAAAGTTCTATACGTATCATCACATTCGCGAACAATCGCAGGAACTGTTTGGGTTTAGCACGCTGGCGGCCAAAAAATTGTTTGAACTTTTAATCACCGTTCAGGGCGTCGGGCCTAAGGCTGCGCAGTCAATCTTGTCACTTGCTGACAGCGAAGCAATCCGGAATGCTATCGCCAACAGTGACAGCGCGTATATCGCCAAGGCGTTAGGTGTTGGCAAGCGTATCGCCGAGCGTGTCGTCGTTGACCTGTCGGACAAAGTCGGATTGCCACTCAGCTACGATACGAATAATCGTGGCATCACACAGCCGATAGCGCATGCCGACGAAGCACTCGAAGCCCTCATGGCTCTTGGCTACAATTTGGCAGACGCAACCAAGGCGCTCGAAGGCGTGCCGACTGACCTCTCGACCGCCGATCGCGTTACCCAAGCATTGAAGCAGTAATTATAGTTCCAAAAATGCGCGCATCTCGATCGTTCGATCGATTGGCAACCTGAAGTACTCAGAGTGGTTGTCGGCATTGCGGTTAAGAAACAGATAAAGTTGTTTTCGCCATTTGGCCATGCGGCGATTATAGACGATCGTTGGCTGCATGATAGAAGTGAAGTAAGTCGCCGTGTATGGGTTGAAATCGACCTCGGGACTTTTACCTCGAGCCAGCTCGAGCGCACGCGGGACGTTCGGAATATCCTTGTAGCCGAACCGGAGCGTCAAGTGGCTGATACCGTCGTCGGGAGACCCAAGATTGTCAAACATCGCGCGTGATGCTTCTGGCACGTGCGCGGCATTGGTTGTCTTGACTGTGACGATAACGACATGTTCATGAAGCTCATGTAGTTGGTCAAGCGTCGCATGGAGTGCCATAGGCGCGTTGCCCGAGTGGTGACCTAGATAAACGGCGTTGCCTTTGATACGCGAAACCTTTACTCGGCGAAGATGTGCCACGAAGTCCAGGAGTGTTCCTTCTGCCTTTTGTCGTTCACGTCTGATAATCTCATGACCTTTGTACCACGTGCTCATGACAGTGAATGTGATGACCGCCATCAATAGCGCCACCCATGCGCCGTAGAAAAGCTTTGAGAGTCCAGCGGCGATGAACAGTAGTTCCAGCGCCATGATTGTAATCACGATGAGGCCAAGCCATACCATCGATGCGTGCCATAGTTTGCGCATGATGATGAGGAGGAATACCGTGTCGACCAGCAACGTGCCGCTTACCGCCAGTCCATACATGGCCGCCAGGTTCTTGGAGTTGCCAAAGCTAATGATGATCGCAACGACAATCGCGAACATAGTCCAGTTGAGTAGTGGGATATAAATCTGCCCAACTTCATAGCGGGATGTATGTTGGATACCGAGCCGTGGTAAAAGACCGAGACGAGCCGCTTGCCAGGCGAGAGAAAAGATACCTGCAATGACCGCCTGCGAAGCGATGAGCGTGGCAAGTGTTGCCAAGATGATAATAGGTATGTGTAGCCAGACGGGAAACATAAGATAGTACGCGCTACTGATAGCGTCCGGGTTGGCACTGACGAGTGCGCCCTGCCCCAGATAGGTACATGCGAGAGCGGGAAAAATAATGAACAACCATGCAGTTCGGACTGGCTTGCTGCCGAAATGTCCCATGTCAGCATACAAAGCTTCGGCTCCTGTTATCGCCAAGATAACCGCGCCCATGGCGAGGAACGATTGGAGCGGGTGCTCAAGCATGAAACCAAGTGCGGTAGTCGGCAGCAAACTGACGAGCACGGCCGGATGCTGAATAATTTGAACGAGACCGCCAAGTGCGGATGTAACAAACCACAGTATCATGATTGGACCGAACAATTTGCCGAGAGCTCCAGTGCCACGAGATTGAATCAAGAAGAGTCCGGCGAGCACGACGAGGGCAACCGGTATGACGAACGCGGCGGCGCTAGGTGAGACAAGTGTCATGCCTTCGACGGCCGAAAGCACGGAAATGGCAGGCGTGATGATGCCGTCACCACAAAAGAGCGAGACGCCCAAGATACCGATAATCGTGAAAGCGAGAATGCTTTTCTTGCGGCTGCGGGTTTGCCGCACGAGGCCGACGAGCGCCATGATTCCACCTTCGCCGTGGTTGTTGACTCGCATTAGTAACGTGACGTATTTGATGGTGACGATCAGTGTGATCGACCAGAGAATGAGCGAGATGATTCCCTGTACGTCGCGCGCGGTCAATGTCAATCCGGAAACATGAAAAACAGATTGCAGTGCATACAGCGGACTCGTGCCGATATCACCGAAAACGATACCGATAGCACCGACGGCGAGCCACAGGCTTTTTTTGTTTTTAATCATTAGTGTAAGTATACACCGTTCCGTCTATGCTTGCCCCTTGTCATATTTGCTCCATCGCTGACGGTGGAGCTTTTCCATTGCAGCAGCTGGTATAATGAGCTTTATGGTAATTGAGCGGATTGTTGATACGAGCGCACATGACGACGACAACGACGAACAAGTAATCGAGACAACGCTGCGGCCGCAGACGTTTGCTGACTATGTGGGGCAGGAGCACCTGAAAAAGAACCTGAAACTGGCGATCGACGCGGCGAAGAAGCGCGGTGAGCCGGTCGATCACGTGTTGCTCTACGGCCCACCGGGGTTAGGTAAGACGACTATGGCGACCGTCATCGCTAACGAAATGGGCGCGAACATTCGGGTGACGGCTGGTCCGGCAATCGAACGTGCGGGAGACCTAGCGAGTATCCTTACTAATCTCGCCGACGGTGACATATTATTTATTGATGAGATTCATCGTTTGAGCCGTACGGTCGAAGAAGTGCTTTACTCAGCTATGGAAGATTTCAAGCTCGACATCATTATCGGCAAGGGTCCGGCGGCGCGGAGCGTGCGGCTTGATTTGCCGAAATTTACGATTATAGGCGCGACAACGCGAGCGGGTACGCTCGCTGCGCCATTACGCGACCGGTTTGGCATGCATCACCGACTAGAGTTTTACACGCCGGATGAGGTCGAAAAGATTATTACGCGAGCGGCCGGTCTGCTGAAAAGTAAGATCGAGCCAAAAGCAGCGGCCATACTGGCCGAACGATCGCGTCTGACGCCGCGTATCGCCAATCGTTTACTGCGTCGAGTGCGCGACTACGCCGATATCAACGGTGACGGCATTATTGATACGGCTATTACGACTGACGCGCTCCAATTATTGGAGATCGACGAACTAGGTTTGGATCCGGCTGACCGACGATTGTTGAGCAGTATGCTTGAGCACTATGGCCATAATCCTGTCGGACTTACGACAATCGCAGCACTGACTGGCGACGAGACTAGTACGATCGAAGATTTTCACGAGCCGTATCTTATGCAGGTGGGATTAATCGAGCGTACGCCGCGTGGTCGGAAGGTTACGGTAAAAGCTGCAAGACATCTTGGTAAGGATACGCAGCAAAAGTTGGTATAATACTATCCTATGAAGGTAAAAGAGAAGATTGACTACGACCAGCCCGTTGCTTATGACAAAGACGGCAGACCGCTGTATGCCCATCCGCCAGCAAAGACATCCACGCAGACCGCTGCCGTGCACGTCACTCGGGCGATTGATCCGGTCTCGCCACCAATTAGTCGCGAGACGGTAAAACGACATAAAGAATCCATAAAAAAATATCCAACCCTCAACCTCAGCGAAGGTGAGTATGTGATTGCCGACGTACCACGGCACTGGATCGGTTTCGTTACACCGATAGTGGTCGGTGGTTTGCTTGCTGTCATTATGTGTACGGGGTTAATCTTGTATCCGACAATCACGCCTGCAAGTAGTCCGGCGCTATCAACCGTCTTGCTACCTGCTCTCTCACTGTTAGTGCTCATCGCGATTGGAACATATATTCCAGTGTGGGTGTATAAAAACAACAGGTTTTATCTTACGAATGAAAGTGCGATTCAGGACATCCAACAAAGCTTATTTTCGCGTCGGGAACAAACAATCAGTCTGGGAAGCGTTGAAGATGCGAGCTTTCGGCAGTCCGGCTTGCTACAGATGCTCCTTGGATATGGTACGATTCGTCTGAGTACCGTCGGTGACGAAGATACATATACGTTCACTTACGCGGTGAACCCGAAAGAATATATCGCAACGTTGAACGACGCGGTCGAAGCGTTTAAAAACGGTCGACCAGTACGGTAGTAGATAGCTTAACTGTGTCGGCTCTGTTTGACGTACTGAGCTTCACTGACGAGGTCGGCACGGAGTGTATAGCTTTTGCAGTTGCCATCAGTGTCACAATTCGTTGCGTCGTAATGGTAGTTTTGACCTTTTCCCGAGGCTATAGCCTCTAAACGCTGTTCGACGTCAGAGCTGGCATCGCCACTGTCGATAAGTTTTTCCAAATCTTTTTTGCTAAGGGCTTCTTTTCCTAGCGTGAACCCATCCGGATCCGTGAAAAGCGCCGGGTCGACAGACGGTAGTGTATCCGGTGTCAGCTGTGCGGGGTAAGAATGATGTTGCTTGTAGTACACCTCCTCGAGTGCGTAGTACATGGCATTAATCGCAGCTTTGCGGTGAGAATCTTCGTGAGAGGTCTGCAGTTTATTGAACTGCACGAAGACGAGTATGCCGGCAACGGCTAACACGACGATAACGACGATAAGTTCGATAACGGTGAACCCAGATTGGCGCGAAGATTGCTGAGTACTCATTAGGCATATTATAGCAGAAAGCGTTTTGCTGTATAATAGAAACAGTTATTAATACCGGAGGGAATCATAGTGGCGAAAAAGGCAGACAAAGCGGCTGTTAGCGATGCACCGTCAAACGAAGGAAAATTAAAGGCGCTCGGTCTGGCGATGGATCAGATCACCAAGCAGTTTGGTGACGGGTCGATCATGAAACTGGGCGAAGCGCACAAAGTCGACGTCGAGCTGATCCCATCCGGCGCGCTGAGCCTTGACTTGGCACTCGGCGGCGGCTATCCAAAGGGTCGTATCATCGAAATCTATGGTCCGGAAAGCTCCGGCAAGACGACGCTGACGCTACATGCTATCGCTGAAGTGCAAAAAAAGGGCGGCACAGCGGCATTTATCGACGCAGAGCACGCGCTTGACCCGGCGTATGCCAAGAAGCTTGGTGTCGATACTGATAATCTACTCGTCAGTCAACCGGACAATGGCGAGCAAGCGCTCGAGATCGCCGAGACGCTGGTACGTAGCAATGCGGTCGATCTGGTCGTTGTTGACTCGGTGGCAGCACTGGTACCACAAGCGGAAATCGACGGTGACATGGGCGACAGCCACATGGGACTTCAGGCTCGACTGATGAGCCAGGCATTGCGTAAACTGACGGGTATCATAAACAAGTCAAAGACAACCGTCATTTTCATCAACCAGATCCGCATGAAGATCGGTGTGATGTTTGGTAACCCAGAGACGACGACTGGTGGCAACGCACTGAAATTCTATGCGTCAGTACGCCTCGACATCCGCCGTATCGGTCAGATCAAGAGCGGCGAAGAGATCATAGGCAACCGAACTAAGGTAAAGATCGTGAAGAACAAGATCGCGCCGCCGTTCCGTCTCGCTGAGTTCGACATCATGTACAACGAAGGTATTTCCAATACCGGTGACGTTCTCGACCTCGCCGTACAGCACGAAATCGTTGGCAAGGCCGGTGCATGGTTTGACTATGCCGACGCCAAGATTGGCCAGGGTCGTGAGGCGACAAAGGTATACCTGAAAGAAAATCCGAAAGTCCTCGCGGAAATCGAAAAGAAAGTCCGCGCAAAGGTGGCTGAAGAGGAAGCGTGATGGCAGTAGAGAAAGTCGAAACGGTAAGCTGGATTAACCGCTGGGGTGACCCAGAACATGAAGACTATTTTGAAGCAACGGATTCCAAAATGGCAGAGAGGATACTTCGTATGTATGGAGTTGAATATCCAATCGATTTGCCGTTTCAGACACATATCCCAGTTGATGAGATTAGCGGTCTCGAAGACGAGACTTTGCGGGATGCCTTAGAGGCGCAGAAAGAAGACAGGGAGCAGGATGCATCGGATTTGTTAGTTCCTGTTGTTTTTATGCCCTCACGGGCTTTCAGTCATGACTGGTTAATGTCACGAAGACCACCACTTACCCGACAAAAGAAAGCGCAAGATCACTCGCCGCAAAGTGAGTAAGCCGTGAAAATCACGGCTCTTACGTCTCAGCAAAAAGACCCGAACCGGGTCAATGTTATAGTGGACGGCAAATTCCGATTTAGTCTGGATATATTCCAAATTGCCGATCTTAGGATCAAAGTAGGGAAAGAATACAATGAACCAGAGCTAGCGGAGCTAGAGACGGAAAGCCAATTCGGTAAACTATACAGTCGCGCGCTGGAGTATTGTCTCATGCGACCCCACTCATCGCGCGAGGTACGTGATTATCTCCAGAGAAAAACTCGTCCCACACGAAAATTTATAAAATCCACCCCTGTGAGAGGTCAGACGTCTCAAGGTGGAGGGAAAGTTGTTGAGCGACCGGGGGTAAGCCAGGAGGTGGCCGAACGGGTGTTCGGGCGGCTTGTCGAAAAAGGCTATGTCGATGACGAGAAGTTTGCCCGTTTCTGGGTAGAAAACCGTAATCAAACAAAGGGCTCGAGTTTACGTAAGCTGCGCGCCGAACTCATCGCAAAGGGCGTCGACAAAGTTATTATTGAGCAGCAGCTAGCAGCCAGCGATCGGACAGATACCGACGAACTACAAAAGATTATCGCCAAGAAACGCGCCAAATACGCCGATGATCAAAAGCTCATGCAATACCTTGCTCGTCAGGGATTTAGCTACGACGATATCAAGACTGCAATTTCTTCTTACGAAGAGTAACGCTCCAAATCTTATACACTTTATGTCCGATCGGACATAAAGTGTATAAGATTCAAATAATGATAGTTGGTTGGTTGGTTGTAATTAATAGTTAATAGAGCCTAGTGTGGAATAGGACCGGTGGGGATTGGAATCGTTATGCCTTAAGGCCGATAGAGGTGGAGCCTCGGTTAATCCTCGGTGCGTGTTTCGATACGAACCGTTTCTGGCTGTGGCGATGTTTGACGGAAGGGGTTAACGTAGTGGCGGCTGGTGCCTGCTCTTGCCTTGTTCTTTGTGTGGCCAGACTTGATAACGATGGTCGTATCGTTAACCTCGACGATTTGACCGCGATGAACAAGCAACTCGTCATCGTTGAAGCTCTTTAAAAGCGGTCGCCGGACGACCAGCTGCTGAATAACGAAACTATCGACATCGACGACGTAATCACTGACTTTGCCGATTTTCTTTTTGTGGTCGTCGATGACTTGTTTTCCCTCAAGTGTGAACTCGAGCTCGTATATGGCTTTATCGGTCACGATATCGTCGGGTTCAAGGAACTCGTCACTACTGTCGACAATCATTCCGAGACTACCAAGCTCACGGATATCGGCAACGCGGAGAAATGACGGATCATGATCCAGGTGTGGGCCAGCTATACGATATGCGATAATTTTCAAATTGTGCGGATTAATAACTGCCATGCTTGTCCGGGCCAGTTCTTTGCCGGTCTGCAATCCCATGATTGCCGTATCAAGTAGTTGTGATCCGCTTAGTAGCATATATCTAGTATATCGCCACTCGGTTATTCGACAAATGGGTTTGACCGTGGCGACGGTAAGGTGATTGTCGTGTCAGCACTGCTGCTGTCGTGGAGCGTTTTTATCTTGTCGATAGTTTTTTGGTCGAAATCACTGATCGTGCTACTATTTTCTGGTTGTGGGCTATTCGTCGAAGCAAAGACCTGATAGAGCAAGAAGATAGCTATCGCCATGAGAAGGCTGATTACTGAGATGAATACGACAGGATGATGTCGTCCGAAAAACCGGCGAACACTGTTGACGAATGAGAAGAGTTGCGGTGTCATCGTGTATATACCTCTATGCTAAGTGGACTGACGGTAACGGTATTCGGGTCGTCTGTTCCTTTGGACAGGGATACGCCGGCTATTTCCATCTTGGTAAGGTTAAGCTCGATAGAACGAAGGAATGTCATATATGCCTTGTATTGAACAGGACTTTGGATGGCAATAGAGACGGATGTTGTCTTCAGTCCAGCAATCGCCGGCGCCTCTCCCGAGGAAGCCGAACCAGGATCTGGCGCGGATGTCGGTGCTGATTCCGGTGTCGATTCCGGTGTCGAAGATGATCCAGAGGATGAGCTGGACACGTTTTCATTGTTGAATGTGAAGCCGACGATACTGATTCCGGCCTCATTCGCATAGGTAGTGAGATCGTGGATTATATCTACCTGATAGGCATAGAATTTGCTGTCGGCGACAATTTTCTTAGCCCTCGCAACGGCAACTTGGTCGTTCTCGAGTTGTTCCTTCAGCTTCTGCAGCTGAGCGATGTCATCCGTACTTGCTTCAGCGGCCGCGCTGTCGGCTCTAACCTGGTCGGCATAAACTGTTAATTGCTCGCGGAAGAACCAGAAACCAATAGCACACACGACCACAATTAGTAGCATGAGACCGATTAACATAAGTCTGAGTTTAGAAGGAGAGAGTTTACTGGTTGGGCTGTTTGTCATTGCAGGGCCGCCTTGTTTAATTTTGCGCTAATCGTTACGGTAATCGGGTAAGGATTGCCTGACGAAGATGATTCACCACCTGCGTTATTGGACAGTGACTGGAAGTAAACATTCGTGAATAATGGCTTTTCTTTGGAGTCGACTTCTCCCTGGAAATTACTCTTTAATTCAGCAGCCGCGTCGTATGATACCGCTTGGGCGGTAAATGATATCTGTTGTCCGATTGTGGCGGTGGTCAGATTAAGACCGTTAAGGATAACCCCGTCAGGAATCAGTTTAGTGATAGCGAAGACCAGGTTCGTATAGCTGACGCCGTTGTCGATGATTTGGCTGGCGATCGATAGATTTTTGCGATACTCGTCAGCTTTTTTGCGCGTATCTTCGTAGCTTGCTGCCTTGATGCTGTTGTCGTGGCTCGTATCGACTGCGGATGACTGGTTACTGTGGAGGATAAAATAGAATACCAGGCAAAATCCGACCATGACAACGGCAGCGACTAGGGTCAGGAGGTTATAACGAAGAAGCACGACGTTCATCCGGGCGGCCCGGATGTCACGCTTTGCCTCATCGGGCAAAAGGTTGATCATTGCCACATCGCCCCCTTTTCAACATTCGCTAAGCCGGACACGCTAATATAACGTGAGCGGAATTGTTTTGCCGGTTGTGGTAATTCGCCGAAGTCCAGCTCTTGCCATGGATTAGCCGTTCGCGCTGGCATGACAAGCTCGTTCGTGAAATAGTCGCCAATACCAGGAACGTTACTACCGCTACCCACTACAAGCACCTGTTCCAGCCGCCGGTCGCTCGAGAGGCGTTCGTTGTAGTAGCGGATGACTTTGCGTGTTTCGGTAATAATACCGCGAAGTGACGGTCGCAGGGCGCCAGCTAATTTGGCTTGCTTTGGTCCCGGAGATAGACCGTTTAGTACCTTTAGCTGGTGGGCGTTTTCCAGTGTGACGCCAAGCTTCTTCGCGATATCAAGCGTAAAGGTGTTGCCACCGGTAGCGATACCCCCGGTAATTCGTACGGAGCCGTCAAGGACAGCAATGTCGGTGTTAGCGGCACCAATATCGACGATAACCGTTGGCAGGTAACCCTCTTCGGTTGACTTAAGCACACGAGCGACAGCGTTGATGGCCGGTTCAACCAGTGTCACGGACAAGCCGACGGATTCGCAGGCGGTCAGTGCGGTGTCGACGAGCTTACGGGGTACGGCGCTCATAATAACAGTGAGTAGGTCATTGTTCCGTTCGATGATGTCATAGTCAACGTAGAGCAGCGACAGGGGGAGGGGGATGTATTGACCGACCTCTATGGCAACTGCTTCTTTCAGTGTGCGCTCAGCATTTGCCGGAACGGTAAATGTTCGTGAGAATGTCCGAGCCGTGGGGATACCTAGCGCTACCTGGTCGCTAACGAGATTACCGACGAGCTTTTTCTCGAGCAGGGTCTGCAAACTGGCGGTCAGATAATTACCCTCGCCATCGAGCGCCTTCTTGATCTGCAAAGGATCAAGATCCATCACGCCGTAACCGGTGACGAACTGACGCTTGATATCAATAGACATGATTTTCATGTCCGTACTGCTGATATCGAGGCCAACTAGGGGTTTGTCTTTATGAAAAAGTTTTGTCATGATGCCCACATATGGTTTTCCGCTGTTATTGTAGCATGGCGATACGGCTTATGGCTACCCTTTTTGTCGCTATTAATGAATCTGTTGCGCGAGGCCGGCGATCGGTCCCATCACACTTGCCGCGATTAGTCCGACGACACCACCCATTAACAGGATCATAACAGGCTCAATAATCGAACTAAGGCTATTAAGGGCGGTATCGACTTCTTCTTCGTAGAATTCGGCAACTTTTACAAGAACGACGTCGGTCTGACCGGTTTCTTCGCCAACGGACATCATCTGTGCGACGATTGCAGGGTAGAGTCCGTCATCTTCGAGGACGCGGGATAGTTGCTGACCATTCTTGACCTTGTCGACGGCATCGAGCAGGGACTCTTCATAAACGACATTGCCCATGGCATGCGCAGTAACGGTCAATGTCTCGATAATTGACACGCCGGCACCGGATAGTGCTGAAAACGTGCGAGCGAAACGAGCGATAACCACCTTACGGATGATTGAGTTGACCGCTGGAACCCGGAGGGCAAACTGGTGAAACATCTTCTTTCCGGCCGGGGTTTTAAGATAGCGAAGAAATAGAAAAACAAAGATAATCAATCCGACGATGACGAAAACACCGTAACTCAACATAAATGAGCTGATACCGAGCATGATTCGTGTGATAAGCGGAAGCTCGGCTCCGGGTCCGGCAAGCGAGTGGATGATGTCGCCGATTTTTGGTATCACGAACATCATCAGTCCGAAAAAGGCAACAACCGTGATCACAAGCAGAACCGTAGGATAGGTCATGGCGCCCTTGACCTTTTTGCGGATTGAGGCGTTCTTTTCTTGCTGGATGGCGAGCCGTTTGAGGATTTCGTCCAGGATACCGGCGGCTTCTCCGGCGCGAACCATATTTATGTACACGTCACTGAACGTTTTGGGGTATTTTGCAAGTGAGTCACCGAGTGCACTACCGCCCTCGACGTCTTTGATGACGTTGACAAGGATACTTTTGAGAGCCGTGCTTTCAGCGTGTTGTTCAAGAGAGCTAAGTGACCTGAGCAACGGGACGCCGGCGCCGACCATGGCGCTGAGCTGGCGAGTAAAGATAACCAGGTCATCCGGCTTGACTGTGCCGGAATTAAAGAGTCGGCTGAACGAGGACGATGATTTCTTGTTTACCGTTATGCTGAGTGGTCGAAGGTTTTGCTTCTTGAGCACCTCCATAACACCGGCTTCGTCGGCTGCGTCGATGACTCCCTTGGTGGTTTTGTTGCTGCTTTCTGTCGTGGCGACGTATTGGTATTGGGGCATATTGCTTTACTCCTTCGTTACCCGGAGGATTTCCTCGATTGTTGTCTCACCGCGCAATGCTTTGATCAGACCGTCCGTCTGCATAGTTAACATGCCGTCGGAGATTGCTTGGTTCTGGAGCTGAGAGCTGGTTGCGTTAGCAGTAATCAGCTTTTGGATGGCCGCACTGTTGTTGAGTACTTCGTAGATACCGATTCGTCCCTTGTAGCCGTCATGTTTGCCGGTTTCGTCTTCGAATTCACCAGGCTTATAAAGGACATTTATACCGTTCGGATCGGTACTGAGCGGCGCGTTACCGCCGACACCGGCCGCGGCTGCTTGTTTTTCCAACTCGTGGATATAGCTAAAGTCTTGGTCTGGACGCAAGTTAAACAGATGGATAATCGCATCTTTCTCCTCGTCGGTCGGCTGGTATGGCTTGCGTGTTTCTTTGTCGAGTCGGCGGACAAGACGCTGACCAACGATGGCGCGGACGGTGCTTGCGATAAGGAACGGCTCGATGTCCATGTCAAGGAGACGAGGTAGGGCGGTCGCGGCGTTGTTGGTGTGCAATGTACTAAAGACTAAGTGACCGGTCAATGCTGCCTGGATAGCCAGGGCGGCTGTTTCGGCGTCACGAACCTCACCAACCATGATAATGTTCGGGTCTTGACGCAGGAGGGCGCGGAGGCCGTTGGCGAATGTCATGCCGGCTGCATCGTTCGTCTGAGTTTGGTTGACACCCGGAATCTTATACTCGACCGGGTCTTCGATGGTGCTGATGTTGACGTCTGGCCGGTTGAGCTGAGTAAGAGCGCTGAACAAGCTGGTTGACTTACCGCTACCAGTCGGGCCGGTAATCAGAATAATGCCGTGCGGTTCACTAATAGCTTCACTGATAGATTCCATAGAGTAGCCCCAATAGCCAAGATCTTCCAAGCTGATCGCTTGGTTAGACTCGTCCAAGATACGCATGACAACCTTCTCGCCGTCGGCAATCGGAAGTGTACTGACACGAAGGGCGTATTGCTTGCCGCCGACTTGAACCTTGAACCGGCCGTCCTGTGGAACGCGGCGTTCGTCAATCTTTAGGTTAGAGAGAATCTTGATACGGCTGATTAGTGCTGCATGGACGTTTCGCGGCAGGCGATTGACTTCCTTCAGGATACCGTCAATACGGTAGCGGATCTGGACGAACTCTTCACGAGGCTCGATGTGAATATCGCTGGCGTTGCTGCGGATAGCGTACTCGAGCAACAAGTTAATCGTCTGTGCGATCGGAGAGTTTTCGGCGACATCTTCTTCGCTGACGTTCTCCTCCTGTGCTTCGTCTTCTTCGCGTTGGACATCGATAACTTCAGAAAGCTCTTTGTCGACATCGCTGCGGTAATTGTCGAGCGCCGCCTGGATGTTCGCATGCGGCGAAATATAAGTGCGAACGTTCGAACCAATTTGCTTTTGGATAAAGTCGACCGCTTGGACGTCGTCTGGATCTTCCATTGCCAGGTGTTGCGTACCATCTTCGTCGACCTTAAACAGTACCGCGTTGTATTGACGAGCGATACGCTCAGGAATCTTGTTGAGTACGTCGCTAGGGATTTCGTTAGGATCGATTTCGACGTAGGGAATGCCGCTATATTCGGCGAATAATTTCGTTAGAACGGTATCTTCGACCATTTTTTTGTCGAGCGCCACCTGATACATCGACTTATGCGAACGAGCGCTCTCGTCTTTGAGGGCTGCAATATCACTTTTGGTAAAACGCCTACTCTCGGTGAGTAGCTTTTCCAATGTCCCATCCGATATATGCATATGCTGAATGTATTGTAACTAAGTTGAATATAAAATGCTAGAGCTTTTTTACGGCTGTGCGCGTACGCTATAATAACTGAGATGCTGCAGGTTGCAAACGAAAAACAAATGCAAGAATTTGGCGAGCGCCTTGGGCGTCTTTTTAAAGGCGGAGAAGTCATAGAACTCGTCGGTGATGTTGGAGCGGGCAAGACGACGCTCGTACGCGGTATTGCTCGCGGCATGGGCGTGGACGAAACGGTGCAAAGTCCCAGCTTCACGATTAGCCGGGTATATGATGCATCTGATAATCGCCAGCTAATCCACTATGATTTTTATCGTTTAGACGAGCCGGGTATTATGCAGGACGAACTGACCGAAGCGATTGGAGGCAAGGAGACGGTCGTAGTGATAGAGTGGGCTGACACGGTCGGGCAGATACTTCCCGAGGATAGGTTGACGATCACGATCGCGGCGACAGGTGAGATGACACGACAGCTCGATATAAAGAGCGGGGGCGAAACGGCCCGGCGGTTCGTGGAGATGCTTGTATGATCCTACTTCTTGATACCTCTACGCCGGTATGTAAACTAACACTGGTCGACGACGACAATCGTAGCGAGCACGAATGGCGAGCTGATCGACAGTTAGCCAAAGGTCTGCTTGCTTGGTTGAACGAACGACTGAATATGTCCGATAAAACCTGGCAAGACATTACCGCGATTGGTGCTTTCAAGGGCCCAGGTAGTTTTACGGGTCTTCGAATTGGGCTGACGGTACTGAATACGTTGGCCGATAGCCTGTCGGTGCCCATCGTCGCAGCCACGGGCGACACGTGGCAGAACGATGTACTTACACGTCTGCGAAAGGGTGAAAATGACCGCGTTGCCCTACCCTATTATGGTTCTGAAGCACATATTACAACACCGCGGAAATAGCCTTGCCGGTACCACATCCAGGCGCTACAATATGTATAGTTTGTAATAGACAAGCTCTGATAATTACTGAAACGATGGCGTTCGCCACCCGTTCCCCGCGACTGATACCAGGTGAAACCGGCGAGCGGACCCAGGAAGGATACATTATGTTAGAAAGCATTATTGCCGTCGTGGCTGGTGCTCTTTGTGGTGTTGCCGGTACGACCGTCTATACACGCACACGTACAGAGGCGAGTAAGAATAAAGCCGAGCAGGCACTTGCTAAGGCGCAGGAAAAAGCCAGTCAAATTGTCTTAAAAGCGAAAGATGAGGCGATCGAACTAGAGAATGAACGCCGCAAAGAACTGAAGAAAACAGAGAACCGCTTGGCCGACCGTGAAACGACACTCGACAAAAAGCTCGATGATCTTGATAAGCGCGCTGAGAGGCTGCGTGGTCAAGAAGATGAAGTCGAAAAACTAAAGGATGAAATCCGCAACCTCCGAACCAAACAGCAGGAAAAGCTAGAAAAGGTCGCCAAGCTGACTAAAAAAGAGGCTAGTGAGAAACTGCTGGAAATGACTGAACGCGACATTAAAAATGATTTGACGGGCTTAGTGTCGAAATTACAAAAAGACGCTATGGACGACGCTGAAGAACGCGCGCAGACAATTATCCTGACCGCCATGGAGCGCATGAGCAGTGAGGTTACTGCTGAGCGTACCGTCACTGCGATCAAACTGACCGATGAGGAGATGAAAGGTCGGATTATCGGCAAGGAAGGCCGCAATATCCAGGCGCTGCAGCGCGCGACGGGTGTCGATATCCTGGTTGACGATACGCCGGGCATGATTGTGCTCTCCAGCTTCGATCCAGTTCGCCGTCAGGTGGCGCGGTTGAGCTTAGAGATGCTGATGAAGGACGGTCGTATTCACCCTGGTCGTATCGAAGAGGTCGTCGCAAAGGCGGAAAAGCAGATTGAAAAGCAAGTCAAGCAGGCAGGCGAGGATGCTGCACGCGAAGTCGGTGTTACCGGTATCCCTCGTGAAATGTTGCAGCTGTTAGGCGAGCTGAAATTCCGTACGTCGTACGGTCAGAACGTCCTAATGCATTGCACCGAGATGGCGCACCTAGCCGGTATGGTTGCCGAAGAAATCGGTGCAGATGTTCGTACGGTTAAGATCGCTACCCTGCTCCACGACGTTGGCAAAGCCGTCACGCACAAAGTCGAAGGCAAGCATCACCATATCGGCGCCGAGCTGGCGCGTAAATATGGTATGAAAGAAGAGATTGCGCACGCAATCGAGGCTCACCACGACGACGTCGAAGCAACGACACCGGAAGCATTGGTAGTTCGTGTCTGCGACGCGCTATCTGCCGCTCGTCCGGGTGCGCGCAATATTAGCGCCGAGAACTTTGTCGAACGCATGAAAGATCTCGAGAATATTGCGACGAGTTTCAAGGGTATCGATAAGGCCTACGCAATTAGCGCCGGTCGCGAAGTACGCGTCATTGTGCGACCTGAGAACGTTGATGATCTTTCAGCTATCAAGCTGGCTCGTGACATCGCTACTAAGATTGAGTCAACTATGCAGTATCCTGGCACAATCAAAGTCAATGTTATTCGTGAAACCCGAGCGATTGAATTCGCAAAATAATCAATTGTCATCCTAACACGGACTGACGACAACACTTATTTGTGACTTGACTTCGTGGTTCTGTGCCCGTATGTGATACAGTAGACGTAAGCTATATACGGGGGAGTTATGCCAAAGAAAGCGCGAAAATCGAATCACGGTACGACGCAGTCCAAGGCGGGGATGCATTCTCAAGAGCATCACGGAAATAAACGCAGAAACATCATAGCTATTAGCCGTATTGCGGTAGTCGTACTGCTGCTTATCTGTGCCGGACTGTTTTATCAGTCTATTCGGGCACATAGCTCAGACAAGATTGTTGCCGATGCTGTCGCTAATGCATTATCGGCGAGGACATATTCGACGAAGTTTACCGTTACTTCAGAGACGGGCGGTATTACGCATAAATCTCAATTCGAAGGTAGCGGCGGATACGTAGAGGGTTTTAAGGGAAGTGTCAAAACCTCCTATTCAAGCAAAGATAGCACGGCACCGCTCGAATCAAACCTGAACGTTCTGCAAGATGCTAGCGGTAATACGTTCGTCAAGTTTAATAACGTGAACAATTTTCAAAAGATGTTACGTAATCAGTTCCAGGCGATCGTCAAAGATAAGGACATACCCCAGGAAACAATCGACCAAAAAAAGGAAGAGTTCAATAAGCAGTTAGATGCACTTGCAAAAAACGCCAAGGATAAGTGGGTAAATACGGAACCAGCAGGCGTACAGAATATGGTGGGTCAGGCGCCCCATGAGGAGACATGTGCAAAAAAGAAACCGACTATCGATACTCAGAAAAAGAACCGTAAAGAACTTGTAGATGCCTACGGGCAGAATACTTTCTTCACGATAAAGAAAGATCTCGGAACCAGAGACGGTGATCGTGGATTCCTCGTGGCTACGGACAGCAAGATCGTCGGAGAATTTATGAAAGCTTTACAGTCGACAGCAATCTTCAAACGGTTTAGCCAGTGCGGACTCGGTGGGGTATCTGTTTTGGATAAGCTACTGAGCACAATACTACAGAGCGGTCAACAGAATAGCCAGGCGGGTTCGGTACGTACTGAATTCTGGATCAACCCAGACACAAATAGCCTGGATCGAATTGTCGCTACGGTAAAAATCACGGACGGGCAGCAACAGAGCACGATGAAACTTGAAGCTGCAATGAAGTATGATGTTGCTGTTGACATCGAAACGCCGAAAGACACGATCTCGTACGAAAAAGCGATACCACTGCTTGTGGCGAACGGAGATAGTAGCTCTCCCCAGGACTTTTGATGGGCACAAAAAGACGGTTTGATATCATAAAAGTATGACAAAACCGTTTTTACTACTGCAGCTCAGGCCGGAACAGATCGCTGCCGATGACGAATACCAGGCATTTTTGCGCAGTACCGGGTTAACGGACGCGCAACTAGTACGAATCCGTATGGATCAAGGAATGCCAGACATTCGTTTGGACGACTATAGCGGGGTTATCGTTGGGGGTGGACCGAGCAATGTCAGTAGTCCCGATGACAAGAAATACGACTATCAAAAGATGTTTGAGCCGAAGCTCAAGGCACTGCTTCGGGACATTATCGATCGCGACTTTCCTTTTTTCGGCGAGTGCTATGGTCTTGGTATATTGGCCGATGTATTAGGCGGTCGAGTAAGCGGCGAAAAATACCAAGAGGGCGTAGGAGCAGTCACAGTAGAGCTGGGACAGGCGGGACGATCCGACCCACTACTCGCCGGATTACCGGAAACATTTCGAGCTTTTGCTGGACATAAAGAAGCCTGCCAGGAGCTGCCCCCCGGCAGCACGTTACTTGCCAGTACGACTTCGTGTCCGATTCACATGATCAAAGTCGGTCAGAAAGTGTACGCGACACAATTTCATCCTGAACTGGATAGTTACGGGCTGGAGATTCGGATTAAGACATACAAGAACGCTGGATATTTTCCGCCAGACGACGCAGATAAGCTGATTGCTCTTGGCCACCAAGAAGTCGTCACCGTACCTGCGGAGATCTTACGGCGGTTCGTTGGGCGCTACGGCGTGTAGTTATCGGTAATTCTTGTCACGAAACATCTTTGATATCGAGCCATTGGTGACGATTTGCAATATAGCTTCACCGATCATTGGCGCGACGCTGACGACGCGTAGTTTATCACCAAGTTGCTCAAGGGCTTTACGTTGCGGAAACGTGTCAGTGACGTAGAGTCTGTCGATAGGCGCGTCCGTGAGACGTTCGAGCGCGGGACCGGAGAATACGCCATGACTAGCGCCGACATAGATTGCCTTCGCGCCGGAATTCTTTAGTGCTTCAGCTGCAGAGACGAGTGTACCAGCGGTGTCAATCATGTCGTCGAATATGAGACAGACTCGGCCGTTGACTTCGGGTATGTTCTCGTCACGTTCAATCTTTTGCGGGTCGTCGCGACGACGCTGTTTGGCCATATGAAGGATGTCCGTGTCCAGGTGACGCTGATGGGCTTGGGCTAGCTTGGCCGCACCAGCGTCAGGCGCGATGACGACTAATTCGTCGGGATCGTACTGCGATAAGTCTTCTACCATCGCGTCGTCGAGCAGGTCTTCCGCGACGAGGTGGTCGAACGGTCCGCGGAATATCCCTTGTGCCTGCGGCGCATGGATATCAAGCGTCATGATTCCGTTGAAACCGGCACTAGCGAGCTGATCGATCAGAACCCTGGTTCCAACCGGCTCGCGGCCGCGCGTCTTGCGGTCTTGCCGCATATAACCAAGGTAGGGGCTGACGGCAGTAATCTTATCAGCAGAAGATGAGCGCGCCGCATCGGCTAGCAGGCACTGCTGCATAATCGCGTCGTTGACCGTCGTCTGCTCCGTTGCGACATGCGGCTGGATAATAAATACATGTTTACCGCGGACGCTGTCGATGAAACGCGAGTAAATCTCACCGTTGGCGTGCAACTTTGCTTCAACCGGATCTAGTTCGGTCTGTAGTGACTCTGAACCCGCGATATCGGCGGCAAGCTCCGGGTGGGCAAAGCCGCTGACGAGACAAACCTTGTCCCTCTCGTAGTGAATTTTCTCTGTCATGTCGGCTCCTTCCTTTTGTTACGTTTCTATTATGCAGCATAATGTTACGCAAACAGTGAAATTGTTTTTACATTGTCGGCTCGGATATACTGATACCATGCACATGTATCAAAAGCATATTCTTGACCGGTTGCGTCAGGCGGAGACCCTGCGTTACAGAGAACTACAGCCGGACGGTGTTGAGAGTAGTCACTTCAAGTATCATTTGAACCAACTAATTCGTGACAACTTGGTGGTGCAAGTCGGTCGCGGCGTTTATGCGTTGAGCGGACAGGGTAAGACGGCGGTTGACCGGTTGTCGGACGGTCGAATCAACCCGCGGTTGACGCCAAAGGTTATTACCTATACCTTGCTTCACGATGACAACTCCTACTATTTGTATCGCAAAACCAAGGAGCCGTATCGCAATTTGCTAAACATGATTGGCGGCAAGTTGCATCTGGGTGAAAACGCGACTGATGCGGCGGTTCGAGAAGTGCATGAAAAGACGGACGAACACATCGATCCGCCGCAACTGGAGGCGATAGCTGAAATTCGCATTCGTCACGAGGGTCGGCTGCTTAGTCACGTAACAGCCTACGTATTTAGTGCGCAGTATCAGGGTGGTTTGCTGAGTTTGGAGAAGATTGCTATTGACGATGTAAGGTCGCACGACGATTTGGCGCCCGATCTGTTACCGCTGCTCGATGTCATTGGCAGCGGCTCACTGCAGCATGTCGACCTGGACATTACTTTGTAAAATTAGTTTCACTTTTATCGTCCGTGCTCGTCTGTACGATAAGGCTGTACCAACACTAACCGGAGGAACGAATGAAAAAGGAAAACTTACGCCAGTACATCAGAGAAGTTGAGGATTTCCCCGAAAAAGGTATTCGATTTTATGATATTGCTCCGCTGCTTGGTAACGGAGCAATCTTCGCAAGTGCTGTCAGTGAAATGGCGGAGCCGCTGCGGGGAAAAGTCGACAAGATCATTGGTTTTGATGCTCGCGGATTTTTGTTTGGCGCGGCGATTGCTCATGAGTTGGGCATAGGTATTGCCATGTTGCGAAAGCCCGGTAAACTACCTGGTGATGTTGACCGTATGGCCTATGGTTTGGAATACGGTACAAATGAACTCGAGTTACAGGCCGATTCCATAGCGAAGAACGAGCGTGTCGCGCTGGTCGACGATGTCATTGCGACGGGCGGCACGGCTCTGGCTGGAATCGAACTGGTCAGAAAACGGGGCGCGTCGATTGTTGCTTTCAGTGCGCTGGTTGATTTGCCGCATCTTGGCGGTAGCAGGGTTATAGCCCAGCAGGATGTTCCTGTTCAGGCGCTACTGGCGGTAGGCGAGGAATAATATGGAAAAATACTGCGACAACAAAAGTGTCGGCGTAGTGCTTGTGAACGAAGTAGGTGAGCTAGCGCTTTTGGAACGTGGTCGGTTTCCAGTGGGCATGGCACCGCCAGCCGGTCATATAGATACGCACGGCAGCCCCGAGCAGGCAGCGATTGATGAGACATATGAAGAAATCGGCGTAATGCTGGCTATCGACGGGTTAAAGCGGACGGTAATTCATGGTCGCGATGTCGCGAATGTTTGCCGTAGAGTTAATGGCGACCACCACGAGTGGACGGTATACGAGACTCGGGTGAATCGCGTCGATCTTCGTCCTGACGATGACGAGACGAGGGGCGCGGCTTGGTATGACAGAATGAGTGTGCAGGCGTTGGCCGAGCGGACATATGCGTATCGAGCCGGTATGATTAGCGAGCAGGGCTGGCGAGAGCAACCGGGACTCGAAGGAGTCTGGGCAGACTTCTTGAAAGAGCTAGGATATATAGAATAAGAGTGATGGGCTGCGCAAAATGTCGTCGTTGAGAACACAATTCATGTTCGAACTCCGCAAGGGGTAACCTTGCGGTTTACGTTGTTCTCCCCCTGATCACACGAATGTGTTAGGCGCCCGTGTGCCATTAGTGTACGCTAGCGAGGTTATAGAGGCAAGCATAAGAAAAAATGACTGCCAATCCATAGAAAAACGGCCATCTAAAGACGGCCGTTTTTCTATGGTCGGGGTGAAAGGACTCAAACCTTCGACCTCTCGGTCCCAAACCGAGCGCGCTATCAACTGCGCCACACCCCGGTGACACTTGCGCTATTATACCTTATTTGCGGTCGTGTGAAAACAGCGATAGCTATGTTACAGTTAAAACAAGTTATGGCAAAAAAACTCTTCGGCTTATTACGCTACGAGACGGTCCGGTATATGCTTGTCGGTACGCTTAACACAGTAGTAGACTTCTCGATCCTCTTCAGTCTGGTGACGTTTCTACACCTACCATCGTTGCTGGCGAACATCATATCAACGAGCGTGGCACTTACGGTGAGCTACCTGCTAAACAAGAGGGCGGTCTTTGGTAATACCGACACGCACAACCCGCGACAAGTGATGTTGTTCGTTGTTATTACGCTAGCTGGTTTATGGATATTGCAAGGCGTAGTTATCGAAACAGTGTTACACCTGACACACGCATGGCTCCCGCAGCATGGAAGTGCCGGATTGTTGGCAGCCAAAGCAATCGCAACGTTGTTTAGTCTGAGCTGGAATTACCTTTGGTATAGCCGCGTTATCTTTAAGAAGGAGGGGGAGCATGAAAAGAGTCATCACTAAATGGCACTTGGTCGTTATAGCCGCGGCGGTTCTAGCTGGAGGTTTGTCGTTATGGCTTTCGCGTGGTCAGAGTATATGGTTCGACGAAAACTATTCCATACTACTCGCGCGGCATTCATTTCATGATCTTTTGGCACTGACGGCTGTTGACGCTCACCCGCCATTTTATTATGTCCTTTTGAAGCTGTGGGCAGGCTTATTCGGATGGAGCGAAGTGGCGCTGCGAAGTTTGAGTGCTTTGTGTCTTGCGGGCGCGGTTGCTGGCATGCTCGTTTTGGTCCGTCGGCTTTTTTCTATGCGCGTTGCCGTCATCATTGCGCCATTGCTCGTGCTAGCGCCGTTTTTGTTGCGGTACGGTTACGAGGTTCGCATGTATGCCCTCGTAGGATTAATCGGGGTAATGGCAACGTGGGTATTAGTCCGTGCACGCGAATCCCAGGGGAAAAAGTGGTGGGTATATTATGGTCTGTTGGTCACGCTTGGTATGTATACGGTATATCTATCCGCAGCGATATGGGCGGCGCATCTCGTATGGGTGCTGCTGACGCCGCGTGCTGGCAAGAGCCGCTTTGACAAGCGGTACGTCTGGGCGGTGGCGGGTGCAGTGCTGCTGTTTGTTCCGTATTTGCCTATATTTTTGCAGCAGATGGAGCATTCGGCGCTGCCTGGTATTGGTTCGCCGTTGACGCTGACGAAGCTCGCGAGCGTTTTAGGCCTGACGTTTGTTTATATGCCGGATTGGGAGCTGGGCGGATGGACGAGCCTTGCCCTCGTCGTCTTTTCGGTATTGTTCGGACTTCTTTTTGCGGCCGCATGGATCAAGAGAGCGAACCGGAAGGGCTTGCTTCTCCTTGGCGTCATGGCTGTCGTACCAATCGCGTTCTTCGCGTTGACATCACTTCCGCCGCGCCAACCGATCTTCGTGGAACGGTATATAGCGCACGTCGTCGTTTACGTGTACGCACTTACGGCGGTTGTCATACCGCTTGGGTGGATGGCGGGACGGCGTCGTATCGCGATTGCCGCCGGCGCACTACTCTCGGTCTTCTTGGTTGTTGGCGTCGCGCAACTGCACATGGTTGGAAACTTTAATCTGGAACGGTTGCAACACCCTATGACAGCTTCGCTAAGGGACAAGATAACATGTAATGTGGACACGTCGGTCGTCGCGGATGATCCGTACACATATATCGATAGTGAATATTATTTTGGCGGGTGTAACCTACTGTTTTACAGTGCCGACGACATTGCTTTTCAGGGTGGATATGCCCCGCTTCATAATAGCGACAAGAGAGTATCTGACCCTAGCGCTATCATGACTAACGACTTAGTTCATCTGCGCTGGCAGGGTGCAGACCCATCCTTCAAACCGAACGGGGCATACCGCCTTGTCCACACGTATGTATTAGACAAACAAATCGTTGACGTATATGAACGCTAGCGCGGAATGATTTTCATCAAGAACTTCGTCCGAATCGCAAGATAAATCAACGCGACCGTTCCGGCGGTAATCATAAAGTTATAAATTGGCGTCTGAGGGCTGAAGTAAATGTGGATGAAAAAGATCACCACGGCATGCAAGGTATAGACGTAGAGAGAATTCGTACCGAATGGTATGAGAAGCCAGCCAGTATATTTGATGACTGGTTTTTGCAGCCATTCGATAACAAGGAACCATGCCCAGAACCATATGAGGAAGAGGGCAAACCGTACAACGGGCATTTGTACCTTGAGGAATTCGTTTTTATTAAGGTTTGTCGCCGCCTCATGTAACTGGTGTGTCCATGGGTTTGAAATGAAATCGACCGCAAACACCGCGAATGCGTTCCAGAAAAAGAGCGCGGCGGCTATAGCGACGAACGGTATGGCGACGTAGCGCGTCAGTACCTTTCTTCGCTTGGTGCACCATGCCGAGATCGTAGGCCAGAGGAAACCTATGACGAGTCCGGTGAAGAATATAATTTGCCAGGTAATCGGTTGCAATATCTCCACCTGTGTCCATTCCATATATCGAAAATCAGGAGTAAACGCAAGCCATACGAGAGCACTGACGAGCAAGACGATATACCAGAGACCGCGCCTGAGTAGCCAGAGCGCGAATGGGCTGAGAGCGATGTAGATAGCATAGAAGCGAAGGTAGTCGGCCCACCCGTATATGTATTGGAACGTTATCGTTTCCCATAGTAGTTTCCACCAGTTATGATCGCCCATCGCACCCCATTTCACACGTGGCTCATCAGGATAGATGTACCAAACGATAAGCGTGAAGGCTATGACGAGTACAATGTAGGTTATATATAATTGCAGGGCGCGTTTGAGAACGATTTTGGCGACATCACGAAACGGCGCGTCAACAAGTTTGGCTCCACGTACAACGCCAAGAACAACGCCCGAAACGAGGAAGAATCCCTCGGCGGTTGAGACGAGCATTTGCCCGCGCATACCCCACCAGTCCAGTAGGTTGGGAAAGTAGTAGATATGGTCATTAATAATGGCAATCAAAAAGAATCCACGCATGATATCGAACGTGACAATCCGCGGGATTTTTTTCTTCACAGACACAGACACTTCGCCTATTATATACCCATCGGCACCGACAATTCACCATATCGTATAATTAGAAGTATGAATAAAACATCCGTACCCTATAAGGCACCAGATTTTACATTGCCCGACCAGTCCAAACAGAACGTATCGCTCGCCGATTTTGATGGCAAGTGGATCGTGCTGTATTTTTATCCGAAGGACGACACTCCTGGCTGTACGACCGAAGCCTGCAGCCTGCGCGACGCACGTGATGATTTGGCTAACCTTGGCGCGGAAGTTGTTGGCATTAGCAAAGATGACGCGACAAGTCACGAAAAGTTTAAGGCGAAGCATTCGCTGAACTTTACGCTGCTAACCGACGCTGATGGCAAGGTGATCGAAAGCTATGGCGCCTGGGGGCCAAAGATGTTTGGCAAACCAGGCATACTGCGCAAGACGTTTCTTATCGATCCGTCTGGCATGGTGCGCAAAGTCTACGGACGCGTTACGCCGCTCGGACATGGCGAACAAGTGGTTAATGAGCTGAAAAAATTCCAAAATACCTAGCGCGGCCGTTTGATGGCATGTTTGCGGGCAAGCAGGGCGAAGTGGTCGTCGGGAGTTCCGGGCGTGAACTCGCCATATTTTTGGGTTGCCGCTTGCTCGATAAGCCAGTCGGCGATCGCTGGATTTTTCGGCAATAATGATCCGTGCAAGTAACTACCGATAACATTACGATAGCGAGCACCCTCTGTACCGTCCTGGTTGTTATTGCCAGCACCGCGCACGACCGTACCGAGTGGTTCGACGCCCTCTCCGAGAAAAGTCTGGCCGCTGTGGTTTTCGTAGCCAATGATATCGCCAAACTCATCGCTATGCGTCACGATGTTGCCGATGAGCCGTTCGGATCCGGCGACTGTCGTGATATCGAGCAGACCAATACCGTCGATAACGTGACCATCCTGAGCCCTGAAGTAATTACCGAACAGCTGATAAAGACCGCAGATCATGAGCATCGGCGTGCCTGATTCTGCCAGCTTGCGTAGTTGGGGGCCGATTTTTAACAGGTCGGCCTGAACCTTGTCTTGGCCGCTATCTTGACCGCCGCCGCCAACGATAATATCGGCAGTCGCCGGGAACGGATTGCCTGGATTGTATGTGATAATCCTTGGTGTATAACCGTGCCACATGGCGCGCCGCGCTACTACCAATACGTTGCCATGGTCGCCGTAAATATTCATATCACGCGAGTATAGCTGGAGGATGGTGAGTGTCTTCGTGGTCATGATACACGCTCTACTTTCGTGATTTTACCTAGTTCGCGTCGTAGCGCCAACATGGCAGTGTAGGTGCAATAAATGCGTTTTGGAACGGACGGATTTGCTTTCAAAAAATGTCGCAAGCTTTTAGCCAAGTTTACATTAACACTGTCGACAGATATACCGTCGTATTGCAGACGGAGAGCCATGTCGTAGGCTCGGATGCCGCCAACTTCGGCGACGCCGGATTTTTTCAAGCTGGCAAAATCAACGTCCCACAACCAGCTCATATCGCGGCCGTCGGCGTAGTTGTCATTGATAGCGATCATCGTAGCATATCCTTTGGGGTCAAACGAATGAAGGCTCAACCGAAAGCCGCTTGGATTTTTGACCAGTACGAGTTCGCATGGTTGACCGTTTACGATGAGTCGTTCGCCACGACCGAAAGCTGGCTCGATAGTAGACAGACGATCGATAAGTTGTCCAAGATTGGCTTGCCCGTCCATAACGGCGCGCACCAAAGCCAGTGCGGCGGCGGCGTTATAGACATTGTAAATTCCTTGTAGCTTCAGCGATGTCGTGACCGGCTTACTGCCGATTGTAAAAGTGGCTTTATCACCCAGATCAGACAATAGCACGTCGGCGGCGGGTAGTTTCGTTCTGGCTGATGCCAGACCGTGGAGGTCGTCGTCATTGGGAAACATAGGTTGTAGTTTTTTATCCAGACCAAAGAACGTCACGTCGGCTTTGACGAGAGCGGCAATCCGGCGTAGACGCGGATCCTCGCGGTTGATAACGACCGTATCGCGCGTTGCCTGGGCAATATGCGCCAGCATACCGGCTGTCGTATCGATCTCACCGAACCGGTCCAACTGGTCACGCATAACATTCAGGAGCAGGCTGTATTTGGGCGGAATCTGGCGTACGAAATTGACGGCATGAGCCTCATCTAACTCCAGGACGGCGATATCTGCGTGCAGTCGACCGCGACGGTCGACTTCGCCCAGAAGTGCAGCGGCAACGCCGCGACTGAAGTTGCTGCCGGTGCGGTTAGTGAAGACTTTCAAGCCCTGGCTCTCCAGGAGTTCCACGACCATTTTTGTTGTCGTTGTTTTACCGTTGGTACCGCTGACGAGGACGACACCGTAGTGCAGCTGTGCCAGCGTATCCTTTACGAAATGACGGTCAATCTTTTCGACGAACAGACCGGGGAGCGCTGAGCCGCCGCCGCGTAATCGGGCGATGTAGCGGACGGCCTTGCCCATGAGTATGCTGTAAGACTTCGACATGTTACCCCTATTTTAGCAGAGGACGAGGTGATATAATACGGTCATGCTTTTAGTCGTAGAGTTGCTCCGCTGGTGGTATACCGCCGGCTGGCGTCAGCGAGCGGGTCGGATCGCTGTCCAGCTAGAGGGAACGATCGACTATTTTTCGATGGATTTATTACTCAAAACGTTGTTTGCGCCGTTTCGACAGATATCGGCCGGCAAAGTTGACGGCTCGCTTGAGGTTAAGCTGCGGGCGCTCGTGGACAAATTATTTTCACGGGTTATCGGTGCCTTCGTACGAACGCTGATTATTATCATAGGTGCGATCGTGATCTTGCTACAGGTTATTATCGGCTTGCTTATACTTTTGGGCTGGGCGTTATTGCCGTTATTGCCAGTAGCTGGGCTGATCCTAAGCGTGAAAGGACCGGCATTCTAAGATGAACTCGACGTTTTACAAGTATACGAGTACCCGCGCGGTAAAAGCCCGACTAGGGGTTCGGATGGGTCGCCCGTGGCGAGTCGTATTAGTAGCACTTTGCGTATTGTTGCTTGCGGCTGGCGTTGCAGCGCTTTTTGTCCACATCACTTGGGGTTGGTTCGCTATCGGCTTGGCGGCGTTGCCGTTCATGGCATACGAATGGTGGCGTGGCGATCTCAGGCATCCACCGACAACCACTAATTCGGTTGACGGCCTGCTTTCGGGCGATATCTTGGGGCAGTTGGGTAAGAATCCGACGCCTAAGGACCTGGCGGCAGCAGCCGGTTCGGTTCGCGGCGGACAGTTCTTTGGCACGCGGTTCGGTATCACGAAAAACTTTTTGAGCGATATTGCCAGTGATAAGCCGGAGGATACGGAGGCGATTTGGCAACACGCTCTGGACATCAAGACGGCGACTGGCAGCGAGCATATTTCCGGCGCCGTGTTGGCGGTGGCGATTTTGCAGGGATTTTCAGATCACGAATCACTGTTGGCGCACATGCATTTGGATATGAACGACCTGCTCGCCGGCGTGCGATGGTATGAGCATTTGCGACTGATGGTTAATCATACGAAAGACCCGCGTCGAACCGGCGGTATCGCGCGTGACTTCTCGTTTGGCTACATTCCGTTGCTCAAACGGTTTGGTCAGAACTTATCTGAATCGGTTGGCGGCCGTATTACTGTCGAGATCGACTCTCATAAAAAGGCGCTCGACCAGCTACTCGACACGTTTGGGAGTGGCGGCAGACAGAACGCGGCGCTCGTGGGTGAGGCCGGAGCGGGTAAAACGACCATTGTTCATGCATTCGCCGAAAAACTACTGGATGCCAAGGCTAAGATTCCGGCGAGTTTGAAATTCCGCCAGGTCTTTATTCTTGATTCGTCCGCCTTGATCGCGGCGGCACCTGGGCGCGGTGAGCTGGAAGGTTTAATTATGCAGGTGCTAGGTGAGGCATATAGCGCTCAGAACATTATCATCTGCCTGGACAATGCCCAGCTGTTTTTCGAGGAGGGTGTCGGATCAGTCGATCTGACAAACGTACTGTTGCCGATTCTCGAGGCTGGTAATTTGCGCGTCATTCTGACTATGGATGAACAGCGTTTTCTGCAAATCGGCCAACGTAATCCAGGTTTGATCAACGCGCTTAATCGCATTAGCGTTGCGCCTGCTAATCGCGAAGAGACGATTGCCGTCATGCAAGATCAGCTGCTTTTTACCGAATACCAACGCAATGTTACCTACATCTACCAGTCACTGGCTGAAGCCTATAGACTGAGCGAACGCTATGTTCACGACTTGGCTATGCCCGGTCGGGCGTTGAAACTGCTCGAGAGCGGTGCTGGTTATGCCGAGAGCGGGTTCGTTACGGGCAACTCAATCCAGCAAGCAATCGAGCAGACGATGAACATCAAGGTCGGTGTAGCGACTGGTGAAGACGAACGTGACAAATTGTTAAATCTAGAAGACTTGATTCACGAACGCATGATCAATCAAACTCGTGCCGTGCAAGTAGTCAGTGATGCGCTGCGACGCGCGCGTGCCGGTGTGCGCAACGAAAACCGGCCGATTGGTACATTCTTGTTCTTAGGTCCGACGGGTGTCGGCAAGACTGAGCTTTCTAAGGCATTGGCTGACGTCTACTTCGGTGGTGAAGACCGCATGATCCGGCTTGATCTTAACGAATACGTGCGATCTGAGGATGTCTCGCGTCTTATCGCTGATGGTGCCGACGATCCGGGTAGTTTGACAGCTCAGGCGATGAAACAGCCCTTCAGTGTCGTGCTGCTGGACGAGATCGAAAAAGCGCATCCGCAAGTTTTGACTACGCTACTGCAGTTGCTCGATGAAGGTATTTTGCGAGATATCAAGAATCGCGAGGTCAGTTTCCGCGACGCGATCGTGATCGCAACATCCAACGCCGGCGCTGATCGCATCCGCGAATACATCGAGCGGGGCTTCAAACTAGAACAGTTCGAGCAGAAGTTTGTCGACGAACTTATCAACACCAACCAGTTCCGACCTGAATTTTTGAACCGTTTCGACGAAATCGTTGTCTTTCGTCCGTTGGAGAAGCCGGAGCTCATTCAAGTTATCGATTTGATTCTTGCGGGCATCAACAAGCAAATGGCGTTGCAAAAAGTTAGTGTCAGCGTGGCTGATGATGCTAAGGAATTCTTGGTCGAAAAGGGTTATGATCCACGTCTCGGCGCCCGTCCGATGCGTCGCGTGGTTCAGCGTGCCGTCGAAAACCTCGTCGCCAAACAGATGTTGGCCGGTAGTGTTGCGCCCGGTACGGTCATCCAGGTGACACTTGACCAAGTACAGCAAACGCTTGGCGGTGAAATACCTGCAGAAACCGTGGAGCCTGAAGCTCAAACGAACCCCAAACAGTAGTGCTCAGAGATATACCGGTGGTATAATAGTAGACATAGAGAGGTATTCATGGCGCAGCGAGATTACGTGGGCGGTAATATGCCAAAAAGAGGTGACATGGGCAGCGTTTTATGGTACAATATGGTATTAATGATGGGATTTATTATGACGAATAATCATTTTGACAGGATTGTTTGCCATGTCTAAGATACTGCTTGTTGAAGACGAGAAGATTTTGCGCGATGCGTATACGATTTTGCTGACCGCTCAAGACGGTTATCAGGTTGATGCAGCAGGCAACGGGCAGGAGGCTTTGGAACTTTGCAAGAAAGAAACCTACGATCTTATCCTGCTTGACCTGATGATGCCCGTACTAGATGGTACCGGTTTTTTGCGTGAAGCTATGTTGCCGACGACTGCACCGCAAACGCGCATCGTTATTATGAGCAATTTGTCTGGCGGCAAAGAAATCAAAGAAGCACTGCAACTCGGTGCCCACCGTCATGCAGTGAAGTCGGATCTTGGCCCTTCGGACGTGATGGCAATCGTCGAAAGCGAACTGAACACGTAGCCGCTACTGGGCTTTCATGCCGCTTTCGGGGATACGAACATAGAATGTCGTGCCTTTGTTCTCGACACTCTCGAACCATACTTTGCAGCCGGTTGATTCAGTCATCAATTTGATGAGATACAGCCCCAGACCACTACCATGCTCCTTTAGATTGGTTGTATTTTCCGCGCGGTAAAAGCGGTGAAAAATATTTAGTTGCGCCGTCTCGGAAATACCTATCCCGTTATCGCTGACAGCGAGTAAGTATCCATCGGTATTTTTATCAAACGAGACAGTCACCGTGCCTTCGTGTGGTTTCGTATATCGAATCGCATTGGTGAGCAAGTTGTGAAGTACTTGCCCCAGGATAGTTGTGTCAATCAGGACTTTTTTAATCTTCTTTTTCGGCTTAAAGATAATACTGACGTGCTTTTCCAGCGCAAGCGGTGTTACCTCGTTGATATATTCGTGAATAAGCTCATTCACATTCGTGAGTACTGGCGTTGAAGCGATATGCCCAAGTTCGATCTTGGAAATGTTCAATATAGTGTCTACTAGTTTAATGAGACGGACACTTGAGTCGGCGATGTGTTTGATTGGCTCCGTTTGCTCTGGTGTGAGTTGTCCGAATGTGCCATTTGTTAACATCTCGCCGTATAGGCGGATAGCGGACAGGGGAGTTCGCAGCTGGTGCGATATCAAAGAGATGAACTCGTCCTTGGCGCGAGCGAGTTGTTTCTGTTTGGTGATATCAAGAAGAAGACCGGTGATTCGGAGTGGTGTTCCATCGATATCCCGATGTATTACGGCACGGTCACGGACGTATACATAGCTACCATCGGCCTTTCTGAAGCGATACTCTGCCTGCCATGTGTTTTCTTGGCTGTTCAGTCGAGCGTCTACCTCGGCTTCCAGGGGGAGAGCATCGTTCGGATGAATGTGCTCGGTCCACCATTCCAGCGTATCCGCTTTTTCGTCTCTCGGATAGCCGTATTGCGTATAGAGCGCTTCGTTCCACACAAGGCTCCCGCTAATAAGGTCAAGATCATATAGTACGTCATTCGTGGCCTTAAAAATAAGCTCGTAGCGTTGAATGGTTTCGCGGAGCTGAGTTTCAAGATCATGAGTGGCAACCGGGCGTGCTTGCCGGGTAGGATTTATAGCCATACTATAATTATATCATAATAGCAAATAATTGACTACTTTTTTACAATGGAAATATTTTTCGATGTTCTTTACAATAAGACAAACGAGTTATAGAAATATGAGACAAAACAGCGTTTTCATGAACAAGCACGGCATCGTTGAGATAATCGTCAACGGTGATCAGACTGTAGAGTCGGTACAGGCCATGGGAGCCGAGGCACTTCATCTTGTCCATGAGCAACGCGCGGCTGGCAAGCCGGCTCTTTTGCTGGACAATTTGACACGTATGGGTAAAGTACCACCAGAGGCACGCAAGCGAGTCGTAGAGCTAGCGAGGGATGACGGGTACGACAAGCTGGCCATGGTCGGTTCGAATGCCGCGTTGAAACTTGCCGCGAACTTGCTGCTGCAAGCAATTGGCAAGAGTCGAAATATCAAGTATTTTGATGATTACGACAAAGCCGTCAAATGGCTAAAAGAAGTCTGAACTTATCTTTTCTGCACGAATGTCAGCGCTGTGCCTGATTTGCCGCCACGGCCAGTACGACCTATGCGGTGTACGTAGTCATCGTAGCTTTGCGGCTGATCGTAATTGATAACATGCGATACGTTCGGTATATCGAGTCCGCGAGCAGCGACGTCGGTCGCTACGAGGACGGTCGCTTCATCTGTCTTGAACGATTGCAACGCGCGGTTACGTTGACTCTGAGTCTTGTTACCGTGAATCGCTCGTGATGTGATACCTTGTTTTTCGAGCTTGTCGGATAGTCGCTGGACGCCGTATTTTGTCTCGCCGAACACGATTACCTTTTCGAATTCACTTTGACGGAGCATTTCAACCAACAGATCTTTTCTGTGATCGTCGTTGTCATAACCGACGATATCTTGGTAAATGTGATCGTTGGTCTCGTTGACCTTTACCGACACAAGCTCCGGATTGCGCATAAAATCATGCACGATGCTTTTTATCCCATCGCTCATAGTGGCGCTAAAACAAAGTGTTTGTCGGTCGGCTGGAATCTGGCTGACGATCGCGCGGATGTCGTTGATGAATCCCATGTCGAGCATACGGTCGGCCTCGTCGAGAACAAGTGTGTTCATGGCGTGCGTGTTAAGCACACCTTGACTCAAGAGGTCTTTCAGGCGACCAGGCGTGCCAATGATGACATGTGGGTTGCGCCTGATCTGTCGGATTTGACCGCCGATATTCACCCCGCCAACACACACAGCGGAATACAGCTTCATGTTAAGAGAAAACTTCTTAAATTCGACGTCGATTTGTTGCGCTAGCTCACGCGTAGGCGCCATGATTAACACCGATTGAGGTATACGGTTTTTGTAAAGTTTTTGCAGGATAGGCAGCAAGAAGGCGGCAGTTTTGCCGGTGCCGGTGTTAGCCAGACCAATCACGTCGCGGCCGGCGAGGACGTACGGAATCGTTTGATCCTGGATGGCGGTAGGCGTTTCGTAACCAGAGGTAGCTATGGTGCCCTTGAGTGCATTATTCAGTTCAAAATCGCTGAACTTGTGACGTGCAACGTATTCGTCGGCCGTCTTGGCCGCTGTGATGTTTTTGTTCACGAATCGAGCAGGGTTTATATATTGTTTTTTGCGATTGCCAGCTTTGACACGCTGACCAAAACTGCGACCGGGTCGTTGTTTTCGCCCATGAAACGAGCGCTTAGTGGTGTTATACGTCATGAATACCTTTCATTCATCAGTAGTGATGAATCGCCGGTACTATAGGAGAGCATTCATCCGAATTTTAGTGCTTTTGCAAAGAAGAGATAACTAAAACTGTAACTATATTAACATAAGGAACAATTTTTGTAAATGCTTATTGTATCAATAAGATGATATTCTTAATTGCCAGCGTCCTACCACTGGCACCTTGAGTGCGGAATTCCTTGCTTGTCGCAATCCTCCAAGACTTTCTGGCTCAGTACGGCCCCAAGAGCAATAAATGCTAGAAGTGCTACCACGGGAATCGCCGCGGTCACAAGCAGTGTGATAAGGAGACCCTTCAGTATGCGGTTTTTCGATTTCTTCTTCAAGTCGTAAGTAGCAACAACTTTTCGCTGCTGCCAGTCATTGTCCGGAAACATATCTATCACTGAAAACGAACCGATCAAGATCTGCTCGCCGGCGGGAAGAAAATTCTTACTCCGCACGGTGATGTGAGGAAGAAAACCCTGCCGAGTATACTCGGGCGTATTAAATACGGCGCCGTTTTCCTCGAGTAGTCTTATGAGAGAGTTATGAAGAGAAGCTAGAGCATCATTTTTTTCAAGCAGCGTGACGTCGACGGGGGAGTTGGGGTTGCCGAGTTGCGTGTTTTGCTGGGCGGCGGTGCGAAACGATTGGGTGTGTGCTGCTAATCCGCTCAACTTTTCTAACAGGTTCGCCCTGTCGATATCAACAGCAAAGACGTCCGCCAAGGTAACGTGTGGCGGCCAATCCTGCATGGCGTACTGCGTGCCTTCGGCAACCGGCTGTAGAAAAGTAACGATAGTCCATTTTTGAGAGTAGTCGGTCATAAGAGTTCAATCTTAGGTTGATATGGAAAGTTCTTAACGAATTCAAAACAATCTATGTTTACTTGCTTTTCGGGACCAACAAGCTCGTTAAGCCGTTTCGTGAAAACGATTCTTTCTACGCCGGCGAAGATGAGAGCCGTCAAGCACATCGTGCATGGCTCACAGTTGCCATACGCCGTTACTCCCTTGAGTTTGCGACCAAGCTTTTCGTTTGCTTCGGCTATTGATTTCATCTCCGCATGCGAAGCCGTCATATTGTCGGTGTGTTGTGAATTGAAGTTCTTGGCTATTACGGCGCCGTTCTTATCTACAAAGACGGAGCCGCACTTGATTGGCTCCTGAGATTTCGACGCCTGTTCTGCCGCTAGTTGGAGATACTCTTTATCGCTCATGTTATTATTTATCCTTGGTATAAATCCATTTTGATATATCGGCTAAAATGTCCGGATGACGCTGTCTCCTGCTCGTGTACTGATTATATAGCAAAACAGAGCAATTCGATCGTAGTATAATGCCTATGCTTTTTTCTATGTCTCCTATATACTATGGCCATGAGTCAGAATCAAAAAGGATTTAGCATCGTTGAGGTTGCGGCAGCGTTTGTCGTAGTCTTACTTGTCGGTTTCGTTGGCTATCTGTTCTACACGAATGTACAAAAGAACGAAGACGAGGCGAACAAGACGAGTTCAAGTGAATCTAATACAGCGAATCAGAGCGACGCGGTAACCGCCACATCATCGAAACCAGAGACGAAGACGTTTAACGGCGGGTTTGGCGTTGACTGGGTTGCCTTTGACTATCCGTCTGATTGGAGGGTGGAACGTGGTGATGATGGTTCTAGCAACTTAGGTCCCGGGATTATCCTAAAGTCGCCAGAATATAAGATAGTTGACCTAGGGCAGGCAGAAGGCCCGTCGGGCAATTATATAGAAATTAGCTCCACCAAGAACTGGAACGCTTCCATCACGTATTGGGAGTCTCAGCAGCAGGCTTCGGATCCTTTAAGCACATTCGGTCACTTTACCTTTGCGGGCAAACCAGCAGTTATTTGGAGGGGTACGACTGCGCAAGATACCAAAAAACCACCAGTAGCAACACTGTCGGACATGTATAAAGGCGAAGATACTAAAATACAGGGTGACTCCATAATATACACTTTTCATGGCAGCCGGGGGAGCGGCGGATCCTATAACGGTAACGAGCAAGAATTATACGATGCTATTAACACCGTTTTGTCTACTTGGAAATGGCTCTAGATAGGGTCAAGCAAGAAGACTCAATGTCCTAAACGTCACCGTTTTCGGCTATCTTTTTGTCTTCGTATGGCGCGACATCTCGCCGGTAATACTCGGCTTGTATTGAGCTCAACACTCCCATGGCTCGGTTGTAGTTGAAATACTTCGGTTCATAAAGCTCCTTCAGTATACGCGTCACGGTATAGTTAAGAGCTCCGTCTTGGGACTCCATAGGGAGACTTTTTAGATGTTGAATGAGTGACTCTAGTGCGGCGTCTATCGCTGGTCGGTCTTCGTTCTTTATATAGGGCACGTTTAATTCCTACGCGCACGGAACCCGCGAATAATTGCAGGTACAGAGAAAACCGTACGTCCATTTATTTCTTGACGGGAGGCCGTTTCGAGAGCGGTTGGGCGACGGTCTGTTTCATTCTCTTCTCCCTTAATGTATCCGGCATCGCGGAGCTCTTGCTCACGGATACTACAATATTTTTCAGGATTATGAAGAAGTAGATCTACCATATCGTCTTCATATGCTGGTTTACCTTTTTCCATACCGAACCTCCAATTTAACTTATGATTAGTTTAGCCGATTTGTCCATGACGCACAAGTTGGTGCGAGGTTGGGAACCGGGCTATGGATTTAGCTCTTTGTATTTTTGAATTACATTCCGCCAAGCATCAACCAAGTTTGGGTCTTTTTCATTTTTGATTATTGCCCATCCTTGGCCTTCGTGAACTTTCAACTTTTCCAAATCCTTTTCACTAATCTTTGCATAGTAAAAGTGTCTTAACTCCCATTCAGACGTTAAAGGTCTCCATGACTTATCTTCGAGAAAAAGCTTCAGCGACTCTTCTGGTATATTCAGATTTGTTTCCTCTTCAACCAATTCTCGCCATGCGGCATGACGATAATCTTCATTATCTTCAACCGTTCCGCCGAATGTTGCTACCCTACCTGGATTGTCAATGCCTGGCTTATCGTCGCGTTGCTGGCCAACGATCTTTCCGGTATCAGTTACAAGCAATACTCCTGCATAATGATGAGTAATGTTTGGATCTTCCATAGTTTAATCATACCAAAACAAAAAAACTTCCGAAGAAGTTTTTAAGCATAATCGTTTTGGTAGAGTTTTACAACTCCGCTAGAACCCATTTTGAGCGAAATTGCTGAATCCCGCAAGCTCAGCCCCGACGCCTGCGGGCGTGAAACACCCGCTCGCCCCACCAGAAAAACCCTTTGAATTATTTTTTATTCCCCCCGCCGAATTTCTTTTTAGCTGAAAAGGGTGTTTTCTGGTGGTGGCGACTGCCAAAGAATTGGCAGAGGCGTCGAGGCTTGGCTCGGACGGCAAAGCGACGATAAAAAATACAGGGCAGCTATCGCTACCCCGTATTAGGCGTCGTTCAATATTTTAATTTAGTTTTACGACGCTACTCAAGCTTTCCCATTTCTCAGTACTATTATTGTAAACTTTCATATCAGATCCGGTGCCTTCTACTTTTCTGAGCCCGTACTGCATACCGGCTATGGAATACTCTGTGAGACGACCATCCTTAGATGTACTAGGTGCCATGAAGACGAGATAGTTTTTGCCAGCTTCTATATCAATATCTCCAGAGAATTTTTGCTCGACGTATTTGATACCGGTTGGGTTTTTCTCCCCGTTATTTAGGTGGAGCCTTTTATCCTGCTGCTGTGGGTTCAGGCTATTCCAGTAGTCGTCGTAGGAAACTATGCCACCACCACGTGTGTAGTTTAAGTGCTGACCAGGCTTTACGTCACCCTTATAAACAGTAAGTACAGTCATCTTACCGAAAGTTTCAGCATAACCATAGTTTTCCGTAATCGGTCTGTATGTGCGTCCGCCATCTATTGAATCGATATGGACGACAGCTGTAATAGGAAAGTTATTATATCCAAAGTATGGGTCTCTCGCGTCCCACCCAATCTCTCCTTCCGACCGAATCTGTGCGATATCTTTATTGGCAATATTAGCGTATGCGTCATAAGCACTTGACTCTTCAGTTTTAGTTGCAACTTTCTTAGACTGATCGCTACCGTCCTGCTGAGATTTTACAAGTACGTACGACGCCGTGCCGCCAAGCACTACTACGACTGCTACTACAGTTGCCAATATATGTTTTTTATAATCGTTTTTCTTAGTTACCTTTTTTGACATATACATCTCCTTTACTGCGCACTGACTTACGTTAATATATTATGTTAATTGAATCGTTATCGGTTAGCTGGACGCTTTGAACCGCTCTGCCCTCTAAGTATCCGGCCATAATACTATTAACATTCACAGAGCCGCTGGGCCAATGCTTAAGTCCAAACGCATGCCCCATCTCATGACGGACCGTTCCCTGTGCAGCAGCATTAGGAAAGCTGGGTAAGGAAAACTTGTCATGATTTATACGAATTTCAGCAAAAGCCCAATTCTCGGGCCACGGATCAAAAATCTGAGTACCGTTGGCTCGATAAAGCTCCGTGTTCGCATACACTATCCATGTCGGCGGATAGTATGAATCATGGCTTAGGTGAAAGTCCATCATCGAACCATAGTTGCTACTTACAAAATTCATGTAGATTGGATTGCTCCAGCCTGTATACATCCAGTTATTCACACCACCATTGATATATGTTTGCCAATAACCAACGCCAGAAGCGTAATTTATCCATACAGTTACATTACCGACACCGTTTGCATATTTATGCCCGATCATTGGTGTTACGGCATAGGTGTTTGCTGTTGGAGCAAGGCACAGAATAGCTAAAGCAATAGCTACGGATATTATTTTACTTCTTTTTAGTATTTTCATATCTTCCCACCCCCGATTATATTTACATACTAGGCATCCTATGCCCTACTGCCACGCTAGCACAGATGTCAAGAAAAAGCTAGTGTTATCATATAGGGAAAGCCTCGACGCCTCTGCCAATTCTTTGGCAGTCGCCACCACCAGAAAACACCCTTTTCAGCTAAAAAGAAATTCGGCGGGGGGAATAAAAAATAATTCAAAGGGTTTTTCTGGTGGGGCGAGCGGGTGTTTCACGCCCGCAGGCGTCGGGGCTGAGCTTGCGGGATTCAGCAATTTCGCTCAAAATGGGTTCTAGCGGAGTTGTAAAACTCTACCAAATTGCAACTTTTTGCGGAATTGTCGCCCGAATGGGCGATTTTTTCTTGCGTTTTGCGGAGCAAAACCCAAATGCTGCTGGGGGGAGAAATTTCAGGGGCAGCCGCAGGCTGCGCCTTTTTGGATTTTAG